>CAWCQJ010000001.1:0-1961023 GCA_963797735.1 uncultured Chloroflexia bacterium
CCCATTTTCAAGGGGCTGACTTCGACGAAGGTTCCCGAAGTCGAAGTGCAATCCAGCGAGCCGCCGGCGGCCTCGAACTACGAAGGGCAAGCGGTCGTCGAGCAAATCCAGAAGGCCAAAGCCAAAGGGATGATTCGCAGTGCGGGTTGGGAACTCGCCGTCACCAATCTCGACAAGACGCTCTGGCCCGACCCGTCAGGCCCAGGCCACGCCAAACGCGACCTGCTCGTCTACGCGGCGACCATCTGGCCGTGGCTCGAACAGCACATTCGCAACCGGCCGATCACCCTGCTTCGCTTCCCGAACGGCATCCACGACAAAAAGTTCTACCAGAAGCACTGGGAGTCAGACCTCCCAGCGTTCGTCGAAACCGTCGTCATGTATTCCGACGGAGAGGGCGGCGACCAGCGATTTCTGCTCTGCAACAACCTGCCGACACTGCTCTGGCTTTGCCAACTCGCCGACATCGAGTGGCACGCCCACCTCGCCCGTGTCACCACCGGCGCCGACGCCGGCAAGCTCCCGCAAACCTTCACTGGCGGGACCGAAAACCTTGAGAAGTCGGTCCTCAACTACCCGGACTTCATCCTCTTCGACCTCGACCCCTACATATACGCCGGCCACGAAAAGAAGGGCGATGAGCCGCAGCCGAACGAAGCCGCCTTCGCTCAAACCTCCGATGTCGCGCTCTCGCTCAAGGAGATCCTCGACTCGCTCGGCCTCTCGTCCTTCGTGAAGACCTCCGGCGCGACCGGACTGCACATCTACGTGCCGATCGTCCGGAATCTGCAGTACAGCGTGATCCGTGCGGCCGCCAACACCGTCTGCATGGAGATCCTTTCGCGCCGCGGGAAAGACGTCACGATGGAGTGGGATACGAAGAAGCGCACGGGCAAGGTCTTTCTCGATGCCAACCAGAACGCGCGCCACAAGAACCTCGCGGTTGCTTATTCACCTCGGGCGAAGCCGGGCGCTCCGGTCTCGATGCCACTTCGTTGGGACGAAGTCGGCAAAGTGAAAGCGGCCGACTTCACCCTTGATACCGTCCCGCCGCTCGTCGCTGAACGAGGCGACGCCTGGGCTCGCATCTTCGAAGCGAAGCAAGATCTGCACAAAATCCTGGGACTCTGACGAAACGCGACACGAATTGTCGCGATTGTGGCGAGAATGGCGTCAGAGAGCCATTGGAACAGCCCGGCGCAATTGCTAAGGGACTATATCAGGTGCTCGGATGGTGTAAGATGTCGGTGGCAGGGGTTCGGAGTCGATCGATGGACAGGGCACAGTACGCGGCCGCCCGTGCAAGCGCTCTCGCGCGCATGCTGGCTCGCTCCGATGGAGCGACAACAGACCAGCTCAGCGCCCTCGTCTGCGGCTTGCTCGATGCCGCCGGACTCACGCACGAACAGCGTATCGAAGTGCTCGGCGGTGCCTTTGTCTCCGACGCAGTTCGCCCTCACTGGGCCAAGGATGCCTCGGCCGAAGACGCCCACGACGCTCTACGAACGACCGACTCCGAACTCGCCGACGCGGTAGAAGCCGTCGCCCAGGTCCTTCTCGGTCGTGCCGAAAGCCGCGAAGAGGCCCAGGCCGCCATCGCCGAGCTCGACCGGCTGTTCGCTGACGCCTAGATAACCGTCGGCGCCCGGTACTCCCCGAACACTTCGCGCATAGCCCCGCAGATCTCGCCGAGCGTCGCATATGCGCGCACCGCGTCGAGGATCGGCGGCATCAGGTTGCCCGTGCCTGCGCAGGTCGCCTTCAGCGCTTCCAGCGTCGACGTCACTTTCGCCTGGTCCCGCTCTTTGCGGTGATGGGCGAGCCGCTGCAACTGGTGATCCACGAGCCGCTTATCTACTGAGAAGATCGACGGCCGCTGCTCGGCGTCGTCGTTGTAGTCGTTCACGCCAACGATAATCTCGCGCTTTTCGTCGACTTCCTGCTGGTACTTCCAGCTGGCTTCGGCAATCTGGTTCTGCATCCAGCCCGTCTCGATCGCGGCGACCGAGCCGCCCATGCCGTCGATCTTGTCCATGTACTCCTGGGCCTGCCGCTCGAGCTCGTTCGTCAGGTATTCAACGAAGTAGCTGCCCGCCATCGGGTCGATGGTGTCGGTCACTCCGGTTTCGTGCGCGATGACCTGCTGCGTACGCAGCGCGATCCGTTGTGCGTCGTTCGTCGGCAGCGCAAGCGCCTCGTCGAAACAGCTGAGCGCAATGCTCTGCACCCCGCCGATTACCGCCGCCAGCGATTGAATCGCGGCCCGGACGATGTTGTTCTCAGGCTGCTGCGCCATCAGCGTGCTGCCGCCGGTCTGCGTGTGCGTTCGCAACATCATCGACCGCGCGTCCTTGGCGCCGTAGCGCTCCTTCAGCATTCGCGCCCAGAGGCGTCGCAGCGCCCGGTACTTAGCGACCTCTTCGAAGAAGTTGTTGTGCGTGTTGAAGATCCACGAGATGCGCGGCGCGAACTCGTCGATATCCAGGCCGCGTTCGAGTGCCGCCTCGATATAGGCGCGAGCGTTCGCGAACGAAAAGCCAATCTCTTGCGCCGCCGTCGAACCGGCGTCACGGATGTGATAGCCGCTGACAGAGATCGTGTTCCACTGAGGCACGTTTTTGGCGCAGTACGCCATGATGTCCGCCGCCAGTCGGACGCTCGGCCCCGGCGGGAAGATGTACGTGCCGCGGGCGACATACTCCTTGAGCACGTCGTTCTGCACGGTCCCGTTGAGCTTCTCAGGGCTTACGCCCTGCTTCTCGCCAGCCGCCACGTACATCGCGAGCATCACGGCCGCCGGGGCGTTGATGGTCATGCTCGTCGAGACCTTGTCCAGCGGAATGTCTGCGAACAGCGTCTCCATGTCGTACAGGGAGTCGATCGCAACCCCGACCTGGCCGACCTCGGCGATAGCCATCGGGTCGTCCGAGTCGTAGCCGAGCTGGCTGGGAAGGTCGAAGGCCACTGAAAGGCCGGTCTGACCCTGGCTTAGCAGGTAGCGGAACTTTTCGTTCGATTCTTCCGCCGTCCCGAAACCGGCGTACTGGCGCATCGTCCAGAAGCGTCCGCGATACATCGTCGGCTGCACACCGCGCGTGAACGGATATTCGCCAGGGAAGCCAAGGTCGCGCTCGTAGTCCAGTCCGGCGATGTCGAGCGGCGTGTACAGCCGATTCCACCGGCTGGGAACTCGTGCCGAAAGCGTCAATGCGTTCTGGCTGACGCTGAAGGGTCTTCGCCAGCGGGCCTTCTTCCCACCCGTGAAGCGAGCGAGAGAGTGCGGCGAGCGCCTCGTTGGAGAACAGCGATGGCTGCTGTGGTTTGGTTTCTGGCATTTGGTCCTCAAGCGCGAAGGCGCGTCAGATTGTGCCAGTCAGTATACGAAACGCGGCGGCAGAGTCCCTTAGCTTCTGTTACGAATCGTCGCGGCGACTTCCGCTATCGGTACCACGTTCATCTCACCGGTCGTCCTGTCACGGACTTCGACCCCGCCCTTCTCGAGCGATCGCGGCCCCAGCGTCAGCCGGGTCGGCATTCCCAACAGATCCGCATCTTTGAACTTGATCCCTGCGGAATCGGGCCGGTCGTCGACGAGCACCGAGAGCCCGGCCTTTGCCAGGCTCGTTTCTAGATCTTCCAACGCCGCCACGACCGCTTCCTGGTCAAGGTTCAACACAACTGCGTGGACATCGAACGGCGCCACTTCGTTCGGCCAGATGATGCCGTTGTCATCGTGGTTGGCTTCGATCACCGCAGCGAGCATTCGCTCGACTCCGATGCCGTAGCAGCCCATCACGCACGGATGCCGTTCTCCGGCCTCGTCGAGGTAGTTCACGCCGATTGATTCGGAGTAGAGGGTCCCCAGCTTGAAGACGTGGCCCATCTCCATCCCGCGCTTTACCTCGAGGGCCGTCCCGCAGGTGGCGCAGGCGTCGCCCGCGCGCGCCAGCGCGATGTTCGCGACCACGTCGGCTTTCCAATCGCGGCCGTGGTTCGTATTGAGGAGATGGAATCCGTCTTCATTCGCGCCGGCGACCAGGTTTGTCGCTTCGGTCGCGCTCACGTCCGCGACGACTTTCATACCGACGAGGCCCACTGCCGAAGCCGACCCCGCGACGAGGCCCAGTCGCTTGACCATGGCCTCATCCATCGGGTCGACATCCTTGGCTTTGAGCGTGTTCTGGAGCTTGATTTCGTTCACGTCGAGGTCGCCGCGAATTGCAACGAACACCGGCTCTCCATCTACTTTGTAGAACACAGCTTTCACGGTTTGGCGCTCTTCAACGCCAAGGAACTTCGCGAGGTCGGCGATGGTTCGCTGATCTGGAGTCGCCACTTTCTCGACCGGCAGTTGCTCCGCGGGGATTGCGGGCGGTGGTGTGAATTCTGCCTTCTCGGCGTTGGCTGCGTAGCCGCATCCGGGGCAAAGCAGCACTTCGTCTTCGCCGTCCTCGGTCAGATAGACGAACTCCTGGCTCTCCTTGCCGCCGATGGCTCCAGAGTCTGCGGCGACCGGGATCACCGGTACTCCAGCCCGCGCGAAAATGCGGACGTATGCGTCGTATGCCGCCGCGTAGGACACGTCGAGCGTGTCCCAGCCGGTGTCGAAGCTGTACGCGTCCTTCATCGTGAACTCGCGCAATCTCACGAGGCCGCCGCGCGGTCGCTGTTCGTCTCGGAACTTGGTTTCGATCTGGTAGAGGGTGACCGGCATGTCGCGGTAGCTCTGGATGTGGCGCGACGCGAGGAAACTCATGCCTTCTTCGTGGGTTGGGCCGAGGACGAACCCTCGTTCTTTGCGGTCAGCAAGGCGGAACAATGTCTGCCCCATGCTGTCGGCACGTCCGGATTGTTCCCACAGTTCGATCGGGTTGAGTTCCGGCAGTCGCACTTCCTGCGCGCCGATGCCGTCCATCTCCTCGCGGATAATCCCTTCGAGCTTTCGGAGCACCTTCCACCCGAGCGGCGTGAATGCGTAGAGTCCGGCCGCGAAGCTCGTCACGAGTCCCGCCCTCAGCAGCAGCTTGTGGCTGGCCAGTTCAGCTTCCGACGGCGGTTCTCGCAGCGTCTTCAGCATCATTTTGCTCATGCGCATGGTGTACGGCTCCGCGGCTGGATGTAATCGAAAACGGGGCGAGGCGGACTCGCCTGTGTCAGGCGCGCCTCGGCTGTTCGAGTTCGTCAGTGTCGAGTATGACCGTAACCGGGCCATCGTTCACGAGTTCCACTTGCATATCGGCGCCAAAACGGCCTCGTCGGACCACGATTCCTGCCTTCTCGATCTCTTCGCAGAAGGCTTCGTAGAGAGGTTCGGCCTCACCGCCGGGGGCGGCGCGCTCGAATGAGGGCCGGTTTCCGCGCCGTGCATCTCCGTAAAGCGTGAACTGGCTGACGCAGAGAACTTCGCCTCCGATCGCCGCGACATCGAGGTTCATCTTCTCGTCATCGTCTTCAAAGATGCGGAGGGCTACCGTCTTCGCCGCCAGCTTGCGGCACTGTTCGACCGAATCGCCCTTCGCGACGCCAAGCAAGACGAGGAGTCCGGATCCAATCTGGCCGACTGTCTCGCCGCCCACCGAAACCTTCGCCAGCGAAACCCGCTGGATGACAGCCCGCATGCTCAGGTGGCCTGGGCTTCTTCGAGGCGTGCCAGTCTGCGAACGCCCTGACGCAACCGGTCGCGAAACTCTTCCGTGGCAGCCACCCTCGCGAAGTCGGGGCCTGTGGCCATCTGAGTCCTCATGTTCGAGCCCGTTAGGAATGCCATGACTGCCTCACTTCGGACATCGGCTTCTTCTGGGTCAACCACGGTCAGGAAGCTTTCGTACAGCGTCTGCCGCCAAACCGCCCGGTTCTCCTGGCGAAGCGCAAGCGCCGTCTCGTCGCCACTCAAGATCTCTCGCGACATAAGCCGCAGGATGTGGTCGTTCGCGACTGAGAAATCGATGACATTGTCGGTGAGTGCGTCGAGCTGCTTGGCCGTGAACGCCGTTTTCGCACGAAGCCGGCCAATACCGCCTTCGATCGGCAGTTCCCAGATGGCCCTAAGGATCTCTCGCTTGCTTTTGAAGTGGTAATAGAGTGCGGCGTCCGTCAGGCCCACGGCGTTCGCTATCTGCCGCACGGTTGTCCCGTCGAAGCCTTCAGTGCCAAACAGGCCGCGCGCAGCCTCGACAATCTTGCGTCGGGTTTCGTCGCCGGATCTACCAGAAGTCCGGTCTTGATACTCGGTCATCCGCCGTTCCCGAGCCGGTCGCCGGGAATCGCAAGATCAATCATCTTTCGTAACCGGCGTTGGAAGTATGGCTGCCCGGCAGATTCGCTGAAACGGTCGCCAAACGACAGCACAGAGTCCCAAAACACGCCGAGGTAGAGGTCGAAGAGTGTGTCGGAGACCCTGTCTCCAATCGGTCCGATGAGTTTGCGAAGTGGCAGTGTGACACCGTCGTGCCACCAGGATTCGCTCCTCAGCATGAACGCCACGCTGGATTCCTCGCCAGCCAGCTGTTCTCGAAGCAGCATCCGCGCGAGTTCGGGGTGCTCGCCCCACCACGCGAACATATGGACGACCTGTTCGATGACGTTCTCTCGGTTGAGGGGCTGAATATCCAATGGCATGACGCCGTAGTCCGGCTCATCGAGGAGTGCTTCGAAGAGGTGTTGCTTCGAAGAGAAGTGGTAATACACCGCCGGATCGCTGAGTCCGAGTTCTCGAGCAATAAGTCGCACGGAGGTGCCGGAATATCCGTTGTCGGCGAAAAGGGTTCGCGCTGTTTCGAGTATTCGTCCGCGGGTATCTCCGCTGACTGTGGTCTGGGACGCCCTCGACCCGCTTCTTGGCATTGGCCGAGTATAGGCGGGCCAAACCTTCTCGAATAGGTTTGGCTTTCCTCAAATAACTTAGGTTGCCGCTGGACTCTCCGAGGCGCTCGAACTCGACGAATCGGTCTTCTTGCTCTCGGAATTCGACTTCTTGCTGTCGGTGTCGGACTTCGTTTCGCTCGATTTCGAGTCAGAATCCGATTTCGAATCCGAGTCGGTCATCGCGGAACTCTTGCTGCGACTGTCCGTCGCGTACCAGCCGCCACCCTTGAATACTACCGGCGGGGCGTAGAGCACGCGCTTCGCGATGCCCTTGCCGCACTCCTCGCACTTGTGCGTCGTCTCGGCGTCGAAGCCCTGGCGCAGTTCGTAAACTGCTTTGCAGGACTTGCATTGGTATTCATACGTAGGCAAAGGAACCTCGACTGGCGCCGCATTCGCGCTTGGATCTCATTCTGAATCGTGCCCGGTTTAGCACTCACACGTCAAGAGTGCTAACTGCGCGTGACTCCACAAGCCGTTAAAATAGCCGACGGAGAGGTGGCAGAGTGGTTTATTGTAGCCGTCTTGAAAACGGCCGTGGCGAAAGTCACCGGGAGTTCGAATCTCCCCCTCTCCGCCAGTTTCGCTATCTGCTAAGCCGCCTCCGCGCTAAAGTCCCTCGCGCACAACTCCCCCGGAGCACTCAATGAAACTTCACGAATATCAGGCGCGAGACTTGCTCGCCCAGAACGGTGTCGCAACCACCGCCGGCAGGGTCGCATCGACTCCCGCCGAAGCTAAAGCCATCGCCCAGGAGCTTGGCGGCAAGGTCGTCGTCAAAGCACAGATCCATGCCGGTGGGCGCGGTAAGGGCCGGCTCGTCGCCCAATCCGAAACCGCCGACATGTACCACAAGCTCACCACCGACCCGGAAAACAATTCCGGCAAGGTGAAGGGCGACCGCATCGGTGGCGTCCGCCTCGCCGATACCGTCGAAGAGGCCGAGGCTGCGGCGTCTGCAATCCTCGGCAAGTACCTGGTCTCCATTCAGACCGGGTCCGAAGGCAAGCTCGTGAAGAATGTCCTGGTCGCTGAACAGACCGACATTGCCAAGGAGTATTACCTCGCGGCCATCATCGATGGCATGCAGGGCACCCCGCTCATCATGGCTTCGGCCGAAGGCGGCCAGGAGATCGAAGTCGTCGCCCACACCAACCCCGATGCAATCATCCGGGTGGCTGTGAACCCGTCCTCGGGCTACGAGCCCTATGTGGGCCGCACCCTTGCCGCCCGCCTCGGCCTCACCGGCGACCAGGCCGATCAGTTCGGCAAAGTCGTCCAGGGCCTCTACAAGACGCTCATGGCCACCGACGCGAGCCTCGTCGAAATCAACCCGCTCGCCGTCACCGAAGACGGCCGCGTCGTAGCCGTCGATGCCAAGCTCACGATCGATGACAACGCCCTCTACCGCCACAAGGACCTCGAAGCCCTCCGCGACAAGGACGAAGAAGATCCGCTCGAAATCAAAGCGCAGGAACTCGGCGTCGCGAACTTCATCAAGCTCGATGGCAACATCGGCTGCGTCGTCAACGGTGCCGGCCTCGCCATGGCGACCATGGACACCATCAAGCTCGCGGGCGGCGAACCAGCCAACTTCCTCGACATCGGCACCGTGAACGACCCGCAACGCGTCGTCAGTGCCCTCCAGGTCATCCTCGAGGACCCTTCAGTGAAGGCGATCCTCGTGAACATCTTCGGCGGCATGGCCCGCGTCGACATCATCGCGCAGGGCGTCATCATGGCTCACCAGCAGATGAAAATCGAAGTCCCGGTAGTCATGCGCCTCATCGGCACGAACCTCGCCGAAGGCGAGAAGTTGGTCGAAGAGAGCGGCCTTCCGCTCATCCGCGCCACCGAACTGTTCGAAGCGGCTCAGAAGGCCGTCGCCGCAGCCGGCGCCGCCTGACCTCTGTGCCTCCAATAGCCATTCGAAGGGCATCCGCGGACGACGTGGATGCCCTTCTTGCCCTCTACGAACAGCTCAATTCGGGCAACGTCGGCGCCGACCGCACTCGCGCCACCGCCGCGCTCCGCCGAATCCTCGGCACGTCAACCATGCACCTCCTCGTCGCCGAATCAACTGAAGTGGTCGGCACCGTAACCCTCGTTATCGTCCCAAACCTCACCCACAACTCGGAACCATGGGCACAGGTAGAAAACATGGTCACCGATTCTGCAGTTCGTGGCTCCGGCGTGGGCCGCGCCCTCATCGAGGAGTGCCTTCGCCTCGCCCGCGAAGCAGGTTGCTACAAAGTCCAGCTCCAGAGCGGCAACCAGCGCCGTTCACGCGAGAACGACGCCCACGGCTTTTACGAACACCTCGGGTTCGCGCCAAGTTCCGTCGGCTTCCGCTACTACTTCGACTCGTAGCTCCTCTTTCCTCTCGAACGCCTAAACGTACTCCCGGAACCACGCCAGCGTCTTCGTCCAGGCGTCCTTCGCCGCTGCCTCGTTGTAGCTGCCCCCCGTGTCGTTGAAGAACGCGTGGTTCGCGCCCGAGTAGATCTCCACCTGCGACGGCCGCGAGTTCTTCGCGAGCGACGCCTTCACCGCGTCCGCCTGCCCCGTGATTCGGGTGTCGAGCGCGCCGTACATAACGAGCACCGCCGCCTGCGTGGACGCCAGCTTCTCTATCTGCCGGCAGGTGCCGTAGTACGGGACGGCTGCCTTGACGTCGCTGGCCTCGACCGCCGTGTCGAACGTAGTAGCCGCCGCCGAAGCAGAACCCGGTCACGCCAACGCCGCCGGGCTTCACGCCGTCCAGCACCTTCAGGTAATCCACGTACGCCTTCATGTCGGCGATGAGGTCCGGGATGGCCGCGCTGCCGAGGACGCCGGTGTTCGCCGATGCGTCCGGCTTCGAGCCGCCCGCGCGCGAAGCGAGGTCCACGGCCAGCCCGACGAAGCCCTCGGCCGCGTAACGCCGCGCGATGTCCTTCGTGTGGTCATTCAGACCGCGGTTCTCGTGGATGATGACGATGCCCGGATATGGACCGGAACCCGGCGGCCGCGCGAGATAGCCCAGCAGGTCGCTGCCCGGACCTTTGAACTTCACATCGCTGGTCTGGACGCTGTCGTTCGTGCCGGTTGGCGCTGCGCTAGGCGCCGCCGCCGTCCTGCTGGCGCTCTCCGTTGGTGGCTCAGGCGTGTTTGCCGCGTCCGCCGCTTCGTCGTCGTCATCGCCGCCGCAACCGACCGCCGCGAGCGCCGCCATGCCCGCCGGGACGCTTCCCATGATGAGGACCGCCCGCCGCAGCAGCTGGCGACGCGTCATGTGGCCTTCGTTGTACTCGTCGGCGAATTCCTGGACGAGGTAGTGCTGGTACTCGTTCATGCGACCTCCGGGGGATTCCCAGAGGGTACGTCACCGCCCGGTGTGGGGACGGGAAAGGGGACTCGCCCTTCCCGCCTCGATGCCTCGGGCGAGCTGCAGGCACTGGGGTTGAGCAAGTGATGAGCGAGAACGCGCGGGCGCGGTTTCCGCGGTTGGCCGTTAGCTGTTGGCGATTGGCCGTTGGCCGTTGGCCGTTAGCCATTGGCCCATGGAGTCGCGGGGCTCAGCCCCCGCTGGGCCCGGGAGGGCCAGTGCGCAGCCCGGCTCTTTCCTCTTTCCTCTTTTCTCTTTTCTCTTTCCTCTTTCCTCTCGTCTAAGGCCCGCTTCGATCACCTCACCCGCTCACCAAACCTCATGCGCCCGCGCCGGAAACTCCCGTACCCCCGCCCGGCGCAACGACTCCCCCCACCACGCCCAAACCCCAGGGCGCGCACGCCAGTAAGCGCTACACCTCTCCGACACCGCCACCACTAGGACACAGCATTCGCAACCCCGAACGTCAGAGGCGCGACCGGGAGGTCGCGCTCGGTTCACCCCGGCCAAATGCCGCACTGCCAGCAACCCGGCTCGCCCGCGACCGAAATCCGAGCCGCGCCCGGCAGGAAGCGGGGCTGTATCCCAACACTGAATGCAAATCCCAGCGCTCCTTGTCAGTCGCGCCTGTTGTTTCCGTGGGTGACAGGGGATCAGTAATCCCTCATCCCCTGCCCCTTCTCCCGCGACGGGAGAAGGGAGACGAGTCCTGGCGATGGGTGGACTACGAGGCCGAATCGGCGTGGCTTGTTCACCACTGGAGCGACAGGCCCGACCGCACCATCACAAGGCGTGACTGATAAGGAGCGCTACACGTTGGGTCCGGCGTGCGTCGCATCGCCGAACGCTTCCCAAGGGCGACCTGGTTGCTGGACGCGGGCGGGGGATGCAATCTTGGCAGCGCTCCTTGGCAGTCGCGCCTGTTGGATGCGTTGGTGAGGGAACTGTGGGCGCTGTTAGGGTGAGCCCGACAACACCGACGCAATTGCTCCCAACCACACAAACACAAGGCGCGACTGATAAGGAGCGCTACACGTTGGCCCGACGTCGGTCGCGTCGCCGAACGGTTCCCAAGGGTGACCTGGTTGCTGGACGCGGGCGGGGGATGCAATTGGCAGCGCTCCTTGGCAGTCGCGCCTGTTGTTTCCGTGGGTGAGGGAACGGTGGGCGCTGTTGGGTGACCCGACAACACCGACGCAATTGCTCCCAACCACACAAACACAAGGCGCGACTGATAAGGAGTGCTACACGTTGGGTCCGGCGTGGGTCGCGTCGCCGAACGGTTCCCAAGGGTGACCTGGTTGCTGGACGCGGGAGGGGGATGGAATTGGCAGCGCTCCTTGGCAGTCGCGCCTGTTGGATGCGTTGGTGAGGGGACTGGTGGGCGCTGTTGGGTGACCCGACAACACCGACGCAATTGCTCCCAACCACACCGACACAAGGCGCGACTGATAAGGAGCGCTACACGTTGGGCCCGCACGTGGGTCGCGTCGCCGAACGGTTCCCAAGGGTGACCTGGTTGCTGGACGCGGGCGGGGGATGCAATTGGCAGCGCTCCTTGGCAGTCGCGCCTGTTGTTTGTGTGGGTGGGAGAGGGCTGGTCAGTACTTCATTAGGGCGCGGAGGCTTGGGAGTTTGGGCGGGCGGGTGATTGGGGTTGGGGCGTACTGGCGGTTCATGCGGAGTATGGCTTCTCGCTTGCGGCCGGCTTGTTCGACGTCGAGGTCGCGCTGGCGGATGTCCTGGTTTTCGAGGCGGTGGCGGAGCTGCGGTGCGGCCTGGACGAAGCAGGTGATGCGTCCCTGGTGTTCTTCAGGCTGCGGTTCGGGTCCCCGTTCGTGTGCCGTGGGGAGTGTGCGCTGGGCGATGCGGAGGTAGCTGGCGATGCGGCGGCTGGTGTTGGCCGGGAGGGTTCCTGAGAGTTCGAGGCGGATGACGCCTTCGGTGAATGCGCGGAGGCTGGCGTTGTCGGTGAGCTGGACGGGGAGGAGTTCGAGGTCGACGACGGAGGTTTTGGATTCGGCGACGGCGGCGGGTTCGAACTGGTCGGCGGTGCGTTCCCAGTCGGCTTCGTTGATGGCTTTGGCGTTGTGGAGGGCGCAGAGGTCGCCGCCGTGCATCCGGTAGGCGTAGCAGGGGTTGCCGATTTTGGTGAGTCCGCGGCAGTGGGCGCGGCTACGTTTTTTCGTTTCGTTTGGGGCGGAATTAGATTCAGGTCGACCAGGGTGTTCAGGTTCGAGTGGACTGACAGATGGTGTCGCAAACGCCATTTCGGATCTCGGATTTTGGATTTCGGATTGGGGCTGGGGAAGTTCGAAGTTCGAAGTGCGAATTTCGGTGGCGGCGACGGCCCTCACCCCCGGCCTCTCTCCCACGTCTGGGAGAAGGGAGCCTTCCAGTGCGTGGTGGTGGTTTGAGGACCCTTGTTGGCCTTCGGCCTGAAGGGGAGGTTGGCCGGTCGCCCTCACCCCCGTCCCCTCTCCCAGGCTTGGGAGAGGGGAGGTTTCGGATGCGTGGGGATTGTGGTGGCGGTGTTCTTCGATGATTTCGGCGATGGCGGGTTGGGTATCGAGGAGGTCCTGGGGGATCTTGGCTTCGTGGAGGGGTTGGCCGGGCTGGAGCCAGCCGAGGCCGAGCCAGATTCGGGTGAGAAGGTTGAAGGTGTGCTGGGAGGTCATGTGCGGAGGGTGTGGTGGGGCGGGTGCGAGGTGGAAGGGGTGGTTGGCGCGATGGGGGCTACAGTCCTCTGGCTCCGGCTCCGGCGGTACGGGAGAGGGAGTTGAACGTTTGTAGTGGCGCTACGCCGACGGTTTCTTCCACGTACGCTCGACTTGTTGGGTGCGTGAAAGGGACGACTCGAAAGCCGATTTCTTCAGCCTCGGTTTGTCGCAGATGGTCGCCCAGGAAAACGATAGTATCGGCCGACAGTTCGCGTCGCTGGGATCCAGGGAGAAGACCATGCGAAATCGATGGCATCGGCTGGGTGGCCGGGTTCGGCGATCGTGCCCTCACCCCCGGCCCCTCTCCCGACTTCCGTTGGTCGCGGGCGAGGGGAGATGATGTGCGGTTGCGGTTGATTGTTTTTGGCGGGTTGGCGGCGTTGCCCTCACCCCCGACGCCTCTCCCGACTTCCGTTGGTCGCGGGCGAGGGGAGTAGTTTGTGCCGGTTCTGGGCTGAGGTTTTTGGGTTTCTGTTCGATCGTAGGATTTGGGTTGGCGGCGTTGCCCTCACCCCCGACGCCTCTCCCGACTTCCTGTTGGTCGCGGGCGAGGGGAGATGTTTGTGCCGGGGTTCCGGCTTCTCAGGCCGACTCATTCGGCCAAGGACTTTGCTTGCGCGACGTAGTGTGGTCAGGCGGGGTGAGGTTGTTGATTGATTCGATGAGTTGCGCGGTGGTGCCGTTGATGTCGTGTTCGACCTGGTCTGCGGTTAGGCGGACGAAGCGTATACCGTTCTCTTCAATCTCGGCCTGGCGGAGCCGGTCGGCGTTCGCTTGCTCCGGGTCGAGATGGATGCCTCCATCGACTTCGATGGCGAGGCGCAGCTCGGCGCAGTAGAAGTCGAGGACGAAACGTCCTACAGCGTGTTGCCTGCGAAACTTCAGTCCCAAGAGCCGTCTGTCTCGCAGCGTTTCCCAGAGGATCGTTTCAGAGTTCGTCATGGGGCGCCGCAGTACGCGGGCTGCGGGAATGTTGTCCAAGTAGCGCCTGGGCCGGGCATCCATGGCGCCGAATTCTATCAGCGTGGCTCCCCCTCGCCCGCGCAGTGAAGCGAAGTCGGGAGAGGGGGTTGGGGGGTGAGGGCCGGGATGTGCAGTTTAGGTTCGATGGTTGTCGGAGGGTTGGCGGCGAAGCCCTCGCCCCCGGCCCCTCTCCCGACTTCCCGTTGGTCGCGGGCGAGGGGAGATGGATTTTGGGGTGGGGGTGATCGTTTTCGGAGGGTTGGCGGCGCGGCCCTCACCCCCGGCCCCTCTCCCGAGTCCCGTTGGTCCCGGGCGAGGGGATGTGTTTATCCCGAGGGAGGGGCGCCGCCCGGTTCGCGCCACATTCGCCAGACGCGGGGGCCGTTGTCGGGGATTTCGTGTTCCCGAATCGCGCTGTATCCATGACGCTCGTAGAACGGGACGTTTTTCGCTTTTGAGCAGAGGAGGCTGGCTGCCGTTCCTGTGCGATCGCATTCGTCGAGCACCCGGGCCAGGAGGAGTCCCCCGATGCCTTGTCCCTGGAGGATCGGTTCGACTCCAATTGCCGACAGGCCCCAATGCGGTCCGGTGGGGTCGGAATCGAACGCGGGGCGGAGGTTTCGGTTCACCCGTTCATGTCGGTCTGGCCCGATTGCCTGCATCATGGCCCATTCGGTCCGCAGCGAGAGCCTGAACCCCATCCTCGCAGCGCCCGGTACGGTGAAGAACGCGGCGCCAAGCCCGAGGCCGCATGTTTCAACAACCCCATGCTTGAGGCTTCGTTCCAGCTCGGCTTCGAAGTAGCGCCTGAATCTCCAGCTGCGGCGCCGGTCCTGGGGGATCATCCAGTTCGCCAGCGGATCGTCATCGAACGCCCGAACCATCATGTCGACCAGGGTCGAGCGATCAGAATCTTGAGCACGCCGAACGGGCGGAACTTCGATCCGGGTGCGGGCTGACGATTCGTTCATTTGCTTACCCAAACGTTGGGAGAGTCGTTGATCCAAATAACGACGGGTGCGGCAGGGACCGGTAGTGCATTCCTAGCGTTCGGCGCTTTGGTGTTCTCGTCGGCTGCCGGGTTGCTGGTGGTGCGGCACTTGGCCGGGGTGAACCGAGCGCGACCTTCAGGTCGCGCCTCTGACGTTCGGGAGTTCCGTGTCTTGCGGGGTCGGTATCGGGGAGGTGTAGCGCTTACTGGCGTGCGCGCCTTGGATTTTGTGGGTGGTGGGAGGGGTGGCTGAGTGGTGGGGAGGCGATCCGCTTACTGACGTGCGCGGTTCCAGTCGGGGTGGGACAGGGGTGGGGTTGGCGGTTGGTCGGGCGAGGGCGGGTGTTTCCGGCGCGGGAGCATGGGGGATGGCGAGCGGGTGTGGTGATCGACGCTGGCCATGGAAAGAGGAAAGAGGAAAGAGGAAAGAGAGAGGAAAGAGGAAAGAGGAAAGAGGAAAGAAGAAAAAAAGAAGAGAGAAAGAGGAAAGAGGAAAGAGGAAAGAGGAAAGAGGAAAGGTTGGTAGCGATGGCGATGCGGCTGACGTCCGACCCAACGTGTAGCGCTCCTTATCAGTCGCGCCTTGTGTTCGTGTGCGGGCACGTCTCCCTTCTCCCGTCGCGGGGCAAGGGGAGGGGGATGAGGGACGCCAAAGACTTACGACCTACGGCTGAGGACCAACTGCCAACGGCTAACGGCTAACGGCCAACAGCGAATGGCCGGCCCTAGCTGCCCTCTTTTTCTTCCTTTTGGCGCGCTAGTGCCTTGCCCAGGGCGCGGCCCTTGTCGGGGGTTGGGTCGGTGACGAGGCCGTAGATGTCGCGGCCTTCGTGGTCTTCGGGGAGGTATTCGGTGATAGGGAGGCCCTCTTCGTTCACGAAGAGGAGGCAGTGGCAGTACTTGAAGACCTGCATCTCGTCGCAGGCGCAGATCCAGTCGCGGCGCTTCACTTCTTCTTCGCGCGGCTGGTAGAGGCCTTCGGGCCAGTTGCCGTTCTCGTCCTTGGAGGGGTAGAAGTTGCAGGGGCAGAGTGGGCGGCCGAACTTGTCGATGTTCGATGCCAGGCCGAGGACCACGCCTTCGGTGATGAAGCGGTCGGGGTGGAGGTGGGTGCCAGACTTCTCCGCGAATTTCTCCGCGTAGTTCCACATTTTCTTTACCGAGGCCTCGTTCGGTTCGTCCATTGGGCAGTTCCTCCGAGCGTTGGTCTGGGATTATCCCTTGAGTCCTTCAACGGTAGCATGCCCAGCGTGGCCGAACCTACTCGCGACGATGTCCACGCGCTCTACATTCACGCACTTGGGCGTATTACGGCACTTGGCGATGGTGGCGCGGCCGAACGCGTCGGCCCGTGGCTCTGTGTCGATGCCGGCCTTGGCGTCTCCGAATTCAACATCGCCGTCGTGGTCGAACCGGTCGCCAGCCCGGCGGCGGCCTTCCGCGAGGCGATGAACTGGTTCGCCTACCGAGGGATCAACGCCCGCGTCGACCTGCGCGCTTCGGTCGATGGGCCGCTGCTCGCCGCGGCGATGGTCGAAGGCTTCGTCTTCAAGTACCGCGAGCCGGCGATGATCCTGCATCCGCTGCCGACGTCGTTCCCGGCGCACTTGCCGCTCGAACTGCGGCGGGTCGAATCCGAAGCCGACGTCCTCGCCTACTGTTCGGTCGACCGGGATGAGTACTCGGACCAGGAGTTCCAGCGCGCGATGGTCGAACGGTCGCTGACGATGCCGGGGGTGACGCTGCATCTCGGCATGCTCGAAGGGCGGCCGGTCGCGCGCTCGATGGGGATGGTCCAGGGCGAACTGGTCGCGGTCCACAACGTCTACGTCGCCCCCGACTTCCGCAAGCGGGGCTTCGGGTCGGCGCTTACGGCGGCCGCTATCGAAGCCGGGGAGCGGGCAGGGGCCACCGGCGCCTGCCTCGAGGCGACGGTGCTCGGCTTCCCGGTGTACGAAGCGATGGGCTTCCGGAAGATCGACGACTACGTGGTCATGGGCACGGATGCGCCGCTGTTCCCGAAGTAGTGCCTAGATCGTCAGGCCGCCGAGGCCCTGTACGCCGCGGACGTACTCGATTTCGCCGACGTGGCGGTAGCCGTGGCTGAGGCAGATGCCGTAGATGCCGTTCCAGAGGGACATCTCGCCGAGCGGCTTGATGGTCACGCGGCGTTCGTTGAACTGGTCCGGTGACATGTCGGCGAGGTAGGCGTCGGTGGCGGCCCAGACGCCCTGCTGGTACTCGTGCCACTTCGCGACGTCGTGGATCTGGACGGCGTTGGCTTCGTCTTCGGTCATGCCGGTGCCCTGGCTGTTGCGGGGCAGTTCGAAGGTCTCGTTGTAGTTGCCTTCGAGCCAGACGGTGGGCTTTCGCTGGGTGACGAAGTTGATGATGTTGTCTTCGGTGCGGACGTAGTGCCAGAGGCTGAAGAAGCCGCTGACGCCGCCTTCCTGCGGGCGGAAGTTCAGCTGCTCGGCGGTCATATCTTCGACGGCCTTGTCGAGGAGCTGGTGCATGGACTTGAGCGAGCTGCGAAGGATGCTGTGCGGTGTGTCGGACAAAGAAGCGGCCCCCAGAGTTGTTGGGGGCCGATTGTGTCGAGGATAGGGGCGGGCGTCTACCCGGCGCGTGCCGCCGTGCGACGGGGCTCATCGAGCGAGTAGCCCGAACCCCAGCGATTGACGATGTAGACCGGATTGCTCGGGTCGTCTTCCAGCTTCTGGCGGAGGTATCGCACGTAGAGGCGCAGGTAGTGCGTCTCGCCGGCGTACTGGTTGCCCCAGACGCGCGCGATGAGGGCCTTGGATGGAATGACTTCGCCGGGGTGTTCGGCCATGGTTGCGAGCAGGCGGAACTCGGTGGGCGAAAGCGGCACGAGGACGCCCGCCTTGGTTACCTGCTGGCTGCCCGGGTCGATGACGATTTCGCCGATGCGGAGGACGTCGGGCATGGAGGTGTGGCGCTCCTCGGGAGCTTCCATCTGCATGCGTCGGAAGACGGCGCGCAGGCGCAGGTCGATCTCTTCGGTTGCGGCCTTGGGGCGGCAGTAGTCGTCGGCACCGGCTTCGTAGCAGCGTAGGAGCTCGGCGAAGGTGCCCGCGCATCCGACGACGATGATCGGCGCGGATGAGTCCTGGCGGACGCGGGCAACAACGTCACCCGGGAATGCGAGTTCTCGGCCGAGGTCCACGATGATGGCGTCAGCCTGGTCCAGCGGGGTCGCGAAGCTCGAGGCGCCGGGGTCGCCCACGGGGAGAACCCGGTATCCGAACTCTTCGAGACCGCGAGCACGGTCATGCGAACGTTCGAGACCCTGCGAAATGACGACGATGCGGGTGCCAACGAGTGGCGGAAGCCCGGGAGAGTGCCTCTCTGTTGTTGCGTGCATGCGGATTAACTCCCCCATCAGTGGCAACCCCAATGTTCCAATCAGCCTGGGCCGTCGAAATTAGAGGTATGCCGAATTCGAAGCCGTTCTCGTGGCTCCTTGCAGTGGGCATGCTTTGCTCACTGGCGGGGCTTGCTTTTGCGGAGCTGCCAATGGCAACTAACGCGGTTGAGCAGTTCCCTGCCCCTGAAATATCGGCACCCGAGACCGCTTCATCTGGGCCTTCCAACGTCTCTCCGACAGTTGTCACCGAAGCGACACCGGAAGCGACCCCGGTTGCGCCCACGCCGACCGCGACGCCAGAAATCTTGGCCGCAGTGGCCCAGGTGGTCGCTACGCCGACGCAGGCACCGGCCCAGCCAATCACGGCCGCGCCGGCTTCCGCGGTCCAGTCGTTGCCATCGAACGTCGAGCAGCCGGTGGAACTCCCACGCGCGTCAGACAAGGCACACCAACTGTTCGACCTCATGAACAGCGCCCGCCGGGACCAAGGCCTGGAACCGCTCGAATGGGATGCGTCGTTGGAGGAAGTCGGGTATGCCCGCGCTGCCAACCTTGTAGAGAACGGCTACTTCGACCACTACGCGCCGGATGGCGAGAGCGCGTTCTCTGAGCTTGCGGCGCGTGGCATTCGCTACCGTCTGGCGGGGGAGAACCTGGCGCGGAACAACTACCTGGAAACGAAGACGGTGGCGGCGGCGTTCGACGGGCTGATGAACAGCCCCGGACATCGCGCCAACATCCTCGAAGAGCGGTTCAGCTCAGTCGGGGTGGCAGCGGTACGTGACGGCAAGATGTGGATCTACGTCACCATTTTCCTGAACTGACAAAAGGAAATGGTGGTGGGCGATGAGGGGCTCGAACCCCCGACCCCCTGCGTGTAAAGCAGGTGCTCTGACCAACTGAGCTAATCGCCCGTATGACTGCTAGTTTCGTGTCCTGCGGTGGAACAGTCGATTGAGGGGACGGCCTGGGAAAGCCGCCGGCATTTCTTGCGATGGCGATTCCTTGGTCGTTCGATCTCAAACCTGGGAACGACACCCCTACGCCGGGTTACGCGGGCCAGGCTCAAGGGGTCGCTACCACCAATCCCCATGGGCGGACCTGCTCGCCGCGTAGAAGCGCGATCCCGCACTCGCGCTCTACGGACCTAGTTCGGAACTCTCAAGGTTAACGTTTTGGGGATGCGCCGAGCCCTATTCCATTCAAACATTGTCGAACGAGGTGCTACAGTCAGAAAGGGCGATGCATGTAAGATATCGTATCCAGACGGAGATTCGGATTTCAAGATGCCCTCAGATCAGAGACGGCAAATGGCCTCGAAGCCACAAGTTCGACGTGACAGCACGGGCGTGGAATACAAGATGGCGAAAGCGGAGATTGCTGGCGAGGTTCCAGAATATCGCCGGATCCTATTCCAACTATGCCAGAGTCGGGCAGAACTGGAAGAGTTGGTGATTGACTTCGCTGTGTTGGCTTCATCTGGCGACAAAGACGCATTGGAAGAATGGATGAAACAAGGCATATACCCGGCGTTCCCGCAGATTGCTGCGTGTGCGTCTGCCTTTCGCAGTGGCCGAAGGGCTTGCAAAAGCGATCGAAGAGCAGGTGAATAAGAAGCGTTCGAACGAGGTGTTTAGGCGATTCGAGGGTGACGAAATAGAAGCTGACAGCGAGGGCGTGAAGTGACCAACCCAGCGTTTGAGTTTCCCGTCAACCGCCGAACTCCGTAGTGGGGTTCCGTTGGCATGGTCGAATACGACATATGAGACGTATGTCGTCACCCCAGGTGAGCCTAGCGCCACGTCTGATGCGGTCAACGACATTACTTCCGAAGCAATCCTGGCGGGCGTCCCTCTATTCCATCGACTGGCAGCCATGCAGCGGCAGATAGCTGGGGACATCCTAGGGAGATTAATGGAGACAGGTTCGATGTCGCTCGCCGAGTTAGAGGAATTCATTCATGGTGACCCTGAGAATTGGATCGCCGTGGCTCAATTGGTGCGCGCGGGGTACGTCGACTGAAGGTCGTGCCCGACTACATCTTACTACCGCCGGTCGCGCGGCTTTGGCGCAGGCCGACGGCCAGCGGCGCCGCATGGCTAGGTAGTCACTGGAGGGCGGCTGGTCGAAGTGGGAACGTCTTTCTTGGTATTTGGTGCAGGGCTTCTGTAGTGAAGACAAGGCTTACTTTCGAGATTTCATAAAGAGGGTTGAGATCGCTGAGTGGATCGAATCGTATCTGACACCGTGGTGCTATTTCCTGTAACCGAGGTTACCTTTCCCCAAACGGTAGCCTTCCTCCGAGAGGAAATGAAGATTGCCAAGAAGCTTTGACGTGTTCGTCGCTCTTCAGCCTACGGATACTCTTCGCGGCGCTCCAACGCTACGGAGCGAGCTGCAATTTTCTTTCTCAAGACCCGGAAGTCCCGGGAGCGGACATTCCTATTTCGCCCTTCCGGCAGGGACTATTTAACGTTCGACGCGGTAGCAGCGGCGGAACGTCGTTCCCTCGCAGGTTTTCGAGTATCGCGAGGACCGCTATCTCGCCTGCCACGACATTCGTGACATGGTGGAGCAGGTTTTGGACCTCGTAGAAATGGCGAAACGGGCTGGGCAGTGGCCCACTGTGGAGCATCAGAGTTGGCCAAACACCTAAAACATCATTCACCTTGCACGCATGTTAGTTAGGCGTTCCTGAAGACCGGGTGAACGCTCATTGTGACTGGACAGGTGCCCGCTCGTAGGTATCCCCCGCTGACCAACTCCCGACGGCAGCCACGACAGCACACCATGACGAGCCAGCGGAGCGGCCAGTTGGGAGAAAACTCACCCGATAATGTTGCGCGTTTCGCTCGCCGTCACCACTCGTGGTGCTAGGCCGTATCCGCATGGGTGCGTGTAAAGCAGGTGCTCTGACCAACTGAGCTAATCGCGCCGTATGACTGCTGGTCTCAGTGTCGCTGCGGTGGAACAGTCGATGCCAGCCACTTCTCCTCGCCGACCCTTCGCGCGGCAGCCAGGGCTATACGCTCATCCGGCGGCGTTAGTTCGAGCGTGATCCGCGAAGGCTTCGGTGACTGCCGCTCGACTTCACGATTAGCATCACGCCGGAGGTCGCGGCCAGGGCACCCCAGAGCGGCGCGAGTCCGTAGAAGAGCACCAGTGGCCAGGCCAGGAGCGCGGCTGTCAGCGCCGCGAGTCCGGCCAGGGGCCGAGGGGGCGCCACGCACGATGCGGCGGTCGCCGTACCCCCAATCCAGAGCACAAGAGCGGCAGCCATGAGGACCGGAAACGCTCCAGGCAGCCCGAGAACGGGCACAACGATGGCCCCCACAGCGCCGGAGACGGCGAGCATTACACCGGTTACTCGCATCAAGGCACCGTCACGCTGTCGCGGACCCTTCCACTCGAGTCAAGGAACGTTATGACCGCACCATCGGGGCCGTCGTCCACACGCAGCAGCCCATACGTCGCAAGCGAGACGAGAGCGTCGTCGGAGCGGGGCGTCAGACTCTCATCGGGGTTTCGCGGAGCGCCGCCCGTGCCAACCGTGAGCGTGAGCACGCCATCAATGACGCGGCGTTCGTACCGGTGGTTGTGCCCGGCAATGACCGCGGTCACTTTGTCCCTGGCGATGGCCAGCACAGGATTGCCCGGGGCGGGCGGCCGGTGGACCACGAGGTAGACGTGGCGGGCGCCTGGCCGCGCGAGCTCGTCGCGGACGAACGGAACGTCGGCATCATCCGCTTCAAGGCCGAGCACGACGAACCGCAGCGGGCCATAGTCGAACACATAACGGTCGCCGCCGTTCGGCAATCCCAGCGCGTCTGCGATGTCCCGGCCTCCCCGGAAGGTAAGGTCGTGCTCCCCCAGGGTGGAGATGAATGGTCCCTGCGCCAGTAGAGCGCGCATCGGCGCGAAGACGTTGCGGTCGAAAAACGGCGGTGCGGCGAACAAGTAGACGTTGTCTCCGGGAACCACCGTGAACGCCGGGTCCTGGGCGGCCGCGACGCGGCCGACTGCGCGCTCGTCCTCGCCGCCCGCACCGAAGTCTCCGAACGCCGTGAACCGGACCGTGGCGCTCGGGTCCACCGGCGCAGTCGTGATCGTGCCGGCGGCCCGCGCCTGGCCGTTGATGACAGCCACCCAACCCTGGCGGGCGCCGGGTTCGAGACCAGTCAGGTGGCCGTCGGTGCTGCTGATTGTCCGCCCGTCGGGCGTCGTGGCGACAATCTCGACGGGGACATCGCCCTTCACGTTCCATCGCAGCGTAGCAGTCGTGGTCCCCACCTCGACCACGTATGGCCCGCGTGTGAACGGGTCCGGCTTTGTGGGCAGGACGTAGCGGAAGACGACCATCAAAACGGCACCCGCCAGGATGGTAAGCACGGCGGCGAAGACGGACACGGCGATCAGGGCCCGGCGAAGACGTCGCTCATGCGGGGTCAGTGCCGGGACTTCGTTCACAACAATGAGGATACCGTCCTCTGATCCTAATTCGGCCTTGAGGTTCTGCCGATGTTGTTAGAGAGATGGATCAATCGGATGCCGGTTGCAGGCTTGTGTGCCTTGGTGCCGCTATCGAAGGTTCCAGTGACCTTCCACCGGTGAGCGGCCAATCATGGACTGGGGAATTCACTCTCGGGGCGTTCGTCGACCTTTGCGAAGGCGACCTCGTTTCCATGGAAACAGATTCGGGAACCAGATATCCCGTCCGGGTTACCGAGACGCAGAACACGCTTGGCCCGGACGGCTGTGCGGCGACACGCGTATTCGTCGAAGCTGACCTTGCGGCCTGAACCGAGCGACGTCCGAGTGTCGGAACGCCACATGGCAAGTCAGCTTCGACGACGGCACCGCTAGGCGTTCTCTCGTTTCGCCACCTTGATGATGTTCGTGTGGCGGATTCGGGCGAGTTCTTTGTCGTCCTTGTCGATGAGTGTCCCGTCGAAAACAGAGTAGTGGTGGCCCTTCTGCTCGTACGCGTTCACGAAGTGGCCGGTGAGTCGAAGCTCCTGGCCGGCGGGAACCCGGCCCAGGTGCTGGACGTGCGTACTCACGTGAATTGAGGGACGACCGTAATCGTAGGAGTAGTTCAGGAGGGTCATCATCTGGCGGGCGATGGTCATGGGGTGGATAAGGGGCTGGTCGCCTGTGAAGAGCGGGTCGGTGGTTCGCAGTTTGTCCCGGGCGATTTCGTGCGCTTCTTCGACCGAAATGTTCACCGGCAGAGTCAAAATGTCCTTGCCAACTGGTGCGTTTTCCAGCGTGAGCCACTCCTTTTTCTCGGGTTCCGGATCGGCTTCGAGGTGAGAAGAGCGAGTGAGCGTGTCGAGCCAGGGCGCTTTGCCGAGTCCGAACTCGCCACGGATGCACGTTTCGCCGGTCTGCTTTTGGGCATTGAACGTCCAGTTGTCGTCGTTGCGTTCCGCGTGGATGGTCATTTCATCGTTCGGGTAGGTTGGGCGGCGGAAATAGACTTCGGCCCAGCCCTCGTCCAACCACGCCTCTCCGGCGGCTTCCATCAGGGTCGGCACGCACCAGCCGTACACGGTGACGCCTCCGACGAGGGCCGCCTGAAACCCGTACTGGCGTGCGCCGTCTGCGGCGTGAATAGCATTTCGCAGCGTGGGGTCGTTTGGGTTCTCCATCCACGCGATGAACTTGTTTTCGACGACATCCTTGGTTTCGGGCATCAGGTTCGTGCTCCTTCTTGTTTAAGACTTAGCCACTCTTCGAGGACTTCGGCTGTATCGGCGCCCGGTGTCGCCGAGGGCGGGACGGGTGCTCGGTTGCGCTCCTCCGACGGATCGGAATGGGCGGTCGGGGATTCGAATCGGCTGTCCGGCGAATGATGTCTCACGCCAGAATTCGCGGGCATTGAGGTGCGGGCAGTCGAACAACTCATCGAGCGTCTGGACGAGTGCGAAAGTCATATGCATCGCTTCGGCGCGCTCGAACCACTCCTGCGCGGTTCGGTTTTGGAATGGCGGAACGAAGAGTTCCACGAACTCGTCGTAGTTCTCCATTCGGCCTTCAGCGGTCTGGAAACGTTCTTCGGCGAGTTGCGGCACGTCGAGCAGGACGGCGATGCCATCCATGCGCATGCTGGAAACAGCGCCCGGGGCGCAATAGACGAATCGGTCGCTCGCGGGAACCATGCGCAGGCCACCCTTGATGCGAGCCTCGCGCCGGGCGACCGTCCCGTGATAGACGTACTGGCTAACCTGCGCCGGGGTTTGCACGGCGAGCGCCTCGACGAGGGACACGTCCGCGCGATGCACCGCTCCATCCTTGCGTGAGGAAAGAACAGCGAGCAGCGCGGCGGACGCACCGGCGACGCCTCCCGTGATTTCGCCCTGGTAGGGCGGCAACTGCATCGGTGGTTGGTCGTGCTCGCCAGTGAGGAACATGAGGCCGCTCGCCGCTTGAACCACGATCTCAGCGGAAGCCCAATTAGCCTTGGGACCGGTGATGCCGAACGGCGAGACCGAGACCACCGCCTGACGCGGACGGAATCTCTGGTATGCATCCGGGGGGAGGGCCATTGCTACAAGGGCCGAGGGCGAAAAGTCTCCGATGACTACGTCCGCCGCGGCCGCGAGGCCCTCCAGTCGGCCGAATTCGACGGAGACGCCGCGCTTGCCGGCGTTCGCAAAGACAAACGCGCCACCGATACCGCCGCCCCAGCGCGAGGCCTGCATGCCGTAGAGGATTGCCGCCCGGCGGTTCGTATTTGACGACGTCCCAGCCAACGTCGGCGAGCAGTCTTGCGGCATAGGCCGCTCCAACTCCGGTGCTGACGTCGAGAACTCTGCGCGAACTGGTCATGCTCGGCCACCAACGGAGGCGGCAACGGCCTGCCATGCGTCGTGCGACTCGTCGACGCGCGACAGCTCTCCGCGCTCCACTCGGATTTCTTCCGCCCTCGGGTTGCGCCGAGGAACGGAGCCGGAGGCTACGGTTTCCCCGGTCGCGCCTCGGCTGAACAGGTCTGCGATCTCGTCCGGCGAGTAACCGCCGAGTTCGGCGAGTATCTCCGCGCTATCTGCTCCGACGGGGCGGGACTCTTCGATCGGCACCACAGGGCCGTGGCCCCATGCAGGCCCGATGTGCGGATACTCTCCGGGTTCAACTCCGGGACTGGTCCGTTGAACGGTGCCGAAGAACCCTCGCGCCCAGAAGTGCGCGTCCTCGGCTATATCCGAAGCATCGCTGACGACACTGGCCGCAATCCCGGCGGCCTGGAGCATTTCGGCTACGGCGGTGGCGTCGCGTTCTGCAACGGCGGCCGAAATTGCCGCATCGGTGGCGGTCGGGATTCCGAGCGCGACCGCGAGCGCAGCTACCTGGTCCGATTCTCGCTGCGATTGCGACGTGGCGGTCGGTGCCCTTGCAATCGAAAACGCCGTGAATTGCAAAAGTGGCGTCGTCGTTCGCGACTCTTCGTGGCTCAGCGCCGAACTGCAATTCGGTCAGAACCGGGCCGAGCTGGAAGACGGAGGTTTCGTAGAGCGAGACATCGATGTGCTGCCCGTGGCCGGTACGGTCCCGTTCATCGAGGGCGGCCAACACTGCGAAAGCGGCGTTGAGGCCGCAATTCGTGTCGGCGTACACGATCGTTCCGGGTCGGCCCGGCCAACCGTCCGGGTCTCCGATGAGGAGGTTGTGTCCCGAGACCGCTTCGGCGCCCGGCCCGAACAGCGGGCGTTCGCCCCACGGCCCAGTAGTCCCGAACCCGGTGAGTGAGACATAAATGACCTCGGGATTCACTTTTCGGACTGCTTCGTAGTCGATGCCGAACTGGCGCACAACGCGGGGCGTGTAGTTGTGCGCCACCACGTCGCAGTTCGCGGCAACCCGAAGGAACGCCTCCCGGGCGCCCTCGACGGTCAGGTCGAGAGCGAGTTGGCGCTTGTTTCTCGTCAGGTCGATTTCGGTGAGGGGCGGGACGCGCCGTGCATGCGACTGGACGCGAATGACCTCCGCTCCCATATCGGCAAGATGCCTGGTGCCTACCGGCAGCGCCACAGCCTGTTCCATCGCGAGCACACGAATGCCCGCGAGCGGTGCCTCAGCCATTGAAGCTTCTCCGTTCGAAATGATTGCGGACTCGCGTTTCGCGGGGCTTAGGCCTTTCGCGTTCGCGGGTCGAGTTGGTCTCGAAGTGCGTCTCCGAGGAGGTTGAAAGCGAGGACGAGAATGAAAATCGCCATCCCGGGAGCAATCGACAGCCACGGTGCCCGCTCGAGGAGCGGGGAGCCCTGGTTGAGGTCGCTGCCCCAGGTTGGCGTTGGGGGCTGAACGCCAACGCCGAGGTAGCCAAGGCCGGCTTCCGCCAGCACGGCGAATCCAAGCCCAAGCGTTGCCTGGACGATCAGCGGAGAGGTGGCGTTGGGCATGATGTGCCGGAACATGACCCGGAGGTCGGATGCTCCTGCGGAGGATGCCGCGAGTACGTAATCAGACTGGCGAAGCGAGAGGACCTGGCTCCGCGTCAGACGGGCAAACAGCGGCACAGAGGATATTCCGATTGCCAGCATCACATTCGTCAGACTCGATCCCAACACTGAGACGATGGCCAGGGCGAAAATGATGCCCGGAAACGCGATGAACGCATCGAGGATCCGCATGATGACTTCGTCGGTGACGCCGCGGAAGTAGCCGGCGATCAGGCCAAGGGGAGCACCGATCGCCAGGGCTACACCTACCGCGACTACCCCAACCATGAACGAGACGCGTGTCCCGTAAATGATTCTGCTCAGCAGGTCCCGGCCGATTCGGTCGGTCCCAAAGGGATGCTCCACGCTTGGTGACTGGAGGAGCTGGTTGTAGTCCTGTTCTTGCGGGTCGTACGGCGCGAAAACCGGGGCAGCCACTGCCATCAGCGCCAGGATGAGAATAACGACCAAGGCTCCCGTGCCGATTGGTGCCCGGGCCGCAGTCCGCCGGAGCCGGGTCCAGAGACTCGGGGTCGCCGTAAGGCTGTAGGCAGAAAGCGTTTGCGCATCAACGGCCATAACGGATCCTCGGGTCGAAGATTCCATAGGTCAGGTCGGTCAACAGGTTCGCTCCGAGAACGGCAATTGCCGCCACAAGCACTACCCCCTGGATGACCGGAATGTCCTGGGCGAAGACTGCTGTAAGGGCGAGCCGCCCCATTCCGGGGATGGCGAAGACTTGCTCAATGACCACGGTGCCGCCGACGAGCGCCCCCGCCTGCAATCCGAGCACGGTCAGTACCGGGAGCATCGCGTTTCGCATGCCGTGCATGATGATCACGCGCTGCTCCCTGAGGCCTTTCGCCCGAGCCGTGCGGACGTAGTCCTGGCTCAGGACTTCGACCATGCTCGAACGCATTTGCCGGGTGAGTGACCCGGTCTGGTGGAGCCCGAGCGTCAGTGCCGGCAAGGCGAGATAGCGCGCGGCCTGAATCGGGTCATCGAATATCGAAACGAACCCGGAAGGTGGGAAGACTTGCCACCACACGCCGAAGACGAGGATGAACATCAATCCCATCCAGAACGACGGCATAGCCACGCCGCCGAGGGCGATCATCGTGGCAACGTGGTCGATCCAGGTGTTCCGCTTCACCCCGGCGAGAATTCCCAGTGGTAGCGAAATGGCGACGGCGATGAGCCAGGCGACCACCGCAAGCTGAAGTGTCGTGGGCAGCCGGGTACGGAGGACCTCCGTAACCGGCCGATTGTTCGTTATCGATGTCCCGAGGTCGCCGCGCACGGCATTTCCGAGCCATCGCAGGTACTGGACGGGAAGCGGGTCGGTAAGCCCGAGTTCTTCGCGCAGTTGCTGGATGGCCTCTGGCGTCAACGTCGCCTCGGACCCTCCCGAGATCGCCTCGACCGGGTCTCCGCTCATGACGTTTGTCAGAGCGAAGACCATCAGCGAGACGAAAATCAGGACCGGGATCGCGTTGAGCAATCGCCGGACGATGTACCCGCTCACGCGTCGAGCCAGAGCTCGTGCAGGCGAAGTTTGCCGTCTCCGTACGGCGTGAACCCGCGAAGTCGCTTGCTCATGCCGACGAGGTTGGAAGTGTGGGTGAAGAAGATGCCATGGGCGTTCTCGGCGATCTGCTTCTGGATGTCGTCGTAGATCACCTTTCGCTGGGCCTGGTCGTAGATCTGCCGGCCCTTCTCGATCTTGGCGTCGAGCGAGACCTGGCTCTCTTCTGGCGTGTAGCTCTTATTGAAGGATGCGCGGTTGAAGGCGCCCTTGCTGTGGAAGTTGTCGAAGATCGTCAGGTCGGGGTCGGCGCGGCCTGAGAATCCTGTGAGGAACATCGGGAACTTCTGGTCGCGGTACTCCACGGTTGACTGCTCCGCGGTGCGGACGACGATGTTGACGTTGATGCCCGCCCGGGCCCACTGCGATTGGAGCATCGCGGAAAGCGGCGTGTTGATTTCGGAGGCAGTGATGAGGAAATCGAAGGTGATGCCATCCGGGTGGCCAGCAGCCGAGAGGAGTTGCTTGGCCTTCTGAATGTCTTCTTCGATGGGCTTGAGGCTCTCGTTGTAGGCCCAGCTGGCCGGTGTGATCGGCCCGTTGGCGAGCGTACCGACGCCGAAGTAGATGCCATCAAGGATGGCCTTTCGATTGAGCGAATAGGTCATCGCCTGGCGAACACGAATGTCGTTGATCGGCGCCTGCGAGATGTTGATGTTGACCTGGGTGTAGCCGGTTCCCGGGTACTGAACGAACTGGATCGCTGAATCCGACTTCGCCGCGTCAACGTCCTTGGCATCCACGAAGATCAGGTCGGCGTTGCCGCTGCGAAGGTTCGCGAACTGGACTGACGAGTTCGGGACGATCTGGATGTCCATCGCGTCGAGGTACGGGTAGTCCTTGATGCGGTAGTCGGCGAACTTCGACATCTTCAAGCTCGCATCGACAGCCCATGAATCGAGCTTGAATGGGCCAGAGCCGATTGGCTTATTCGTGAAGTCGGCGCCGGCGGCTTCCGTCGGCGTCTTGGACATGATCATGCCGGCGCGGTCGCCAAGAATGCTGTAGAGCGATGCGGTGATGGTCTTCAGCTTGAACACGACGGTGTTGGCGTCGGGAAGTTCGACCTTATCGACACTGCTGAGCGAACCCGCCGCGAACGACTTCGTCGCCGGGTCGAGGTGGCGTTCGATGGTGTACTTGATGTCATCGATGCTCGCCTTCGTACCGTCGTGGTACGTGTGAGCCATCGAGGGGACCGTGAACTTCACGGTCAGGTCGTCAACAACTTCCCACTTTGTCGCCAGTGCGGCGGACGTCTGGAACTTCGGGTCGTTGTCCACGAGGTTGTCGAAGATGCTGTAGAGCCAGTGGTGGTCATTTCCACCGCGAGAGGTGCTCGGGTCGAGGCCAGTTGGGTCGCCGCTGAGTGCGACCTTGAGCGTGCCGCCCTTTTTGGCGACTACGCTGGGTACTGGCGTTGCGCGGGTGTCGACGGTGGCGGCAGGACCCGTCGGATTGGCGCCGCTGTCGTCGTCATCATCGTCGCCGCAACCCCCGAAGAGCGCAGTGCTGCCGATAAGCGCAGCGCCTCCGCCGAGGCCCTGGAGTGCTCGTCGTCGCGAAATTTGGCTTGATTTCATGGAATCCCCTCCACGTGCGGCGTTGTTTGTGCGCCGCACTCGACCTTGTTCTACCAGCGGAGGAGACCGCTATGCCAGATGAGTTTGAGGTAAGCGCCCTACGAAAATTTCGAATCGGCCAACTCTGTCGAGTCGTTCGGCCGCATTTCAGACTGTGGAAGGTAGAAGTCGTGCAGGAACTGGAGGAAGTCCGCGACGATTGGATCGGGGCGTATCGCGTGTGCCGCAATAACCTTCCGCTTCAGGTAGAAGTCGGGCAGGTTCAATACCCGGATGCGACCGGTGAGCCCGGGGTCCCTGGCGACATAGCCCGCCACCATGCCGATGCATTTGCCCTGCAACACGTACGCGAGGACGCCGTCGAACGACGAGTGTTCGAAGGCGCCGTCTACTGGAACATTGACCGAGCGCGACCACTGTTCGAGGTATTTGCGGTAAGCACTCGTTGAACTCTGCGTCGCGACCGGGTACTTCGACAGCAGGTCAATGTCGGGGGATTCGTAGTCTTCCGCGCGAATGATCATCGCGAGGTTGTCTTCATACACCGAGGTCACGGCGTATCCGCCCGGAACCTCATCCGTGTGGAGGTCGTTCAGAATGGCGATGTCGGCTTGCCCGGAGCTGAGCGATGCAAGCCCGCTACCGATGTTCGACGTTGTGACCGATACCACCACGTCGTTCCCCAGTTCGCGGTATGCGCGGATAGCGGCGGGAAGGATGTGAACACTCGGCCCGTGGAGACTCGCAATTCGTAATTTCGCAGCGCTGCGCCGGCGCACGCCGGAGATGTCGTCGTCGAGCTTCGTGCGTTCCTCCAGCGTCCGCTCTGCGAAGAGAAGCAGCCGGCTGCCGGCTCCGGTCAGGTGCAAGTCGCGACCGTGGAAGCTAAGGAGCGTCGTGCCCAGCTCTTGTTCCAGGGCGCGGATTTGTCCGTGGATTGTGGTCGAACTCATGAACAGCTCGTCGGCGGTGGCCGCATATGAGCCGGCCCGTACCAGCGTGACAAACGATCGAAGCGCTTCAATCCTCATGGGAGCCTCCGGGAAACTCGTTGGAAACGAGCCGAGTTATGGGTTCGGGGATACTAATCGAAAATGTCAGAGGACGTTAACGTTCCTGGTGTTCTTAACTTATCTACGGAATTTTCGAACGCGTACGGCGAAAAGCGTGGGTTGACGGGCGGAGCCAGCGATCCTGAGTATTCCAGAACCAGTACCGCGCGATTCCCGAGCGGCCGCCTCAGAAGGAGCTTCCCGTGCCGATTCCCACCGAACTCGAGACGAAACTCGGTCCACTCAAGATACTGCCGAAGAACAGCGCGGCAGAATCGAAGGGCAGCATTCATGACGATGAGAAGGCCCGCCAAATGGGATACCGCGGCGGGCTCGTGCCCGGTGTCACCGTTCTCGGGTACATGAGCAGGCTTATGCAGCATGAGTTCGGCCCACGTTGGCAGGCGAGCGGGTCGACCTATAAAGGTCGCCTGCGCCGGCCCGTCTATGAGGGCGCTGAGGTCACCGTCGAAGGCACCGTTGTCGAAGCGCCCAGCCCCGAGAACGGCAACACGGTAACTATTGAGCTCAAGGTGATTGACTCGGAAAACGTGGTGGCCGCGTTCGCGCAGGCGACCTGCCGGGTCTAGTCCGCCAACGTGATGGCGCGCATTGATTTCTGAAAGCAGGTGATGCAGTGGAACTGCCGGAGATGAACGAACAGAACGCACAGCCGGGAACGCCGTTGACGCCCTATGAAGTTGTGTACGACCGGGCTGCAATCGATCAGTATCTCGATCGCAGCGGCGAACCCATCGAACCGTACATGCAGGAAGGCGGACTGACCGTGCCTCCGGGAATGTACCTGGGTGCCTATGGACGATTAATTCACGGGACATTCCACTACGAAGCCGGCGTCCACACCTCGTCCGAACTGACGATTCAGAAGTGTCCGCCGGTAGGGACGAAGGCCACAGTCTCGGGCGAAGTGTTGAAGACGTTCGAGCGCAACGGCGACAAGTACGTCACCTTCAACGTGGTCGTCACCGAAGATGGCGGCGATGTCTGCGCCACGATCGAACACACCTCAATCTATGGGCTTCGCTCGCGCGCCTAAGACCACTCCGGGGCCTAAGCGACAGGGCCGTCGCGATTCACTACCATCTACTGACTCACTCCCACGAGGAACGCAGATGACTCAAGACGCGACAGAACGCCCGCGCCCGCCGATGCGCAACCCCGAGACGGATGACTTTCCGACCGGACCGGCGGTGGGCGAACTGTTACCGGCAGCGACGTTGTCGGACCAATTCGGGAACAGCGTCCAATTTGGTGGGTCCGGCGACGGACGGAGGGCCTATGTTGCCTTCATTCGCGCCACATCGTGGTGACCGTTCTGTAGAACGCAACTCGTGGAGTTGCAACGACGATTGAGCGATTTCGAAGCCGCAGGTGTCCGCGTTATCGCGGTTTCGCCAGAGCCGGTGGAAGTCATTTCCGCGTTCACGAGCGAACATGGGATCACCTACCCGGTGCTCTCCGACGCTGATTCCGCCGTGATTCGATCCTTCGGCATCCTGAGCACGCTGATTGACCCGGACGAGCCGCTTTACGGGTTGCCGTTCCCTGGCTCGTACCTCACCGACGAAGCGGGCCGCGTGACGGCGAAGTTCTTCAATCGCCGCTACCAGGAGCGCGAAGCGCCTGAGATCGTCTTCCACGATGGGCTCGCTCTGCCTGTCGACACTTCGGGACATCCGGCGGCAAAAGATGAGGCAGGAATCTCCGCGATTCTTGCGTCGCCGACTCTGACCTTCCAGCAGAAGACGGCCATTCTTGTTCGGATCGACCTGCGGTCCGGGCTGCACGTCTATGGCCAACCGATCCCTGCCGGATACATACCGACCACGGTCACAGTTCAGGGCCCTGAGACGGTGGAGGTCGGCGAAGCCGTCTATCCAGCGACGAAGCCGTTCAAGGTCGAGGGACTGAGCGAACAGTTCTTCGTCTTCGAGGGCGATGTCGAAATCGAAGTGCCTCTTCTATCGTCTGAACACCAGGCGGAGTCGGTTCAGTTCGAGGTCGAAGTGCGCTACCAGGCCTGCGACGACAAGACCTGCTTCCTGCCCCAAACGGCGCGTCTCACGCTGAACGCGCCTGTTCGCGGGGTGAACCGCGCAGTGCGCAAAACCTAGTAGGGCGCGCCGAAGCTGCCTGCGGAGGCCGCGGCGGCGAGGCGTTCCCGGGTGAGGCGTTGGCCGAACTCTTCGACGTCGAATGCCATGACCTGGAGGTCGTGGAGCGCGCCATCGCGGTCCATCACGTGTCGTTTGAGGACGGCTTCCTGTTCGAAGCCGAGCCGTTCGAAGCCCTTAATCGCGCCCTCCTGGTCGACTGTCATCTGGGCCACGAGCTTCAGCAGACCACGATCGCGGGCCATCGCGAAGGCCTGCTCGATCATCAGCGTCCCGAGGCCGACGCCACGCATCTCCGGGGCCACGAGGAGCCGGAGTTCCCCGACGTGGCGCGTCCATGTCATGCCATCCTGGGCGACCGTCGCATAGCCAACGAGCTTTTCGCCAACGAGCGCGACCACCGTCGTGTACGAACCGGAAGCGACATCGGCCAGCCATGCCTCGACCTCTGCCGGCTGCGTGATGTCTCGACGGAGGAACAGCAGGTCGTGTTCAGGGAGCGAACGCGCGAACTTTAGAATGCGTTCGGCGTCGGTCGCTTCAATTGTTCGGAAGAGGACTGATTGTCCGGAGAATTCGCGTTCCACGGGCAGATCGAGGAGGGCCGCCTGTTCCTGGATTGTGCGCAGCTCTTCGAGCTCACCAAGTCGCCCTCCGAACAGTCGCAGTAGCCATCGGCCTGGTTTCATGGGCGGAACCTCCAGGTTTCGGCGTTCCATCCGGAACTCCGATGGGGCGGATTCTAGGCCTCGCGGGTGACTCCGTCTGCCACCAGTTCGTCGATGCTCGCGTTGTCGAATCCGAGTTCGTTCAGGATCGACCGTGTCTCGGTCGCGAACTGCGGAGTTGCGCCGACAGTTTGAAACCCGTCGCGGTCGAGCCCAAGAGGCGGCGCCATCGCGCGAATTCGCCCGAGTTTCGGGTGCTCGATGTCGGTGAGCATCCGGTTTGCTTCGATTTGCGGATCGTCGAGGAGCTCGATTGGGAACTTCACGGTTGCCGCGGGTACTCCCGCCTCCTCGAACACGGCTTCCCAGTCCGACGTGGTCCTGGTTAAGAAGACGGTCTCGGCGACCTTTCCCAACTGGTCATAGTGCGCTTCGCCACCCGCATCGGCGCCGAAATGGGGGTCGTCGAGACCGACCGCCTCCGCGAATCGCTTTCGCAAGCTGGGGCTTCCGCAGGCGACCGCCAGCCAGCCGTCGCTGGTGGCGTAGGTGCGAAAGTAGACGCTGAGCATCGAATTGGCGCGGCTGGCCGGATTGGCGCCGCGGAGCTCGTCATAACTTGCTCCGGTGCGACGGCGCTCGTTGAGATCTTGGAGTTCCGCCGTGTGCTTCTCGCCCTCAATCGAATCGACGCGAAGCATCTGGCTGTTGTTGATGGTGAGTGCGGCCTGAAGCAGCGATGTGTAGACCTCGCCGCCTTCGCCGGTCGACTCCCTGCGGAGCAGTGCCGCCGAAATACCGAAGGCGAGCGTCATCGCGCACATGTAGTCGGCGCTGACGGGGTCTCCCGCGACCGGCCGGCCGTCTTCCTGTCTGCCGTTCGCAACCATGAGGCCGCTGCGGGCCTGAACGACGATATCCATCCCGGCCTTCAGGGCGTCGGGTCCCTCCGGGCCGAAGGGGGTGACGGTGCCAATGACGAGCCGAGGGTACTTCTTCCGGAGCGTGGGACCGTCGAGACCGAAACCTTCAGCGAGGCCCGGCCGGAAGTTCATCAGGGCGACGTCCGCGCTCTGCAGCAGGCGGTCGATGACGGCCGCGGCACCGTCGCTTCGCAATGCCAGCGGTAGCGAATGCTTCCCACGATTCCGGGAGAGGAAGATTCGCGTCTCTCCTTCAACCAGCTGTCCGAGTTGGCGAACCGAGTCCCCTTCGAGCGATTCGATTTTGATGACCTCGGCACCACCCTGCGCGAGGAGTTGTGAACAGAAGGGCACCGCCACGAACTGGCCGAATTCGATAACTCGGATCCCTGAAAATGGTTGGGTGTCGTTCATTGGTGGGCGACCTCCTACGGCCGCGTAACTCTAGAGGAATACGCGGCCGCTGCCACCAGCAGGCGGCAAGATGCCTTCGGGATGGCTTATTGGGCGGAACCGGGGGCGACGAGGCGGACTAATCGGCGGCGAGGATTACGTTGCGGACGATGGGATAGACCTGCCCGCTCCATTTGCTCCCGGAGAAGACGCCGAAGTGGCCGACACCAGCCTGCATGTGATGGCTCTTTCGGTAAGGCCGAATGCCGGTGCACAGATCCTGCGCGGCGAGCGTTTGGCCCATCCCGCAGATGTCGTCGCGTTCGCCTTCGACCGTGAGCAATGAGGTGCGGCGTGATGGCGCCGAGCTCGACGGGTTCGCCGCGATACGTCATCTCACCCTTCGGCAGCCGGAAGTCCTTGAAAATCCATTCGACCGTCTCGAGGTAGAACTCGGCCGGGAGGTCGAGGACGGCGAAGTACTCGTCGTAAAAGGTCTTGGTGGTGTTCGCCTTTTCGTATTCGCCACTCGCAAGGGCGTCGCGGAGGTCCATGTGGAGTTTCACATGCCGCTCCATGTTCATGGAGAGGAACGAGGCGAGCTGGATGAAGCCGGGATACACCTGGCGTCCGCCGCCGGCATACCGCAGGGGCACGTGACCGATGACCATGTTCTCGAACCACTGGATTGTGTGTGACGTGGCAAGATCGTTGACTTCGGTCGGATTGAATCGGCAATCCACCGGGCCTGCCATCAGCGTGAGGCTCTTCGGCAGGGCGGAGTTCTTGTTCTTCGCCATCACGGCCGTGGCGACGAGCGCGGCAGGGCATGGTTGGCAGACGGACACCATGTGCGCACCCGGCCCGAGCTCTTCGAGGAACTGGATCAGGTGGTCAACGAACTCTTCGAAGCCGAAGCGGCCAGCCTCCAACGGGATGTCCCGGGCGTTGTGCCAGTCGGTGATGTAGACGTCGTGTTCCGGCAGCATCGTGCGGACGGTTTCCCGGAGCAGAGTCGCGAAGTGCCCGGAGAGCGGCGCGACTAGCAGGACCCGGGGCTGGCCGCTATCGACGTCTTTCTTGAAATGCCGGAGTGTACAGAAAGGCGTGACTACTGTTGCTTCCTCGGTGACGCCTACCTCACTGTCGCCAACGCGGACCGATTCGATCCCAAAGCTCGGCGACGTGTGCGAGATCTTCATGCGGGAGATCATTTCGTACCCGGCGGCTGCCTGGCGGAGGAGCGGCGTCGCACTCGAACCGTTGAGCCGCGCGATCGAGGCATTGGTGGTTTCCAGGGCGGCGGTTGCGAATGCCCGGACGGGGCGCATGAAATCCTCGGTCGCCTGGTACGCCAGATAAATCACTGGGCCTCCACCGTCCTCGATGCCGTTTGGGCGCGCGTCGAGGTTTCGACGTCAAGGGACTTGGGCATTGTCACTCAGAACTCCACGTCCAACTCTTCAAGCTGGTCGTCGGGCTCTTCCTTCGCCGCCGCTATCCATTCTGCCATGTAGGGCAGCGCCATGATTCGTGAACAATACTCCGCGCACTGCTTATCGAGGGCGACGTTGTACGTGACGAAGCGCGTGCAGACCGGGGCATACATCGCGTCGGCCATGCCGGGCGTTGCACCAAAGAGGAAAGGGCCGCCCGAAAGGTCGAGGTTTTCGCGCCAGATAGAAGTGATCCGGTCAACGTCGGCTTGCGCGCCCGTCCAGACCTTGAACGCCGGGTAGCTGGCCTTGAGGTTCATGGGCATGGCGGCGCGAAGGTTCGCGAACCCGGACATCATCTCCCCGGAGATAGCCCGGCACCTCGCCCGAGCTACCGGGTCTTTGGGCAAGAGACACGCCTCCGGCTTAATTTCGTTGAGGTACTCGGCGATGGCGAGAGCGCCCCAGACCTTCACTTCGCCATGGGTCACGCGTGGTACGAGAAATGATGGCGAAAGGAGCAACAGCTCGGCTCGCATTGCGGGGTCGTCCGGAGGGACAAGGTCCACATCGAAATCGAGTCCCGCGAACTTGCTCAGCAGCCAGCCACGCAGGGACCACGAGCCGTAGTTTCTGCTGGTGATTGCGAGTGTGGCCTTTTGCATTGGTCATACCTCTCAAATCGCCGCTGGTTAGCGAGACGCGGGTTTGTTTTCGCGACTTCCGCCAACTTCGCTCAACCCCTTCCACTATCGGGGAAGAATGTTTCCATCGTGTTTGCTGGCCCCGAATTACCGAATTCAAGAACCCAGCGGCCGGATCGTCCGAGACTCAGGCCCGCCGGCCCGAAAGTGCCGCCGCCTCATACGCGATGGCGTTCGCAAAGAGGTCATCCGCAATCTCATCGGCCCATCCATCGATCGCTTCCCAGTCGCGGTAGTCGCCATCCTTGGCGTGGACGACGGCGACCGTGAGCCGTTCGATCAGGTTTAACTCGTGGCGGTCTAACTTCCCTGCGAAAGTCACGTGACCTTTTGCGGAGATCTTTTCGGCAAGGGCCGCCGCTTCTTCGCTCTCGCCTTCGGGGAAGAGTGGTTCACCTACCGGCCCGGTGGAGAACAGCCATACGGGCCGTTCGCGGAGCATCGATGCTTCGCGCTGGAGCAGGCTTCGCGCGGACTGTTCCCATTTGCCCATGTAGACGGCGCTTCCGACCACGACGCCCGCGTAGCCGTCGATCGATTTGACCGCTGTGACGTCCTGAACCTCGACGTTCAGTCCCCGGATTTCCAAACGGGCCGCGATCGTTTTGGCGATGTCTTCAGTCGTTCCATGACGGGAAGCGAAGCTGACAAGAACCCTCATCTGACTCCTCCATGCCTTGTTCACCCGGAGGATGCGTGGCCATGGTCCCGTTTGGAATGTCCGGAATGCCCGGATCCAAGGGGTCGATCGTTCCGAAGGTGCGGCCGAGGCAAGAAATGGGGAGCGAAGTGCGGGGACCTGTGTGAAGGAACAGTGGGTTGCTGAGGTTCGCCGGGAATCCTTGAGCTTAATTCGCCGCGATACTTCCGAGCGTCTGCACCGCAGATTCGATTTCCAGCGCTGAGATGCGCTGGTCTCTCACCCAGGAGCGGAAGCTGGATTCGTCCCACATCCCGCGCTTCTGATACGGCTCGAGCGCCGGGTAGTTCTTCGACGCCAGGCGGAGGTCCATCAGCTCGCGGTTACGCGCGATGACTCGTGCGGCCTCATCGCTGCCGAATGCTGCGTCGATTTTCGCGTTTTTGCGCCCGAGTACGGCGGGGATGCGATGGGGGTTGGCGACGAATTCATCGAGCGGCGCAGCGGCGACCAGTTTCGCGGCAGTCAATGTCCCGACGCCTGGAATGCCCGGCAAGTTGTCGCTCGCATCGCCGCTTGCCGCGCGGTAGTCGAGGTAGCGGTCTCGTGGAAACGGGACGGCCGTACCATCCGATGCTTTCGGTGCGGTCGCCTCGGTGAAGTTCTCCGTCGTGATCACCAGGCGCTTTACGGGTGAGTAGATGGAAATTCGTTCATCGACGAGTTGGAGGAAGTCGCGGTCGGTGGAACAAATTCGCGCTGGACCTGATTCGCCGAGTACTGCGGTTGCGATGAGGTCGTCGGCTTCGGTGTTCGTACCACGAAGGATTCGAATCGGCAGCGTCTGCGCCATCTCCGAGAACTGACCGATGGCGGCTACGACGTACTTCTCGAACTCCATGAAGTTGGGGTCGGATTCACGCCCTGTTTGGTAGGGAGGGTAGAGAGCCCGGCGGCGAAGCGGTCTACCTTCGTCGAAAGCGACCGTCAGCGCCGTTGTGTGAACTCGTTCTTCGTCGAATAGGCCGGCCTGGCCGTCGGAGCGTGACGCGCCAACATCCGGCGGTTCGCCGGCGCGCACAGCGAAGCCGACCACGCTCTGCGTGAGCCCCAGCAGTGCCGCGCGAATGTACTGTTCGGGCGTATCCGCGCCCATGGGACGGCGGAGGGCGTGGAATCCCGCCCACGCGACGTTGTTGCCATCGACCACCAGAAGCATGCCGAGAGTATTCGCGATCGACCACTACGGGGCGAGGGATCGTCGATGGGCGCACGTGAAATCTATTTCGGAAAATCGAATAGTTAGGTAAATATGAACTTCTTCCTGGGTTGGGTCGGGGTCTCCCTTATTACGAACTCTTCAAGTTCGCCCGATGCTCGCAATGCCGCTATTCACCTAGGAGACCATTCACTTGTCCGATTCGCTCACCGCCCGCCTCGCCGTCACCAGCCAAGACCAGGCACTGCGACTTCGCTGGATAAAACTGACGGACCAGGACAGCGTCCTCATCCGGGAGGCGGCCCGCTACCTCGTCCCCGAAGCGGAAAACATTGTCCGCAAGTTCTATGACCACTCGTTCGCGTTCCGCGAATTTACCGACAAGATCGCGGAATCGGGATCAACGCGACAAAGGCTCGAAGGAGCACAAAAGGCTTATCTGCTCAAGCTGCTCGAAGGCAAGTTCGACGAAGCGTACTTCGAGCATCGCCTTGGAATTGGCGCCGTGCACGCGGTCCTCAACGTCGAGCCTCGATGGAACGTGGGTAACTACGCGCTCTACTCCGAGCTGATCTTCGAGGCACTCGCCAAGAAGTTGAAGGGCGATAAGTTGGTGCAGACCATTCTCGCGTTCAATCGTGCGTTCCTCCTGGATGCGACCCTTGCGGTGGAGACCTACCTCAGCGAGGGAGTCCTCCAGCGGCTCGTCGATGTAGATGAAACGCTCGTGGGGTCTGTGAGCTCGCTCGACGAAGGGTCGTCGCAAGTTGATGCGGCCTCCCGCGAGATCGCTAATGCGGTCCAGGACATCGCTCGCGGTGCCACAGAACAGACGGCTGCACTCGCATCGCTTAGCGCCGAAATGCGCGACCTCGCTGGCGCGATCAATGAAGTGGCCGAAGGCGCCGGAGAGCAGTTCGCAGGAGTGAAGGCTGCCGACGTGGCGACTAGCCAGGTTCAAGAGGCACTGCAGAGCGTTTCCACTTCGGCTAAGGCCGCCGCCGAAAAGGGTTCTGGCTCGTTGCAGGCGGCTCGTGATGGAATGACGAGCGTTCAGCAGACTGTCGAAGCGATGAACACCATCCGCAGCGCCGTAACTGCCAGCGCCGCTGAAGTCGGAGAGCTCGGTAAGCGCGGGTCGGAAATCGGGGCGATTATCCAGACGATCGAAGACATCGCAAGCCAGACCAATTTGCTCGCACTCAACGCGGCAATCGAAGCCGCCCGCGCAGGAGAACAGGGTCGCGGGTTTGCCGTGGTGGCCGAAAACGTTCGTTCGCTCGCTGAGCGCACGGCTGTTGCGACGAAGGAGATTGCCAGCCTGATTGCCGCCGTCCAGCAGGGCACGGCCCAGGCAGTGAAGGCCATGGAAGCCTCGGTGAAGGACGTCGAAGACGGCGCCAGCCGGGCAGGCGAAGCGGGAACGGCACTTGGACGAATCGTTGAGAGTGCTGGTGACGTGAACGTGGAAATCGGCCGGATCGCCGAAGCATCGGGCCGGATGGAAGCCAGCACGGGCGAACTGGGCAACGTTGTTGCCAATGTCGGGTCAGTTGCTGAACGCCTCAACTCGCTTGCGACGACCATGCGCGACAGTAGCGAGCGGGCTGTCATGTCTATCGCCAGTGCAACCGCGGTCTCGGAACAGTCGGCGGCCGCAAGTGAGCAGGTTTCGGCCAGCGTCGAAGAGGTCTCGGCTCAGATCGGTGAAATCGCCAGCCTCTCCAAGGGGATGGCGAACATCTCAACCGACATGTCGAACTTTCTCGCCCGGTTCGGCGTGCTCGCGCACAACTCGAAGGGCGAACGCTTCCACCTGGCAGCGTAGAACGCGCCCGAATGCAAGACGAAGAGCAGGCCCGCAGGCCTGCTTTTCGCATTCATTGAATCCGGCCCGATCCGCTGCGCTGGCCTCGCGATTTCCCTTTTCGGGGGCAACTGGCTAAGAATGCGAGGCAAGTTCGGAAGCCCCGAGCTATTTGGGGGAGATCGCGAGGAGCTTAATGTTCAGAACTATTGGCCGCACATGGAACCTGGGGAAACTCAGCTGGTCCCTCTTGATGAAAGACAAGGAACTCATGCTGTTCCCGGTCTTTGGATTCATCTCTGCAGCCATTGTGCTGGGAATCTTCGCATCCATTGCCTACGCGACTGGCTCGTTTGACCGGCTTGATTCAGCGATGAACGAATCAACGGGCAGCACCGCCGAAACGGTAAATGTGCTCGATGTTGTGCTCTACGTCCTCGGGGCGGTCGCGGTGGCGTACTGCGTGATCTTCTTCAACGCGGCCCTGGTTGCGGCGGCCCTCGAACGGCTTCGCGGTGGCGATCCGAACATCAAATCCGGACTTTCCGCCGTCCTTCCGCACGCTTTGAGCATTCTCGGCTGGGCAATCATTTCCGCGAGCGTGGGATTGATCCTGCAGGCATTACGTTCCAAAACGAATAACTTCCTCGGAAGACTGGCGCTTTCCATGGTCGGCGGTGTCTGGGCTTATATGACGTTCTTCGTTGTCCCGGTGCTCGTCGCACAAGGTGTTAGCCCGGTCGAAGCCATCAAGCGTTCGTCGTCGCTGTTCAAGAAGACCTGGGGCGAACAGGTTGCTTCCAACTTCGGATTTGGAATCTTCTACATCATTGCCTTTGTGGTAGTAGCCATTCCGATTGTCCTGGTGTTCCTGCTGAACCCGGTTGCCGGAATCATCGTCGGCATTGCGCTGGTGACCCTTGCGCTCGGTGCGGTACAGGCAATCGAAGGGATTTTCAAGGCAGCGCTATTCGAATACGCGAACGATGGCGAGGTGCCGCAGGCATTCGCGTCGGCAGACCTTGCGAACAGCTACGGGCCGAAGGCAGGCGGACGTGCGGGCTGGTAGTTAGGCGGTTTACTCTTTGGGTCGTCCCCAGGCGACGCGTTCATCGATGATGTTCGCCATCGTGTGTTCGACGGGGACGAAGCCGTTCCCCAGCCAGAAGGGAGCCCCGAGCGTGTTCCCCGAGGCGAAGTGGAGCGTGCAACTTTCGTAGCCTGCGCGCGATGCCCATGCCATGGATTCACGAAGTAGCGCGGTGCCGATGCCGCCGCCCCGCGCATCCCGCGCGACGATACCTTCGAAGAGGTACACGTTCGTGTCGCCCTTGATGATTGGTGGGGTGAACCCGGGCTTGAGGAACGACTGCATTCCGGCGGCGCGACCTTCGTCATAGGCGAGGAAGTAGGGGATGTCGCTGCTGCGAAGCGAGTTCTGGTTGAATGCCCGGGCCGCTTCATCGGCTGCGCGCAACACCGGCCAGAAGATCGGCGAACCCCAGTGCCATCGGTTTTGTTCATCGACGAGGGTCATCACGTCGTCGATGTCCTCCGGCGAGGCTTGCTCGATGCGGAGGGGTCGTGGGTGAGACACGGCCACCGGTTCGGATGTCGTCCTCGTCGCCGCCGTGAGGCGTCTGCCGAAGCCGAGTGTGACCCACGCTTCCTGGGCGGCGAAGTCGCCAGCCGGAATTCCGGCGCGGTGGTTGAAGAAACCTTCGTTGACCCATCGGGCGGCAAGTTCGGCATACAGCGGCCGCAGGACTTCGAGTGCGTCGGCGCCATCGGCGAACGCGTGGCCCTCGACTGGAATGGCTATCGAGTGGGGCGGGATGAAGTTCGAGGCGAAGTCTGTCGGCGAGAGCATCATGCGTTCTCCGAACAGGAATCCCATGGGTTCGCCATTCTGTTCGGCGATCAGGCCATCTGCCCTTGGGTTCGAAACCAGCGGTGCGACCAGTGATTCGCAAGCTTTTGCGTCCTGGAGGGCCGGATCCAGGTGGGGTAGACGCACCATATCTCGACGATGGCGCTGGGCCAGCAATGACCCGCAGACGCCGATGTCTTTTGATTCGATCTCGCGAACTTCGATGCGTGCCATGCGTCACCTTGCTGCTGAAAGATTCGGGTAAACATACGCGGTTTCTGAGGGGTGAACCGTGGTTCCCTATTTGTTTCCGCGAATGTTACAATCAGATTAAATGTGAATCAGGAGGCTCGAATGAGCACCGATACCGTGACTGACCCGGAAGCCGCCGTGAAGGCAGCCAGCTCTCATCTCTACGAGGCGATGACTCATCATTATGGGCCGCTCGACCTTTCCGCCCACCAGCCAATCGTGAAGGCCATCTCGGAATACGGCCAGCGGAGCCGCGAACATGACGAGGCTGGTGTAGCGCAGGCCAGCACGCGGATCTACGAAGCTCTGACGCACCACTTCGGCCCGCAGGATCATTCTGCGAACGACCGCGTCGTGAAGTCACTCTCCGAATACGGGAAGGCTTGCCGCGACGCGGGCGTCAAGTAGTCACATTTTCCAGCACCATCTGAAAAGGCCCCGCGATTTCGCGGGGCCTTTCTTTTCGGTGCGTTGCTGACTAGCAGCCGGGCAGGCGTTCCCGAAGGGCGTCGATGAGTCCCGCAATCGGGACGCGGACCTGCTCCTGGGAGTCGCGTTCGCGGATCGTGACCGCGTCGTCCCCGGGCTGGCCGTTTTCGCCTACGGTCTGGAAGTCGACGGTGATGCAGAGTGGCGTCCCGATCTCGTCCTGGCGGCGGTAGCGGCGGCCGATCGACTGCGTTTCGTCGTACTGCGTCATGAACATGGGGCGAATCGTTTCGTAGACCTTGCGTGCGGTCGGGCGCAGGGCTTCGTTCTTTGAAAGCGGCAGCACGGCGACCTTGATGGGCGCAATGTTCGGCCGGAACTTCAACACGACGCGCGTTTCGCCTTTTTCGTCGAGCTCTTCGGTGTACGCCTCGAGCATGGTCACCGCGAGCGTTCGCGTCAGCCCGGCTGCCGGTTCGATGACCCATGGAACGACGTGCTCTTTGGTGTCCTCGTCGAAGTACGTGAGCGGGTGTCCGCTTTCGGTCCCGTGTGCCTTGAGGTCGAAGTCCGTACGGGCGGCGACGCCTTCGAGTTCGCCCCAGCCCCAGGGGAAGAGGTACTCCACGTCGGCGGTGCCGGCGCTGTAATGCGAGAGTTCTTCTTTCTCGTGGTAGCGGATTCGCAATCGAGACTCGTCGATTCCCAGCGTGTCGCGGTACCAGCTGAGGCGGGTGTCGATCCATTCGCGGTGAAGCGCGAGGTACTCCTCGGGGTTATCGCGGTCTTTCGGCGGGAAGCAGAAGTACTCCATCTCCATCTGCTCGAATTCGAGTGTCCGGAAGATGAACTTCCCGGGTGTGATTTCGTTGCGGAAGCTGACGCGGCTCTGGGCGATACCGAACGGAAGCTTCCGGCGCATCGAATTCACGACGTTCTCGAAGTTGATGAAGATGCCCTGAGCAGTCTCGGGCGGCAGGTAGGCGACGTTATCCGCATCGGCGATTGTGCCGACCTGGGTCTTGAACATCAGGTTGAACATGCGTGGTTCGGTGAGTTCGCCGCCATCGTTCGGGCAGAGGATTTCGCCTGCAGCGTTCCGCTTTATTTCGCCGTACTGGCCTTCTTCGATGTGGTCGACGCGCCAGCGCATTTTGCACTTCTTGCAGTCGGCAAGGGGGTCGTGGAAGGTGGCGACGTGGCCGCTGGCAACCCAAACTTTCGGGTGCGTGATAAGCGCTGCGTCGAGGCCGACCACGTCATCGCGGTCGCGGACCATGGATCGCCACCACGCTTCGCGGATGTTCCGCTTGAGTTCCACGCCCAATGGGCCGTAGTCGTAGGTGTTGGCGAAGCCGCCATAGATTTCGGCGGCAGGGAAAACAAACCCTCGCCGCTTGGCTAGCGACACGATGGTTTCGAGGTCTTTAGCGGGCACGTGAGCAGTCCTTTTAGACAGCGTCAGCGCGCCTGGCAGGCGCGCCGCGAGCTTTCAGCCTACCAGAGGGTGCCCTAACGCTTCGGGGGTGAGAGCGAGTCCGGGGGCGTGGGAGTCACGGAACATCGCGGCGACCATCAGGAGAAAGATCAGGCCCGGGAAGGCGATGAATGCATCGACTGCACGTTGCATCAGCATGTCGAGCCAACCGCCGAAGTATCCGCTCAGGGTGCCAATTGCCATTGAAAGAAAGAATCGACGTAACGACGGAGAGAAACCCAACCCACATCGAAACCTGTGCGCCGTTGAGGACGCGTGCAAAGACATCCCGCCCAAGATTGTCGGTACCCAATGGATGTGCAGCCGTGGGGCCAATGAGGCGCGGTCCAGCGGCGAGTTCATTCGGTCCATACGGTACAAACGAAGCGCCGATGGCGGCGACCGCCATGGCGACAACGATGAGCCCCCCGATCAATCCGAGCGGCTTCTCTCGAACCAATCGCCTGAGAACATCCAACCAACCCGGTACTCGGCGCGGCAGCGCTTGGACCTCAAGTCCGGTATCCAACCGCGTCGCGCTCTTTTGCTGCACCATGAGTTTCTCCAGGCCTTACGAATATCGGATGCGTGGGTCGAGGACTGCGTAGGACAGGTCCACGAGGAGATTCACGATCACAATGACGCTTGCGAGAACAAGCACCACGCCCTGAACGCTCGGGTAGTCGCGCTGGAAGATCGCGCCAACGAAGAACCTTCCAACGCCAGGCATGTTGAAGATGGTCTCGAGGATGATTGTCCCGCTTATGGCGGTGCCAACCTGAAGACCAACGATCGTGATGACTGGAATAAGCGCATTCTTCAGTGCGTGTCGGAGAATCACCGACCGTTCGCGCAAACCCTTCGCCCAGGCGGTCCGTATGTAGTCCTGCCGGAGGACTTCCAGGACCATCGTTCGCGTTAGTCGCATCACGCCGCCACCCAGGGACAACCCCAGCAGCGTTGCGGGTGCGAGGAAGTAATAGACATGGGCGATCGGGCCTTCGCTCCATCCTTTGTAGATCAGCGGTGGCGTCCAACCCCATTTGGGTCCGAACACGATGATGACCGTTGCCGTGAAGAAATATGGGACGGAGAGAGCGAGGATCGCGAAACTGCGGGAAACATAGTCGCTGATCGTGTCCTGCCGAACCGCCGAAAGCACACCGATGGGCAGAGATACGACAAGGCCGATAAAGATGGCAAGGATGCCGAACTCTATCGTCACCGGTAGCCGCTTCTCCAGCTCCGTGGTCACTGGAGTCGTCGTCCACGGCGATTCGCCAAGGTCGCCACGCATTACGTTCCATGCGTATTTCACAAACTGCGTCGGGATCGGCTCATCAAGCCCGAGCTGCTTTTCCAGCTTCACTCGATCTTCGGGAGTTGAATACGGCCGGTCCGCGAGGATGGTATCGACGAGGCTGCCCGGGACAAGTCGGAGCATCATGAACGTCATGAACATAACGAGCAGGACGGTCGGAATTGCGAGCAGCAGACGACGGAAGATGTAGTTGGTCATTAGCCGTGCCTCATGCCTCAATGCCTGACGATGGCAGGTTCAGGGGGAATCGGAACCCTGCCATCGTCAGGTTGAGGCGGATCAACTCAGGCGTTTAGCCAGGCAGTTGCCTTGCGGCCGTCGTAGAGGTCTGTCGGGTAGAACCAGTTCTTTATCTTTTTGTCGACAAAGATGTGGTTGTTCGTCGTGTACATGAACTTGACGGCGAAATCGTTGACGATTTTTTCTTGAACATTCTTGACGATCTGCTGTCGTTTCGGAGTGTCCAATTCTTTCGCCTGCTGATCGATGAGGGTGAAGATGTCTTCGTTGTAGTGCTTGAAGTAGGTTGAATTTCGACCGAAGTACGCCGACAGATTCTCGTCCGGGTCCGGGTTGTTGAGCGGAGTGTGGTGGGAGAACGTGTAGTCGTACGCGTACGTCTGGTTGTAGTAGGCGGCCAGTTCCATCGGCTGGAGGGAAACCTCGACGCCAATCTTTGAGAGCTGCTCTTTGAGCACCTCGCCGATCTGGTCGGACTGCGGGCTTCCTGTGGCCCATATCATCGGGCCTTCCACCTTCGGGTTGCCGGCCGCTGCCATGAGGTCTTTGGCCTTCTTCAAGTCGAAGCCGGCGATCGGATCCTTCAGAGCCCAGAGCGGGTAAATAGGAAGGATCGGGCCATGCGTAAGGACGCCATCCTTCGAGTAAACGAGGTCGAGCACCTGCTGAGGGTCGACCGCTCGGACAATCGCTTCACGTACCTTGATGTCGTCGAAGGGCGCCTTGTACGGCTTGTCCTTGGTCGTCGGTTGCATACGCATCTGCTTCCAGAACTGGCTCGGCACCGCTCGGTACGATGAATCTTCGCCGCGGGCGTCTTTAATGCGTTGCAGCTGTGATTGCCCAGCGACGATGGCATCGACCTGTTTGTTGATGTAGAGCGTGGCGGCCGTATCCGGGTCGATGGCGATGAAGTAGCTAATCGCATCGAGGTACGGAAGTTCGCTGTCCCGATAGTTGGGATTCTTGACCAGGTCGATTTTTACGTCTTTTTGCCACTCCTTGAACATGAAGGGCCCGGTGCCGATCGCATGCTCAGTGAGGTCGCCGTACTTCTCGACCGTCGCCCGGTCGATCATCACGGTCGACGGGCTGGCGATGTAACTCAGGAACGGGGCGTACGGTTCCTTCGTCTTGATGGTGATGGTGTTGTCGTCCGGGGTGGTGATGCTTTCGAGCTTGTTCTTGAAGAAATAGGCGTGCTGGAACTTTCCGGCTTCATCGGTGGCCTGGCGTTCGAGCGAGTACTTCACGTCGGCGGAAGTGAAGGCGCGACCGTTGGCGGGGTCGGTATCGTGGAACTTGACGCCTGGCTTGATCTTGAAGGTAAAGGTCAATGGGTCGGGCTGTTCGGGCATTGCCGAGGCGAGCTCGGTCTCGATCTTGGAAAAGTCCGGCGACCACTTGAGGAGAGCCTCGTTGGTGAGGTCGGTGACGGCCGTGTTGTACGGGAACGTATCGAAATGCGGATCGAGGCTTCGCGGCGAACCGCTCATGTGGATCCGGAAGGTTCCGCCCGGCTTCGGCTTCTCAGTGCTCGGCGTAGCTCCGCCGGGGACCGTTGCCGGAATGGTGGCGTTGCCGCCTGAATCATCATCGTCGTCGTCTCCGCACCCAACGAGTGCTGCGGTGCCGACGCCGAGGGCGGCGAGGCCTGAGCCTCGAATGACCGTCCTCCGCCTGATTTTTCGCTGCCAATAGTTAAATTCGTCCGTCATAACATTTCCCTCCTATTGACCTGTGCCAGTTAACGAGTGAACCAGCACCGCCGGACGGCGCCACTCTGCCGTGGTGCACGGCAGATGTCAACGATAGTGTTGACAAACACCAGGTATTTGTGAGGCGAATCGCGTTCGAATCTGAGAATGCTTCAGTGTCCGGATTTTATCGCCGAGACACGCGTTTCGATGTCGCTTGCGGTCGAGAGGTACCTCGAAGACTTTTATCCGCGAGGTCGAGCCGGAGACCATTACAATGTCGCGTTGCGGCAGCCCCAGGGTCTTCGCCAGAAGCTTCACCACGGCCGCGTTTGCCTCGCCGTCAGCTGGCGGAGCGGAGACCCGTAACAGGAGCGTCCCGTCTGGATCGAAACCGACGACGGAATCGCGACTTGCTCGAGGCGTAACACGGACTGCGAGGCGCATGGCGGTAGACTAGCTCACCGCACAGAACGCCAACGGGCACGAGGTTTCGAATGTTTGAGACGGAAGAGGAAGTCGAGCAACTCCAGGCGCTCATGGACCGGAGTTTTGATGCCATGAACGCGCACATGGCAGGCATCGTGACGGGAGAACGCAGGCTGAGGGCCGCGCAGGTCTGCGCTTATCTGCAGAACGTGAAGCATGTTTCGTTCGCGACGGTGAATTCGCGGTCGGAGCCAGTGGTGGCTCCGCTCGACGGCTGGTTCGTGCACGGGCGTTTCGTCGTGAGCACGGGAGCCGGCGCGCTGCGAGTTCGGCACATTGAATCGAACCCTGCGGTGAGCCTGGCGCACGTTGATGGCGACGCGATTGGGATCTGGGTGCACGGCACGGCGCGTCCGCTTGGAATTGATGAGGCGATCGCGAAGGCGTGGGATCGCGCGACGACTGAGGTCTATGGTTCGTCACCGTTCACGTGGAATGAAGTGGCGGTGTTGATAGTGGAGCCTCGGCGGATGTTCGCCTACGCGATGGACCCGTCGAAGTTCTAGAGGCGCCTGTCACCGGGGACTAGAACATTTGTTTGCTATTCGATATGATTCCGTCCGACGGCTGCCGTAGAACAGATTCACGGGTAGCCGAACTCAGCAGGTGCGGGTGAACCATGGCAGAAAACGACCGGGCTCGGGCGCTCGAACTGGCGCTTTCCCAGATCGAAAAGCAATTCGGCCGTGGCGCCGTGATTAAACTCGGGGCCGAAGGCGCGGCTCCCATCGACGTAATTTCGTCCGGCTCGCTCGCCCTCGATATCGCTCTTGGCGTTGGTGGCATTCCCCGTGGCCGGGTAACCGAGATTTTCGGCCCTGAATCCGCCGGCAAGAGCACCCTCGCCCAGCACATCATGGCTGAAGCCCAGAAGAACGGCGGCACCGCCGCTTATATCGATGTCGAGCACGCGATGGACCCAGGATATGCGCGGGACCTCGGCATCAAGCTCGAAGACTTGCTCGTGAGCCAGCCGGATACCGGCGAACAGGCTCTCGAAATCTGCGAAGCCCTCGTTCGCTCCAATGCCGTCGACATCATTGTTGTTGACTCCGTTGCGGCGCTTGTCCCGCGTGCAGAAATTGAAGGCGACATGGGGGACTCCCACATTGGCTTGCAGGCCCGCCTCATGTCCCAGGCGCTGCGAAAGCTAACCGCGACGATTTCGCGGACGAGTACTTCAGTCATCTTTATCAACCAGCTTCGTGAGAAGGTCGGGATCGTCTTTGGCAACCCGGAAGTGACTCCCGGTGGCCGCGCGTTGAAGTTCTACTCGTCAGTCCGCATCGACATCCGCCCGGTGGAATCGATTAAGCGAGGCACGGACGTCGTCGGGCGTCGCGTGAAGGCCAAGATCGTGAAGAACAAAGTCGCGGCGCCGTTCCGCCAGGCCGAATTCGACATCATGTTCCAGCCGCCGCGCGGCATCAGCCGTTCAGGCGACATTGTCGACCTTGGTGTTGAGTACGGGGTGCTTGCGAAAGCGGGCGCGTTCTACAGCTTCGGCGACATGCGCCTTGGCCAGGGCCGCGAAAACTCCAAGCAATTCCTCGAAGACAACCCAGAACTCGCCGCGACTATCGAAGGCGATATCCGTCGAGAGGCTGGTCTTCCAGGCGGCTCCGCGCCAAAATCCAGCCCGGAGCCTGTTAGCGTCGGATAATCCGGGAACGTATGGACGAACCGCCCAGCCCGAAAATCGTTGAGATTCGCACAATTGCACGCGGCCGGCAGCGCTTGCTGTCGCTCTCGGATGGCCGGGAGTTCTTGTTCAGCGATGAAGCGTGTGAGCGTTGCGGCGTAGCCGAAGGCCAGGATGCCACAGCAGAACTGCTGACCGACCTCGACCGCAGTGAGCAGCGGGTGAACGCGCACGAGGCCGCCCTTCGGCTCCTCGCCACTCGGCCCCGGAGCGACACCGAGATGCGGACCCGGCTCGCGATGCGAGGGGTGGAACCGGGCGCAATCGACGACGAAGTCGAGCGCCTGCACAATTCCGGCCTCCTCGATGACCAGAAGTTCGCCGAAGCATGGGTCGAAGACCGCAAGCGGGCATCTCCGCGAGGCAAGCGAATGCTTCGCTACGAGCTTCTCGGGCGAGGAATCAATCCCGCCTCCGCAGAGCAGGCCACGAACGACGTTGATGACCGTGAGACAGCAATGTCGCTCGCAAGGGCGCGTTCGCGACGCGCTCCGGTGACCAGCTACGAGGCGTTTTTCGCCAAGGTTGGAGGCTTCCTGCGACGCCGCGGATTCGACTACGAGGTAACCGCCGACGCCACCCGAACGGCATGGTCTGAGGTGATGGCGGCGCGCCAGGAGGAAACCGAACTCGCCGGGTCTTCTGATTCGGTCGACTGATTTCCCACGCCTCAATCGTTCTGGCAGAATCGAACTTACAAATAACGGCGGCAATCCCCGGATGGGAACCGACCAGGAGATTTAAGTGCAACTACGTTTCGGTGAAAAAGAAGAGGCGCTGCGCCAGGAAGTGCGTACGTTCCTGCTCGCGAACAACGGCCGGGATGGCAAGGCCGGCGGAAACCAGCTCGGCAGCCGCAGCGATGCTGAGTTCGAGTTCGCAAAAGGCTTCAATAAGAAGCTCGCCGAACGAGGGTGGATCGCCCCGGCGTGGCCGAAGGAATACGGCGGCCTTGGTGCATCGATCTACGAGCAGATGGTCTTCAACGAAGAGTTCGGTTACTGGGGCGCGCCTGATACCGGGACGCGCGGCTTCGGCGTGGGCATGATCGGCCCAACCCTCATCATTCACGGCAGCGAAGAGCAGAAGCAGAAGTACCTGCCGAAGATCACCAGCGGCGAGCACATCTGGTGCCAGGGCTACAGCGAACCGGGCGCCGGCTCCGACCTCGCCAGCCTGCAGACTCGTGCGGTCCGGGACGGCGACGACTTCGTCATCAACGGGCAGAAGATCTGGACATCCGGCGGCCACCGCGCGAATCAGATGTTCACGCTCGTCCGGACCGACCCCGAGGCTCCGAAGCACCGCGGCATCAGCTTCCTGTTGATCGACGACATCATGAACACGCCGGGCCTGACGATTCGCCCGCTAATTAACATGGCCAACCGCCACCACTTCAACGAAGTGTTCTTCGAAGATGTCCGCGTTCCCGCCCGCAACCTGATTGGCGAAGAGAACCGCGGCTGGTACGTCGGTATGACCCTGTTGGACTTCGAGCGCTCCGGGATCGGCACGACCGCTTCCCAGAAGAGGACGCTCGAAGAGCTCGCCAAGAACCTTAAGGCTGGTTCGAAGGAGCGCCGGGAACAATACCGGACGAAGCTCGCGGACCACGTGGTCGCCAACAACGTCGGCCGCTTCCTTGGTTACCGAATCGGGTACATCCAGGCGAACGGCATGGTCCCGAACTACGAGGCCTCCGTGGTCAAGATCTTCCAGTCGGAACTCGGGCAGCGGATCTACAACTTCGGCGTCAACATGCTCGGTATGAGCGGCCAGATGATGCCCGAAGAGTCGCGCGCCCCGATGAACGGCGACCTGCCGGAATCGATGCTGATGGCCGTCCCTTCGTCCATCTACAGCGGAAGCAATGAGATCCAGCGGAACATCATTGCCACGCGCGGTCTGGGCCTTCCTCGAGGCTAGCCCGACCATCGCAAAACCATCGAAACGGCGCCCGTGAGGGCGCCGTTTCCGTTTCTCCGACGCCTCGATGGTTAGAATCGAAGTGTGCTCACTCCCGATGGATTTGAACGCAGGCTCTCAGCGACCGGACTAACGGCACTTGGTGTGATGCTCGCCTTCTTCTGTGGGCTGGCGTACTGGCAAGTCTTCCGGACAGACCTGGCGAATGAAGATCGGAATCCTCGTGTGCTTTCCGCGTTTTACGACCCCGGCCGCGGCAGCATCCTGGACCGCGACGGGAATGTGCTCGCCGAGACGCTGGCCGATGGCTCGCGCTACTACCACGACGCTTCGACCGCTCACCTGGTCGGCTACCTCGACCCTCGCTATGGCTCGCAAGGGATTGAGCTGGCGTTCAACGATGTCCTCTCGGGCTCGGCGCCGTCCGGCTGGGACGGTGCAATACGGGCCGAGTTCGATCGGCAGCGGCCAACCGGGAACGATGTCGTCCTCACGATCGACCCGGCGATCCAGGCGGCCGCGGCAAGTGCTCTCGGTGCGCGCAAGGGTGCTGTTGTCGCAATCGACCCGCGCAACGGCGAAGTCCTCGCCATGGTCAGTGTTCCAACCTACGACCCGGGTTCGCTCGCGACGGCCGGGGATGCTCTCTTCGAAGATGAGAATTCGCCGCTGCTGAATCGTGCGACGCAGGGGCTCTATCCACCGGGCTCGACGTTCAAGACTGTGACGGCGTCAGGAATCCTCGAACGCAAGGTCGCGACTCCAGAGACGGTTGTGACATGCCCGGGGGAGATCGTTATCGATGGGTTCCCGATTTCCTGCAGCAACACGGCGCAGGGCATCGGGACGTACCCGTTCAAGGATGCGTTTACGTTTTCTGTGAATGCGATTTTCGCGGACCTCGGGGTGAAGCTCGGTTGGACTGGCCTCACGGATATCGCGCGCCGCTACGGATTCGATTCGGCGCTGGACTTCACGCTTGAGACCGCGGCCAGCCAGCTGCATAGCAAGGGCGCAGAGACAACCAAAACGCTCCTTGCATCGACGTCCTTCGGGCAGGGCGAACTGCTCGCGACACCGCTCCAGATGGCCGAAATCGCCTCGGTCATCAGCAATGGTGGAGTGCTGATGCGCCCGCACCTCACGCTTGGCGAGCAGCGGGACGGGCAGCTTCTCGGGAGCCTCGAAGAGTCGTCTTCGAAGCGGATTCTGAGTCCGGAACTTGCCCAAACCATGAAGGAGTTCATGGTTTCGGTTGTGGCGAACGGGCAGGCTGATGGAGTTAACAACCTCGGTGTGAGCGTCGGTGGCAAGACGGGCACCGCTGAGGCTGGCGACGGCACGTCGCATGCGTGGTTCATTGCCTTTGCGCCGGCCGAAAATCCTACCGTCGCCGTGGCGGTCGTCGTCGAGAACGGTGGTCGGGGAGGCGTTGTTGCGTCACCAATCGCCGGGCAGGTAATCCAGGCGGCTCTCGCGCGATGACGGAGCCAGCTTCCCGGTTCGAACGCTTCCTCGAGCGTGCAGCAGGACTCGGTCTCAATGCCGAATTGCATCCTGCGGCCCTCATCCAGCAGGTGCGGGAAGCTGCATTTGCTTCGGTGAATGGCGGCGCAGTCGCCAACGCCTACACGATTTCCATTTCTGAACCCGACCTTGCGAGCATCGGTGGGCACCTCGCTGAGCTACGCCGAGCAGTGCTACCCGTGCTCGATGAAATTGCTACGAACGCGGGCCTCACGAAACCTGGGCCATGGGCTGTCGAGTTCGAAGCATCGCGTGAAGTGGCCGCTGGCCAGTCCCGTGTGCGGGCATTCTTTCGGAATCCGCAGGCGCCAGGAGCGGTGGCATCGGGCACAAAGACCGAGGCCATCACGCGCTACCGGAATGTGTTTCTCGCCGTCCAGGGCCACGGTCGCGTCCGCCTGACTCACGCACCGTTCACCATCGGCCGCGCGCCAGAGTGCGACCTCATGATTCCAGACATGGAGATATCGCGTCGCCACGCGCGTATTGAATCAGCACCCGACGGTTTTCATGTCCGCGACCTGGGCAGCCGAAACCGCATCGAGATCCTCGGGGAGACCGTTGAGTCTGCCGTGCTCGTCCCGGGCGTCCCGTTTCGGATTGGTTCTACCGACGTGACGCTGGAGTTCGAGCAATGACAGGCGCCACCGAACTCCTGTTCCTGCGCCTGGGGCTGATCGCGGTCATCTTCGTCTTTGTCGCTGTTGTGGCGCTCAGCCTGCGCGGCAGCTTCGCGATGCCCGTGAGGCGTGTGGCATCTTCACAAAGACCAAGGAATTGGACGCTGGTGGTGGTCAGCCCGGCCGAGAGCGGACTCGCTCGCGGCGCGCGATTCGAACTCGCAGGGAACATGCTTATCGGCCGTGACGGGCGTGCGGGGATCGTCCTGCCCGACGTTTCCGTGTCCGCGCGCCATGCGTCGATCGAACGACTCGATCGCTCCTGGCGGGTCAGCGACCTCGGGAGCACGAACGGGACATTCATCGACGGAAAACGGGTTGGCGAAAAGGGTGCTCCAGTGCGCCCTGGAGCGAAGATCACGTTCGGGAACGTTGCGCTTCAGCTCGAATCGGACTGACGCGGTCCCGCGATCCCGCAGAGCAGCCCAAGCAGGGCGAAGTTCACCACCAGGCTCGAACCGCCGTAGCTGATGAACGGAAGCGTGATGCCCGTGGTGGGGATCATCCGCAGGTTGCCGGCAATGATGACGGCGGCCTGTATGGCGAGCATGAGGCTAATGCCGGTGCAGAGCAGACGCCCGAACGAGTTGTTCGCCCGGAGCGAGGCGTGCAGACCGGCATAGAGTAACAAGACATAAAGCAAGACGATGCCAACGGCGCCGGCGAAACCGATCTCCTCGCAGATTGCGCTAAAGATATAGTCAGTGGCGGCTGCCGGGATTGAATCAGGCTGGCCCTGCCCAAGCCCTTCGCCCGTGACGCCTCCCGCCTGGATTGCGTATGTCGATTGGAGCGCCTGGTACCCGATTCCTGCCGGGTCGTCGCCGGGATGGAGCCAGGCATCGACACGAACCTGGGCGTGGTCGAAGGCGAGATAGCCCGCGGCTCCAGTCAACGCGAGGATTGCCAGTCCAGCGCCGAGGTAGCGCAAGCGACCCGTTGCAACCACAAGCATGCTCACCGCCAGGAGCACCAGTAGCGCAATCGAACCGAGGTCCTTGAGCAGTGCGAGCGCGGCGATGGTGGCAAGCAGGAGGGCCACCAGTGGCACGAGGTAGGGCAGATTGGAGTACGTCCGTGTCCCGAGCCGGATTGTCGGGCTCGCGAGCACTGCGCCGCGCTCAGCGAGGAAGCCCGACAGGAAGATCACGACGAAGAACTTGATCAGTTCGGTGGTTTGGATGCTCTGGCCGCCGACGTTGATCCAGAGTCGAGCGCCGTTGATGGTCGTCCCGATGAGGCCGGTTAGTACCAGCAGCCCGAGCGCAATCGCGCCCGATGTGTAGGTGTATCGGCGGAGGATTTCGTGCTTCGTCCCGAGGAACGCGGCGGCCGCGAAGGCAAGCACTCCGATGGAAATCCAATTTACCTGGTCCTGGGCCGAATCTGGCGCGAGTCGAATGACGAAAGCAAGACCGATGGCGGCGAGAAAGCAGGCGACGGCATAGACCTGCCCCGGCGCCCTTGGGACGATGAAGCGAAGTGCGAGGTTCCCGGCGAGCGCCGAAAGCGCGAACTGGGTTACGATCCGACCCGTGCCACCCGGAGCCGCGATCGCGGCCGCGTCCAGTGAACGCCATGCAAGAGCGATGAAGGCGAAAGCGCCGACAAGCAGCGCGAGTTCCGTATTTCGCTCGCGGGCGAACATGTTGCCGGGGTTCATTCAGCGTTGAACGCCGCAGAAGTCATAGATGGAAGATACCGGCTCGAGCGCTTGCTCGGTACCGGAGGCATTGCGGAAGTGTGGCTGGCGGAGGACCAACGCCTCAAGCGCTGGGTGGCCGTCAAAGTCCTTCGCGACCAGTTCTCCGCCGCCGACACAGAACTCATCGCCGCGTTCGACCGTGAAGCCACGGTCATCGCGCGGCTTCAGCACCAGAACATCGTCGGCGTGTACGACGCAGGCTCGTACGAGGACCGCCAGTACATCGTGATGGAGTACGTCCACGGCTTTTCGCTGCGGCAGCTGCTTGAGACGCAGGGCCGCATGACGGAGGCCGAGGCGATTCGCTACGGGACTCAGGTCGCGGGCGCGTTGCAGTACGCCCACAGCCAGGGCGTCGTCCATTGCGATATCAAGCCCGAGAACATCCTCATCAACGAAGGCGGCGTAGCGAAAATCGCCGACTTCGGGGTGGCGGAAACGCTCACGAGGACGATGGCTCCCGGGCAAGCCAAAGATCTGCTCGGGACTATCGCGTATCTCGCACCGGAAATCATCGAAGGGTCCAACCCTTCTGCCTCGTCCGATGTGTATTCCCTCGGTCTGACGGTTTTCGAACTGGTCGCGGGACGGCCGCCGTTTTCCGGAGCCTCGGCCGGTGCATCGATCGGCCAGCGACTCGCGACGCCCGCTCCATTGCTTCGGACATTTGCCCGCGGCGCGTCAATCGAACTGGAAGCGGTACTTGCCCGCGCGCTCGCGCTTTCGCCGCAGGATCGTTACCCCACCGCGGCAGCGTTCGGTGCTGCTCTTCAGCGGGTTCCGCTGAACGCGACAGGGCCGGTCGCGCCCATCGCCGCGCCTCCGGGGAGGCCGCCGGTCATCTCACGGCGCCAGCCAACCGCGCGAGTGCGTCGAACCGCGCCGGCGCCTGCTTCAGGCCCAAGTGCCTCGGCAATCCTGCTTGCTGTGGCTGTTGTTTGTGTGGCGCTTGGACTCGGGATTGCGGCGGCACTCTTTCTCGCCAACCGTGACGACAAGGGTGGGGCGGGTGGATCGCCCACAGCGACTCCGACCGACGCCGTGGCAGCGACCACGACCACTGCCCCGCAGCAGACTCCGACCACTGAAGCGACGCCGACAGGCACGCAGGCGCCGACTGCTACCCCAACCCCAACTCGAACGCCGACGAAGGTGGCAACAGCGACTCAGACCCCGCCTGGGGTCTCGACAACTCCGGCGCCGCCAACGCTGCCGGCCACGAGTTCGCCCGTGCCTTCGAACACCGCGACACCGGTCGTCTCACCGACTCCGTAGTGGTCTCCGGTCGCCAGACATGAAAAGAGGGACCCATCGCTGGGTCCCTCTTTTTGTTTGTGGCTGGAAATCGGGCCGCTAAACGCGGTGACACCATACCCAGTGCTCTTTGTCCGCTGTCCCGACGTTTCGCCAGTCCGGCTTGCGCGTGCGGCACTCGTCGATGGCGATGGGGCAACGAGTGTTGAACACGCAGCCTGGAGGTGGGCGCAACGGGCTCGGCACGTCTCCGAGGAGAATGATGCGTTCGCGCTTTCGCTCCACTTCCGGGTCCGGAATCGGCACTGCCGAGAGGAGTGCCTTTGTGTACGGGTGGAGTGGGTTCTCGAAAATCGAGTCGCGGTCGGTCAGCTCCATGATGTGGCCGAGGTACATGACGGCAACACGGTCGCTGATGTGGCGCACGACCGAGAGGTCGTGGGCGATGAAGAGATAGGTCAGGTTGAACTGATCCTGCAGGTCCTGGAGCAGGTTGATGATCTGCGCCTGAATCGACACGTCGAGTGCCGACACCGGTTCGTCGCAGACGATGAAGTCGGGTTCGACGGCAAGCGCCCGGGCGATACCAATACGCTGTCGCTGTCCACCCGAGAATTCGTGTGGGAAGCGGTTTGCGAAGTACGGGTTCAGACCAACGGTCTGGAGGAGGTTCTGGACCTTCTCCTTCTTGTCTTTGCCACTTGCGAGCTTATGGATGGTCAGCGGCTCGCTGATGATGCTCCCGACCGACATACGCGGGTTCAGGCTCGCGTACGGGTCCTGGAAGATCATCTGCATCTTCCGGCGGAAACGGCGAAGTTCGCCGCCCTTGATCTTCGTCAGGTCGGTGCCCTCGAACATCACGTTGCCGGCGGTCGGGCGGGTGAGCTGGAGTACAGCCTTACCGGTTGTGCTCTTGCCGCATCCGGATTCACCTACGAGACCGAGGGTCTCGCCGCGCTTGACGGCAAAACTGACGCCATCAACGGCACGAACGTCGGCGACCTTCCGCTGGAAGATCACCCCGGCCGTTACCGGGAAGTAGACCTGGAGGTCGTTGATTTCGACGAGGGTTTCGCCGAGTGTGCCGACTCGTTGGCGAGTCGAGCTAGCTTGCTGCGCCAACTGGCACCTCCCGCTTTACACGATCTGATTCCCAGCACGCCGCGTAGTGCTTTTCCGCGACGAGGTTAAAGGGTGGATATTCTTCCTTGCATCGGTCCACACGCCATGCGCAGCGCGGGTAGAAGGGGCAACCGGGGGGCAGATGCGCCAGGTCCGGCGGAAGCCCTTCGATCGGGACCAACTTCTCCTTCCGAGTCTCGTCGAGGCGAGGAACGGAATTCAAGAGGCCAACCGTGTATGGGTGCTTCGGATTGTTGTAGAGCTCGGCCGCGCTGGCGGTTTCGATCACCTTGCCGGCGTACATCACATTCACCCGGTCGGCATAGCGAGCCACGACGCCCAGGTTGTGGGTGATGATGATGACGGCGGTGCCGAACTCCTGGCTCAACCGGCTCATGACTTCAAGAATCTGAGCCTGAATGGTCACGTCGAGAGCCGTCGTGGGCTCGTCGGCGAGCAGGAGCTTCGGATTGCAGCTCATGGCCATGGCGATCATCACGCGTTGGCGCATGCCGCCAGAGAACTGGTGCGGGTAGTCGTCGAGCCGATTCTTGGCTTCCGGAATACCCACCATCTCCAGCAGTTCGGCTGCGCGGTCGCGGGCGGCCTTGCCGTGGAGATCCATGTGAAGTTCGAGAGCTTCGGTCATCTGCCGCCCGATGGTGAGCACCGGGTTGAGAGACGTCATTGGTTCCTGGAACACCATCGCGATGTCGTTGCCGCGGATCTTCCGAATCTCGTCTTCGTCGAGCTTCAGCAGGTCCCGGCCCTGGAAAATGATTTCGCCCGAAACGATCTTTCCCGGGGGTTGAGGAATCAGGCGGAGGATGGACAGAGCGGAGACGCTCTTTCCACAACCGGATTCGCCCACGAGCCCCAGCGTTTCGCCCTCTTCAACGATGTAAGAAGTGCCGTCAACCGCTTTGACGGTACCTTCCTGCGTAAAGAAGTACGTTCGCAGGTCTTTGACCTCGAGTAGCGCCATCCCTTCTCCTTTCGCCTATCCGTCCCACCGGATGGTGCGGCGATGCCGCGATGAGTCCCTAGTTATACCGATTTTGTTCGAGTTGTGTGGGGAAGGGGAGACTCGAACTCCCACGCCTTTCGGCACATGATCCTAAGTCATGCTCGTCTGCCAGTTCCGACACTTCCCCCACGTGAGCAGTTCAGACTCGCCGAAGCGAGCCTGTTTCGGAACCGAGAGGAGGTGGTGAGCCGCGAAGGACTCGAACCTTCAACCGGCTGATTAAGAGTCAGCTGCTCTGCCAGTTGAGCTAGCGGCCCCCCTCAGGACGCGCGGGAGTATATCACGGTCTATTTGCTACGCGGCAAATCTACCGGACTTAACGATAATAACGTCGTTAGGTTCATACGCCACTCGGCATGGACTTTCATCGCGTGAAAGCGCTGGCACGCATCGCCTGGCGCGCAGATCAATCTTCATGTCTTGTTACGCCTTCAGTCCGATAATTCGCGAATGGCAACGGACGGTGCCTCTTTTGAACCGTTTATCGATGGCAGGCGCAGAGTCGTGTGCTGTCACAGTGCGACCCTGTCTGGCCGGTTTCCGCCGAATTCGATCGCCGCAGTGGAAGAATGCGTGGCGGCGCGGGTACCGCGCCTGGAAATCGATGTTCGTTTCATGGCCGATGATTCGATGCTCATCTTTCATGACGCGAGCCTCGATGGCTCAACGACTTCACGAGGCGTGGTTGGTGCCCTCACCCGCGAGAACGTGTCTACAACGAGATACCGACGGGACGAGAAACACGGCGTCTGCTTTATAGAGGACGTCGTTGACCTTCTCCGCGGCACCCCAACCTTGCTCCAGGTTGACCTGAAGTTGATGCGACCCATAACCGCGGCGCGATCAGCGGCGCTGCTCGCCGCCCTGGAGCCTCTTGGGCAGCAGGTCATCATCGGCTCGCAGGCGCACTGGAACCTGCGACGCCTTTCGGGCGTCCCCCTCGCCTTCGATCCAACCCTTCAATGGCACTTCGATCCGGAACGGCGCTTTGAAGAGGCCTGGCCAAAGCAACAAGGCATTCACGGCCTCTGGGACGATTCTCCGCTGGCCGGCATCCGTCATGCGACAGCGAGTGACTACCTCGAACATCGCGTCCAGGATCTCCTGGCGCTGTTTCCCGAGGCAGTCGAGTGGATGGTCGACGTTCGCACCATTCAACACATCGAATTGCTGGGCCTAAACCTTGCCGAACGCCTCAATCGGTCGAATTGTTCACTTGCAGCGTGGACGATTCGAGAACGCACTCCCGGCCGGGCGGAGTTGGTCCGAGACCTTTGCCGGCTCGGCGTCGAAACGTTTATCACCGATGCGCCGCGCACCGTCGCCAACGACCTGGCCGGAATCGATTCGTAAACCGACTGTAAAATCGTCACCTTCGTGCAACGCAATGGAACCCGTCTTACCCGGTTGGTCTGCCGTAGGCCGCCGAAGAAATGAATAGGGAGAGAACCAACCCTGGGAGACACGACTGATGATGAATCGATTAAGAGTGGCACTGTTGCGGACGGCGGCGCGGGCCCAATCCGACGAGGCCGGCCAGGGCCTCGCCGAATACGGCCTGATTCTTGCGCTCATCGCGATCGTTTGTGTCGGGGCCCTATCCGCTATGGGACAGAGCATCTCCGCGTCCCCAGGGTTCGTGGCTCTGCCGGCCGCGCTTTAGGCCAAGGCTCGCGAACGTACGTCCGAATTGCCCGGAATCGGAATGATCCGGGCATTCGCCGTGTCCCGAATTAATCGCGTGAAAGCAGCGACATCCAGGAGCGGTAGACCGGGGGAGGGGTTGGTGTCGGTGACGGCTTAGGACTCGGCGTCACCGAAGGGGTGGCTGTCGCGGTGGAAGTGGTGGTTGATGGCGAGGACGGGGGTGTTGGCGGGCTTCCGCCGCCCGAGACTGCCGAAGGGCAGGTGCTCTTCGACGCGAAAAGAAGCGTTACCCAAGCAACTTTGGTCCCATCCGACGAGGTGGCCTTCCCCACTCCGACGCACTGGATTAGAAACCCAGGTCCAACGCTGGAAGGCACCCAAACACCGCCGCCTGGTTCGCTGGTCATGATGGTCACGGCAGCGGCCGCGCTCAGGACTACTTGGCCCGATCCGTGTGCTGTCGCTAAGCCCTCTCCGCCGCCGGCGAGGTTGGACGGATATCCACAATTAATCGCCCGCGTCGCCCAGGCGTATCCAGGCGTTCCGTCAGCGGAGTGGCCGCCGGCCCCGGGATTGTCGGCGAGGAATTGTGCGTAGCCCATGGCGGCCGCGTTTAACGGTGCTGACAGCGTGAGTGCGTGTGATCCGGGGATGGATGGTGTCCCGCCAGGACTGGAGCAGCTGTACAAAGCTCAGCTCTTCTCCGGAAGGCGAATGCGGTACGCACGGCGCAATGGCCTCTGCTGACGACGCCCGTCCGATGAGCGCCACGGTTGCGATTGCAATCGCGCCGAATGCCAGCGCGAGGTTCGCCAAAAGAACACGGGTATGTTTCGGGGCCAAGGGCATCCACCAACCGGGGGCGCTGGGTCGACCGACCATAACATGGACGATCGTGTAAAGGTCAAATACGCGGTGGGGCGACTCGAACCGCATCTTTCAGATTCGTAGCGCAAATAGCCGTTTTTCTATTATAGTTGTTGCAAGTACCTCGTCGCGTGAAGGAGCGGAATCCTCGCATGAGCCATATGGGTCGGACAATGATTCCGAGACTTCCCCGGCGCGCCCTCTCTCGCGAACGTCTGATGAAGCGACTTCATGAGGCGATGGGCAGTGGGGTAACCCTTGTTGAGGCGCCCGCAGGCTTCGGTAAGTCAACACTCGTTGCGCAATTCGTAGCCGAGGTCGAATACCGCACAATTTGGCTCACGCTGGATTCAAGTTCCGGCGCCCCGGAGATCTTCGCTCATCAACTCGGTATCGCTCTTTCCGACGATGCAGAAACGCATCCTCCTGCGACGGCCCTTAAACCAAGCGATCTCCATGCGTATATCGGCGCAGAATTCGCCGCCGCCGTATCCGCTTCCGACTTGCCGCTGTTGCTGGTGCTGGACAATGTTCATGAGCTCAGCGAGGCCCGGGAGTCGACGAATCTCCTGTCCTGGTTGATCTCCTGCGTGCCCGACGGAAGCGAAATCGTCCTCGTGGGCCGGCAACGCCCGTTCCTACCTGAAGTCGCTGGACGGATCGCCACGGGCGAAGTGCCATTCGTCGATGCGAGTGAACTCGCCTTCACCCTCGATGAGGTTCGCGCCGCGGCGGAACTTCAAGGGTCGCCTCAGAACGTTCAGCAGTTGTTCGAGGCCACTGACGGCTGGCCCGTTGGAGTTATGGCTGCGCTGGCATCGACCTCCAATGCTGAAACCACTGGCCGCCTGGCATTCGACCAGTACCTGCGACGAGAGGTCTGGGATCGGGTGCCGGACGGCCTGAAAGAAACATTCAGAACGTTGTCGCTGCAACGCTCCATCAGCCGTTCAGGCGTTGAGACTTCCTTTGGCCGACAGGCGTGGCGAGAGATCAGTTCGTGGCTGGAAACCCATGAGTTTCTTTGCGAACGCCTTTCTCCCGTCGAATTCCGCCTGAACCCGTTGCTTCGACAGCACATCGCCAACGAGTTCGATGAAATCGACCCGGCCGGTTATTCGGAAGCACTGCAGGCCGCCATTGACGAAATGATTTTGCAGGGCGACGTCCCCGGCGCGATCGAATTCGCACGATCGGGTGGCAGTGAAACCCAACTGGTTGCGCTGCTCGAGGAGTTTAGCCCCAGGCTCATCGTCCAGGGGTGCCTCACCCTGCTGCAGCGTTCGTTCGATTGCATCGGTGAGACGACACTTCGACGGAACCCACTGCTCCGCGGCATCGCCGCGCGGTTGGCCGCGCACATCGGCGATCCTGAAGACGCGACGCGCCGTGCCACCAGCCTCCTGAAGGATGCTCGATCCTCCAACGTAGCCCAGGGCCACGCCCTCCTTGCGAGGATTCGCGCGCTGCGACTGCTCGGCCGAACTGACGATGCTCGGACCACCGCGCTTCAACTTTCGGAACTCGCGCCTTCTCTCGACGAAAACCTCCGCGCGGAGGCGAACTACAACCTTGCTGAGTACGAACTCTCAGTAACCCGCGACTTCGTAAAGGCAGAGCAGCTGCTGCGCGCGGTGATCGCTGACTGCGAATTGCACGAGTTGGAGCCGTTGGGATTGCTTGCACGGTCCACACTTGGTCAGTCGCTCGCGATGCGGGGGGACGCTCCGGAAGCTGTCACGGTCCTGACACGGGCTGCACGCGGCTGGCGCTCCATGGGTCGCTCTTCCAACCTCGGCTGGGTCCTCAACAACCTCGGAATGGCGCACGTTCAGGCTGGCGATTTCGCGAGTGCTGCAACGGTACTGCAGGAAGCCGTTCATGAAGGGGAGAATTGCGCCAACCAGCGAAACGTGGCCTACGCGACGGCTTCCCTAGGCGATGCGGAACTCGCCCTCGGCCACTTTGACCTGGCACGGATGCATTACGAGGAAGCGATCAAGATTTGCGCCACGGATGCCCTCGATGAGTCTCTTGCGGCCCTGTCGATCGCCGGCCTGTCCGGTGCTCTTCTCGGCGGCGGAGATATTTCGCAGGCTGACTTCTTCTCTCGGCGAGCGCTGCTTGTCGCGGTGAGTTCCGCGAACTCGTACGAGATCGCCATTTGCAAGCTTCAGCAGGCAGCCGTCGACCTGGCCTCAGGGAACCATGTTGCGAGCATTGCCTCGGCAAACGACGCAGCGGAACGTTTCACCCAGATGGAAGTCTTGCCAATGGTCGCCTCCGCTTACTACCGCGTGGCGATGGCGAATTTCAAGGCAGGACAAAAGGCCGAGGCGGAACAGACCCTCCAGAAGGTCGCTGCAGCACTAACCGAGCCGTGGATGGCGGGTTCGCTCGTGCCGATCGTGCGCGAGGACCCAATGTTCGCCCAGTGGGCTGCGACCCGGCAGTCGGCCGCAGTTGCCTTCAGCGAAATGCTGCAGCGCCATTCGTTCGAGTCCGTCGGCTCCGTTCCGGCGGCGCTAACGCCGGCCCCGTCACGGTTCCCACTGGTACGCGCGCAAAGCCTCGGTCGCATTGCCGTGGAAGTTGGCGGGCGCGAACTCTCCGACGAAAACTGGGCGAGTGCCCGAGCCAAAGAAATGTTCTTCCTCCTCCTGGCGAACCGGGAGGGCATCCGGAAGGATGAGGCCGTCGAACAACTCTACCCGGAACTGCCGCGCGAAAAGTGCAACAGCGCCTTCCACTCCAATCTCTACCGCGTGCGCCGCGCGCTCTACCAATCGAGTGTTATTAAGGGAGACGACGGAATCTACCGCCTGAACCCCGATGGTGAGTTCGAATGGGACGTCGAACAGTTCGATGCGGCGATCGAACGCGCCCAGCGCGCATCCGAAGGTTCGAAAGAGCGCGCCAGTTACTTGCAGGAAGCGCTGGAGCTGTACACCGGCCCGTTCGCAACCGCGTTCCATTCTGAATGGGCTGCAACTGTCCGAAGCCGCGTTGCGGACGGAGCCCAGGAATCGCTGGCACTCCTCGCCGGATACTTCGCGGGTCGCGAGGACTTCGAGTCCGCAGCACTTTGCATGGAGCGGGTCCTGAGGGCGAACCAGTTCAACGAAGAGGCCGCCTTCCAGGTCGCTCGGTATCGAAGCCGGGCGGGCCAAGTAGTCCAGGCTCTTCGATTTATCGACCAGTACCACTCCAGCTACGTGCAGGAGTTCGGGGAAGATCCCCCGAGCCGGTTCGCCGAGTTGCGGTCATCCATCGCTTCTGGCGTCGCGGTTTAAGCATCCCGGATCCATCGGCCCTGTTTGGTGCGCGCCGCTCACAGCGACCGAAATTTACATTCGTGTTTTCGCAAGTTTGCGAGTCCGCGAGAGTTTCGCGAGAACCCGCCCGCTATTGTCCTGAAAGATTAGGAACAATTCGCGGAGGGTTCTCACATGGCTCGACTTCTTTCATCTCTGGTCGCTGTTGCGGCACTCGCTACTATCGCTCTCGCTGGCGCGGCGCCGTTCCAGTCCTGGTAGGCAAGAATTGCCGGTGGTGTCCCTAGGACAAGCACCGCTCAGAATCGCCCGTGTGTTCAAACACACGGGCGATTCTTTTGTGTTGGCCGCGGCTGCGGTCATCTTCCTCGGGCAGCAGCTCGCGATTAGCAACCTTTCGCCGGACGGCAGTTCCGGGACGGTTCGCCAAATCCTGTTCTTCTCGACAACGGTCCTTCTCGCGTTGCTCGCCCTGAAGCTCCGTCGCTTCTGGGGGGCCTGGCTGGTTGCCCTCGGGATCATCCTTAATCTCATACCGATGGCCGCGCATTCCGGCTCCATGCCAATCGACTACGCGATTCTCGAACGCTCAGGCGCGTTCCCCGAGGTCACTCGTGACGATATCGGCAAGCAAACCAATCACGGTAAGGATGTCGTGCTGGAACGGAAAGACATCCACTTCTTCGAACTCTCTGACCGTTACATCGTCACACTGCCTGTATATGGGAAGAACATCTACTCGCTGGGTGACTTCGTGCTGTTCGCAGGAGTAGGGGCGGTAATCCTGCAATTCGCTGGAATGGCCGTGATGCCAGGGCGACGAAACTCACCGGGCGAACCATCGACGGCTGCCCGCTGAGTTCGGTCTTCCTGTAGCCTGAGCGACATCGATTTGGCCCGGAGGCCCTGACTCGTGAGATTCATTATTTATGGGGCGGGCGGCGTTGGCTGCACCATCGGCGGACGGCTCGCGCTCGGCGGCTATGACGTCGTCCTCATCTGCCGCGGCGAGCATCTGAAGGCTATCCGCGCCAACGGGTTGCTCCTGAAAGCGCCCGAAGGCCAGCATCGCGTCAACGTGGCCGCCGTGGGTCACCCGAACGAAATTGAGTGGCGCGCCGGCGACGTCGTAATTCTGGCGATGAAAACCCAGGACACGGAACCTGCACTCCGGGAACTCGAGCGTGTCGCTGGTACGTCGATCCCGGTGTTCTGTGCCCAGAACGGTGTGGAGAACGAGCGCCTCGCCAGCCGTCGCTTCGAAAACGTGTACGCGATGCTGGTAGCCCTCCCGGCGACCTTCCTCGTGCCCGGCGAAGTCATCGCCTCGGCTGCTCCCCTGAGCGGCTGCCTGCATAGCGGTCGATATCCCTCGGGCGTAGACGACACGGTGACCGAGGTCTGCGCTGCACTGGCGAGTTCACATTTTCACTCGCACCCGAGCGCCGATGCGATGGAACTTAAACACCGAAAGCTTTTGCTCAATCTTGGGAACGGCGTGGAAGTGGTAACGGGCCGTGCCGCATGGGGTGCAGGCGGCGACCTCGGGGAATTCGTCGAAAAGGTTCGAGTCGAGGCAATCGCCTGTTACGCCGCAGCAGGAATTCTTTCGACTTCCCCTGAGGCGTACGTCGAACGGGTCACCAGCCACTACAAGGCCCAGGATGTCGCGGGCGAGGCTCGTAGCGCGAGTTCCACGCTGCAGAGCGTGATGCGCGGCCATCAGACCACCGAAGTCGACTACTTGAACGGCGAGATCGAATTGATTGGCGCGTTGAACGGGGTTCCGACGCCCTACAACAGCACCGTTCGCGAAGTTGCGACGCGCATGGCTGCGAACGGGGAGCAGCCGGGCTCGGTAAGCCTGGACGACTTGTATTCGATAGTGGCTACGAAGACCCGGTGACCAGGATGCCCTTGCGCCGGAGCTGATCCAGACCGTCGGTGACGAGGCGAAGTACTTCTTCCTGTGATGGGTTCTCCGCAGGCTGCTCTTCGAATGTGACCTCACCGTTGTCGATGAGAGCCTTCATTGCTTCTGCGAGTTCGGTTTGCGTCCGGGTGCCATCGAGTAGCGCGGCCAGCTTACAGATGAACGGTTCCTCGGGATTGCTCTCATGGAACGCGTTGGGGATGTGTCGCTCTCCCAGGGCAGCCAGCTTTCGCGCTGGCCAGAACGCTAGCGGGCGCTCCCCGATCTCACTCGCGACTTCAGGCGACCAGGTTCGGAACGAAACAGCGTCCAAGGAGAGCAATGAAAGCAGAATCGCGCTGAGAAGTTCTTCTTCCACCGGCTCGATTTTTCCCAGTCGACCGGCGAGGTCGTCGAAGCTCAAGGCCAGCGGCAGTGCATCGTCCAGCGCTTCCAGTACTGCGGCGACGGTTGGATCGGTAACCCGGGTCGCCACGCCGCCCACCTTGGGGATGAGCCAGCCATGTTCCGGGTCTTTTGAGACCCGGGCGCGATAGCAGCACGCTTTGATCGCATCGATCGAAATGTGGCGTTGCAAATCCACGTCGTCTCTGCATACCAGCGAGCGGCGGAACATCCGGTTCACGACGAAGTCGCGATACTGCTCAAGCGCTATCTGATTCGGGGCGATGGCATTCACAGCGTTGCCGACGGCATCCGGCAGGTCTTTGAGCATCATCGTGTGGAGGTCCGTGTCTCCGAGGTACTGAAGGTCATGAGCAGACGCGAACTCCAGAAACTCATGCAGGTAGAACGCGCTCGGTTCATCCACGAGGTGCTCATGTAGCAGGTAATACGAGGGCGTCGCATGAAGGATTTCGGACTCGCGTTTTAACACTCTGTGGTAGGTATCGAGTTGGTTGTCAGACTTGAAGGACGCGGTCGACTGGACCAAGAAGTCCAGCAGTGCGGTGGCCTGGTCTGTTCGCTCTCCCGGGGTCCCGAAGTTCCGCGCGTGGTATCGCATCATCTCGCCGATTCCGGCGCGGAGATGGAAGCCCGGCAGTGCGTTATAACTGATGTAGGCGATGCCCTGAGGTGCGAGCAGTTTGCGGCAGGCGGCGAAGATCGCCTCCTGGACTTCTGGTGGAACCCATGTCAGCACACCGTGACAAATGATGTAGTCGAACGTTTCGGTCCAGGACTCGAGATCTCGGACATCTGCGACGATCAACTTCAGATTCTTCACGCCGTATTCGTCCATCATTCGATGGCCCATCTCGATCTGGCGGGACGACGGATCTATGCCGACGAATTCGCTCTCCGGCAACGAATAGGCCATCGGGAGGAGATTCGCCCCGATAGCACAACCTATTTCCAGAACTCGGCAGTGTCGGACATCTGTTGGTTGCATTCCGAAGAGTGTGCCGAGGACCGCCAGGTGCTGAGGGTGGGTTCTTTCGACGAGTCCCCCTTCATAGGGGACTTCGTTGTAGCTCGTTTCGGCGCCATGAACTGCCATCCACAGTATTCTGCCGGGCCGCCGCCACACCAGCGAATTTGCGAAATAGCGCTGTTTGTTGGTGCGTTCGACAGTAGAATGGGCCTTGCTTCGCCGGGAATGCCTGGCGACTCTGAAGGAGGCCATCGTGGCGAAGATTGATGAGATCGAAGGTATCGGCGAGAAGTACGGTGCGGCGCTTGAGGCCGCAGGCGTTTCGACTGTAGAAGCGCTGCTTGAGAAGGGCGGATCGCCGTCGGGTCGCCAGGGTCTGGCCGAAAAAGCCGGCGTTACGCCGCACCAAATCCTGGAGTGGGTCAACCGCGCCGACCTGATGCGGATAAAGGGAGTCGGATCTGAGTACTCAGACCTTCTCGAAGCAGCAGGCGTGGACACCGTTAAGGAACTCGCAACCCGCCGCGCGGACAACCTTCACGCCAAGCTCGAAGAGGTCAACACCGCGAAGAAACTCGTTCGCCGGACGCCGAGTGCTGACGAAGTGGAGAAGTGGGTAGCGGAAGCGAAGACACTTCCCGCGATGGTCAGCTACTAGCACAAGTCAGAGACCCGGAAACGACCGCCTAACCCGTACTTCCTTTCGGGCGGCGGTCGCTTGACCATCGCCAGGGCTCTGGCAGGTGGTCTCTGGTCACCTGTGCTGCTCGATCCCATTGGGGTTCGCTACTTATAGACAGACGCCGGGGGCAGCGGCGTATAGCGTGGGACCAAGCGGGGCGGTCGGCGCCCTGCTGAGGGAGTCCACGATGGTGATTTGGGTTTTTGTTGGCGCTGTTGCGTGGGTGGCCACTATCTGGCTAGCCGTGACGGTTATCGGTGCTCGCATTCGTGCAGGCGCGCGGTCTGGCTCGATGCTTCCGAACTCGTCAGCGACTGACGAAGCGGCCGAAAGCGGAGCATTCATCGGCTATCCGACGGACCATCTGTTCGGGATTATCGATGAACCTGAACAAGCTGGTTCGGCCATCGTCGCCTTGCGCTCAGCGGGCATAGACGATGATTCGGTTAGCACCTTCCATGGTGACGCGGGAGCGATCCGGATCGATGCCAGCGGAAGTGCGCACGGTCTTTTCGCGCGGCTGATTCGCATCTCCCAGGCGATGAGCATGGACGGCGACCAATCGCAACGGTACGAAGACGAGGCGCGAAACGGGCACACCGTCATCGCTGTGCACATCCCGGACGACGGCGTGCGAGACCGGGCCCTGGGCATCCTCAAGACACACCACGGCCACTACATCAACTATTACCGTCGCCTGCACAGCGAGAATCTCGTTCCGTAGTCCTACGCGGGCCTCGGGCGAGAGAGTGACGGTTTCCTTAGTTCGAGCTGGCCGGCGATAGCGCAGGGAAGTCGCCTCCGAAAAGGCGCATTGCCGGTAGATGGCGATGGGTGGAATGGACGGCATCGCCCCCGATTTTGTTCGTTTGGGTGTTCTGAAACGACTTCGCAATGGATCAGTCGCGAGCTGAAGTAGTTCCGCGAGCGAATTTGATTAGCCTAGGAGGCAACTACTTTTCGGAGGAACAACATGGCGAACGACATTAAAGGTAAGACAAACGAACTGGTGGGCGGCGCGCGCGAGAAGGCTGGCGAAATGACCGGTAACGACGAGATGGAGGCCAAGGGCACCGCTCAGAAGGCCAAGGGCAACGCCCAGCAGGCGGTGGAAAAGGGCAAGGATGCCGCGAAGAAGGCTGCCGATGCCGCTGGTCTTAAGTAGCGAGCCACGCCATTGAGCACGAAAGAATGGGCGCCTGGGCATTCACCCGGACGCCCGTTCTTTTGCGCATGCTGAGCCCGCAAATCTGAGGATTAGAAATGAACGACGTGTTTCGGAAATTCTCTCGCCAGGCATCTCGTTGGGTTGGTTCGAGCTGGTCGTTTCTGCTGGCCGCAGGAACAATTCTCGTGTGGGCCGGCCTTGGTCCGGTCAGTGGCTTTTCCGCGACGTGGCAACTCGTCATAAACACAGGAACCACGATCGTCACCTTCTTAATGGTCTTCTTGATTCAGAACACACAGAACCGCGATTCGTCCGCGATACACCTCAAACTCGATGAACTCATCAACGCCCTTAACGAGGCGCGGCCAGAGTTCCTTGATGCCGAGAACGATTCTGACGATCAGATTGAGCAGCACCAGAAGGAATTTGCGGCGTTGCGGAAATCGATGCAGGCGCATCTTGAAGAGGCGAAGCACGCCTGAGGGGTGTAGGACGCGGTTTGAGGCGATGTGCCGAGTGAGATGTGGGCGCGTAGTATTTGCGCAAATGGGGCCGGTGGCGCAGCGGATACACCGGCCATAGCCAACTCACTCAGCACTGGAGAACTCCCACCATGCGCGAAGCTGTTATCTGTTCGCCTGTCCGAACGCCTGTCGGACGTTACGGCGGAATCTTCCGAGATGTCTCGGTCGAAGACCTGTCCGCCCACGTTATCGAAGTTGTCCTGAAGCGCAGCGGCCTCGACCCGGCCGCCGTCGACGAGTGCATCCTCGGCCACAGTTACCCGAACGCCGAGGTGCCCGCCACGGGCAGAGTTGCCGCCCTTAAGGCGGGCCTGCCGGTTGAAGTGCCAGGCCTCCAGCTGGACCGGCGCTGCGGTTCCGGTCTGCAGTCGATCTGCATGGCCGCCATGGAGGTCCAAACGGGCGTTGCTGATGTGGTCATAGCCGGCGGCGTTGAAAGTATGAGCCAGGTCGAGTTCTATTCGACCTCAATGCGCTGGGGCCCCAACCGTGGCGGCATCGAACTGGTCGACCGCCTCGATCGCGGCCGAATCACCCCGGGAAGTTCGAAGTACCCCGTCGAAGGCGGGATGATCGAGACGGCCGAGAACCTTCGCCGCCAGTACAGTATCCCCCGCGAAGAGCAGGACGAGTACGCACTCCGTTCGCATCAACGCGCCGTGGCGGCAATCGATTCCGGCCGCTTCGATAAAGAGATCGCGCCGTTTTCGGTGACTGACCGCAAAGGCAACACGACGGAACTCGGGACCGACGAGCATCCTCGCCGCGATACGACCATGGAGAGCCTGGCTCGCCTACGACCGGTGCGCGGGAAGATTGATAGCGAAGCGACAGTCACCGCCGGCAATGCCAGCGGCGAAAACGACGGCGCGGCCGCATGCATCGTCACATCGCGTGAACGCGCCGAAGAACTCGGGCTTAAGCCGATGGCGATTCTGCGATCGTGGGCTGTTGCAGGTGTCCATCCGGCCTACATGGGAATCGGCCCGGTGAGCGCCAGCGCGAAAGCGCTTTCGCGTGCCGGCCTGAGCATGGCGGACATGGAAGTCATCGAGCTGAACGAGGCCTTCGCCGCCCAGGTCCTCGCCTGCACGCGCGAATGGAAGTTCGAAGAATCCGACTTCGAACGCCTGAACCCAAACGGCTCCGGCATTTCGCTCGGCCACCCGGTCGGCGCCACGGGTGCCCGCATCATGGCGACGTTGCTCTACGAGATGGAGCGGCGCAACGCGCAGTTCGGGCTGGAAACGATGTGCATCGGTGGCGGCCAGGGTATCGCGGCCGTCCTCGAACGCTGCTAGCCACTGCCCCGACCTTCACGAATCTACGGAGTACAAAGAAATGTTGAAGCCAATCCAACTCGGCCGGAACAGCGGCCTGCGAGTCTCGCGACTTTGCCTCGGGACCATGAACTTCGGCGAGCCCGGTCGTGGGCACCAGGGCGACTGGACGCTCGGCATCGATGAGGCCCGTCCGATCTTCAAGTCGGCGCTCGAGCAGGGCCTCTTCTACTTCGACTGCGCCGATGTGTATGGCATTGGCGCTTGCGAAAAGGTCGTCGGCGCGCTCCTAAAGGAACTGGCGCCGCGCGACGAATACGTGCTCGGTACGAAGATCTCCAACCCGATGGGCCGGGGAGCGAACCAGGGTGGCCTCTCTCGCAAGCACATCATGGAAGCCGTCGATGCAAGCCTGAAGCGCCTCGGGCACGACTACATCGACCACCTGACGATTCACCGCCATCCGCACGGCATCCCCGGCCAGGCACACCCGCCGCTCGAAGAGACGATGGAAGCGCTCCATGACGTCGTGAAAGCGGGCAAGGTGCTCTATCTCGGGGCATCGTCGATGTTTGCCTGGCAGTTCGCGGAACTCCAGCATGTCGCTGAGAAGAACGGCTGGACGAAGTTCGTCTCGATGCAGAACCACTACAACCTCATCTACCGCGAAGAAGAGCGAGAGATGAATCCCTATTGCGAACACACCGGCGTCGCTCTGACGCCATGGTCGCCGCTGGCTCGCGGCATCCTCGCCGGGGCGTACAAGGGCGGGTTCGACGCGGGTTCGACCGATCGCTCGAAGGGGCGCGACCGCGTCCGCACCGAGGGCCTCTACCGGGGCGAGATGGACTTCCAGATCGCAGACCGCGTCGGTGAAATCGCAGAGAAGTACGAAAAGACGTCGGCGCAGATCGCGATCGCCTGGCTGTTGAGCAAGCCCGAGGTGACGGCGCCGGTCGTCGGTGTTTCGAAGCTGTCGCAACTGGACCAGCTCGTGGCAGCCGCCGATATCACGCTCGCACCGGAAGACGTGACCTACCTGGAGGAGCTTTACAAGCCGCTTGAGAACCTGCTGTCCTTCGGCACATCGTAGGTTGGCACCACCGACCAACAATCAAGGGACCTAAAGCACGTTTCGGCCGGGACCTGTCGGACGCATAGTCCGGGCAGGTTCGAAACCGGAGCTCTGTGCGATGGAACTGAATGAAGTACTGGTGCCGGTAGATTTCTCCGAGGCATCCCGCAGCACTTTCCTGCAGGCGCAGGGAATGGTGACTGGCGAAGGTGCAGCCATCATTCTCCTTCACGTCATCGACCCTTCACTCGTGGAGGCGGTGACTTCTGGCGGGCTGGGTTCTCAACGGACGACCCTCCGCAAGCTTCGTAACCGTGCGGCACAGGAAATGGCGGAGATGGTGGCGTCTGCGTCCGTCGAGGTGACCCCGGTCGTGAGCGAAGGCATCCCTTTCTACGAAATCGCCCGGCACGCCGAAGAATTCGATGTCGATGCCGTGATTATTGGTAAGAGCGGCGTTCGGGACGCTCGCGAAGCGCTCTTCTTCGGGTCCACTGCGGAGAAGGTCGTGCGCGCCTGCCGCCAGCCGGTCATCGTCCTCGCAATGACACCCTCCCCAGAGTAAGCATCCGTCTTTCCCTTTTAGGTCGCGCGCGAGTGATCGAAAGAGTCGCGCTGCTATTATCTGGGCGACTCCGGGCGGCTAAACACTGCTGACCCGAGGCACCTGGGTTCGGGAGAGTCATGGTTAACCGAGGTCCTCGATGCGCCTGAGGGTGCTGCTTGGCATCATCGCGTTCCTTGCGCTCCTGCCGTCGGTCGCCCAGGGCCAGTCGCCCCCATCGGTTCCAACTCCGCAGGATTACCCCGGAGTTCGCGGCAAGGGTAACAACAAGCTCGATTCATTCCTCAATGATGTGTCCCTACGGGCGCGAAGCCAGGACGCTGCTTCGGTCGCTCGGACCGCACCGACATCCCGTTCGGCCTCAGTGGGGGTGCGGATTCGCCTTCAGCCGGGTACCTCGGGCTTTCCCGCTCGCCTCGCGTCGTTGGGAGGGGTTGCGGCGAACATCATCGGCGACGAAATCGAGGCCTACGTCCCGGTGACGCAACTCGAAGGGCTGACCGCGCTCCAGGGCGTGTCTTCGGTCCGGACTCTTATTCCGCCTCAACCTGACCTCTCCACGAGCCAGGGCGCTGCATTGCATAACACACCAAACTGGAACGCGTTCGGCTTCACCGGCGCCGGCATCAAGGTTGGCGTCATCGACGTTGGGTTCTTCAACTACACCAGTCGCCAGGCCGAAGGCGAAGTACCTGCACCTACGGCCTACCGTTGCTACAGCGGCGTCGGCACGTACTCCACATCGAACTTCGCGAGCTGCGACACCTCTACCGTCCATGGCGTGGCGGTGAGCGAAACAATCATCGATGAAGCGCCGGACGCGATGCTCTACATCGCCAACCCGTTCTCGCAAGCTGACCTGCTCGCGACCGTCCAATGGATGGCATCGCAAGGTGTCCAGGTGATTAACCATTCGGTGAGCTGGACCTGGGACGGCCCGGGCGATGGGACATCGCCGTATGCGACCAGCCCGCTCAAGTCTATTGAGGCCGCGGAGGCTGCTGGCATCGTCTGGGTGAACTCGGCGGGCAACGCGGCGCAGCAGGTTTGGACTGGCCCCTGGGCCGACGCGACTTCGAACGGATTCATCGATTACACGGCGGGTGTGGAAGACGAATACATCACGCTCTCCGCGGGGCAGCAGGTTGTGCTCCAGTTGCGCTGGTCGGACACCTGGGGCGCCGCGACTCGAGACCTCGACTTGCTCCTCTATCGCGACACAAACGGCGCGCTCGTTGCGGCGAGCACCCTCAATCAGTCGAGCGGAGCCGCTAAGGACCCATTCGAATTCATCGTTTACACCGCGACCAATGCGGGTCTCTATCGCATTCGCATCGGACAGGCCGGTGGCACGGACCCGGCCCAGGTGCAGCTAAACGTATTCAACCAGGCTTCGAGTTTGAGCACGCAGACGCCGGGGCACGCCGTTGCCAACCCGGCAGAGAGCGCCAGCCCGGCGATGCTCGCGGTTGGCGCGGCAAACTGGAGCACGCCGACCTCAATCGCCTCGTACAGCAGCCAGGGTCCCACCGCCGACAACCGCATCAAGCCTGATATCACCGGTGCGGACTGCGGCAACACCGTTAGCTATGGCTTCAGTGCGTTTTGCGGCACGAGCCAGGCGTCTCCGCACGTGGCCGGGCTTGCAGCACTGATCCTGCAACGCTCGCCGAACTTGTCCGCAGCCCAGGTGGCGGCGCAGCTGAAGTCGTGGGCCATCGACCGGGGCGCACCGGGGGCTGACAACACCTGGGGCGCCGGCTTCGCCGAACTGCAGAACATCGATGGAGCACTCGCGTTCACCCAGCAGCCTTCGGGCGGGTTCGCGGGCGTCACCCTAGCCACGCAGCCAACTGTTGAGATTCAGGATTCGGGTGGGGTGACCGACGCGGCCGACGACTCCACGCAGGTTACCCTCAGCGTGAGTGGCTCTGGCTCGCCAACCATCAGTTGCAGCGGTGGGGAAACCAAAACCGTCGTCGCCGGGGTGGCGGCGTTTAGCGGCTGCAGCGTCAGCCCGCCGGGAACTGGCTACACACTCATCGCAACCCCCGATTGCGGCTGCCTGACAGCGACGAGTTCGACCTTCGCGATTGCGGAAGGGCCGACGAAGTTAGCGTTCACGATGCAGCCTTCGAACGGCATTACCGACACCGACCTGGCGACTCAGCCGGTGGTCGCCGTCCGTAACTCTTCGGATGCGACGATTACGGCGGACAAAGCTACGCAGGTCACGCTTTCGTCGGTGCCTGCCGGAATTGCCTGTTCCGGGGGGCTGACGCTCACGGTGACGAATGGTGTTGCGAGCTTCAGTGGGTGCCAGTTCAGTTCCGCCGGTGACTACACCCTTCACGCGGCATCGAGTCCAGTCCTCACTCCTGCTGATTCGAACGGACTCACGATCACGGGGCCACCGGCGAAGCTCGCGTTTGTCGCGCAACCCGCCAACGCCGGTGTCGGCGCCCCGCTGGGCACGCAGCCGAACGTCGCCGTGCTCGATGCGAACGATGACGTGGTCGTAGCCGACCAATCCAGCGTCGTGACGCTGACGTTGAATGCTCCCTCTTCGGGCGGCCCCGGGATCCTGTCCTGCACCAATGGACCGACGCGGGTTGTGTCGAATGGCATCGCCACCTTCGCCGGGTGCGCAGTCGATGCGGCGGGTGTGGGATACAGCATCGACGTGAGTTCGGGGGCGCTCAGCTCAGATAGCAGTTCGGCCTTCTCAATCTTCGGCTCGGCCACCGAGCTTGCGTTCGCGCAGGAGCCGGCGGCGGGCACATCCGGGCAGGCGTTCCCGGTGCAGCCAGTCGTGGTGATTCGTGACGCGTTGGGGACGACGGTTGGCACCAGCACCTCAACGGTGACGCTCAGCCTCGTCGCGGGCGGAGGACCGGGAGTTCTCTCGTGTTCCGGGGGACTGTCGAAAGCCGCTGTCGCGGGTGTCGCGACGTTCGCCGGATGTAGCCTCAGTGCTGCGGGGACTTACGAGGTACACGCAGCCGCTTCGGGCCTGGCTGCGGTCGACACTGCAGCGTTCGGTGTCACAGGTGTCGGGCCTGCGGCCAAACTCGCGTTCGACCAGGAGCCTGACTCCGGGGTTGGCGGCCAGGCGTTCCCAACCCAGCCGATAGTCAGCATCCGCGATGCGGCGAACAGCCTCGTCGCTGATGATAGCGCGACATCCGTCACCCTCTCCGTTGTCTCCGGCCCCGGTGTCCTCACCTGCGATGGGGGGCTCTCCGCGACTGCTTCGTCTGGTCTGGCGACCTTCTCCGGCTGCAAGCTCAGTCAGCCTGGAGATTACGTGCTTCAAGCCGCCGCGAGCGGGCTGGCGAGTGGGACGACGGGATTGTTCACGGTTGATCCGCCACCTCCGGTGTCGACGTGGTACTTCGCAGAGGGATTTACCGGAAACAGCTGGGAGACCTACCTCTACATTCTCAACGCAACATCTAACGATGCGAACGTGACAGTCACTTATTTCCGGGAGAGCGGCGGGCCGGTCGTGAAGAGCATCGTCATACCCGCAGAGAGCAGCCGGACGCTGTTCGCGAATGATCCGGCGGACGGCCCGGGACCTGACCAGGCTTTCGGCGTGACTATCACATCGGACCAGGTGATCACGGCACAGCAGTCACTCATCGATACCGCGGGGAATCTTGCGCACGGCAGTGTGGGCAGCAAGGTCCTCTCCCAAACGTGGTATTTCGCTGAGGGGTACACCGGGAACGGGTGGCTTACCTTCATTTCCGCCACGAATCCGGGCAATGTTCCTGCGAACGTGAGCCTGACGTATCACCTGACAGACGGCACATCGGTCGTTCGCAATGCGACGGTTCCGGCGCAATCGAGGTTCACTTTTGCCGGCCACGACGATCCAGTCCCGCCCGAATCGACTGGCGTGGGAACTGAAAAGGCGTTTGCGGTGAGTATCAATTCGGACCAGCCGATCGTGGCGCAGGAAGTGCTGATCGACACCGTCGGACTGCTGGCCCACGGCACTATCGGCGTCACGTCGCTCCAGCAGACCTGGTATTTCGCCGAGGGATACACGGGCGACTTCTGGCTCACGTTCATTTCGATCGGTAACCTCAGCGCATCTACAGCTCACGTGACGGCGACGTACAACATTCTTGGCCAGCCACCGGTGACCAAGTCTCTGACGATTGCGCCGGGGGCTCGCGACACGTTTGCGGGTCACGACCCGTCGAGCGGCCCAGGTCCGGAGCAATCCTTCGGCGTGACCATCACCAGCGACGTCCCGATCGTCGCGCAGGAAGTGCTCATCGATCCCAAGCCCGGCGTGGCCCTGGCGCACGCGGTAATGGGCTCTCCATCGCTGGCCACTTCTTTCAGCTTTGGAGGGGGATCAAGTGAGGCGAACTGGATTACGTTCGTCTCGGCGACGAACCCGGGTTCGACTGCTGTGTCCGTGACCGCGACGTACTACTTCGAGGGTGGATTGCCGCCAGTTGTTCACACCGTTCCCCTTGCCGCAAACAGCAGGACAACGTTCGCTAGCTTTGACGTCGATACCGGTGTGCCCGCAGGCTTGAAGTACGGCGTGGTTATAAGTGCGACGGGACCGATCATTTCGCAGGAAGTTTCCATCGACGTTTCCCGCTTCCTCGCCTACAGCGCGGCCGGAACGCCGGGGCCATAGGGAGTACGGCTGAGTGCTACTTGGATATCCGGCCCGACGCATCCCCGCTCGTACGTTTGCGACGTCCACGCTTGTTCACTTCGTAGTGGCGTACATTCTCGCGCCCGCCGCGATCGGATGGTTCGCGTTCGTAGTGGTGGCAGGGGCGGCGGAGCTTCGGCCAACTGACATAACCGTTCCAAGCCCCGAGATTTACAACCCGTATCTCGATGATTTCACGGTCTTCTATGCCGCTGGCACCCTTGCTCGCGACGGTGCCGGCGACGAGGTCTACGACGTTGCGGCGATGCACAAGAGGGAAGCCGAAGTTGCCGGGCAGGACCCTCGCCAAACCGTTGAACTTCCGTTCTTTGGTCCGCCATTCACGCTCGGAGTGTTCGCGGGGCTGGCCGTCCTGCCGCTCGGGGCTTCGGCGGCAGTTTGGACCGTGATTGGGCTGCTTTCCGTGGCGCTTTGTGCCATCGGATTGGCTCGCCAGCGGCGTGGGCTCTCCGCTACGACGTTGCTCATCTGGGCGCTCGGAATCCTCGCCGCGCCCCCGTTCTTTCAGACGCTCATTCACGGGCAAACCTCATTCTTCCTGGTGTCCGGATTCGTCTTGTTGATCCCATCCGTCGCGAAGTCCGGGCGCGTCTGGCCGACAACGTTCGGCCTGGTTCTCATCGCTCACAAACCACAAATGGCAATCTTGCCGGTCGCCTACCTGCTGCTCGTAGGCGAATGGCGCCCGGTAGTACGTGCCGGCGCTGTAGTTGCCGGGCTTTCAATTGCCTCAATGGCCGTACTGGGTTGGCACATCGCAATCGATCACATCCGGCTCCTCGTGAGCGCCACGCAATGGCACGATTCGAACGGCATTTCTATTTGGGGAATGTTTGGCTGGAACGCGTTCTTCGCGGGATTGGGCCTGGGCACGAGTTTGAGCCGAGTTCTCACGATCGCGGCGGATCTGACGACCGTTGTCGTTGTATTCATCTCCGTGCGGCGAGCCGGAGCCAGGCACTCCCTCGGTGCGGACAGCCGACTGGCTCTCTTGATTTTCGCGAGTCTGCTGGTTAGCCCCCACGTTTACGAACACGATGTTCTGCTCGCTGCCATTCCGTGCTTCCTGCTTTCAACGACCGGCACTGCGGATTCGAAGCTGATTTGGGGTCTGTTCAGCTGTGTCGGATGGGTCCTGCTGTATTTCCACTTCGACCTTCTGGTTGCGACCTCAATCAACTTCACCGTCATTTGGTTGACCACCGGGCTGATCCTGGCTGCCCTCACTCCGGATTTAGCGTTCATGCGAGGCATGTTCGAGCGCCGGATAGCAAACCCGGCGAATGCCGAAGGAGCCGCTTCATGAAGTTCGCGCGTCGCACCGTACTTCAAATTACCCTGGGTGCCGCGTTCGCCGGACTCTTACTCGCGGTGGGGCCAACCGCGCCAGCGGCGAAGCTTGGGGCCGCGATCAACTACAAGTACCAACTGCTCCTGCCGGACGTTACAAGCGACGGGAGGTAAGTCGTGGCTCGAGGGCGGTGGTAGAGGTTGGCTCGAACGTCGCCAAAACCAGGCACGCCCCAGGGATGTGTAAAGGCCTGATGGGGGAATGGACTTCAATGAGCGGGACGCGACCGTTGAGCGAATAGTCGCTATGTCAATTTGTGACAGACGACATCGCATAAAGTGAGATATGCCTAACGGAGATTCTGGGCACGGGCTACGCAGCATGGCGCTTCTGGCTGAGGGTGATAGCCGGCCGTGCCTCGCGAGATATTGCATCGACCTGCTTTCGAGCCCGCCCATCACTCTCTTGCTTGGTCCGGTCTTGGCTCGCAGAGGGCCGCTTCCTGTTCGGGTGATTGGTCGCATCGAAGACCTCGCGACGAATGCCATTCTTGTTTCCGACAGCCGGGACTGTTCCGTCGAAGAGTGCCGCCGACTGACTGATGAAGGAACAACGGTCGTGATCCTGGCGATGCTTCCGCTCCCTCCCGAAGCAGGTCAGTACATGGGAGCTGGGGCTTCAGCCTATCTCGCGATGACTGTTGACGATCGGCTGATCACGGTTCTCGACGCCCTGGCAGCCAAAGTCAGAGTCGGAGGACGACTGGCATGACGAACGCAAGTCAAAAGGCTCAGACAACGGGCGACGAGGAGACAATTTCTCTCGTCGTTCGAGAGCGTGCGGGCCGGTGGTGGGTCGTAGTCGATACGACGCCGCTACTCCGGCTCGAACCTGAAATCACTACCCCGCGGCGAGCATTGGAGAAGGCGCGCGAACTCTATCCCCGATTTGCCGTTGAGCTCGAAGACCATCCGGTCCATCAATCAAACCGTCTCTTTGGGAATGACTCGTGATGGCGGTTGACGATCGCCAATTAGAAGCGAAAACAATGGGAGGCTCGTGTGTTTAAGCGCGACCACAACTGTGAATGGCGAGAACGTGCCGAGTTACTTGAGCGCGAAATCCAACATCTGACCAATGACGCGGCGTTCACCGACCCAACGACGGGGGTGGGGAATCTCAACCAGCTGGATCTGCATTTCGTGAAGCTGCTGGGCCGCTATCGGCGGTTCGGCGAACCGTTCGCCCTCATTCTGATCGGTTTTAAGGATTCGCTCAGAAAGGGCAAAGAACTGTCACCCCAGGGCTATGCCCACCTGGCGCGTGTACTTGCGGAGACCGTCCGGGTGGAAGACTCGCTTTGCCGTGCTTCGCAAAACGACTTCGCGATTCTTCTGGCCCACTCCACCCTCGACGGAGCCCAGGCGTTCCTCGAACGTGCGCGCAATGCCATCGCGCGCGAGCCGATTCGATTAGGGGAAGGGTCGCATTTCTACCGCTCAGGGGCCGGCGCAGCCGAGTGGTCGGAATCAGTAGGGTCGCTAGCCGAGTTGCTACGACTCGCCGATGTTGAGATGCAGAAGCTATTCGCCGACATCGCAGTTGAATCCAGGGCGTACGGCCCGGCGGTCTGAACCGGCAGCCCAACGATAGACTTCGCGACTTCCAGCATTTTGCGCTCCCGGCCGCTTCGGGTTGAGCGGATGCATCGCTACCCAGAACGATGACTGGGACATACGCTGACTCGAATTAGCTGAAGAACCAATCGGTCACAGTCTTCCTGGCGCCCCGTCGACGAACACGGCTGCCCGCCGGGCAAGCGCGATTGCTCTCAATGTCCTCCACAGAAGAGGAAGTGCGCCGCGGCGGATACCAGCTATACGGGATTTCATCAGGTCCAGCGTTCCCCGAGCCGTTTTCTGGCGTAATTCCTATATCTAAACGGCGTCGTTCACGATAGGTTCACTGTAGATCCACCGAACTGGTCACTTAGTGGAGAATTGAAACCAACCGGACGTACACGAATAGATTTCGGGTTCGTCCGGGCGCGTGACCGTTTTGGACCGAACCTGGAATGTGACTCTAACGACGCTGCTCGTTGCTGCGGCGGCGTTCTTCTTGCTGGTGCTCCCGGCGCCTGCACGGGCGCAGGAACCGACTCAAACCTATACCGTCGTTCGCCAGGTCCTTCGCGCCTCACCAAGCGGTGAAGTCGCAATCGAAGAGATCTCACAGGTGACCTCTGGCTTTGTGGTGAATGGCAACCTCTGGGGACCTTCTTCGCTTCCAGTGAATGTGCGCTACAACCGCGAGGGCGAGCCTGCTGGAGTGACCGGCGTAGCGGGTGTCATTCAGGAATCGGTTGGGGCATGGAACGAAGTGACGCCCGCCACGTTCTCATTCACCTATGGCGGAGAGACTTCCGCTCAACCGGGAAGCTGCGATACCGAAATCCACCTGGACGGAATCAACACCGTTAAATTCGCTCCGATCGCGGGCGACGTGCTGGGGCTGACGTGCACGGTGTTCCTTGGAAGTACAGCGGGCGCCGAGCTCGTGGAGTTCGACATGGTGCTTTCCAACACTGCGAACCGCTGGTCCACGGCGGCGGAAACGGCATTCGACCGATTCGACCTGCCCTCGACCATCCTTCACGAACTCGGGCATGGTGCCGGGCTCGGTCACTCGACGAACCTCGAGGCGGCTATGAACCCGATCCTCTCGATGGGATCACAACGGCGAAGCCTCAGCGCTGATGACATTGCAGGCCTGAAGGTAGCCTATCCGAGTTCCGTCCCGGCCAGCGCGATTGTCCTTCCTGAGGCCATTAGCGCTGCGACCTCGAACATCGTGCGAGGGTCGTTTACGTTGAGCGTCGCATTCGTGGCGTTCGACTAGCAGTTCCGAAAATTGCCTAACTAAAAAGGACCCCGGAGATATCTCCGGGGTCCTTTTCGTTGGGTCTGAACGGCAGCAGCTTAGCTGCGGGATCTGGACCTGTTGTGGGCACTGCCGTAGAGGCCGGCGATGCCGAGCGTGGCAATTATCAGCCCGGCGAGCCAAAGAATTGGTGTGTTGCCGCCACCGGTTCCGGTGTTACCTGTTTGGGGAGGTAGCGGAACAACTGAAGGTGGAGTTGGCCCCTGGGGCGTCGGCGAGCCTTGTACCGAAGGTGTGTTCGCCGGAACCGTCGAGGACGGTGTTGGCGAAGCTGTCGGTGGGACCTGCGCCTGGGGGGTCGTTTGCGGAACCCCGATGGTCGGAGTTGCGATTGCTGGAGTGGTGCTCGGCAGCGGAGTCTCGACTGGTGGAGTGTTGCTTGGCGTCGCCGTCGAGTCGATTGGAGTGCTGCTTGGCAACGGAGTCGCACCAGTCGGAGTGTTACTTGGCGTCGCAGTTGCGGCTGCTGAAGTGCTGGTTGGCGTCGCAGTTGCTGTCGGCGCGTCGACCAGGTTGGTCACGGACGCTTCGCATTCTGTGAGGGCCCCGCCCCCCTCGGCCGAGCCGTTGCATTGGTTGATGTTGACCGGGAAGGTGGTCGCCATGGTTGAACCGAACTCAACGTTGCAGATGAACCCGACACTCGTACCCCCGTTCCCCGAGTTGTTGCATTGGCCGACCGTCGCCTCGCCTATGGAGGTGATGCCGGATGTGTTCGCAGGGGTACAACTACCGGGCGCTCCCGTGCCGGTAATCAATGAGCCGACGCACTGGTAAACGGTTGCGGGCACGATGGCCCCGGGCTGCTCGGCAAAGTGGTTAACGATACTGACGGTGCAGCGGACAATTCCGCCGCCGCCGTTGCCTGAGCCGTTACATTGATTGACCGAAGTCACCGGCTCAGTGAGGAGTGTTGGGCCGGTGGTTGTACAGGCGAGTCCGCTCACCGGCCCTGCCGCACCTACGCAGCGTTCCATAGTCAGCGTTGACGGGGGTGTCCCGGCCAGCCCGCCACCGGCGTCAATATAGTTGACGATCGTAATGGTGCAGTGCACCTGTTGGCCGCCGACGTTCTGTTCGCCGTTGCATTGAGGAGGCGCGGCGGCCGCGAGGGCCCCTTTAGCACCACCACCGAAGGCACCTATTAATGCGATTACGACCACGAGCATCGCACCCATTCCAAGAATGATTCGTTTCATTGGGATCCCCGTCCGTTTCTGCCAACCGGGAAGATCGGCTGTCCATCTGTTCGGCTGCGCCCGGTCGACATCAGGTAGCCAGTGCGTGGACGGTTGGTGAACAGCCCGCGAGATTGGCGCACGACTTCGCAGCGGCTCAAGGCTTTGCTGCCCCGAGAAGTTCGAGTCGCCCCGGCGGGGTAGCACCCCTGTGATTCGTAACCTGCCCGCCGACTTCTTGAGCCATGACCAGATCGATTGTTCGCGACCAGTACGGAATCGGGACGCAAGTTCTCGCCTCTCGCTGGACCCAGGCCGTGGTTCTCACTTACCTCGGCGTCGGCGGTTGGTACCTCTGGTGGCGTACGTTCCACACGGTCAACCTTGATGCCCTCTACCTCTCAATCCCCCTGCTTTTGGCGGATTACCTCGGTTTCGCGTTCTTCTTGTTGTTCGGCTTCAACCTCTGGTCGAAAGTGCGGCGCTTTGCACCGCCTCCCCAGGCATCCCTCACGGTGGATGTCTTCATCCCGACCTACGACGAGCCAGACGAAATCCTCAAACCGACCATTCTTTCAGCGCTGGCGATGGACTACCCCCATCGCACCTATGTGCTCGATGACGGCCACCGCGAAGGGGTGCGTCTGCTGTGCGAAGAGCTTGGTGTCGATTACCTGAGTCGACCGACGAACGAGGGCGCTAAGGCCGGGAATATCAATGCGGCGCTCAAGGTAACGCATGGCGAATACATCGCCATCTTCGATGCCGATCACGCGCCGTTTAAGTCATTCCTGACCGAGCTGCTCGGCTACTTTAAGGACCCGAACGTAGCGTTGGTGCAGGCGCCGCAGGCGTACTTCAACCTCGATAGCTTCCAGCATGCCGCTGCCGGCCCCCACAAGAACAAGCCCTGGCACGAACAATCGGTCTTTTACGACCAGATCATGCCGGGCAAGGATCGAATGAACTCCGCGTTCTGGTGCGGATCGAGCGCCATTCTTCGTCGCGAGGCCCTCGAATCCGTGGGTGGGGTGAACACGCTGACGGTCACCGAGGACATGCACACGGCTATGGGACTGCATGCCGAATGGGTGGAAAACGATCTACCACGACCGTGAGCTCGCGGCCGGTATCGCTCCGGACGACGTTGAGCCGTTCCTCGGCCAGCGACTGCGTTGGGCCCAGGGCGCCATGGAGATCCTTCGAAAGGACAACCCGCTAAAGCGGAAAGGCCTCTCCGCCTCACAGCGAATCTCTTATTTCACCAGCACTGTTTACGTCTTCGAGTACCTGCCGAAGGTGATCTACCTCGCGATGCCTCCGATCGCACTGGTAAGTGGCGCATTGCCGATGACGAACATGGGCTGGAACCTGATTTTGCGGTTCGCTCCGTACTACATCCTTGGCATGTTGGCCACGCAGCGGCTCGCGCACGGGAGCAACCCCATCCTCCGTTCCGAAGGTTTCTTCCTTCTCAAAATGGAGGTGATGCTCCGCGCGATGACCATGCTTGTTTGGCCCAGGGAGCTGAAGTTCAAGGTCACCTCGAAGTCGGCCTCCGGGGATGGTCACCGCTTATTCGTGCTATGGCAGATTCGAACACAGGTGACTCTGGGCGCTCTATGCGCAATCGCGGCGCTTTGGGGTGCTGCTTCGTGGGCCTTCGGCGCTCCGTGGGCACTGTCAGGGATGTCTTTGCTCGTGACGATAGCCTGGGCGTCCGCGAATGCCGGGTTGGTCGCCTTGTTAATTCGCTCTGTTTTGAACCGACACCACCGCCGCGAGGTTTACCGATTTGAGGTAACTATCCCGGTAGTGGTGACCACGGCCCGGCGAAAGAATTCGGCTAAGACTGTGGATGTCTCCACGAGAGGGTTCGGATGGAATTCCGGCCCCTGGTACGCGGTTGGCCAGCAAGTTGAGGTTGAATTGCACCCGCCGAGCGCCGACGCGATTCAAGCCCGGGCCGCAGTGACTTCCTGCATCAAAGTCGACGGTCACTTCCGGGTTGGCGCCGAGTTTCGTGAGATGACGCCGCAGACGGAGAAACAGCTGGTCATGGCGCTCTTCCATGAGGTCGCGCCGGGGCAGCTGTCCATTCCATCGATCACCGCCACACCGACCGGGCGTGCCGCATGAAGCGCTGTGACAGGACCCCAACGCGCGATTTCACGAAAGAGCGAACGAACACAGGAGAGCCGAAATGACCAGAACGATGAAGCGCCCCCGATTGGTAGGGAGGCCAAGTTCTGACTGGCGATCGCGCCCGGGAATGACGGCCTCTGAGCCCGTCGTTGAAATAGTCGAGCGCCAGGGCGTTGGGATCGTGCTGGCCATGGGCGGCACGGGAGCCCAGCGCATTCTTGCTGTCCTCCGGCAGCTCGGGGTGACCACCGTGTCTCGCCGATTTGACGATGACGCCATTCGACTGGTGATTGCTATGGCCCCGGACATCGTCGTGCTCGTTTGCGATCCCACGCGAACGGCCGATAGCGAAGCGGTGGCGCTCTTCGCTGACCAGGGCGTTGCGGCGCTGGTGGTGGTGGACGAGGGAGGCTCGGTGGCTGGTACGGTCGCCGGACTTCGGAGCGGAGCCGATGCGGTACTGAGCGGTCATGAAGCGACCACGATCATGCGCGCCACCGTGAGCGCGCTCCTGCGGCGGAGCCACCGCTCGGACCGCTCTCCCGCGATTTCGACCAATCCTGGGGACCCTGTAGTAGGCGCCCTCACGATAGACCGCGACAGGATCGAGGTTCGCGACGGCGACTATTTGCTGCCGTTGACTCCGACAGAGTTCAGGGTGATATCGCACCTTGCGGAACACGCCGGCGTTGCCCGTAGCCAATCGCAGATCATGTCTGCGCTCCATGACTACAGCTTCAGCGAAGACGAGGCTCGAAACACCATCCGCGTCTACATCCGCCGCATAAAGGCAAAACTCACCGACGGTCGGTCGGCCTCGGTCGAGATCGTCAACCTGCGAAAGCTTGGATACCGGCTTCAGGCCGCGACGAACATAGAGCCACTTGTGGCAATGGAAACCGGAACCGAGGTTGCCCCCACTCGGGCGGCAGAAGGTGGACGAGAATGACGACCACAGACTTTCGAATCCGCAACGTGCTGGTGATCGACCCGGACGCCGAACTCGGCGTGCCCGTGGGATTAGATCTGGCCGCCGCCGGGATCCGCGTGATCGCGACAGTCGGATACGGACTGGAGGCGTTGGAAGTGGCGTTCAAGGAGCATCCCGACATGACGCTCATTCGCACCATGTCGCCGCTGGCGCGGCCGCTACAAATCATCCGTTCGATCCATGACGCACTTCCAGATTCCCCGATCCTTGCGGTGATCGATGACTCAATCCGGAAGTCCTGGACCAAGGTGATTTCAGCTGGAGCAACCGTCTGCATTGAGGACCTTTCGCGCCCCGGGATATTGCAGCGTGGACTGGACGTCTCGTTCCAATACTTCGAGGGACGCCGTCGTGGTGTACGCGAACATGCCGTGAGTGGCCGCGTCATCGCGGTGCTCGGGGCGAAGGGTGGTGTAGGCAAGACCACGGTCGCTACAAACCTGGCAATCGCCCTCCAGCGGGAATCGCTTGGGTCTGTCGCCCTTGTTGATGCAGACCCTTCGTTCGGCGATGTGGCGCTGGCCATGAACATCGACGCCAGTAGGTCACTTGCCCTGGCCGCCGCCAATCTTTCCGGAAACCGGCTGGAAGGAATCCAGGCCCAGATGTCAGAGCAATCCGGCATCTCGATCCTATCTTGCGGGTCGACACCAGGCGTCCAGGAAATCACTCCAGAGGGACTTGTCGCAGTCCTCGACGAGCTTCGGAATGCCTTCGACTTCGTTGTTGTGGACACCTCGGGAGCATGGTCGGATGTCACCGGCGCGGTAATAGACGCCGCCTCGACCCGCCTACTTGTAACAACTCCCGAGCCGAACAGTGTCAGGAACACGCTCCATGCTCTGGCGACGTTGCGGGAACGGCTCGGCGAAGCCGCCGGGCACGTACACCTGGTGGAAAACCGGGCCGGCATGGACGGCGCTCTGGATGACCGGCAATTCGAGCAAGAGGTTGGGCAGGTCCCCCGCTGGCGAGTTGCGAATGACCCGATGGTACGGAGGGGGATGCAGGTCGGGATTCCGGCCATAGAGCTCGACTCGAGCACCCCCGGTGCCAGGGATCTTCGGAAGATCGCGATCTCACTGCTTGGCCGCAACCCGTCATCGGCGTCGCAGTCGTCTGGAGCGGTTCCTTCGGTCTCCGCCGTCAGGGGCATCGCGTAGCACCGGTGGAACCGAGATGGCATCGCTCTCGCGACAATTCCTAGCGGTCGACAGGGGTAATTCCCCCGTTTGAACAAGTGCTTTGTTTTCGAGCATGGGTACGGATCACCCGTATAAGAAATGGTAGAAACGGCAGAAAGTTATAACCACGAAGGAATCGCAAGGCGACTTCGCGGAGGACCTGTCAATGACTACCCGAACAAGTAATGCCGCCACTGCCGAACGAGACGAGAAGATCACGAGCAATCTCCCGCTGGTGCGGTACTGCGTAAATGGCATGCACCTGGGAAACGTCTGCTCGGCGCTTGAGTACGAGGACCTCGTCGGTCATGGGACACTTGGCCTGATCCAGGCGACCGACCGATTCGATGGTTCGAAAGGCGTGAAGTTCAGCAACTTCGCCGCGACCCGAATTCGGGGCGCCGTGCTCGATGCGATGCGGACGCTGGACCCGGTCGGGCGGACAACCCGGCATGTAGGCAAAAAGATTACCGAGGAGTTCAACGCACTTTCGTTAGAGTTAGGGCGCACTCCCACCGCCGCGGAAGTCCAATCCCGGATGGGCGTAGGCGAAGCACAATACTGGAGCGCCCGCCGTGCGAGCGGCATGCGCCTGGTCTCGATAGATGTCCCTTTCCCGGACGGCACAAGTCTTGCTGACCGAATGGGCGACCCCGGAGCGGAAGTCTCTACCGGAATCGAGACGAGAGAACTTTCCCAGGCTCTCGCAGATGCGATTGCACTGCTTCCCGGACGGGACCGGCTGGTGCTTTCACTCTACTTCGTCGAGGGACTTACGATGGCCAATGTTGCCCGTGCAATGGACATTTCGGAGACACGCGTCTCTCAATTGCTACAGCGGGTCTACTCGCGGCTCCGGACAAATCGCAACCTGGTTGGGGCTGCAGGACTACAAAATTCTGGTTAGTCAAAAGATTACAGAGAAAAATAGAAGCCGGTGCTAGCATAACGTAAATTCGGTTGGGTTTACTCGCCATCGGCCGCGCCGTGAGCGACAAGCCGGACCAGAGAGCGGCGCTTGCAATGCTTCGCCTACTCCTCGCGGACGACCATGTGATCCTCAGACGGGGGTTGGCTCTCCTGCTTGATGCCCGGCCGGACTTGACCGTCGTGGCAGAGGTCGGGAATGGACGCGAGGCTGTCCTTGCGGTCGCGAAATTGCGCCCGGACGTTGTCATCATGGACGTGGCAATGCCCGTGATGGATGGATTCCAGGCGACCCAGTTGGTGCTGGAGCGGTTCCCGTTGACCAAGGTCGTGATCCTGAGCGCCTATGGCGACCCGGAGTCGCTGGGCCTGGCAATTGCTGCCGGCGCCTCCGCCTTCATTATCAAGCGCTCCGACATCGATGAACTTGCCCTCGCCCTCCAACTGGTAACTACGGGCAACACGTACTTTTCTCGAGAACTGGCAGAGCATCTCGACATTCCGGAAATCGTCCACGCTGCCAAGAACCGGGCGCCTTCGATTTCGGATCTCACGACGCGCGAGCGAGGAGTACTGCAGCTGATCGCCGAGGGCCACACGATGAAGGCCATCGGTTCGATGCTCGGCATCAGCGCCAAGACGGTCGAGGGTCACAACGGCCGAATCATGGCAAAGCTGGCAGCGAGGAATCGTGCGGACCTGGTCCGTCACGCGATTGAGGCTGGGCTCGTGCAGATTCGACACCGGTCCGAACAGGCATTCGCCTACTACGCCGGAACGAAGCGAAGGGGCGGCAACGCCGGAAGAGCTGCGAGGCATCGGATGAGTAAGACCGCGCTTCCCGAGACGAACACCGCGCGAATTCAGCCTGCCAACCGTTCGCTGCACAGGAATTTCCAGTTACGGGAATTGAGAGGTTCCCCGACGTGCTGCTGACGATTTCGAGTGACATCACCGAGCGCCGGGAATTTCGCACCGCGGCGACCGCGTGGGACGACGTATTTCGTCACAATGAGCGCGGCATCGTGGTCGGCAGTGCGAACGGGGAAACGCTGGAATTGCTGAACCCGGTGTTTGCACAGATGCTCGGTTATCAGGTTGCCGAGTTGGCCGGCACTCCGCTTATCGAGGTGTTTGCACCCTCGGTGCGAAGCGAGGTTCGGTCCAAGTTGAAGCTCGTCGCCCGAACGGGGCAGCAAACCTTCGAGGCCCTCTGCATAAAGAAGGGAGGGGCGACGCTTCCCGTGCTCGTCGAGGCGACGTTGCTGAAGTCCGCCGGGGAGGCGAACCTGAAGCGCATCGAGGCGGATCAATCAAACGAGGCGAAAAGCAAGTTCCTTTCGAGGATGAGCCACGAATTCAGGACGCCCCTGAATGTGATCCTCGGGTTTGCCCAGGTGATGCAACTCGATGAGATGACCCCTCGGCAGGACGAGAGTGCCGGCCACATTCTTCAAGCAGGTCGCCATCTCCTCAGGCTCATAGACGAAACGCTCGATATTTCGAAAGTTGAGGCCGGGCACCTTGGGATCATGCTCGAGGCGGTAGGAGTAGCAAACGCCGTCGATGAAGTGTTCGTCCTGATGCAACCGCTTGCCAAAACCAAGGGCGTTCGTTTGCTACGCGAAGGAAGCAACCCCAGCTGCGATGTGGTGGCGGACCGCCAGCGATTGAAGCAGGTGCTGCTGAACCTGGTGGCGAATGGGATCAACTACAACGTGCGCGGTGGTTGCCTCGAGGTGGGATGCCACCGCCGTGAGTCTGTGGTTGAGATTTCGATCTCGGATACTGGTATCGGAATTCCCGAAGGCAGCTCCGAGCGGCTGTTTGCTCCGTTCGACAGGCTCGGCCAGGAGGGCGGCGAGGTCGAAGGGACTGGCCTCGGTCTGAGCCTCTCCAAGGGGCTCGTCGAGGCGATGGGCGGCACGATATCCGCAGCCAAGAACCCTGGCGAGGGCAGCACCTTCACGTTGACGCTCAAGGTCAGTGAATTGCCTGATGCGAGTCCTCCACTTGTGACGGATTCCCTCACCGTTTCTCAACGGCCAGCGGGACTGATCCTGTACATCGAGGAGCACCTCGCGAACCTCCCGCTTATCGAGTATATCCTCGCGCTGCGACCGGGTTTGCAGGTTCTCCCGGCTATGCAAGCCGTAGCGGCAATCCAACTCGCGCGCCACCACCACCCGGACCTAATTATTTTGGACGTTCAACTTCCCGACCTGTCCGCAGACGAAACCTTGCACCGTCTCCAACGAAGCCCTCAGACACGGGACATTCCGGTTGTCGTCGTCGGGGCGAATATCAGCCCTCGGCGGCTTCAACGCTTCATGGACCTTGGCGCGCGCACCTGTCTCGAGAGACCGCTAAACATCGCCGAACTTCTCAAGACGCTCGATGACTTGCTGCCGCGGCCAAAAGATCCCCCAGTTTCGATCTGAACAGGGCGGGAGCCGCGAGCGTTGCTACTGTGAAGTGGCCCGCCGCTGCCGACGCTAACTGCGCGAGGCTTCCGTGGCCCTGCACGGAGTTTGTCAGATGAAAACCAACCGAATCAGCAGCCTTGCGATTATGGGACTCCTTGGAGTACTGGCTGCTACTGCCGCGCTCACGTTCTGGAGCGACCGAGTCGAGCGAAGCAGTCGCGACGAAGCGACCGTCGCGCACAAGATGAGCGACCTGTACACGAAGGCGAGTAGCCAGGCCGACCGAGCTCAGCAATTTATCACCTTCTTCACTTCGACCGGGGATCCGCAGTTCCTCGTGGAACAACGGAAAACCCAGGAGGCTTTCGTGGTCTCCCTGTCTCAGATGTCCGACTCAAGTGTTCTCAAGGATCAGGAGTTCGGTGTTTGGGCACGAGATCACTTCGGACCGTTGTCCGATATCTTCCTGCGACTCGAAGAGAAGCCGCCTCCTGCTTTTGAGGACCTGTTACAGGAGTATCTCGTTGGATATCAAACCCTCTACGCGTCCGTCCTCGCTGGCGATATCGGAGACCCGATTCTCAGCCGCCAGCTAGACGATCCGCGCGGGGTGACCGACCCGACTCAACTCAAGGCGAATCCGGTGACGATTATCATGGCGGTGAAGGCCGCCGAACGCGAAAATGACTCAGAGGTTGCGGTTGCCTCAGTGGTCCGCTTAAACGATCGGCTGACTCTCGCGAGGCGAGTTCTCTTTGGCGTGGCGGCTGTCCTGGTGCTGGCGCTCTTCGCTGTAACGCTGAAGTTCGGCAAGCGGGAAGCAACAGCCGCGGCCGAGAACTCTCAGCTGCGACGCCTCAGCACAACCGATGCACTTACTCGATTAGGAAACCGGCGCGGCTACGAAGAAGCGATCAACCGCCTGGCCGATGCCCCGGCGGGAACTCCAGTCTCGCTTATCACGATGGACTTAGACGATTTCAAGGTCGTGAACGACACCTTCGGGCATGCGCAAGGCGATACGGTCCTGAAGAGGTTTGCAGACCTGATTTCTCGACTTGCTCCTCCAGGCACCTCGCGGTTCCGGGTTGGAGGCGATGAGTTTGCGATGGTGGTTCATGGGCTGAATGCCGAGGCCTCGTTGGAACTCGCGGAGAACGTCCGACGTTCGGCAGAGGAAAAGTTGGAATCTGGGGTCACCGTCACCGCGGGAGTCGCAATGATGAATCCGACGAGCCGGGACGTACGCCTCATGGAACAGATGGCGGACGCAGCGCTGTATGAAGGCAAAGTGAGAGGGGCCAACGCGGCTATCCTGTATTCGGACGTTTCCGGCGAGTCTCCTGTCTTCCCGGCGGAGAAATTGCAGGCGGTCCGGCTTTTGCTGAAGGAAGGGCGCATCGAATCTGTGTTCCAGCCCATCTGGAACATCGATATGGGCTCATTGTACGGATATGAGGGCCTCTCCCGGCCGGACCCCGACTACGATCTCGGTGGCCCCCAGGTAGCTTTCGATATTGCGGAACAGTTCGGACATGCGGCGGACCTGGACCGGCTTTGCCTGACGCGTCTGCTCGCCGCGGCCAAAGACCTGCCCCGGGACGCGCGCATCTTCTTGAATCTCTCCCCGTACACCGTGACCCACCATTCGTTCTCTCCTGCAGCGCTTGTCGAGGAGATCGAGGCGGCAGGAATAGAAAAGAAGAGAGTTGTCTTCGAGATAACCGAGAAATCGACTGTCCCGATCGGGATGCTCGTCGCGGCCATCGAAGCAATCCGGCAGGAAGGTCTTTGTATCGCACTGGACGATGTTGGAGCAGGAAACAACGGACTCGAAATGCTGCGCAAGGTGAAGGTGGACTTCATTAAAGTCGACCGGGCGGTGATCCTGGCCGCGCAGGGAGACGGCATGGGTGGCGGCGTGCTCATGGCGATCCTCGCCTTCGCTTCTGAGTCCGGCGCGCAAGTCATTGCCGAAGGGATCGAGAATGTCGAAATGTTCTCGACGGTCGGGCAGTTCTCCAGACGGGCATCGCTCATCGGGCACGAGGGGCTGATCCAGGCTGTCCAGGGATTCATGTTTGGGATGCCATTGCCGGCGGCGGAGGCAGCGCGGAAGCTTCCTGCGAATCTCGCCGCGTAGCGGTGTTCGGTGCTTGAGAAGCCCGCCTGGTTCAAGCTGTCCGGCGGGCAGGGGTGATAGTTCACCGGTAGTAGTCCTGCCGGTTGTGGACGTCGAGCCGTACATGGCTCGGCGCATCCGTGGATCCGCGTGGCCTGGCACTGCCGAGCCGGGGGGCGCAGCGTCCTATGAGATGTACTGACTGCCCATACGATCCTGTGCGGCTACGACGGCGACGACGGCGACGTTCGACAGCCTCAGAAACCAGTACAGAACGGCCGCGCGGCACTGCCGACTGTCAGCATTCGCGGCGCGGGGACAGCGGGCTTCTTCGGTAGAGGGCTACTGTCCGAGAGCTGGACTGGCGCGACGGGTGGGCGAGTACGTTCGTGCCGGCCCCCAGGCGCTGCCGAGAATGCCCAGCTTCGGGGGTGATTCACCCTGGGAGTGATCCCCGGCCGTATTCATGGCCGGCAACCCGGCAGTCCCACCTGCGGGCACGTCCACCCATCATCCATCGTGCTGCAGAGCGAGCCCGCCAGTCGCTGGCGTTGGCCGCGCTCCAGGGTGCATGGGGGTGCGTTTGCGCGAGCACTGATCATCCCTGTGCGAGTGTGCTGCTTCGAACCTTGGCCAGAACCGTGTGGGACAGACGTGACGTGACGCTCACGCGGGCGACCGGCCCGCGTGAGCGTCAGGAGGAACCAGGAAGCCGAATCAACCGATCGGTACTGGGTCTGCCGCGAACGTCCCGACCTGATAGGCCAGTTCTCGGTCGTAGTTTTCGAGGTCGTCGATGGCCTTTTCGAATAGGTGTTCAAACTTGGTGACGTTATCAGCAACCTCAGCTGCCCCGAAAACAATCTTGAGGTGTGCAGAGTCGCCGCGAATCTTGTTGCCGAATCGCTGACGAAATCGTTCAACGAACTCGGTTGAAACCGCGCGGTTTCGACCAGGGAGCAAGACGCCGAACGTGTTTGCATTGATCCGGCACAACGATTCCTCTGCCGTGACAAGGGCGGTCAATGCCTTGCTAGCCGAGATGACTATTTCGGGGGTCAGTTCTCTCCGCGATGATTTCGGATCGGTGATTTCGATGAGCACCAGCGAGAAGGTTTCGCCATTTCGCCGGTAGCATGCGAGTTGATGCTCCACAGCATTCTGCAACGCCAGGCTGGTGCCGAGGCCCGATCCCGTGTCGACCTGGAGGTATTTCGTGTAATGAGACAGGCCTCTCCGCGCATCGTCGGCTTTTTCGTGCCACTCTGCGAGACCGGAAAAGGCTGAGGTGCGGCGCCTGGTCCCGAAGATCCGCAACCAGGCCTGGGCACCAATGACGCCAGTGCCGAGCAAGAGTGCCGCGAGGACGTTTCCGGTCAACGCCAACGCGAGCATGCCGACAATTGCAGTTCCTGCCACCCACGGGCCGACGGCTTCGAAGAGCCGGAGGCGGCGCTCAGTTTTGACCAGGCTGTGTTCGGTTGCCCTGCGCGCACTCACGTCGCGAATGATCACGCTTGCGCGTCCGCCCGTCGTTTGGTTTGTAGCGGCGACCGAGACTTCGGCAGTGAATGTCGTGCCATCGCCGCGGCGAAGGAGAAGTTCATCTCGAAAGGCCCCTGCACTCATGCGAGCGTCGATTTGCGCCCAATCGGCATGGTCCTCATCGGCGATGAGTGACGATCTCCCGCAGGCTTTGATTTCGGACTCGGTACGTCTAAAGAGCACTTCAGCGGCGGGATTCGCCGCCAGAATGGCGCCGTCCGGCTGCGTGACCAGGACGGCATCGAGGTTGGAATCAAAGAGTTCCCGGAATCGTTCCTCGCTCGCGGCGAGGGCGGCGGCCTGTTCGTGGCGCTGGATTGCGTGGCGGATCGTTCGTTCAAGGACGACAGGATTTAGAAGTCCCTTGATCAGAAAGCCATCGGCGCCTGCCTCCATCACCGCGAGGTCGTTATCGTGCGAATCCTCGCTCGATAGAAGGATGATTGGAATCGCCGACTTCCGCCTGCGCAGTTCGCCGATGACCGCATCTCCGTTGTAGGCACCGAGATAGAAGTCAACGAGGGCTACATCGAAGTTCCCGGCCTCAACCGCCGCGACTCCGGCCTGTGCATTCTTCGCCCAATCGAGCACGTAGCGTTGTCCGCGGACTTCGGAGAGGAGGTCCCTGGTGAGGACATATGAGTCTTCATCGTCGTCCACCAGCAGTACCTGGAGTGGGAGGGCGTCGAAGGAGGAATTCTTTACGACTGTCATAGCAAGGGCCTTTCCGATGTACTTGAGCCACGAAGCGGCGGGGTCGACGCCAGTGGGTTGAGTGGGTTTACGAATGCTGCAGCGCTGGTTCCGGTGTCTGCTCGCGCGTCATCCGGGGTGTGCGGCGTAGGCGTCACCACATTCAGCCAGTGTTCAGCGACGGTACGCAGAACGCGCATCAACGCTTCGTAGGTGACAGGTTTGGCGACATAGTCATTCGCGCCGAGGTTGTAGCACTGAGTCATGTCTTCCGCTGCGTTCGAGGTAGAGAGCACGATCACCGGGATTCGCTGGAGTGCCGGGTCGGATTTCAATATCGCGAGCGTCTCTCGTCCGTCCATTCGTGGCATGTTCAGGTCGAGGAGGATGAAGGCCGGATAGGGCGCCAAGGCGGGTGGTCCGTAACGTTTTTCGCGGCGTAAGTACTCGAGCAATTCCTCGCCGTCGCTCACGGTTCGCAACTCGGCGCTGACGCCGCTCTCGCTAACCGCATCCAGGACCAGGGCACGATCGTCAGGATCGTCGTCGGCCATCAGGATCGTTGGAAGGTCGCAGCTCAAGCTCCTATCCTTTCCGATTGACGTTTACAGGCCGGGATCAGCAAGGTGAACCGAGTACCGTCATCGGGCGACGAAGTGGCCGTGATGCTGCCTCCGTGGCGCTCGGCGATTTTCCGGCAGACCGCAAGCCCAATGCCGGTCCCTTCGAATTGCTCGCGGCCGTGCAGCCGCTGAAACATCCCGAAAATCTTCTCGGCGTGGACTAAATCAAATCCAACTCCCTGATCGGTCACGGAGATTGCGCGCATGCCGCTCGGGCCTGGAATGCTCTCAATGCGAATCGCTGGCGGGCCTGTCGCCCCGGAAAACTTAATAGCGTTGGCCACCAAGTTTTGAAAGAGTTCCCGCATCTGTACGGCGTCGCAATCGATTTCCGGGAGCGGCCCGGTTTCGATGACCGCTCCGGACTTTTCGATGGAGACTTCGAGGTCCGCAAGCACATCGGCAATGATGTTCTGCAGAGAGGTACGTTGAAGTGGCTCTGCTGTGCTTGTGACTCGTGAGTAAGCAAGGAGGTTCTGAATCAAGGCTTGCATTCGACTTGTGGCGGCGCACATTCGACGAAGGTAATCGGCACCCCGTTCGCTGAGGCCCTCTTCGGTGGTTTCAAGGCGTCCGGCGAAGGTAAGAATCTTGCGGAGCGGCTCTTGCAGGTCATGCGAAGCAAGGTTGGTGAATGCTTGCAATTCGGCATTGCTACGGGCGAGGGCGGCGAGGGTTGCTTTTAACTGCGCTTCGTCATTTTTCCGGGCACTGATGTTGCGGATGGCCGCCGTGATCAGGAGGCCCCCTTGGGTTTTGAGGGGGCTGAGCATAATTTCTATGGGGAATTCGGTGCCGTTTTTGCGGAGGCCGGAGAGTTCGATGCCGGTACCAATCTGCTGACCGATGGCTTCTTCGGCCGAACGAAGGTCATCAGCTAGAAGCCGTTCAGCGAAGCCTTCCGGGATGATGTTGCGGATTTGTTGTCCGACCAACTCGTCTCGGTGGTATCCGAACTGCTCTTCGGCTTCGGCATTGAGCAGCACTATCTCGCCAAGCTCGCTGACAACGACCATGGCGTCGGGAGCCGCTTCGAGAAGTGCACGGTATCTGTCTTCCATTGCATCGAGTTGGGTCCCGACTGCATCGGTCTCTTGTTCGAACGGGCTTGCCTGAACACTCACTTCTTTGTCCTCTCTGGTGCGTCTGGCTTTCACGCTGAAAACCTGAGTAACAGCCGCGTGCGGAGTAGATGGCAAACCGATGCCATCGACGCTGTCGCTGAACCCTCAAGCAAGGGCAGCAAGCCCTCGCAACCAACGGTCGGCGGCTGAAACGGGAATCACAGGGGTGAACGGGCGGGATGTTGGTTTGGTGGTGCCGGGAAGTGGGTGAGTTGCGGGTTGGGGGTGGTCCGGGCGACCAATTGGGTGGGGGAAGCGGAATTTCGACTGCCAGTGCTAAGGGGACGCTGCTCGGCGGCGCCCAGATTTCGTCTTAGTGGAACTGGGTCTGGCAAACGGATTCGCCAGGCCGACGCTTGGAGGGAATGCCAGCGATCAACCGTTCTCGAAGTTCTCGTTCTATCCGAACAGGCCGCGGAAGGTCCTTCTTCTCAGGACGCTGTTTGGTATGGCGATGCGGGGCTTGGCGCCTCTTATGTGTGGCCCTGGCAACAACGATCGCATTCGGGGCGAACTTGACCTCGGTTGAGTCATATTCTCTAACCGGCTTCCGCCTGGACCATATGGCCGTGTCGTATTCCTGTGGCTCTGCCGAACTTCGTCAGGCCGTGCAGGCTTGGGCAGACGTTTCGAAGCTTACCGATGGAGGCTGTTCATCGAACCCTGACATTCTGCTCGAAATCATTCCGGAAAATGCCTGGACCTATGGCGAGGCGCTAGGGGTTGCGAGGCCCGGATACGTAGCCATCTCGAAGGCCGAAGAAAATTCCACCGAGTTGTACGTCCATGAAGTGGGCCACGCCCTTGGCCTGGGCCACAGTTCCGAAGATTTCGGCGATCTCAACCTGACCACGCGAAGTGCCGCGATGTTTTTCATTTGCTGCCATCCAATGAATTCGGACGACATTGCCGGAATCGTTTCTCTGTACGGCTCCGAAACGTACCGCTACTTCCTGGCGAGCGTCGCAGCCGAATAGGACGGGCGAATTTCAAAAGTGCCTTCTCGAGGTGCGCGAGTGTTCGCGCTTCGGCAGTTTGATTGTTGCAGGATCACGAAACCCGCCACTGGGGCGGGTCGTCGTAAACGCGCCGGTTATGGCGACCCTGAGCGGATTGGCGCCGGTTCGACGATATATCCCTTCCAAGGATTTCGGCGGGGAGCGGAGCCGGGACGGTGCTTCATTACGCGGTTTCTAGGCGCGACGCATGTGCCATGTTAGTGGTGTTGATTGCCTTTCTACGAACCGTTTCCAGCTCATCCACAGGAGGATTCCGATAAGCGCCGCGACAGCGTGCTGACAATCGGAGAGGCTCTGCCAACCGGCGATTCGAATCACTAAGAAGCCCCCGAGACCGGCAAGTGCAAGTTGTTGAAAGGGCCGCGGGAGACTAACGCATAACGCTCCGATGCAGGCGAAGCAGCCTGCTGACGCCCCGGAGTCCGGTTCGGTGATGATTCGTGCCGCGGACGAGCTTCCGAATTCAGCCGCCAGTTTGAGGACAAGGAGCACTGAAGAGCTGCTCAGGATGTCGCCGAGAACGAACGTGAAGGCCGTTCGGATTGAGCCGGAGTTCCATTCATAAAGTGGAACCGAGATTGTTACGAGAAGAAGGATGGTCCACGAGTAGCCGGCCTGCGCCTGGAAAAACGGGCTGAACAGAAATCGATGAAGTTGGCCGGACGACAACGTTTGCCAATTGATAGCGAAGTGTTCCCGGAGCCAGGTGTTCCACGAGGGCTCGAAATGTGTGGCGGTCTCACTCGCCGCCACCAATACAAACAGCATCCCACTGAACCAAAGCCCGCCCGGGTGTTTCCAGGTGTTCCAGAGCGGACTCGTGAAGCTACTTCTCGGCATGGCGCCATGGCATCGGCAACCGAACCGGGATTCTTCCCGTACGTTCACCGGCTCTCGCGACAGCCAGGGCGAGGCTGGGCAGTTGCAGGTCAGTTCGATAGCAGAGGTAGAGGGGCTCCCATCGCGGATGCCACTTGTCCTTGAATGTTCGCAGCCCTGCGAAATTGAACATCTCGTTGCCCCGGGCGTAAAGCAGTCTCAATGCCGATGGCACTAAACCAGATCCCTCGAGATTCGCGAGCGGGGCCATTCCGAGCGTCAAGCCTTCGAAGTTCTCATCACGAAAGCGCTCGACGAGGTACACCATGAGCAGGTCCATTACGCCGTCGGGTGAGTCTGGGCGGCGTCGCATCATGTCGAAGTTGCCGATGGGCGAGCGATAACTTGGGATGATGTTGACGAACGCCTCAAGCCTGCCGGTGGCCGACCGCACGAGAGCGAACTGCGAGTTAACGGCGTAGTCCTCGCTAAAGGCCCCCAGCGTGAATGCTCTCTCGCGATGCCCGCCGTCGTGCAACCAGAGTTCAGACACTTCCTCGATTTCGGAGAGGAGAGCGCTACTGATGGGCGGCGCGATGAATTCGATGCGGCAGCCCGACTGTGTCAGGCGATTGATCGTATTCCTCATGTGTTTGAACGACTTGCCGGCCAGCGAAAAAGTGCGGCAGTCCACTATCGCTTCTTCACCGATTTTCACTGATTGCATGCCAGCCTTCGCAAGTTCTTCACTCCCCGTGGCCGTGACCTGGTGAAAGCAGAAGGCCCAACCGTTGCGGTCACAAAATTCTGCGAACTCAGAGACGACCCGGGCGCGAGCGTCGGGTTCGCCGATCGGCTCTCCGAGCGCCACGGCGGTGTGCCCGACGACTCGATACCCGATGAACGCCGAACCTTCGGACGCAAAGAAGTACGACTTGTCAGGGAGCAGGTGGAAAAAAGCGAGTGAAGTTGTCGCATACGCGCTGAGAATCGTTTCGACTCTGCTGCGTTCGTCTCGCCCGCCGCCGGCTCGTTGAATGACAGGATGGAGCAGGTGGTACAGCCCGATCATGAGAATGCAGAGTGCGGATACGCGGACCGAGTCGATAAACCAACTCCCATGCGCTGTCGCTGGGGCGATCGTCGAGGAAGGCAGCACAAAAAGAAGGCGGAGTGCATCCTCTAGCGCGTCGAGGAAGGTAGTTTTGTCCGCGAAGTGTCGATCGAGGAAATACAGCCCGAGGACGCCGTAAATGAAGACGCCCGCTTCTCCCAAGAGCAGCCAGAGCAGACCCTGCTTCGCTCTCATCGGGTCACTACGGGCCGGGAATTTCGGCGCTGCCGGCAGCAAAACGAGTAGCAGCCCGGCATTTGCCGCAATTCCCAGGTAGTCGAAACGTTTGAGGGGATGGGCGACAACCGCGAGCGCAAGTGCTCCCATCGTCATCCGCCAGGCCTGGCGCTTTCCATGGAGCAGCCCCATTGACGAAGCCACCATTGTGAGTCCCGCGGCAAGCAACATGTATCGAGACGACTGCACGGCGAGATGCGGGACATATCCGTGGACCGGGCCGACGTGAAAGAAAAGCCTTCGTTTCGCGGCGAGAAGTATGTTTAGCAGACCGATGGTGAGGACAGCCAGCGACGCGAGGCGTCGGAAACCGCCACCGGCCATTCCAGGGCGATCAGGTTCGCGGGTGTGCAATGTTGGTTCCCCTCCTCACAGCGACGGCGGCTGCGGCACCGGCGGCGAATGGCAGCCAGGTTTCGAGGAGTCGAAAAGTGACGACGACCAGTACCGTCGACGGCGCGTCGACTCCGGCTCTCCGAAGTGCCAGGCCGAGGCCAGCTTCCGCGAATCCAATTCCCGCCGGAAGAAACCCGACAATTGAGAAGAGCACGCCGGCCGCGTATGCGGTGAGCGGCGTTCCCACCCCCGTGTGTACCCCAAAAGCGAAAAGTATGGCCCAGAGTGTTGCAACACCGACCAGCTCAATCGACACACCGAAGCAAATTGGTAGAAGCATCGACTTCGGGGTCCGCGACAAGCGGCGAATAATCTCGCGCAATTCGATGGCCGTTTGGGTATTGGCTTCGTCCGCGCGATCTTCAAAGTGGAACAGCCGGCGACCTTTGTTAACGACCAAATTCTTGATTCGGTGAATGGCCATGAACAGTCGCTCATTGGTCACAACCGCAATCAGCGACGCGACCACGCCAGCGCTATACGTTAAGAAGACGGCGGCGGCCAAAAGCTCAAGATTCGAGAGACTGCCCTGCAGGAACTCAAGCAGCAGAGCGAGACCGAGAACGATGGCAAACGTGAGGTGGCCGATCTGGGATACCAGGAGGTAGCCGACGACGGCGGTGCTGGTCGGCACGTTCGACCGCCGCGCTTCAGTGATTGCGACGCCCACGCCGCCGAAGCCGCCCGAATTCACGATGGCCAGGTTGTAGAAATGAGCAGCAGTGCCGACGAGGGCTGCGCGGCGAAACGTCATTCGAAGCCCGGTAACGGACATGCAGACCCAGACGAGGCCCGCGTAAGCAATGAGATAGGTGATCGCAAAGGCGACGGCTAGAGCGACGGGAGCCGGGTTTGCGTCGCGTAGTGATGAGAGTGCCGTCGGCACCTCGGATTTGTTGACAACCACGAATCCGATGCCGAGTCCGGCAACTGCAAGGAATCCAGCGAGCCTCGCCACCTTCGCGAGGTTCAATTTGCCAATCCCGCGAACATCATCGGACAGGCTGCTTTCACATCATTCAGTGTTTACCGATGGGACCAGCCGTCAATCCGTCCGTCGGGAGACGGGAAATGAGTTGGTAAATTCACACGGGGTCGCTACAGCACCAGGGATCGGCTTGCGTGGTCGGTGCCAGAGCTGTGAGTTCGTCGTCCGGGTCGACTCACTCAACTCCTGAGTCGACACGAGCTTGATGAACGATGGCCGCGTAGTTGGGAACGGACTGCCGCGCCCCAGGTTTCGGATCGTCGCGCCGGAACCAGAGGGTGTAGCAAATCGGTCATTGCTCTGAAATCTCGTCCGCTCATGCTCGGAATAACCCGTTCTCCGGAGGAAAGACGCACGGCTATGACGCAGACCATCTTGCCAACCACCCGGTTCAAAGTCGCAGAAACCACAATCGCAGACGTACATGAGGCATTTCGCGCAGGCACGCTTACCGCGCGCCAACTTGTTCAAATGTATCTCGACCGCATCGAAGCACTGGACCGGAACGGTCCCAAAATCAACTCGATAATCACAGTAAATCCTGAAGCTCTCGCTGATGCGGAGCGACTCGATGCGGCGTGGGCTTCGTCGGGGCCGGTTGGCCCGCTCCATGGCATCCCGATTGTGCTAAAGGACCAGATGGACACAAAAGGCATGCCGACGACACTCGGCTCAGTGATTTTTAAGGACTACTACCCCGACCGAGATGCGTTCGTGACCGAACGATTGCGAAAGGCGGGTGCAATTATTCTGGCCAAGGCCACATTGGGCGAGTTGGGTGGCGGCGATACGCACGGCACCCTCTTCGGCTCGACTCGCAATCCGTATGACCTCGAGCGGACGGCTGGTGGCTCCTCCGGCGGCCCTGGAGCGGCCGTGTCATCGAACTTCTCCACGGTGGCTGTCGGACAAGAAGGGTACGCCTCGATCCGTCGGCCATCCGCCTGGAACGGCGTCTGCGGAATGCGGCCGACACCTGGAGTCGTGAGCCGGGCCGGTACGTGGGGCGGTGGCCCGGGACGCGCCGGATCGCTCGGGCCTATGGCTCGAACGATGACCGACCTGGCGAGCCTGCTCGATGTGATGGCTGGCTACGATCCAGAGGATCCGATTACTGCCTACGGTGTCGGGCGTGTACCAGAATCATTTACGACTTCGCTCGCTTCGGACGGCCTTATCGGAGTGCGAATCGGCATCATCCGGGAGTCTTTTGGGAATAAATCTGAGCCGGACTCTGAGGATTTCGCCCAGGTGACGGCCGTCTTCGACCGCGCGATCAGCGAACTCGCTGCTGCTGGTGCCGACATCGTCGACCCGATCGTCATCCCGTCGATGGTTGAGCTCCTGGCGATGCGGGCCAGTTCTGGTGGTAGCGCGGAGTTTGATGAGTGGATGTTCCGCAGCGCTAACCCGCCATTCAAGTCGCAGGCAGAGATGATGGCTGCGCCCGAATACGCCACGGTAATGCAGCGCCGTGCCGGAGCCATCCGTAGCCCAAGCCCAACCGCTCATTACGAATACCTCCTCGCCCGCGACCAACTCATGAACAATTTCCTGAAAGTGATGGCTGATAACCGACTCGACGTAATCGTCCACAAGACCGTTGAACACACCCCGACCCTTATCCGTGATGGCGTGAACCCCCCATTTGTAAACATGAAGGGCGCGCCGCACATCAACACGTTCCTGATGGACGTCCCCTCACTGGCGGTTCCGGCCGGTTTCACAGCGTCGGGGCTCCCTGCGGGCATTACTTTCCTGGGCAGACCGTTTACTGATTCGCAAATGATCAAGTACGGATACGCGTACGAACAGGCGACCCATTACCGCGTGGCGCCGGCTACCACACCCGAGCTCCCCATGGCCGAATGATCCGACGGTAAAGCACCAGGCGCCTTTAGGAAGGGCGCCCGCCCCGGGCTACTTAAGAGGGAGCGCCTTATTTTTTGAGGCGCTCCCTCTTTTCATTTGTGAAGGGCCATGGGAAACCCTCCCGGGGTTGCCGCGGACTCGAGCCCAGTTGCCGTAGCGTCCTGTTAACGTCGGCGCAAAGTGCCTGACACTCCGACGCAACGCGGCGGACATACGGTAGGCCCATCTTAAGTGAATGGAGCACTCACAAATGGGTTGGGAACCGCTGCCAAAAGAAGTCACCTTAACGATCACTACTCCCGAGCCAAAAGCGTTCCAGTTGGATCCGAAAAACACGGCGCTCGTAATCGTCGATATGGAGAACTATTTCTGCAAGCGCGGCAACGAGCGGATGTTCTCCACTATTGAAGGCAACGAACGGCTGCTCGCTAACGCTCGAAAATCGGGAGCGACTGTCATTTTTATCCAGTCTGTCCGGACGCCCGAGGCGCTCGAAGTTGTTCGCTTCGGACGCAACCCGATGCTTCTTGAAGGCACGGAGGATGTGGAGATCGTCTCGGAGATCGCTCCGCTCGCCGGGGAAACAGTCGTGAAGAAGTACAGCCACGACCCGTTCGCCGGATTCGGGCTTGATGAGGTCCTCGCAGCCAAGGGAATCACGCCCGAATCCTGGACCGTCCTGGTCACCGGTGTCTCGGCGGCGGTTTGCGCTCACGCCTGTGCACTCGGGTTCAGCAACCGCCACTTCATGACTCTCATCCCGATGGACTGCACGGCGGCCGGCTCGATAGAGGAGGAAGCGCGCACATATCACCAGTACATGGGTGGTGCATACAACTTCAATATGGATTTCACGCTTTCGAATCTCGTGGAATTTATGCCTGCTTCGATACAGGCAGAACGCGTTCCAGTAGGCGCGCTCGCCTAAGCAACGGTTCTAACGGGCAGGAAGCCCGTTGAATTTTGGAGGAAATAAGTCATGGCTAGTTGGGATCCATTTCTTTCCGCTCGTGATCATGAGCACCTCAAGGCCGGCTACCAGAAGCAGGCACCATTCGGATTCGGGAAAAATCCCGTTTGCCTCGTCATCGATGACTACTACAGCGTTCTTGGAACGGAGCGGGAGCCCTTCTTCGAGTCGATCAAAAAGTGGCCCATGTCTTGCGGGCTCGAAGGCTGGGAGTCCATTGACAAGACAGTCGAACTCGTCCGGGCCGCTCGCGGTAACGGCGTTCCCGTCATCTACGTGCACGGCATGGAGCAAGGCTTCGTCCCGTGGGGGCGGCGCGTTCGCAACGATCGACTCTCCAAGCTTTCCGCGGAAGAGCGATCGAAGGCGAACCAGATCGTCGATGAAATTGCACCACAATCCGGCGAACTCGTGCTCCAAAAGGCGGCGGCAAGCGCATTCCAGGGCACGCCGTTGGTGTTTCATTTGAACTACTACGGCGTCGATACGGTGATCGCCTGCGGGGAAACCACGAGTGGTTGTGTTCGAGCCTCTGTGGTCGATGGGGCGACCTATCGATTTGCGATGGGCGTGGTCGAAGAGTGTTGTTTCGACCGCTCCGAGGCATCGCACTTCATCAATTTGTTCGACATGAACCAAAAGTATGCCGACGTCGTCTCGCTTCCGGAGGCGGTGACCTATTTCGACGGCATCGGCGCGAAGAAGGGGATGCTGGCGGGCGCCACCGCTTGAGTCCCGCCCGTTCGCATTCGGAGCCAAGGCGAGGCCGGCCACATGCCGGCTTCGTCTTCCAATTTCAATCGACCAGGGGTAAGTAAGATGCTCGACCGTTCAAGTTCTCGACGTTCATTCCTTAAAGCCGCGGGCGGAGTCTCCGTTGTCGGCGGCCTCACGGCTCTCTCTGTCGGATGTGGTTCTGACGACGATGATGACGACGCGTCCGGATCAACTCCTGGAGCGGAAGCAACACGACCGGGCGTCCAGGGCGAAACGGCCACCGCGGGCGACATCAAGCTCGCCGCGGTTCAAAAGCTTACCGTCCGCCAATACGACGAGCCGGGCTCGCTCGATCCGGCCGTGATCTTCCGCATTGAGGCTGAAAACGTCGCGACGAATGTGTATAGCGGCCTCACGTCGTTCGACCCCCAAACTGGTGCGCCGAAGCCGGGCCTGGCGCAAGAATGGAAAGTCTCGCCCGATGGCAAGACCTATACGTTCTCGCTCGTGGAAAACGCCTACTTTCACGAAGACTTCGGGAAATTCACCTCCGCCGATGTGAAGTACTCGTACGAACGCATTCTCGATACTGCGACGAAGTCCACCTACCGTGCGGAATTCAACAACATCCTCTCGGTCGAGGCGCCGAACGAATATACCGTCGTCATCAACCTGAAAACACCCGATGCGAACTTTGCCTACCAGGTGGGTAATTACCATCAGGGCGAAATCGTCAAGAAAGAGGCGATTGAGAAGTACGGTGATGATTACCGCCGCCATCCGATAGGCACTGGGCCGTTCTACCTCAAAGAGTGGGTTGCCAACTCCCACATGATCCTCCAGGGCCATGCGGGTCACTACCGCGGTAAGCCCACCCTCGAAGAGATTCGTCTGAACCTGATTAAGGACACCGCGGCCGCCGAAACCGCACTCAACAACAACGAAGTCGCGTTGGCAATGAACATCGGCCGAAACACCGAAATCATCGAGCGACTCGATAAGTCCGGGAAGTTCACTCTCCATAAGTCCGAGGACTACGCAAACAACCTCTGGATCTTCCAACCCGACTATGCGCCGCTTGCAGATCCTCGGGTTCGCCAGGCATTCGCGTATGCATGCGATGGAGTAGCCATCGCCAAGGCGCTGACGCCATACACCGCCAAACCCTCGAACAGCATCCTCCCTCCGTTCATGCCTGAATACGCGAAAGGCTTGCCGGAATACGGCTACGACCCCAAAAAGGCCAAAGAGTTGCTCCAGCAGGCCGGGTTCGGCAGTGGCCTCTCGGTGAAGCAAATCCTCACCAGTACCACAGGCGCATCGGATGACTTGCTCTACCGGCAATCGCAACTTGCTGAGGTTGGTATCAACCTCGAATTCGAACTGATGGAGACGGCCATTTGGAACACTCGCCGTAACTCCGGCGACTATCAGGTCACCGGACGGCTCTACCCGGCGGTCAACCCGGACACGCTGCTCTTCGGGTATCTGCACCCGGACAACATTGTCCCCAAGGGCTTGAATGGAGCGAAATACAACAACCCGGCGCTCACCGCCAAGCTTGAATCAGCCCGGTCCGAACTCAACGTGGAAAAGCGCCTCGCCCTGTACAAGGAAGTTCAGATGACGGCGATGACCGAGCTGCCTTACGTGCCGCTCGTGACATCCACCGTGTACTGGGCTGCATATCCATGGGTGAAGGGCCTGGTCGTCGACAAACTCGCCGCCGTCGATTACTTCGACGTCAAGATCGAAGACCACGCGTGACCGGCTACATCGTGAAGCGGTCGGGAGCCATGCTCCCGACTCTCCTCGGCACGATCACGCTGGTTTTCCTCATGATCCGGCTGATTCCGGGCGATCCTGCAGCCGCGGTCGGCGGAGAAAACCTCGGCGAAGAGGCACTCGCCGCCCTCAGGGAGAAGCTCGGAGTAAACGGCTCAATCATCTCTCAGTACGGCTCGTTCCTGAAGGACCTGGTCCGGCTCGACCTTGGTTCGTCAATTCACACGGGTCTTCCGGTCACTCAGCTCATACGCGAAGCGATGCCTGTTACAGCTGTTATTGCGCTCGCCAGCGTCATCTTCGGCACGATTGTTGCGGTCCCAATTGGTGCCTTCGCCGCATATGCCCGGTCCCGCGGCTCAGTCGCCGCTGACCAGGCGCTCACTGGCACCTCAATGTTGATCGACACCATGCCGGCCTTCTGGGTCGCACTCGTGCTCATTCTCGTCTTCTCGCTCAACCTCGGATGGTTTCCGGTCAGCGGTGCGATTACCTGGAGCGACCCGCTGGATACGGCAAAGCGGTTGGCGTTGCCGGTCTTTGTACTCGGTCTTTCACAGGTCGCCTCAGTCGCCCGAGTGACCAGGACTTCCGTGCTCGAGGCGCTGAATGATGACTATGTGCGCACAGCGCGGGCCCTTGGCACGCCCGAATTGACCGTCCTCTTCAAGCACGCCCTCCGCAACTCGGCCCTCCCGATTGTCACCATCACGGGACTCAGCATCGGTCGGCTCTTCGGTGGAACCGTCATCATCGAAAACATATTCAGCATTCCTGGCATGGGCACCGCCCTCGTCCAGGGCATCAGCAGTCGGGATTATCCGATTGTCCAGGGCGTCATTCTCGTCTTTGCCGTCCTCTTCATCCTGGTGAACTTCGCCACGGACCTCATCTACACGCGGATCGATCCTCGAGTCCGCCTCGATTAACACGTCCCACGGAGGAACGAATGACCGCTTCCGCTAGCCAGGCCAGGCCCATCGGTGGCATCCGGATCCCTCGCTTACGACTGCCTGTAATTGGTCGGTTCCTGGGCAATCGTAGTAACGCGATCGGTCTGCTGATTCTTGTCCCTATCGTCGTTCTCGCCTTCGCCGGACCGCTGCTACCCATTAAGGACCCGCTGGCTCCGGATATCCTTGCTTCGCTTCAAGGCCCCTCGTGGAGCCATCCGTTTGGCACGGACAAGTTGGGGCGAGAAGTGCTCAGCCGAACGCTCGCGGGCCTTCGAGTCTCGCTCATAGTGGGATTCTCGGCCGCCGGTATAGCAATGGTGGTCGGCATGACCGTCGGCACAATGGCAGGTTTCATGGGAAAGACCGTCGACACCGCGGTTTCGGCGGTCGTCGATGTATTCCTCGCATTCCCTTCGCTGCTCTTGGCCATCGGCGTCGTGGCAGTGTTCGGACCCGGGCTGCCGCAGGTTATTGCCGCTCTTGCCATTGCCGATTCGCCGAGGGCGATCCGGCTCCAGCGTTCACTCGCCCTCAGCCTGAAATCCCGTACCTATATCGATGCCGCAAGGATGGCGTCGGCGCCGACGTGGTGGCTCCTTGTCCGACACGTCTTGCCGAACACTGTGGCGCCAATGCTCGTTGTCGCGAGTATCTACGCCTCCAACGCCATCCTTGCCGAGGCAGCGTTGAGCTTTCTCGGCCTTGGGCTGGTGCCCCCTGATCCGAGCCTTGGAAACCTTGTGAGCGAAGGGCGCCAATATCTCCAGGACGCATGGTGGATCTCCACCATTCCCGGGCTCGTCATCGCGGTCGTTTCCATCGGCCTGCACCTGTTGTCCGATGGGATTCGCGAATCCCTCGACCCTCGCCTTGGCATTTAGCCAATTCGCACCGAAGGAGGCCGACCCATGGCACTGATGACTCCGAGACGAATGCCCGGTGACGATCCCGTCACTTTGGCGACGCCCGCTGCCTCGCTTCTGAAAGTCGAAGACCTTGCGGTCGAGTTCCACACGCGCCGTGGGGTATTTAAAGCTGTCGATGGCGTCTCGTTCGAACTCCAACCGGGAGAACGACTGGCGATCGTCGGAGAAAGCGGCTCAGGCAAGAGCGTGATGTCGATGTCGCTCATGCAACTTGTGGCGCATCCCGGCCGAATCGTCCGCGGTTCGGCGACTCTGGATAACGTCGACCTGCTCAAGCTCAAGGGCAAACAGCTTCGAGAGACTCGTGGGTCACGCGTGACGATGGTCTTCCAAGACCCGATGACGGCCCTGAACCCGGTCATCCGCATTTCGGATCAGATCATTGCGCCCATCCGAAGGCACTTACACCTTTCGAAGAGCGCTGCGCGCGAGCGCGCCATCGAGCTCCTGCGCCTGACCGGAATACCGGATCCGGAACGGAACATCGAGGCCTATCCTCATGAGTTGAGTGGTGGCATGCGGCAACGTGTCCTCATAGCCATGGCTGTTGCCTGTCGGCCGCGCCTGCTAATCGCCGATGAACCAACCACCGCTCTCGATGTCACGATCCAGGCGCAGATTGTTGCGCTGCTGAAGTCGCTTTCGGTTGAGTTTGGGACCAGCGTGATTTTCGTGACGCACGACCTGGGCCTTGTTGCGCGATTCGCACACCGCGTGGCAGTCATGTACGCCGGGCGAATCGTCGAAATCGGCCCGGTGCAGGAGATATTCGAAAATCCTCAGCATCCATACACCCGGGGGTTGCTCCGTTCGCTCCCGGCGATAGCCGGCGAACGACCCGAGCGCCTCGAACAGATTGAAGGGCAACCGCCCAGCCTGGCCGCACTTCCAGATGGCTGTGCCTTCGCCCCGCGTTGTGATTTGGCAATCGGGCAGTGCTCGAGCGAACGTCCACCTTTCAGCCATCGCGCCGACGGCCACCGTGCCGCGTGCTGGGTGCCCACAAACAACTAGGAGACGCACGATTGGTCGCTTCACCTCGCCTCGAATCTCCCCCTACGCAGGCTCCGTACTCGCCCAGCGCCGTACTCGAAGTGCGCGGCCTCACCCGCCACTTTGTCAAAGGCGGCACTTTTCCATGGCAGCAAGCGACGCGGGTCCGCGCAGTCGACGGAGTTGATATCACCCTCGAGCGCTCGTCTACTCTCGGCCTGGTGGGTGAGAGCGGATGTGGCAAAACCACGACCGGCAGGATGATTGCAGGTCTCGATAAGCCGACCGGCGGGCGCATCATCATCGGCGGCGTCGACATCGGCCGCATCCCGGCGAAGATGCGTAAAGCACACCGGCGCAAGATCCAGATGGTCTTCCAGGATCCAATGGCATCGCTCGACCCCCGAATGACGATCGGCGCCAGCATTTCTGAACCGCTTGTCCTTTATCGCGATGGTTCGCGGAGAGACCGCCGGGAGCGCGTGGCAGAACTTCTGACCATGGTTGGCATGGATCCGTCGATGTCCGACCGGTTCCCGCACCAGCTTTCTGGTGGCCAGCGCCAACGGATCGGAATTGCCCGTGCGCTCGCCCTGAGGCCCGACATTATCGTGGCCGACGAACCCACCAGTGCCCTCGATGTCTCTGTCCGGGCGCAGGTCGTCAACCTGATGCACGACCTGCAGCGCCAGCTTGGCGTCAGTTTTATTTTCATTTCCCACGACCTCAGCACCGTGCGCTTCATCTCAGACGAAGTTGCCGTGATGTACCTGGGTAAATTGATGGAGCGAGCTCCATCCGAAGCGCTTTTTGCTTCGCCGCTGCACCCGTATACAAAGGCGCTACTGTCGGCGGTTCCCATCCCGAACCCGGCCCTTGAGAGCAAGCGCGAGGTGCTCCTCCTCGAAGGAGAATTGCCAAGTCCAGCCCGTCCGCCGGCAGGCTGCCGGTTTAGTACTCGCTGTCCGCTGGCGGTTGCCCGATGTCGCGAGGAACCGCCTGAACTTCGGCAGGTTGAGGCGCAACGCCTCGTCGCCTGTCACCTCGTTTAGCGATGGGCGGGGGCGCACTCAACCGCCGGGTCCGTTCGTTCGACCCGGTTCGTCTCGCTGTGTACTTCCATATCTTCGCGACGATTCTCGGGCTTGGGGTGGTAGCTCCGGCGCTGCCTGAGATTCGCGCCGAATTTGGCGTCTCCTACACTCAGGTCAGTCTCGTCTTCAGCGTATTCGCGTTTGCCCGGTTGTTCGTTGATCTTCCCGCGGGATACCTCACGACTCGGTTCCCGGGAATGGCACTGCTCTGTGCCTCGGCCGCCCTCGTTGGTATTGGCACGTTTGCCTGCGGTTTGGCTCCCTCGTTCATTGCACTCCTGGGCATGCGCGCCGTGGTTGGTGCTGGCAGCGCCATCGCGAGTACTGTCGGAATGACCGTCCTGGCGCAGCGCGCGGATCCGAACAAGATGGGCCAGGCCATGGGCATGTATCACACAGCGCTCATCGGTGGATCGCTCGTAAGTCCGGGGTTCGGCGGCATCATCGCCGACCTCGCCGGATGGCGAATAGCCTTCTTCTGTTGCGCGGGGGCGGCACTCACTTCTGTGGCTGTCACACTGATGGTGCTCCGGCGGGTCCCGGATAGCCGTTCCGTCCCGCGCCCGTCCGCGCACGCCGGGCCCGAACGGCTCAGCTATCTTCGCGCTGGCCGACTCGTGTGGCCGGCCCTCGTAGCGACTTTCGGAATCTTTTTCCTGCGAAACGCCATGGGCAGCACAGTGTTCCCACTCTATGGCCGCGACGAAGTTGGGCTCGCGGTTGGCCAGCTCGGCATCGCGCTAACACTGACCGCTGTAGTCAGTGCCATCGTCACCACACCCGCCGGGATGGCCGCGGACCGATGGGGGAGCAGTGCGTTGCTCTGCCTGGGTTTCATTTTCGCCGGCGCCGGCGCTCTTGTACTCACTACTGCAGAGACGCTGGGTGGGTTCCTGGTCGCATCGGCCGTATTCAGCCTTGCTTCACTCAACAACAGCGTCCCGAGTTCCATGATCGCGGCCTCCACTGATCCGCGATCTCGAGGAATGTTCCTGGGGATATATCGGTTCATTGGCGACCTCGGATTCACCTTGGGCCCACTGACCATGGGCGTCGTTCTCAGTGTGGGGGGCTTTAGCGCGGCCGCGTGGGTTGGCGCCGGTGTCGCTGCCATCATGCTCGCCGTTGTCGCCGTGCAGGGCGCCTCCGTGCAGCGAAGTCGACACGCGGTGCCTGCGCCGCCATCTGCCGAGGAGTCCGCCGTTGGTTCGTAGATACTTCTCGCGCCAGTTTGCATCCCTTGGTGAGTACAACTACCGGGTCTTCTTCATCGGGCAGTCGATCTCGCTGATAGGCACCTGGATGCAGACCATCGGCCAGGCATGGCTGGTCCTCCAGATCACCCACTCGCCGACTGCCCTCGGCACGGTCACGCTTCTCCAGTTTCTGCCCTTTACGCTGCTCTCGCTCTTTGGCGGCGTCGTCGCCGATCGCCTTCCAAAACGCAAGACCCTGGTGCTCCTGCAGTCGTTCGCGCTTTGCCAGGCGGTGGTTCTCGTTGCGCTCGTCGCCTCGGATGTCGTCGAACTCTGGCACATCTATTGCCTGGCGGTGCTTCTCGGGACAACGAATGCCATTGAACGCCCGGTGCGACAGAGCTTCTTTTCCGAACTCGTCGGACGTGACCGCCTGGTCAATGCCGTTGCGCTGAACTCGAGCATCCTCAATGTCGCTCGGGTGCTCGGCCCGGCACTCGGAGGAGTGATGATCGCACTCGTTGGGGTCGAAGGCACCTTCGCGTTCAATGCATTCAGCTTTTCCGCGGTGCTCGTAGGGTATGGCCTTATGCGTCCGGATCAGTTCCACGCGAAGCGGACTGCACCAAGCACAGAATCGATCGGTTCCCAGCTGTTGGGAGGACTTCGCTACGCCCTGCACACCCGGAAAGTTATCGAAACGCTCGCGCTGGTCGCGGTCATTGGTGTCTTCGGCTACAACCTGAACGTCACCGTCCCCCTCATCGCTGAGTTCGTGCTTAAGGTCGGGCCTGGAAGGTTCGGCCTACTGACTTCTTGCCTCGGTGCCGGGTCATTCGTCTCAGCCTTCGCGATCGCCGGGTTGGGCGTTCAATCGACACGAACCCTCTTCCTCGGCGCCTTTGCCTTTTCGGTACTGTTCATTCTCACCGCGTTTTCGCGGAATTACTTACTTACAGCGGGCTTGTTAGCCCTGCTTGGCGCTTCAGGAGTGGCCCTCATGACGGTCGCTAACACCTCTCTGCAAATAGAGGCCCCAGAGGAATACCGCGGCCGCATGATCAGCCTCTTCGTTCTCCTGCAGGCCGGGTCGACGCCATTTGGGGGCGTACTCACTGGCATGCTGAGCGATGCCTTTGGTGTTCAAACAGCAATGGCCACACTCGGTTTTCTTTGCGTTATCGGCGTAACGGTGACGTTCGCCATACACCATGGTCACGTCGCACCCCTTGAAGCAGGTGAGTCTCCGCCGGGCAATACGCTTGCAGGTCAAGATTTGCACTCGTGACATCCCTGAAATGGGCCAGCAATGTTACGTCGTTACTTTGCGGGTATGAATGCAGACTCACTCTTCATCGGCGCATCTCGGGCGGCTCCACCTCAGGGCGGGGTGATCAAACTTCTTGCGCCGGCCCAGGTTTCGAGTCAGGAACTTCGGTTCATTGAGGGTCCAAAGGTCATCCTCGGCGGCCCTCCCTGCGCTCACTGGTCCAGCGCAATCTGCGAACGCACCGACACCCTTTACGTCTTGGTAGGCGATACCGCCCTTCCGGAATCGCTGCGCGGGGCGGCTGCCGCCCTGCCCTCGGCCCCGGTTGCCCAACTCCGTCGCCATTTCACGCACCTCATCGAACTGCGCCAGCGGTACCCCGATGGTCTTCCCGAATTCGACGAATGTGTGTTCCGTTGGAAGGGGATCGAGGTGACATTAACGCGCATCGAGACCGCTGTCCTCCAACGGCTATACCAATTCGAAGGCACCATCGTGGGACGGGAGGACCTTGCGGGAATTGCAGAGATCCCGACAGGCGGAAGCCGGGCGCTCGAAGCGCACATTCATCGCTTGCGCCAAAAGATTTCAATCCCCGGGTTCGATCTACAGACGGCACGGCAGCGAGGCTTTCGGCTCGTCCTCTCGTAGCCTCGTCCGACGCCGCGTGGCCCGTAAGCATGGTTCCTTGCCGTGTAATCGTCCGGTCAGGTTTGGGGCGGGATCCTGCAGAAGCATGGGGATGGCTCGTACAGACGATTAATCGAGTCTCGGTTCGAGACTTCGAAATCCTGACGGGCATGGCCTAATTCGGGCTGAAAGCCATCTAAGGACGCGCTAGACGCCGGCGCTTGCCAGTCCGGCATAGGCGCACAGGTGCACCACTTTGCCATCCACCGAAAGCGCCGCCCCATTGACGCGTCGATTGCTAAACCGCAGGTCTTCGCCCAGGCCGATGGCCTTGTAAGGCGTGGCTTCGGCTTCTCCAATCAACTCGATGAACTCCGACCACCTGGTCCGCACTAATTGGCTGCTGGTCTGACTTCGACTCAATGGCGTCGAGGGCGTGGCTGCGAACGAGCGTCGGAAGGAGGGCTGCTAGGGTCGTTTCTGCGTCGAAAACGTCGAGGCCGACGATTCGCCCATCGGTGGCGAATACTGCTCCTACCTGACCTTGCACCGGTGATAGACCAGTCACGTGGTCTTCCACCATCGATTCATGAGCGTGGTAGATATCCGACATCGCAGACGTGTCGGAACTGACCGCCATTCGCTGGGCTTTGCCTGCGATATTGGACCAAACCTCGGCCTGGTTAGACGCACGAGAACCGCGAGCGGCCAGGGAGTCCGAAACCTGGTTTACCCGAGAGGCACGTCCTGCCGCGTACTGAGCCCGTCCGGCGCTCTTAAACTCCCGTGAGGTGTGGTGCCAGCGGCCCGCCTCGACGCACGAGACTGGCACAAGCAATTCCGTTTCGGCAGGGATCAGGATGCTGAGATTCAATACGCGGTTCTGCTTCGCACCCACCAGCTCCTCGCCATCAACAAGCAGGACCGGTCGCTCCAGGCCGTTGGACACTTTGAGTTCCGGCACGCTGCCGGAGTCAGACACTTCGGTGATACGAAAGCCGCGCTGAGCGATGGTGTCCGAAAGGGTCACGTATCCCGCGACAACCGGCTCCGTGCGAATTAGGGGGAACATCGTCAGGTTGTGAATGGTCGTCGGGTTGCCGATACGTACCTGTGCAAGAGAGTCGGAAATGACGCTCAATGTTGACTCACGCTGTGAATTCTCATGGGCGAATCATCGCTGACGCCCGCGACAAAGCTTGTCGCATTTGAGCTGAGTGGCTCAGCCGCTCCAGGCTCGGGTGGCGTCACCTGCCAGCTCGCGCAGTTCGGCCGAGCGCTCGACGTCGCGAACCCAGCAACGTAGTGCCGCTGAGCCGATCCGAAGAAGTGGCGCTAAGACAAGTTAGTCACGGCGAGACTGTAGCCATTCTGGGCGGTCCCCAGAAGATCACGAAACCCGCCTCTCGGGCGGGTTATCGTAAACGTGCCGGTTATGGCGACCCCGAGCGGACTCGGGGCCGGTTCGACGATATATCCCTTCCAAGGATATCAGCGGGGATCGGAGCCGGGACGGTCTTCAGGATTGATAGCTGTACGTAAGCGGCGCGAACCGGTCTGGGAAGTCGAAAGTGAAAAGCACATTTCGGACCCGGATGGTCACTCGGCGGCAGGCGTCGGTGAGGAGATGCCTGCCAGGTCGTGGGCGCTCCGACGACCGAACTGGTACCGGGATCTGGCTTGAGATGAATCCATCGCTCCCGACGAACACATTTACCCGACGTAATTGCATGCGCTCAGAAACACTCTTACAGGGAGGCCAAAGAGATTCGAACAATTGATCATCATCCAACAACTGCCGGCCTGACTCTCATGTGCTGCTTCGGCTGTGTCCGGGGTGGTCTTCGCGATCGCCCTCGGTTTATGGCGAGGCGGTCCACCTCCCCTCGCAGGTTCTGATTGGCGCCGTTTGGGGAGTAATCCTCTGGGTGGGTGAACCTTTATGTGCGGCACCGCTGATGCCTGATGAGGATGTCTTTCGTAGTTAGTGTGGGCGACTTATGCGCCGATTCCAAAAGACCAAGGGCCGGCGCGTCGAGCCGCGGTTAAACCATTCGTTGGTGAGACTCCGAGGCTCAATTTCGAGGCGGCTCCGTTCGATTGGGATAGGTTCGGCAGATCGTGTGACGGGCGGTTTATGTAGGCGAAAGGACTCGCCGCATAGCATTCGTGATGCCGAATGGTTCCGGCGCGGACGTCGCCGAGACGGTGCAAGAGGAGAATGCTATGCGGACCGTACGAGACTTTATGACCTTGGATCCGGTCACAGTCCAGGTGGGGGCCACCCTCGGAGAGGCTGCTCGTTTGATGCGCGACCGCCAAATTGGTTTGTTGCCTGTCATGGACGGCGACCGACTCGTTGGCGTGGTCACCGACCGAGACCTGGTGGTCCGCGGACTGACTGAATTGGCTGTCCCCTCGCACGTTGGGGCTATCTGTACGCAGAGCGTCACGACGATTCGTCCCGAGTCCACGGAAGTGGAAGCCGCAGATGCAATGGAAGCGGCGAAGGTTCGGCGTCTCCCGGTCGCCCACCGCGGCGTGCTGGTGGGGATTGTAAGCATCGGCGATCTGGCCGTCCGTGCGGACTCTCGCCGCGCGGGCGAAGTGCTCGAATTCACCGGCCCGAGTCCTGACCAAATGTCGCGGGGAGGAGTTCATTGGCCAGGGGAGGAACTCACTCGAAATACGCTCTCGAACGCAGATTCTATGGCAGAAGTGAACGTTCCAAACGACATTCAGCGGGATATCACTCAGGCCGGGACACATCCCACGGCTTGAACGTTCGCAATGAACAGCAAACATCCCGGTGATGGTGTGTTGTGGAGATCATCAACACGGACGCCAACCGATAATCGGCACCAGTGTATTTTCTCACTGCGACGTACAACCCGATTTAGCAATAGGCCCGCGGTAAGCGACTTCGTTGGCAGCGAGATTCCTCCTAACGAAGTTCAAGATTTCACTCTCTAAGCGAAACGTACCCAAAACGACCTTCCCCACCAAAGCCGAGATCTCCTTGAATGGGTCCTGGCGAACCAAATTGAAATGCTTTTGGTAGCTTAGCCAGCTGCATTCGACTAACCATGATGCGGTGCGAATGTGAAAATTCCGACATCATCCCGCGGAGTACTGCTTGGAACTCTCTCCTCACGCGATGAAGCGACGGCTGGAAATCGGCCGCCTCCTTATCAAGTATGGTCGGCATGATCTCATCCAGATCGTCGGCATTGATGAGGCCGCGCTCCGAGAGGAGGCCGATGCCGAAGTCGCGGTCGATCCTGAACAGCTAGCCCGGGACCTGGAGCGCATGGGGCCGACATTTGTCAAGGGTGGACAACTGCTCTCGACGCGCCCGGACTTATTGGCACGTCCCTACATCGAGGCGTTGTCTCGCCTTCAAGACGATGTTGAGCCCATCGGGTTTTCAGAAGTTGAAGAGTTGGTGGAGGCCGAACTTGGTGTTCGCATCTCGAAGGCGTTTTCGTTTTTCGATGCGAAACCTCTCGGGGCGGCCTCCCTGTCCCAGGTTCATCCGGCAGAGCTTCGAGATGGTCGACCGGTTGCCGTCAAAGTGCAGCGGCCCGGCATCAGAGAAGAGATCCTTGAGGACCTCGCCGTTCTCGAAGGAATGATTGGGCTTGCCGCCAATCACACCGAGTCCGGACGGCGGTATGGGTTCGAGCTGATGTTCGAAGAGTTTCGTCGGTCGATGGTGCGGGAACTCGATTTCACGCGAGAGGCTCACAATCTCGAGCAGATTCGCGGGCGACTTCAGGAATACCCACTGCTCTACGTTCCTGCGCCAGTTCCTGACTACTCGAGTTCACGGATTCTCACGATGGAGCGAGTAAACGGCAAAAATGTCTCTAGCCTGTCCGGGTTGGCACTCCTTGAAGTCGATGGAGAAGCACTCGCCGAAAGTCTCGTGAAAGGTTATCTCGACCTCATTCTGGTCCATGGCGCCTTTAATGCCGACCCGCATCCCGGCAACCTGCTGGTAACGGAAGACGGTCGATTGGCTCTCATCGATATGGGCATGGTCGCGTACCTTTCACGCCATGTGCGCGATCAGGTCCTGCGTCTATTACTGGCTGTTACTGATGCTGACGCTGAAGCGGCTGCGGACATCGTCTCAGGCCTTGGCGAACGGCTCGACGATTTCGATGAGGTCACGTTCAAGCGGAGTGCTTCCGACCTGCTCTTGTCCAATCAGGATGCCGCATTCGAAGACGTGAACCTGGGGCGGTTGGTCCTCGAAATGGTACGGATTTCGGCGACCTGCGGACTGCGTCCCTCTCCCGACCTGACCATGCTCGGGAAGACGTTGCTCAACCTCGACGAGGCCGCCCGTGTCCTCGCTCCACAGCTTAAGCCAGCCGAAATCGTTCGCGAGCACGCTGCGAGCCTTATGCGCGGGCATCTGATTCGTCAGCTTTCGCCAGGGCAGATATTCAATACTGCGCTTGCCACGAACGAACTCGTCCAGCGGTTGCCAGAACGCCTGAACGTAATTTTGGATCGCCTTTCTCAGCACGACCTGGAACTCAAAGTCCATGCTTTCGATGAAGAGCGCGTGATTTCTGGGATGCAAAAGATCGCCAATCGAATCACGCTTGGACTTGTCATCGCCGCGCTCATCGTTGGCGCCGCCTTGCTGATGTCAGTCCCATCCGACTTCGAGCTGTTTGGGTATCCCGGGCTGGCGATCCTTTGCTTTGCGGCAGCAAGCACGGTGGGCGCCGGCCTTGTGCTCACGATACTGCTCTCCGATCGGAAGAAGTGATAATCCCGCTCCCGTCTGCACCTTCGACCCGATTGCGCTGTGCCGGACGAGCATAGTCGTCGGTCGGGAATTTCTTCCGAGCCAGGGAATGAAAGAAATGCTTTTGTAACCGCGCGTCGTGCGGCGTTGAGGCATTTTATGTGTCCGCCGCCATACGCTGGGATCTCCGTCGGAGACCCCGTTGCTAACTCAGCGGTCGTTGGGCTCCGGACATCGAAATCAACGGGCACCGCGCGGCCCCTGGAAGGATCTCGTTTGACCGAATCAAAGAGGTCATACGGTTGCTCAGACGAGTTCGCTGGTTCTCCAGCCGTGTGGGTGAAGGGAACATATTCTCTTGGTCTAGAACAGAGTTCGTTTCAACCGGACGGCCAGCAAGAACGATGGTGGGTTTCCTTCAAGAAGAGTCGCTCCCATGAGGTACGAGAACTCCAGTCGGTCGCTCGCCGGGGCGCTGTCAAAGTTGAGCTTCAAGGCGTCGTGAGCGAACAAGGCGCTTATGGCCACATGGGACTCTATTCGCGGGAGTACGTCGTGACAAAGATTCGGCGACTGAGCGAGACGAAAGACAAGGCAGGCGGAGCATGAGACTAGGAAGACGTTCCGGAAGCGGTGACATCATCGATCGGCGGGGGTCTCGCGGTGGAGGCGGCTTGCCGCTGGCACTAGGAGGGGGTGGGGCGGGGAGCATTGTCGTGGTGCTCGTTCTTCTGCTGCTCAGTCAATGCGTCGGGGGAAGTGCTTCGGGCTTTGATATCGGTTTGCCTCAATTCCCAGCCGCTGTACCGGCCCAGGAGGGAGAAGTCAGCAGTCCGGACGATCCTTCTGGAGCGTTCGTTGAGGATGTGCTCGCCGACGTTCAGGACACCTGGACCGGAATTTTCGCCAGTTCGGGTGAGACCTATACGCGGGCGAAGCTCGTGCTTTTTAGCTCTGCCACGAATTCGGGATGCGGCGCTGCAACTTCCGCGACTGGTCCGTTTTACTGCCCCGCAGACAGGCTCGTGTATCTTGATACCGCTTTCTTCGACGAACTCCATCAACGCTTCGGAGCACCCGGCGACTTCGCCCAAGCCTACGTGATTGCCCACGAAATCGGACATCATGTCCAAACCCTTACAGGGACAGCTGAGAAAGTTCAGCAGGAGGGCAGACAAAAGCCTGACGAGGCCAACCACCTCTCGGTGCGATTAGAGTTGCAGGCCGACTGTTATGCAGGCGTTTGGGGTCATTCCGCCGCGGAGCGCGGCATCCTCGATCCGGGCGACCTTGAAGAAGCACTCGTCGCCGCAGCCGCAATTGGTGATGACCGAATCCAGCAAGATTCGGGGGCGAAGGTGAACCCGGACACATGGACTCACGGTTCGGCGGAGCAGCGCCAGCACTGGTTCAAACGTGGCTTCGATTCTGGCGACGCGAACCAATGCGACACGTTCTCGGGAGATATTTGAGCCCCGCGGACGCTAGCTGAGATCTGAGGTTGGACGCGAAGGCCATAAGTTCCGCCCGACCCGAGGCCTCCAGCGACTCGGCCACTTCCGGCAAGAGAACACGGATCGCGTTCAGAGTGGGTGCAGTGCACTGAGCCTGGTGGCAAGCTCAAAGGATGGTTCCTCGGTATTCGGTAATCGGCTACGAATTCGGATCAGAACCATCGACGACGTATGAGGCAAGAGATGAGGCATTGCAGACAAGAGTGGCTGCTAACCGCCCGACCGAGAAGAGCGCCTCTCGTTTCAACTGGTATTGAGAATCGCCAACGCGAGCGATGAACGAATTCGGCAGCACCTGAGAGACGATGCCGACCGGGTGTTGGTTGATATCGACCAAGCTCATTCCGGCGCGAAGAAACTTCAACTGGGGCACGCTGACCAGAGTACCGCGCGGCCGAAAACGAAGTCACGGCTTCGGAAAATTCTGCAACGCGATTGCAACGTGAGACTAGGACGACATTCGTTCTTCCCGTCAGGACCCGGCGTTCAATCGGCGTAAGAGACGCGCACTTGCGCCTCGATTAGCGCGCCAAGTACGAACGCCAGACTTGTGAAGTAAACCCAGCCAAGCGTAACGACGAGACCAGTGAGTGTCCCGTAGGTCGCGGTGAGGGTATCTGCGTGACTCACGTAAACTACCAACAGGGCACTTCCCGCTGTCTCCAAAGTCGCGAACATCAGCGCGCCCGTAGCAATTGCACGAACGCTTCCTCGCTTAGCGGGAGCCAATGCGTAAATCCCGCCCGCCGCAAACCACAAGACCGAGAAGGCAAGCGGCCACCGGAGGATACGCACCACCACGCCAAAGGACTCATCCAAACCCAGGCCGCCGGCGATGCCCCTTGGAATTAGGGACCCTAGAAGCAACACAGCGAACGCGAGGATTGCCCCTGCAACTACCGTTGTGCCGATGCCCAACGCCATCAGAAGCCTGCGGCGAAGCGGACGGGCGTCCTCACAATCGTGGACGAGGTTCAGGACCCGGATGATTGACAATCCTCCAAACGTTCCAGTCCAGACACTCGTTAAAAGACCGCCCGCGATGGGCAGCCACGCCGAGGTGTTAATCAGCTCTCGGAGCCGGCTCTCAACGAATGCGGCGCCTGGATCAGAGAGCACCGTGTCCAGCTTCGCAACGGCGTTCACCGCAGGTTCCTTTCCGCCCATTGAGCCAAGGAGCGCGCCAGACACTCCGGCGACGAAAATGACCACCGGGATAAGCCCTGCCGCCATGCGGTAGGCGAGCGCCGCGGCGAGTTCCGAACCCTGGATATCGGCGAAACGATGAGGCAAGGCCTTCAGGTCGACGCGATCAAGCCCTCGAGGGAATGCAGGAAACGTCACTGGCCGAGAACCTCAAGAGGACGACCAGCTTCAGCGCAACGCCGAGCGGCAATCCTTTTACGGTGACATCGGAGGGAGTCCGCGTAGTCCGCGTCCTCTCCGGATTCCACAGTTTCATCCCCACGCTTCGCGCCGTCGGCCCTGGGCGCCAACTTCGTCGAGCGCGGAAAGCTTCCCTCACCACGAACGGTGAATTCGAAGTGATAAAGATCGCGCGCGTGGTCGGACCAACTCGAAGCGTCGCACAAAGTCATGTATTCAATCTTCATATGCTCCTGCTCTACAACGAGTTACGGGGGGATGTGTATCCCTCTCAGTTTCATACGTGTTCGAGAAGACGTGACGTATGTGCCGCATTCGGCGGAACGCGACACGGGAAGAGTATTTGTATTCGCGTCGCGAATCCGTCGACCAACGGGTAACCCGCTATTCGCCGCTAAACTCGGGGACCGGCCTCGAATTCGCCTCGGCCTCGGTTGTTGCCTTGCCGTTCTTGCTGATGTCCGAAATGAGCCAGTTCATTTCCTTGATTTCGCGCCGTTGGGTCTCAATAATCCCGTCGGCGAGTTCGCGCACCCGCACATCATCGATATCAGCTCGGTCGCTTGTGAGGATCGCGATGGAATGGTGAGGAATCATCCCTCGCATGTAGGAAGAGTCATCTACGAAGTACTGCGAACGCGAAAGCCACAACGAAGCGATCCCCAGGACAACCGCCCCGATGACAATGGCTGCTTTAATTCCGGTGTTGGGGTACATCTCCCACATGAAGCCGAGCATGACGATGGTCATCGCGGCCCCCATCAGCATCGCCATGTACAACCGTTCTTCACTCCAACGGATATGGTCGATCGAGAAGGAGTTGGTGTACGTCAAGGCGAGCATCACGATGGTAGAAGTGACGATCATGCCGCCAAACCGAAGGTATTTCCGTTCCACGTCGCCGAGACGAGCTCGGCTTGGTGCTGTTCCTGGTTGAGACTCAACCAATCGGCTCATGTTGTACCTCTCGTCGCGGCAGGCTGGTAGCGTCAGCTCAATTGAGCCCGGTCGGAGACCGTGTAGTAGCCTCCATCATGGGTCAGACGCTCTCCGCTCCAGCGGCGGTGCGAATCGCTCCGTATGTGAACGATTTTGATTCGCCTGGCGATTAGGACGCCTAAATCAACAGGGTTTCAACGTTTCAGCTTGCTTGCAATCGACGCGGTGAACACCTTGAGGTGGCCCGACGACGAATGGAGTATCACCCGTCCGCGTTAGCGATCCGGACCAGCGCACTGTTTTCGGAGACGAGAAGCGGCCCACCGAGAGGGGCTTCGGTGGGCCGAGATGAAGGGTTAGTTAGTGAAGGATAAGGCTATGGCGAGGTGTTGCCGCTGCTGCCACCGGTTTGACCGCCGGAGCCACCGTCGGTTTGACCGCCCGAGCCGCCGTCGGTTTGACCCCCGGAGCCGCCACCGGATTGACCGCCAGATCCGCCGCCATCGATATTGACATCAATGCCCGAACCGCCATCGCCGGTGCCCGAGTCGGTGTTCCAGGGCTGCCAGGCAAACACGCCGATAGCAAGGATCAGCAGAATTACCATCGTGGCCATCACGGCGAACATATTCGCCGCTAAAAATCCGCCGCTAGAGTCGTGTTCGTGGATCGTCATTTGTGTCTCTCCTAGTTCCAGTAAGGCTGTACGCCGTAACGGGAGTACGTGTTGTTGCGGAACTCGGGGTCGGCGAAGTCGGGCCAATTCGACTTGTCAAACCCATCGCTTTCTTTCAAGGTGTCTTTGGGAACGTCGAGGACTACTTGCTTGTTCTCTTCGTCCACGCTCAGCGACTTCCACGGTAGAGCAAAAAGCTTATCGCCCATTCCCATAAACCCGCCGAACGAAAGGACCGCGTAGGCGACTTGCCCATTGTTGAGGTCGATCATGAGGTCTTCGATCTTACCGAGGTTTTCTCCCTCGGGATTCACAACAGAATCTCCGGAGAGTGTGCTCGCAGAAAGTACGGACTTGTACATTGTTTTATTCTCCATTCGTACATTGGTGTGATACTGAATCTGTCAGTAGCAACGGTCTTGCCGCTCAGAATTTTCGTCGATGAGTCGATGCTTAGAAGATTAGTACGATAAGCAAGACCACCACGATTATTGTCAGCAGCCCACCGCCGCCCCATGCAGCAGCATGACCATCTTCGTTCTTGCTGAGTCCAACTAGTCGTTTAATGCGATTCATTTTGGTGAACCTCCTGAAGACAACTTACCCGGCTGACAATTGCAACCGCGCCATCACGACGCTTGGATAAATTGCAATGGCATTAAAGAAGGTCCCGGGAAGTTGCGGGCAGTAAGGTTCAAGTTGTGGGTGTCATTCGTCGGCCGGACAGCTTCGTTGTGTTTCACCAAGGCGAGACCCGATCCAGTACTCGGACGAGCTTTTGCGTGACGAGAATTCCAAATGCGATGGTATCGAATGGCAGCCGTGTCCCAGGGGTTCTGCATTCCGATGGCCACGCTCTCTCATCCGTTCTTGCAAGCGACGCGGAAGAGAATCCAGTTCATCGAGCAGCTGGTTATGGACCGGGAAGCAGGGGAGCTTTGCCCCGATGGAAGACTCAGCCGTGAATGAAGTGAGCCTCCCGCTGACAGCGGAATGGCGCGGTGTTAGCCCGCCTGCGAATTCGCACTTTGCTGGTGGAGGATCATTTGCCAGCGCCCGTCTCGGCGGGCATAGACCGTCGTCACATTGGCCGAATATGGCGCTCCATCGCGGCGGGCGAGGCCCCGATACACCAGCGCAGCGACATGAGGCGGGAGTTCTAACAGGCGCACCTCTTCGAAACCGACGTCGATCCATTGAGAAATGCGACTTCCAGAAGTGGAGTCGATGGCCTCGTCCTTTGTGAGGAACATGTCGGAAAAGACCGCCGGGCCATTGTTGTCCATGTTGGCCTCGTAGTACGAGGCGTCTTGCGTCGCCCGCCAAAAGCCGAGTTCGAGCTGTTCGAGTTGTGACTGAAGTTCGTGATTCAAGGGTTTTCCGTTTCGCCCGGTGGTCGCCTATTCATTGACTACGTACGTACACAACCGGCCGTTCCAGAGTCCTCAAGCAGTTCGGGGAGATGTGTCAGAGCTATTTCGATTAGGATGTCGCCGCACCGAAGAGCGGTTGAAGTGATGTGCTTCAAAGCTTCGATACGACTTTGAAAGGCGACGTCGCGGCGCACTCATGCGGTTGCAACGCTCGAACGCGCATATTCAACCTGTTGTGATTTGGTACAGCGGCTTTCTTGCCGAAGAGGTCCTCCACGCGCGCCCCTGGGATCAACTGCTGGCTCTTGGAATATTGGGCGCGGTGCTTTCGACACCGCTGCTCGTTCGCTGGCTTCAGTCGCGGCAGCGGGAACGCACGAGGCGCTTGTGCGCCGAGTTCGGAGCCGACTACGACGAGTTTGTGAACCACTATGGCGGCGTCGCCGCGGCCGAGCGTGAGTTGATCCGGCGCCGGACCAAGAGCCGAGACCCCGGCGCATGAGGGTGGTTACTCGATTCGCATCTGTCGCTTCTTCGTGGCGGCGCCGCTCCTGGCTGCTTGCCTGGTCGCTCCTGTCCGTCTTCGTAGGCGGCTGCGGGGGGGCATCGTCCCCGGCTTCGAAGGAGGCAATCGATATCAACAGGCTCTGGTGGAGCATGCTGGTCGCTGCAACCGCTGTTGGTGCCACAGTTATCGGATTGCTGTTTTTTGCGCTCGTCCGCCAGCCATCCGTTCAGCAAAAAGGCGGGCGGGGAAGTGCCCGGGCCTTCACCCTCATCGGAGGGGGCGTCATACCGCTGCTCATCCTCGGCTCCGTGTTTGGCTACAGCCTCTTTGTCATGCGCGATAACCAGGGCCAACGCGATCCGGATCTTGTCGTCAGAGTGGTCGCTCACCAATTTGATTATTCATTTAGTTATCCCGGGCACACTGCCCCGGATCAAAACGAACTGCACCTTCCGTCGGACCGGCTCATCAAGCTGGAACTGAGCTCGGAAGATGTGATCCACAGCTTTTGGGTGCCCGAACTCCAGGGGAAGATGGACATGTTCCACGGGCGGACCACAATCATGTGGATCGAGGACGCCCAGCCAGGACTCTACGAAGCGCGTTGTGCCGAATTCTGCGGCCTGAAGCATGCGCTGATGCGGCTCCCAATTCGTGTCGAATCGCCCGCCGAATTCGATGCATGGCTGGATTCGCCCGAATGAATGCGCACGCACAGCGGCTGGAGAAAACCTGGGAGAGTCAGCGGTTTTTGCGTGCTGTGTTTGGGACCGTCGATCACAAGCAAATAGGCATCCGATACCTGGTCACGGCGCTGATCTTCTCACTTGAGGCCGGGATGGCGGGGCTCGTGATGAGAACGCAGCTCGTGCGGCCCGACCAGCGCTTCGTCGCACCCGACCACTACAACCAGGTGTTCACGCTTCACGGGACCGTCGAAATCTTCCTATTCGCGACGCCGGTAATCCTTGGAGGTCTTGGGAACTACCTGGTGCCGCTGATGATCGGGGCCCGCGACATGGCATTCCCTCGCTTGAACGCCCTGGCGTACTGGATTTTCGCGATGGCGGGGATGTTGCTGTATTCGAGCTTCCTCATTTCGAAGGCTCCCAACGGTGGTTGGTTCGGGTACGTCCCTCTGACATCAAAGGAGTATTCACCCGGGACAAACCTCGACATTTGGGCAGTCACTCTGATCTTTCTCGGGCTATCCACGACAGCGGGAGCGATCAATTTCATCGTCACAATATTCCGATACCGCGCACCCCAAATGTCGATCAACCGGATGCCGCTGTTCGTCTGGGGCATCCTGATCACGTCGTTCATGATCCTCTTCGCGCTGCCCTCGCTAACACTGGCGGCGATACTCCTTGAACTCGACCGCAACCTTGACGGTCGCTTCTTCAACGCAGATCTCGGCGGCAGCCCGTTGCTCTGGCAACACCTCTTCTGGGTGTTTGGCCACCCCGAGGTCTACATCGTCTTCCTTCCTGCCGTCGGCATCATTTCGACGATACTGCCAACGTTCGCCCGAACGCGGCACTACGACTACCTGTTACTTGTTCTGTGCTCAGTCTCGATTGCCTTTCTTGCGTTTGGCGTCTGGGTCCATCACATGTTCACAACGGGGCTGCCGCCGATCTCGCTGGCCTTCTTCGCGGCCGGAGGAATGGCGATCACTATTCCGAGCGGACTCCAGTACTTCTCCTGGATTGCGACCATTTGGCGAGGCGACATCGTTTGGAAGACCCCGTTCGTCTACGTGGTTGGCGCGCTTGTCATTCTCCTGATCGGCGGGCTGACAGGGGTGATGGTCTCCGTTGTGCCGTATGACTTCCAGGTCCAGGACACGCAGTTTGTGGTGGCACACCTCCACTACGTTCTCCTGGGTGGCGTTGTGTTTCCACTGATCGCCGGGCTGTTCTATTGGACGCCGAAGTTCACCGGAAGAATGCTCGACGAGCGAATGGGGATGTGGAGCTTCTGGTTGCTCTTCGTCGGCGTCAACGTTTGTTTCTTCCCGCTGCATATCTCGGGAATTGAGGGGATGCCCCGGCGTGTCTACACGTACGAACCCGACGCAATCCTCGAGTGGACGAACGCCATTGCGACCGCTGGGGCTGTTCTCCAGGGGCTGGGCGTGGCTCTGCTGTTCTGGAACTTCATCGTCAGCATGGTTTCGGGAGACGAGGCCGGCGATAACCCGTGGAACGCCAGCTCCCTTGAGTGGGCGACGTCCTCTCCGCCGCCCGCCTACAACTTTGAAGAAATCCCTGTAGTGCGCAGTGCCGATCCACTGTGGGACGGGCCGATAACCGCAGTCGAAATGCCGCCGGAGGATACCGAGGCTCACCTGGCGGTGCAGACATCCGGGCTGAAGGGCGAACCCGGACGAGTAGTGGATATGCCCGAGGACTCCTTTATCCCGTTCTTCACCGCGCTCGCGCTCACCAGTACTTCCCTTGGCGCGGTAGCGGCCTCGCTGCCACTCACGATTTTCGGAGTGGTGGCGGTTGCCGCCGCCCTGGCCATCTGGCATTGGCCAGCGAAAGTCCAGGCCGGGCCATGACCGTGACTACCACGCCGCAGGTTCGCCTGAAACCGGCAGCCCTCGGGATGGCATTGTTCATTCTCTCTGAATCCGTCCTCTTCGCGATGCTATTCGCGGCCTATTTCTACTTGCAGTCAGTGGCCTCGGAATGGCCTCCGAAGGGCGTTGAACCACCGAAGCTCGCCTCGCCGCTCATCGGCACCGCGATGTTGCTTACGAGCAGCATGACCATGGTCTGGGCCGAACGAATAGGACACAAAAACGAACAAGGACGCGGTCTGCGGATTGGTCTTGCCATCACCTTCGTCCTGGGAGCCGCCTTTCTCTCCATCCAGGCGCTGGAATGGAAGCGGGAGACGCTTTCATTTTCAGACAATGCCTATGCATCGCTTTTCTTCACGATCACTGGATTCCACGGGGCGCACGTGATTGCTGGTCTGGCAATGAACGGATTCACCCAGGCCGTGGCGTGGAGCGGGCGACTCGAAAAGGAAAACACTCTGGTTCAGGGCATCTCGTGGTACTGGCACTTCGTCGATGTGGTTTGGTTGCTGGTGGTTGCCGTGGTCTATCTGTCGCCTCATTTGGCGGGAGGATGACAGTGGGTGCATTTGACTTCGGGAGCCGCCTGGGTCGTGGATGGAACGCGGCCATGTTGGCACTCGGACCGGCTGTTCTCTGGGCGGCCCATCTGCTTGCCTGCTACTTTGTCGTCTCTTTGGGGACTGTCGATTCGAGCCAATTGAAGTGGACCCTCAGCGCCCTGACCGTGGCCGCCATCGCCACCATCGCTGCGTTGGCGCTTCACGCGTGGCGCGGCCTCCAATCGGCTGCGCGAACGACCGATCCCGTTGAAGTTCCGACCATGCTTCTCCGCCTGGCTCTCTGGTCGAGCGCCATCTTTGGTGTGGCGACGTTGTTCACGGCCCTTCCAATCTATCTGTTACGGGACCTGAACGGTGTCTAGAGGCCAGCAACGCAGAACCTCCATCGCCGGCGTTGTTCTTCTGTCCGCCTGTTTCGCGATCTTCGCAAGCGTCAGCACCGCGTCGGCTCACGGCGGCAGCGTCGGAATATCGGGCACGCAGTGGAACTCGAATGGCCTGGTCGTCTTGCTCCTCCTGGGTGGAGCCCGGTGGTATCACGCGGGTCTGTCGTCGATTCGCGCTCACCAACGAAACGGACTCCTCCCGAATCGGCGGACGGAATACGTGGGTTACCTCGGATTGGCGGCCATCGCAGCGGCCGCACTTCCACCGATTGACACCTTCGCCGAAGTATCAGTATCCGCCCACATGGTTCAGCACATGCTCCTAGCTTTCGTAGCTCCGCTATTACTGGTTTTGGGTCGCTTCGAAACCGCGACCTTGGCGACTTTTAGGCAACTCCCACTGCGGCGGATTGCAAAGATGTTGGGTGGGCGCGCAAATGGTGTGTGCCACGTCTGGGGTCCGGTAGGGGCGTGGTGTTTATTCGCCAGTGTCTTTTGGACCTGGCATGCCCCAACCTTCTACGAGGCGGCACTACGTCACGAGCCTATTCATGCGCTCGAGCACGCCAGCCTGTTCGTGGTTGGCTTCTTGTGGTGCAGGGTGCTTATCCGATTCTCTGGGAGGTCCGACTTCGCATACGGCAAGAGTATCTTTTGGCTGTTCACCACAGCTCTCCACGTGAGTGCTTTGACCGCGCTTATGGCATTTTCTTCTCGCCCGTGGTACGCCCCCTACGCATTAGGCTCCGATAGATGGCCAATCAATCCAATCGTCGATCAGCAGTTGGCTGGCGTTGTTGCTTGGGCATGCATGATGCCGTTCTTCCTTGGGGCGATGGCTTGGCTCTTTGCGCGGTGGTTCGCTGTGGAGGAGCGTCGCGCCGCTCTCGAAATTCCTCGCCGGCTTTAGCCAAAAACTGCTCTTCGAACTTAGATTCTGAACTTGATCCCAGGAACGGGGCTCCGTCGGGTCAAGAATCAACCTCTGATTTGTGGACGAGGCACTGATAGTTGCCGACATGTTCTGCATTGCAGATTAGTATAGCCATTTGAGTCGTCACATTGAAGATGCTGGGTGGCGTTAGGTTGAGTTTGGTTTCATCCGTGGTCACTTCGAAGCAGCAGGATAAGAGAGCCGTCACGTGCCCAATCTTACGTTCGCGCACGTCCGCAACTGTTAGGCCAAGTGAGAGTCTTTGCATAAGGCCGAATCGTACAGGCTTTGTCTAACTTTCGCCCGTGAATTGTGGCTACGACTTGTTAGCCTGAGATACTCGGCGTGCGGTGTTGATCAGGGCGACGTGCGAAAGCGCCTGCGGAAAGTTACCGAGGAGGCGGCTGGCGGCCGGGTCGTATTCTTCGGAGAGCAAACCAACGTCGTTGCGAAGCCCGAGGAGTTTTTCGAATAGCTGCGTGGCCCGATCTTGTTGGCCCGTCATCACATAACAATCCGCCAGCCAGAAGGAACAGGGGAGAAACAGACCTTCGGACTCGTCAACACCGTCGACCTTGGAGGCGGTGTCGTAGCGACGCACCAATCCGTCCGATACTAGCTCCCGCTCGACTGCTTCGATCGTTCCAATCACCCGGGAGTCCTTTGCCGGAAGAAAGCCTACCGCAGGAATCAGCAGCAAGGCGGCGTCCAACTCGAGAGAACCATAGGTTTGAACGAAGGCGTTCTTGCCCGGGTCAAAACCGTGTTCGCAAACATTCGCGTGGATGGTCTCAGCGAGTTGCGACCATCGCGTTTGTCGGTCGGTGTCTCCGTGGTGGGCTGCTATGCGCGCCGCGCGATCTGCCGCCACCCAGGCCATCACGCGAGAATGGGTGAACTGCCGCGTGCCGCCGCGAACTTCCCAAATCCCGGAATCGGGGTCACGCCAGTGGTCCTCGAGGAAGTCGAGTAGGGTGATGACGATTTGCCAGGAGCTCTCGTCCGAATCAATCCCTGCATCAGCCGCAATTTGAAACGACTCGAGCACCTCCCCGAAAACGTCCAGTTGAAACTGACTGGAGGCGGCATTGCCCACGCGCACGGGCGCGCTCCCTTCATAGCCATCGAACCAATCCAGCGAGAATTCAGTTAGCAGCCGATCTCCCATGATTCCATACATAACGTTCATCTGGCTGGGGTGTCCGGCGACCGCCCGCAACAACCAGCGATGCCAACGGATCAGTTCCTCCGTATACCCGGCTTCGGCGAACGCCTTCAGAATGAACGAGGCGTCCCGCAACCAGCAGAAGCGATAGTCCCAATTTCGTGAGCCGCCGATACACTCCGGAAGCGAGGTGGTTGGCGCCGCTACCAACGCTCCCGTGGGTGCATAGGTAAGGGCCTTGAGTGTTACGAGTGAGCGAGTGACTGCATCCTCGTAGCGACGGGAAACGCCACCAACGGGATGCTTGCTCGTCCACTCTTCCCACCGCTTCTTGGTCTGAGCGAGGAGGTCCTCGAGCGGGAACTCGTTCGGCCGGCGCAAGATGGGACGGAAACCAGGTGAGACAGAAACTCGCACTTTCGCCTTCCGGAGGGTGAATGTTGAATGTGTGCTGAGTTCTTTCCTCTGAGCGGTGCGTCCGATTCGAACAGAACCGCGTTGGAGCCGGCAAGCGCCTTGATTCCTCGCTCGTCTTGCTCTACCCACGGGACGATTGATCCGTACTCGAAACGCAAGCGCAGTTCCATTTCGAATGTCACCTCGCCAACGTCAACAGTCACAATCCGTGCGAGCCGGTGAAAGGCTTCGTCCTGGCTGACTGGCATGAAGTCGGTCACGGTTGCCACTCCGTTCGAGGGCTCGAACTTCGTGTCCAAGCACCATCGTGCCGTCTCGATAGCTGCGCGAGACGTGTTCCGGGCTGCTTGGCGAAAGCCGCCAGAATCCCTGCTTTTCGGTGCCCAACAATCGCGCGAAACAGGCAGGGGAATCGAACCGCGGCAAACACAGCCAGTCGATCGAGCCGTCGATCCCGACTAGTGCAGCCGTGTGGGTGTCGCCAATCATGGCGTAGTCTTCGATGCGCTGAGCCATTCTGCGTACGAACCCTTAGACGGCGATCAGCGAGAGCCCAGAGGCCGGGTCATACTTGCGTTCAAGGGCAGTTGGAGTCTCGGTCATCATGATTTCAAGGGTTGGGCGAACCATCCCGCTCATCAGGTGGCCGCCGATGAGGGTGAAGTCGGGACGGCCCAGGGCTACGTGCACGTGTACGAGCGGGTCGCCATCTTTCATGCTGATGTCCCCGATGAACGAGACCACCTCCAACTGCTCTTCGAATTCGGCGGTTGCGTATTCCTGTTTCTCAATCTGGTAGTAGCCGAGTGAGACCCGCTCGAATGCGCCAATCGCCGTGAGGCCCGCAGACTTAACCTGGTGCTCCCGCGCGAAGGCCTGGAGGACTTCGGCCGCGTCGTCGTTTGGCTCGCAAATCAGGACGAACCTTCTTTGGCCGTCGCTATTGAGTTTTCTGAAATTCATCTGGACCTCCTGTAGGTTTGCGACGCTCCAGCCACCACCGCCAGCGCGACCGCACCGGTAGCTACAAGTGCCGGGATCTTCTTTAGAGAGCGACCGTTGGTCGACGGTTCGTCGCCACCACCGGCATCGAGAGCTTCGGCTGCGACCTCGGCGATGTGTCGCGCATTCTTCCCGGTCGCCTGCCTGATCTGTTCGTGGCAGCTGAATCCGTCGGCGATGATCAGCATATCGTCGCTGGCCGCTTTCACCGCGGGCAGCAATGCGCGTTCGCCAACCGCCATCGATACGTCGTATTTCTGGCCCCTTTCGAACCCGAACGAACCGGCCATTCCGCAGCAACCGTCCTCCGGCGTCTCAACGTTCGATCCCCATCCGGTCGAGCAACCTCGATCTCCGTTTCGAAACCGAGTACGGACTTGTGATGGCAGTGACCGTGGATGATCGCCTTAGCGTGCGGCGAAGGTGGTACGAGCTCGGGAGCGTGCTCTTCCAGGAATTCCGGGAGAGTCACGACAAGCTTCGAGAGGCGAAGGGCGTCCTGGTCGTTCGGAAACAGATTCGGGAGTTCGTCGCGGAACGCGGCAACACAGCTTGGTTCGAGTCCCACAATGGGGGTGCCGTTTCGGATTTCGTCGCGCAGGATGTTCAGGTTCCTGCGCCACAGTCGTTTCGCAGTTCCGAGCATGCCCCAGTCGTAGAGCGGGCGCCCGCAACAAACAGAACCGTCCGGGAGTTCGACGGCGAAGCCGGCAGCTTCGAGTACCGCGACCGCAGACTTCCCCTGCGCTGTTCGAAGGTAGTTCGTGAACGTGTCCGGCCAGAGGATCACCCGCGGCAGGCGAACGTCTTTCTGCGGACGCTTTCGGAACCACCGGTCGAAAGACTTCTCGGCAATCGGTGGCAGGCTGCGTTGCGGAGCAATTCCAGCGACGGCTTTCAGCAGCGGCGCCGAGAACCGATTGCTCGCCAAGAAATTCGCCAGGCGCGAGATGGGCGAAGCGGCGCGCAGCCAGAGGAAGATGAGTCCCATCGAATACGCCGCCCTGGGCCTAAGCCGCCACTTGTAATGATGCGAGAGGAATTCAGCCTTGTACGAGGCCATGTCAACGTTGACGGGACAATCGCTTTTGCAGCCCTTGCATGCGAGGCAAAGGTCCAGCGATTCGCGAACTTCCTTCGAGCGCCAGCCATCAGTGACGACATCGCCCTCGAGCATTTCGAACAACATGCGTGCACGTCCGCGCGTCGAATCACGTTCTTCGCGGGTGGCCATGTAGCTCGGGCACATCGTGCCACCAGACTCGCGCCGGCATTTGCCTACGCCAACGCAACGAAGCGCGACCTGGCCGAAGTCACCGTGATCTTCCAGGTAGCTGAACTCTGTTGTCGTTGATTTCGGCTGGAAGTTCGCACCGATTCGGAGCTGACCGTCGACAGCATTCGGCTTGACGACCTTGCCCGGGTTGAGCTTCCAATCGGGGTCCCAGATCTTCTTGAATTCGACAAACGCTTGCGAGAGTTCGGTGCCGTACATCAACGGCAAGAGTTCCGCCCTCGCCTGCCCGTCGCCGTGTTCGCCAGAGAGCGAGCCGCCGTACTTGAGGACGAGATCCGCCGCCTCCAGCAGGAATTCTTTGTATTTCTCGATCCCGGGTTGGCTGGCCAGGTCAAAGGTAATGCGCGTGTGCACACATCCCTGCCCGAAGTGCCCATAAAGGTCGCCCTGGTATCCATATTGCTTGAGAAGCTTGTCGAACTCACGCAGGTAGTCGCCCAGCTTCTCTGGCGGGACCGCGGCATCTTCCCAGCCCGGCCAGGTGGCGGGCTTTCCCGGGACATTGGCCGTTGCCGCAAGCCCGGATTCGCGGATCTCCCAGATTCTCGATTCCTTCTGCGGGTCTTCAAAGATGCGATTGTCCGGTGGCAAATCGCGTTCACTCACCTGCTGAACCAGCGCTTCTGCGTGTTCCACCGCTTCTTGATGGGTCGAACCGCCGAACTCGACGAGCAGCCAGCCGTCGCCTTTCGGCAGGAGTTCGACATCTCCAGGATGGAGGTGCTTGATCGACATGTCCTCGATGAGGGCACGGTCCAATCCTTCAAGTCCGATCGGGCCGGATTTCATTATCTGCGGGACGTCGTCCGCCGCACTGAATACGTTTTCGTACCCCAGTGCCACAAGCGTTCGAAACTTGGGGCTTTCGACGAGTTTGAGCCTCGCCTGCAGGATGATTGCGCAGGTCCCTTCGCTTCCGACGAGGGCGCGGGCGACGTTGAAGTCACCGCCAGGGAGGAGTTCATCCAGGTTGTACCCCGATACACGTCTCGGAATTTGTGGGAACTTCTCTCGGATTCTGTCGGCTTCGCGTCCACCAAGGGACCTCAGTGCTTGATAGATGTCGGCTTTGCGTCCGCCTGCAGCGACAACTTCAGAAAATTCCTCGTCGTCGGTAGGGCCGACCCACATTCGGCTACCGTCATACGTGAGGATTTCGAGCGCCTCGACGTTATCTGACGTGCGGCCCGCCATCACAGCGTGAATGCCGCAGGAATTGTTACCCAGCATCCCTCCGAGCGTGCAGTGATCGTGTGTTGCCGGATCTGGTCCGAATGTCAGGCCGTGTTCCTCCGCCGCATCGCGGAGCGTATCGAGTACCAGGCCGGGCTCGACAATTGCGTAGCGTTCCTCAGGATTCAGTTCGACGAGCCTGTTCACGTACTTCGAAAAGTCGATGCAGACCGCGACATTGCATGCCTGCCCGGCGAGGCTCGTGCCTCCTCCGCGAGCGACGATTGGCGCCCCGAACTCCCGGCAGATGTTTACGGTCGTCACCACGTCATCGATGTCGCGCGGAATGACGACGGCAATAGGAACCTGGCGATAGTTGGAAGCATCCGTGGCGTAGAGAGCGCGGCTGCCCGTATCGAATCGAACTTCGCCGCGAACCCGTTGCGAGAGTTTGTTTTCGAGTGATTCGGTGTTGATCGTCGACTGCTTCGTCATGGTCATGGTCATGGTGGCTCCCTAAACTGCGAACTTCTCGGCGTCCCGCGTTCGGAATTCGATTCCCATTCCTGGCGCGTCACTCGGCTGCAGTGTTCCGTTCGAAGGCTGGACGGCCCCGTCGAAGAGCATTCGCTCGATCCGAACATGGTCGTGGAACCATTCAAGGTGAATAAGCGGCGTTGAAGAAGTGCAGACGGCGAGGTGTAACGACGGCGCGGTATGTGCGGAAAGCGGGACCGCCGCAGCTTCGCAAAGGGCAGACACCGTTAAGAATCCAGTGATGCCACGGCAGCGCGAAGCGTCTGCCTGGAGCACATCGACGCAATCCGCGGCGAGCATGCGTCGAAAGTAATCGGGCGTGTATCCGTACTCGCCGGCCGTCACGGCCATGCCCGCCGGCGAACCCTGACGGACGAACCGCAGTCCTTCGAGGTCATCCGACGAGGTCGGCTCCTCGAACCACTCGACGTTGCATTCGGCGAAGCGCTGCGCGAAGTGGAGTGCCCGTTTCGCGTTGAACGCCCCGTTTGCATCGACAAATAACCGATTTGAACTCCCGATTGCGGCCCGTGCGCCTCGCACACGGCACAAATCCGCTTCGGGGTCCCGCCCGACTTTCATCTTCATCATCGTGAATCCGTTTTCAGCCCAACCAGAGAACTGTTCTGGCGAGACGAGAATCCGAGTACGACGTGAACCCTCCACTTCCATAGATTGGGACGGCGTCGCGAACGGAACCGAGGAGCGAGTGCAGCGGAAGTTCCAGCAGGCGCGCCTTCAGGTCCCAGAGCGCCACATCGACCGCGGCAATCGCGTTTGACGTGAGGCCGGACCCGCCAAGGTTGCGAATGCAATCCACCATCTTCCGGCTGGCTCCAGCCACATCCATGGCGGTGAGCCCGAGGATTTCCGGTGCGAGCTGACCTTGAATCAGCTCGGCGACCGATTGGTGGCTGTAGGTATAACCGAAGCCAGTTTCGTTTCCCGCCTGGATGTGGACGGTGACAAGCGTTGTGGAGTCCCACTTGAGGGTGCCATCCGATTCCGGTTCGTCTGTTGGGATTCGATACGCGCCAACCTGAACCGTTCGGATCGGTGTGTCGACAATTGCAGTGGTTGCGGTTGGCATTGGGATGTCACCGCCCTCGTCCCGGTAACACTCCCGCGAACATTTCTTTTGTTGCCTGTTTTGCGAAATGCAGAGCCGAATCGTCTTTCACCATGGAGCTGAGGAACGCCTTCGCCTGGTCGAGCGTGATATGCGGTGGCAGAGGCGGAACTTCCGGATCGGTGATTGCATCGATTACGGTCGGGCGGTCCGCGTTTAGCGCGGCGTCCCAGGCCGGACCAATCTGTTCCGGAGTTTGAACCCGAATGCCTTTCAGTCCGAGTTCCGTCGCGTAGGTCGCATAGGCGAAATCTGGGACGTCTTGCGATCCGGCAAAGCGAGGATTTCCTTCTAGCGCTCGCATCTCCCATGTCACCTGATTCAGGTCGTTGTTGTGCAATACCAGCACGACCAGCCGCGGATCGGCCCACTCTTTCCAGTACTTTGCAATCGTGATGAGGCCGTTGATTCCGTTCATCTGCATGGCGCCGTCGCCCACCAGCGCGATAGCTGGCCGGTCGGGGAAGCAGAACTTCGCCGCCAGTGCGTACGGTACGCCCGGCCCCATCGTTGCGAGGTTTCCGGACAACGAGGCCATCATGCCCCGGCGGAGTTTGAGATCCCGGGCGAACCAATTTGCTGCCGAGCCTGAATCGGCTGAAATGATGGAGTTGGACGGGAGGCGTGGTGAGAGTTCCCAGAACACTCGCTGCGGATTGATCGGATCGGCGGAATTCATCGCACGGTCTTCGAGCAACTCCCACCAGTCGGCGACGTTCTTCTCGACAGTCTCGCGCCAGGAGCGGTCTTTCTTTTGTTCGAGTAGTGGAAGGAGCGCACGAAGCGTCTCGGCACTGTCACCGACCAGCGAAACCTCCATCGGATAACGGATGTTTATCATTCGCCCATCGAGGTCGATCTGGACTCCGTGAGCCTGTCCTTCGGGCGGGAGAAATTCTGAGTATGGAAAGCTGGACCCGACCATAAGGAGGGTGTCGCAGTCATTCATCAAGTCCCAGCTCGGTTTCGTCCCGAGCAATCCAATCGAGCCTGTCACATATGGGAGGTCATCAGGTACAGCGGCACGGCCAAGCAGCGCCCGGGCGATGCCGGCGCCGAGTTTGTCTGCGACCGCGAGAACTTCGTCCGTCGCGCCGAGAGCGCCCGCGCCGACGAGCATCGCGACCTTCTCACCCTGGTTCAGGATCTCCGCTGCGCGCTTAAGGTCATCGTCGATAGGCACGACTCTCGGACACGCGTGCCCGATTCCTGAATGAATGGTCCCGTGCGCCCTGGGTGGATCTGCGTAGTCAACGTCCTGGAGGTCGTTCGGAATGATGACCGTTGTTACGGTTCGTTCTGCCTTCGCGATTCTCATCGCACGGTCGATTACATGGCGAAGTTGTTCTGGCACCGTGACCATGTGGACGTACTCATGTGCCACGTCTTTGAATAGCGACACAAGATCGACTTCTTGCTGATAGTTGCCCCCCAGTGCAGCGCGCGCCTGTTGACCGACAATGGCGACTACGGGCTGATGGTCCAGCTTGGCATCGTAGAGGCCGTTCAGGAGGTGAATCGCTCCGGGGCCGGAAGTGGCCAGGCAGACACCGACTTCCCCTGTGAACTTGGCATGGGCGGTCGCCATGAATGCCGCCATCTCTTCGTGGCGAACCTGGACAAACTGGGGCCCCTCCGCTCTCTCGATTGCTCCAAGAATCCCGTTGATGCCGTCTCCCGGGAAGCCGTAGATTCGCTTCACTCCCCAGTCGTCGAGACGGGAAATCAGATAGTCGCTAACGGATTGCGCCATGGTTGGCCCCCTTTTCAACACCGTAGCAATCAGGCAGTTTCCAGCGCCTCAGCCGAATCGCGGCTGGGCTAACAGACTTATTGCAATTTGGAAAGTCCACGCTCCCTGGAGCCGGACTGGCTGGACCACAACCAACCTGAGATGGCGCTTACCGCAGCGATGATGAGGCCGGTCGCGGCCAATAACCGCAAGGGTCGAGTGGTATGGGTCGCGATCCATAACTGTTCGCTACCGGGGTGCGCCCGTTCGGCAAAAGGACCGTCCACTCCGAAGTCTTTCTCCACGGGTTCCCAGAGGTTCGTTGGTCGCTCGTGAGGGTCCTCTTCATCGGTCATCTGAGAGTCGTAACCGGTTCGACCGAGGTACCAATCGACGATTCCCGGAGCAACCGTGTTTGCGAACTTGGTAAGTACAGTTGGCCAACCGACATTGAGTTCCCGACGACGATGCTGCGAGAGCCAGACGATCCCGCGGGCGGCGACTTCAGGCTCGTAAATGGGCGGCACCGGTTGTGGCCGGAAATGGCATCCGGGATTTCGACCACAGGAACTGGGGCGTGTTCATTGCCGGCAGATCGATGCTCGTTACGTGAATTCCGCTCTTCTCGTGCCGCAGTTCGGCCCGCAGCGAATCGTTGAATCCCTGGATGGCATGTTTGGTCGCGCAATAGGCAGACTGCAGCGGAATCCCACGGTATGAGAGCGCGGAACCGACCTGGATAATCGTTCCACGGTCCCGCTTCTCCATCGATTCCAGGGCGACGAGAGTCCCATGGACGTACCCGAGGTAGTTAACTTCGGTGACGCGCCGGTACTCTTCCGGCTGCACATCGCGGACCGGTGAAAACACCGAGACCATTGCATTGTTCACCCAAACATCTATCGGCCCGAGTGAGGCTTCGACGTCGCTGGCGGCCTGTTTGACGGCTTCGAAGTCCGACACATCGGCCTCGACGAAAATTGCGTCAGCAGCGCCTGCCGAGCGGATGTCCCGAACCGCCGACTCAAGTCCTGGGCGTCCGCGAGCGATCACCGCCACCTTTTCCCCTAATCGACCGAACTCGAGAGCCGCCGCCCGGCCAACTCCCGCTGACCCGCCGGTAATCACAATCACTCGAGAGTCCGCACTCTCGGACTCTGACTTCATTGGTTTGCCGGCCCTTTGCTGGCGTCGTCCGCCTTCGTCGGGCGCCCGCTCTCATCGTCCACGAGGTGCAATTCAATCTCGTCCGGCGGGGGGATCGAAGGTTCGACATTCGATTCGTCGACCAGTCCATCCGGAACCAGTTGGTCCACTGACAATCGTTCACTGGAATCTGGTCGGAGTTCGCTTTCCTGGTTGACCTGGGTTGGCTGAGGCATTGCATTGCCCTCCTTCGTTCCTCAACGTAGGACTCGAACTAATTCAATCGCCTCAAATAATTTCCGACTCCCGTGTCAGATTCATTTCTTCTCGGGCGATAGCCGGTGAACTGGTTCGGCAACATGCGGCACATCGCTCTTCATATTGAAAGCAACATGAAAGGCGGTCGTGCATGCCTGTTAGGCGTCCGAAGCGGCCCGTGTGAAAGACTCAAGGCATGCCATTCCACATACACTCAAATCGTTGGCTTATGGCCTCGTTCGCGGTCCTAATCCTGGGGTTCCCGTTCTATTTGGCCGCGTGCGGAAACGACGACACTGTCCCTGACGTTCGACGGACCGCCCAAGACGTGCCTGACACGTCGCCGGGCGACGACCCACTTGCTGATGACCTGCCAGCGGTACTCCGCCGACACCTCGAGGTGCAATTCTCAGAAAAAGACTGGGTGGGCGACGTTGGCGAAATCCAGAGCAAAGATGGTGTTGTCGATGTGAACGTTCATCTCGATTTCAACCGGAACCAGCAGGCGTTCGACGAGATCTGCACGGCCGTCGCGGGATTCGTTCTCGCAGCCGACCGATATCCTGCCATGCAGGTGGAAGTGACCCAGAACGATGGGACGGCGGTCGTCAAGTCGCCCGTGGGCGTACCTCAATGCAGTCCAATCGCGGGATAAGTTCCGCGACCGACAAAGTAAGAGAATCCAAAATGGAGGCCGAACAAAATGGTTTTGGAATCTGATCACGTTCCCCCGGAAGTTATCCAGAGTTTGCTCTCGATGAAGGCCGAACCATCCTGGTCTGGCCTTCATCGAGCGGCGCACGCAGAGCTTGAGCGCGAGCAAGGGCCTCGGTTCGAAGAGACTGTGCTCAACGACGTGGTTGCGGTTGCCCGGTCCAAGGACGACAACCGAGAACCCTTCCCTCCTAACTTTGATTCGCTTGTGACGGCAATTAATCGAGCTGCCAAGAAGGTTCCTCACCGCTAACGAAACATCTACCTATATGGGAGCGTTCACCCACCTGTCATGCGTTCCGTGCGTACCGAACCATACAGACGGATCGTTCAAGGTTGGCGTAACGTTGAGTAGTCGGCCGCCCACCGCGCTACGGCAACAGAAAGTATTCGTTGCCAAACAGCCTTCATGGAACCCCGTTCACGAATTCTATTCTCTCCCTGGTCCCCCCAGGCGAGCTGGCCGTGCTCGCTCCCGACCTTGAGCAATTCCCGCTAGTCCGCCGCCACGTCCTTTATTCCCCCGGCGACGAAATTACTCATGTGTATTTTCCAGAACGCGGCGTCATCTCCCTGGTGACCATCATGCAATCGGGCCAGGGAGTCGAGGCTGCGACCGTCGGCCGCGAGGGTATGGCCGGTGTTCCAGTACTGTTGGGCCAGAACGTTTCACGGACGCAATGGATTGTGCAGATCGCCGACGGGTCACATCGCGTTACTCGCAGAGCATTCACCGAACACCTGAACACGTTGCCGCATCTCCGGCGTCTTGTCGGGGAGTACGCGAACGTACTCTTCGACGATATTGCCCAGACTTCGGCATGTAACGCTCTCCATCCTTTGCAAGAACGTTGCGCGCGCTGGCTGCTCATGTCGCACGACAGAATGGGCGAATCCAGCTTCCATCTGACCCAGGAGTTTCTCGCGCAGATGCTGGGGGTGTACCGGCCGAGCGTGACAATCGCGGCGGGGACGCTTCAGAACGCTGGCTTGATTCGTTACCGAAGAGGCAACATTGAGATTCTCGACCGCGAAGGTTTAGAGGATGCCGCGTGCGAGTGTTATGAAGTTTTGAGACGGCGCGGCCCGGATCCTTTTGCAGCCACACTCGAGCACTGATGCGTATCGGCGGGGGATTCACGCACTGAGGTGCGTTGAGATCCAGTTTGCAAAAGCGTTGGTGAACGACTCCAGGAACTCAGACGTGCCCTGGTCCTTTACGTTTCCCGCTTCGTCGAACATCTCTGCAGCTCCGCCAACATAGGCTTCCGGTTGTTGCATTGTCGGCACATTGAGGAACACCAACGACTGGCGGAGATGATGATTCGCCCCAAAGGCGCCAAGGGCCCCCGGGGAGACGCTGATGACAGCCCCGGGTTTCCCATCGAACGCATTATCGCCATATGGTCGTGACCCGACATCGATAGCATTCTTCAGGACGCCGGGCACGGATCGGTTGTATTCGGGGGTCGCAAACAGCAGGCCGTCGGCCGACTTGATGGCGGAGCGGAACTGGATCCATTCTTCGGGCGTGCTTGAGCCGTTCTCCAGGTCTTCGTTGTACAGGGGCAAGTCACCGATGGCGACCTCCGATAGCTCCAGTGGGCCATCGAATGCTCGGAGTTGCCGTACGACTTTCCGTGTGAGCGATCCTTCTCGGAGGCTCCCGATGAGTACGGCAACCTCTAATTTAGCCGGCATATTCGTATCCTTTTCCGGGTGCGGCGCGATTCACCGGACGCCAACCCTGGTGGGCGACGCCATGTCTCACGGTTCACTCCGTCGGAAAGATGAAACGCCCGACGTGAATCCAGTAGGGGCGTTCGGGTTAGGTAGCGTCTCTCGATAGGCGCCTGTTTCCATTCCCTGCTCTTCAATGAACGCTTTAAAGCGTTTGAGGTCACCCTCGACACGGCGGTTCATGAAGCCCATGGCATCGCCCACGCTCTCGAGGAAGCCGTCCGGGTTGTAGCTCATTTCGAGCCAAATGGAAGTCTTCCCGTCCTCGGTCGGGGTAAATGTGACAATCCCGGCGTTCTCGTCGCCCTGGATGCTCCGCCATACGATCCGCGAGTCCGGGAGTTGCTCTTGAATCTCCGCCTCCCAGACCTTGTCGCGCCCGCCGACTTCTGCTTCCCAGCGAAGGTGTCGATCATCCAGCTGTGTTACGGAGATGACACCTTCCATAAACCGAGGAAAATCCTCGAATTGCGTCCACTGGTTGTAGGCCGTGGAAATCGGTACATCGACATCAATTTTCTTTTGAACGCGTGCCATGAAGCACCTCTTTACTGCCGTTGATGGGCAAAATCTAGAACTGCTGGCGGCTAGCCGATGGTCCCTGACGTGTGGCGTTCAAGGCCGAGGGCATCGCCGTTACCTCAGCAGAACTGTTTCCATGTGGCGGAATGCCCTTACCGACCGAGACCTCGAGCTCGTGGCTCAAGCGTCCCGGTATTTGCAAGTATTTGTCGCATTTACTTCAAGTCAGACGGTTGCGGGACCTAAAGAAGAATAATGAGGAGAATTATGATCAGGATTATGACGATAGTGCCGCCGCCTATATAGACGCCGCCCTGACCTTCCTCATTGTCTTCGATGGCTTGTGCTTGCTCTAAGAGCCTGCGGATCAATTGAATCTTTGCGTTCAGCATAGTATTTCTCCTTTGCTGTTTTCGACGATACCGCCAAAGCCATCGCTTCCGCATGACAAGTACTTCATGTCACCTATCGAAGCCGTAAAAATGTTCCCCCGCCCCTTAGCCGATGGTTAACACTCTCGGAATGGAACATCTCATTCGAACACTGCGCGGATTGGTTCTGGGCCTCTCCATTTCAGTTATGAACCTGGCCGGAGTCGCGCTCACGATTGTCGTGATTGGTGGCCTCGGTGACTGGACGCCTACCCAATTCGTTGGCGCCTTCGGGATATTCGAAATTGCTACCGCCATCGCGTTCATGTTCTGTCCGAACATCTGGCGCCTACCAGTAATCGAGGCCGAAACATCAGATCGGACTGAGATCAAACTCGCCTGGTCGGTGGTTTTCATCCCGCATTGGGCCGCAGCGGCGAAGGCAATCCCCGGCGTCGGGATGGTGGCATTCGCCGCTCAAAAGGAAGGTATCGGAGCGGCGACCTTCGGTATCCTTCCGTTAGTCCTCGCGACGGCGGTGTTTGTAGTTGGTGTATCGGTTGCGTTCGCACGTTGGGGAGTCCACCGCCCCGACCTGGACGTTATCCAAGTCGTGGTCCGCCGCGCGGCGCGGAGTGACATCGAGCTTCCAGGAATTAGTGTCAGCGCTTCGGTGGTTCAGATTGTGCTCGGTGCAATCACACTGCCTGTCGTCAAGGTAGCCTCGCCGAGCACGCTCTTCCGCCCAGAAGTCGGACCTTCAAATTCTGCCTTGGGCACGCTCGTTTGCCTGTCAGTGGGATCAGTCGTGATCTCTCTGTGGGCATGGAGGGGCCGCCTCGCATTCCGCGCACCGCGCGAGCAGCAGCGGAAAGCGGAGGAGGCGTCCTGAGTTATGGCCGACCGTTGAACCCAACGACGGCGCCGTTTCAGTTCACCTTGTCGGCTATGGAAATCTCACCGTGCATCAGGTCAGGGTGAATTTCACATCGGAAGTACAGTGTTTGGGGTTTCTTCGGGGGTGCGAACGTAACCTGGTTCGAGCTGCCAGCTTTCGTCGCATCGATGACAGCGCCAGCCACGAGTCGCTCGTACTTGTCGTCTTCATATACAGAGAGCGAATGCTGTTCCGTCCCATCGTTCGTGAGAACGATAGTCATCGGGCGATTGTTGAACGCGTTGAGTTCGCTGGGGACGAATGAAAAGTCCCGGGCCGAAATGGCGAGCTCGTTGGTCGTGGCTGTCGGCTTGGCTCGGGTCGGGACGACGGTGTCCCCAGAATTAGCTGAGCAGGCCGAACAGATACCTGAAGCGAGCAGCAAGACAAATGAAGGTAAAAGGATGGGTTTTAAGTAACGGGAAATCAATAGTGACATGTTCGGATCTTGTTCCAGGGGAGCGGGGCCGAACGGGGAGGCTGTTCGGCCCCTGAACCCCAAGTGACGCTACGCGGCACCGCCTCCGGCTTGCGCCTGGTGTTCCTGCTGGTTGTGCCGATTAAGTTCGGCATCCGTCTCGAATTCTTTGCTGCACCTATTGCAGCGGTACTGGTCCGACATTCTTTAACTCCTTGGAGTGAATTATGGCGATGAGCCATTGACTCCACGATAGGCCGAGTGAATGTCGAACAAATCAATAACTTTTGTGGAGGCATTACAAACCTGTGCGAGTCCGGCCAACCCGGTGCTCACCAGTGTGCGGTAGACCCTTGGGCTACCAGGCTGCCGACAAAAGTTTACGTATCTGCGACACATTTCTCCGTTTGGCATGTCACGACCGTAACGGGGTTCGTGTTCGGATGAGATCACGAGGTGCGCGAAATGGACTACACGTTTAACGAACTCCCGGTGTCGGGAAAGCGGGTCGAGACTTTTGACCACCGGATGGCCGGCGTCGTGGAAAAGGCGACGTCGGAGGGCTGGCTCCTGGTCAAGCCGGCGCGAAAGAGTCCGTTTTGGATTAACGAAATCCTCGTCCGCGCGGTATCGGGCGACACGGTGCGTCTGCATGTAGACCGGCGAGGGCTCCGCAAATACCAAAGACCGATCACGCAAGGCCGAGTTGCCTCGAGTGGGCGGGCAGCGCGACTCGCACTTTGGGGCGCAATGATCACTCTCGCGGGCTTGATCCCCGCGTTGTTTTGAGACGCGAGCCGGCACCGATGGACCACGCAGTACGGCGATATCTCGGCCTGCCCCGACGGCGAAAGGCGCGCTCGTTCGTTAACACAAGGTTCCTTGCAATTGTCAGCCTGGGGATCGCGACAGCGATATCCATGTTGGTTGTTTGTGGTTTTGGAGCTGCCTTCGCGTATTACCGGTCGACCACTGATTCGTTTCCACCACTGGCGGAGCAAATTACGATTCGCAGCAGCGGAATCACCTCGATCGTCGACCGCAACGATCAGCCCCTCGGAGTCTTGAGCAACCCGAACTCCGCAATTGCGGCCCCCGTCTCTCTCAGCGAAGTCTCCCCTTTTCTCATCGAAGCTACGGTCTCCACCGAGGACAACCGGTTCTGGAGCAACCACGGTTTCGACGTTGAAGGCATTGTCCGTGCCGGCTGGAGCACATACGTCGATGGAGAATCCACCACTGGTGGCTCGACCATTACGCAGCAGCTGATCAAGAACGTGTACTTCACTACAGATTGCGAACAGTACGCAGGAATCGAGCAATGCACCGCGCCACGGACACTGGACAGGAAGCTCAAGGAGCTCGCGCTGGCGGTCGACACTGATAGTCGCTACGGCAAAGAACAAATTCTCACGTGGTACCTGAATTCGATTTCGTACGGTGGCCGCTATGTGGGCATCGAAGCGGCGGCACAAGGATATTTCGACAAACCGGCCGCAGAACTGACGCTCGCTGAGGCTGCGACACTCGCGGGTCTGCCCTCGGCGCCCACGTTGTACAGCCCCCGCACCAACTGCGTCGCCGCAGACTCGAACGAAGGATGCCAGCTCGACGAATTCGGACGAACTATTCTGGCAGGCGCCGCCAAGGCGCGTCAGGAATATGTGCTCGACCTGATGGTGGAGCACGGAAGAGCCACCCGCGAAGCGGCCGACGAAGCGAAGGCCGAAACGGTCTTCGTGCATCCCGACAAGAACGAGAACAGGGGCGCTGCGTTCATCGACGACCAGGTTGAGCCTCGCCTGGTGAGGATGTGCCGGGCCGGCGTGCTGCCCAAGAATCCCAACAGCCCCGACTGCGTCGAAAGCGTGCACAGTGCGGGATACAAAGTCACAACGACACTCGATTGGGACCTCAACAGCACCGCCGCAGCAATGGTTCACTCCTACGTGACGCAGGGTCTGGATGCAGGCTGCGACTGTCACAACGGTTCGGTGGTCACCATTGAGCCGACGACCGGGCAAGTCATCGTCTATGTCCCGAACCAGGACCCGACCTGGGTTTCAGACCCTCGAGTGGCTGGCAATATCGATCAGGCCGTCGAAATTCACCAACCGGGCTCGTCGTTCAAGCCAGCCGTGTACCTCGCTTGGATGGACTTCTTGAAGAAAACACCGATGAGTTCGATCTGGGACACGAATCCCATTGATCTCATCGACAAACCTAAGAATCCCGAAGATCAGGTGTCGATTACGAACCCGGGCCGGGGCGGGAGCCAGGGGCTGATCACCGCTCGCGCGGCCCTTGGCGGATCGCAGAACGTGCCTGCTTTCCGAGCGGCAACTGAAGTTGGTCCCGAAAACGTGATCCTGATGGCGAAGGCCCTGGGCATCACTACCCTTGACCAGCGGTTTGACCCAACGTTCCGAGACCATGGCTCGGTCATTTACGGCGCTTCGATTGCGACCGGCGGCGCGAACATTCGGCTCATTGATATGGCCTACATGGAGTCAACCATTGCCAACATGGGAACAATGGTCGGCGTCCCCACGCTTGCTTCGACGCTCGAAGTGAAAGATGCACTCTCGCTCGACGGTTCCGAAGGCGACCAACGCGAACGGGCACTCACCCAGAAGGCTGCATTCGTGCACGGACATCTACGGTTGCCGGGAACCCGAGACCTGGACCCGGTCGTTGTGCTGCGAGTCGAATCGGCGACCGGTGAAGTCCTCTATCAGCACGGAGACGACCTTGTCCGCAAAAACGTTGTGGATCCGGGCTCGGTCTGGTTGTTGCATTCGATAATGTCCGATTGCACCGCACGGTTCCTCATCTGGCAGTGTGGAAGCAGTAACGACGATCTTTCACTCGACGTGTTCCTCGACGGTCAGAAGATTCCCGGCGGCGTGAAAACCGGCACTCAGCAGGCCCCGAACAGCGCGAAAGACACGCTGGAGACATGGTTGACCGGGTACTCGAGGTACGCTGCGACTGCCGTCTGGATTGGCAATGCCGACAAATCACCGGTTCTCGACGGTCCGGGAGCTGGTTACGCCAGCGCGAACACCACGCTCAAGCTCTTCAAACACTGGATGAGCGCTTACCACGAAAACTTGCGTTCGCTCGGTGGATTCGAAACACCGCTTGGATTCGACGACCTGAAGCCGGCGAACGTGAAATACGGACCGTTCCAATCAGCCACCACCGAACGCGGGCAGGGCGGTGGCTGCTACACCCGGGTGAACGGGTGGCAGCGAACTGATGTCGACTACCACGGCGGTGATTGCCTCGGGAAGAGCTGCTTCGAACTGCCGACGTTCAAGAAGGAACTTGCCGTGGCGCTTGCCTATTCCCGAGGGATCTACGCATGCGGAGTCGCTCTTCCGCCAAGCCCTACGCCTACTCCCGTAGAGACCGTCACACCGGAACCAGGGAATTCCAGGAACCCGGGAGCAGAACGCCCTGCCACCATCACGCCTCAACCCGGGCAACCGGGTCGACCGAGTCAACCGGGCGGGGACATCAAACCGACGAAGGAACCGAAACCCGAAAAGACAAAGGTTCCGAACGGAGACGATCCGACACCCAAACCGGGGAACTGATCGGCGCCAGGTAACGAATACAAACTATCAAGGAGAGAGAAACATGTACGACCAAATCGTAAACGACCAGGTAGTTGGCTACCTTCTGCTATCGCTAAAGGTCGTTGGTTTATATCTCGCTATTCTCTGGGTCGCTGTCGCGTACTGGACATTTCGAGATGCTCGTCGACGCAGTACACAACTTGGCTTCCAACTACTGGCACTAATGCTGGTCTTGGCATTCTTTGTTCCTGGACTCTGGGTCTACCTTCTGCTGCGTCCGCGCACGACTATCGCCGAACGAGCTGACGACCGGCTTCGGCTCGCGCTGGCTACTGACTACGCCGGTGAATGCCCGAATTGCCGGGGGCACGTTCGCGAGGACTTTATTGTTTGTCCTTCTTGCGGCGTTGGCCTTCGTGGTGCATGCACTCGCTGCTCTCATGCGCTCGAAGCCCACTGGGCCCAATGTCCTTTCTGTGGCCTCACCGTGAACAATGGTGAGAAACATACGAGCGAACAGCGTGTTACGAACGAGTCGATCGAACAGGGGCAACCGGCACACGCGTAATGCGGTTGTGATGTAGAAAAGCGATCTTTATATGGTTTTGCAACATTGAGAGATTCGTTGCTAATCTCGTGGATAGTCACCTCCACGGGGTTTGGGATTGCTATTACATCGCCTGAAGCAGGGTTTGCTTCTCGCCGTCGTCGCATGGTCTGTCGTTCTCGCAAGCACAATGTCGGCAGCCGCCGAAGGGCCCGAAATCGCCTACGACGTTTCATGGCCACAGTGCCCGAACGTCTTGCCCAAAGGTCCATTCGCGTTTGCTGTAATCGGTTTGAACGACGGTCGTCCGTTCACTTCGAACGGGTGCTTTGGACTGCAGTACCACTGGGCGAAGTCTGCGGAGCCGCATCCAGACATCTACATCAACCTGGACTTCCCTCGCGCGGGACGACCTGAAGCTGCGAACGGCCCCTACGGAGTCTGCGAACCGGACGACGATTGGTGTCGTGGCTACAACTATGGGTACAACCTGGCGACTGATGCTCAAGCCCGAGTGGTCGCTGCCGGTGAAGTTCCGCGCCGTTACTGGTTAGATGTCGAAATGGAAAACCACTGGTCCGACATGGCCCGCGACAATTCGCAGGTAGTTCGCGGCGCTCTCGATTCGCTTGACGAAATGGGCATCGCGGTGGGCATCTACGGTACCAGCTACCAGTGGGGGCTCATAACCGGGGACTACGTTCCAGTACGTCCGCGTCCCCTTTGGCTGGCCGGCGCGGAAGACATTTCAGAAGCGGCGGCACGCTGCGACCGAACCGACCTGGCGTTCGCCGGCGGCGAAATTTGGATGGTCCAGTACCCCCAGGATGGTTTCGATGGGAACGTGCCCTGTCCGCTCTATCCGCGAGTAGCGCGCGAAGAACCGGTACGGCTTCAGACTCTGCGGCCCGAGCCAATCGCACCGGCGTTGCGCCAGGCGCCAGCAATTCTCACCCCAACTGTTGAACGCCGAGTCCCGGTGATCGAATCAGCGTCGGTGATTATCCGCAGCCTGTTCCTGCCCGGGCAGCGGGGAAGCACGCAGAGTGATCGTTCGCCAGGGACTGCCCTACCCGTCCCTGCACCCCGTAGCTTGCAAGCCGATTGATACGTCCCCGGCGTCGGCCTTTGTTCGTTCGGTATTACTCCAGACCTATCGTTGAGCGTGCGGTGGTGAAGAGCGAGGTGTTGGAGCCATGGCGGGTAGCGAGCGAAAAGCAGCAATGGGAGCGCCTGTAGGGGATCCCGAGAAGCAGGGGCCGCGCTGGCGTCCTGAGACTTACGGGGTGCCGATGTGAGTGGCGCAGATACACTGGCTGTCCAGTCTCTCGGCCCGTTGGGCCGGGCCGTAGTACTCGCACCCCATCCAGACGACGAGATATTCGCTGTCGGCGGGACGATGACCCTGTTGGAGCAGACCGGATTTGACGTCGAAGTTATTGCTGTCACCGACGGCGAGGCGTCTCATGCTGCTTCGGAGCGAATAACACCTGCCACCGTTCGGGATTTGCGAAATCAGGAAACGGTTCGTGCCTATCGAGAACTGGGCATACAGCCGCAGCGATTTCGGCTCGGGTTTCCGGATTCGAACGTATCCGGTTATACCGAGCTCTTGCGTGAAATGCTCGCGATGCGACTTGCCGGCGCGTCCATCGTCCTTTCGCCGCTTCCTTCCGACGGCCACCCTGATCACCATGCGGTGGCGGAAGCAACTGAGGACGCAGTAAAAGACATGCCCATCTACGTCTGGAACTATGCAGTTGCGGCGTGGAACAACCCCCAGCTACTGGCAACTACCACGCCACGCATGGTTCGACTTCCTGGGGATGTGGCCCATCGCAAGCGTCGCGCCGCGGCCCAGTACATGAGCCAGCTCGAGGCCATTGGCCCTGAGCCAGCTGACGGGCCAATCGTTTCTGCGGAACTTTTCTTGCACTTCACTGCTGATACGGAGCTGCTCTGGCCTTCAAGACATCGAAACTGATACGCGTCGAGCTTGCCGTCACTGGGGACCACAATGCGTTGTAATTAATTTGCTATGCGACAAGGTCCTCCGTTTACCCCAACCGGGTTATCGACGTCGTACGCTACGTCCAAAACGCAGATGGTCGATCAAGAGATTGCGCCAAGAGTCGTTGGAAGCTCCGGCGACGGAGTCCGTTGAGTCGATCCGGGGGTTCGGATAGTGTCAGAAATCGCCGCACATGCCGAATTGCTCGACGCTCTCGGCTGCGGAATTTGGGTCTACGACGGCAACGAAGTCCTCTATGTAAATCGTGCCCTCGAAGAGATTACCGGCTACACGCGGGACCAACTTCTGCAATCCGGGTTTTTCGCGGACCTTATTCATCCTGATGATCGAGAGATGATCGTCGAGCGCGGCAAGGCTCGGGTTCGCGGTGAGCGTGTACCCGCACAATACGAGATTAGCGTCATAACAAGTGATGGGGATCGCAGGCACCTGGCGCTTCATGCGCGCCCGATGACCTTGGAATCGAAGCGGGTCTCTGTGGTCTCGGCAGTCGACATAACCTCACTCCGGAGGGCTGAAGCGACAATTAAGGAGGGCGGGGTTCAGTTGGCTGCCCTTCTTAATGCAGTTCCAGCTCACATCATTGCGACAGATCCGCGAGGCAAGCCGACCTTCGTCAATCGCCATTGGTTGGAATTCACGGGCCAGACCCGGGATCAAGCGATGGAGTCCGGTACGGGGCCGCTGATCCACCCCGATGACCGCGGCAGGGCGAATAGAGCCTGGCGCGCCGCAAAGGCGTCGAGGGAGCAGTATGAAATCGAGTATCGAATACGCGATCGCAACGGGGAGTTTCGATGGCAAACATTCCGAATTCGGCCGGTAAAAGATGACTTCGGCACGTTCTACGGATGGACTTCGGCAAGCGTGGACGTACACGAAATCACAGAACTTCGTGGCCAACTTGAGGACACTGTTAAGCAGTTGGCTGAGGCTATCGAAGCCAAGGACGAAGTATTCGGCCTCATCTCCCATGAACTTCGGACACCGCTGACGACGATACTTGGTAACGCCACGCACCTGGTCAAACACTCGGACTCCATCACGCTCGAGGTAATTCAGCAACTAGCTAACGACCTGCAATCGGATGCCCTTCGCCTGCATGCGGTCATCGAAAACATGCTCGTGCTCTCCAGGACGCGTTCGGGCGACGCGAAGTTAGAAACCGAACCCGCCCGGCTCAATCGGCTCGCGGAGGAATCGATTCGCAATTTCGCTGCCCGGCACGCGGACCGACCTGTGAACCTGGACTCGCCGGATCGTGTAGCACTGGTTGCTGCGAACCACGGCTACTACGACCAAGTCCTCTCGAATCTTCTCTCGAATGCGCACAAGTACAGCCCGGCAGGACTGCCGATCACCGTTCAACTCCGGGAGCGCGCGGACAGCATCGAAACCGTGGTGATCGACGCCGGCAGCGGGATCCCGCCGGAGCAGTTGGAGCAGGTGTTCGATCCGTTCGTGCGGTTGCGCACCCACTCCGGGGTAACCGGTTTAGGTCTCGGGCTCACGCTCTGCAAGAGATTGGTCGAATTGCATGGTGGCTCGATTGGCGTTCGAAACGCACCATCCGGGCGGATGCGAATTTTGGTTCACCATCCCGACCGCGGCATTCTGCGAAGAGGTTTGAGCGGGCCGGCCAGAGCGCCGAGCGCGCGACTCCCGAGGCACCAAGCAAACTCGCGGTCGAAGTCATTCGCGATTGTTAATTTTTCGCGCGCCATCCCTATTTACGTACGGTACTAGACAAACTGCACGCCTCGAAATTGCATAATATATTCTCACGAAGGCGGGGTAAGCCCGCGTTGCTGTTTGGAGAGGAAACGGTGACTCAAACGGTTGAGCAGGGCCAGATCGAGACAGTCCTCGGCAGACTTCCCTTACCCGTGCTACTCGCTGACGACTCGGGTCGTTACGTCTTCGCGAACGAGGCAGCCTGCACGCTGGCGGGCAGGCCTCTTGAAACGCTGCTAGGGTTAAGTTTTCGCGACCTCACTGTAGATCCAGTCGAAGCCGAAATTTCTTGGCGCCAGTTTTTGTCTGAGCGGCAACAGGCGGGACAGCTGGAACTCGCGAGACCATCGGGCGAAACCGTCCCTGTTACGTATATGTCATTTTCTGACTTTGCCCCAGGGCTTCACGTTTCCGTATTGAACGACCTAACCGAGCAAATACGCGTGCAAGAAGACGTTCGGCGGAACGAAGAGATTTATGGCAAGGCATTTCGCGGTAGCCCGGTCCCAATGAACATTCGGCGCCTGGATAACGGCGCCCTCATCGACGTGAATGAAGCATTCTGCGAGACGCTGGGTTATTGGCGCTCCGATCTCATAGGCCGGACACCGGAAAGCATTGGGCTCTGGAAAGATCCGTCCAAGCTCGACGGGATAATGGCGAACCTGCGGGACGGTCAGCCTCAGTTCCGCGCGAGGGCTGAACTCGTTACCAACACCGGCGAAACCAAGGAACTCGCGGGAGCTTTCCAGCGCATAGCCGTCGGCGACGAGTGTCTTGTAATAGCGGTATACACGGACATCTCGGCCTACAGCTAGGCGTTTGCCCCTCGTAGGACCCAGGCGGAAGTTTCAATGAAGCTGAAAGGCGTTGTGGAAACTCAGTAACCGCTTCGAGATGCTCCCCAAGGCAAACTGTTTGCATGCACACCTGTGACATTTCGACGTGGTCACATCACGCTTGCAGGCTCGTTTATTTCGATTTCACACTGCGCGGCCAGGGGCATGGACCTGAGATTCAGGCGGTCTTGCGGCGCTGGCGGGGCGAAGGCCTTCTTGACGACGAAACATACAGCCTCTGGTCGGATGCGCTCGAATGGCGCGAGGGGGGCAATCTCCTTCCTGGTTGGATTCCCCTCGCGCCACGGGCCGATCTCCCGGCGAGACTCGACGAATCGACGCTAGAAAAGGAAGAAGCCAACTTCCATCTGTGGCGAGCCCGAAGGCGCCGCACGAGGCCATCCACTTCAAGGAAACAACCGTCAGTCGCCTGAACCATAGACGGCTCGAATCGGTTCCTCGCGACACTTTTGCGTCCTCTCCACAAGCGCTCCCGGTACGTCCGAGAGTAGAACTTGCGAGGAGTAATCGGCGAAACGATCGGTCCAAACACGGCAGGTCGTACGTCAAAGCGGATTAACGCCATCAGGGATCCCGGTCCCCCAGTACATCGTCCATGCCCTCGATCAGATAGAGGCACAGGCAAGATGGCCGGGTACGGCTTAGATCCTGATACCAGCACGGTACCAGTTGACTAGGGCCGTTCCTTCCGCGGCCATGCCTGTATCAACTCCGCGAGGGCTAATCGCGCTCAAGTTTTGGGCGATTCCGATCTTTCGCCGTCCGAGGGTCGCTTGCGATAGAAACGTTAGGACTTTTGGATGCTGTGGTATGCGAATAGCTCGGGTTCATCTCCAGAATGTCCTCATGATTCATGTAGGCACAGATCGGGCACTAAGCTGGCGAGCAAGCGCGTCATGTCTGCTCGCCGGCCTGGTGTCTTTATTCGGCTCTGTGGCCTGCACTGACTCGACCGTCGCAACCCCGGCTACCGACACGCCCCGGTTCGAACCGTCCATCACCGCCGGTGTCGACGCCTCAATTGAGTTGACGGATAAGGGGTTCGCGCCCGACCGAATTGAGGTCAGGCAAGGAACGCGAGTGATGTTACGAAACTCGACTCACTCGAAGTTGTCTATCGTGCTCAAAGGACGTGAATCGGACGGGGACGGGGAAAGCATCACTCTTGAGGCAGGTCAGTCCATCCAGTTGGGGGTCCAACAGGTCGGCGCGTACGTTCTGACGCTAGCGGATGACCCGCAGGCCAATGCCAGCATTTTAATTTCTTAAAGCACGAGAGCGGGAGGATTGCCGTGACAACGTTGCCCAGCCATTCAGTCCGAGAGGCGAAAGGATCCTCGCCGCGGGAAGGGAGTCGAGTCCCTCTTAGCGTCGTGACGGCGGCAACGATCGCGACTGAATCGCTTTCGAAATCCTTCGGAGACACGAACGTAGTGAAAGACGTGGACCTGGAGGTCTTGCGGGGTGAAGTGTTCGGCCTCATCGGTCCAAGCGGCAGCGGGAAGTCAACGTTGATCCGAATGATGGTGGGGCAGGCTGTCCCCACAAGCGGGTCGCTTCGCGTACTTAACTGCGAGCCGAGGCGTTTCGGTGCTGAACAGCGTGGGGCAATTGGCTATGTGCCGCAGGCCTTCGAGCTATACCCGACACTGACTGTGGAACAAAATGCGCGTTTTGTAGCCGGGTTGTATGGGATGGGCTTGCTGCATCGACGGCGCCGCATTCGGGAGACCTTGCAATTCCTTGAACTTTGGGATGCACGCCACCGGCGCGCATCACAGATTTCTGGCGGCATGAGGCGCCGGCTGTCGCTTGCTTGTGGGCTCTTGCACGAGCCACGAATCATCTTCGTAGACGAGCCCACAACTGGCCTCGATCCCATCTTGCGGGCGACGATCTGGGAGCACCTTCGCGTCTTGGCCGGCCGCGGAACGACGGTTTTCGTGACTACACAGCACCTCGACGAGTCTGAGCGCTGCGATCGCATCGCACTGCTGCATGAAGGTTCGGTTGTCGCGCTGGGTAGTCCCGAACAGTTGCGCACGCAAGCTCTCGGGGGCCACGTACTCGAGGTTAGGGCAGCGAAACTCGACTGGAACGACGCTGATGCTCTACGAGCTCTCCCTTCCGTTCGCGGCGTCTCGAGCACCGCGGTGGGTTTAACTCGCGTGGTGGTGGATGACTTCCCAACGGCCACACCGCAGGTGTCCGCATGCCTGGCTGGTCGCGGCGTCCAGGTTGATGAAATTGTCTCCAACGACCTTTCTTTCGACGAAGTCTTCGTGGCTCTGGTAGACCAGGCGAAGGGTCGGGCCAGATGAAATCTGTTTTGCGGACGACGAGTTTTTTCACTACATGGTTCGCAGAGATCGTGCGCCAGCCGATGCTGATCCTCATGCTAGTGGTGGTCCCATTTTTGATTCTCGTTGGGTTTGGACAGGGAGTGAACGTTAAAGGCATCAAGCCGAATGTGATCGTTGTCCGCAACACCGGACCCTCGCAGCCAATTCAACCGCTGCCTGAAGAACTCTCCGACTACGTTAAAGTGGTCGAAGAGACGGATGACCTAACTGCTGCTATCCATCGCCTTCAGGATGGAGAAGTGGACGCTGTGGCCGTTGTCCCGCCTAACGCGGAGCAAAGCATTACGAATGGCGAACGGGTTCCGCTTCAAATGTTCACAAGTGAAATCGATCCGCTAACGGTCCGATTCACCGAAACGTATCTCGGCGATCAGGTCGGGCAATTGAATCAGCGCACAATCGAGAAGGCCATCAGAGATGCGCAGGCTTCATTTGATGACGTGACGAAGCAGATTGAGTTCGCCCGTGAGTACTTGTCACTCGCGATAGACGCCGAGGGCGACCTCGACACGATTCGCGAGCAGGTCGACCGGACCCGGGCATTGCTCGTGCCCCTTTCTGATGCAGTGAACGCGTATGCCCGCGCTGCTGAAGGAATCGCATTTGTACTGCCCGGCATCGGTCGTTCGGACGACGCCATTAGAACGCTTCGTACAGAGCTGACGGACGTGACTGACGCGGTCAACAATCTCGACGCAAGGCTGGCGGGAACGGACGAGGGCGGATCGATACCAACCACCGCAGAGCTCAAGCAAATCGAACACGATTTCGACGCAGTGCTCGCGACCGCCAGCGACCTTCAGAAAATTCCTCCTGAGGTCTTGAGCGCACCGTTCAACCTTGAGCTGACGAACGTCGGCCCCTGGAAACCAGATTTCGTCGGGTACTACTCCCCGGCGGTGCTGGTGCTGCTCGTCCAACACCTGGGGATCTCATTGGCTGCGTTGGCCCTTGCACGCATGCGTACCTCAGGACTCATGGACTTCCTTAAAGTCACCCCGATACGTTCTTTTGAGATTATGAACGGCCAATATCTCTCCTACGGCCTTGTCGTTTCCTTTGTCGGTCTAATAGTGCTCACCTTGATGAACACGATGCTCGATGTCCCGCTGTTCGGTTCGGTAGGCTACGCGGTTGCTATCGTCGTGACGCTCACTCTCATTTCGCTTGGGATAGGGTTTCTCATCTCGCTGGTCTCGCCGAGCGAGCAGCAAGCCACGCAGATAACGATGTTACTGCTGCTCGGTGCTGTCTTTTTCAGCGGTCTTGTCGTGTCACTCGACCGCCTGTCGTGGCCCGTGAAATTGGCAGCCTTCGCACTTCCATCGACGTACGCGACCCGTTCGTTGCACGACGTGATGTTGCGCGGCGCGGTACGACACCCTGCGGATTTGGTAGTTCTCGGCGTCCTTGCCTTTGGCTTTTACCTTGCCGCCGTTGTGACCTTGCGCCTGCAGATGCGGCCCCGGTGATGGGTTCGCCGAGATTTTCCCTATTTCCTTGATGTTTTGTACGGAAGCGGACTGACGCCGGTGTTCTCTCCGGCTAGCATCCGCGCGGTTTGAGAATACGTTTGGTTCAAGGAGCGATAGTCACGGTAAGGCTTTGATTTACAGCAGATGCAGACGAAAAGTCGCCGGGCACGTCTACCGGGCGAACCCTCTACCCGGATGACGTCGTCAGGCCAAAAAATGCTGACCAGGACCGGTTCGATGCTAAATGTTGCGGACATCGAGTTGAATGGAATCGAATTGGTGCTCGCCGAGATTCCGACGGCCGTCCTCGTGGCCGATGGCTCGGGGCGGTATACGTTCGCAAATGACGCGGCCTGCGCTTTGCTAGGCAGGGATCGTGCGGAACTTTTAACCCTATCCGTCCGGGACGTGTCACATGACGCAATGGAGACAGAGATTGCCTGGCGAACGTTCGTAGCGGAGCGGAGGGCTACCGGCGTTTTCGCTATCCGACGCCCAGACGGTTCGAGTGTCCGGGCTCGATTCACCGCGATTTGCGATTTCGTTCCGGGGCACCATCTTTCAATACTTCAAGACCTGACCGACCAGGTGCGGGTGGAAAGCATCCTTCGGCGGGACGAAGAGTTTTTTAACCGAGCATTTCGGGCAAGCCCCTCTCCCACCACCATCTCCCGCCTGGTGAACGGAGCGATAGTCGACGTGAACCAGGCATTCACCGCCGTCACCGGATACATGAGGAGCGAACTTCTCGGTCGCAGTCCAACTTCCCTTGGCATTTGGAAGGAATCATCAGCGCTAGACGGCCTCCTCAAGAACCTCCACGAGGGTGCCCCAAGTGTCTCTTCACCAACTGAACTTGTGATGAAGAATGGCAAGGTCAAGCAATTCACGGTGGCGCTCTCGTCGTTCGAGGTCGACGGGGATCTGCTGGTCATCGCCGCCTACACCGAGAGTCTTTCAAACCGAGGGACGAGTCGACCGGTAGCCCGAACGTCCGCCTGAGCTGACATTCATTCCCATCATGGAAACAACCGGAGGAGGAGGGTATATGGCTCCACGAGACCTTGAGGACCTCGTTTCGGCGGTCCGATCCAGGTTGCGAGTCGCCCGCGAGCGGTGCATCTTCGCCGTGTGGGCTGATGGGACTGTATCGGAAGAGTCCCCGGACTTTCTTGAACATCATTACCAGAATGGCCGGACGAAATTGCCCCTGGCGTTGTTCGCCAGCCACAAACTCGTTACCAATGACGAGATCCGGCGCAAGATCGAGGCTGGCGCATCGGGTCGGCGCAAAGGTTATGTGGGTACGGAAATCTCGAACGAACTGCCCAGGCAGGCAGGCCCGAGAACGTAGGTAGTTCGCGGCGGAAGGCCGCGATCTTCAACGACGCCGAGCGATCATCCAACGAACTGCGAGCCATTCGATATATGCGCGCGTTCGAGATTTATCTGGCTTCAATGGGTCCCCGGGTACGTTGTGCCGAGGAGGATTCAAGATGGAATCGAAAGCCCCTTCCGAGGCGCCTAGCGGCGTCGATCCTTTTTCGCCAGGCAATCGTTCAGAGACGCGACCAGTGCAACCTTCCCGCGAGAGCCTTCGGACGATAGCAAATGAGCGCGAGGAAACGTCCGAGTTACGAACCGAAGAGAAGCCTTCGCGCACGGGCACTGCCGCGATTGCCCCAGTACCGAATAACCAATCCGGCGATTCTAACCTGCTCGACGAACCAGATGCTGAGAGCTTTCGCCAGCGGTGGAAGCGTTGCCAGACAACATTCGTCGATGAACCGAGAGCGTCCGTGCAGTCTGCCGACGAGCTCGTCGCGGAAGTAATGCAGACCGTGGCGGCCCGTTTCGTTGCGACACGCGAGTCATTGGAGAGTCACTGGGACAGCGGCGACAACGTATCGACGGAGGACCTCCGCCTCGCCCTGCAAAAGTATCGAGAATTCTTTAATCGTCTGCTCGCCGTCTAACGGCCCGACGAAGAATTCATGGACAGCGCGCATTCCGAGGAACAACCATCGCGCACGGCGCCGCATCGACCGACCGTGATAAATATCCAGGTTCCGGGGAAACCGCTGGGCCTGGCTGCGCTGGCGTTGCTAGTGCTGTGGGCGATTTTCTTCCTCTGGGAGATAGTCGTGGTCATCGCGGCCTCGTTCATTTTCATGGCTGCGGCGTTGCCCTACGTCGATTACCTGGTACGTCACGGGCTCCATCGCGTGGCGGCCGTGCTTGTAATTTTCGGAGCGGTGGGGCTCGTGCTTGTCGCCACGGTTGCGCTTGTTGTGCCAGCTTTGATTGACGAGACCATCAACATTCACGACTCGCTTCCCGAGTACGGTCGTCGAGTGGACGTTCAGCTCGCGAAATACGACATCGATGCCGGAATGGAACGGCGGGCGGAAGAGCTGCGGTGGGGCGAACTACTGTCGGGTCGGGCAGCGGTCGACTTTGGCCAACGAGTCTTCTTCGGCCTGCTGGCGATGGTCACCATCCTGGTAATCACGGCCTACCTGCTGATTGACGCTCCCCGGCTATCCGCCTTCGTGTATCAATTTGTGAGCCCGGGCAGCGAGCCAGCCGTTCAGAACTTCCTGGACAGTCTGCGCGTTGTCGTCGGCGGCTACATCAGGGGCCAGGTCATCACATCGCTGGTGATCGCCGTTTTCACAGCAGGCGTCATGTTCGCAGCCGGTCTCCCCAATGCGCTGGCATTCGGGCTGCTCGCGGCATTCGCAGACATCATTCCGCTTGTTGGCGCCACCCTGGCAATCGCTCCGGCGGTCCTTATCGCGCTCGATGATTCGGTCACAAAGGCCACGATCGTTTTGGTCGCATTACTCGCCTATCAGCAATTCGAGGACCGCTTCCTGACGCCTCGCGTGTATGGTTCGACGCTCAACTTGCCGCCCATCATCGTCCTCGTAACGGTGCTCATCGGCGGCAAGATCTTCGGAGTCAGCGGTGTGCTTCTTGCCTTGCCGGCGGCCGCTGCAGGGCGGGTAGTCCTCGACCTTTATCTGCGACGGCGCGCGCGCCGGACAGGCGGACACCACAGAGCCGAAGAGGAACTTTTCGCACCGGACACGCCATCTCCATCGAATACGACCCATCGTGGGATAAGCGAGCAGAAATTATGACTGAACCCCCTGAAACCGGCGTCGGAAAATGCGCCAATCACCACCTCGGCTCGTTCGGATTCCCGACGCGGCCCCCAGAGCCATACGGATTTTGTCCGCAATGCGGCGAGGCGATGGTCTGGCGCTGTGGCAGTTGCGGCGAATTGCTTCCCGAAGACCCCCAGGAACTTGAGACTGCGAAGTACTGCCGCTCCTGCGGCGCAAGCTATTTCGTCGACTCCAAAACTGAAGAGTGAACTCCGAGTATCGAACTTTGGCCCATACTTTTGAGGTCAACCGAACGAAAATCGCATCTAATCCGTGTGGACATTTATGTGATTGCAATTAGGGCCGTTCTACCGTCACAAGATGAACAGCCCATCATCCTCCTCCAAGGCCCCTGCCTGGCTCGAAGAAGCTACCAATGCAGTCATGCGTTTGACGCGTGCCCAGTCGCAATCCGTTGAACATGACACGTTTGTTTGGAGTGATGGCTCCGTCACCGGTTTGAGGGATCCCGAGGATTCAACGGTTTCAGAGCAGCTTCTTGTGGCCGAATTTTCTCCCGGCGCACCGCTTACGGCGGAGGAGGTTAAGGCCTCCATCGTGCGCGGACTTGAGGCTGTATCCAGCTGATCCCATTCACGTCGACTGCACGGGACCCTGGCGGCGGCTGCCCTATGGTCGGTTTGGCCGAATAGTCGCCTGCCGCGGGGAATACGTGAAGACTGTGCCTGAAAGTTCGGCAAGTTTGAAGCCATCCGCTGCACCCGGGCATCGGGAGCCGGAGCGCCATCGCTCCGGATTCCAATCATGACGGAGCCGGCGCTTTTGGTGCGACTACCACCGGAGCAACGTCGAAATCGTAAGACCGCGAGGGACTTGAGAATGCTTCTTGCGAATGCTACTTCACGACCACGGAACGGTTCGCTTCAACGTACGAATTCAGCGGGACTGGGGGCCCAAGGCTGCGTCGCCGCTCGAGCCAGGGATGATGTATTTGTTCTGTCAACGCATATGTGAGTGAAGCCTGGAATCGTGAAATCAGACGTCACGGTCGCGACCTTACTTCGACGCCGCAACTGAAAAACGGAGGAGCGCCGGTAGAAGAGTTTATTGAACGCCGGAGAGGCTGGAGCGTTCGTCCCCTCGGCTGCGGCGAACGACGCTAAACGAGCCGTCAGTCTCCAGGACAACGGCTTCGGCCTCGTTCAACGACACCGTCCCGGAAGAACGCACAGCCGATCGAATCTCCTCCTCGTTGACCCGCGCCTTGCGCATCGCTGAGCGCAAAAATTCGCCCCGGTGGAGCAGCATCAAGGGCTCGCCGGTGACCACTCGTCGCACCCAAGGTGCCCGAACGCTCGACCAGGTGACGACGAATTGGAGACCAATAAGCAACGCAAAAGCCAGCGCCCCTTCCGCCAGTGCGACATCCTTGGATAGAAGGACTGTGGCCAACGTTGAACCGAGCGCCACCGTCACTAGAAAGTCAAACGCGTTCAGTTTGGAGAGGGTCCGTTTCCCCGAAATACGGAGAAACAAGACGAGCGTCACGTAGGCCGAGATGCCGACGACCAGGGTTCGAAAGAGGCTGTCCAATCCGTTGAAAAACAACCTCTAATCCCTCCACTCTTGGCCAGATGATGGCACCAAGGACGAGGTTCGCGGGCCACGATTTGACATTGCGCCAGTCCGGAATCGCGGCTTAGGAACCCCGTCCTTGGTGACTTCCTGAGTTATTTCTTCTTGAGCATGTCTTCGCGGCTGTGCTCCGCACGTGCCGCTCCGATTGCGGTCACGACCTTCTTCTCTTCCTCCGGTGGTGGTAGGACCGCAGGCATACCGAGCGCCTCGATCCAGAGTTCCCGAGACCAGCCCATGGTGTGATAGAGGTGCTGATCTTCTTGTTCCTCCACCTGGTCGTATGCCTCTTTCAGCGCGGCCGCCTTACTGCCGGAGAGAGCATCCGCACATCGACCGATGAGTTCCCAGTTCTGGTGGTCCTTCGTCTCGGCTTCAACGACAGATTCCGAAGCGGTGAGTTGCGCACCGGCTTTGCCGAACGCTTTCAGCGCTGCCCTGTTCGCGGCCACGAGAGCCTCTCCCTTCATCCGTACGATTGCTCGTCCCGGGGTCTCGAAGTCAGCGTCGAGCCCAATCTTCTCGAACAGACTCCGGAGGATCTGTTCGTGCTCTGTCGTTTCGTCGAGATACTTTTGCCACTCCTCCGCAAGGTCTTCGTTCGCCGCACATTCGATGGCTGACTTGTAGATAGATTGGCCGCCGATTTCGGTCTCAAGGGCCTGATAAAGCAATTCGTTCAGTTGCGCTTCTTTCATCGAATCTCTCCAGTAGGTTGATCGGTCCGCAGCGGACACCGTCGACGAAGTCGATCTGTTCCCACGTTCGGGTCATCCTCGGGCGGAATTCACCGGCGCCAGGAGGTGCCAACACGACTTCGTTACGTGCCTGTTCGCTACGTCGTCTGGAACTCTAGCGGCGCGATAATCCAAAAGGCATTCATGACTGACGGTTGGCTGTTGCAGGTTTATCGCGGCTAAAACTTAGCCGTGGTTCGCATGACCTTTCGATTCCGGCTCAGTAACGGACGCTCGAGATAGAGGCTCGGCTTTGGAACGACGCCGGCGGCGCTCAACTTTCGAACTGACTACGTCTGCGATTGACCAGATCAATCAGAGGGTTTGCGAGGAGTTCTGTGGTGCCGGAAGCCCACAAGAACCCCGCATGAGTTGAAGCATTGCAAGCGGCCGAGCCAACCGATCAATCGCGTAACAATCGGAATTCTCCACGCGCGTTTCGTCAAGGCCGCGGCTACTCTCAATGGAATGGACCTTCAGTGGTGGATGTTGCTTCCCCTGATTCCTCTTGCTGGAATCGCATTTGTCGTCTTCAAGATCATTCGGGTGCGACGGCGCGGCCGAGCGTTTCTTCAACTGAGCAAAGGAGAGCGCCTGGAATTCGCCAGGCTCGTCGTCCGGGACGGCAGCCTGCCGCTCGTTTCCCGAACGGTGGTGGGACTCTCGGCCGCCTACCTTGCATTGCCAATTAACTTGATCCCAAACTTCGTCCCAATCGTTGGTCACGCGGACGACTTCCTCGTAGTCACCCTGATGATCGCCATCCTGACGCGTCACGTTCCTCCGGAGCAATTGGAAACAACAGTCTCGCAAGCGCGTCTGAGCTACTCGAATCGCAATTCCGCGGGCTAATCCGTGGGTGTTTTGTGCAACATCGTGGCCGACGATCTCCTTCGGACAGAGCGGCTCGTGCTGGCTCGCACAACGTCCGCTCGGGCGACCGCTTTGGCGCGGCACTCGATCTTCCGGAGCGGGGTGAGCATTGAAACGCCGCCTGACCGCGGCTAACACCGGGTCCGCGAACGTGCAGCACCCGCTCTTACCGTCTGCTAGTGGCGTGGGTGTTGGGGACATGGTACTCGGTGACGTTCCCGGCGAAGCGTCTAAGAAATTCACCCAAGCTTCTGTCGTCGGGGGACCGCCTGGCGCGAGTGTGCGTGTCGAGGGGTCGTAGTGAAATGTCACGTAGGTTGGGGGTCTCAAACGAATTGGCAGAAGCGCCAAAATCGGGACGTACTCGTCAATCCGGCGACACACGCCCGAATTCGGATGCGGGAGGGGATTGGTAGGCCCGGAGAGATTCGAACTCTCGACCAATGGATCAAGAGTCCGATTACGGCAGTGTTGCTAGCTGTCGACAACGGTTGTTATGTGCCCGTCAGATTCAGCTTGGTGAGCCTGTTCAGGCGTTTGGGTGCTCTCGGGGCGGTTGGTTGTTGCCTTTTCGTCAGTGAAATGTCGGTGACTGAACCGGCCAAATGAGCGGTCGAGAATCCTTTCTTCGCATCACTCCTAGAGTGGTCCGATGGCACATCTGGATTCCTCCTCGGGAGAGTCTGACAGAAGGACGAACGCGGGTGGAACCGCATGGAAGGACTTGCCAGTGTCGACATGGACTTCCAGTCGGGTGGGTTCGAACTCGCCTACGAGGTCGACCGGGCGTGCGACTGGATTCGCGACCTGCGTGGCAATGGCGCGGACTGGTCGCCGCTCTGGCCCGATGGCAACCCGATCGTCTACCACTGGAGTCATGCTGTAGCATCGACGTTGGATAACGCCTACAACGCGGCCCGCACCCGACACCCGGAGCGTCACTGGCCCGCCCTGAACTGGTACGACCTCCTCACGCAGGTGGTCCGAGCTGAACCGTTTGTGGTGCGCGGAGCGCTTGGCTTTGGGCTCAAGGCCTCCGCCTTCGGGTCATCTGTCTTGATGGACGCGAAGAATGGTTCGATCGGGAAGCCGGTCGCGCAGTCATCTAGCATCGCGACGAGTTCGGTGGCCGTTGCCGCGTTTTGCGATCGCTTTGCAACGCCCGGGCTAGCCATCGAAACGGCATGCAGCGTCTGGACTTCCTACAGTCTTTGGAATGAACGAGCGACGGCGACACAGCCGCCATGCCCCGGGCGATGACGGCGACCCCGCGAGAGCGCAAGAATTGCGCTGGACATCCGACAATGGACCTGGAATTCGAAGGTATCGCAAAGGCCGCGGCTTCACCTACCGGTCTTCCGACGACCACGCTGTTGATGCCGCTACGATTGCCCGCATCCGTCAGATGGCCATTCCGCCTGCGTGGAATGACGTTTGGATTAGCCCCTCGAGCCGCAGCCACCTGCTTGCGACGGGCCGAGACGCCAAGAACCGCAAGCAGTACATCTACCATCCGCTCTGGCGAGAGATTCAAGACCAGACCAAATTTCATCGCATGTCGGAGTTCGGCAAGGCTCTCCCGAAAATTCGGGAGCGTCTAGACCACGACCTTCGCCAGAAATCGCTATCCAAGTCCCGAGTGTTAGCGGCAATGATTTGTTTGTTGGACGAAACGGCTGTCCGCATCGGGAATCAACAGTATGCGCGTGAAAACGGCAGCTATGGACTTACGACGGTCTCGCAGCGGCACGCGGAGGTCTCGAATACAAGCATCGAACTGAATTTCGTCGGCAAGAGCGGAAAGCAGCAATCGGTCAACCTGCGATCCCCACGAGTCTCGCGTGTAGTCGCGCAATGCTGCGAGCTCCCTGGTCAGCAACTCTTTGTGTACCGCGATCAAGATGACATAGTCCACGAGGTTCATTCCGAGGACGTGAATGAATACCTGAAACAGGTATCCGGTGGAAGCTTCACGGCAAAAGACTTTCGAACCTGGCGCGCATCCGTAGTTGCCGCACGTGAACTCGCGACGCTCCCCGCGCCCGCAGACAAGAAAGCCGCACGCCAGGGAATAAAGGAGGCGCTACAGGCGGCGGCCGATGTGCTCGGCAATACTCCGGCTATTTGCCGTAAGTCCTACGTTCACCCTTACATATTGGAAGCGTTCGAATCTGGCGAACTGCACCAGGTGTGGCAGCGCAATCGGGCAAGCTGGCGTCGCTCCGATGACGAGCCATCCGAAAGATTGTTTCGGTGCTTGCTCCGGAGACAGTCACACCAATCGAAAAGTTGAAAGCGAATCGCAACGAGATCCGTTAAGCGTGTTGCCTTTTCTGGAGCGCACCTCGGACATGCTTTATTGGAACCGAACGAGGAGCCCAGGACATGTTGTGTAGCGACCCTTTTCAACTCGATGCGCCCGATTCGGGCCTCGAAGAGATGTTGGCGGAGACTGAGGGGTTACCAATTGGCGACAGGCTTCGAGCATTGCGCCCATTTGATCTACCTGCGCCGGGGATGGGCAGAACCCGTCTGCGCTTCCAACGACTTGCGGAAATCGCTGCAGTCGATCTCTCGCTCGCCCGCCTTGCTGAAGGCCACTTCGATGCAAAAGCCATCCTGGACGAAGCCGAAATTACGTTCGAAGAGGACCATACGTTCGCTGTGTGGGTCTCGGGTAGCGCGCTTTCGAGCAAATCACTGAACGAGACGACCGTCCTAAGCGGTTGTAAGCAGTTCTGTTCCGGATACGGGAGTGCGGAGCGGGCGCTTGTCGATGGAGCGGGTGCCTCAGGTACTTTTCTGTACCTCATCGACGCGAACTCTCCTTCGGCGGTCGACAGTTCGTGGCCTGCCGTCGGAATGGCCGATTCGGCCAGCGTCACGTTGAATTTCGAAGAATGCCCGGTGATCGGCCCAGTCGGAGTGGCCGATTTCTATCGCACAAGGCCTGGTTTTTGGAATGGCAGTGCGAATGTCGCCGCTTGTTGGTACGGCGGCGCCCTCGGGCTCGCGCGACGGGCGAGGCATTTCTCAGGAAGCAGCGCAGACAAGAGCCCGATCGTCGGCGAGATTGCCGTCTCACTCGCTCAAATGCGACATGCCTTGATGCAGACGGCAGACGATATCGACAACTGCCCGACGGTGGATCCTTCAACGCGAGAACTGCGGGCCATGCTGGTGCGCGACATCATCTACAGCGGTTGCAACCGCGTTCATTCACTGTCGCTTGAACTTTCAGGTAGCGAGTTGAGCACTCACTGCGCAAGCCAAGCGCGAGCGTTGGCCGATCTTCCGATCTATCTAAGGCAGTACCACCCCGCTCGAGACCGGGCGCGAATGGCAGAACTCTTGGACGGCTTTGGACGGGGCGACGCGGATGACGAGTGACGAACTGCGCACGAGCATCCTTTCGTTGGGAGTATGTGGCCGAACCGTGGTGGTGGCGCCGCATCCTGACGACGAGGTATTCGCAGTCGGCGGAACGATGGCGTTGCTCAGTGCGGCCGGGTGCGAGTTGGAAGTCGTCGCTGTCACCGATGGGGAGGCTTCGCACGCACGCTCTGAACGGATCACACCGGAAGGGCTGCGCCGCCTCCGTAACGAGGAAACGAATCGAGCATACCGGGAGCTCGGAATTCTTCCGTGCCGAACCCGACTTGCGCTGCCGGATTCGGACGTCGGGTCATACGGTGCCAATCTGCACCAGGCGCTTCTGAGTCACCTGCGGGGCGCAGACCTCGTTCTCGCGCCCATTCCAACCGACGGGCATCCCGACCATGAGATTTCGGGCGCAGTTGCGGCTGCCGCAGCGGCGAAACTGGACATCCGCTGCTGGGGATTCGCTGTCTGGGCGCGGCTTGCACCCGAGCGAATCGCTGGACCTCCGGAGATAGAAATCAGCCTTCCGGATGCAACGCTCGAATGCAAATCACGTGCGGTGAGGCAATACGTGAGTCAGCTGGAGGCGATTGGCCCTGGCCCAGAGGACGGTCCCGTCCTGCCTCCGGATTTTTTGCAGCACTTCACGCAGAGGACGGAACCACTTTGGCCGATCAACTGATGATGGATCGAAAGTACTTCGAGGATATGTACGCCGATGGCGACGATCCGTGGGACTTCGAAGGTTCCTGGTACGAGCAGCGGAAGTATGCACTGACCATGGCCGCATTACCGCGCCAGCGGTACGAGCGGACATTCGAACCGGGATGTTCGATTGGCGTGCTCTCAACGCTCTTGGCGACTCGCACTGACGAACTTGTCGCAATGGAACTTTTGCCGCGCGTGGCCGCGAAAGCTCGCCAACGTTTGGGCCGAAATCCCGGGGCGGTAGTTCTCGAAGGGGCAATTCCTCGTGACTGGCCAGAGGGAAGCTTCGACCTGATCGTCTTGAGCGAAATTGCCTACTACTTGTCTGAGGCCGGCCTTCGGGAAGCCCTGAAGAAGATCGAAGCGGGGCTTCGTGAAGGAGGAACGCTCATTTCGGTTCACTATTCCCTGGCCACGAATTACCCCTTGAAAGGACGACGGGTCGGCCAGGTCCTTCAGCAGCAGCCGTGGCTTAGACAGATAGCGAACCACTCGGAAGAGTCGTTTGAACTGCTGGTGTTCGAGGCATGCTAACGCCGATTGAATTCGGAATCGTGATCCCTGCGCGAAACGAGGCGCGTCGCATCGAACGAAGTCTGAAATCAGTTCAACTAGCAGTACGAGCCTCCGGGGCGAAGTGCCGAATCGTCGTGGTCGATGACCGCAGCACAGACCAGACGGTCGCAATGGCACGCCGATGGCTGGCAGACGCACCTGGGAACACAACCATTTCGCCCGGGCCGGTCAATGTCGGAAACGCCCGAGCCCTTGGCGCCCAGCACTTGATGAAGCACGCATCCACGCGCCCAAAGTGGCTGGTTTCGACTGATGCCGATTCTCGCGTGCCGGAGGATTGGCTCCTCAGGCTCGCTGCACACGACTCGACCGGCGTCGACGCTGTCGCGGGCACCGTTGCCATTAGGACTCGAAGCAGCTTGATGGCGGCATTTGATTCTCACTACAGAAAAGGTATCGATGCCGATGGCCACCCGCATGTCCATGGCGCGAACCTCGCCGTTCGGTCGAGTGTCTACGAGAGCGTCGGCGGCTTTAGGTCGCTCGCATGCGGTGAAGATCGAGACCTCTGGACTCGCATCATCGGCGAAGGCTTCGGAACCGTTTCCGACCCGAATTGGGTCGTCGAAACGAGCTCACGATTGCGCTCTCGAACACGGGGTGGATTTGCCAGCGATTTGCGGTTGCTCCAGCGAGCTACCGGCGAAGGGTCGGCCGGGCTGAACTAGATTGGCACTTCGCAGGAAAGGTTCGTTATGCCGAAGCGAAGCTGGGAGCGAAGCGATCCGGATACAGCGCGCCCCGTGGTGGGCGGAGCGGCGGCTGCTCGACGAGCCAATAGCCCGGCCCAACACCGCACAGACGGGGTCGCGAAGTCGCGGTTGAAGTGCTTCGCCGAATTGCAGTCGTCAATCTTCATGAAGCTTCTCGCTAATCCCCGGAGTGGGAGTGTATGAGAGTTTGAGTTTGGTGCCTCGTGCCCAACAAGCCCTCGCCGAGTCAACTGGAGAACCGGCGCACCAGTTTCGTTTAATTCGCAACAGCTTGGTTCTCGCTTGCGATGCGAATGAAAGCCCCTTCACGAGACGATGGTAGGGAGGCCTTAAATTGGAATCCCAAGACACCGAGATATGATGAGGGCCAGACGGACCGCCGGTTTCGTTTCGCTGCTGTTTGCGACAGCACTGGCCAGTTCCTGGGTTGCACTTGTGCTGCTCGCCCGCGTGACACCTGCCCTGTTTCCGGGCCAGACATTGCCTGTGGCGAAGATCGATTTCCCCGGCGCGCTGGCGCCAGTAGGCATTCGGGCGCCCGGCCCCCAGAGCGTTTTCAACAAGCCTATCGTTGTCCTGGTTGTGGGGGTGGATGAACGGCCGAACCAGCAGGCGCTTGCTGCCGTGAACACCGACACGATCATGCTGATCAGAGTCGATCCCGTGGGAAAGGATGTCCGCGCATTGAGCGTGCCCCGGGATTTGCTCATCAATCTGTCGGAGACCGATGACGAACAATTTCTTGGCCGGGTGAACATGGCCTTCGCTCTTGGCGCAGGCGATGGCGGTGGCTTCGAGGCGGGCATGGAACGCTTGAGCGGCAACCTTGAACGGGAGCTCGGAATCTCAATCGATTACTGGGTGAGCCTGGACTTCCACGATGCAGCGCAACTGTTCGATGCCGTTGGAGGCGTTGATCTCACGGTTCCCGAAGATCTCGCAATCGATGAGTGGTGGTACAGCGACGACGACGTCAGCCACCGCCTATTGAAATTCCCGGCGGGCCCCCAACACATGGACGGATACCACGCGGTTGCTTTCGCACGCTTACGGGCGCTGGACGACGACCTTCACCGGATCAAACGGCAGCAGCTCGTCTTACAGGCGGCATTCGCGCGGGCGTTCAGCAGCGGAGCGATGAACGATCCGATTGCACTCTGGTCGGCCTTCCACTCAGCGATTCACACAAACATTCCGAGTGCGCGAGTTCCCGGGCTCGCGCTCTTAGCGAAGCAATTGAGTGGTTCTATCGAAGTATTCTCCCTGGCCGAACCGGTGAATGGCGCTGCGGCGGTGCTGGACGAAACGCTCCCTTCGGGCGCGGCCGTGCTAGTTGGGGTGCCCGAAAACATCCAGTTCTGGATCGACGCTGTCTTTGGTTCGCCTAACGAAAATAGCGTGCAGGATGCGACAAATCCGCCAGCCGGCGGCAGCGTGGCTCGTGGCAATGTGCGCAGCGAAGAACTGAAACCCTGACCAAGTCGCCGTTGTGGTGACCTTTGCGAAGCGGCCAAAAGCAAGACTGAGAATTCATTGAGTTTCCTCCAAATCTGGAGGTCACGGAACGTCCGTGCTCGCGTGTCGTTTTCTCGTCCGCAATGGCGGGTGCGGCTACAGTGATCGAGTGGTGGCGACGGAGGATGCGATGCGATTCGAGCGTGTGGTCACGCAGGTTTTCGAGATGCTCGGCGAAGTCCGGCTCGGAACGGTTATCGCCGTGTGGCCGGACGGCGGGGTTTCGGCCCATCGCGACCTTGCCTTTCGGCATCGAACACTCCCCACGGGAGAGAAAGAGACACCGATTACGAGTTTCGTCGCAAATGGACAGGTGATGTCGGTGACCGAGATTCGCGAACGGATAAGGCGTTCTCCAGGCATGACAACTGCAGAAATCTAGGCTGCACCGCGACTGAAAGGTTGCATGGCGACGGTGGCCCCACAGCCCGTACCTATTCGGCCAGCTTGCGGGTGTTCGCGGACCCCTCTCGAGAGCATCAACTATCGGTCCCCGGTTGTGCTGATGAACGTGCGTTCGCGTGATGTCGGTCGCCGATATCCGGTAATTGGCGCGAACCGTCTCGCACGAGGGAAATCCAGGATCGAACGCTAGTTCCCAGATACAGCCATCCGGGTCGGCAAAAGCATGCCGCGTAGCCGCCGTAGCTTGTTTCGACCGGTGACTTTGTGATTTCCGCGCCGGCCCGGGCCGCTTCTCGGACGATTTCGTCCACTTCCTGCGGAGACCGGACATTGTGAGCGAGAACGATGGCATTCCACCTTCTGGCGATGCTGCTTTCGCGTGGCGCTACAGACTGAGCGAGTCGAGTCAACACGAGGTGATCGGCCGGTCGGGCTTCTGGAGGGTCAATTAACTGAGCGCGAATGGACCTTTGGCTTAACACGAAGACCAGTTCGTGGTCGAAATCTGGACGATCTTTGGGGGCGACCTACCGGCCCAGACGGCGCTGGCGACTGTCGTAAGAACGCAACGCTCTGAGGAAGTCGATCTGCCGGAACTCCGGCCAGTAGACGTCACAGAAGTAATACTCGCTGTAGGCGTTTGCCAGAGCAAAAAACCGGAGAGCCGCAATTCGCCAGAAGGCCGAATGATGAGGTCCGGGTCGGGAACATCCGCAGCATAGAGGTACTTGCTGATCTCTTCTGGTTCGATAGCCGCGGCCACCGCCTCCAGCGATTCACCACGCGATACATGGTCGGCAACCAGGCGCTTTACGGCATCCGTGATCTCTTCGCGGCCGCCGTATCCAACAGCGATGATCAACTCGTACGGACCGTAACTCGCGGTGTCGGCCTCCACGCGGGCGATAGCGTCCTGCGTCGATCCTGGCAGGAGTTGGAGCCGACCAACCGCCCTAATTCGTCGCTGCTTCGTTCTTTCACCGGCCGCCCCGAGAGCCGCCACTTTCTCCTCCACGATGGCGAAGATTCGTTCGAGTTCTTCGGGGTCCCGTTTGAGGTTGTCGATCGAGAGGGTTCCTCCTGAGGTCTTGAGCGCACCGTTCAACCTTGAGCGCCTATTTGCAAAAGAAATCGGAGCTAGAAGCATCTATCGACAAGCTGGTGGTCGCAGAGGAACGAGAAATCGAGGTGGCGGCCCATCAGCTCGAAGGCCTCGAAGCGGCCTGGAATCTTGCTACTGAAGCCGAGCGAGCCGAAATTGTCCGGCTAGTGTTCGAAGTAGTCTGGCTCGATTTTGAAACCGGCCAGATTCCCTACTTCAAACCGCGTGAACCATTTCAACCGCTCTTTGAGCTAGTTGCACGCACAACGTTATGGCGTGGCGACCCCGAGCGGATTCGAACCGCCGATCTCCACCTTGACAGGGTGGCATGTTAGGCCGCTACACCACGGGGCCAGCCGTCCTAGAGCGTAGTGCCCACGCCATTCTCGGGCAAGCTGCGAACGTTCGAATTAGTTGACGTAACGCTCTGCCACGAGAATCACGCGGCTTGTGTAGTCTCCGCCGCCACCGGCCCTTGGGACGAAGTCTCCGCCGCAGCTGATCAGCGTGATTCGCTCGGTGTAGCTGTCGAGGGCCGGGAACACATATGCGTCGATGGCGCCGCTCTCCAATTCGGCGAGCGAAACCACTTCGACCGACTTCACCGTGTAGGCGTAGCTCGTCCCGTTGCCCATGGTCACGTAAAGGGCATCGCCAATCGTTGCTGTGGCCAGGTATGCGAATGGGCCGTTGCCGAATCCGACGTAGTTGATGTGCGCGGCGAAGATGCTGTTGTTGGCGGCGAATCCCGGCTGTCCGAAACGCGCATACCAGGCGATCTCATCGGGGTGGGCCGGGTTCTCGAACGTCTCCCGTCCGCCGACATTGGTGGTGTCACGCACCGCGACGGGCCACTTGCTCGAGACGTTGGCACTCGCAAGGTATAACGAGGAGACCGGTCCAATGTACGGCTCCGGCCGGGGTGTTGGCGTCGCCGTGGGCAGTTCCTCTGCCCGGCTCAGGCCGGGTGCGACCACGTGATACTTCAGTTCCGGTTCCGCGGCAGCGGAGGCAAAGAGCAGCCCGGCTAGAGCGAGAATTCCGCCGGCAACCGGGAGCGCCAGGATGCTTAGTCTCATGGACATTATTACGTTCGTCCGCCCTTCACTGATCGCCAATGGATGTTGAGGCTCTTCGCGAGCCGGTCCGGGGCGATCAATGGGATGTTGTGTCCAATCCCTTCGAATCGCTCGAAGCCAACACCCGGGTTCTCATCTCGCATTTTCTCCGCAATGCGCAGCGGCACCTCGTTCGAGGCGCCACCATGAATGAACAAGGATGGCATCGAAATCGTCCGCCAGTCGCTCCAGTAATTCCGCGACCGCTGGGCGGTGACGCATTCAACCAGGGCAGCTTTCGATGCTCGCCACGTCAGCGAACCGTCGTCGTGCGGCTTCATGCGAGCGAGCATGATTTGCTTGTCCAACTCGGTGGGCGTGCGGTTGCGAAATGCGAACGCGAATAGGTCGTCGGCGTTGGCGAATTTCTCCGGCCGGCCTTCGACTCCGCGTCGGGTGGAGTCGATGTTCTCCTGCCACTTATCCGGCCCAATATCGACAATCGCGACGCTCTTGATTGTTTCTGGGCGGCGGGCGGCCACGAGCATGGCGATTCGCGCGCCCATCGAATGTCCAACCAGGTGGGGACGCGTTCCAAGCGAATCGATGACGGCTTCGGTGTCAGCGACCATGGCGGCGGCAGAGTAGTCATTGTCCTTGCAGGTCGTTTGGCCGTGGCCGCGTTGGTCCATGGCAACGTAACGCCGCGTTTCGGGCAGGTTGCTCACCGTCGGGGTCCAAACCTCAGCGACTCCGGAGAGGCCGTGAAGGAGGAGTACCGTCTCCGGACCCGAGCCCCAGGTGAGCGTGCGGAACGTTCCCCGATCCGTTTCTACGAAGGCTTCTGCGGAGGGCTTCATGCCTCGCCCAGGTACGAACGGCGCACGGCGTCGTCTTTGGCCAGGTCCGCGCCGGTGCCACTCAGCGTGATCACTCCAGATTCAAGGACGTATGCGCGGTCGGCAATTTCGAGTGCCATAAGAGCATTCTGCTCCACCAGCAGGACAGTTGCTCCCTGTTGGCGAATTTCCCCGATCGTCGCGAAGATCGTTTCGACCAGCAGCGGCGAGAGGCCCATCGACGGTTCATCGAGCAACAGCAGGGTCGGCCGCGCCATCAATGCCCGGCCGATTGCGAGCATCTGCTGTTCGCCGCCGGAAAGTGTGCCGCCGGCCTGGTCGGCGCGTTCCTTCAATCGAGGAAAGAGCGTAAACGCACGATCGAGGTCACTGTCGAGGTTGTCGTTTCGTTGATAGCCGCCGAGCAAGAGGTTTTCGCGAACGCTCATCCGGTGGAAGATGCCGCGGCCCTCGGGCACGTGCGACATTCCCAGCTGCACGATCTTGTGGGGTGGCAACTTCTCAATTGACTTGCCTTTGAACTCCACTTTTCCGGACCGAGGCCGAATGATCCCGGAGAGCGCGCGGAGCGTCGTCGACTTGCCGGCGCCGTTGGAGCCGATAAGGGTGACGATTTCACCTTCGTTGACCTCGAGCGAAATGCCCTTGATCGCGGAGATGGCGCCGTAGCCAGCGGCGAGATCGGTAACGCTAAGGAGCGACATGGTCACTCCCCGAGATTGCGCGCGTGCCGAGGTACGCCTCGATTACGCGAGTGTCCTTCTGGACCTGTTCCGGTGTGCCTTCGGAAATCTTGCGTCCGTAGTCGAGGACTGTGATCCGCTCGCAGACGCCCATTACCACCCGCATCTGGTGCTCGATAAGGACCACCGTCGTTTCGAACTCGTCGCGAATGCCGCGAATGAGGGCGACCATGGCGGCGCTTTCTTGAGGGTTCATCCCGGCGGTTGGTTCATCGAGCAGGAGTAAGCGAGGCCTCGTCGCGAGGGCGCGGGCGATCTCCAACCTCCGCTGGTTGCCGTAGGGCAGGTTTCGCGCGATTTCGTTCTCTCGGCCGGCGAGGCCGACGCTCGCGAGGAGACGCTTGCCCCGTTCGACTGCCTGTCGCTCGTGGCGGCGTTCAATGGGTGGCTGGGTGACGGCCGCTGCAACTTCGCGCAGGCCGAGGCCTATGGCGCGGGGCGCGTGAAGTGCGGTGAGCAAGCGCCCGACCACGGGCGACCCGCCACGGCGCGAAGGAAGACTCGCGTGACCTTCGCCCTTGCCGATGCGGGTGTGGCTCGCGACGAGCACGTTCTCGATTGCGGTCATGTTCGAAAACAGGCGAATGTTCTGGAAGGTGCGAGAGACTCCCGCGCTCGAAATGACGTGCGCCGGGAACCCGTCGATGCGGTCGCCCGAAAGCCAGACTTCACCCGAGGTCGGCGCGTAGAAGCCCGTCAGGCAGTTGAATAGGGTGGTTTTGCCCGCGCCGTTTGGGCCGATCAGCCCATGGATTTCTCCCGGCGGCACGTGCAACGAGACGTCAGACAGCGCGCTCAGCCCCTGGAACTGCATTCCCAGCCCGCGAACGTCGAGTTCTCCGGCAGCCATCAGGAGGCGCTCCCGGCGTCTGGTTCTTCTTTTTCAAATTCCAACTGCCTGCGCCGGCTCGGGAACAGTCCGGACGGGCGCAGGGCCATGATGATCACCAGCATCGCCCCGAAGACGATGAACCGGTAGAGCGCGAGTTTCTCGCCCCAATCCTCGGCAGGAGGCAGTTTGCTCACATCGGCGAAGGAGATGGCGTTGAATCCATCGATCAGGGTGTTCAGGCCGTCGCGAAGCCAGCCGAACTTCTGCAGCAGATCGGCGGTTTCCTGGAACTGGAGCAGTTCCGGCACGCCGATGAGGAGTGCAGACCCGGCGATAACGCCCGTCGTGTTGCCCATGCCTCCAATGATCACGAGTCCAAGGACGTTGATGCTGACGATGAGGCCGAACTGCTGCGGCGCAATGAAGTCGATGAACGGGGCATAGATCGCGCCGCCGAGTGCCCCGACGGAGGCGCCGATGGCGAAGGCCATGAGCTTGTATCGGGTCGTATCGATGCCCATGCCCTCGGCGACGTCTTCGTCTTCGCGGATGGCTTCCCATGCTCGGCCGATCTTCGAGTCGCGCAGGCGCGAGGTAACGAACCACACGAGCATGGCCGCGATCAGGATCATGACGAAGAATTCGCGCACGTTGTCGACGGTGCCGAAACCGTAGTCGGGCCGGACGATTTCGAAGATGCCGGACGAGCCGCGGGTGTAGTCATCCATGTTCAATGCGAGGATGCGGATGATTTCGCCGAAGCCCAGCGTCACGATCGCGAGGTAGTCTCCGCGCAGCGGGAGGACGGGCAGTCCGAGCATCAATCCGACGCTCGCGCCGATGAGCACGGCCATCGGCAGCAGGATCCAGTAATTCACGACGCCGTCTACAGACGGCGAAATCGGCGCACCCCAGATCGCAACGACGTAAGCGCCCGTGGCGAAGAACGCGACGAACCCAAGGTCGAGCAATCCGGCGAGGCCGACGACGACGTTCAGGCCCATGCCAAGGGTTGCGTAGAGCGTGACGAGAAAGAGCACGCGGATCCAGGTGTCGTCGAGGAAGGCGAGGCCGATGAGCCCAATCACGAGGAAGGTCAGTGCGTGGGCCCACTCCGGGATGTGCGGCACTCTCGATCTCAGGTCAGGCACGCTTCGTCTCCGCCTTCCCGAAGATGCCGTTCGGCCGGAAAATCAACACGAGCACAAGCAGGCTGAAGGCCACCACGTCTTTCCATTGGTTCGGCAGGTTCACGCCCGGGATCTCGTTCAGCAGTTCTCTGCCTATCGTTTCTGTCAGCCCGAGGAAGTAGCCGCCGATTACGGCGCCCTGGATGCTGCCGATACCGCCAAGGACGGCCGCCGTGAACGCCTTCACGCCGGGGATGAATCCCATGCTGCCGCGGATGGAGATGAAGAACAGGCCGTAGAGCACGCCTGCGACACCAGCCATAATCGCGCCAAGGGCGAACGTCACGACGATGGCGCGGTTCACGTCGATGCCCATGAGCGAGGCGTTGTCGCGGCTTTCCGCAACTGCTCGAATAGCCCGGCCGAGCTTCGACCGCTGGATGAACCACCAGAGGCCCATCATCATCGCGAACGAGGCGGCCATCAGGAACAGCTGCAGGTACGAGACGTTTAGCGGTCCGAGTTCAATCTTGCCGGTCGGGAAAATCGTTGGGTAGAACTTCGACTTGCCCGCGAGGAAGCCATCGTCGACCAGGTGGCTGAGGAAGACGCTCACGCCGATCGCGCTGATGAGCGGCGCAAGTCGCGGCGCGTTTCGCAGCGGCCGGTATGCGATTCGTTCAATCGCGATCGCGGTGGCCATCGAAGCGGCGGAGGAAGCTATAAGCGCGAGGACGAGTGCAAGGGCAATCATCGGCCCGGAGATGTCGTCGCCACCCATGGCCACGAGCACGCCATAGCCGGCGAACGCGCCGATCATGAAGACCTCGCCGTGGGCGAAGTTAATCAGTTGGAGGACGCCGTAAACCATCGTGTAACCGAGCGCGATGAGGGCGTAGATGCTCCCGGTCGTCATGCCATTGACGAACTGGTCGGCCCAGAACTCGGCTGATGTGAGAAAGATGACCGTCATGCCCGGTCTCCGAATTGGTGGTGAGAAAAAAGCGGGAGAGGTGGCATGTTCAGCCGCCTCTCCCGCAGTGAAGTCATTGCGCGAGTAGAAGGACTACTTCTTGCCCGCTTCGAGTTGGACGTACTTGCCGCCCTCGACTTTGAAGAATCGGACGACAGCGCCGGCACGGTTGCCGTTGTCGCCGAATTCAACCTTGCCCGAGGCGCCCTCGAAGTTGCTCTTCTTGATTTCCTCGTTGAGCTTCTTCAGGTCGACTTCGAGCTTGCCGTCCTTCTCCACGGCCACTTTTTCAATGGCCTTGATGATGGCGGTTGCGGCGTCGTAGGCCTCTGCTCCGAAGGTGGCGGTATCAGCGTCACCCTTGAACAGCGAGGCGTACTTCGTCTTGTAGGTTTCGAACCCGGAGCCAGTGGTGCCCGGAAGCGCCAGGTAGGCGCCTTCGGCGGCAGCCTTCGCGCCACTAAGCAGTTCGTCGTTCTTGATGCCGTCGCCGCCGACGTATGGCGTGGCCTTCAGGTCGGACTCCGCGCGAAGCTGAGTCAGGAACGGCGTGGCCTCAGCGAAGAAGCCTGCCTGATAGACGACGTCGGGCTTCGCATCCTTGATGTTTGCGATGATCGACTTGAAGTCGGTCGTTTTCTTTTCGTAGCCGGCCGGCGTGCCAACGATCTTGCCGCCCTTGGCGATGAATGCCTTCTGGAATTCGGCCGAGAGGTCTTTGCCGTAGTCATCGGTGTCGAAGACTACGAAAGCTGTCTTGGCCTTCAGCGTGTCGTAGGCGAACTTCGCCTGCTCAATTGCTTCGTCGGCGTTGAGCACCGGCACGCGGAAGAAGGTCACGTACGGTCCTTCAGGGCGAGTCGGCGATGAAAGGTCACCGGCTGTTGCCGAAGGAGAGATATGCGTGATGCCTGCGTCGTCGAACACCTTGAGCGAGGCTCGTGTGCCGCCGGAGCAGATCGGGCCGACTGCCGCGACAACGTTCGCCTTCACCAGGCGGTCGGCAGCGGCTGGGCCGCCTTCAGCGCTGCAGAGGTCGTCTTCGCGGACCCACTTGATCTTGTGGCCCTTGATTGTGACGCCGTCTCCAGCGACTTCGGCCGAATCGGCGATCGGCACACCGAGCCCGGCGACATCGCCGGTCAGTGCGCTGGAGATGCCGATCGGGATGTCCCCGTCGATTGTGATGACCTTGGCCTTGTCGAGCCCGGCCGTTTTATAGCCAGCGTCGGTGAATCCGGCGCCACCACCAGTGTCGTCATCGTCGTCGCCACTGCAGGCGACCGCGAAGACGGCCATAAGCGCCACCAGCGCTACTAGCCAGGTCCACCTGGACCACATTCCCCTGTCCCTCATTCGTTCTCCTCCTGCGCACCTTTACCGATTGGTAGATGCCATCGAACAGTACGCAGTCGGCGGGATGGTAGGTTTCATTTAATCTTGCGTCAAGAATTTAGAAAGGCGCCAATGGCGCCTTTCAAGGTTCGAAACAGAATGAAACTGGGGGTCTCAGTCGCCGGTTGGGAAGCCAGCCTTCACCCACTCCTGAGTCCCGCCTTCGACGTTGAACAACGGGAGTTCGTCGATGCCTGCGGCGGTGGCGAATTCCGCCGCCAGCGCGCTTCGAGCACCGGACTTGCAGATAAACAGCACTTCTTTGCCATCGGCGAAATCACGAATCTGCTTGGCTTCGCCAATCACGGTGTTCACCGGGATAAGCCGGACGCCCTTGGCGTGGATTTCGACGTACTCGTTGGGTTCACGGACGTCGACCATCACGGCCTCGCCCTTGTCGAGTTTCTCTTTTGCTTCCGCAACCGAAATTCGGCTGAAAGGTTCCTGGGGATTCTTGGTTGCCACCGGCTTCTCCTGAATTGTTGACCAAATTGGTAGACAATATCGTAGCAAGCGCAATTGCTTGCCGCCACTGCCCCGCCCGATGCAGACTCGAACCATGACTGGACCACTTGGATTGAACGAGTCGACCTTGCTCGCTGAATGGACTCGCCGCGTCCGGGCGAACAACGAGCAGGCCGAACGCTTCCGCGAAGCTCCCGAACGCCCTGACTTCTACGCACCGATTGCGGCCACCTTCAAGGCAGACCCTCGACGCACCAACGAACCCGCCCTGGACGTCCTCAGGTCGATGGTGGTTCCGGGCGAAACCTGGCTCGATATCGGCTGTGGCGGCGGACGGTATGCGCTGCCGCTCGCGCTTGCGGGAGCGCGCGTCATCGGCGTCGACCCCTCAACAGGCATGCTTTCGATACTTAAGGAAGCATCCACGGAGTTTGATGTCCCCGAAATCGAAACGATTCAGTCCCGCTGGCCGATGGAGAATCCCCCATCCGCGGACGTCTCGTTCATTGCGCACGTGAGTTACGACATCGCAGATATTGGACCGTTCATCGAGGGGATGGAGCGTGCCGCGCGGCGCCTTTGCGTGGCGGTTTTGCTGGCCGAGGCCCCGGCGACGCAGGCAGCCGCAGTGTGGCCGGCGGTTCACGGCGAGGAGCGAACATTGCTGCCTGCGCTGCCTGAATTCCTCTCGGTGCTCCTCGCGCGGGAAAAGATCTTCAGTGTCTGGCTCGGCGAACGCGGCCCCATGGGCTACCCGTCGTTGGAAGCGATCGAAGGCTTCGTGCGCCAGCAGCTCTTCGTCGAACCGGATGGCCCGGGTGCCAAGCGCATGCGCGAAGTCCTTCCTTCAGTTGCAAAGGAACGGGACGGAAAGTTCTTTCTTTCCGAAAAGCCGGTCGTGCTTGGAATCGTCAGTTGGAAACCGTAGACAATCCGGAAGAAGGGGATTTCCTCGAAACGCCAGCGCCACTGAGAGAGTCGCGCCGACCGCTGCATTCGGGCTTGAACACCCTTCAGGTGGCCGCGACCGCTGTCACGACGGCCGAATCTCGATTTGCGATGGCGGCACTCGATGCCGCGCTCCAGTACCTCCAGGAGCAGTTGCTTCCCGGCTGTCGCGCCGAGGAGACGACGATCTTCCCGGCCGTTTCCAGCGTCACGGGGGTTTCGAACGCCTGCCATGTGATGCGAGCGCAGCACACCACGCTGCTGCGCATGGCTGGCGACCTGGCCCAGGTGGCCGAAGCTGCACGCGCAGCCGGGGACCTCACGGACTATGCGAAGTACCTGCAGCCACTTCTGTTCGGGCTCTATGCGTTTTCGCGGGCTCACCTCGAAAGCGAGGATGATGCCTACCTCGGGTTGCTGGAGGCAGTTCTGAGCGAGAACCAGGTAACGGCCCTTGCCGCGGAATTCGAGCGAGCACTTTCGGTTTCACCTGAAAACCCTGAGTGATTCCCCAATCCCTCACGCACGCGTAAACTTCGGCCAAATCAACCAAGAGGCAGGTAGCACCCTATGGCGGGCAAACTCGAAGGCAAAACAGCCATTATTACTGGCGCGGGTCGTGGCATCGGCCGCGAAGTAGCGCTCCTTTTCGCACAGGAAGGCGCGAAGGTTGTCGTGAACGACCTCGGCGTCTCCGTCGACGGCCAGGGCCAGGACAACTCCCCGGCGGCATTGACGGTCGCTGACATCAAGAAGGCAGGCGGAGAAGCTGTCGCCAACTACGGCGACGTTTCCGACATGGACCAGGCCGAAGACCTTGTCCGCACCGCCCTTAACGAGTGGGGCCAGGTCGATATCCTCGTGAACGTGGCCGGCATCCTCCGCGACCGCATGATCTTCAACATGACCGAAGAGGAATGGGACGCGGTCGTCCGGGTGCACATGAAGGGCACGTTCGCGACCTCGCGCTTCGCTTCGATCCACTGGCGCCAGGCCCGCAACGGCGGGCGCATCATCAACTTCACATCGGGTTCGGGCCTTTTCGGCGCTCCCGGCCAGCCGAACTACGCTGCGGCGAAGATGGGCATCTGGGGCCTCACCCTCAGCTGCGCCCGCGCGCTCGGCCGTTACGGCGTTACCGCGAACTCAATCGGGCCTGGCGCTGCCACCCGCATGACGGACACGGTTCCGACCGAACGCGCCCAGGGCGGCGCCACCCGCGTGGTAGCCGATGAAGCGAAGGGCACGGAGCGGGACCCGGCGAACATCGCTCCCCCGCTGGTCTATCTCGCCAGCGAAGAAGGCGGCTGGATCAGTGGCCGCTGCTTCGGCGTTCGCGGCTACGGCATCACCCTTTACAACAACATCGCCCCGCAGGCAGTGCTCCAGGGGAACAAGACCTGGACGACGGACGAGCTCTCGAAGCTCATGCCTGCGACCTTCAAGCAGTTCATCTCACCGATTGCGTAGAAAATCGGAACAGCTAACAAGCACGAAACGGCCCGCAGCAATGCGGGCCGTTTCGGTTTATCCCGAGGGTCAGACTAGGAAGCGACAGGTTCCCGTCGAACAATCGATCGTCCTGAGTTGGCGAGGGTGTAGAGCCCGGTAACCGAGCCTTCGCCGCGGTCGAGGCACTCCCAGAATTCGACACGGGTCCGCAAGTCGGCGTCATGGCGATGGTCGATGAGCAAGAAGTTTTCGCCGTTGCGATTGAGCAGTTGGATCTCGGTACCGTCCGGCATGAGGGCGAAGGGCCGAGCCTCGAATTCGGGCACGGTGGCGGAGTGCTCTTCGCGGCGAAGAGCGAACCTGAGTGCCCCGACGGTGGCGATCATGTCACCCATAGTGAGAGTTTCGCTGGCGTGGGTTAACGATTGTTGATCGGAAAGATCCCAAGCAGTTCGACGAGATCGTTGAGCGTGGACTCGATGTCCGACGGCCGCGGTCCGGGCCGACATTGCATTTCCACAAAGATTCAATCGGTGTAGTGCGACGTTCAAAATCGGCCGGATCTATACACCGTTCGGTGGAAGTCGCTCGCACGCGAGTCAGCCATGCTTCGGGGCGAGACGGGGCTGAAGACGCGGGCAGCTTCCCGTCTCGATAAACCGAATTTATGTGCCGGCCATCACTCGAACTTTGCCTGGCCAGCGGAGTTCACCAGAGCGCAACGTTTACGATCGGCCCCTGCTTGGGGCCCTGATTTAAAGGGAGCAATACTCATGGCTGTTACAAGTCTTGCGGTCTGGGCCGTTCGCCCGGGCAAAGCCGCCGAATTCGCCGCCAACGTGGCCAAGGCAAAGGCTATCCACACTCGCCTCGGTGGTACGGTCCGCCTTCGACAGGTCCTCTTTGGTGGACCGAGCGCGCAGCAAATGGCGTACTCCATCGAAGTGCCGGACATGACGGCATTCGCGGCTTTCAGCGACAAGATGGCTGCCGATTCTGAGTGGCAGGCGTTCTGGGGTTCGCTCGCGACCAGCCCGGACCCGTCGGCGACTCTCGTCCAGCAGTCGTTGGCGCAGGACGTCCCCGGCTTCTAGGAGCCGCGGATAGAGCGAAGCGGGCCTCCGGTGGAACAGCCATTCCCCGGAGGCCCTCGAACGTATTCGACCCGAGCTACGACGAGGACGGGGCGAGACAACGATGAGGCAGACGCGCCTGGGCGGCGTGGCAATGCAAGCCGAATCGTGCAGCATTTGAACTGTCGTCCGAGATCCGGCAGTTCGACCGAGCGTCTCGCCCCGTCCTCGCCGTGGCTCGGATAAGCACACAAAGCAACAGGCCCGGCAGAAATGCCGGGCCTTTCGCTTTGTGTGGTGTGGTTCGCGCGAATTAGGCGCGAGGGAGACCGAGTCCGCGGGTGGCGACGATGTTGCGCTGCACTTCGCTGGTGCCGCCGGCGATCGTGCTCGAAACGGTCTGCATGTAGCTCTGCGGCGCGCGACCCCGCATCGGCGCGTCGCGGCCGAGGAGGAGCCCGTTCGTGCCGGTCATCTTCATGGCGGTACGAGCGATGCGCTGGCTGAGTTCGGTGTTAAACAGCTTGGCGATCGATGCCTCGTGGTTCGGGACGCGACCGTTCTTCTGGATGGTGATGACGACGTAGCTGAGCATCTTGGCCACTGAGGCCTCGATCCAGCGGTCGGCGAATTCGTCCTTCGCCTTGGCGCTGGCACTGCCCGTCGCGGGCGTGTTCTGGTTCTGCTTCCAGAAGCGCATGTAGTACTCAAGCGTCTGGCGCTGACCGACGGCGTTGCCGATGGAAGAGCGCTCGAAGTCGAGCGTCGTGGTGCCGATGTACCAGCCGCGGTTGACTTCGCCGAGGACGTTGGTGGAGGGCACGCGGACGTCTTCGAAGAAGACTTCGTTGAACATGTGGCCGCCGGCGAGGTTGATGAGCGGCCGGACGGTAACGCCGGGGCTCTTCATATCCATGAGGAAGTAGGTGATGCCGCGATGCTTCGGTGCGTCTGGGTCAGTGCGGGCGAGCATGAACATCCAGTCGGCGTTGTGCGCGCCGGAGGTCCAGATCTTCTGCCCGTTGATGACGAAGTCGTCGCCATCGCGGACGGCGCGGGTCTGGAGGCTTGCGAGGTCCGAGCCTGAACCTGGTTCGCTATAGCCCTGGCACCACTGCACTTCGCCATGAAGGATGCGGCTGAGGTGCTCCTTCTTCTGGTCGTCATTGCCGTGAATGATGATGGTTGGGCCGATCATCGAGGTGCCCATGCCGCCGACGTTCATCGCGCGGGCTTCGGCGAATTCTTCGTTCAGAATGAACTGGTCCATCACGCCGAGGCCGGCCCCGCCGTATTCCTTCGGCCATGCCGGTGCGACCCAGCCCTTGGCGGCGAGCTTGCCGCGCCATTCCTTCATCATGTCGCGGCTGCGCATCATCAGTTCCTGCGGCGTCGCGTCCGGGTCAGACTTTCGGCTTCTCCGCGGCGAGGAATGTGCTGACTTCCTGGCGCCATGCGGCCTGTTCTGGGCTGTCTTTGAAATCCAAGCGGCTACTCTCCGAAATTATTCATTGGTGTATGAAGGAACACTACCAATCGGCAACCCTGACGTAAAGGGAAGAGTCTTTCGATTTTGGATTGGGGATTTTGGATTTTGGATTGGGCTGGGTGCAGGGCGGGTCAGTGCGGTTCGAATCCGAAGATCAGGATTCCCATGACGATAAGCAGCGCGCCCGTCACGAGGAAGACGCCTCCGACCATGCGCGTAGCACAACCACCCTGGTCTTCCAGACCCGGGTCAGTAGAAGTCGCTCGGAGGACGAGTGAGCCACCAACCGCAAGCGATACGCCTGCGAACATCATTGCCAGGGCGACCGTCACGAACCCAGAAGCCAACAGCATCCCGGCACGGTATGCGAACGAGGTGGCCGCGACCATCTTCTGTGCGAACCACGGGCGGCCTTACGCCACTTCGGGCACTTATCGCGACAAATGCACTCCCGCAGCCCCATCTGTAGACTCACGCTCCGCATACGAAATTCGCCACGTTGCCCCGTGGCACGGAGGAACCATGAAAGTAGGCTCAGGATTCGGCGGCGGGTGGCTCGCCAATGTCCCCGAACAGGCCCAGCGCGCTGAAGCGCTCGGCTACGACTTCGCATCGACGCCGGAGACATCCCACGACTAGCATCCTCGCCGCGACCCTTGCCGCCGCGAACACGACGAAGCTCGAAGTGCAGACGAGCGTCACCATCGCTTTCCCCCGCTCTCCTACCGTTCTCGCGATGGAGGCCTGGGACATCCAGCACATGAGCAAGGGCCGCTTCACCGTTGGCCTCGGCTCGCAGGTGAAGGGTCACAACCAGAACCGCTTCTCGACGGACTGGCCCGGCGCCCCGGCCACGCGCATGAAGGAATACATCAAGATGATGCGCGCGGTCTGGCATTCCTTCCGGACCGGCGAAAAGCCCGACTACGTTGGTAAGTACTACCACTTCACGCTGATGACGCCGAACTTCAACCCCGGCCCGATCGAGTTCTCGGACCCGAAAATCGGCCTCGCGCTGGTTGGTGACGCCATGGCGCGCGTCTCGGGTGAGGTCGCCGACGTCGTCATGCCGCATGGCTTCATGACCGATAAGTACATGCGCGAGGTTGTGCTCCCGAACGTTGCCATCGGCCTCAAGCGCGGCAACCGCACCTGGAGCGACATCGAAATCAGCGGTGGCGGGTTCACCGTCTTCGCCGAGACCGAATCGGAAATCGAGCAGGGGCTCGAACGCCTTCGCCAGCCGATTTCGTTCTACGGTTCCACCCGCAGTTATCACGAAGTCTTCGAAGTGCACGAACTGAAGTCGCTCGGAATGCAGCTTCACGAGATGTCGCTGGCCGGCAAGTGGGCCGAAATGCAGAAGGTCATCCCAGAATCGGTGCTCCGCACGTTCGCCCAGACCTCGACCTATGACAAGCTGCCGGAGTTCGTCGCGAACAAGCGCGAGTACGCCAGCCGTCTCGGCCTGGCTCTTGCCGCAGGGAACCCCTGAGCAGCGCGAACGCGCCGAGCACATCATTAAAGAGGTGCAGAAGGTCCAGGTTTCGGGCGTGCCGAAAGGCCTGGAAGACCTGTCCAAAGTGAAGGCGTAGATCGTCGCGTTCCCCGCGCTGAGAACAGGGCGAGAAGTCGCCTGCCGCGGCGCTGGTTCGCGAGCAGTTCGCGATGGTCTCGGCTAGGCCTTGCGGTAGTGCATCGCCACCGCGCCGTTGCGGAGCGGCCTCGCCGAGACCATCTCGAGCCTCCGAGTGGCAGGCAGGCCGCCCTGGTACAGGGTCGGGCCGTGGCCGGCGATCCTGGGGTGGACGAGGAACCGATACTCGTCAATCAGATCCAGGCGATCGAGCTCGGTGGCGAGCTTGACGCTGCCGAGGAGTACGCCGGCCGGGGTCGCATCCTTGAGCTTCTGCACGCCCTCGCGCAGATCTCCCGCGAGGTGGTGGCTGCCGGTCCACGGGAAGTCCTCGCGCGTCGACGACACCACGTACTTGGGTTTGGTCTCCAGCTTGACCGCCCACGCGCGCATGGCCGGCGGCGCCTCCTCGTCGCCGCGGGCGACGGCTGGCCAATAACTCTCCATCATCTCGTAGGTGGTGCGGCCCCACAGCATAGCCCCGCACTCGTCCATGAGGCCCGTGAAGAAGGCGTTCGTCTCGTCGTCGACGATGCCCTCCTGGTGATCGACGCAGCCGTCCAGGGTGAGGTTGATGCTGAAGGTCAGAAGTCCCATGCCGGCGAGTCTACCAAGGCGCCGCCTTCAAGGAATTCGTCGGAGCAAAGCTGCTCGTGGTTGCTGTAGTCAATGCGTTCTAGTTACTTGCGGTTGGAGCCCGTCCACAGGTAAACCGCAGTCTCGGTGTTCGTGAGGGGAGGTTGCGGCCTGCGCTATCATCCCGCTCATGCCGCAGTCCAACGACGACCTGATCCTGACTCCCGTGACGCCGCCGGGGTCTCGCGTGCTCGGATTCGACTTCCCCGGGTTGAGAATCGGTCATGCCGAATACGAGGAAGGCCCGACCGGGTGTTCCGTCTTTCTCTTTGATCGTGGCTGGCAGGTGGCGATAGACAAGCGCGGAGGATTGGTCGGCACTGCCGGTGATTACGACTGGGCGCATGGGCTCTGCTTCGCTGGTGGTTCACTGCTCGGGCTCGAGGCGTCGGCGGGAGTGGTCGCCGAGCTCTGGGCTCAGAAGAAGCATTCCACCGAACAGATACCGCTCGTGAACGGCGCGATTATCTGGGACTACGCGTTTCGTCAGAACACGGTGTTCCCAGATCGGGAACTCGGCCGCGCGGCGACCGCTGCGGCGGTTCCCGGCATGGTTCCGCTCGGTCAGCGAGGCGCGGGGCGCTCGGCGAGTGTCGGCAAGGTGAAGTTCCGCGGCGAGCGAGGCGGCCAGGGCGCCGCCTTCCGAGAGTTCGCCGGGGCGAAGCTGCTCGTGGTCACTGTCGTCAATGCTTTTGGCGCGATAGTCGACCGGAGTGGCGCAGTCGTTCGTGGGAACCTCGACCGTTCAACGGGCCAGCGACACCGGACCATCGATATTCTCGCGCCCGGTCGAAGCGAGCCCGGGGCCAGCCCTCAGCCAACGCAGAACACCACACTGACCCTCGTCGCGACCGATGCGAAGTTGAGTGCGCGGGAACTTACACAGTTCGGTCGCCAGGTACACACCTCGATGGTGCGCGCTATCGACCCGTTCCATACCTCGACGGACGGCGATGTGCTCTACGCGGCGACGAGTAACCAGGCGCAGGCCGATGCAACCCCGGACGTGCTGGGAATGATCGCCAGCGAACTCGCCTGGGATGCCGTGCTTACCTGCTTCGACGCCTGAGAGTCGCCACGCCTGGGCGTTGGCCGAGGACAGCTTCGATGTCAGCGGCCGGTGAACTTCGGCTCGCGCTTTTCGGCGAATGAGCGCTGGCCTTCCCTGCGGTCTTCCGAGGACGCCGTCGTGCTAAGGGCGATCGCCGAAAATTCGAGCGCGGATTCGAAGTCCATGTTCTGCGTGCGGTAGGCGAGCATCTTGCCGAGCTTCTGTCCGAGGGGTGGGCCGGCCTCGACCGCAAGCGCGAGCTCCATGGTCTTGGCTTCGAGTTCTTCAGGCGGGACGAGATAGTTCGTGAGTCCGGCACCGTGGGCTTCTTCGGCCGACATGAAGCGGCCCGTAGTCATCATTTCCATGGCCTTTCGCCAGCCAATCACTCGCGGCAGCGAATAGAAGCCGCCAAGGTCGGCGAACAGCCCGCGTTTCACATATGCCACCTGGAACCGTGCCGCGGTTGAGGCGACCGCCATATCGCAGTGGGCAACCATGTCGAATCCGGCGCCGACACAGACGCCGTTAATCGATGCGATGACCGGCACATCGAGCCGCTTCAGAGCGAGGTAGGTCTCCGATTCGTTGCGGAAGAACAGCCGCGCACCTTCGAGGTCCGTTGGAGATTCGGCGGAAGCGTACATGAGACCCTCGGGCCGGCCGCCGGAAAAATCCGCACCGGCGCAGAATCCGCGCCCTGCCCCGGTGATCACGACGCAGCGCACGGAGCGGTCGGCGCGCGCGTTCTGGAAGACCTGTCGAAGTTCATCGAACAGCGTCATGCTCAATGCGTTGAGCTTTTCCGGGCGATTCAGCGTCACCCAGAGGATGCCGCCGGTTTCGCCGCGAGATTCGGTCAGTACGGTTTCGTATGCCATCGGATTCTCCTAGAGGCTGGTGGCTTTCGCCATGAAGTTCTTCGGCGAGGCCTTCCATGCGGCCGACCATGTCTTCGGCCCGCCGGGCGCCAGCGCTGAGGATGACTTCATCGACGCCGAGCGCGGCGAATTCTTCGAGCATTTCGGGGGTGGCGCGGTGCCGCGCGGGTGCGATGAGCACGCGGATGTCCTTTCGCGAACGCCCGTTTTCGGCGAGCAGCCAATCGAGGACCTCGAGCCGTTCTCTCGCGGAGGCCGCGTCATGGTTGTAGCCGAACCAGCCGTTGCCAATCGATGCCGCTCGCCGCAGCGCCGCATCGGTTTCGCCGCCGAAGTACAGGGGCGGGTGTGGTTGCTGGACGGGCTTCGGGTATTGCCAGACGGGCTTGAGCTTGTAGAACTCGCCGTCGAACGACGACTCCTGGTCGATCCAGAGTCGCTTCATGACCTCGACGTACTCGGCAGTGCGTTGGGCGCGCTTTGGCCACGGAACCTGGACCGCCTCGAACTCTTCCTTCAGCCAACCGATGCCGATGCCGAAGTCGAAGCGGCCGCCGGAGAGCCAGTCGAGCGATGCCGCGGCTTTCGCCGTGTACACGGGGTTTCGTTGCGGGACGAGGGCAATGCCGGTACCGACGCGAAGCGTCTTCGTGACTCCGGCGATGAAGGTCAGCACTTCGAACGGGTCGAGGATGCCGGCGCTCGGCGGCACTCCAATTTGTCCATCGACCGAATACGGATACCGCGACTCGGCGTGTTCGGAGAAGAGGACGACATGCTCGGGCGCCCAGACAGAGTTGAATCCGATGCGCTCTGCCGCGATCGCAACTGTCTCGATGTATTCAGGGGTGGCGATCGGCGCCGAAAGGGGCGGAAACAGCCCGAGCTTCATGAGGAGACTCCATCGCCCGGGGTGTTGGTCTTCGGGCGACGCGATTCTAGCGCGGAACCACGGGTCGCGTGTTCAGGACGGAAAAGGTCTTGGTATTCCGCGGGGCGGGACGTCTAGTGCGGGTTGTGTCCGTTGGTGCGCACGCAAACGTGTCCCGCTGGGTCCATCGGAGCCGTACACAGCGGACACGCAGGGCGGCCGGCAGCCACAACTTCAGCGATGACGCGGCGAAGATCGAAGGCGCGGCGGTAATCGAAGTTCATCGTCACCGCGGTTGTGTCGTCCTCTTCGGTCGGGCCGTCGGCGCAGATCAACACGACAGCGCGTGTCTCCCGGTTCACGCCCATCGATAACTGGGCGAGGCGCACTTCGATGGTTGGGTTGAGTGGATAGACCGGTTCTTCGGGCAAATCATCCATCGGGCGGACCTGGTGGTCGTACCCTTCGTCTTTGAGGACGTTTTCGATGGCGTCGCTGAGCGCGATCAGCTGTTCTTTTTCGAGCCACAGAAACGCGGACTCCCCGACATCGTTCATCGCTATCAGTCGGAAGCGTCGCTGTCCTGGTTGGCCAATCGCTTCCGGACGAATGTGCGCAAGGGGTCCAAATTCGCGGGGTTCTGGCATAGGAAGATCCTAGGACAGGCGGCGGTTCCCGTCTCCGCCACGCCGGCCGAGAGCGTCAATACGTTGTTGCCAATTTGCCGAATTCGACAGATGTTGCACAACGGCAGAGATTGTCTAAAAATTCACAAAACTCCGAGAAACACCTCGGAATCGCGACATTTTCTGTCGCGTTTGAACGGTACTGTCTCAATGCGGCGGAGACTCTGGTCCCGGCGACACATGACAGAAGGGGCGGTGCTGATTGACTGAACAGACTCGCAGAGCCACCAGGCTCGTTCGCATTCGCGAACTGCTCGTAAAGCGCGGCAACGTTAGCTGCGCGGAACTTTCGAACGAGCTGGGCTACAGCCAGCGCACTATCCAGCGCGACATTGCTGCACTTGAAAGTGAGCTGGGTATCCCGCTCATCTACGAGGGGCGTCGCTGGAAGCTCATGCCGGGGGCGACGCTAGTGTTCGGACCCGTGCGCCTGACGCTCCAGGAAGCACGCGCGATGTACTTCGCAACGCGCCTGATGCTTCGATCTGCAGACGAGCGCGATCCCGATGGCGTGTCGGCCCTGGAGAAGGTCGCCGAAGCCGTGCCCGAGGGTCTCGCCGGACATATGCGTCGCACCGTGCACGAATATGGCGAACTCCCGACCAATCTTGCCTACATTGAATCGCTTCGGCGCCTGACCGAAGCCTGGGCGGCGAACCGGACGGCCACGATCTCGTACCGGTCCGCGAGCCACGCCAACGCCCGCACCACGGACATCGATCCGTACATCCTCGATCACACCCAGAGCGGGACCTATGTCGTCGGGTTCAGTTCAGAGCACAACCAGGTCCGGGTCTTCAAGCTCGACCGAATCCTGGAAGTGAAAATCACGGCGAAAGAGTTCGAGCCGGGTGACGTCGAACACATTGCCCAGCAGCTTCGCCAGAGTTGGGGTGGAGCTGTCTTCGGGGAGATTCAGCACGAGGTCACGATCAACTTTTCGGCGGCGGTGGCGGCAAGGATTCGCGAGACGTACTGGCATCCCAGCCAGCGCCTCGAGGACATCGAGGATGGTGGCGTCCAGCTGCGCGTGAGCCTGCCGAGCCTCCTGGAAATCACGCCATGGGTCCGCGGCTGGGGTCCCGAGGCGCTCGTGATCGGCCCACCTGAGCTGCGCGAAGAGATCGCGACCTCGATGGCGGCAGCCGCCGCCAACTATCAGCACGCCTGACCGAATACACTGTGTCCGATGCAATCGAATTCTGCCGTGACGGCCCGCCGCGAACGCATCGGCCGCGACTGGGGCCTCGTTCGCGGTGCAGTAATCATCCCCTCTGGACTCCACGTTCCAGTTCAGGGGACCGACCAGTACCACGAATTCCACGCCCACCCGGAGTTCTCGTACCTTGCCGGCGCGCAACTGCCCGGCGCCGTCGTCACCTTCGATGAGGCATCGGGCTGGCTGCTCTTCGCCCCGGAGGCGGACCTCGAGGATCGCGTCTGGGTAGGGGACGGCGTCGACCACGTAGAACTGGCGACCCGCACGGGACTTACCGTGAAGCCGCTGGCCCAGCTGCAGCCATGGCTGGAGCAACGGCGCGCCGAACCGCTCGCCATTCTCGGCAACCATGACATTACTCACTCAGCAGGCGGCTACGGAATTCGCAATTGGGGCTCCCTGGAACTCGACATTGACGAGACCCTCGCCGAACGACTGTCCACCGAAGTGGCCGAAGCGCGCCGGGCCAAGGACGCTGCGGAAATCGAACTGATGCAGGGCGCGGCCGATGCCTCTGCCGCTGGCCACATCTACGCGCTTCGTCAGGCTCGCCCGGGACTCACGGAGCGCCAGCTTCAGATTGAAGTGGAGGCGGAGTTCTTCCGGGCCGGCGCCGAACGCACGGCCTACGGCTCAATCGTGGGTACGGGTTCAAACGGCGCCGTGCTCCACTTTTCGCCGACTCAGCGAGTGATGCGCGAGGGCGAAATCGTGTTGATGGACGCGGGCGCGGAGTTCGAGGGCTACGCCAGCGACGTCACGCGGACCTTCCCCGTCGGTCGCCGGTTCGAAGGTGCCCAACGAGACATCTACCAACTCGTCCTCGATGTGCAGCAAGCGGCGATCAAGGCCGCGAAGGACCTGGCGTCGAGTACAAGGATCTGCATCTCGCGGCCTGCCACCAGATTGCTTCGGGGCTGGCCGACCTCGGCATCCTGAAAGGATCTGCCGGCAGGCCTGGTGGACCGCGATGCGCATGCGCTGTTCTTCCCGCATGGCCTCGGCCACATGCTCGGCCTTTCCACGCACGATGCCGGCGGATGCCTGGCCGGGCGCACGGCGAGCGACCGCTTCGGACTGAAGTGGTTGCGTGCGGACCTCCCATTGCAGCCGGGATACGTGGTCACCATCGAGCCGGGCATCTACTTCATCAAAGCCTTACTGGATGACCCGCAGCGACGAACCGAGTTCGCCGACTGCGTCAATTGGGCGAAGGTCGACTCCTTGCGAGAGTTCGGGGGCATTCGCATCGAAGACGATGTGCTCATCACCGAAAACGGCAGCCGGGTGCTGACCGCTGCCATACCGAAGACAATTCCGGAAATTGAATCGCTGCGTGCGGAGGCCTTCAACTCGTGACCAAGCCTTACGAATCGCTCACGCTTGAGCCAGGTCGCGAGCTTTCCTCGCCCGGGCACCGTTGTCCCGGCCCGACTTGGTTTCACGCCTGATGGAACCGGCGTGACCTACCTCTTTAGCGCCGAGGGGAGCCTTGTCCGAAGCCTGTGGCGCTACGACATCGCGACGGGCGAACGCCGGGTGCTGGCTGGTCCACCGCCGGCAAGCACCAACGAGTCGGCACTTTCGCGCGAGGAAGAACTGCGCCGCGAGCGTGCGCGCCTGCGCGAACTCGGGGTTACCGACTATCAGTTCGCTTCGAAGTCCAGCCAGCAGGTCCTGCTCGTTCCCGGCGGCGGCAAGCTCTGGGCGAGCATCGGCGATGCCGAGGTCGCCGAAGTGCGCGGCTCCGAAGGCGCTATCGACCCTCGACTCAGCCCTGACGGGACGATGATTGGGTTCGTCCGGGACGACGAGCTGTGGGTGCTTGCCGATCGTCGGCGGCGAAGCTCGGAAGCTCACTAGCGGCGCCGAACCGGGAATTACGAACGGCCTCGCGGAATTCATCGCGCAGGAGGAACTCGACCGCGATCGGGGCTTCTGGTGGAGCCCGGACGGCTCGCACATCGCCTACATTCGCGCTGACAGCCGGCACATCAAGGACTACACGATCGTCCACCAGGGCAAGTCGGCGGTCGAAAACGAGCCGCACCGCTACCCGTTTGCCGGGGAGCCGAACGCTATCCTGCAACTTGGCGTTGTCGAACTCGCAACCGGGCAAGACGACGTGGATGGACCTTGGTGGAGACACCGACATCTACATCGGGCGAGTCGGCTGGCGACCGGACGGCGTTCTTTCGGCACAGATCCTGTCGCGCGACCAGCGAACGTTGCGCCTGTTTACGTTCGAGTCTTCGGGCGCCGCGACACTGCTGCTCGAGGAACACCAGGAGCCGTGGCTGAACCTCCAGGGAGACACGGCCTTTCTCGAATCCGGCGGGTTCCTCTGGTTGAGTGAGCGCAGCGGCTTCGCTCACCTCTACCGGTACGACGCGGACGGTTCCGGGCTGCCGACAGCTCACTTCCGGCGATTGGATGATCACGCACATCGCCCGCGTGGATGAGGCTGCAGGGGTGGTCTACTTCGTCGCGACGAAAGAGTCGCCGCTTGAACGGCACCTCTATTCCGTGCCAATCGCCGGTGGAGCGACTACGCGTCTCACAACCGAACCCGGGTTCCATGGGGTTTCGGTCGCGAAGTCCGGCGGCCGGTTCATCGACTCCTGGAGCACGCGCGAACATGGCCCTCAGGTTGCCATTCGCGATGCCGACGGCTCGCTTAATTCGTGGTCTTCGAAAACCGGGAAGCGACCGCTGATGCCCTTGGCCTCGCGCCGCCCGAAACTATGACGTTTGCCGCCGCCGATGGTTCGAAGATGTACGGCATGGTCTACAAGCCCGGTGCGATGGAATCCGGCAAGAAGTACCCGCTGATCGTCTCCGTGTACGGCGGTCCGCATGCCCAGCGCGCCGTCGACGACTGGTCGCTGACGGTCGACCTTCGCGCCCAGTACCTCGCCCAGCGAGGGTTCATCGTCCTGAAGGTGGACAACCGCGGGAGCGCGAACCGGGGACTCGAATTCGAAGCCGCACTCGCCGACCGCATGGGAACAGTCGAGGTCGATGACCAGGTCGCGGCCGTCCGCGAAATGGCGAAGTTGCCCTGGGTCGATGCGTCCCGCGTTGGTATCTACGGATGGAGTTACGGCGGCTACATGACCTGCATGGCGATGATGCGCGCGCCCGAGGTTTTTAAGGTTGGCGTTTCCGGCGCTCCTGTGACTGACTGGGACGGATACGACACCGGCTATACCGAGCGCTACATGGGCACGCCGCAATCGAACCCAGAGGGCTACAAGGACAGCTCAGTCCTCACCCACGTCGCGAAGCTGCGCGGCAAGCTGCTCATCGTCCATGGCATGGTCGATGAGAACGTCCAGTTCCGGCATACGGCCCGGCTCATCGTCGCGCTCACCGAGGCGAACAAGGACTACGATCTGCTTGTCTTCCCCGAAGAGCGCCATATGCCTCGCGACGCAAAGGGACTCGAATACCAGGAGCGCCGGGTGCTGGAGTACTTCCAGCGAGAGTTGTAAAAGCCGACCCTACTGGCCGCCTGCGGCTCCGGTGGGCTGCAACTCAGGGCCGGGCGCCGTGACCACCGAATCGCCCTGGTCCTCCAGGAGGTATCGCCAGACGAGCGCTCCGACGGCCCCGCCGATAATCGGTGCTATCCAGAACAACCAAAGCTGCCCGACGGCCCAGCCCTCGCCGACGAACAAGGCAACACCCGTCGATCGGGCCGGGTTCACCGAGGTGTTCGTTACTGGGATGCTCACCAGGTGGATCAGCGTGAGCGCGAGGCCGATAGCGATAGGAGCGAAACTGGTGGAGGCCTTCTTCGAAGTCGCCCCCATAATCACGACCAGGAAGATCGCTGTCATGACGATTTCGCAGACGAGCCCTGCCATCAGCGAGTAGCCGGCAGGCGAGTGGTCGCCGTAGCCGTTGGCGGCGAAGCCCTCGGAGGCATCGAAACCATCGAGGCCGCTGGCAATCACATACAACACCGCACCAGCGAAGATGGCTCCACCTACCTGGGCGACGATGTAGTACAGGGCGTCCTTGCTTTCGAAGCGCTTGCCCACGACGAGGCCGATGGTCACCGCCGGGTTGAAGTGCGCTCCCGAAATCGGGCCGACGGCGAAAGCCATTACGAGCACAGTGAGACCGAAGGCAATCGCGACTCCCTGGGCGCCGATTGCGCCCCCGGCAATTACCGCACTTCCACATCCCCCGAGCACGAGGACGAACGTACCTACTGCCTCAGCTGCCACTTTCCTTTGCATTCCCGACCATCCTTCCGGCGAACGTGCCGCGAGTGATAAAGCGCTTATGCGCCATCGCAATTATCGTTCGGATAGATTGATGCAATCAATACAGGGGGCCGTGGGTAATTGAGTTGTGAACTCGAACCACCGCGGATTAGCAAGACTGAACTCGATTCGGCGAGTTTGAATGGAACAAATTGGTTCTGGGATGCGGTGGGAGCTGTGACCGATCGAGAGATGCCGCTCGCATCTCTCGAACCTGGTGCCTGTAACTAGTTGACTCCGTCCTTAGCCACCTGCGGCCCGTAACCCTTGTAGGGGTACATGGTGCCCGAAGGCGTTACGGATGCGGACGGAGAGGCCGAAGCCGATGGAGATGCACTCGGCGAAGCCGAAGGGGTCGCCGCCGCGCCCGCTCCCCCGGCGAGTACTCCGATATCCAGCGAGTAGGTGCTGCCGGCGGACGAATTGCCGGCGAGGGCCTGGCCGGCGCTGGTCTGCAGCTGGTAGCCACCGCCGGACATCGTCTGCCCGCCGCCGCTGACACCGTTATATGAAGCGTCGTAGCCGCCGCCCGTTTGCGCCCAGACTGTGGTTACAGCGGCGAACGCTGCGACGGCTAACAGCAGCGCCGGCCAGCGAATGTGTTTCAGGTGCATCGCGGCACCTCAGCGGTAGCAATCCTGCTCCGTGTCATTGCTTGATGACCAGGATGAAGAATGCAGTGTTCGCCGCGATTGGGCTGCTGTCATCGTTGTAGACGGTCCACTTTGAAATCAAAGGGTTGTACTAAACGCTGTACGGCGATGTCTGGTAGATCGAAGCACCCGGCCCGGGCGGGTTGTACACGTGAGTCGCGATCACGATTGCGTCCGGGTCGCCATTGAGGATCGGGTTATCGATGACCGAGACGTAGCTGCCTCCGGAGGCAACATGCACAAAAGCAGCCGGATGGCTGCCGGAAACCTTGATTTCGCCATCAATATCGAGCGCCGTGCCACTGCTCGAGCTGAACAGCCCGGCGGTTCCGGTTCCGCTGGAGGCAACGATGGCCCGCCCGGCACCGGCCTGTGCGAGGAGCGTCACAGAGTTCGCGAACGCGCTGCTGTTCGAGACATCAAGCATCGCGCCGTCATAGCTGGTGGAGCTGGAGTACGGTAGTCGGATCGAGCCCGCCTCGACTGCGTAGTGCGCGTTCGGGACGGCGCCCAGCGTTTCGCGCGGCGAGAGCACCGTGAACGCTCCCACGCCGCCGCCAGGGCGGACCTGGATTTCCAGGTAGTACTGGGCTCCATGGAAGACATCGCCGAAGTCCAGATCGACGGTGAACAATCCGGCAGAAACGGCCACTCCCGCCGCTGAGAATGTGCTGCCAACCTGGCTCCCGCCGGCTAGTGCGTCGTACAGGTAGAAATCGAAGTCATACGAACCGTTGGCAGGTTCGCCCCCGTTCGAGAGTCTTCCCTGGAACGAGAAGCTGGAATTGATCGCGTCGAGCGATTGGATTTGCTGTCCCTTGTCGTCGTCGCCGCCGCCGTATGCCGCGACGGGGAAAATTACCGCTAATCCAAGCAATGCAAGGACCGCCGCTGTTGCTATGCCTTTTGAACGCATTGGTTCCTCCTCGATTCCCGGGGCTGCCGGGCCGTCCCGGAGTATAGGGGCTTTACCAAGAACGGCCGGGTAGCGACAGCGAGATACGTCACACATTAATGGCCTGTCCGACTGTGAGTTTGGACTTGACTATTGCTCTCGCTATGACATTGGCCAGCGAAAGCGACTTCCGGCATTCGTTGCGCGACGGAATCGCCGCTGGCGTGCTGGTCACCGTTGCCTATCTGGCATTTTTCCGTTCGGCTTTTGTCCGGGCACGATTCGTGCTTGATCTGCCGCAAACCAGATGCCTTTCATCTGCATTTCGGTCATGGGTGTTCTCCATGGGTAGTCGCCGCTGGGGTTAGCCAGCGCTCCGGCGGCGGCGACTCCCTCGCGCTAAACTCTGGGCATGCCAACTCGTACCGAAACAGACTCCATCGGCGCTATCGAGGTCGATGCTTCCCGCTATTGGGGCGCTCAGACCCAGCGCTCCCTCCAGAACTTCCCCATCGGCGTCGACCGCTACCGCATGGCGCCGAGCATTGTCCGCGCGATGGGCATCCTCAAGAAGGGTGCTGCCCTCGCCAACGCCGACCTTGGCGAACTGCCGCGCGAAAAGGCTGACCTGATCGCGAAAGCTGCCGACGAAGTGATGTCGGGCGCGCTGCTCGACCACTTCCCGCTGGTCGTTTTCCAGACCGGTTCCGGCACGCAATCGAACATGAACGCGAACGAGGTCATCTCGAACCGCGCCATCGAAATGGCAGGCGGCGTGATGGGTTCGAAGAAACCCATCCATCCGAACGACGATGTGAACCGCGGCCAGAGCTCGAACGACACCTTCCCGACGGCTATGCACATTGCCGTGGTCGAAGAGCTGCATCGCCAGCTCTACCCGAACGTGCAGAAGTTGCGGGACACGCTCGCGAAGAAGTCGGAAGCGTTCGCTGGCATCGTGAAGGTTGGTCGCACCCACCTCCAGGACGCGACGCCGATCACCCTCGGGCAGGAAGTCGGCGCGTGGGTCGCACAACTCGATTTCGCACTGGCCGGGGTCCGGCACGCGGAACAAGGGCTCTACGAACTGGCGATCGGTGGGACCGCGGTCGGCACGGGGCTGAACGCGCATCCGAAGTTCGGCGACCTCGCCGCTTCGTACTTCGCGAAGGAGACTGGCTACCCGTTCGTTTCGGCGCCGAACAAGTTCGCCGCGCTCGCCGCGCACGATGCCCTGGTGGCGGCCAGCGCGACGCTTCGGACGCTTGCGGGGGCGCTGATGAAGATCGCGAACGACGTCCGCTGGCTCGCCTCAGGTCCGCGCAACGGCATCGGCGAACTGACCATCCCGGAGAACGAACCGGGCAGCAGCATCATGCCCGGCAAGATTAATCCCACGCAGTCCGAGGCGATGACGATGGTATGCGTGCAGGTTTTCGGGAACGATGCGGCGGTGGCTTTCGGCGGCAGCCAGGGCAACTTCCAGCTCAATGTGTTCAAGCCGGTGATGGTCCACAACACGCTCATGAGCATCCAACTGCTCGGCGACGCTTGCGCCGCCTTCAACGACAACTGCGCGATCGGCATCGAACCGAACCTGCCCCGGATCGAGGAGAACCTGGCCAAGAACCTGATGCAGGTGACGGCGCTGAACCGCCACATCGGCTACGACAAGGCGGGCTCAATCGCCAAGACCGCGCACAAGGAAGGCACGAGCCTGAAAGAGGCCGCGCTCAAGCTGGGGTACCTCACCGAAGCGGAGTTCGATGCCTGGGTGGTGCCGATGGACATGACGCACCCGAGCTGATGCCCGAAGTCGTCAGTCTTTAGTCATAAGTCGTCAGCAGCGGACGAGCCCTGCTTGGCGACGCTTGCGCGTCACGGTGACTGATGACGACTGACGACTGACGACTGACGACTGACGACCGCTACACCCGTTCGATGATCGTCGCCGTGCCCATGCCGCCGCCGGTGCACATGGCGATGAGGGCGGTGGACTTGTTGCGGCGTTCGAGTTCGTCCATGGCGGTTTGGATGAGCATGCCGCCGGTGGCGCCGATGGGGTGACCGAGGGCGATGGCGCCGCCGTTCACGTTCAGGCGCTCGTTGTCGATGTCCATTTCCTTCTGCCACTTGAGGACGACGGCGGCGAAGGCTTCGTTGATCTCGAACAGGTCGATGTTGTCCTTCGACATGCCGGCCTTCTTCAGGACCATCTGGGTGGCGGGCGCCGGGGCGGTGAGCATGATGACCGGCTCGCTGCCGGCGGTTGCCGTCTGGATGATGCGCGCGCGCGGCTTGAGGCCGTGCGCCTTCGCGTACTCGGGCGAGGCGATGAGCAGTGCGCTCGCGCCATCGACCACGCCCGAGGAGTTCCCGGCGTGGTGGACGTGGTTCATCTGCTTCACCTGCGGGTACACCGCCATGCAGATTTCGTCGTAGGTGCGCGTGTCGTTCGGCGGGCTCATGACGCCCATCTTCGCGAACGAGGGGTTCAGCGCGGCGAGACTCTCGACGGTCGAACCCGGGCGGGGGTGCTCGTCGTGGTCGAGGGCGAGCGTGCCGTCGTTGTTATAGATGGGGACGACGCTGCGGTTGAAGCGGCCGGCGTCGATCGCTTCGGCGGCGCGGCGCTGGCTTTCGACACCGACGGCATCGCACTGTTCGCGCGTGAAGCCTTCGACGCTGGCGATGAGGTCGGCGGAGATGCCCTGGGGCACGAGCGGGTACTGCTCGTAGAGGTGGGCGTTGTTGGCGGTGAAGCCATCGACGCTGAGGCTGGCCGGGCGCGACATGGATTCGATGCCGCCGGCGACGACGAGGTCTTGCTGGCCGGAAAGCACGCCCATGGCGGCCATGTTCACGGCCTGCTGGGCCGAACCGCAGAAGCGATGGAGCGTCACGCCCGGGACGGTGATCGGCCAGCCGGCATCGAGGGCGGCCATGCGGGCGATGTCCATCGAGTGGTCGCCGACGCCGGAGCCGTTGCCCATGACGACGTCTTCCACGTCCTTGGGGTCGAAGCCGGCGTGCTCCTGGAGGGCGTTGAGCACCTGCGCGAGGATGCGCTGGGGGTGGATGTGGCTGAGGCTGCCGACCCCCTGCTTGCCGCCGCCGCGCGGCGACCGGACGCCATCGATAATCCAGGCTTCAGACATGGTGGTACTCCAAATGCGTTGTGGTGCGAAGGGTACACGAACGAGTGGAGTCGCGGGCTCAGTTTCGTTGAATCGGATTCGTATGAGCGTCGTTCGACCGGATCGGGGTTTACGTTGAAACGGTAGAAAAACGGCATCCGGATGTGGTATTGATTAATGGACCCTCCGGCAGACGTTCGGCCGATGCGGATTCCTGGGGGGGGGCGGAGGATGTTGTGTTTGAGGGGTTGCTCCAGCCGGCGGAGTTGGTCCGTGAGCTACGCGAGAGGCATGTTCCTTTCCTGACGGGAACCGAAGGGCGCATCCTGGCGTTTATAGAAGAGGGCTACACGAACGAGGAGGTGGCCGAGTTGATGGAAGTCGCTCCAGCGACGGTGCGCCGCCACGTCGCCGATCTTTGCCACAAGGTGTTCGACCTGACGGACATCCCTCCTCAGCGGGAGAAGCTCCGAAGCTGGATCCCTTTGCATTACGCCTGTTGCACGCTCGGCGTGCAGAATTTGATCGAAAACGATCAAGAATTGGGCTAGGGAGATCAACACGCCGCGCTGCGTTAATTCGAAACTTGCTTAACCTTTGGCGAAGTTTCGCTGTGAGTCTGCCACTTTGATCACCTTAGTCGTCTCCATTGCCGTCTCAGTCCCATTTCTCGTCGCGGGGTCGACGAAGCACCTTGACCGTAGACAATTCAAACGCGCCGTCGATAGTTACAACAAGTTCCCTGCCGTGATTCGCCGGCTCGCAATGGCGATCGTGCCCGTAGCAGAGGTGGCCATCGGCCTGTCTCTCCTTTTCGGGATCGTGCCCCGCATCGGTGCAGTCTTGGGGGTCGGGCTTCTCGCCGTCCTCGCACTCGCATTGCTCGTCCAACGACCCCGTACAAACTGCGGGTGCATGCCGGGCGCAGAAAAGCTTTCGCTAAAATGGCACGTTGCGATGCTGGCTGTCGGCGCGGGAGCCCTCGCTGCCGTTGCGCTCGCGCCGGCCCGCCCTGCATTGGGTTCCTGGGGTGTCATCCTGGCGGCCAGCGCCGCCGCGCTCTGTCTCCTTTTCGCGGTTACGCGCGCCCGGAGAGCGCAGTCTCACCGGATATTCGCCCGGACGCAGATCCGGATGTTTCAAAGCCTGCACAAACGCCGCCAAGAGTGGACGCCCGAGCTCACGCTGTCGGTTCCCTCGGAAGCAAAAGACTGGAGGTCGTGAGATGAACATTCGACGAACGCGCCGAGGGGTGCTCAAAGGCGGAGCCTTGCTGGGCGCGCTTGCGGCAGCTCCTCAGTTGCTCGCGTCTCGGATCCTCGCTCAAGAATCGAAGTTCGAGCGGCACGGGGGTTTCCTCATCTTGCCGTCCGCCGACATCCCGCTCCCTTCGGATGTCGTCCTAAGCGGCTTGCTGCCTGTTCTCGAAGGCCCGAACTCCAACGTGAGCGGCAGAACGTTCGTCCGCCCTTCTGATGCGCGGAACGACGCTGAGTTCGAGTTCTGGGTTATTGAGCCTGCGTCGCACGGGTTGCGACAGGATGGCCCGATTCAGGTGGTCCGAAATCAGGCTGGCCAAGTCGTGCTTTTGGCGGTTGGGTACGACGCTCGCGACCCCGATTCTGGTGCGCGGGAGCGGTCAGTCGAGGTGACGGCGACGGAAGTGTTCTTGCAGCCATTTCCAGTTTGGCCCACGAACGTGGACGGAGTGACCTATCCGCCTGTGAAAATTCAGGGGCTCCCCGGGCCAGGCCTGATGTCAAGAAGTGCCCTCGGATTTGTTTTCCAGTGGACGCGAGACGGCCGGCTTCACCAGTTGCGTGTCGAAAACAATTCGTCCGAACCCGAGGCTCTTGCTCTGGCCGGATCATTGTCGCGGGCCTAGCGCGGAGCTCAAACGTGTTTCAGGGAGATTCCGATGACGATCTACGACAACTTTTATCTATATGCACCGGTCTCCGGCCAGATCACAGCCCTGGATAACTACTGCGGCGACGGATACCACCCCCGGAACTACGGGAATGCCAGCCCGATCGACATCGGCGGAACGGGTTCTTTGATATTCAAAGCCTCCAGCAATGTCAAGAGCATTCATATCGGTCACTGGTCACTTTGTTCTGGGTACGGCTCACCCTGGTCCGACGGAGTGTATGTCGAACTTTACTCGGCCCCGGGGACGCCGTACTGGGCTAAGTTCGGAGCGGTCTACTATGGTCACGTCGCGAACCGCGCTGCGGAGTCGTGGCCAAACTACTACGGATCGGCACTGACGCTCGGTTCGGTGCCAACTTCGTGTCCTTGCGGAAACACATGTTACAATCCTTGCTGCGACGGCTCGGGCTGTTGGTGTACGCCTCTTTGCGATCCTTGCAACTGCTGCTACCAGGGTGCCCATAGTCACTTCGAGCTGCGTAATGATTCGCCAGTTTCCTCGGTGAACCCGAATCTGTACTGTGGCAAGCAAATGTACGCCGGGGACTCCTCTTCTTGGGTGTATAAGTGGCAGGTTCCAATCGGCTGACAAACTTTTCGGTTCTAGGCGTGTCCGCTGCCTTGGTGCTCAGCTTGTTTTTCGTGGCGTGTGGGGAGGGCCCCACCGCCGCTCCGACACCTCAGGCGGTCGGGACGGGCAGCGTCGCGCCGCCCGAATCGGATCCAAGAACGGTGCGACACCCCGAGGACCCGTTCTGGGTCTTTAGCCTGACCCTACGCGAGTCGCTGCAAACGGGTGACGTGCATCTGCTTATAGAGCGCCTCCGCTCCCGAACGATCACTTGCATGGAAGCCGACGTTCCCCCACGCATCGGTGGTCCTCAGTGCTTCACTGTGGGAGAAACGTTCGAAGGGCTTTACGTCGGTCGATGGAGGTCCGAGGGCGGAGTAGTGCCTGTAGCCCAGGTGGTCGAACAACTGTCGTACTTTGGTAGCTCGGCGCGCCGCGACCTGTCCGATTCTTACGGCGCGGGGTCGCTCGAGGTGTATGCCTTGAACAGCCAGCCCGAGCGCCATGTCGCCATCATCACTGCCATCATCAACAGCCCGCCCGGTTTCGGCGGTGCCGACACGATACGGGTGTCATTTGGGACGTATTGGAGCCTCGAAGGCGAAAAATGGCGGCTCACTGGCATGATCACCAACTACATTTATGGGAGTGAGTTCCTAGAACCCGCGCCCGAGGTTCAGGCTGGGCTTTTTCCGGAATGGGAACGATTCGCCCCTTGAGCGCTACCCCAGCCGGGAACCTACCGCCAGCCCAACGTCCTTCGCCCACTCGCCTGCGCCGACTCTTTTCGCGCCTTTGGTTTGGACGCGGAGGACGCGGAGGACGCCGCCGTTGAGGCGGATGTCGAAGCCCTTCGTCGTCGATGCGGAGGACGCGGCCGGGCATGCCGGGTTCCTGCTGGCCGGTCAGGCGGCCATCGAAGATCTTGAATTCGAGTTCGCCGAAGGTGGCGACGGCGCCGGGGGCCGGGTTGCAGCCGCGGATGAGGTTGTAGATGACATCGGCCGGCTTGTACCAGCGGATGCGGCCGTGGCCTTCGCCGCAGGGCGGCTCGTAGGTCGAGAGCCGGTGGTCCTGGTCGATGCGTGGGGCTTTGCCCGGCGGCCACCAGCGCGACAGATTCGGCGAGCGCATCGACGCCCATGCCGAAGAGGTGGTTGAAGTAGAGGTCGCCCATGGTCTGGTCGGGGCCGATGGGGCAGGTCTTCTGGAGGAGGATGGGGCCGGTATCGATGCCCTGGTCGGGCCAGAAGACGCTCAGGCCGGTCTCGGTTTCGCCGTTGATGATGGGCCAGTTCATGGCGCTCGAACCGCGGTGCAGCGGGAGCAGGCTCGGGTGGTACTGGATGGTGCCTTTCGGCGGCAGCTTCAGCACGGCGTTCGGGATGATGTCGGTGACGAAGGCCATCACGCAGAGTTCGGCGTTGAGCGCGGCCCACTCGGCCTGGCCTTCGGGCGACTTCAGGGCTGGCGTCGCGACCAGGGGCAGGTTCGCGGCCTCGGCGGTCGCCCAGAGCGGGTCCTTGCGGTCGCCGGCGGGAGCGGGGGCGCTCACCCCGGCGATTTCGACGCCGTCTTCGAGCAACTTCTTGAGGACAGCTTCGCCAAACGCCGCCTGGCCCATGAGAGAAACACGCATTGGAGAAGGGTAACGCCCGAATCAGGCGAATGTCGGCCAAACGGGACGTAATGGCGCGTCCGACCGTGAAGGAAACGGAACTTCGAATGACGAACTGCGAACTGCGGGAGCGGATTAGCCAGGCGGTAGGGGCGTATTGCAATACGCCCCTACGACCTTGGGTGATTAGCCGGGCGGTGGTTGGCCTTTGTAGGCCCGCCGTGCGCATCCGTCCCCTTAACGGTCGTGCTCAGAAAACGCGGTCGTTAGTGCCGTCAATCGAAAATCGTCAATTGCAAATTCTTCTTATGCCGGCTCTCTTCCGTGTTGCCTCGCTGCGCCGCTACACTGTTCATAATGCAGGCGCTTCTAGTTCATGAGGTTTCCCCGGGCGACGTTACGCACGTCGCCCCTGTTCGCCGCGGCTCCTAACTCTTTGCTCTTTCGTCTTTCCTCTTTTCTCTCAAACCAAGGAGTCCCGCGTGCTCTGTATTGAACCGGCGAAGCTTTCCGACGCCGAAGGTATCCACAAACTCGTGACCTACTGGGCCGACAAGGGCGACATGCTGCATCGGCCCATCGGCGAAATCTACGAAGCTATCCGCGACTTCAAGGTCGCTCGCATTGACGGCGAAATCGTCGGTGCAGGCTCGCTCCACATCATGGGCTCGGACCTGGCGGAGGTGCGTTCGCTCGCGGTCGCCGAACAGTCGCAGATCAAGGGCATCGGCGCCGCAATCGTCGGGGCCTGTCTCGAAGACGCGCGCAACTTCGGACTCGACCGGGTGTTCGCGCTGACCTACAAGCCGGGCTTCTTCGAAAAGCAGGGCTTCAGGCTGGCGAACGTGATGGAGTTTCCCCAGAAGGTCTGGAACGAATGCGTCCGCTGCCCGTTCTTCACGAACTGCAAGGAAGTCGCTGTGGTGCTGGACTTAAATGACGACCTGAGCGTGCCGCTGGCCTGACGCTAGCTTCGAACGACAAACCTCGAACGACGTGGAGTGCGGCGGCGGTGCCGCAAGCTTATCCGCAGCAGGGCTCGTAAGTATCCATGGCCGCGTGGGGCAGGGTCTCGGCGTTGACGCCCGTGCCGGTGGCCGCTGAAACCGTGATGCAAATCGACGGGCTCAATTCTGCGAGACGGTTCAGGTGGTGCGTGAGGCGCGCGGCGACGGCGCCGGCGGCGGTGTATCCCGCGCCTTGGAGGGCGATGCCGAAGCTCGTGCCAGTGAGGCGCCCGACGACATCGACGCCGCGGGTGAGCTCGCTAATGCGAGAGGCGATCAGGCGGAGTTGGTCCTCGCCTTCGACGCCTTTGCATCCAGCAACCTTGACCACGAGGAACGAGAGCGGAGCGTTCGGGGCGATTGCGCCGATCGCTTCGATGCGGTCGAGAAGCGCCTTGCGGGTGGCTACACCCGTGGTGATGTCCTTGTCGAAGTTCCGGATTGGCGTCGGCTCGCGATGCTCGGTCTCATTCGACGTGTGCGCGCCGATGATTCGAAGGTACTTAGGAAATTGTGCTACTGACATTGCGAATACCACCCCGTGAACTGAGGCGAATTGTCCTCTCCTCTATGTCTTACGCGGATAGGCGCTTCCCTGATCACCCGTTGGGATTTATCCCAATTCGGTCTCGGGGTTTGCCCTCGAATTCCGCTGGTTCGCTGAATCTCTTCGGGACTTCCTTCGGCGGAGCCAAAAGTAGGCCCCGGAGGCAAGGATCGCCAACACCCAGATGCCACCAAGTGCGATCGAAATGAGCGGGTTGCGGCCCAGCTGGTCGCCCATCGCCACAGTGATTGCGGTTGGCGGGATCATGCCGAGGAAGCTGAAGAGGATGAAGGTCCGGAACGGCACCGAAGTCATCCCGGCCACGAAGCTGATCCAGTCGAAGTTCACCCCCGGCATGATGCGAGTCCAGAAGACCACCTTCGCGCCCATGTCTTCGACCAACCCATCCAGGCGGGCGGCGGATTTCTTCCCAATGAGCTTCGGCAGGTGGCGTCGCCCGAAGCGGCGGCTCACCCAGAAGGCGGCTGCCGAACCGAGGGTCAGACCGGCCATGCAATAGACGGTCCCGAGGACTGGCCCCCAGGCGAGTCCCGCAACGATGAAGATGGGGGCGTTCGGGACCGGCGCGAATAGGACGCTCGCCGCCATCGCGAGGATGAAGACGACCACGCCGAGTGGCCCGCGTTCCTCAACCCAGTTCCGGAACGGCTCGGCGTCAATCTTCAGCGAGACGTCGAAGATTACGGTGATGGCCAGGTAGAGCGCGAGAATTCCGAAGAAGCTTGCCACCACGCCGATGAGCACGGACTTTCGTAACAGCAACGGGGTTTCGTTGCCTTCGAAGACCAGTTCGTCGAGTTCGGATTGCGTGTCGTGGTGCATGGCTGGTCCGGTCATTACAGCACACGGAGTTCGAGGAACAGGTACAGCACCGGGAACACGAAGAGCAGCGAGTCCAGCCGATCCATGAAACCGCCGTGTCCCGGGAGCAATCCGGAGGCGTCTTTCACACCCATTCGGCGCTTCATCCAGCTTTCGAGCAGGTCACCGAGGATCGCTGCCGGTGGTACCGCTACGGCGAGGTGCCAGATTGTTCCGTTACTCACGCCGGTATCGAACCATACGTTCAGGGCGAAGACTGCGGCGATGCCGGCGACAATGCCGCCGACGGCGCCCTCCCAGGTCTTCTTCGGGCTGATCTTCGGCGCCATCTTGTGCCGCCCAATGAGTCTGCCGACGGCGTAGGCTCCCGTGTCCACCGCGAACGTCGCGAGCAGGCCGAGAAAGAACCACTTGCGGCCGTCTTCGACATCGCGGACGAGTACGAATGTCGCGAGCAGGACGCCGAGATAGATCACCGCCCACGCGTAGACGCGATACGGCTTTCGCGGGCCAATGGCGCTCGAAGACGGCAGGTAGCCGAGCAGCGCGAAGAGCGCGGCGAATGCGAGGCCGCCCCAGACGAGTTTCGGGTCGATCGATGCTGCAACCACTACGGCGGGACCGATGACGATGGTCGGTATCTGAGGGATGACCTGGCGGATGGGCATCGACGGGATCAGCCAGCCATGCACGAACTCCATGGTCGCGAGGAGGCTGATAGCGCCCAACACCAGCGCGAACGGCCAGCCGCCGACCCACGCGACGCCGAGCACGAGCGGTAGGCCAATCGCGGCAGTGAGCAGTCGCAGTTGGAGATTCGACACGAGGAGTTAGCGTACGGGAGAACGGTATGAGGGTCTCTCGCGAACTAGCCGGTCACCAGGAAGTCGAGCGGATTGGCGATGTATTCGAACCCTGGCGGGAACCCGGGATGGGCGCTGAGCTGCCAGTGCAGGTGTGCGCCTCCGGGCCCCGGCGGGTCGACTTTCCCGGTGAACCCGATTGCTCCGATGGTGTCCCCGGCCGCGACGACGTCTCCGGTCGAACGCGTCGTTTCACTCATGTGTGCGTAAATGGACCACCAGGGCGTGCCCGGGTGATCGATGACGACGCAGTTGCCGAAACTCCCGTCGCCCCAACCGTCACCGGGACGGTGCACTGTGAGCGTGCCCCCGGCTGGCGCGAAGATCGGCGTGCCTACGGTTACGTGGCCGATGTCGATGCCCCGGTGGAGGTAGTTGCCATAATCCTGGCGGTAGCCGCCGGTGACGACGCCGGGCGGCATGTCGAGCGGCCAGCGGACGAAGTTCAGTCGGCCCGGGACGATCGGAATCGCTTCGACTGATTCTGTGGTGGCGGCAAGGGCCGTGCTGTCTGGCACTGGTTCTTCGGTCGGTCCTGGCTTGCGGATGCGCTGCCCAACGAAGATGAGGGCCGCATTCACGATGCCGTTCAGTTCGGCGATCGCGGCGACGGTCGTGCCCCAGCGGTCTGCGAGCGCGCCGAGGGTGTCGCCGGCGACGATGGTGTAGCTAGTGATGCCGTCTCCTGCGGGCGCCGGACTTCGTCGCGTTCCCGTCAGCGCGCCTGGAATCACAATTTCCCAACCCGGCTGAATCATCGACGCGTCGCCAATCAGGCCGGAGTTCGCGGCCAAGATCAGGTCCAGTGGGCAATCATGTGCTGCGGCGATACCCGAAAGGGTGTCCCCGGCCTGAATCGTGTAGATAGCGCTATCGGCGAATTCTCGTGGCATCCTCCACCTCCCGTCGGGGATGGATTAAACGCGTCGCCACACAGGATCACAAGTGTTGTTTGTCACGCACGGCGAAGACTGAGCGGTCGCTAAGCCTTGCCGAACGCTTCCAGGTCTTCCGGCAGCAGCGCGCCGAACTTGCGCTTGCGACGGCCGTACTCGGCGAGGGCGATGTCGGTGTCTTCGCGCCCGAACTCCGGCCAGTAGGTGTCGGTGAAATAGAGTTCCGCGTAGGCAGCCTGCCAGAGCAAGAAGTTCGAGATGCGCATGTCGCCGCCCGTCCGAATCAGGAGGTCCGGGTCTGGCGCGCCGGCGGTGGAGAGATGCTCGGAGATTGCTTCTTCGGTGACATCCGAGGCGGCAATTTCGCCACGGATCATGGCCTGGACGGCCATCATGATGTCGTCTCGGCCGCCGTAACTGAAGCAGATGTTCAGCGTCATCCGGTCGTTGTCGGCCGTTAGCTGAATTGCCTCATCAACCTGCTTTTGGAGCCAGTCTGGCAGCGTTTCGAGGTGTCCGAGCATCTTCAAGCGGATGCCGTTCTTGTGGAGGTTGTTCAGTTCGCGCTTGATGAAGTAGCGCAGCAGCCGGATGAGCATGCGCACTTCGCGCTGGGGACGGTTCCAGTTTTCCGTGCTGAACGCGTAAAGCGTCAGGTACTGGACGCCGTGATCCGCGAAACGTTCGATCACGCGCCGAATGTTCTCGGTGCCGGCCCGGTGGCCGGCAGCGCGGGGAAGGCCGCGCTGGGTTGCCCATCGCCCGTTGCCATCCATGATTACGGCCACATGGCGAGGCACGCGACCGCCCGAAATCGGAGAGATCAGGTCCCCGAGGAAATCGGCCGCTTCGCTGGCCGGGGCAGTGGCCTGCTCAGACTTCAAGCAGGTCCGCCTCCTTCCGCTTCGCTTCGACATCGATGTCGGCGACGTGGCGGTCGGTGATCTTCTGCAACTCGTCTTCGCTTCGCTTCAGGTCATCCTGTGAAACGTCGCCTTCTTTCTCCGCCTTGCGAAGTTCATCGTGCGAATGCCGGCGAACGTTGCGGACGGCGACCCGCGCCTCTTCTGTCTTGTTGTGCAGCAACTTCACGAGGTCCTTGCGGCGCTGTTCCGTCAGCGCAGGGATCGGAAGGCGCATGGTCTGACCGTCGATGTTCGGGTTGAGTCCAAGATCTGACGCCTGGATGGCCTTCTGGATGGCCGAGACGGCGCCGCGATCCCACACCTGGATGGTGAGCATCCGCGCTTCGGGCGCGTTGATAGTCCCGAGTTGCTTGAGCGGAGTCATCGCGCCGTAGTAGTCGATGGGTAGCGTTTCGATGAGGCTAGGATGCGCTCGACCGGTTCGAATACCGTTAAGTTCGCGTTTGAACGCGTCGATCGCCGAATCCATCTTGTCGTCGGCATTCAGGAGAATCTCGTCTGGGTCGGCCATGGAAGTCCCTCCTTGAATTGGGCCGTTTCCGGAGGTCTAAGACTCCGGTGTCGAAGTAACCAGTGTTCCGATTCTATCCCCCCGAAGCGCGTGGAACACGGCGTCAGGCTCTGCAACGTCGAAAACGAGGATGGGCAAGCTGTGTTCCATGCACATGGAGAGGGCTGTGATGTCCATTACCGCGAGGCGTTTCTGGATCGCTTCGATGTGCGTGAGGTGCTCGTACTTCACGGCGCCGGGCACCTTTGCCGGGTCCGCGTCATACACTCCGTCGACGCCATTCTTCGCCATCAGGAGCACTTCGCAGTCGGTTTCGATCGCTCGCAACGCGCCCGCGGTGTCGGTAGTCATAAACGGGTTCCCGGTGCCGGCGGCGAAGATGACAACACGCCCCTTTTCAAGGTGGCGAATTGCCCGGCGGCGGATGTACGGCTCGGCGACCTGGGCGATAGGTAGCGCTGTCTGTGTCCGAACGTCGGCGCCAACTTTTTCGAGCGCATCCTGCAGGGCGAGAGCATTCATGATGGTGCCGAGCATTCCGGCGTAGTCGGCGGTGGCCCGGTCCATGCCGGTTTCGGCCTGCGTGGCGCCGCGCCAGAAGTTGCCGCCGCCGATCGAAACAGCGACTTCGATGCCGGCGTCGAGTGCGAGCTTAATCTGGCGAGCAATGTCGCGAAGCGTCTCCGGGTCGATACCAAAATGGCGAGACCCAATGAGGGCCTCGCCACTTAGCTTTACGAGAGCGCGTTTGTGGGGTGGCAGCGCGTTCGTCGCCACGGGCCTTTATCGGCCCAGCTCGAAGCGGGAGAAGCGGCGAACCCGGATGTTTTCGCCGGTCTTCGCAACTGCGTCCTGCACGAGGCTTTCGATCGTCCGCGACGAATCGCGGATGAACGGCTGGCTCAGCAGGCAGACTTCCTCGTCCGAGCCCTCGTGCTTGTCACGGTCGGGGTCGTCCTTGGAAATCAGTGCCGGGCTCATTGCCGCGATCTGCATCGCGACGTTTCGGGCGAGCGTCTTGAAGTCGTCGGTCTTCGCGACGAAGTCAGTCTCGCAGTTGACTTCCACGAGCACGCCGATGCGGCCTGCTGCGTGAATGTAGCTTTCAATGATGCCTTCCGAGGTGCCGCGCTCGGCACGCTTGGCGGCGGCAGCCATGCCCTGCTCGCGCAGGATGGCCTTGGCCTTGGCGGCATCGCCTCCGGAGGCATCGAGCGCACGCTTGGCGTCCATGACGCCCGCGCCAGTCTCCTCTCGGAGGGCTTTGATCATCTCAGTGGTAACTGCCACGGTCGTTCTACTCCTGGGCCGGTGCTTCGGCGGCCGGTGCGGCAGCGGCGGGTGCCGCGGCTGCGGGTTCTTCTGCCGGCTTTGCGCCAGCGGCGATGGTGGTCACGGTAGGGCCGGATTCGTCGGCGCCGGTGTCATCCGGGCTTGCCGAGAAGGAACCTGCATCGACTCCGGCCTGGGCGGCCTTTTCGAAGTCTTCGGCTGCGACGCCGGTGCCGGCGCCCGCTCCCGATTCCTTCGCTGCCCGACCTTCGATGGCGGCGTCCGCAACTTTGCCGAGAATCAGTTTGATCGCGCGAATCGCGTCGTCGTTGCTCGGGATTGGGAAGGCCACCGGATCGGGATCACAGTTCGTATCGACGAGCGACACGATCGGGATGTTCAGGCGCTTACATTCGGCGACGGCGATCGCTTCCTTCACGGTATCGATGATGAACACGGCTGCGGGCAGCCGGTCCATCTGCTTGATACCGCCGAAGTAGCGATTCATGCGTTCGATCTCGTTCGAGATGTCGAGCTGTTCCTTCTTGGTCAGGCGCGTGTAATCGCCCCGTGCCATCGAGCTCTCAAGCGTCTGAAGGTGCTTGATGCGGCTCTGGATGGTTCGGAAGTTGGTGAGCGTTCCGCCGAGCCAGCGGTTGTTCACGTAGGGGAGGTCCGCGCGGACCGCTTCCATCTCGACCGTTTCACGGGCCTGCTTCTTGGTGCCGATAATCAGGACATCAGAGCCGGTCGCGACGACATCGCGGATGAAGGTGATGGCAGCATCGAGCCGTGTAACGGTCTGCTGCAGGTCGATGATATGGATGCCATTTCGCTCGGTGAAGATGAAATGCTTCATCTTCGGGTTCCAACGCCGGGTCTGGTGGCCGAAGTGGACGCCAGCCTCGAGCAACTGCTTCATGCTTACAGGGGTAACCAGGGAGTCCTCCAACGTGCGACGTCATAGATTTGGCTCTTCGAAAGAACCACGGCGTCGCCTGAGAAACACAACCGATTCAGGATAGGCCAGACTCGCGCTTTACGGAAGTAAGGGCCTCTCCCTATATGGATCAGGATCGTAACCTTTTACCTCTTGACAGGCCTATTCGAGAGTTGCATATTCCCTCTCAAGGAAGGAGGTGATGTGCATGGACTTACACAGTCGTAGTTACGACCGGACTCTGGCACAGGAGGTGACCTCCTCCTAGGACAACGTTCTAGCAGGTGTCATCCAATCCTCCTAAGACTACTTCGGTCTTAGCTACGAAGGGGCCCTCGGGAAATTGACCGAGGGCCCTTTTTTATTTGCCTTTTTGCAAGCAGCCTCACCCGAAAGTGTGAGGCACGGCGGTCGTCCCGCACGTATGGTCGGCAGGTATGGATCTCGCCCACCCACTTGATCTCGAGGCGTTCGAGCGATTGCTCACGACCTCCGAAATTGGCAGGCACACCGACTACCACGATTCGATCCCCTCCACGATGGAAGTCGCACGGGAGCTCGCTTCGGCCGGTGCTGCCCACGGCACGCTTGTCTTCGCCGAAGAACAGACCTCTGGGCGCGGACGCCGCGGGAGGGCGTTCTTCAGCCCGCCGCGAGAGAACCTCTACTTCACGCTGGTCCTGCGGCTGCCGCTGGCGGTCCATCGACGATTGCCGATCATCCTTCCCCTCGCGGTGGTCCGGGCATTGCGTGCCGAAGGTGTGGAAGCTCGCATCAAGTGGCCGAACGACATTTGGATCAATGAGCGCAAGGTTTGCGGCATGCTGATCGACGGCGAACTCACCTCTAACGGGGGTCTCGCTTTCCCGGGCATCGGCGTCAACGTGAATGGCGACCCGACGGACAACCCGGAACTCACTGAGATCGCCACCAGTCTCGCGCGCGAAGTGGGCCACGATATCCCGCGGGAACGCGTCCTGGCGGCCATCTGCAACGAGCTGGAGCAGTTGCTGAACGCCGCGATGCCTGCCCTTGTGGGTGAGTACCGCGAACTCAGCTGCACACTCGGCCGCGAAGTCACGGTGAGTCCCGTCGCCGGCGAAAAGTTCGCTGCCAACGCGATCGGCATCAGCGATGACGGCGAACTGATGGTTCGCCGAGACAACGGATTGGTCGTAGCCATCAACGCGGCTGACGTCAGCGTGCGGCCAAACTGAGACTTCCGCATCGATTCGTTCTCGATATTGGGCTATCGTTCGGTGGTGACCTTCGAAGAGATGTTCGCGCTGGCCGTCAGTCGTAAGCGAGAGATGCCGCCGGATTCTTCTACCGCCGACCTGTTTCGCGGCGGTCCGCATGCCATCGGAAAGAAACTGGTCGAAGAAGCAGCCGAAAGCTGGATGGCCGCGAGGTTCGAGAGCGACCAGGATCTTTCGGGCGAACTTGCGCAGGTCCTTTATTACGTGGCCTGCATGATGGCTGAGAAAGACATCGCCCTGGAGGACGTGTACCGCCAGCTATGATCAAAATTGCCCTCCCCAACAAAGGCGCCCTGTTTGAGCCAACGCTCGAGATGATTGCCTCGTGCGGCTATCGCGTCGCGAAAGTCGGCAGCGCGCTTTCTTCCATCGACAGTGAAAACAACGTCGAGTTCTACTTCCTCCGTCCCGGTGATATCCCGGTTTACGTCGCGAAAGGAATCCTCGACGGCGGCATCACCGGGAAGGACTTCGCGGCCGAAAAGGGAGTCCGCCAGGAACCTGTGATCGACCTCAACTATGGCCACTCAAAGCTTCGTGCGGCGGTACCCGCGGATTCGCCCGTGACGACGCTCGAAGAGTTCGCGAAGTTGAAGATCGCCACTTCGCTGCCCGAAATCGTCCGGTCGTATTTCGCGCCGCGCGAACTGGACATCGTCCAACTCGAGGGTGCCGTCGAGATTTCGGTGCAGCTCGGCATCGCCGGGGGTGTCGTAGACGTCGTGGATACCGGTACTACCCTTCGGCAGGCCGGGATGCGCGTTGTCGGCGAGTCGCTCTTCGCTTCGAATGCCGGCCTGTTCGCGAGCCCGGGCGACGAAGAAGCGCCCGAGATGACGATCCTTCGGCACCGCCTCGAAGGGAAGCTCGTTGCCTACGAGTACATGATGGTGGAGTACGACGTCCCCGGGGACATCCTCCAGCGCGCCTGCGAAATCACGCCCGGCCTCGAATCGCCGACGATCACCAAGCTCCAGCGTGAAGGCTGGTATGCGGTGAAGGCAATGGTGAAGAAGCGCAACGCCCACAAGATCATGGATGAGCTTTCGAGCCTCGGCTGCCGGGGCATCCTGCTGACCGGGATCGAAAGCGCGCGGATCTAGCGATGGTCAGGTCGGCTGGCAACTTCGGATGACCTTCTCGTAGGTTTCGGTGATGTCGTCCAGATCGGATTGGGCGTGGCCGTTTGCAGCTTCCAGGATGAGCGCAGCCTGCTTGCGAATGGCGGCGTGGACCGGCGGTTTCTCCGAGCTCTTGGCCACCCCTTCGAGCATTTCGAGCATGTGGATTGTCAGCGCAACGCTTGTCCGGCCGTATTGACGAATCTGGTTGCAGGCGGTCCCGAGGAAAGCTTCGAAGCCTACAGGTTCCGCGATCACGCGAATCGTACCTTCTTTGTCCCTGCGGAAGCGCGAAGGGTAGTCGCGGTTCGCAAGCCTGGAAAGGGCCTGGCCCAACCTGTCGACGCAACTGATCGCCGTAAACGGGTCGTTTATCCCCGGGGACAACGCTCGGACGGCGATTTCGACGAGTTGGTCCATCGGGAAGCGGGCATCCTGCTCCTGCGTTCTCTGCAAGCCGATGATGAATGCGTTGCTGATTCGCCCGAGCTCTTCGGGTTTGATGTGATCGCCAGGCCAGGCCTCGGCGATGGGCCTGTGCTTCACGACGAAATCGCCGGGATGGACTGCGAGACGAATGACTACGCCTGAATCGACAGCGGCGTTAAGCAATCCGCTGTTATCGATCGCTCGGATGTAGCCGCTTCGCGGAGCGAGAACCTCGGCGATAGCCGTATCCGATGTCAGGGCGAGCGTTTCTGTCTCTGCCGGGCGGTCTAATTCTTCCCGCGCCGTGCCCATTGCCTCAGGAAAAAGACGGTCGATGGCTTTTTCCAGGTCTTCGCTCGCCGAAGCAATGACATGCGAAGCCTGGATTGAGGACGCAGCGTGGTCGATGAAATAGATCAAGACACCAATACTGGCGATCGCCATGACGAGTGCGACTGTGATCGCGATGTAGGGAACGAACGCGATTTCTTCAACGCTCTGCACCCGCCGGAGGACGAGCAGGCAGTAGAGGAAGGTGCCAATGAAGGTACCGAGGACGATCTGGTTGCCGGTGTCGCGCATGAAATTGCGAAGTAGACGCGGACCAAACTGGCTGGAAGCGAGGGTTAGGGCAGCAATCGTGATCGAAAACGTTGTGCCTGCGACGGTAATGGTGGAGGCGGCGATGGTGCCAAGTACCACTCGGGCGCCATCGGCCCCGCCTGTGTAAACGAGTGGCGAGTTGTCCGCGAAGTCCCGGCTGCGATGGGCGTCGATTTCCGGCAGGAGGAGAGCCATGACGGCTGCTGCAACGGTCATACCGCCGGGCAGCGCCCAATAGGTCGAACGCAAGTCCTGCCACCAGGTCATGAGGCGGGTTGTCATTCTCCGCGAGCCCCGGCGGCGCGGTTCGGTTGCCGCGGTTCGGCCGTAGTCCCGTTTTCCGCGGACCGACCGAGCGACCATCGAGATTTCGGCACGGCACCTGAACCAGCGGGCCAACCTTCCCTTTGCTGCTGACGATCGCCATCAGTTTCTTCGCTCTGATCGTGGAAGAGGACGACTCGCGTCGGAAACGGCATGTCGATGCCATGGACATCAAACGTCTGCTTGATGGCCGTGAGAACACGGTCGCGGAAGTCAAGGGCTTCGGCACGCCTCGGCGGCTCGATCCACCAACGAGCCCGAAGGATCACACTGTTATCCGCGATATCCCGAGTTAGAACGTCGGGCTGAGGATCGGACAGGACGCCTTCGACGCCCGCGATGGCCTCGAGTACCAGGCGCTTCGCCTCGGCGATGTCATCTCCGTATCCGATGCCAATGTCGTACTCCAACCGCCGCCGCGCGAATGCCGTATTGACGGTGACCGGATTGGTGAACAGAAGCCCATTGGGTACCACCACACGCCGGCCGTCGTACGTACGGATGGTGGTTGCGCGGGTTTGGATATCTTCTACTGTGCCTTCGAATTCGCCGAATATGATCTGATCATCGATTCGGAATGGTTCGGTGAGGAGAATGAGAATTCCAGCGAGGAAGTTCTGGAGAATGTCTCGGAACGCGAACCCTATCGCCACGCTTCCGATGCCGAGGATCTGGATCAAGTCTCCCGGCTTGAATTCCGGGAACACGATGATGCACGCGATTAGGAAGCCGACAAGGATCGTGAGCGCCTGTACGAGCCGCCCAAGTACGAAGCCGAGGTTGCGCCGACGGCCAGCCCGGTCACTGATACGGCGGACGCCTCGACGCAGGGCACTTGCCACCAGGACGAAAATGAAAAAGACCACAATCGCGCCGACGATGTCGGGAAGTGCTTCGAGGAAGCCATCCCAGGATTCTTTGACCTGGTCGATGGCCGACGTTGACGTAATCTTCATTCAATCCTTTCGAGGTTGGTAGTGGAGACGGCGCGATGATTGCCTTACCTCAGGGTACCCCACGATGCCAAACGCCGATCGCAGACGGCGACCTCGGCAACGCTCCAGCGCTCGTCCTACAATGGGTTGATGCCCCCGATTACGCTGCACATGGTTCTTGCCCGGCGAATCGCCGAAGAACTGAAGGTCGCGGACCTCTCGCCAGATTCGGGACACTACCTGCTGGGTGCGACCTCTCCCGATATTCGCGTGATCACCAAGCAAGACCGGCTGAGCACGCACTTCTTCGATTTGAATGAGCACAATCACCAGGATTCGGTTGCCAGCTTCCTCGGGATGTACGGCCACCTCGCCGCGCCGGAGAACTTGAACCGCGAGACTCGCGCGTGGGCGACCGGGTACATCACCCACCTGGTGATGGACGAACAGTACATAACTAGAATTTACCGGCCCTACTTTGCTCGCTACGACGAGCTCGGTGGGACGATGCGGGCGAACGTCATGGACCGTTTGTTGCAGTTCGACCTCGACCGCGCGTATGGCAACGAGCCGGAGCTGAAAGCCAGCCTCGCGGCGGCGCTCGCCGGAACTATTGAGGGAATCGAGTGTGGATTCCTCGACTCCGAGACGCTCAACAAGTGGCGAGAGGTCACACTCGATGTCGCAGGTCGGCAGATGGATTGGGAGCGGATGCGCGGAATGATTTCGAACCACCTGAGGTTTTCGGGTCTGCAGGAAGGCGAAACACTTGGCGAGTTCCTTGATTCGCTCCCCGAACTGCTCGATGCGACAATCGCCCACATCACCAGCAATGAAATAGATGCATTTGTCGAACGGGCCACGCAGTCCGCTCGCGCCGCAGTAGAGAGGTACCTGGGATGCGGATAATCCGCAACGCCGAAGAGGGCAAGGAACTCCTGCTCTCGCGCCGGCCACTCGAAAACGACGAACTCCCGATGGACATTCGGGAGACGACTTTCAAGACGTTCGGCCAGGAGCTGAGCCCGGACGAGGTTGTGCGCCGCATCATTCGCGACGTCCGCGACGACGGCGATAACGCTGTCCGCTACTACAACTCGAAGTTGGATGGCGCGACGGTGGGTGACCTTCGCGTCAGCCGCGACGAGATTGCCGCCGCCTACAACACGCTCGATGCGGAACTGATCGAAGCGTTGAAGTTCGCCGCGGAGCGGGTCCGCCGGTACCACGAGACACAGCTTCGCGGGGCCATGTTCGACTTCCAACAGAACGGCCTCGGACAGATGACGCGGCCGCTGCAGAAAGCCGCAATTTACGTTCCCGGGACGCGTGCTCCGCTGCCGAGCACGGTGCTCATGTGCGCCATTCCGGCGCGCGTTGCCGGCGTCGAAGAGGTGTATTTGGCCAGCCCGGTGCTGCCCGATGGCACTGTTTCGCCAGTCAAGCTGGTAGCTGCGGATATCGCCGGTGTGGATGGCGTCTTCAAGGCGGGTGGCGCACAGGGAGTCGCGGCCTTCGCTTACGGTACCGAGATCAATCCCTCGCGTGGACAAGATCGCCGGACCGGGCGGGCTTTTTGTGACGATCGCCAAACGACAGGTCTTCGGCGATGTCGGCATCGACAGCATTTACGGTCCAACCGAGACGGTGATCATCGCCGACGAAAGCGCGAACCCTGAGTTCGTCGCGGCCGACCTTATCGCCCAGGCGGAGCACGACGCGCTCGCAAGCCCGATCCTGCTCACGCCTTCGCACTACCTCGCCGACAACGTGGCAGCAGCCATCGAGCGCCAGCTTCCGAAGATCGAGCGCGCCAAGATCGCTCGAGCAGCCATCGACGGTCGCGGGGGCTGCATCCTCGTCAACGACATCGACCACGCCATCGAGCTGGCGAACTTCTACGCGCCGGAACATCTCTGTCTTTGCGTCGAGAACCCCTCTGCTTACGCCCACAAGGTGAAGAACTGCGGCGGCCTGTTCCTCGGTGAAGCCTCACCCGAAGCTGTTGGCGACTACACCGCAGGGCCCAGTCACACCATGCCGACCGGCGGAAGCGCGCGCTGGAGCGGCCCGCTCGGCGTCCACGACTTCCTGAAGAAGATGGCAGTCGTGAATCTCCCGGAAGACGACATGGAACAGCTCAACCATTACGCCGCAATCATCGCCCGCGCCGAGGGGCTCACGGGCCACGCGCACGCAGTAGAGAAGCGCCTGCAGGGGCGCTAGCCGAATTCACGATTTGCGACCGACGATTTGCGATTGACGGTCGTTTGAGACCTGAAGGCATGTCGGGAGGCTGAAATGGCGATGGATCTGCGGAAACTGCTCCGGGACGACCTCGATGAGCTCGAGGAATACGTGCCGGTGAAGCCGCTCGACGTGCTGGCCGCGGAAATTGGCGTGCCGGTTCACCAGTTGGTGAAGCTCGACGCCAACGAGAACCTGTATGGGCCGCACGAGCCCGTCCTCGAAGCGATTCGCAACGCACCGTTCCATATCTACCCGGACCCGGGCCAGGCCGCCCTGCGCCATTCGATCGCGGGCTACGTTGGGGTCGAACCCGAGCAGGTCGTTGCGGGCACGGGCGCGGACGACCTTCTGGACATTCTCATCCGTCTGACCATGCCGAAGGCGATCGCCATCCCGACGCCAACCTTCGGGATGTACCGTTTCCTGGCGAAGATCTCGCGCGCCGAGCCGATCGAAGTGCCGCGCCGCCCGAACTTCGACCTCGATGTTGTGGCGATTGGTCACGCCGTTCAGCAGGGCGCAGGGATTGTCTTCCTCACATCGCCGAACAACCCCACCGGAAACCCGGTGAATCGGGCAGAACTCGAAGCCATCTGCGGGCTGGAGACGCTGGTCGTTGTCGATGAAGCGTACATCGAGTTCGGTGGCGAATCGGTGGTCCCGATGATTGCGGAGCACCCGAACCTGGTTGTGTTGCGGACGTTCAGCAAATGGGCGGGCCTCGCCGGGCTACGCGTTGGCTATTCCATCAGTTCGCCCGAACTCGCGGCGCACATGATGGCCTTGAAGCAGCCGTACAACGTGAACGTTGCGGCCGATGCCGGGGCGCAGGCGGCGATCGCCCACTTCGCCGAAATCAAGGAAACGATCGCATCGATCGTGGCGGAGCGAGACCGTATGGCTGGTCTTTGCGCCGAACTGGGCTGGCTGAAGCCGTTGCCTTCGCAGGCGAACTTCGTGTTGTTCGCAGTGGAAGGCCGCACGGCGAAGGATGTCGCCGAGGCCCTGCGTGCGAAAGGCGTCCTCGTGCGGTATTACGACCGTCCGGACCTGGCGAACTACATTCGTGTGAGCGCCGGGCGGCCGGAGGACACAGACCGGCTCATGACTGCGCTTCGGAGCCTTTGACGGGCACGACTCCGCGCTCGCTGAAGCCACCATGCGCCTCCATCGCCCGGACTAGCGTCGCGAAAACTATCTCTGCGCCATGTTGGTGCGCAACTTGATTCGCGTGCATCCCGTCGCCGACACGGTTCTCCGCGAACACCCGGTCCGTCCGGAAGACGGCGTGATCGGTGTTTTCGTAGTGGATGTGGCGTTCGCGGCAGAAGGCTCGCATGGCCGCATCTACCTTCAACCGTTTCCGTTCATTCGACGTGATTTCGCGATTCGAAAGAGCGTAGTTCGTCCGCCCGTCGCAACCCTGGATTGCCAGCAGAATGCCCTCAGCTTGCGAGAGGCGTTGAATGACGGCGCACATCCGCTCGGCAACCTCATCCGCCGTGAAGTGCGTGTCGCCGCCGAGCGATCTCTGGAGCATTCTGCGGCCGGTGCGAAAGACTCGGTTGTGTGACCAACGAGGGCTGCCCGCCGCTCGAAACCCGGCATCGCTGATGAACTTTCCAAATGGCCCCAGGATTCGACGAACGCGCAACGGAACCGAGCGATACATGAACCAGTAGCCGTTGGTGGTCATGTAGACGACGTCCGGTTGGAGCTTTTCGACCCAACCCTCGACGACGTTCTGAAGTCCGGGATTCGGCCAAATCGCCTTGATGAGGACTTCGACGGGCTCGCCGTATTTCTCCGCGAGCAGGTCGCGCAGGATCTCATGGCGCTTGCGCCCACCTTCGAACCACTGACCTTCATCGTTGCTGGTTCCCAGCAAGAGGACTCGCATCGTCGGCGAAGTATACGGTGCCGACCGGCCGAACCTCCGTGAATTCGACACAAAGCCACCCGATCCGCGATAACTGCTGCATGACCGCACGCATCGCCACCGTTTCGCGCCGGACCGCCGAGACCAGCATCGATATCACACTGAACCTCGATGGCACCGGGAAGTTTGTCACCGAGACCGGAGTCGGTTTCCTCGACCATATGCTCAGCCATATCGCGAAGCACGGCGTGTTCGACCTGGAAGTGCGATGCAAAGGCGACCTCTGGATCGACCAGCACCACTCGGTCGAGGACATCGGCATCGCGCTGGGCGAAGCGCTAACGCAGGCGCTCGGCGACAAAGCGGGCCTGGTCCGCGCCGGGTCTGCCTACATGCCGCTGGATGAGGTGCTAGCGTTCGCGGCCATCGACCTCAGCGGGAGGCCATACGCGAAACTCGACCTCAAGCTTTACGGCGCCGAAATCGGTGGCTTGCCGCCGGATCTGTTCAACCACTTCCTCGAATCATTCACGTTCGCGGCGAAGATGAACCTGCATGTTCGCGTGCTCGAAGGCGTGAACGACCACCACAAGATTGAGGCGGCGTTCAAGGCGATGGCCCGCGCTCTAGATGCGGCCGTACGAATCGACCCTCGCCGCGGCGGCGATATCCCCAGCACCAAGGGAACGATTTAGTCGATTTTGGATTTTGGATTTTGGATTTCGGAGTTGGGCTCGCTCAGTTCGGCGCCCCGCTTTTCTGATTTCGTAATCCTCGTCCGAACCTCGCGAACAATATCGCGAATGGCGGCAATGTCTGAGGGAAGCATCTCGCGGACGAGCATATCGACCAGAAGGTCTTCGTCGATCGCGTAACCTCGGAGCAAGGCGAGCACATCACCCTCATAGATATCGGCCCTCGCGAATTCACCTTGCCGATAAAGCGAGGGCAACGCGTACAGCTTCAAGAATCACCAGACCTTGGGGAGTTGCACATTCGATAGCTCGCTTCCCGAAGGCCACTTGGGTCGTGAATCCAGAGCGGACCAGGTCGAAGATCGCGTTGCTGGTTTTCAGAAGGTCCAGCTGAACCCCGGCGAAGTCGGCGCGAGCGAAGTCGCGGTCTTCCGAGGAAACAATCAACTCGGGGACGATAGCCAGGATCGTTGGATCGACTATCAGGTCCACGTCTCGAGTGTTGCGCCCATCTACGTACTGGAGCATCGCCATGCCGCCTACGAGGACGTACTCGATGTTTCGCTCGTCGAGCAGGTCGAAGAGCCGCTCGGCAGAACCTATGAGGTCATACGGTTCGCGCTGTTCCGCAAAGACGTTTTCAAGGCGCCCAGCCTCTGCGTCTCGCAGGATTTCGCCGATGGAACGTGATTGGGGCACACCTCATTTTACCAGTTCCGTGGCCCAATCAGACGTACGAGATGCCGTGGCTTCCTGATTCAAAGTCTGAGGACAGCGGTCCCGGACTAACTGCCGGCCAGCGCCAGCTCTTCCACCTTCGGTCGCGAGACAATCCCAGGCATCAGGTCGCGGCAGACCCCTGCGCGGCATTTCTTTTCGAGGATGTGCTCCTGCCATTCCTCGGGGAACGCGTTCATCGCTGTCTTGATGGTGGTCATGGCGAACTGTCCGTGGAAGCAGTTCGACCAGATCATCGTGCCGATGAGCAGCTTGAGGCTTTCGAGGTCGTGTTCGCGGCCGCCGCCGCCCTGGATGCGGCGCATCGTTTCGACGGCGCGTTGCGTGCCGCCGTGGCAGGTGGTGCAGCGCCCGCAGCTTTCGTCTTCGCAGAAGGCGAGGAAGAACTTGCAGAAATCGAGCACACAGGTGTGCTGGTCGAAGAAGACGATGCCGCCGCCGCCAAGGAATAGCCCGAGGCTCCGATACGGGTCGAGCGTGAGCGAGAGGTTGCGGTCTGGGCCGCAGAGGCCGGAGAGTGGCCCGCCGGGCTGGAAACCCTTGAATGTGCTGCCGTCGCGCATGCCGCCGCACCACTTGTCGATGACCTCGCCGATGCTTGGACCGAAGGGGACTTCGACGCAGCCGGCCCACTTAATCGCGCCGGAGAAGGTGAACATCTTCGTGCCCTTCTCTTTGGCGTCGGATACGCCGCTCCACCAGGCCGCGCCATTGCGCAAGATCATCGGGCGCATTGGCGTAGGACTCGACGTTATTCACGTTGGTTGGCTTGTTCCAGAGACCCGCCTGCGCCGGGAACGGTGGCTTGATTCGCGGCATGCCGCGATAGCCATCGATCGAGTTGATCAGGCCGGTTTCGTCGCCACAGACGTAGGAACCCGCGCCCAGGAAGACGACGAGGTCGAAATCTTTGCCTGTGCCGAGGATGTTCTTCCCGAGCAGGCCCTTTTCGCGCGCCTGCTCGACTGCTTTTTGCATGCGCGCAAAGGCCAGAGGGTACTCGTATCGGATGTAGATGTAGCCTTCGTCGGCGATGCCCGCGAGTGCCGCGATGAGCATGCCTTCGACGATGAGGTGAGGGTCACCTTCGAGGAGCACGCGGTTCACCCATGCGCCCGGGTCGCCTTCGTCGGCGTTGCAAACGAGGTAGCGCGGCGATGTCGTCGCGCCGCGGAGGAAGTCCCACTTTCGACCGGTGGGGAAGCCTGCACCGGCACGGCCGCCGAGGCCGCTGTCGAGCATCTCTTTAACGATTGCTTCAGCGTCCATGTCGAGGGCCTTGCCGAAACCTGCATAGCCGTCGTTCGCGATGTAGTGGTCGATGTTTTCCGGGTCGATGATGCCAATGTTGGCCATCAGGCGGCGGGTTTGCCCCTGCATGAAGGGATGGTCGCTCAGGAGCGGGATATCCGCGGTCGGGTTCCCCTCGACGACACCGAGGGCCCACTCCGGCATGTCCTTCCCGGCGGCGACGTTCTCGATGAACTCGTCTACGCGGTCCGGCGTGATGTCGCCGTAGAGGATTGTGTGAGTGCCGGCGGCGGAGCGCACGGTCACGCACGGTTCCATCCAGCAGAAGCCCCACGAACCGGTGATGCCGATGTCGGCGACGAGCTTCTTCGATTCGACGGCGGCGTTGAGCTTCGCGATGGTCTCATCGGCGCCGCGCGCGAGTGACGAGGTGTCGTGCGTCACGCGGATGCGAATTCGGCCAGAAGCCTGTTCCGCGGCCCATGCCGCCTTCGAGGCCGAGATGATCGACTCAAGTTTCGTGTTCATTCAGCCGCTCCCTTGAGTTCCCGGGCGAGTTCGCGCGCCGAATCCGGCGTGAGGTTGCCCTTCACTTTGCCGTTCACCCACACCTGGGGGGCTTCGGAACAGGTACCGACGCACTGGCCAACGTGAAGGCCGATGGCGTGGTCTTCGGTCTGTTCGTGGAAGCCGATGCCGAGCTCTTCCTGGATGGATTCGAGGACGCGTTCGCCGCCGAGCACCCGGCAGGCCGGACCGCAGCACCAGGCGACTTCAGTCTTGGCAGGCGGATGGAGGCGGAAATCTGTGTAGAACGTCGCGGCGCCGTAAATCAGGGCCGGAGTGCTGTTTAGCTGACGCGCGATGACGTCGAAGGCGGTCTTGGGGATGTAGCCGTATTTGTTCTGGACCTTGTGCAATGCAGGCATAACATGCCCGCGAGCAGGTTCAAATTCGGCTACAAGTTCGCGTAATTCGCGCAGTTCAGGTTCAGCGGTCATCGACCGGGCCTCGCTTGTGAAATCGAGCACACTATAGCCCAACCTGCCCGAAGAGGCGCGGCGCGCGAGCTCTACCTATCCTTCAATAGGGAAGCGATGCTGCCCCGCGCGACGAGCGTCGCGCTCCACGGGAGAAGCGCAAGGGTGACCAGCGCCGCGGAGCCGCTGGTGAGCGCGGCGTGCCACGCCACGTCGTACGTAGGGGATGGTCCGCGCCACGCCTGGATAGCAATCGCGTAGGAGAAGCCGAGCGACCAGCCGGCCAGGACCAGCGGCCAGTGTTCGGCGGCCGCCATGATGGCCAGTTGCGCGCGACGGGTGCCCATCGAGAGGTAGAGGCCCGCTTCCGAACGCCGGAACCAGGCTGCGACCAGTGCCAGACCGAACAGCGCGAACGGCGCCGCCACCCAGCCGCGTTTCTGTGGGCGCGAATCCCACTCGGCGGCCGGGTCGCGCGTGAATTCGTCGCTGCGACGATAGGGCCGCACCGCCGGGTCGGCCGAGCCTTCCGCGAAACGTGCCGCCAGCGAATCGCGGCCGGCTTCGTTTGCGCCGGGTTCGAACTCCACCCAGCATTCGTCGAAGTTCCCTGACGGCGAGACCGGGCTGAGGGCCCAGCGCGCCGCCTGGGGGTTTCGGCGCGAGAAATTGCCGACGGCCGAGACGCGCACTGGCTCGCCCTCATCGAAGGTTGCGATGAGGCCGGTGCGAAGGCCGAGTTCGGTTGCCATCGCGGGGCCAACGACTAGCCCGGAGCCTGTCCCGAGGGCGTGGCGCGTATCCCATACCCGCAGCAGGCCGCCAGTCACATCGGCCGCCTGGAAGAGCACTCCCGGCGCAGTGGGGAAGGTGCTCTGGCCGGTGCCGCGCCATGCCCCAGCGGCGACCACGCCTGGCGTGCCGTTGAGTGATTCGCAGCGCGAACCGGAGACGCCGGAACCCGGCACCGAAGCGATGGCGACGTACGCGCCGCCTTCGCGGTAGTCGCGCACGAACTGGGTGAGGTCCATGCCCTGCTGCAGTTCGAGGAAGGCGAGGCCACCGAACGCAGCGGCGCAGAGGGCGAGCATGGCGAGGGAACGGAAGAGGTTCGCCTGCAGGTTGGCGAGACCTTCGTGGAGGAGCGAAGCAATCCGCCAGCTCACCTGGCCACCACCGTCCCGTCCACCACCCTGATGGTCCGCTCGCATCGGGCTGCGACCTCAGGGTCGTGGGTGGCGATGATGACGGCGGTGCCGATGGGCCGTTGCTCGATCAGCGCCTGGGAGACTTCCAGGGTGGTGGCGTGATCCAGTTGGCCCGTCGGCTCGTCGGCGAGGATCCAGCGTGGGGCGGCGGCCAGGGCCCGGGCGATGCACACCCGCTGGAGTTCACCGCCCGAAAGCAGCCGTGCCGGCCGCTGCGCGAGGTGACCGACGCCGACGCGGTCCAGTTCGACGACGGCCGTCCGGCGAGCGACGTCGGGCTGTGCGCCTCGTGCGAGCAACTGGAGGGCGGCGTTATCGAGGGCGGTGCGGCGGAGGAGCGCGTTGGCCGTCTGGAAGACCCAGCTGAATTGCGTTGTCCGCAAGTCGTTCGCCGCCCGCCCAGCTATGCGGGACCCGTCGAGCAACACCTCGCCTTCGGCGGGCTGCGTGAGCAGGCCGAGGATTGAGAGCAGCGTCGTCTTGCCCGAACCGGAGGGTCCCATGAGTGCAACCGACTCCCCATCGCCGACCTCGATGTCCACACCGCGCACCACCCACGGCAAGTCGGCGCGATAGTGGTGCGAAACGGCGCGCAAAGTCAGGGGCATTGGGGGTCGTCCAGTACCTGGGCCGGGTTCGCGAGGACTTGTTGCGAGGCATCGAGGCCGCTCGCGATGTTGGTCACGCCGCCGCGCGCGCCAGCGATCGACACGGTCGCCGGACGATAAGTCTTCCCTTCGGGGAGCCAGAGACAGAGGGTGCCGGCCGGGTTTGTCATGACGGAAGAGGATGGCACGGCGAGTGCTTGGAGCGGGGTCTTGCGACGTGTGAGCGCCGGAATGCCGTCCCGTTCCGTTTCCTTCGGCGCTCGCAGGCGAGGCAGGTCAACTTCAGCGATGGACTGCGAAGTGGTGTCGATGGCGAACTCTTCGCCATCCACGACAGCAACGTACTCCACACCCTGGGCGAAATTCAGCGGCTCCTGGTTCCCGGACACGAGACGCGCGCTGGTGACGGTGCCAGGGGTGGTGATGATGACCTGGCCTTGTCCCGGCGCCTGGTGGCCGACCTTCAAGTTCACGGTATCGGCAATAAGGCCCGTGGCTGGGAGGAAGATGACCCAGGCCGGGTCGAAGGTCGTTGTTCGGGGTGCGCCGATGCTTTCGGCGAAATCGGCGATCGCCTGTCCTGTTGCGAAATTCGCCAATACGGGGTTGGCGGGCGGGGCATCGAGGAAGCCCAGCGAAACGAGGAGCCGATTCAACTCCGTGACATCTGCACCTTCGGTTCCGGAGGAGATTGGCCGGAAGAACGGGATGGCTGAAGCGAAGCCCACGCGGTCGATGCCATCGACCTGGAAGAGGCCGGCGCCATCGGCGAGTACATCCGCCGGCTTCACCACGACCGAAGTAAGCGTGCCATGCGCCGCGCCGGCCGCCACTTCTGGCCCAGGCATAGCGGTTGCAACGATGCGTAACTGGCGCTCGTCGGTGACGGTGCGGGCCGCGGGGGCGGTGAGGAGAGGGTTGGCTGAAACCTGGAAAGCTGACGGCTCGCCGCCGAAACCAGTGCGGGCCGCGAGAAGGACGGCAAGGGGCGTTCCGACAAGGCCCGCCATTAGGAGCCAATTCAGTCCACCGGACTTCATTCGCTCGCATCTCCACGTTCCCACTTTACCGTGCTTTTAGAACACAGGACTCTCATTAGACGTCCCAAAAAGGTAAGTTTTGTCGGTTTTGACTCGGAAGAAGCAATCGCCAGCATCCGTATCTCCTTAATAGCGCTGCCTTCACTTCGGCATACTTCTGGTGATGCAGGACTGCCTCCCCGGTTCGAAAAGCGTTCGGTGTATCACGCTGAGTGCAACCCTAATCAAGAGTGTTCGAAAAATGTTGCATGTAACCCCCTCCTGTACGTGCGCGGGGCCGCAGCCGTGGTCTCCTCCGGCCCCGCGAAGGGGGTCGATCCTCACTATCCGACATCAAATGCGAGCGCCGTCGAAAGCTCACATTGTTCGAACCACTCGGGCAACGGTTGATTCGGCTCGCTTACTCCGTCTGGCGGGAACGCGATCCGCGAGAGCTCATCTTCTGTCGGAGTTGCAGGGGCATCATGGCCGGAGGCTCTAAGGCACTCGGCAGTCAGATTCCGCATCGTCTGAAGTTCAATCTCGCTCGGTGCGACGTGCTCCGCCCAAATCGCTTCCACTAAAGCCGATTGAGCCTTGCAGACGCGTACATTCGCCGCCAGCACCGGGTCATACTCAGACGACCCCGCAGCGGCGTAAACGATTTTGCCGCGAGACGTCAGGCGATAGCCGGGAGTACTGTCCGCCAAGTCGTAGGCCGCAGTTCTCGAACCCACTGCGGACTTCAAGCTAACAATTGATGCCCCCGCATTCTCGATGCACCTGACGGTTGTAAGCACGATGGCTTCGTACTCCGAAAAATCCACCGTCCCGTCTTCAAGCGCGTCGAGTTCCATCGGGCTCGCCACTGAACGCAGTTCGCGCAAGCGCCCGGCTTCGATGATGAGTGCATTCGAGCCGACCCCCGTCGTATCGGAAGGCTCTGTGCGCCGCTGCTGCGGAGAGGAGCATGCACTTAAGAGTATTAGGCCGCAAAGCAGGAGGGCCAAGGAGAGGCCCTCCCGCCGACACGACCCGAGTCTATTAATAGTACCCGGTGAATGCATATGTAACCCCAGGGCAACTGGGCGTGTTGGTCGAGCAACCCGAGTGGGCGACTTGGTCGGCTTCCACAGCGTTGCTCACATTGTGGGCATTCCAACCCCCGCTGATCCATCCCTGCCCGACACCGTAGACCCAGGTGCCGCCAACGCTCTTGTAATTGCCAGCGAGATAGCTGTAGTGACAGTCAGACGAAGTACCTGTGAGCCACGCATCCGTCTCACTCCGGATGACATTCGTCGATTGCAGATACGTGAATCCTGTCCCGTCGCACCCTTCGCTGTTTTGGAACCCATACGGTCCGGTGGCCATCGCGGGTACCGCGAGGGTCAGAAGTAGCGCCGACCCAAGTAGCGCCATGATAACGGTTAGCGTCCTTTGCATTTTTTGACTCCGATGTCCTGCTGAACGGCCGCATTCGTTCGCCTGCCAGGGCTGCAGTCCCTCCTATCACGGCAGGCGAGGGTATGGTGAACTCGCTGGCCCGCGTTGTCGTGTACTTGAAGGCTACACTTGAGGTATACACTTCAAGTTCATTCGTAGGTTGATGTTCGGTCTCTCGCTCACGCCCCTGCTTCTTTCTTCAGCTCTTCCACTTGCGCGGCGAGGCAGCACACAAGATGTCCCATGACCCAGGTCGCGGCGCTGTAGCCTTCTCGGGTTACAGGTTCGGGAAGCGTGTCAAAGACTTCGCCGAGAGCCACATCGAGCCGGCGTTTCGCGAGCGATTCGCTGATGTTCTCGCGCCGAGCGATTTCCGGAATGTGCTGGTTCCACGTGCGTCGCAAGAGTGCGCGCTTGAGTTCTGGTCGCAGTCGATCAAGATGATGCTGCAAGAGAACTTCGTACGAGCCCCATGCTTCATGGTTCTCTACCGCCATTGCCACAACCTCCGCCTCCTCCGTCTCGGGGGGGGGGGCGCGACCATACTGAACCGCCCTTAAATTCTTTGCAAGCCAGAAATCGTAAAACTAGATGGCGCGTGCAAAGCATCCTGCTGGGCCCGGCGTTCCAGGGAATGTACAGGGACGGATTTCGGATCTTTTCCAGCCTGGGCGGCAGGCCGTGCCCGAGCATAGGTTCGCGTGTCATCAGGCAAATTAACGGCTGCGAGGCACACCATTGCGAACATCGCGACCCAACACCGGAAATGCCTTATCTAATTGACCGCGGACCACAGGCCCATCGACAACGCACACCAACATGACCGGATGGTGCTCCCACGATACCGCGATGTCTGAACCATTGAGATCAACCGCCGAATCCGGGAATCCCGAATTTCTCTGACACCTCTTGAGTGCACTCCCTATATTGGGGTGAAGACGCCACGGGCTCGAAGTCTGAGGAAGTTGGATTCTCGGGGACGTCTATCCCGGCTTCTCGTAGGCAAATTCCGAGCGCATTGCGAGCCGTGGCCAGTTCTTTCTCCGTTGGCGCAACGTGCTCGGCCCAAAGTTGAGCTACCACGTCGAAGAATTCGGCCCCACACTCCATCTCGATCGCGCGCAAGTCATTCACTGTCGCGCGCTTGCCAGGCAGATGGGGAAGCTTCGTGGAAAATAGATACTGACCACGCGCCGTCAGGCCGGGACCTGGAAATAATTCTCCTCCATCGATGTGCTCCACAATCGCACCGTGTTCCTCGACACAACCGACGTAAGCAAGAACTGCCCCTTCGTATTCAGGAAACGTGAGAACGCCGTCATCCAAGAGTCCGTGTTGGTAGTCCGACAGGTTCTGCACCGCGTCTAATCGAGCGGCATTGAACTTAAAGGCACCGTTCGGTGGCACTTGATCATTGGATGGTTCTTGCTGGACCGCTTGGACAGTGCTGTCTTCGGATGGGCGGCCGGCGTCCCTGCCGCCACATCCGATAAGCAATAGGACTACGCAAGAGCAAAAGAGCGATCGCATCACAGGCTTTCGCCGTCCACGGCACTGCCTTCGCGGGCAACTCTCGCATGCGAGTTAGTCATTGTGATAATACCACCCATTACCACTGCACGGTCCAGAGAGCGAGCCCGGCCGCAACGAAGAGCGGAAGAAGCAGAGCGATGCCCAGTAAGGCGACGACTTTCAACCCGAGTCTTCCCCCGCCGTTGCGAGACAGCAGGTATCCATTCACGTTGAACGAAACATCGCCAAATCATCGAAGCAGTATGGCTCATGGGGTGAGAGTGGCTTTCGCGCACTGGACATTCAGCCTGCGAATCCCGGCAATTGATATTCAATTTCAATTTCCTTGGCGCAAGGCCAGAAGGCTTCCTCACTGGTAAGATCCGCGAAGTCCTGGGCAGTCGCGTTGGGCGGGACATCGAAACCAGAACGATTCAGACAGTCCGCAAGGGCCGCCCTTGCCCGCTGGAGCGTCGCTTCGTCGGCCGAAGTCTGCGAAATCCAATACCATTCGACGGCAGCCGAATGTTCTTTGCGGCACGCCTCGTATACGGCGCTCGATGCTGCGGCATCGTCACGCGTCACGCCGGCGATGTACAAGAACCGCATCCGCGTGTGGGTCTCTTCATCCCAGTGAGGCTCCTCCTGAAATACGATTCCTCGGTCCGTCATGCACCGAGCCATCGCGAGCATCGCGCGCTCATATTCGGCTGCGGTGACAACGTCATCCTTCAGCGCCTCAGCTTGCTCCTCACTTGCGCCCTCAAGGAACAACGACTTCATTTCTTGCGCGCTGTTTTGACCGCTGGAGGAGAGTCCTGGCTCAGGTTCTTGCCCTTGGCTTGAACCACAGGCCAAGCCAAGCATGGATCCCGCGGCAACGAAACTCAACCAGAACTCCCGCTTCATCTAGGAAGCACTCGGTGCTTGGGCGTAGAGAGCGCCGTTGAAGCCGAGACGGTGGAAGGAATAAGCATCTGTCGACGTGACACCCACGCCTATTGCGGCGTTCGAGCCATCCGTTCGTTCGTCCCACCCTGTAGCCGTATAGCTTGAGCCGTTCCAGTAGTTCAGTTGGACAGCCCGGTAGACGCAGGAGGCGTCGCCAGAATCCTTGACAGTGACTCCCGTGACACTCGATGACCACAGCCAGGTTTGGCCGTAGCCATACGAGTAACACCCGTTGGTGTGTTCGAACCAGACTTGCGATCCGGCATCTGCCGCGCTGGGAAGGACCGCTACGGCGAGCGCCGCGACCATGGTCAGCGTAATGCTGGCCCTAAGAATTGCGTTTCGCATGAGTAAACCCTTTCCGTGACATTGAACGGCCGCCAGTTTCGTCACCTGCCAGGGCTGCAGTTCCCTCCTGTTACGGCAGGCGAGGGTATGGTGAACCCGCTGGCCCGCGTTGTCTGCACCATTTGGTGCACATTTGTGTTCACCTTTTTGTGCACCAAAGTGTTCATCCGGCCGCACCGAGTTCCACCGTCAGGCAGCAACTCAGGTGCGCAACCACCCATGCGCCACGAAGCTCCCCTCGGCCCGGATGCTCTGCCGGCAGTGTGCTAGCGATTTCGGCCGTGGCGGTGTCAATCCAGCGCTTGACGGTGGGTTGTTCAACCGCTTCTTCCGTTGCGATTTCACTTCTGGTCGCGCCCGCTGTGAGCCTTAACAGCGTACGACGGACCTCTGGGCGCATTCCGGGGAGATGGTTCGACCCGAGTGCGACGAACCACTCTTCAGAACTCGGCTGGTGAGGCATCGCTCTTCCTCCGCCTCCTCCGTCTCGGGGGGGGGGGCGCAGCCATAATGTGCTTCGCGTGAATTGGCGGTCAAGCAAGAAATCGTAAAAACGGATGGGGCGTAAAGAAGGAGGTGCAGCCAGGCCATGGGGAGCAACAGACCGCGAGGGTTCACCCTCCGAAGCCTGGCAGATCAAGGTCCGCTTGCACTTTGTAGACGCATTCGAAGTACTTCGGATCTATGCCAGTTGTCCCCCGGTTGGTTGCAGCGTCGAATAGTTCCGCACTCGAAGGGTTTTCCGAAACAGCAAATCCGAACTGTCGAATGCAATCGCCGATTTCGCGTCGTGCTTCCTGGAATTCCGATTCAGAGGGTTTTGTCATGTCTAGCCAAAACGTCTCCACAAAACTCGTGTGTTCCGCCTGGCACGCCGCAAACGCGCTGAGGAGTTCGCTCTGTTGGCGTGTGTCCCCTCCTACTGAATAGTCATACTGGTGCCGTGAGTTAAGCGTCGGCCCCTGGTCTGCGGTCACTTGGCCTTTTACGACGGCATTAACACGACCACCCGCGGACTCAACGCAATCGACGTACGCAAAGATAGCAGCCTCATATTCCGAAAAAGTCAAAGTCTCGTCCGACAGTTTTTCTTCTTGAGACTGACTCACTTCGGAGAGTTGCCATCGTGACTCAGGGATGAAGAACGAAAGCTCCTGCTTAGTTTGACCGGCAGAATTGACCTCTTTAGCAGGAGCAGACTGACATCCCCAGAGAAGGAGGACGACGGCAGCTGCCGGCGCTGTTCTTCGTGCATGTGACAAAGTAAATCCAAACACTGCCGCGTCCCTCCGTCTGGTCCGTTTCGAGTTACATTTCGTCTGGTACGTAAGTGTCTTCGGTATAGCCGGGGTTGCCACCAGAGCAAGGGCCCCCTGCTTGGCAGAGGTCATGGGTTGACCAGATGTATGTCCAGCCGGGTTGGGGAGCGCCAAAGTAGCTGGTCTGTTGCTTCCAGCCGGGGTAGACGACGTTGAAGCTATAGCCGGCTTGGATGTAGCTGCTGAGGTAAACCCAATTGCAGGATGGCGACCACGTGGCCGCCGCGACGCTGCTGCCGCTACCGGAGCCGTATGCAATGGATTGACCAGTGCCTGAGCACCCAGAACTGTTGAAATCGACGACCCCTGGCAACGCCTTGGCGGGCAGGGCGTTCGACAGTGCAAGAGTTACCAGGATCACGGTTAATCCGATCCAATAATACCTTTTGGGTTGTCGGGCCATGGTGTGTGCGATAGTCGTGTTTGCAATCATTTAGGGATCTTTCTTTCGGCTTGGCGGGCGGCCGGACCCACGCTTGTTCGTCACCTGCCAGGGCTGTAGTTCCCTCCTGTTACGGCAGGCGAGGGTATGGTGAACCCGCTGGCCCGCGCTGTCTGCACCATTTGGTGCACATTTGTGTTCACCTTTTTGTGCACCAAAGTGTTCATCCGGCCGCACCGAGTTCCACGGTCAGGCAGCAACTCAGGTGCGCAACCACCTATGCGCCACGAAGCTCTCCTCGGCCCGGATGCTCTGCCGGCAGTGTGCTAGCGATTTCGGCCGTGGCGGTGTCAATCCAGCGCTTGCCGGTGGGTTGTTCAACCCCCTCTTCCGCTGCGATTTCAGTTCTGGTCGCGCCCGCTGTGAGCCTTAACAGCGTACGACGGACCTCGGGGCGCATTCCGGGGCGATGGTTCGACCCGAGTGCGACGAACCACTCTTCAGGACTCGGCTGGTGAGGCATCGTCTTCCTCCGCCTCCTCCGTCTCGGGGGGGCGGCCGCAGCCATAATGTGCTTCGCGTGAATTGGTGGTCAAGCAAGAAATCGTAAAAACGGATGGGGCGTAAAGAAGGGGGCGGTAAAGTTGAATTCGGTCGGTTTGCCACATCGATCCGATGGGTGTCTGGGATGCTCATCCGGCGAAGCCAATCAGCCCGAATTCCTCGCGGATCTTTTCAACGCAATTGATAAAATCGGGCGAGGGAGAGGACCTGAGGCGCGCGAAATCTTGCTCGGTGGGTTCGACGGGAATGTCGATCCCGGCGTCGCGTAGGCACGACACGAGCGCCCGGCGTCCCGCAGAGATCTCTTCCTCCGTCGGCGCATTCTCCAAATACCAGGCGTCCACGACAGGTAGCCAAACGCTGGTGCATGCGTCCAGCTTCGGAAAGAGTTCGTCTGCCTTCTCTCCAGGAATTTGCCAGTCGTACCAATAGTATTTTCTTTGATACTTGAGTTCCGGTGTTCCAACGGCAATGCCCGCGTTGGAGATACACTTAATGGTTGAGAGGATGGCCTGTTCGTATTCATCGAACGATACCTCGCCATCTGCAAGCATGGCGGCCTGCTCCTCTCCCGCTCCCTTACGGAGTTCGGTTAGGGCGACCGAATTGAGCCCCTGCAGAGCGTCATCCGGTTTTCCACTGCCTTCGTTGCGGCAGCCAAGAACCGCTATCGCGACTGCCATAACAGTCGCGATAGCGGCGAACCGCATTGTCTTGCGGAAAGCATGCATCACCAGGACACGTACGCATGAGTCGTTTGACTCGAACCGCAAACTGGCCCCACACCGCAAATACGATGATGTCCTATCGCTTCGCTGGCGATTTGCGGCGAATAGACGAATACATTGTAGTTTTGATATCCACCTGAATCGCCTCCATTGTGGAAGGCTCCCAAGTAGTAGAAGGACGAGGAATCGATGATGCGATAGTTGCATCCCGAAGCGGTGCCCCCAATCGTACCGACGCCCGCGCCGGTGTCGTACCAAGCCCAAGCTGTGCCATACGCGCCGTCGCCCGAATCGCACCCCGCCGAGTTCGTGAGTTCTTTGTTGTCCGTGGCCGCATTTGCAACTCCAATCGCTAGCATTGCAAGACCGAAGGCAACTGAAGCAAGCCAGACAAGCCGAATCTTCTGGGTCATGTGAAGTTTCTCCGTAGTATGGGAGGCGTGCGCTCGCGCCAGCGATTCGTTCACCTGCCAGGGCTGCAGTTCCCTCCTGTTACGGCAGGCGAGGGTATGGTGAACCCACCGACCCGCATTGTCTGCACCAATTGGTGCACATTTGTGTTCACCTTTTTGTGCACCAAAGTGTTCACACTCTCGCCTAGATCCCCGCGCCCTTCGCCGCTTCTACGCGCCGGCCGTCCTCATCCATCAGGGCCGCCACCTTTTCGCCGAGGATGAGGCTGTAGTTCTGGCCGCGATCTTCGGGGTACACCTGCGTCGTGTTCGAGAGATACAGACCGTCGATGCCGGTGCGCATCTCGGGGATGGACTGCGAGTAGTGTGTCGTGATGACGGGCTGTCCGCCCGGGTCCTTGAAGAGCCATTTGTCGCGCACCCATGACGGGTCGAACTGTGGGTTGAGCGCCTTGATGCCGGAGAGATACGACTCGAGCGCCTGCTCGGCGTCCATTTCGAGCACGGGGTGGCCCGGCGAAACGTAGTTTGAGAGATAGACGATGTGGTTGCCGCCGTAGCGTTCCGGTGGGAGGAAGTTCGTGTGTTCGATGCAGGCCACGAACGGCAGATCGTCGCCGATGGAGAGCCAGTAGTACGGCGTCAGTGGCCGGTCGAGCGCGAGGATGAGGCAGGTGGCCCACTGGTACTTCACGCGGTCGAGCACGGCTTTGTAGTCGGCCGGAAGTTCGGGGCAGATGCGGCTGGTGATGATGTTCGGGGTGGTCATCAGCACCTGGTCGAACTCGTGCAGTTCGCCGCCGACGCGGATGCCGCGCACGCCGTTCTCGACGATTTCGATGCCATCGACGTTCGTGTTCAGGCGGATGTCGACGCCGCGTTCGGTGAGCTTGTCGGCGAGGGCCATGTAGTAGCGCCGGAACGACCCGTGAAGGTAGCCCAGCGACTCGGTGCTGCCCGAACCCTTTCGGCTGGCGAAGCGCAGGTAGATCTTGTTCCAGAGCCAGACCATGCCGACGTTGTCGGCCTGGTCGGCGAACTTCCCTTTGAGCAGCGGACCCCAGAAGGCGGCGAACGCCTTCTTGCCGACGGCCCGCTCCATCCACTTGCGGGCGGTGACGTCTTCGTAGCGCTTCACGCCGTCTTTCTGGCGGCGCAGCCAGACGGCGGCGAGGCCGAGGCGGACGCGGCTGGTGAAGGGGATAGCCGTGAACTTGAGCAGGTCCATCGGGGTGACGAAGGGGAACATGCGGCGCTTCACGAAGTGCGCGTTCTTCGGCTGAATCCACTCGAGATGTTCGCCGAGGCCAAGGTCTTCGATGTAGCGCACGACGGTCGTGTCGTTCGTGTAGATGTGGTGGTAGAAGCACTCCAGCGGCTCGCCGCCGACCGGGAAAGTGACCACCTGGCCGCCGACTTCGTGACGGCCTTCGAAGATCGTGACTTCGTGGCCGCGTTCGCTCAGTACATTTGCGGCGGCCAACCCGGCGACGCCCGCTCCGACAATTCCAACCTTCATTGCAAGGGCACCTGCTCAACCTCGACGTGTGTGATGCGTTTGAACGAAACCCCGAAGCTCCAGAGAAAGAACAGCCCAAGGATCGTTGTCGGAACGAGGATGACCCCGTGTGCGACGATCGAATACGCGCCGGCCACATTGTCCGAGACACCGGCGCCAACCAGGACAAGCTTGGCTGCCCACTCGAACGGGCCAGTCCCGCCGAAGAACGTCGGGATGATGATGGCGAGGTTCGCAGCCGAAAGCAGCAGGCAGTAGTGGGCGAAGGAGACGCCCATGTCGAAGCCCTGGCCGATGGTCGCGTAGGCGCCGGCCTCGATAAGCCAGGCGAGGGCGCTAAAAAAGGCGACCAGGAAGAGTGACTTCGGGTCATGCACCGAACGGAGGCTGCCAACGAGGTTGTCTGCCGAGATCCGTGGCGATGTGTTCGAAACGCGCCGGGAGGATGCGGAGGAAGTAGTGGGTCACTCGTTTGGCTCGCGCCTCGTCGAAGGTGAGCACGTAGAAGGCGACGACGGCTGCGAGGAAGAAGCCGGTGGAGACCCAGGCGATGGCCTGCAGTCGCGAATCTTCGAACCCAACGATCGAGCCAGCGATGAGCAGCATCAGAACTAGCGTGCAGCCGTCGAAAAGCCGTTCGACGGCAATTGTGCCGAAGGTGCCCATGCGTGAAACGTGCTCGCGGTCGCCGAGGACGAAGGCGCGGACGACCTCACCGGCTCGTGCCGGCAGGAGGTTGTTGGCCATGTAGCCAATGATCGCGTACGGAAAGAGCCGTCGCGGCCCAAGCGGCGCCACCGGCCGCATCAACACCGACCAGCGGACACAGCGGGCGCTGATGGCGACGAAAAGAATGGCGGTTCCCGGAATCAGCCAGCGGTAGTCAGCCTCCCCGAGGGCGTCGGCCAGCTCGCGCGGGTGCGTGGCACGGAGGAAGAGCGCGATGAGTACCGCACTGATGGCGAAACTTGCCCAGAATCGGATCGAACGGAGCAATTGCGAACCGCCTGACGTTTAGGGAATCGGGAACTGTCGAATTCGGGCGTTGTCGCCGTCGACCACCCAAAGCTTAGCATCGGCTGTTTGCACGATCCCGTAAGGGCGAACCAGCGGATCGCTTCCGGCCTGCACTACTGCAACCTGCCCGCCACTCGGACTGTAGACGCGGACTTGGCCCTGCGACGGCAGCGAAACGGCAATGCGGCCATCCAGCAGTACCGTCAGGTACGGCTTGTCGTTCACTTCCTGGCCGCCCCAGCCTTCGACCTTGAACTGCGAGCGATAGCTGCCATCCGGGTTAAGCACCTCGACCCGGGCGTTGTACATGTCTGCGACGTAGACGGTGCCGTCCTTGCCAATGTCGATCCCGACCGGCTCATCGAACTGGCCTTCGCCGCTGCCGCTGCTGCCAACGGTCTTCACGAATTCACCGGAGAGGGTGAACACCTGGATGCGATCGTTGCCGGTATCGGTCACCCAGATGTGCCCGTCTGCGTCTACAGCCACGTCGCGAGGGCCGAAGAGGTCGAATGGCCCGGGCGCTTTCGTGGTGTCGGGCGGATCGCCGAAGGTGGCTATCGAATTTAGATCTTTGTCGAAGACGCGAATCCGCCAGCCGAAGGTATCGGCTACGACGACCTCGCCGGTGGGCGCGACTGCGAGGCCCCACGGTTGCGACTGCTCGTTTTGATTCGCGCGGTCGACGCGAATATCAACCGAGCCGAGGAAGTTGCCATCCTTGTCGAACTTTTGCAGCTTCTTCGTCCCCGAGTCGATCACGTAGAGGTTGCCTGCGGAGTCGGCCTCGATGTCGACGGGCGTGAAGAACTGTCCCGGCTGGGAGCCGGTGCCACCGAAGGTTGGCCGACCATCGGTATCGACGCCGGGTTTCGGGGGCTCGAGCCGAGTCGCTGAAAGCTCGCCGGTGTCTTTGTTGAAATTCGCGGGGAAGAAGGCGAAGCCATCGACGCTGCCGTTGGTCCTGCCCGGGTCGTGGTCGCGCCAGTACTCCAGCCAGGTAGTCGTCCAGCCCTGGTGAACGAAGCCATCCCATATGTGCTTCCAGGTTTCGACCCGATGCGGACCGCAATCCCCCGACAACCCGGTGCAAATCCCGGCAGGCGGAATGGCCATCGCGTACTTGTAGGTCTCGTCGAACCACCAACGATGCGGATATTGTTCCTGCGGCCCGTACTGGACGGGCGAACTCGCCAGGTAGTCCTGGATCCTGCCGATGTTCGATTGGTTCACGAGGATGACGTCGTATTCGCCTGCGGGCACACCGTTTGCGAACTCGACGTAGGTCACGCCGCGGTAGTCACGGAGGTACCACGCCCATGGCCACGCGAACGAATCGGTCGAGTCCACGGCGATGCGCAGGTCGTAGCCTCGGCCGGATGCCTCGGCGAGCGCGTTAATCTGGCGGCTGACCTGGGCGAGTTCTCCCGAGCTCTGGGTGTAAATGAGCAGGTCACGGGGGTCGTCGCCGCGCTCGAACGAGGCCATCACCATCGTGCGTACAGAGAAGAACGCGAGCGCGCCGATTACCGCTGTAACGACGACGAGGCCCGTCGCTTTTCGTCCTGATGGGGCAACGGTGAACCAGATTGCGGCGACAACGCCGAGGACGATGGCCGCCCGAATCAGGTTGTACGTGGTGCCACCGGGCATGAACGCGATGATCGCCAGCCCGCCTGCGGAAATCATCGCAACGCTTGCCAGCATCGGGACCAGCTTCGAAGCGGCCGGGCGGTCTTTCCACGCCGACCATGCTTGCTGCACCGAATAGGCCGCGAGTACGCAAGCGGGCAGGGCGAGGTGGGTGTTCAGCCACGGCATCTTCTCGGCGCCGAGCGAAAGTGCCGCGAACATCCCGACGAACCAGAACGCGAGGAAGCGCGAAAACGCGTTGCCACGAATCACCGTCCACCAGGCGCCGCCAATGCAGAGCGCGAGCGGCAGGAATTCGTAGGCGGGCATCAGCATGTAGTAGTAGAACCACGGCTGGTCGCCTCGGGAGACGTGCTGCTGTGTTTTCCAGTAGTCCAACGACCCCCAGGGGCCGGAGATCAGCCCGTCGAGGTTCGTCCAGAACGATGTCATGAGCGTGAGGTAGACCAGCCCGGAGCCAAGGAAGGCGATTGCCCAGAGCTTTGGCTTCCACTGGAGCCCGGCGAAGGCCGCGATGCTGGTCGTTACGGAAAAGAGGCCCAGGATCGCGATCTGGTCGCGCGCTGCCACCGTGCCCTGCAGGTGCAGTTCCCAGCTCAGGCGGTCCTTCTCGACGATCCCAAGTGGCTCGAGGATGAAGAAGCGGCTGATTGGCGTCAGGAGCGGCAGGGTGAAGGTTCCGAGGAGGATCAGCAGGTCGCCGGGACGGGGCAGTTCGTCCGCCCAGTCGTAGGTCCGTTTGAGCGACCCGAGGAACGGCCAGAGTGCCGCGATTGCCCAGGCGACCGGCGCGAGGCCAAGCGTCAGCGCTGTTCGCCGCCAGGGCACGTCCATGTTGGTGGCTGCGTAGGCGTCGGCTTCCAGTTCTGGGTTGGATTCTTCGAAGCCGAGCGCAGTCATCGCCGAAGCGAGGTAGCGGTTGTATGCCTGCTTCGACCGATTTCGGAGCGTTTGCGTCGCGAGTTCGGCGGAGAGATGGAGGTCGATGTAGACGAGGAAGACGGCGATCGCCAGGAACGCGCCCTCTTTCGTCAACACGTTGCCGGTGAACGCGGCTGCCAGCAGATACAGCCAGCGAGCGCGTCCGTCTTCGATGTATCGCCACATGGCGACGACCATCAGCATCGTGAAGAACGCCATGTAGACGTCTTCGCGGAAGAAGCGACTGTAGTAGACGAGCGTCGGCGAGAACGCGATGAAGGCGACCGCTGCAATCGTCCCGGCCGGCCCGAGCTTCCTTCGAATCATGATCGGGAGCGCGACGATTGCCGTGCCGAAGATCGCGGCGGAAACGCGGCTGGTGTAATCGTTCGCCCCGAAGATCAGGAACACGAGCGCCTGGACGTGGTAGTAGAACGGCCCATGGAACACCGGGCTGTGGTGATAGCTCCCCTGGAGCAGGCTCCACGACCACTGGGCGTGGATGCTTTCGTCATGGTGCAGCGCGCGCGTGCCGAGGTCAGCGAAGCGCAACGCGATAGCGAGCCCGAGGATGACCGCGTAGGCAACGAACTCCCAGCGCAGCGAAATCTTCGTTGCGAACACGCGCTGTAGCGCTCGGGGCTCCGCAGGGAGTGATGCCTGGCTCGTCGTCATTGCGTTGTCCTCAGGTATACGGCGAGAGGGACGCTGCCGTTCTTCAGGATGTTGCGATTGGTTAACCATCGCAGATACTTGAGAAAGTCGCCGTCAGGGCCGTTCCGGATTTCTTCGAACGACCATTGGCCTTCCACGACCGCGAATCCATCGGGCGCCGGAAGGGTCACAGGCCAGATAACTGCGGTGGCGTCGGCGGGCACGCGCGATGCATAGACCACGGTTCCGGAATCGCGCATCGCCCAGGTGCTCTCGTTTTCGAAGTCGGAGTGGACGACGATGAGCCCGCCCTGTTCCTCCCGTGCCATCAGGGCGATCTCGCGTATCTCGCGGCCCTGTACAGCGCTGATGGGCGAGGGGAGCGGCTCCGTCGGACCACCGAAGGCGACGTTCGCCGAGCCGGACATTGCGAGCAGCAAGGCCGCCCCTGCGAATGGCGCGACAAGCGCCGGCGCCGTCCTGCGGCTGCTCAGGAGCAACCCGGCGAATGCGAGCATGGCGATCGAGAGGCCAATCACGATGAGTTTGTCGCGGGTCCCACCGACCTGGCCGATTCGGGCCCAATCGACGACGAACGCCCCCGCCACGAGGGCAAGGAAGGTGAACCCCGCCACCGCCGGCGCGGCGTAGGTCCATGCCACGCGGCCGAATTGTTCGAACACGGAAGGCGCGACCTTACCGGTCAGAAGTGCAGCGGGGATGGCCGCGGCAGCGAGCGGAGCCGGGTTTGAACTCCCCCAGGACACGACCAACCAGGCGAGAGAAAGCCCTCCCACTGCGAACAGCGAGACCGACTCTTGTGGCCATCGTTCGTCGCGCCAGCACTCGTAGGCGTGAAAGGCGCCTGCCAGCACTCCGAGGCCAAGGATCGGGAAGCCATATAGCGCGAAGAGGGAGCCGGTTGATTCGGTCGACCATGGGGCGTCGAAGCCTCGTGCAAAGGCTGCGATCGGCGGCAGTGTCGGATCCTGGAAGCCGTGCCCGAAACCGGTTGCGGCGATTAGGCCTCCGAGTACCGCTCCTCCAGCGGTCCAGAGGATGCGGTCACGCGGCGGATAGTCCTGCTGGAACAACCGAACTGCCGCGAACCCGACCACAGCGGGCAAGACAATTGGCCCGGCAGTCGCCGTGGCGAAACCCGCGATGCCGTAGGACCAGTCGGGCAAGCCGTCTTCGTTTGCCATCACCATCAGCCACAGGACCAAGGCCATGTCGAATGCGCCGACCCAGGCTGTGGCACCGAGCAGCACCGAGAATGGCTCAATTGCCAACACCAGCAGGGCCGTCATCGCGCCGGTTTCACCGAAAGTAGGGCGCAATCGCCAGACAGCGAACGGAATTGAACACGAGGCGGCCAACGCCAGCAGGCGAGCCGGCATCTCGGATGTCGTAAGGCTGAAGCTCCACGAGGTCAGCGCCTGGAACAGGGTCGGCACGAATCGGTCGTCTGCGTTGCCGGCGTGCGCTTGCCAGGCACCCGAGAGGCTGTCCAATTCGGCGCCGCCGATGGGGAGACTGAGCAGTCCGGCCAGGCGAATCCCGATGAACACCGTGCCCAACAGGAACCAGATGAGCTGACCTGCGGTCACTTCGAACTCTCGCGGCCGCTCGCCGATCACTGATGGCAGCGTCACGAGGTTTGTACCTCGTCATATCGAGGGAGCCGGTAAATGCGGTAGGTCCCCGACTCAAAGGCGATGTCGAGGAAACCGGAATAGTCCGGGAGCAACCCCGGGTACCGTCCCAATTCCACCCGCCCGACCACAAGGTAGTCGGCGTCAAATTCACGCATCACGCTGAGCACGGTCTCAGGATCGCCTGAGACGTACGCAGAGTCGACCAGCGCCTGCCGTCGCTGAAACTCGGTCTGGTTGGAAGGGTTGTCGCCGCGCCACTGGATCTCGTGGAAATACCAGCCGATCGGCGTTGCCCGGCCAGACCTTCCGGAGATGCGGCCCGAGTCTGAATAGTCCGAGCCAGCGTCGACCACGGTTGGCCCTCCGGAGCCCGGCGCCCAGCGGCGCCCACTCGCTTCGATAACGACCGAATCGAGCGGCGTGTTTTGCTTCAGCCACTGCACGAGGTCGTACTCGCCGGGGTCTGAACGTTGCACCGACGCGAGCCCATCGATGCTCGTCTCCAGCCCGAAGCTGTCGGTGCGGTTGAACGAGGCGAGCAGCGGATAAACGAGCCCGAGGGTTGCGAGCAGCACCGCAGGCACGACGATTGCGGCGAAGACGCGACGCTCCTTGATCTGGCTCATGGCCGCAATCATGGCCGCTCCGCCCCCGAGCGCCAGCAGCATCCACGCCTGGTAGGAGAGCTTGAAGATGGTGTTCAACCGTGGCGACCCGCCTGAGAACACGTCCTTGATGTAGAACAGCTCCGCCCCGTAGAGCAGCAGCACGCCCACCGCAGCGAAGCCCGCCGCCAACGCCGCTGATTTTCGCGTGAGTGTCATCGCAATCGCCGCGTAGGCCAGTGCCCATGTCGCGACTCCGTAAATGCCCAGCGTCCACCAGCCGCTTTGCGTTCGGGCATCGACGGCCGTCGAGAGGTCGCCTTTGCCCCAGGCGAAGGCTATCCAGACGATGAACGGCAAGACGGGCAACCAGGCCGCACCAAGCAGCACGTTGAGCGCCCGTTCCCGCGAAAGCCCCCGTGTACTCCAGACCGCCGCAGTCAATCCGGCAGCGACGATTGGCCCGAATTGGAGGAGAACGTGGGCAGGGCGGGTCCCCGCGCCGACGTAGGGCTGAATGCCGCCAGCCTGCGAAGAGAAGTGCACCAGCCACGGGAGGTACAGGACGACTGCGGCGCAGCCCAGAGGCACCACGAAGCCCGCCGTGTTGACCAACGCCGGCACGAGGAGAGAACGCCGGAAGTTCCGCGCGAATACCGCAAGAGAGAACACGAGCGTGAACGTCAGCACGTCCCATGCGTTCTGAAATGCCAGCGCGCCGAGAATCACTGCGATGGCGGCGCTCTGAAACGGCAGCCGCCGGTGCGTTCGAATGTCCAGGATGCTGCGCCCTCGCCAGGTCGCGAGCGACAGCCCGAGGACAAGCAGGACCAATGGGATGGACATCACGTGCGGGTGCAGGTCTCCGAGGAGGAAGCTGAAGAACGGTGATTCGGTAATCGTCTTGGGGATGATCCTGGTGTCACGGAACCAGAACCAGAATTCGGTCGGGTACCAGGCGTGCGTCCGGTCGGTCAGCGACCCGGAGTAGCAGTTCTCCGATGTCGGCGTCTGACATTGGGCGATTTCGTCCGCGCCAAAGAATGAATACAGGTCGACTCCTGCTACCTCGAGGTCGTAATGCTCGTGGGCGGCCGTCCACTCGAAGACTGCCGCCAGCGACCCGACCAGGAGGAGCAGGCCGAGGGCGGTGGCTCCCGCGCCCATGGCCCAACCGCGCCGTCGCGACCCGAGGATCCACCGAGCCAGCGCGTATCCGAGGGAGGAGATCGCAGAGGCGGCGGCAGCAAAGGTGTACGCCAACGAAAGGTTGTAGCCGGTGGAGGCACTGACCCCGGAAACGGAAGTGAGTACTCCCGCCTGCAGGTAGCCGAAGTAGTAGTAACTCGCCCGTTCACCCGCCAGCCACGGGTCCTTCGGCGGGTACTCTTCGGAGTTCATCGTGGCGTTGAGGTACATGAGATCCATCGGCTGTTCGGTCCCGCCAATGTCCGCGTTGTAGGAACGGAATGCTACATAACTAAAGAAGGCGAAAGTGAACACGCCTAGCGTGATGACCACCCCGGGCCATGCGCGCTGCCAGGTCACCATGCTCCAGCGGTCGCGACCTGCGACTGTGACGGCGACCAGCCCAAGGAGTGCCACCGCCACCACGTAGCCCCCGCGCCCGGGAGGCAACAGGTCGAACACACGCAGGATGAAATACCCGTACCCGGTAAGGAGCAGCCCAAGCGGGAAGCTCAGGCCAGCGCCTGCATCGGGGAGCCGACGCAGCAAGACCGCGGCAATGGGGTAGCCACAGGCAGCGACGACGAGCGCGGTTAGCCAGAAGGCCAGGACATCCGCCATTGGCCCTCCCTAGGCGAGGAGCGAATCCACAAAGTCTTCCGCGTCGAATGGCGCGAGGTCGCCAACTTTTTCGCCGGTACCGATGAAACGGACCGGGATACCGAGTTCGTGAGCGATCGCGAAGGCGATGCCGCCCTTCGCCGTGCCATCGAGCTTCGCCAGGATGATCCCGGTAACGCCGACGGCTTCGGCGAACGTCTTCGCCTGCATCAGCCCGTTTTGGCCGGTGGTCGCATCGAGCACGAGGAACGTTTCGTGCGGGCCGTCGGGGTGGTTGCGCTGAATGATGCGATGCATCTTCTTCAGCTCTTCCATGAGGTTCGCCTTGGTGTGCAAGCGACCGGCAGTGTCGACGATGACGAAATCGGCCTTTGCGCTTTCCGCGGCCGAAAGCGTGTCGAAGACCACCGCACCCGGGTCGGCTCCGGGCTGATGTGCGATGACGCGAACGCCGACTCGTTCGCCCCAGACCTTGAGCTGGTCGGTCGCGGCGGCTCGGAAGGTGTCGGCAGCGCCGAGAATGACAGTTGCGCCGTCGGACTTGAACGCGTGCGACATCTTCGCAATCGAGGTTGTCTTTCCCGCCCCGTTCACGCCGACCACGAGGACAATCGTCATCTCTGGTGCGTCTTCCATCAGCCAGGCGAGCGGCTCGTCAGTCGGCTCCAGCAGCACCTCGATGAGCTCTTCGCGCAAGATCTCGCGCACGCGGGCGCTTTGCTTCACGCCCTCGTCCTTCACGCGTTTTTTCACCGCCTCGACGATCGCCGTCGTCGTTTCGAGGCCTGCATCCGCACCGATCAGGATCTCTTCGAGTTCGTCCCAGAGGTCTTCGCTGTAAGTCGGCTCGTTCGAACAGACCGCCGAGCCTGCCGAAGAATCCGCGCCGGGTGCGTTCGACCGCGCGTTCAGTCTGCTCGTGGACCTCGGCGATCTCTTCCGGTGTCGGGACAAGAACATCCTCGGGCTCGGCAATCGCGACCGATTCTTCGCCCTCTTCGGGTGCCTGTTCCGCTGGCTTTTTGCGCCAGAATCTCACGCGCTTTTCCCCTGTCTTGTTCGCTTCATGCTACGGGTGCGACCGGTAAGGGTCAGTTCTGAGGGATGTCCGCGAGTCGCAGCGAGAGCACCTTCGAGACGCCGTCGCGGCCCATCGAGACGCCGTAGATTTCGTCCGCGACTTCGATTGTTCGCCGGTTGTGGGTGACCACGAGGAATTGCGTCTTTTCGGCGAGCTGCCGCAGCGCCATGGTGAACCGCCCGACGTTCGCTTCGTCGAGCGCCGCATCCACTTCGTCGAGGACGCAGAACGGCGCGGGGTTCGCGGCCAGCAGCGCGAACAGCAATGCCACGGCCGTCAGCGAGCGCTCGCCGCCGGAAAGGAGGCTCAGGCTCTTGATGCGCTTGCCGGGTGGTTGCGCTTCGATTTCCACGCCGGCCTCGGCAAGGTTCGCGGGGTCGGTCAGCGAAAGGCTCGCAACGCCACCGCCGAAGAAGGCCGAGAAGTATTCCGCGAACTTCGTGTTCACGGTTTCGAAGGTGGCTGTGAATCGCGTTCGAATCTCTTCGTTCAGGTCGGCAATGGCCGTACGTAGTTGGTCGGATGAGTCCGTCAGGTCCACCAACTGAGTCGTGAGGAACTCGTGACGTTCCTTGAACTCGGCGAAGTCTTCGGGGGCTTCCTCGTTGATCGTCCCGAGCCGGCGAATCTGGCGCCGCAGTTCGTCAATTCGTGTCCGCATCGCCTCGATATCGACATCGGCGCCGCCCTGTACGCGTGGAGTTTCCAGGTCTGCGGTTTCGAACATCGGATCCGCAACCATGGCCTCTTCGAACGGGACGATCCGCCCGGAGCGATCCGGGGCGAGACCTTCGCGCTCCATCTCGAGCCGAAGATGTTCGATGTGCTCGGTGGTGCGTGAGAGTTCCGCTTCCTGGTCCAACCGTTTGCGGTCGATGGTCAGGAGTGCCGTCTGAGCCTCGTTGAACTCGTCCTGGATGGTTCGTTCGTGGTTTTCCAGGCGGTCGAGTTCGTCCCTGTCCGGCGCGGCATCTTCCGCGAATTTGGTCTGTTCGGCGCGAATCGTCTCGAGCTCGTGAGCGAGCTTGGCGAGGCGTTCGTTGATGACGCTTGCTTCCAGTTCGAAGTTTCGCGCCTGCAAGCGTTTCGCCTGGATTTGGCCGTCCAGCCGTTCGATAGACTTTTCGTGTTGTTCTCTAAGTGCCGTGAGCGTTCGGCGCTCGCCTTCGACGGTTGCAAGCCGTGCGCTGGCCTCCGAAACGGCTCGCAGGGCCGCTTCTCGGCGTTCTGTCGCGAGTTGCAGGTCGGCTTCAATCGCTTCCATCGCTGCTCGCCGCTCGTCGCGACGTTGTTGTAGCTGCACAGCCGAAGCCTGTGCCTGCTTGATCTGCGCTTCCCGGCTGGCACGTTCGCGTTCGATATCAGCTTTCTTCGAATAGACGGCGTCCATGTCGCGGCGAAGCCGATGCAGCCGTTCACGCTCACGTTCGAGGTCGAAACGCGAACTCTCGAGGGAGCGCCGTGTCATTTCGAAGTCGGCATCCGTCTCGTGAGACCGCTGAGCGACCTGTTCGATGGCGGCCCGTGCGTTGGCAACGCGGTCCTGGCTTACCTCGGTGCGCTTGCGCAGTTCCTCGATCCGTTCGGGCAACTCTTCGAGTTCGCGCTGGCGGATGAATTCGCCTTCATCCGCGCCGGTTGAACCCCCGGCGAGGACCCCGGTCTGTTCGATGTAGATGCCATCCAGGGTCACCACGGACCCGAGCCCACGCTTGACCATGCGCAACCCAGATTGAACGTCCTCGACGATGATGATTCGCCCGAGGAGCGTGTCGACCAACTGCTTTACGCGGTTCTCGCAGCGGATCAGTTTCGAGGCGACGCCAACAACGCCGCGCTCTTTCTGAAGGTTCAGCGGATAGACGTGGCGCACGGAATCGAGGGGCATGAACTGTGCGCGGCCATGCTTGCGACGCTGCAACGCGTTGATCGCCTCCAGGGCGACGGCCTCATTTTCGACGACGACAGCGTGAAGCCGTTGCTCGAGGGCTGCATTGATCGCCACTTCGAGCCCTGCAGGCACCTTGATCTGCCGCGAGAGCAGGCCGATTACGCCGGGGACTTCCGGCGGCTCGCCGAGGCTTCCTGGCTCGATGCCATCCATGAGCGCCTGACCCATGATCAGGACGTTTCGGGTCCCGGCGGCGACACCATCGTGCTCGGCCTGGACGCGCATCAGCGCATCGAGGCGGCCTTCGAGGTGGTCGAGTTCGCGCAGGTCGTGGTTGCCGCCCGATTCGAACTCGCGAACCTCTTCCTGCACTCGTACCAGTTGTTCTCGGGCTGCGTCCGCAGCCTGGCGCGCCGTTTCGAGGTTGATTTCACCCTCCGCCACGGCCGTCTTTGCCTCGGCGTAACGCCGCCCGTAGCCAATGAGTTCGACCACTACCTGCTTGCGGCGGGCGACCAGCTGTTCCAGTTCGCGTTCAAGGTCGGCGATGCGCCGTTCCGCGGTCTCGACGTCGACGTCCATGGAATTGGCGCGTCGGTCGTCCCCATCGGCGCCATCACGAAGTTCCTGTGTTTTGCTCCGTAGCGTGGAGTATTCGCGTTCGGCGGCATCGAGTTCTGCGCGAGTCCGCTGTGCTGCTTCGCGTGCTGTTTCAGCCTCGCCAACGACCTCGATTCCCCGGCGGCCCTCGTCAACGTCCGTTGATGCCAGCGAAAGGCGTTCAGACTCGATCGCCTCGAGTTCCAGTCGAACCTCTTCGCTTCGCGCCGAAATCATGTTGTGGCGCTCGCGGTCGAGAGCGATCGCCTGTTCGGCGGCGGACATCCGGTGGTCTATCTCTGAGTTCCGCGTGTCCCGGCGGCCAATTGCCTCGCGACGCTTTCGAATCTCTTCTGAAAGCGTTCGAAGTTGTTCGCGCAGTTGAGTCACTCGTTGGGCAGCGGCGGCGTTTTCGGCGGTTCCCTGATCCAGCGCGGCGCGCACTCGAACGAGAGAGTTTTGGGCCTCGCTCCACTGGTGCCCGTAGTAGGTTTTCAAGAGCTCGACGAGTTCGGCGGAGAGGCGCTTGTGCTCGCTCGCGCGCTCGGCCTGGCGGCTCAGCTGTGCCAGCCGCGGCTCAATCTCGTCAACGATTAGCGACACTCGGTCGATGTTGTCTTTGGTGGCGCTCAACCGATCCTGCGCTTCGCGGATTTTCAGACGGAAACGCTTCACATCCGCGGCTTCATCGAGGAACGACCGCCGCTCGTCCGGCGACATGCTGAGAACCTCGTCGACCAGACCCTGGCCCATGATCGAGTAACTGTTCTGGCCCACGTCCCCCTTCATCAGGAGGTCGATCACATCTCGGAGGCGGACCCTGGAACCGTTCAGGAGATATTCGGAGTCGCCGTTTCGGTAGACGCGCCGGGCTATCTCGACTTCGGCGAAGTCGACGGGCAGCCAGCGCCCTTCGTTGTCGAGGGTCAACGAGACTTCGGCCATGCCCACGGCGGCGCGGTCTTTTGTACCGGAGAAGATGACGTCTTCCTGCTTCTTCGCGCGAAGCAGTTTGGAACTCTGTTCGCCGAGTACCCAGCGGATTGCGTCGGAGACGTTGCTCTTGCCCGAGCCATTTGGCCCGACGACAGCGGTAATGCCCCGCCCGTACTCGAACGACGTGCGGTTCGCGAAACTCTTGAAGCCCTGGATCGAGAGCCGCTTCAGGTACACGGGGCTATTCCTCCGCCTGATCTTGCGAAGTCAGCGCCTGAACTGCCTCGCGAGCAGCAGCCTGCTGTGCCTCGCGTTTACTTCTTCCCTCGCCCCGTCCGAGGGTCGAACCCGCGACGCGAACTTCGACGATGAACCGATGCTGCGCACCGGCGGCTTCTTGCACCGTCACATATCCCGGCGGTTCGTGCCAGCGTGCCTGGACCAGGTGTTGAAGGGAGCTTTTTGCATCGACGCGCGCGCCTTCGCGGTGAATCTGTTCGAGTTCGGGCTTGAGCAGTCTTCGGGTGAAGGCCTTTGCGGCGCGGTAGCCGTGCGCTTCGTAGACGGCGCCTATGAGCGCTTCGAGGCCGCCTGCTAGATTGCGGTCGCGGGTCCTGCCGCCGGCGCTCTCTTCGCCGCGGCCGAGGATGATGTGGTCGCCGAGCCCAACTCGGGAAGCGACTCTCGCCAGGCTAGTCCCCCGGACGATGTCGGCGCGCATCCGAGTCAGGTCGCCTTCGCCTGATTCTGGGAACTGGTCGAACAACACGGATGCGATCACCATGCCCAGCACGGAGTCGCCGAGGAACTCAAGGCGCTCGTTCGATGTCGCCGAGGCGTCGGCCTCGTTCAAATACGAAGCATGCGTGAGCGCCTGGCCAAGGAGGGCATCCGGCAGCGGCTTTACGCCAAGCCGTTCGACGAAACGGGCATAGTCCGCAGTAGTGGCCAGAGCCACGCACCCTCCCGTCCTTCCGTGAAGGACTGGCGGCCGCCAAGGGGCGACCTTTGGAATTGCTAAAGCGCTATGATCATAGGGACGGCGTTCCCCGCGAGTCAAGGTTCTTGTACGCTTCGGAAAGGTTCCCGAGATGACTTCCCCAACCGATTCCGAACTCTGCGCAGTCTGCTCGCTCGTCGTTGAGCCATATATGGTTGCCCACTGCGGCGTTTGCGGCCGGCTCTACCACCTGAATTCGCGCGCCGATTTGCCGGGGGACGACTGCGGCCAGGTCTGGATCAATGAGGAGCACCTTGGTCTCGAATTCGCCTGTGACGCCTGCCTGAACCCGCCCGAGGAACCCGAGCCCGCTGGTCTGGACGACGTCCTCGACCTCGCAGAGGCGGCACTCGCTGCCGGCCTCGGCGAACCTGAACTCGCCCGCTACGCCGAACTCGGACACGTAAAGCACCGCAAGACCTCTTCCGGCGTGCTCCTCTTCGTGCGTGCCGACGTCATCGCCTTCGCCTCTACCCACTAGCCCGAGACGGGGGTGCGGTCGACACGGAACCAACATCAATCGACAATTCGCCCGTGCCCTCGACCTGCGTTGAGTGCAAAGAAGATATCGGCGCACAGAGCGCGCTCATCTGTGCCGACTGCGCCGGGCTGTTTCATTTCCCCGATTCACGCATTAGCGAAGTCGGACGGGCTTGTGGGGTTCATGTGATCGGATTCAGAAACTTACTCGGCCGGGACGTGGTCCCGCTTTGCCTGCGCTGCGACATGGCCTTTCGCCTCCGCTTTGGGATTCCCTCATGAGCGCTCGCACGCGAAAAAAGAAGAATACCGGCGCCGTTGCTCCCCACGTAGCCGCTCCCAATACCACACCTGCGGCTCCTGGTTATCAGCCGATACCCATGCCGAAGTGGGACTGGCGCACCTTCCCGGTGTACTTCGCCTTTTCGCTTGGCGGCTTCATCGGCCTGTATATGGGTCTGGTAGCGGGCGCGACCTCCAATAGCATCGTGAGCCTCGTTGCCTTCACGGTCTGGGCGATCCTGCTCGGCTTCGGCTTCTCGCGAATCACGTCGCGGTGGATGATTAGCCACAACTGGGGCAAACGCCGGATGAAGAAACGCTAGGTCGTCCCGTTCTCGGTCTCCGCAGTTGGCCTTGCCCGGCCGCGCTGAGCCTCCGCGCCCCAGAGCCGATATTGCGACATAACTGAGAGCTTGTGAACTTCGTGTCCGATTGACACGAAGTCCTCCGCATGGCACGCTGAAAGCGGACTTAGTGTAGAAGTGACACTAAGTAGGAGGTCCAGATGGCAATACTCACCCCGAAAGCTCCGAACTACGCCGAACGCCTGGTGATGTATACCGATCCGGATACCTGCCCCACCGACGCACTCGTGCCAGTTCCGCTGGTGGAAGAGCCAGCCTTCGTTAGCTGGCAGCAAGACATTCCGCGTGAATATCTTGCGATGTCTCCTGAAGAGCTGGATAGGCGAATCGCCTCGGCCCGCGCCAGGCTGGGCGCTCGGCTGACCATCCTCGGCCATCACTATCAGCGCGATGAAGTCATCAAGTACGCCGACTTCACTGGTGACAGCTTCAAGCTGGCCCGCCACGCCGCCGAACAGAAGGACCTCGAATTCGTCCTCTTCTGCGGTGTCCACTTTATGGCCGAATCGGCTGACATCCTGACGAGTGAAGATGTGCGGGTAATCCTGCCCAACATGGCCGCTGGCTGCTCCATGGCCGATATGGCCGACCCAGACGATGTCTACCAGGCCTGGGACGAAATACACGAGATGCTTGGCGCCGAGGCCAGCGTGATTCCTGTGACCTACATGAACAGCGCGGCCAACCTGAAGGCGTTTGTCGGCGAGCGAGAAGGGCTCGTTTGCACCTCGAGCAACGCCGACAAGGCGCTCAGCTACGCGTTCGCTCGCGGCGAAAAGGTCCTCTTCTTCCCCGACCAACATCTTGGACGTAACACCGGGTACGCGATGGGCATCCCGCTGGACGAGATGGTTCTCTGGAACTGGCGAATGCCGAACGGGGGCACGACGCCCGAACAGCTCAAGAAGGCCAAGATCATCCTCTGGCAGGGCCATTGCAGCACCCACCAGCGGTTCACGGTCGATCAGATCGAAAAGGCCCGGCAAGACCACCCCGATGTGCGCGTCATCGTTCACCCGGAGTGCCGCTGGGAAACCGTCCAGGCGGCCGACGAGAATGGCTCCACGGAAAAGATCGTCAAGGCGATTACGGAATCGCCGGCCGGGTCTGTCTGGGCCGTCGGTACCGAGATCAACCTCGTGAACAGGCTGGCCAATGAGAACCCGGATAAAACGGTGTTTTGCCTCGACCCTGTGGTTTGCCCCTGCAGCACCATGTATCGCATTCACCCGGCCTACATTGCCTGGGTGCTCGAGTCGCTCATACAGGGACGTGTTGTGAACGAAGTGAAAGTTGATGCGGAGACCCGCAGATGGTCGCTCGTCGCGCTCGAACGGATGCTCGCGCTCCCATAATCAGTCAGAGTTATCCCGCCTAGTCTCAGGAACGTCGCGTTTGTATGCTTGGCGGTAGCGCCACTCCCTAGCCGCGCGCCCGAAAGAGATTTTGCATGGATTTTGGAACACTTCGCGTTGCGACACCCGATGGGCAGATTCGCGAGTATCCGATCACCGCGGCGACAGTCGTCATTGGGCGCGCCGATGGCAATCAAGTCGTTATTGACCACGTTTCGGTCTCGCGGCGCCACGCCCAAATGGTTATCGAAACCGGAAAAGTCACAATTCAAGATCTCGGTTCGGGAACAGGCACGTTCGTCGGTTCGCAGCGTGTAACCGGCAACGATTCGATGCTGGTCGAAAGTGGTCAAACGATCCGCTTCGGCGATGTAGAAGCGCGCTTCGTTTTCTCCGAAGCGCTCGCTCCGTCGAACCCGAACGGGCCCTCCTCCGACCCCGGAGAGACCGAACAGACGATTGGCGTCGCCCTCACCTCGCCGAGCCAGCCGGTGGCTGCCGGTTCGCCGACGACCGCGACCGTGAACGTGCAGAACCGCGGCACCGTTACGGATGAGCTGACGATAGCAATCGTCGACCTGCCAGAGGGTTGGGCCAAAGTGAGCCGCCCGACGCTTTCGCTAGTGCCCGGGGCGCGCGACGAAATCACTGTCGTCATTCAACCGCCGAAGGATTCCACGTCCGCTGCTGGCGAATACCCGTTCTCTGTTGCCGTGACCTCGAAGGTCCACGGTCGCGAAGTTCGCTCCCTCGGCAAGCTCACGGTTCGCGGGTTTGAAGGCTTCCGGATCACCATTGACCCGCCGCGCGCGCGCAGGGACTTCAAGGTCACTGCCACGAACAGTGGGAACGTCACGCTCCAGGTCGCGTTGTCGGCGACCGACGAGGCACGCGAATTCGGCTACCAATTCGACGCCGACAGTGTGGAACTCGCCCCGGGCGAACAGAAGACCGTCGCTCTCGCAGTCACGCCAAAGGCCACAAAGAAACTTGGCCCCACCATCTACCGTCCCTTCAAGGTCGAGGCGCGCCAGGGAGCCAGCGCGACCCCGGTGACGGCGGATGGCCAGCTGCAAATCAAGCCGCCTCTCGAGCCCTACAAGTGGCCGATTGTCGGGTTGGTGGCGATCCTGCTCCTCGGAGGGATAGCCCTGGCGATCCTGACCCTCGGTGGCGGAGGCGACAAGAAAGCGGATGACTCGCCAACCCCGACCGTCGCTGTGTCGGCCGTGGCTTCTACCGCGGCAGCGACCGCAACGCCAACCGGCCTCTACAAAGGCGGGAATGGCGTGATAGCCAACTCCGACCCGAACCCTCCGACGAATACCAACTGCCTTGCTGTGCGTTCAGTGGCGAGTCGGGACGGCAGCGAAATTCTTGGCCGACTCTGCACCGGTGAGAAGGTCGCCATTAAAGACGGCCCGACGAACGAGGGTGGTTTTATCTGGTGGCAGATTCAGAGCAGTGCCGGGCTCCTGGGGTGGGCGGCTGAGAAGGACTCGGCAGGGACCATGCCCTTCATCCTTCCTTCGCCCTGAGGCGTCGACTTATGCGTTGACGATTTCGAGGCTGTAGCCGGCGAATGCCGGCTTCTCGGCTCGAATGATGGCTTCCAGATATGCCCGAGGCACCGTTTGACCCGCGGGCACGTGCACGCGAACCGTGAATCGGTAGGCCAGGTTCGGGTTGGACGCGATTTCGCTCAGTGTTGGCTCGATGATTTCGGGTTCGATGCCTGTGCTCAGGCGCAAGAAATCGGTGAGCCCTTTCTTGGTGCCTCGCCAGCGGAAGAGTTCCGGGGCGGCGCGTAGCATTTCTCGCCGGTTCTCTTCGGGCATTCGTGCATCAATCACGAGTCCGATCCACGACCCAAGCCACGGCAAAAACTCTATTGGCGTGTGCGAAGCGTCGAAATAGTTCGCCAGCGTCCCGGCCGTTTGGTCGATGGGCGAGAGAATATGCTCAAAGATCAGCAGGAATCGGCCGAGAAAATCACTGTCCTGGTACACACCCGGGAGATGCGCGACGTACGAACTGCGAGACTCTGGGACGCCAATCGGGGCAGGGCCGAACGGCCCGTTCCCGTAGCTGGCAATCCTTGTCTCGTCGCCTCCGCCGGGAGGGCCCTGGGGAGCCATCGCGGTTGGCGTTGTCATCGCTCGGAGACCGTGACCACGTGTTCGTAACTCAGCAAAAGCACGTCATCGGCAACCGTGATTTTCTGACCGGCCGCGCGTGACTGCCCCGTCTGGATGTCGACCTGGTAGAGCGTCACGTCCTGGGCGTATTCCACGCCGGAAACGGCCTGCACCACCGATTGCATCTCGGAAAGGTACAAGTCGCGGCCAAATGGCCAGCCTTCGGCATCGGGGCCGCCAAAAAGTGGGTCGAGGTACTCGCGAATCTTCGCGGCAACGGCGGCGCGCACTTCGTCGCCATTGCGATGCCGCTGGACAAGGATGGTCGCCTCGACGCTGACGCCGACATAGGCGGGGCCGTCTACCACCAGCTGCGTGCCGAGAAGGCGCCGCTCGTCGAGGAACGAGCGCACTTCTTCAAGCAGGTCGGGCGATGGCTGGAGAGATTCGATCGTCCGGGCATGGTCCGGTGGTACGAGCGGGACAATGAGGAGCTCGACGGTTCCCGGTGGCACAGAACTGCCCGCACCGTCGCCATGTACCTGGATGCAACGCGCACGGGCTACCCTGCGCGAGGCCTCTTTCGCCAGGAATTCGAAGTCCTCCGCGGTAATCGCTCGGTCTCGCGTCTGGATGGAGCGCGGGGCACGGTGCCTGGCTGCATCGAGCGTTTCCGGATCGAGTCCGCCGGCCGCCGGCCGCCGATTCGTGACGGTAGCGATGTACGGAATGCTCGACTTCAAAATGGTGACGGTGTTCGCGCCAACGTTGCCGATGATGCCGCCGCCATAGCGGTAGCGAGTGAATCGCAATGCCGATCCGCGTTCTGGCGTTCGACCGAAGGCGTGTTCAAGCCCGTCTGGTTCGCGGATCACTGGCCCGAAGGTCAGGTGCCCGGTAACGCCATCGATCACGTAGTGCTTGTCATCGTGCAGCGAATCGCGGAAGTCCGGAACTTCCGTCCACGCTTCCCACTTCCCATCCGGCTCGAACACTTCAAGGTGCTCTTCAGGAAGCCTGGGCAGGATGGGCGAGTTGATGAACGGGATGATTTCGCCGGGTACACCCGAGGTTAGGCCAAGTAGTTCGTTTGAGATGATCGTCGATTGGGTTGCGGGAATTGTGCCGCCGACCGAAGAGGGCACGACCGTGTTTACACGCGGCGAAGACGAATAGATCGGCTGTCGAGGCCGCGGCTGAATCACTCGCAGGCGTAGCCAGTGGAGCTGAAGCCGGGAAAGCACGCGCGCTTCCATGCCCGCCGGCAGGTCGATAACGATTGCCCCGTCGGTATTCAGGCCGCCCGTTTCGTCGCGCTCGACCGAACAGCGGACCCAGCCGCGCGTGTCGCCGCACCAGGCTTCCCACGCCAGTGGAGGATCTTTAGGGTCGACGCCGATGCCATCGAGGTTTGAATCCACCTCGAGGCTTAGCACGTGATTGCTCAAGTTCTCGGTAAAACCGAAGTGAAGGGTATCTCCCGGCAAAGGCGGGGACTGGAACGCGTCGAAGAACTCGCCGTCAAGTGTTATCCGGCTGGTGTAGTCCTGGAAATTCACATCGTCTGACGAAAACAGCACCTGCCGCATCGTTGGGGGCACAATGGACAGTTCATGATCCGTCGTGAACGAAATCGCGTCTTCTTCTGAGGTCCGCACGGTCGCGACTTCCGTCCCTCGCGCTACCGTTACAGGTCCGGGTTGAGGGGCCGAAAGCATCAGGGTCATCGGCGTCCGTGCAGGGACAGCGTCCTTGAGTTTCATGCCGATGAGATCCATGAACCTCAGGTAGTTCTTCTCCGGGACACGGTTCATGCGGTAGAGGATCATGTCCGTCATCCACGCAAAAAGTTCAATCATCGTGATGCCGGGATCCGATACGTTGTGGTCGGTCCATTCTGGGCAGTAACGCGGGATGAGGCCCTTGGCCTCGTTCACAATGTCTTGAAAGCGGCGGTCGTCAAGCTGCGGGTCGGGCAGCGGCATGGGCAGACTCCTGAGTGGGCCATTGTAGACACAACTGGACCCCCAAGGCACTTACCCGTCCACGACGATTCGTTGAGCTATTCGTGCTCGATCAGATAAAACGGGAACACGAGCGACCGGGCATCTTTGGTGGTACGCACCGAATAGGTCACTTCGATATTCAGCCTGCCTCGGTCGGCCTCGGCCCCATCGGCCGTGACGTTGATCGATTGGACCTCGATCCGCGGCTCCCACATGCCGAGAGCCTCCTCGACATGGCGCTTCGCCAGCCCGAGCGTCTCCGAATTGTTTGGGGCGAAGACGAGTTCGTGAATCCGGCAGCCGAAAGTCGGCCGCATCACGCGTTCGCCGGGGCTTGTTCCGATGATGGCGGCAATCGCCTCTTCGATTTCACGATGTCCGCTCGAAAGCGCGACTCCGCCCGTGGTGTCGACACCAACGGGGAACCCCCAACCGCGTCCAATGAGCATGTTGTCTGCCATGGCTAGTTGATGTTTACCATGCTTCCGGAAACTTTGGTAATGCCGGACGCAGAAAGTTCCGCCATGCCGCCCTTGAGGACGATCTGGGTCTGTCCTTCCGCCTGGACCATTGAGCCGCTGATCTCGACTTTCGTCTTTCCTTCGAGCTTGATGTTCATGGCCTTGAGGACGATGTCTTGTGCGGCCTCTACGGTGATGGTGTTGGTCGCACTGTCGATTGTGATCGAATTCTTCGTGGTCTTGTCGATCAGTTCGATCTTCTCTGAGCCGCTGGTGTCAGTGAAGCGAAGGATGTGGCCAGCGCGTGTTTTGAGCTCGCGAATCTCGACCTGGCCATTCTGCACTGGACTCTCCGGCAGCTTGTCGCGGCCGTTCCAGAGTCCTCCCAGCACAAAAGGCTGATCGATGTCGCCGTCGCCGAATCCCACGAGTACTTCGTCGTTGACTTCGGGAAGGACCATGAAGCCCCGGTCGTCGCCTGCCCCGGCCGATACCACCGGCGCCCAAAACGACTCGAGCGAGTCGTCGATGGTTGGGAACTTTACCTTGACTCGTCCGAACCCATCGTCATCCGTCACGTTCGTGACAATCGCGCGAGTGAGGCCCATTGGAGCTACACCGTTGGAACGTAAGGAACGCGCATCATCCGTGATCAGGCTCGCCATCGTCCCAGTGCCAAGGTCGCCGCACCAGAAGTCAGTCCGGTAACCATCGGCCATATCCATGCGGTGGCGGACCCGCGTCACATAATAATTTCCGCTAAGACGATCGCCGACAGATTCGATTTTGACTTTGATACCGGGGACAATGCCAGGGTTTCCGAGGGCCGTTCCCTCTGCGGTCATATCGCTGCCTGATGTGCGCTTGATCACGGCCTTCGCAAGCTCGTCGGCTGCCGACTGAGTCTCAGGGGTCTGCGTGATGTTGAGCGTCTTACCGGACCACAATGATTTTGCCTTGTCGCGGCCGTTCGCTAGCTTGGTCTCGGACGCGGCGAAATCTGTACTGGTGGCCTTCCCCACCACTGCCTCTTTCTTCTTGAGGTCCCAGCCGCGGACGTTGACCTCGTCTATCTGGCTGGCTACCGCGAATCGGGGTAAGAAACTGAGGAGACCTTGGCCGTACTTCAGCGTCTGGGTCGAACTTTCAAATCCCTCCGGCTTCTTGAAGACCAATTGTCTGTCCTTCAGGCGAAAGACGTACCCATTCCGGCGAGCCAGTGACTGGATGAATTCGAAGTCTGAAAGGTTAGGCCGAAACATGTTTTCGTGGACCACGGTTGTCGCGGCGACTGACACCGTAAGGCCGGCCGCGCTCGCAACCGTGTTCACGACGTCGGAATCCTTCACGTTCTGGTAGACACCCGAGAACCTGCCACGGTGAAGTTTGAAAATGTCATCGTGGCAGCGGACGACAAGAGTCGTCGCCATGCTTTGGGTGAACTCCGGCTCGAGGTTGGTGACTGCGCCTTTGAATATTGAAACAGGGGATGATTCGCCCTGGGCATTAAACTTGATTTCGACCACGGTCCCGAGCTTGAGCTTGTTGCCATCCGTCAATTCGAGCTTTTCGTCATGAAATCTCAATATGGCAGTAGCCGGCATGTTAAAGCCTGAATCTACCTCGACTTCGATGAGCTGCCGCTGGGTTTCCGCGTTGAGCGCGGAACCGTCCAGGCTGATGTAGACCTCGGAGATGGAGGTGGCCGGATACGTCATGCAGTTAGCTCGCGTTCAACGGCGGCAGGGCGATGACAGTCCCGGGGCGCAGCCGCATGGGATCGTCTATTCCGTTCGCAAGCGCAATGTGGCGCCAGTGAGAGGCCTGTCCGTACTCGCGTGCGGCGATCGCGTCAAGCGTTTCGCTCTGCTGGACGACGTGCCGCTTGTGCCCTGCGACGCCGCCCGAGGTTGGGTTCTGGGCCGGGAATTTCCCCGGGTCTTTTGCCTGCTTCAGACTCAAATCGACCGAAGCTCGAACCGGGGTACCGTCGCCAAGAAACATGGTGAACGAGGTGTTGATCGAGGTGACGACCGCTTCGAACGACCAGGCGCTGCCCCACTCGAATGTACAAGTCGGCGGACGGCCCTTATTCGTGACCGGGTCGATCTTGTTTTTGTTCACCATGGCCAGGTCCCAGAGGTCGTTCGTGTATTTCGAACGGACGTCTTCGCCTGTATCGGTGGTATCGAAAAATAGCTTCAAACTGAGGGTCGCCGGTTCACCGCCGCTGAATTCCAACGTCGGGACATTGGCCCCTCGGTCGGTCGATTGCGCCCAGTTCACGGTTTTCGAGAACGCATAGTCGGTTGGGTTGAACAGGCAGGTCACACGTTTTTGCGTGTCGAGGTTGCGAATGACGGCTTTAACGAGGGCCATGGGACCTCACTTTATACCAGATTGGGTACGCGCTGATGATCATGTCAGACCTCGTTCGCGTTCCCGCTCAGTCCGAAGCTTGCGGTAGAACAACGGCCAGATCTCTTCCGCCAACTTTCGAACGTCTAACTTCTCGGGCGTGGTAGGTTCGTCCCCGCCGAATCCGCTTATAGCTCCTGTGGCATTCGATGGCACCGATTCCCGCTGAATGGCAGCGGGCGTTGCTGCGTGGACCACCGTCGGCGGCAGGGGTGGGGGTGGAGGCAATGCCGCTGCGGTCGCGCGCTGCACGGTGGCTGGGCTCGCCGCTTCGATCCTTGGCGCTGGAGAAGTCCGCGCCGGCGCGGAAATTGGTGATTGCGACGAAATGGCAGAAGCCAGTGCGGGAGCCTCGTTCAATGCCACGCCTGTCGAAAGCGATGAGGCCAGGCCCGAAGTGGATGAGCTGCTCGGCGGCGCTTCGGCAACTGCCGAACGACGAACGACATCTGCATTGCCTGCTTGCGGGACCGCCGGTGCGTCGGCAGGTGTGGAAGGTGATTTGGCGGCGCTGATCGAAGCCGCGGTCGGTTCCTGGGAAGGCCGGACCTCGATGGGCATTGCAATGGCACGCTGAACGGCGGGTTCGGCGCTCGACGCCACAGGATCGTTCGCTGCGGGAGCGTCCGCGGTTCGCGCGATCGGTGCTGCTTCGTGTGGCGTTGTTCGAATTCCCGCAGGCGATGCCGCCGCGGGCGGAGCCACGGAAACTCGCTGCGCTACTGATGCCGATTCAGTTGTTGCCCGGGCCACATTCGGCGCTGGGGCCGGCGTGGCTTCAGGGCTGCCTACGTCTGCTCGGCAGGGGCACGGATGCGGTTTCTGCAGTTGAAATTTCCGGCCCGGCCGGACCGGGCATCGGCAACGACGCTGCGGCTGATTCGGTCGCAGTTTCTGGAGGAGGGGCGGCGGTCGCCAACCGACGGACTGTGGTGTCCGAAGCGATTGGGCCGACAGGCACGTCACCTGACGCCGCCGGAGCAGGCGTTCCGGTTTCCGATTGTCTCGATGTCGTCTCGGAGGTGGCAGTGGTGCGCTGTACCGGTGCCCCAGTTTGCTGCGCCGGCGCCGAAGAGATGGTCGGACCAGGCTCGGGTTCTGACGCGCTCGTTGACATGGGGGTGGACACAGGTGCGTCCGTCGGAACCACAGGTTCTGCCAGGCTCGATGACGAAGGCTCCGCGCTGACTTCCCGGCGTATCTCGCTGGGGGGCATATCCACGGGCAGTCGAGGCCGCGACCGGAGTAGCAATGTCCGTGGGCTGACCCTCCGGGCGCCTTTGGACACTGCTGGGCGGCGCATCCGAGGTCGCTTCGACGGCGGAGCGCTGCATTCGTGGCGGTTCCGATTCCGGAGTAGCGGAGCTGTCGACATGAGTGGCGGCGTCGCTTTCGGTCGATGCGACAGGTTCCACTGCTGCGCGCAGTCCCTTCGGCGGCCACGTCCGCGCTCCGGCGCACGTTGGTGGTGGCTGGTGCTGGCTCTGCCTGCACAGACTGTCGCCGAATAGGCGCCGCTGATGAGTCGTTCGTTGTCGATGGCTGGCTAACTGCCGGGGCTGAAGGGGTTACCGGGAGGCTGGCCGTTGGGCTCCCGGCTGCTATCTCTGGGGCGCTCAGGTCCGTGGTTGTGCTCTCCGTAGTGGACGGGCGTGTGGAACTGGTGACTTCCACGTCCGAAGCCGTAGCCGGAGAAGGTTCTGGAATAAGCTCAGGAAGGCCCGGTGCTGGCGCTGGGCTGGCTTCTGCTGTTCGTCGAACCGCCTGCTGATTCGCGTCGGCTGGCACCGGGTCAGCAGACGCTGGCGGCACCGGAGCAATCGAACTGGCTGACGGGATGTCCGGAAGACTCGCCTCGGTGGCTGCGGTCCGGCGGATTGGTTGCTCGCCGTCCAGCGTTTCCGAAGTGGTCGGAGTAGCTGAACTGGCTGCGGTGTTGTCGGCAGGACGCGCCTCCGCGGCTGCGGCTGGCGGCGCGGCGGATCGACGACCCGCTGCTCGAGTCAGCTTGAGTACCCGAAGTGGGCGCTGTTCGTCCGGGCGCGTCCCGTTCGCTGTCGGGAAGCTCGGCGGCTTGTGGACCGGCGGCGGGCGCCGCGTCTGCCGTGGACGACCTTTCGGGAACCAGTTCGACGGCGGTCGGCTGCGCGGGCTGAGGCTCGGCGCTTGCCAGTCGCCGGATTTCGGACGTTGTCGCAGCGGTTTCGCCTGTGCTCGTCGGTGCCGCTGTGGGCGCGGTTGGGGCCGAAGCCGGGCCTTGCTCATCTGTGACGCGAGATATGCGTTCGTCCCGCCCTGAAACGGTCTGGGTAGGCGAGCCAACGGTATGCAGTTGGCTCCGGACTCTGCGGGGTCTGAGCACTGGTCGCGACCGCCGGCTCATTTGCTGCGCCGGTGGTCGCGTCGATCGCTCGGCGGTGATGTGTCTGGGACAAAAGGAGTTGCCGGGGTCGACGGCGAAGCTGGCGCATCAGCCTGGGCCGTGCGGCGCTGGACAGCCGGTTCCGATGCCGAATCGCGGGGCGAAGTGCCTTCCGGCGAACTTGAGCGGGTTGTCTGCGGGCCGGGAGATGGTTCGGCGCCCGGCTCTCGCTGAACCGAGGTTGGCGTGCTTTGCTGACTTCGGGGGGCGGGACTGGCTGGACTGGCTGGAGCGGACGAACCGGGGGCCTCTGTGCTCGTCACTGGCGGAATCACGTCGTTCGAACTCCGCCCAGCGTCGCTCGCGGACGTGCTGGACGGTGCCTCTGCGAACTCCGTTCGTTGAGCAACCGGTGCATCGGGAAATGTCTGGGGACTCGTTGAGCCCACATCGGCTGTTCGCATTGGAATGTCGACATTTGCGCGCACTGTGCCGGGCGTAGCCGTGGCAGCCGGTGCCTGTGTGGCTTCGGTGCGCTGGGCAACGGGCGCGTCGGGAACCGCCGCCGGAGTGGTTGATTCTGCGTCCTCGGTTCGGCTCGGAATCACATCGTTCGAGCTTCCAAGAACCTCTGTCGCGGCCAGCGTGGCGGCTGCGTCCGCGCGCTGGGCAACGGGCGCGTCGGGAGCACTGGTGGTGGCGGTTGAAGTCTCGACATTCACCGTTCGGGCTGGGGTGACGGCAATTGGCCCTGCCTGGCTCCGGGGAGCATCGGTTGCAACGACTCGCTTCGCTTCGGGCCTTCCTGGGGAAGCGACCGGAGGCGGGGGCGTCGGCGCCACTACCCTGCGAATAACCGGGGCATCGGGCGGCTCGTCGCCGGCGTCACTCTGTTCGCCGATGCCGGAGCGACGGTCAGTGGGGATCGCAGGTACGGGGTTTGCTGCCTGGGCCGCGGGTGGCTCGCTGCGGGCTTTTCGTCCGGGTCGGCGTTGGACGATCGGCGGGGCGACGCGCGTCTCCGTTGGAGTAGGGGTGCTTTCAACTGTTTCGGCGGGTGGCGGGGATGGTGCGTGGACCTGAGCCGCCTCGGGTTCACGCCTGACGATGGTGGATTCCGATGGAGCCGCCGGTGCGCTTTGGTTTGAGGGCGCAACCGCCGGCGGTGAGTCGTTCACACGACCCTGAGCAGTCGCCGCCTGGCGTGCCGCTTCGATCTCGGCTGGAGACAGCGGCGTTGCGACTGCCATCTCGGTGACGGATGAGCGCCTGCGTATCGAACCATCGCCTTCAGATCGAGCAGCTCCGCCGCGCCCTGGCGAGGTGCCGAGGGCCGTCTCGATCAGTGCTGCCGTCGGCCCTGTGAATGCCGCTTCTTCCGCCTGCCGCCTCGCGATCGACTGTCGGCGAGCCTCCATCGCCTGGAACCAGGCCGGAGTGCCGAACGCCGGCGGGGCTGATGGGGCAGAGGGCACGGGCGGTGCTGGTTCTGCCGCTGGCTCCGAATCTGTTGTGGCTTCCGCTGGCTCGCGGGAAACAATCGACCGCGATTGGAAAGTTCGTTCGGGCGATGGAGGCGGCGCGGCTTCGGCGACGCGGTGCGAGAGCAGGCTTTGCAGGGAATTGTTGAATTCGGTGGACCGTGCGATTACGGAACCGCTCGCCCCGGCCGCAGCCGACGACGGCGCCGCCAATGATCCCATTCCAAGAATGCCCGCCCGATATCCGAGCAGGCGATGCGACAGGAATGCCCCAAAGTCGGACTCTTCCGCGCTATCGGCTTGTTTGGGATCTTCAGCCATTTGCTATCGCTTCTCCAGCGTAAATTCCTGGTACGCGAGTTCTAGCGATTCCACCAGGATTGAAGACTGGTCGGTCTGCATGGTCGGTGAGGACCACTTCACCGGGTAGGCCTGCGTCAGGTTCCAGCGAAGTCTTTCGCCGCCTTTGCCGTCGTAGAGGACGACGGATATGTCTTTCTTCTCGTCTTTTTTCGCTGTCTTGGTCGAAAGCCGGTTGAGCCAACTCCAGAGCTCGATGGAGGCTGTCATACCACGCTTGAGCGTGACGTTATTGAAGCTCTGCCGGCCGGGTAGCTTGTGAACGAAGTCGTTCACTCCACCTTCTTTGTATTCCTCGATGTCGATTTTTGTTTCAAAACCGCTGCACTCGGTGAAGAGGGCTTCCTGGATACCCGAAATTTCCACGGCGAACCGGTAGCCGACGCTCGGGTCAGTCATCGCGAATCTCCATGAGCCGCAGCGGCCCTGCTATGAATATCGGCAACCTGGCCCACCCACATTCGTCGATCACCGTGTTCCATGTTCAGCAGCTCCTCGTGTTGCCAGTGCAGGTAGTACGCGAGGTAGGCTACCTCCTCTTCCAGCCGTTCGAGGGGGTAGCCTACGACCCCCCCAGGCGCGAGATATCCACGTCGATGGGAGTCGAACACTCCGGGCATGTCACCGGTACGAGTGTAGTCCCTTGTTCGTTGATTTGACGGTAGAGCCGCTGCAAATACGCGAGGTCTCCACTAAACATATTCTCGATTTCGTAGGTGGAGACGGTGGGAAGGTTCCCAAGGCGGGTCACAACTCGTGCCAGCAGGATGATGACGAGGTACGCCTGGTTTTCCCGCACGCGTGGATCCCGGAGCGGAGCGATCTCGTCCATTGCAGTCGCAAGGCGCATCGTGCCGTCGCGATGGAGATTCCCCTCGCGATCGACATACCCCTGTGGGAGGACAAATTCAAATTCAGTCTGTAGTGCCATAGTTCATTCACGGCAACGGGGCAGGAATGATCCTGCCCCGGCCAGATTTACCCGAATTGTATTCCCGTGAGGGCTACATCTCTCGCTCGAAGCCCTCGCAGACCAGGGTGACTTCTTCGACACCAATAGCGCTGCTGTCGGTTGACATCGAAGGGCCAGTAAGTTTCGATGGCCAAGCCTGCACCAAGTTCCATTTGGCGACTGGTGTGCCCGCCTGGTCGTACATGGTGATCGTGCAGTTAGCCCGCGCGGACGAGACTTTCCCTTGCTCGACCATCTGACGCCACTTCCAAAAGTCCATATTCGAAGTGATGCCGCGTTTCAGGGTGATATCGCCCCACTTCAGGCGGCCCGGAACCTTGCGCACAACTTCCTTGTCGCCTTGCCCGACGACTTTGTGCTCCGTGACTTCAGTCTCGGAACTGATTCCGGAAACCTCGGTGAAGTAACCTTGAGCTTTGCCGGATGCATCGACTTCAAAATTAAACCCTACTAGTGGGTCACTGTTAACCGCGTCTGAAACCATATCTAACTCCTTACCTCAGGAAACTGTTGGGCTTATTGCTCCGGCGCGTACTGGCCGATGCGGAAGATGACGAACTCGGCAGGTTTCACGGGGGCGATGCCAATGTCGATAATCAGTTGGCCAAGGTCCCGGGTTTCCTGAGGGTTGTTCTCCGAGTCACACTTCACAAAGTACGCTTCGTCCGGCGATGCGCCGAACAGCGCACCTTCGCGCCAAGTGTTCTTGAGGAAGGCGCCAACGTCGCGGCGCATCTTCGCCCAGAGGTTCATATCGTTCGGCTCGAAAACGGCCCACTGGGTGCCCTGTTCGATCGACTTTTCAACGTAGTTGAACAGGCGCCGAACGTTCAGGTATCGCCAGGATGGGTCGCTCGAAAGCGTTCGTGCGCCCCAGACGCGGATACCGCGTCCCGCGAAAATCCGGAGGCAGTTCACGCCGTTCGGGTTAAGAACGCTCTGCTCGGAGTTCGTGAGATTGATCGGCAGCGAGATAACGCCACGAATGACTTCGTTCGCCGGAGCCTTATGGACACCGCGCTCGCCATCGTTTCGCGCCCAGATGCCAGCCATGTGGCCCGAAGGTGGGATCGTGATGGTGGTGCTCGGCGCATTTGGCGTCGGGTCAGCGACGTTGATCCACGGGTAGTAAAGCGCGGCGTACTTCGAGTCGTAGCCGGCGGTGGTCATGCGCCATTCCTGCGCTTGCTGTGCGTTCAGGTCCGGCGGGGTGTCGAGAATCGCGACCCGGTCACCCATGCGCTCGGCGTGGGCGATCATCGCCAGTTGGATGGCCTTCAATCCGTCCATGTCGAGCATGCCGGCCTGGTAGGCCGCCATCGCGTCAGGGGCGAGGACCATGGTGATTTCGTTGACCGCTTCGAGGCCGCCGAGGCCAGCGCGCTCGGTCACATCGCCTTCGTAGTCGGCTGGAGTCACCGGGACCAGCGCGGTGCTGGTCGGAATCGCCAACGGATAAGTACCCGGGGCCGGGGCTCGCTCGGCGAGACTGAGGCCGGTCACCTTGAGTTCTTCGAGTTGGACCAAAGTGGAAGTCTTGTTGACGACATCGAACGCGTTCTTGGCGCCCTTGCCGAGGGTCAGGCCTTCGAACTTCTCTTCTGTGCCGCCACCCTTAACCGTGATGGTGAAGCTGTCGTCGTCGCCAGCGGCGACGTCAACGCTGACGCCCTCTGGAGCTCCCGGCTTGGGCAGCGCCTTGATGGTGGCGGTGCCGCCCTTGGCAGTGAGTTCCGCGACCGGCTGTGCCTCGGCCTCGGCTTCGCTACCGATGCGGACAACGTAGGCGAGCGTGCCGCCGTTGTTGAAGTAACCGTAGACAGCGTGGGCGAGATAGGCGCCAGGCATGAATCCACCGAATGTGGACACGAACTGTGTCCAGTTAGCGACCATCGTGGCTTTGCCGACAGGACCTTTTTCGGCGATGCCGAGGAACGCGGCGACCGCGGTCCCGACGCCTTCGATCGGCTTCGTGCCTCTGTCGACTTCTTCAACGTAGACGCCTGGCGTCAGGTAGGTAGGCATTCAGGCTCCTTTGGATTTTCTGCGGTCACCAAGACCGGGGAAGCGGCGGTATCTTAGCACTGGCAAGGGCTGCACGGGCAAACGTTCAGGACCGATTTAGCATTTCGTGCGGTTATTGTTCGATTACGCTCTGGTTACAATTCAATGTCGTAGCTGGAACCCGGTACCGAAATGGGTTGGGTGCCAGTTTTTCCGTCGTCACTTTCGAACCGAATCACGTGCTCGCCCGGCTGGATATGCGGGAAAGAGAACCGTCCGTCGGCACCCGTTGTCTCTCTCAGCGCCGTGCCTTCCACCGAAACCCGGACCCCTTCGACCGGTTCGGTAGAGCCTTTCTTGTGAGCCGTACCGGAAATCTGGACGAACGTCTCGCGCCAGTCTTCGGCAGCGTCGCCGATACGGAGTTCGCGTGTCCGGACCAGGGGGCCCTCCACCGGGGCGAACGTCTCCAGTGGCGCGGTAAGTACCCAGACAAGGGATGTGCGCAGGTCGTTGTCCAGCACACCCCAGAGGTCCGCAGGCTTCGCCACATGGTCAGAAGGGACGATCCGCGCTAGCAACGGGTAGTCAGTGTTCACCAGTTCGCCCTGGAAGAATCGAGGGTCGATCTGCCCGGCGCGATACATCGCGGCGAGGGTGCGGCCGAGAATCCGATGTTCGTCGTCTGCTTCTCGGGCCCAGGCCGTGATCATGTAACTGAGGTCGATCCTGCGGGGTGGCCGTTGCATCCGGATACCCCCGCGGCCGTCGTAGGTCTTTTGTGGCAGGTCGTCTCGGAAGCCGGCACGTTCACGAATGTCATAGAGAAAGCAATTCAACGTTGGTCGCGAAAGCCTACCGCTCCACTCCCGGTTGGGACGTTCGAACGAAACGTCCATTTCACCGCCGGAGATGGGAATCTCCGCAGTGAAGAACTGCTTTAGCGTGTCGTCGACATCATTGAACACGAGTCCCTACTGAGCCGCGGATTCTTCCACGTGACGTTGCGCCGACCCGGAAAGCACCGCGTGAGCGAGGTTATCTGCTTCAGCTTCGAGCGGGTCGTTGGCTGCGCCAGCAGTCATCCCGCTGCCGCCGGATGCCGCTCGGCCCGAACTTTGCTGGACGACATGCGCCAGTTCGTGGGCCATCAGCTGGCTATCAGAAGTCTTCGAATCCGAACGAAGGAAGATGTCCGAGCCGGTGGTGAAGGCTTTGGCGGTTAGTTGCCGATTGAGCGTGTCCGCTTCGTTCCCTTCGTGGACGCGTACGCTACTCAGGTCTGCGCCGGTCGCAGCTTCCATCTGGGTGCGAATGCCATCTGGGACGCCCGATCCCGTTCCGCGCATGGAGTTCACCTGGGATTCGATGTCTCCGCCGACCGCGCCGCCTTCTAGTCCGACTCGCGGCGTCGGATCGTGCTTCATCATCAGTTCTTCTTCGTCGCCCTCACGCTGCAGCGAGGCGTCGTGCTTCATCATCAGTTCTTCTTCGTCGCCCTCGCGCTGCAGCGAGGCGTCGTGCTTCATCATCAGCTCTTCTTCGTCGCCCTCACGCTGCAGCGAGGCGTCGTGCTTGCCTTGAAGTATTTCCTCTTCTTCGCCTTCGCGTTGGAGCGAGGCGTCGTGCTTGCCCTGGAGCATTTCCTCTTCTTCCATACCGTCGCGCTGGATCATCCGGGCGATGGCCTGGTTGCCGGCGCGTGCCTGCAGGCTGAGGAGTGGGTGCGTCGCCGGTGCCGGCGTTTTACGAAGCTGACCTTCCACCGCCGGGGCGGGTTTGCGCGTGCGTTCAAGCTGGGCGGGCAAGTACTCGGCCATGGAAAAACTCCTTCGCGGCCTATCATAGCTCCGGTGGCCCGGTTCTGCGCGACCGGTCGTTCGACGCAGCTACTCCAGGTGCACGATGTGCTCACCGAAATCCGCTTCTGTAACCATTCGGCCAAGCTTTTGAAACTCTCGGCGGGTGGCCTGGATCAAATGCCGCATTGCCAACGGCCCATCATCGTGAGCCGCGAGGAAAGCCGACCCGAGCACGATATTGCGGATGTTTCCGCCGCTGATCCGGAACTGGCGCGCGAGGAACGCGAAATCCACATCGTCGGCGAGCGGCACTTCCTGCGGCATCGTCTGTTTCCAAATCCTCAGGCGATACGGTTCCTCTGGCATTGGGAAGTCAATCACGAAGTGCATCCGCCGCAAGAACGCCTCGTCCAGGTTCATCTTCAGATTGGTCGAGAGGATTACCGGGCCTGCGTAGTCTTCGATTTGTTGGAGCAGGTACGCAGTCTCAATGTTCGCGTACCTGTCGTGCGCGTCTCGCACTTCGGAGCGCTTACCGAATAGCGCATCCGCCTCATCGAAAAACAGGATCGCGTTCGAGAGCGACGCGTCCCGGAAGATGGCACCGAGGTTCTTTTCGGTCTCTCCGATGTATTTGCTGACGACACCCGAGAGGTCGATCTTGTACAGGTCGAGCCCTAGCGCTCCTGCGATGACGCCGGCGGCCATCGTCTTACCGGTACCGGATTGGCCCCCGAACAGAGAAACGACGCCCTTGCCACTCGAAAGCTTTTCGCCGAAGCCCCACTCGTCGTAAACCTTGTGTTTTAGTTCCACCATCGAACAGAGCTCACGCAGCTGCATGATGGGGTCGGGTTCGAGGATCAGGTCTTCCCACTGCTTGTGACGGGTAACCTTGCTCGCGAGCGAGCTCAGGATCGGCGCAGACCTCGCTCGGGCGGCGCTGTAGAGGTCCTCGAGGCTGATTTGAGCGTTTTCTGGGGAGCGCGCCGTTGCAAGTCCCTTCGCGGTCTGTGCGCCGTCCAGGATGGCTCCGATGTCGAGCTCGAACTTCGCCGCCAGCGCCGGCAGGGCTTCATCCACGCCCGGCTCGAGCGTCAAGCCATCCAAGGCCGCGGTCCACTCTTCGAAACGTTCGTCGACGGTTGGCCGCTCAACGGGAATTGAAGGTCCATGCCAGGTCGGCTCCGACTCGCTGACGATGAACACAAACGGCGCAAGTGCTGATGTTAGGGTGCCGGTCAGACTTTCCCGCAGGCTCGGCTCCAGTTCATCAAACCCTCGAAGAAGCAGCGCCGCGTTAGAGAAGGCCGCTTCCCGCGCGGCGCGTTCGGTGGCTTCGCGAACGGTCATCTCCCGAACCTGCGCAAGATTGAAATCGAGTACTCGCTGCAGTCCCTTGAGTCGGCCGATGCTGGTGGCAGTTCGGCGGATCTTTTCCAGGTCGTATCCGCGCAGAACGAGCACCGGCGGGTCAAAGAAGCTGGGGTCCAACGGTGCATCCAATGCCCTCTCGGGTGCGGGCAACAGCTCCATGAACGCAAAAACCGTTTCATCGATGGAATCGCCGCCAAGAAGGAACCGCGCGACCCGTGCATCAAGAGACACGGTTCGTCCGAGTAATGGCGTCGCCGCCTGGCCCGCCTCGTCGTTGAGTTCCACGAGGCGCAAGGCGCGCAGACTCGAATCCGCGTCGAACGCTCGTTGGCCGGCAACTGAGTCTTCCCAGAACAGTCGCAACAGGAGCTCGACCCGGGGCCGCTTCTTCGACACGTCGTCCTGGACATACGCGATGAGCCGTTCGAGCTCAGGGTTCGTCTCAGTGACCAAACATAACGCAACGGCGGCCGACTCCTCGGTGCTCAGTCCGGCGAGGTCGATCAGCCGGCACATGCGTTCTCCAATTGACTTCACGAGCGCGCCCGCCGTAGTCGTGTCGTGGGAGGGTGCGGCGGCGACGGCCGAGCTGCCCAGGATGCGGTCTGCTTCTTGGTCGGAAACATAGAGGCCGCGCAGGTCGTCCTCGCCTACCGGCACGCCGCGGTTGCGCATCCGCGCGACTTCCTCGCCGAGCAGGTCAGCGGCCAGTTGGGAGGCATGTCGGACGTCGATGTCCATGCTATCCACCCAAGAGGTAGGCGGTGCATGAATGACTTGCGCCTGCCCAGTTCGCATCGCCGCTGTACTGCATGAACAACGGCCAAACCCCCTGAGACGGAAGGTCAATGTTAAACACTGCTTGATGTTGGGCTGAGTCAACTGAAACGGCGCCTTGCGGGACGCTGTCCACACTGAATGAGACGGTGCCAGTGGGAAATGGATCGCCCGGCGCCGCGCCGATTAAGTAGACGGTGACTAGTGTAGGTCCGTCGAGAATGGTCGCCCCGCAAATGTTTGCGTCGAGAGAAGTCATGACTAGCGGTGCCGGTTCAGTCGCCACGTAGGCGACGTTCGAGGTGGTGCACACCGCGTTGTAGCAGACGGTCGCCTGCACCGTGATGTTGGCCGAAAGCGGCGCGTAGGTCGTGAACGACTTTGCCCCGCCCGACGCAGTCGCCGGTAGCGCCCCGCCCGTCGTCGTCCACGAGATCGTGTTGTAAGCCTCGAGGAAGCTCGTCTCGCACGTGATTTGCGCCTGGCTGCCGATGTCCTGGTAGTCGCAGTTCACGGTTACCAGCGGGGGTGGCCCAACGGCCGGCACCGTCGGGCTCGGCGTCGGTGTTCCGGGCAGTGGTGTCGCTTGTGGAGTCGGCGTGGGCGAAGTGAACTTCACCACTACGGGTATCGAGCCGCTCTTGCATGTCGTGATGTTGCAGGCGGTCATTTCCACGATGGCCGTGGTGTCTTTGCTGAAGCTGGTCGAGAAGGCCGTGGAACCCGGCGGCACCGGTGCCGGCAGGCCATTAATCGTCCAGCGGGTCGTCGTATAGTTGCCGGTCACAGCGCCAGTACACGTGACGCCGGCCGTTTTCGGTGAGGGTGTGTAGGCAATGTCGCACTTCACCGTCACGGCACTCGGAGGCACGGCGGTTGGCGTCGGTGCCGGGGTTTTCGTTGCCGTAGGTGCGGCTGTCGGTACGGGCGTGGGGGTATCGGCTGGCGGTACGTTGCCCCCGCCACCCGGAACGCCGCCGCCGGGCAATTGTGGTGTTCCTTCTACGGTCGGGGTTACTGCGCCCGGCGCCGTCCCCTGAAGGACTGCGACGCCTACATCGGCCTTCGTAGGGTCGACCGAGAGAGCGAGCACCATCGCGCCGGTCGAATCTTCGGTCTTCAGCGAAGAGTTACCGTCCTGGTCATAGCTGTGGATCGCTACCGACGTCCCGCCGGAGCCTGGATTGAGGACTTCGACTCGATAATCGTCGGCCTTGCCTGGGAGGAAGATGCTCGTTGTGCCTGCTCCGGGCGGCGGAGGGCTCTCGACGCACGTCGGGTCGCGCCACGCATCTCTACTCGAAAGATAGGCGCCAGCGATGCCCGACGGTGCGGGCGCCGTTCCCTCGTCTGCCGTCAACGAACCGACGATATTTCCCGCCTTGTCCAGTACTCGCACCCGGAGGTCTTTCGGGACAGTTATCACCACCCCGCTGAGGTCGTTCGAGGGTTCGAACTTCACCGAACTGAGCACCTTCCCCTTGTACGAGTCGAGCGTCAGCCGATCCGCGTAGTAGGGGTCGTTGATGAGGATCTTTCCGGCGCTATTCACGCCAATTGCCGCGATGTAGTGCCCGGGCACTTCGAGGATCATCGGTCGGTTGGCCGCCAGTTCCGCGAGGATTTCTTCATCGGAGCCGGTCCCGAACCCGGCGAAGCGCACCGTGGGGCTGCCGGGACGTTGCTTGGCGATCTGGCCAGAGAGCTGGTTCGCGGAGGTCCAGATAACGTCTCCGAAGACATATCCCTCACTCACCCAGCCGCGTGGCGTTTTCCTCGCCTGGGCGTTGAACCACGCGTTGACAGTTTCGGGGGTCAGTTCAGCGCCGTCCGGCATGGTGACGATGTTGAAGATTGCCATGATGGTCGCCACCGAAGTCATCGCACAGCCGCACTGTTCGATCGTCGTACCGCACCAGTCGGGACCGAACTCGGGGTCGGCTGCCTTGGCGTATTCGACGTTGGCCCAGGTCGGATTGTTTTGTGCGAAAAGTGGGCTACCGGTTGTACCTGCCGGCGGTAGAGTGACCTTCGCCGCGGCTTTATCACGCTCTTCTTGTGTTTTGTCGCACATATGGACCCCGGCGTACGCTGCCTCCCCGCCAGTGGCGGCCTGCGCTGTGTCGCCCTTGGTTGACCAGGGAATCCATGTTGGGATCTGGTCGCGGTAAATCCACGAGAGCCAGAAGGCAAGGGCCAGCAGTCCGATCAGCAGCGCGAGGATGAACGGGGTTTTCCAGCGCTCGAGCGCCGGCTTCACCAGCACCTGGCCCTGAGTTTCGACAGCCGTCCCGGTCTCCGAAGTCGGAGTCGCGATCACGCGAATCGGCGCGTAGGTGGTCTGTCCGAAGAACTGCCGGCGACGCCGTCGGACGCGCAGTGGGACTCGCTGCTCCTGTCCTGGTTGCAGTTCAACCGTCGGGGTCGCGAATTCGAACGTGTACTGGCCTTCGTCGTCGACTCCGGACAGTCCGTAAACGGCCAGTGCGTTCCCGTTGTTCTTCGCCACCACCACGAAGTTCCGCTTGCTTCGGATTGGGGAGAGTGCGAGCTGCGAGGCTTCGAACGCCAGGATTGTCAATTTGCCGAAGGCGAGGGCGTCGCGTTCATGCTCGCCAGAGGTCACGACGACACCGAAGTCGTATTCGCCGGCGAGAGATTCGGAGGCAATTGGCGGCTGGATTACCAGCGTAACGGTCTCCCGGGTCCCCGGGACGAGGGCCAACGTCGCCTGGCTGAACGTTACCCAGGCAGTAGGGATTCCCGTGACCCCAAGCGTGATGAGGTCGACTACCCGGCCCCGGTTCTGGATAACCGCAGTCGCGAACACGGCTCCGCCGGGTTCGACTGGAGTAGGAGGAGACGTCAGCGTCACGCTGATTGCACGGGAGGGCGCTTCTTCGACGGCTTCGAAGGTCCCGTCGGCGAGGGCGATCATGCCTGCATCAGCCTCCGAGGCGGTCGCTGGAGGTGCTGGCATGAACTGCGCCTCGACGTCGCCGAAGCGGATGTCCTGGTCGAGTTCGACAAGGTTGTTGGTGCCCGGGTCGATGCGGTGTCCGCCTACGAATGTCCCGGCAGCGGAGCCCAGGTCCTCGATGAGGAGACGGCCCGATTCGATAATTAATCGAGCGTGACGGCGCGATATCGACAGGTCATCGATGACAATCCCGTTGCCATCGGCCCTTCCGATGATCAGCGAGGGCAGGTCGATCGGAAAATCGCGCGCGACACCATCGGGTGTGCGGACCTGGAGCGAGCCAAACTTCACCCGGAAAAACTCCCCCGCACCAACGTAGGTTTGGAGGATACCGGGGGAGGGCCGACGGCGCGAGTGCGGTTAAGGGCTAGGAGCTAGGAGAAATCGAGGTCGCTACGTTAAGTCTATCGTTAGACCGCTCGAAGTCACGGGGGACTGGTAGTTCGTTGTTCCGGATGTGTATCTGACTGTGACCGTGTGAGTGCCCGTCTGATTCGGGGAATTCCAGACGAGGTCGAAAACTCCATCGCCGTTAGGATCTGCCGACGTGATGGTGGTCGACGACCCCACAGCGGAACCGTCGATGTAAATCCGGACCGAACCCGGGACGGCCGCAGTCATGGTTACTGAAACAGTGATGTTGGAGTTTTTGGCGTAACTGGAGGAGGTCGTTGAAATCGACACCGACACCGGGTTCGCAGTGATTGCGAGGTCTGCATTGCCATTGTTGCCCGTCACGAAATTCGAACCTGTGTATACGGCGTACACGGTGTAGGTCCCCACGGGGAAAGTCGTGCTAGCGCCGGTCGACTGTGCAAGCGTTACCGTGCCGCTCGCGGGGACGTCCTGGGCCGCACCAATTGGCGCTCCGTTAGTGGCACCAAGACGGAATTGCAGGCATGCCGAACACGTCAGCACGCCGGTCCCGTTTGCTGCCGTAACCTGGGCCGAAAGCGTAACGGGAGTGACGGCGGTGACAGATGCGCCGGGAGAGAAACTAACTGCAACGGATGAAGTTGTTTTGACTATCACGTCAGTGTTCGTTGAAGCGGTTTGGTTGGCGTAGTTGGTGTTGGTTGAGGTGTATTGGGCCGAAATCGTGATGGTGCCGGCCACGGTTGGCGTCCAGCTGTACGTTGCAACGCCGTTTGTGACGCTGCGTGAGCCTGCACCGCTGATCGCAACGCCATCAGCATAGAAGGCAATCGTGCCGGATGCGGTATTCGGGGTGAGTGTGGCAGTCAGCGTGATGGCTGAATTCACTGTCACCGAGGCCGCGGCGGTCACTACCACCGTCACCGTGTCCGGGCTCACCGTAAACGACCCGCCCGTGGCACTCGTGGCTGCATTCAAAACGCCGGTCTTTCCGTTGTATCGCGCCCAAACCGTGTAGCTGCCGGCATTGGCGATCGGTGTCGAGCCGGTATTGAAGACGATCGAGGCGCGGTATTCGCTTTGTACGAGAGCGACACTCCCAGTGCCGATGAAGGTACCAGTTGCGTAGCTGGTCCCAACGCGGAACTCGACGCAGGCGGAGCAGGTCGCGTCTTCGCTGAACGGCGGGGTGATGACCGCGAGAGCGTTCCCGATCGAATTGAATTCGACGTCAGTTGCCGTAACGGTCACGGTCGGTACAGGTTCGGTCACAGTGGCGCTGACTGTCCCCGAGGTCTTTCCTGCGTGACCCGCATTCCCCGAATAGACAGCGCGGATCGAATAGGTTTGGACGTTCGGGAATTCCGGTGCGCCGGTTCCGGTTGCCCGTGTGATGGTGGCGGTCCCGTCGGTGGCCACATCAACTGCCGTTCCGATGGGCTGCCAGTTCACCGTGGTAGTCCCAACATTCACCTCGAATTGGAGGCAAGCCAAGCAGGAGATATCAACCGCGGTTGCCGGCGTGGTGGTTGGCGCCACAGTGGCGTTGAGCGTGATGTTGGTGCCCTTAACGGCGGTTGCGCCCGCGGTGACCGAAGCCGTCGTTGGACGCAGGTCAATGGTTGCGCTCACGGCGCCGCTCGTGGCCACGGCGAGATTGCCGTTCGTCGCGTTGCCGTTGAACTGGGCGACGATGTTCGTGTAACAGTTTGCGGAAGCGCAAACCGTCGGGAATGAGGTGCCCGGTCCCGTTGGCGCGCTAAAGGAAATGCCGTCGGTCACATCGGTATCCGTCCCGAGCAGGGTTCCAGCGGTACCGCCGAGATAGAACGACACCGTCGCTCCAGCCGCGCTTCGAACACCGGTACACGCACCACCACCGCACGTGAGCGCTCCGGTCAGCACGAGATTGTCTCCGAGCAAGTGTGTGCTACCGGAAAGCCCATTTAGCGTTAGAGCTGGCGTGGCCTGGTTCACGAGCAGGCTCACGGTGTTCCCGGAGTCAACGGCCGCGACCTTGCTGCTGCCGTTGTATCGAGCCCAAATGCCGGAATAAGTGCCAGCGGCCGCCAGAGGGCCACTCGTGGTCGGGACGCTGATGCTGGTTGTTGTATTTGAGCCGGTTAGTGCGCTCGACGTCCCGAGCAGGGTGCCGGTGCCGGAGCCCAGGTAGAAGGAAATCGTGCCGCCGGAAGTGCAGCTGGTTGAGTTACCTGCACAGGTTGCAGCGATGGTCGCCTGGAGGACCGCATTTGTACTGATCGTAACTGCGGCGGGCGTGGCAACGGTAAGTGCCGACGGAGTCAGTTCGAGTGAGATGGTCACCGGCGAAGAGTCACTCGTGGCAAGCTGACCGCCACTGACCATTCGCACGAAGATGTCGTAAGAACCGGCAATGTCCAACGGCAGCGAAGACACACCAGTCACGTAAGTCAGGATGGCGTCGCAGGTCCATTCGACGGCGCCTTGGCTGCAGTTTCCGAGCGTCGCGCTTGAGAGCGACGAGGACCCTCCCGTCAACCTGAGTTGCACCGTCTGCCCGACCGGCGAGAAGCCGTTGCTGCCCGTCACGGCCGCTCGCACACAAATCGTATCGCCTACATACAGGGTCGTCGCGGATGTACAGGACGTGTCGGTGGACACCGCCAGGATTCCCACAACGTCCGGAATGGTTGATGTGCTTGGTGCCGGGTCGATATCAACGTTGATATTCGGTGATGTCCCGCCCTTCAGATCCGACGTGCCTGCAGAAAATACAGCGTGGACGTCGTTGTAGAGGGACCGATTTGAATCGTCCCGACCGCCAAAAGGCGCACCCTGATGTGCGGCGGCGCAAATCGCCGGGGCGTCGCTGCATACGTTCGGCGTCCAGGTGATAGACACCGTTCCGTCGGCGTTCGTAATCGGCAGGGGCAAGCCGATCGGGTTATTGCCCTGCATGAACTGCACGGTGCCGCCGGTCCCGAACAGGCCGAGGCCGGCGTTCTCGGAAACGACTGTCGCCGTCAACGTGAACGGCTGACCCATTACCGCCGGGGTGGGTGATTGCCCGGGGCTCGCCGTTACGGTGATTTTCGGCGTAGCGAGAATCTTGAGGGTCGAGGAATTCGAGGGCGGAGCCGCCGGATAGCGAATGGCATAGAAAAGGTTGTTCACCGAGTCCGCGGGGTTGAGAAGCTCCAGCTGGTCGCTATCTTCGTAGACGGCAGTGACAGCGATCGGCACGTTAAGCGCCTGGATCGGTGTGGTCAGGAGCCTGGCTTCCCACGGAGTACAGGGTATGTTTGGGGAAGTTCCGGGCCCAATGATCACGCCGCCTTCCGGGCATATCGTCGCAACCGGCGCGATGTCCGAGCCGCTCGGGTTGAACGGGTTCACTGCTCTCAGTGCATTCGCGGGGCTCGTCTGGAAGTTCACTCGGCCAACAGTTCCGACGGGGAACTTGGCTCGGAGGACGATCTGATCTCCCTCACTCGCGGATGAGACCTGGACGCGAGGCGCGGCGAGGTTCTCCCAAACTTTCGATGGACCACCAGCGCCATCCCAGAGTTCCACAACGGCTGTGACGGGCTGTCGAACGACGATTCGACCAACCGACGACTCCGGTGGACCCACGGACTGCCCAACGCAGAAGTACTGCAATGTTGTCGTCGCTCGCAAGTAATACACGCCGGGAAGCGTCGGGGCTGTGAACTGCTGGCTGACAGGGTTGGCGCTGCCTGGGGTCAGCGGTACGCCTCCCTGGTTGAAGACACAAGTGGGTCCGTAGAACCGAGCATCCGCCGCGGCGCCGCCCGGCGGGTCGTAGCCTCCGATACCGAGGTACACCTGGCGAATGCAGCCCTCGCAATATTCCGTACGGCTAACGCTGGTGGTCACAGTGAAGGGACTTCCGGGGTCAAGCACGGCAGTGTTCCGTGCCGGGCCAGTCTGACCATTGATGGCGAGGTCGCTAATGATCGTGCCAGCGCCGATGTCCTTCGGTGTGGCGATCTCACAGGTTCCATCCGTGAGTGAATCAGCCCCTTCGAGGTCGATGTTTACTGAGTCACAACCGTCTGGAATCGGCGGATCCCAGCGAATGCTGCGGTCCGCGCTGTCGCTTCCGAACGCATTAACGCCACCGCTATACGACGCGAAATAGGTGTGAGGGACGCCCCCAGGCGGAACTGGATTTGCCCTGTCGGTGGGTATGGGTATGGAGACCGACGTCTGCGCGATCGCGACGCTGCCCTGGACGAAAAGAGGTGCAGCCGCCCCGACTGGCACATTTCCGTCTCGATAGAACTGCACTGTGCCGCCTTGCGGCACCGACGGGGCCGCCTTCGAACCCGGCGCGGGAAGTCCTTGTACGCGGGCGAAGAGGGTCAACTTGTTCCCGGCATGGACCGCGTCCGCGGGGCTAGATTCGAGAATGGTGATGGTCCTGCTGATTCCTACTTCACGTGGCTGAGAGGTGCGGCACTCTCCGAAGTTGCACACCGTGGCGGTAACTTTGATCGATGAAACCCCGTTTGGATCGTCGTTAACGAACGTCACGAACTCTTTGGATTTTCCTGTCAGGTTTGCGGGAACGCCGCCAGGAGCCGACCAGGACACGCTCGTAAAGTCTCCGGCGAAGTTAGCAACGCAGGTGAATCGGGCCGACTGACCATCCGGTGTGACCGGGAATTCTGTCGCACAGGTAACTGTGACAATCCCCGCCGGTGGCGGCGTTGGGGAGGCGCTCGCCCCGAAACCGTTGGCATTCGGCCCCAGTTGGGTGCTACCGCCAAGGTTCGGTGGGAACAGTACGGCCTCGCTGTGCGACGTTGACCTGCACAGGGTTTGGTTACAGACGGTCGCCGCAACATTCGCAGGCGTATCGCCCGGGAACGTCACGATCAATGACGGAGATCCCGTGAATTCCGAGACGACTTTGCCGTTCATGGTCCAGCGCGTGGTTGTGTAATCACCAACCACCTGCAAATCGCAGATCAAGGTGGCGAGCTTTGGAGAGCCCTGATAGATCGTGCTGCACGCCATCGTAAGTTGCTCGGGAGGCACGATGGGGCCGATGTCAGGAGGCGGCGTGATGCCTGGAGGTAAGCCTGGCCCCTGGCCCGGCGGGCGCGGGAGGCGCGCGATCGGTTCGCCCGGACTGTGCGCGAACTTCAAGGGCGTGGCCAAAATGAACGAACCGAAGCCGACAATGATGTTGTCTTCTTCGTTCGGGAGGCCGGGAGCGAACCTGATCGGGTCGCCCAGCTCGAATCCTGAGTTCGTCGCGACTTCGACACGAGACTGCCCTGGTTCGGCGGGCAGGGTCATGGCGGTCCGCTGTTCCACAAACGGTGTGGCCGTCGGCGAAGCGGGGGGCAGAGTGGGCGATGGGGTCGGGGTTTCATCGTCGCCGCCCGCGCCACCACCGCCGTTCGAAGGAGTCACTGTCGCCTGTGGAGTACCGCTTGTAGACACCTTGATGACCGGCTTGTCGGCGTTCGGGTCGAACGAGACGTCCGCCGATGTGCCCTCGAGGCCCTCGATCGTCGCGATCGACCCGGCCCCGTCCTTCCCGTACGAGTGGATGGCCACGCTTCCCGGGGATCCGCCCGTGCCAAGGATTTCGATCGTGTAGTCGTCCGCTGAGCCCGGGAGCACGATCTGGTTCGTGCCCACGCCGGTTGGCGGAGCCTTCTCAATGCAGGTTGGGTCGCGCCACGCGCCACGGCTCGCGACGGATGCTCCCGGAATCTGGTTGATGACGTCGGCGGGCTGCTCGATGGTGCCGTCGCCGGTGTTGACTACGCGGCCCTGCTTGTCGGTCACGCGGAAGCGCACATCGGCTGGCGCCGTAATCACGACCGAACTCAGATCCTTGCTCGGCTCGTAGTGGACTGAGCTTCGGACCTTTCCCTTGTAGACGTCGAGCGTAGTTCGGTCGCGGTAGAACGGGTCGTTGATGAGGATTTGGTCGGTCTTCGCATCAATTCCGACAGCCGCGATCCAGTGTCCGGGGACCTCGACGACGACGGGGCGGCCCAACTTCAGCTGCCCCCGAATGTCCTCATCGGAACCGTCGCCCGTGCCCGCGAATCGGACGGTCGTGACGTTCGGATTCGTCTTCGCGACTTCGCCCGAAAGCTCGTTCGCTGCAGTCCAGATGACGTCGCCGTAAATGTAGCCTCGACTGACAAAACCACGGTCCGTTTTCTTCGCATTACCGTTGAACCAGTCGTTGAGCGTCTTCGGACTGAGAGGCTGGCCATCTGGCGTCTCGACAACGTTGTACAAGGCCAGCATGACCGAAACAGAGGTCATCGCGCAGCCGCACTGCTCGATCGTCGTCCCGCACCAGTCTTTGCCGTTCGGCAATTCCAACGACTTTGCGTACTCTTGGCTGCCCCATCGTGGGTCGTTCTGGGCGAAGAATGGGGCGCCGACGCTGTCGACCTGGCCGAATACCGCCTTGCCACCATCCAGTGTCCCGGCTATGTCTGCGCTTTCGAGCGGCTTCGCATTAGCAGCGTCGGCGTTCTTCTTCGCCTGGTCATCTTTCGCGTTGGACTCTTCACAAAGGTGGACACCGGCGAACGGATCTTCGGCGTTCGCCGTCTTCGTGCCGGTGTTGTCGGTGAGAATCAAGACTCCGATCGCTGTAACCGCGAGCAGCAGGGCGACGAGCGAGAACATGACCGGCATTCGGAACTTCTGGAGCGGAGGCTTGATCGCGAGCTGACCGCGGGCCGTGATTTCGAGGCCATCAACGGACTTGCCGACGACTTCGAAGGGCGCCTGCGTTGCAGGCCCGAAGAGTTTCCGCGGTCGGCGCACGGCCAGCGCGATGATGCGCTTTTCGCCCGGCTGAAGCTCTACTGCGGGCGTTTCGAAGTCGTACCGGAAGACCTGTTCCTCGTCCATGCCGGCCAGCTCGTATCGAGCGACGGCGTTTCCGTGGTTCTCCGCGAGCAAGCGAAATTTACGTTTGCTTCGGATTGCCACGAGTGAGATTTCGGCGGAATCGAAGGGCAAGACTTCGAAGCGGCCCTCGGCCTCGGCGTCCCCGTCGTATTCCTGCGATCGGACCACCACGTGGAAGACATACTCACCCATGAGTGCTTCGTGACGTCGAGGAGGGTGAAGGCTGATCTTCACCTCTTCCCGGCCGCCCGGGAGGATCGGGAACGCAGGAGTCTCGACCGTGTACCAGTCGCCCGGCAACTCGGGGATCTCGACTCGCACGTTGTCGACGATCTGCCCGCGGTTCGTGATTATCAGGGTGGCGGCGACCGTCTTCCCCGCCTCGATGGGTTGCGTTGGAGAGACAAGCAGCGCGCTCAGTCCACGCGGCCCGAGGGCCTGGACGTCCTCTAGATCTTCGACCACGCGCTGGGCCTCGGCTTCTTGGGGAGCCAGGTACCGCGCTTCGATATCTCCGAACCTGAGTTCCGCATCCCGTTCAAGCAGATGCCGAACGCCGGGCTCGAGGCGCTCGCCATTAACGAACGTCCCGCCCACGCTGCCGAGGTCTTCGACGAGCAGCCGTCCGGAATCAACCGTCAGGCGCGCGTGCCGCCGCGCGATGGAGAAGTCGTCGATGAGGATGTGCGAGCCTTCGCCGCGCCCAATGACGGACGAAGGAAGGTCGAGCCCATGCTCCTGGAGCAGGCCCTGGCGTGGGTACACCTGGAGTGTCCCGAACTTCAAACGGTGAATCCTTCCGTTTTACGCCTTGCTTTCTTCATCCAACCCTGAGGATAGCCGGGACAGTCATGCTGGGCCATGCGCGAACGGTGGCGGGCCAGAAATTCTATCAGGGTCTTTACTCTATTGAGGCCTTTACAACGAACCGTTGTGGCTACGGAGTTTTGACTACCCACGGCACCTGGCCGGTCCCCAAAATTGCGACCCAGTAGACAGCTCCGGCCGTGAAGGTGTTGAAATCGTTGGCGCCCGGGATGGCCTCGGCGCCCGTGAAGTACGCCGTATAGGTACTGGTTTCCGCGTGCCACAGATACAGCGCAGAGATGCGCCCAGACAGGTCTGAGCCGCCGGGAACGCCAGTCCCGCGGATGGCATCCGAGACAGAAGCATCGGGGAATCCGGTCCATGTCAGCAACGTCCACCTGGCAGACAACGTGTAGCTCGTGGTACCCGGGATTGACGGGGCGGGCTGCGATGTGCCGCCGCCCGGCCCGCTGGGGCTGACATAGGTGTAGTTCTGCATTATCTCGCTGGTACCGTTGACGGTTTGGACCACGACGACCGTTGGACCTGCCACGTTTGGGGGCGCCATCGTCGTTAATGTCGTGTCGTTAATGACCACGCAGCTTGCGGCGTTCACCGCACCGAACTTCACGGACCCGGGGCACGTGGCGCCGGTGAATCCGACCCCGGTGATGGTTATCTCGGTGCCACCGAAGGTTGAGCCTGTGTTTGGCGTGATTGCCGCAACGACCGGGACAGCCGAAAGGTAGGTGAACTTTGTGTTCGGGCCGACGGGACTGACATCGGCGCCTTTAGTCACAACAACATCCACCGGCGCAGCGAGGGGGTTCGGTGGAGACAGCACCGTAATCTGCGTGGCGCTGTTGATGTTGAACGAGGTTGCCGGGATCCCGCCGAACGTAATCGATAGCGGCGCGGCGAAGTTCTTCCCGGTGATAACCACGATTGCGGCTCCAGTCGTAGGGCCGTTATCCGGGTTGATCGAATCGACGATGGGACCGTTCGTGAACGTGAACACATCGGCCGCTGACTCTGGGCTCTGGCCTGAACCAGTCGTAACGCGGACATGCGCGGCGACGGGGCCGGGCATGTCAGGCGTTGTGGCGGTGAGCGTGGTCGGATCGACGAACGTGGCCGGAACCGGCTTTCCCCCGATGGTAATCACGGAAGCCGTGGTGAAGTTGTGTCCCCGGACAACAATCGCCGTGCCGCCTGCGATAGGTCCTGCGATGGGGCTGACCGAAGTCACTTCAGGCCCGTCATAGGAAAAGAGCCCCTCTGGCCCTGGAGGGCTAATCGTGCCGTTTAGGGTCACGCTGACCTGCACGATGCCAGACCCGGCGGGCGCTGTAGCCGTGATCTCCGTTGGGCTGACGTACGTGGCAAAGGCCGGTATTTCGCCGAACTTCACTGAGGCGCCGAGGGCGAAACCGATTCCCCGGATGGTTACGACCGAGCCACCAGTTGAAGGCCCATGCGATGGATCGAGTGAATTTATGAGAGGCCCGGAGCTGTAGGTGTAGTTCGCCTCTGTGCGGAATTCACTCGTACCGGAGATCGGGTGAACGATTGTCACCTGCTGAACACCGGAGCCCGGCGGGACGGTCGCGATGATCTTGTTGTCGCTGTAGACGAAGAAGGAGAGGGCTTCGTTTCCCCCGAATAACACCTTGGTGGGCTGTTGTTGGCCCACGAGGAAATTCGAACCGAAGATTTCGATCGTATTCCCACCGGTCTGCGAACCGAAGCTCGGATTCAACCCGGTGATTACTGGAAGGCCCTGGTAGTTGAAGAGCGCGTCTGGGACTTCCGGCGAGTAGTTCACTCCGTCGAAAACGACCGCGTGGACGAGCCCGGCTGACCGGGCGGGTGTCTTAACGATGAACTGGTTCGGGGCACCATGAACGCAGCTGGTGACGTTTAGCCCACCGATTCGGACGGTCCCCAAGGACGGGCATGGCGTACCGGGTGCGCCTGCCGGGAATTTCGTTCCCGTGATGATAATTTGTGTGCCGCCGGTGGGTGGACCTTGTTTGACCGACATGCTTGTGATCGTCGGGCCGGACGTATAGACGTAGACACCGTCGGAAGATGATGGACTGAGAGCGGTTGGTGGGGTTTGAGGCGGAGTGGTGGTCACGTTTACTCGGACGTAGTACGACGCCGCCGCCAAGTTCGGGAAGCTCGAAACATAATCCGTCAGCCCGGGACTTGGAACTTTTACTTTGAGGCTCGTCGGGGTGATGTCGAAGACCGCACCGCTTGCTTCGGTAACGGTTACTCCTCCCCCACCGAGAATCGGGAAGAACTGGACATCCAGTACCGTCGAATTGATGGTGGCTCCACTGACTATGAAGTTCTCGCCGGTGACGGTGATCACGGTGCCATCGTTGGGGAAGTCGCCCCCGCTGTCGGGGCTCACCCCGAACACTCTTGGGGTTCCGGAGCCGAGCAAGGTGATGGGCGCGGTTGAACGCGCTCCGATGAGGCCGCCGTTATCAACGCTCAAGATGGTCACTTGAATGCTGCGGTCGACGAATTGCTCCTTGTTGAGCGTTTGGATGAATACCGGGAGGGATGAAAGGTTCGAGCCCTTCGGGAAGGTGAGCAGCTTTGTGGCTTCCGCCGACGGGATGTCGAACTCGGTCACGCCATCGACCGCGAGGATGACTTTTACATCGTTGGTGAGCGTTCCGCCGTCAGTTCGCTGAATGGTTACTAGCACCGCAGTGCCTTCTGGGGTCGAATACGCCGTCTTATCTAACTGAAAGACGCCTTCGCCCACGGCTCCGGCATTCTGGGCGCCACGCCCTGCGGCGAGCACGGCGAAAACTACGCCAAGCACCAAAATCAGGGTACGCATCCGCCAGCCGTCCCACATCCCACGCCGCGTTGCGTGCAGCCTCAATTACGTATCCCCGCCTTTTTGCCAATGCGCGGCACCCGGCATTGCCGGGCTGCGTAAGTTCGAACTACACGGTTGGCGGGCGGCGGGGGCGCCAGACAGGCCAACCAGCAGGGTTCGAGCAGGCCGAATGATAGCCAACGCATGCTTCGGGCACACAGACCAGCCTGTGATATTTCACTTCGCAACCTGCACTGATTCGCACAATTACGGACATTTCCAGATTCAGAAGCTGCGTCATAATGGACTTCTGTGAAGATTTGAATGGCCTTCGATTCAAAGGGCCGGAGCCTTGACCGCTATACTCCCGAAACCTGCCGGATGGTGACCGAAATGCTTTTCCTGGACTCTCCCGAGCACGCGGGGTTCCGTGCTGAACTTCGCAGCTTCCTTGCCGCTGAACTCCCCGCCGAAGACTGGAACATGCGAAATGACCGCGACCATATCGACGCGGAACAGGCGCGCTTCACCCAGGAGTTTCGAAAGAAGCTGGCGGCACAGGGCTGGCTGACCATGGGATGGCCGAAGGAGTACGGCGGAGCCGGCGCCAGCTACATGACCCAAACCGTATATATGGAAGAGATGAGTTCCGCGGGGGCGCCCGGCGCCTACGACCAGGGCGTATGGCTGGCTGGACCTGCAATCATGATGCACGGCAGCGATGCCCAGAAGGAGCGGTGGCTCCCGGATATGCGCACCGCCGATGTGCACTGGTGCCAGCTGTTTTCCGAACCCGGGGCAGGCTCAGACCTCGCATCGCTCCAGACTCGCGCCGTCCGTGACGGTGATGAGTACGTCATTAATGGACAGAAAATTTGGACCAGCGGAGCCCAGGATGCCGACTGGGGCATTCTCCTCGCGCGTACGGATCCCGACGCACCGAAGCACCGCGGGATCAGCTACTTCATGCTCGACCTGCGCACGCCAGGCGTTACCGTTCGCCCCCTGGTCAACATGATGGGCAGCGAGCACTTCACCGAAGTCTTCCTCGAGGACGTGCGCATTCCTCGCGATTGTCTGATCGGCGAGGAGAACCGCGGCTGGTATATCGCGACGACGACTCTCGACCAGGAACGAAGCTCCATCAACCGGGTGGTAATGACCCGAAGCACGCTCATGGCACTCATTGACTACGCGCGGGCACAGCCGACGCTGCGCGGCCGCGCTGAGATTCGACACGAACTCGCCGAGCGTTACCTTCAGTTCGAAATTGGCCGCTGGCTTTGCTACCGCGTTGCCCAGATGCAGAGCGAGGGCAAAGTACCGAACTCGGAGGCGTCGGTGTCCAAGATTTTCGGGACCGAACTCCAGCGCCAGATGGGAATCACCGGCCTGCGAGTGCTCGGCATGCCCGGGCTTATTGAACCCGGTTCGGACTATGCGCCGCTGCAGGGCCGCGTCGAACGGTGGGCGATGGCGGCTCCCAGTTACACCATCGCCGGAGGCACAAGCGAGGTGAATCGCAACATCGTTGCGACCCGAGGACTTGGTCTTCCCCGCGCCTAGCACTTGCACCTGCCAAAGGCGCGGCGCACGCTCGAATCCATGTCTGAAAATACCTTTCGCACCGACGGCACGATCGATTCGTTCGAGAATCGATTCCCGGAGCGTGACTACGAGATTGAGTTCACGGCCACGGAGTTCACCAGTGTTTGCCCGATGACCGGACAACCTGACTTCGGCACCATCGCCATTACTTACGTGCCCGACCAGAAGTGCATCGAACTTCGGAGCTTCAAGTTCTATCTGCAGTCGTTCCGAAACCAGGGAATCTTCTACGAGAACGTGGTCAACACGATCCTCGATGACATTGTTTCGGCCATCTCCCCGCGATTCCTGGAAGTCACGGGCGAATTCAATTCGCGCGGGGGCATCTCCGCGCGCATCACGGCGACCTTTGGCGACCAGCTTGAAGACTGATAGTGCCGACTTTCACAAACGGCGCCGGCAAACCAAAATGAGCGTCGGTTCTCTGCGAGGTATGGCGCAATGTCGGTGAAAGCAGACCCGGGCGGGTTCCCACAACGGAAAACTTCGGAAGTCCCATGGGTGACCTCTCAGCAGATGCGCGACGTTCAGCGCCTCGCCCAGGAAGAGTTCGCCATCGATATTCTCCAGCTCACCGAGAACGCCGGCCGGGCTTGCGCGCTCCTCTCCCTTGCGATGCTCGGAGGCAAAGCTCGCGGGCAGCGCATTGTCATTCTGTGCGGAGGTGGAAACACCGGGGCGGCGGGACTCGCGGCTGCGCGACACCTCACGAACTGGGGCTTCCGCGTCGATCCCATCGTTTCGGGAGTCGAAGAGGAAGCCTCGTTCACCACTCGGCGCCAGATCCAGATGCTTCGTGCCGCGGGTATCCTTCGGCCAGCCGACCGCGAATCGAACGAAATCACGCTCGAAGACAAGCTCGCAAATGCGGAACTCGTCATCGATGCGATCGTTGGCTATGGAGCGTCAGGTCCTCCCCAGGGCATGGCGAGCGCCGTGACGCATCTCGCCCTTCAGGCTGACCGGCCCACCCTTTCGCTCGACGTGCCAAGTGGGGTCGACGCGACCACGGGCGAAGTCAGCCACCCTGCCATCGCAGCATGCACGACGCTCCTGCTGGATCTTCCCAAGCGCGGGGTCCTCGAACCGGCTGCGCGGCCCAATACCGGTGAGCTGTATCTCGCCGACCTGGGCATCCCATCGAGCGTGGCCGAACGGCTCGGGCTCTCCGTTGCGGGTGTCTTCAGCGAGGGCCCAATCGTGCGACTTCGCCGATGAACTTCGCACAACCCGCAAATGTGGATTGAACAACCCCGAATGCCGGTTGCGTCTTCCACAGGCCCAACGGAAACTCTAACTCGATCCCCGATAGCTCAACGGTAGAGCACGCGGCTGTTAACCGCGGTGTTCCTGGTTCGAATCCAGGTCGGGGAGCCAAACCACTCTGTAGTACAACTGAGATCGCCACGCCGGACACCGGTAGTTGGAAGCATTTCGGGCCGTTCGTCTGCTGTGGGCCGTGGCTCCTCGTGGCTCGTCAGCGCCCTTCCTTATGCCGGGCGAGCTACGCCACCATGAGGTCTTTTTCCGTAACCGGAAGGTGTGCGGGTCGGCCGAGGTAGAAGCCTTGCCCTTCATCGCAGCCAATTTCAAGCAGCTGGTCGAGTTGCGCATTGGTCTCGATGCACTCGCCAATCACTCGAACGCCCATTTCATGAGCCACAGTGACGATTCCTTTGACAAGGCTTCTATGACGATCCGACCGCTCCAAATTATTGACCAGTGCGCCATCTAGTTTCAGAGCTGTCATCGGAAAGTCGGCAAGGTAGGAAAATTGAGAGAATCCAGCGCCGAAGTCATCGACTACGAGACCGACACCCAGACTATGGAGATCCTGGATGGCCCTGCGAGCTGCGGGATCGGCCAACGTCCCCGATTCAGTGAATTCGAGATCAACGAGACGCGCCGGCATGCCTGTCATGGCGAGAAGGCGTGCCACCCGAGTTGGGAAGAGACGATCCGACAACTGACTCGGCGAAACGTTCACTGCCAGGCGAATTTCAGAGCCTCGACAACTCTCGGTACTGGCCGCCAGCGCCGTTCGAAGAACGAACTCTCCAATCACTGAAATCGCTCCATTCCCTTCCGCGATCCGTATGAACTCAGTTGGGTTGATTGGCCCGTAGTGGGGATGCTGCCAACGTGCCAGCGCTTCGAAGGAAACGAGCCGTTTCGACTTGAGGTCTCGAATTGGCTGAAACACAACATCAATTTCACCTCGTCCAACGGCATGTTTAAGATCTTGCCGGAGCGTGAGCTCCCGGAGCGCCGCCTGCCCCAGCTTCGGTTCGTAGGTCTGAATGCCCTTCCCAGATGACTTCGCGACGCCAAGGGCGAGATCTGCCGCGCGGAGAAGCGAGCCTGATTCACACCCGTCTCGAGGTGTAACTGCCGCCCCTACGCTGATGGAGAGTCGAGGCATCTCAATACCTCCCACCCTTGAGCCAACTTCATCGCGCATCGCCTGCGCGTGCGCCCGAAGAGCCCCCGGATCCAGTGGCTCCTCGCCAGCGATGAGCATGACAAATTCGTCGCCGCCGAGACGGTAGGCGTCGGCGGTGGGCACAGCGCGTCGAATCGAATTGGCGACATGGCAGAGGGCGAGGTCGCCCTGTGCATGACCATAGCGGTCATTAACACCTTTGAAATCGTCCACGTCCAAAAGGAATAACGCTGCGTTCCGTTGGTCTCTCGTTAAAACGTCTAACTTTGTCATCAAAGCCCGCCGATTGCCGAGCCCGGTGAGCGCATCCGAGTAGGCCAAGACCTCAAGCTCACGTTTGTGTTCGATCTCGGCACTTACGTCTTCTTGAAAGGCGACAAAGTGCGTGGGATGTTTGGTCCCGGGCGGGAACGGGGTGACCGTCTGGGCGACAATATAGAGAGCCCCGTCTCGCGAACGGTTGATCACGGTGGACTGAAAACGCTCGCCGGCAGCGATGGCTTGCCACAGTGTCTGATAGTAGAAGCGGTCATGGAGTCCTGACTGTAGGATCCGTGGGTTCTCGCCAATCGCTTCTTCTTTCGACCACCCGGTAACACGGGTGAATGCGGAATTAACCCAGACGATTTTACCTGTGCGGTCGGTCACAAGAACCACGCTGCCCGACGCTTCCAGCGCGGCCGTTGCAAGCCCTTGCGGCAGCTGGGGCTCGCATCGGCCAGCGGCGTCGACCGCTACCGCTTTCATGCCGCAAGTCCCATCAACCGCTGGAGCCGGAAGATGGCACGTGACTGAAGCTGGGAAATCCGCGACTCGGAGACCGAGAGGACTTCAGCGATTTCCTTGTATGTCAGGCCTTCGGCGAAACGCAGCGCAAGGACTGTGCGGTCCCGGGCCGGGAGCTGCTTCAACGCCCCGGCGACTTCCTCCACGAGTTCCCGTTGCAGCAGTGGCGCAAGCAGATCCTCGGAGCCATCCGAAATTCTTTCGGATAGACTGCGCGATTCGTCTCGGCCCTCGGACAGCGCATCAAGGGAAACGGTTCTCACACTTGATGCGCTGCGGGCACGGTCGATTCGTTCGGCGCTGACCCCGCACGCCGCACTGAGTTCTGCATCCGTCGTTTCTCCGGTTTCAGCCAGCAGCTGAGATTCCGCAGCATTGATTTTGCGGACGATACTCCTTGTGTCCCGCGTTACCGTGTCACTTTTGCGAAGACCGTCGAGCACCGCGCCCCGGATCCGTGGTACCGCAAAAGCGACGAACGCTCCCTGGGCTGGCCGGTATCGGGCTTTTGCCTGGAGGAGACCGATGGTGCCCATCGAAACGAGGTCGTCGGCATCGAGGATAGTGCATGTTGGGAGCGCCATCTTTCGGACGACACTGCGAACGAGCGGCAAATACTCGGCGATCTCTTCGGATTCGGCTTCGAATACGGGGTGTGTCACAAACATTTCACCCACCTCCCTGTTCGATGCAGTCTGCGCCGGCAGTACTACTAAGAATCTGGTGTGTTCAGGTCGTAAGCACCCGGAGGATCCCTCGTTTCGTGCCGTTGCCGACGCCGAAGCAGGCCTGGAAGGGACACCGTCGCACGACGGAAATAGCACCGATACTCGCCGGAAAAGACACCGGGGATCATTGAGGCCTGCCGGAAGGGAACGTGTTCGCTATCGGGCTCTTACCGATTGACATGCAACTTGGCCAGTTCCACGATGGGAAGGTGTAATCGTGAATTCAACTTGTACCAATTTGTTTTCTTTCCGTTCGGTAAAGGACGCCGGTCGTCCCAGTACTCCTTCGCGAGTGAGAAGTTGTGATATCTGAGGACGGATCTTCAAGGGCAGACGAACTGCGGGGAGAAGAAGAAGCCAAAATCCAGGCCGTGTCCTCGGGCGTCAGCCCGGGCGGAAGGCCAGAAGACCTTCAGAGGCAACTCCATGAACTCCAGGTTCATCTGGTTGAGGTGGAGATCCAGAACGCAGAGATGCGGCGAGATCGTGCCGCACTCGAAAAGGCGGTCGCGAAGAACGTAGACTTCTTACACGTCGCACCAGTCGCGGCCTATGCGGGTCTTCGCTGTCTGGTGGCGGACCGACGCCGGATCGCCCGAGAACTCCTTCAGAGTTATTTGGTCGCCCGAGGATGCGCCGAGGTTGTCACGGTCGCAGACGGGATCGAAACGCTCCGGCTTTTGGAAGAGTCAAGATTCGATGTATTGATTACCTTCGCTACGTTGGATGGCCTCGACGGTATTGCTGTCGTGGGAGCTCTCAAGAAACTCCGGGTCCCGACCCAGGCGATCGTCCTCGCAGACCGAGCTTCTGGCCAGATCGAATTGCTCCGGGCGCTTCGGGCTGGGGCGCGAGGCTACCTGGCGCTGGATGATGGATTCGAAAAGCTTGGCGCCGCACTTGACGCGCTGATCCACAGGAATCTCTACGTATCACCCAGTGCACTGATTGACCATGACCTCGTGTCGATGATTCTCGAAGCCCAAAACCTGCCGCCTGCCCCGTTCGAATGGCTGACAATACGCGAGCGTGAGGTCCTGGAACTGATTCGATCTGGCCTGACGACGGCGCGGATTGCGGATCGGTTATCGCTGAGCCCACACACGATCGAGGGCCACAGAGCGAGCCTGATGAACAAGACCCGGAGCCACAACATTGGCGATTTGATGGTCTGGCTACGGGCTGCGGAAAGTCACGAGCCGCACGACTCCGTAGACAGAATCGTGGATATGGCGGGTGCCAGTTACCGCGATAAATATGAAAATGCCGAAGACAGCGATCAGACGGCCTGAGCCCGGTGGCTTCGACTAAGCGCGACAGGGTTGCAGGAACGCTGAATGAAGGGCGCGCCCGGAGCGAAATTACTCTTTGATGGAAGCGGTTTCGGCCCTGAAGCCACGGTCACATCACCTCACGATGTCAGCCCCCGGTGTTTGTTTTCGCTACGCGAGCTTGGCTTCCTCGCCTTCAGCGAACGGCTTGTATGCGGCGAAGTCCACGTCATACGCCGTCTCAGGGTTCTTGCGGACGCGCTTATCGAGGCGCGTCACGTCATCGCCCACGAGAATGCGCCAGCGGTCGGCCTTCACGCCGTCGAGGATGATGCTGGCGGCTTTGGCCGCCGTTGTCGGCGCCATCGTCCTCGTATCGCTTGATCATTGCCTTTTGGGCCTCCAGTAATGCCGGCTCGTCCATCTCCATGGCGCCGGCGATGCCCATTCCCGCAAACCGCTGCCGCATCTGTGACTTCTCTGCGTCAGAGAATGGGACATCGTCGCCCACCAGCACACGGCGAGAGTTGAGACCGATGGGTGTGCCCACGCCGCCGGGCATCACGATGTGCGCCTTGAGGTGCGGGGCGTTGTTACGGAAGTCGGTAATCAGCGCCTCGGTGAAGCCCTTCACGGCGAACTTGGCCGCGCTGTAAGCGGTGTGCGTTACGTTCGGCATGAGCGCTGCCCAGAAGCCGTTGGCGCTCGACGTATTGACGACCGCGCCTTCTTCGGCCTTCAGCAGCATCGGCATGAAGGCTCGGCAGCCGAAGTAAACGCCATTCCAGCAGATGTTAAAGACGCGGTCCCATTCCTCGCGCGGGGCGTTGATAAAGCTCGCGCCGCCGCCGATGCCGGCATTGTTGAAGAGAAGATGAACCTTATCGGTCTCGTGGTCGCGCGCGACCTCCGTAGCGAAGCGAACCATCGCCTGCTCATCCGCCACATCCGCTAGATGCGTGGTTACCCGTACGCCAGGTCGCAAGCCGTCGGCTTCGCAGATGCGCTTTGGTCTCTGCCAGGTTGTCTGTCAGTACGTCGCACATGGCGACGCTCGCCCCTTCGGCGACAAGCTGGCGCGCGAGTTCCCGGCCCATGCCAGTCCCGCCCCCAGTGATTACAGCAATCTTGCCGTTGAAGTCTTTCACGCGCGTCCCTCGCATTTTTCGACGCAGCATAGGGGCGAGCCGAGAGGGGTGCCATTCTGACTGACCAAGCTACGGAAAGTTTGTTGGCCGAGTGCGGAATCTGAATGACGGCTCGGGGTGCCGCGACTCGCCCCGACGCGTAGAGTGGCGACACAAAACAACCCGATTCTGAACTGTCCGCAGGAGTGGTGAATGAAGTTCCATTGGTTCGCCGAGGTTACCTATCCTCATCTGCCTGAAGATTTCCCGAAGCGCTATCGGAGCGCGTGGGTCGATCCACCTCCTTCATTGATGGACCCGGTAAAGGTCGGTGAGACCTATCGGATGTTCATCAGATTGATGGAACAGGCGGACAGGGAAGGCTTCGATGGCCTTGCCGTGAACGAGCACCACCAGACGGCTTTCGCCATGACCCCGTCTCCAAACCTGCTCGCCGCGAGCCTCGCCAGCAACACTTCGAACGCGGCAATCCTGGTCATCGGAGACAGCCTTGCGCTGTACCGGCCACCGATTCGTGTCGCGGAAGAGATGGCGTACCTCGACTGCTTGTCGGGAGGCCGACTGATCGCTGGATTCGTGTTCGGCACGCCGATGGATTCGACCTACTCCTATGGCACTCCACCAGTGGAACTTCGCGAGCGCTTTCATGAGGCACGCGAACTTATCCTCCGCTCATGGAGCGAGCCAGAACCGTTCGCATTCAACGGCCGGTATACGAAGCTTCGGTACGTTAACCCGTGGCCTCGCCCGATTCAGACGCCCCCACCCGTGTGGGTGCCCGGCAGCGGCAGCGTAGAGACGTGGGACATGGTGATCGACAACGACTATTGCTACGGCCACCTCTCCTTTTCCGGTCTGAGATCGGCGCGTCCGCTGGTCGACCAGTATTGGCAGCATGTGGCCGCGAGGAACGGCGACACGAATCCGCACCGCATGGCCTTCACCCAGATCTGCTGCGTCGCCGAGACCGACGCGCAGGCAGAAGCCGACTACACCGATGCGGTGCGCTACTTCTACACGCACAACCCCACTTACCCGGGCTTCGCCACGCCACCCGGCTACCAGTCACTTGCCTCGCTCCGGCATCAGCTCGAGAACGGATTTGGTCGAGGCATAAGTGCGGAAGACCGGGTGCGGGCCGCCCGCGGGGAGATGAGTTTCTGGGAGTACGACGAGAAGGGCTACATCATCGCCGGGACGCCCCAGCGAGTCGCTGCTCGGCTTCGTGAACTGGTGACCGAACTCCGGGTCGGCCAGTTGATTGCCACGCTGAGCATGGGCGACCTGGCCGAGGAGATCGCAGCGAAGAACACGGCACTCTTCGGGCAACAGGTCATCCCCGAACTGGAGAGCCTTTGGGAGGAGTATCCGGACCACTGGACGCCCGCAGTCAGTCAAGCACGCATCGCGGAACACCGAGCCAATCGGCGAGCAGCCGCAACGGCCGGTGTCCGATGAGCTCTCTAACCGTCGAAACAGTCGGCGGCACAACGATTCGTGCCTGGCATTCCGGAGAGCAGAGCAAACCCGGGCTTCTGTATCTTCACGGGTTCGAGCGACATCCGGGCGACGCGCCATTCCTTGAGCGGTTCGCACAGAGCCATCGTGTCATCGCCCCGGAGCATCCGGGGTATGGCGAATCCAACGGCCTGGATGCGATGGACCAAATTCTCGACCTCGTTTTGCACTACCGACAGTTCGTCGAGCGAAACTTCGAGGCACCGGTGGACGTGGTTGGGCATTCGCTCGGGGGAATGTTCGCGGCGGAATTCGCTGCGATCTGTCCGCATCTGACCAATTCGCTCACACTCATCTCGCCGTATGGCCTTTGGCGCGACGACCAGCCGCTGCCGGACCCATTTCTCCTCAATGCCGATGAACTGGCAGCGGCGAAGTGGGCCGACCCGGCGAAGGCACAGCCGGAGACCGCGCTGCCGTTTCCAGGACCGGACGATCCACACGCGGCGACCTACGACCGCGCCCGCAACATGGGCGCCGCAACGAAATTCATGTGGCCCATACCCGATCACGGATTGCGCCGGCGGTTGCCGCTCATCAGCGCTCGCACGCTGGTAGTCCACGGCGCCGACGACAAGCTCGTCCCGCGCGCGTACGCCGAGGAATTCGTAAGGCTGATTCCCAACGCGACCTTAGCCGTCATTGAACAGGCCGGGCATCTCCCGATGCTCGAACGTCCGGATGAATTCGGGCGGGTGCTCGCGGCCTTCTTCGAATAGCGCCGCGAACACGGACGGAGGTTCGGGTTGTTTGGGAGAGGGCTCGTTGTTCGAACGCCGATGTGACGTAATCCAGCGGTCGGTGACTGGCTGCGACCTCACCCAAGTTCACATGAGCTTGCGGAGGTTCGCAGCTTGCTCGCGAAGGTCCTTGAAGTAGTCAGTGCCAACAATTTGTTCGACTTGAGCAGCTTTGCGCGCCTCATCGACTTCGATGCGGAGTTCACGAACTTCGCGCGATAGCCGTTCTTCTCGAGCGCGCACTTCGTCGGCCATGCGTTGAAACACCCGGGCAAGCTGACCCAGCGGGTCGTCGCGTTCCGCGACGGAATCAAGCAAGCCCTTGATCGACTCGCCTGACTCCACCGCTCCAGCGGCGCTTGTGAGCACTTGTACCTGCAGTAAGTACTCGCGCTCGGTGTCGCGGAGTCGTTTCTCAGCGAGGGAAGCGGAAAGCCTCGCATTAAGAATTGCCGGGTCGAAGGGCTTCGTCAGGTAATCGGCGGCGCCCTCTTTGATGCAGCGAATAACGCTTGCGACTTCCTCGATGGCCGAAATCATGATCACAGGGAGGTGGCGACTTGCCTCGTCGGCCTTCATGGTGCGGAGCACTTCATAGCCGTCGAGCTCGGGCATCACAATGTCGAGGAGGACCACGTCGATGCTCTCTGGATCCGCTTCGATGACGGCAAGCGCTTCCCTTCCGTTGGATGCCGTTCGGACGGAATACGATTCTTTTTGGAGCAAACGTTCGAGCAACATTCGGTTAACCGAACTGTCGTCAACGACGAGGATACGCGCCCTGGATTCGGTCATTGTTCGCGACCCAGAGAATCCATGTTCGCGAGGGCCGCTTCAAGCAATGGCCGAAGCTGGTCAACGACTCCGGCCGAGGGCATCTCGGCATTTCTCCCGGCCACTTCAAGCGCCGTACTCAGTTCGGCCACTCGGGAGGCCCCGAGGCTGGCACTGGTCGATTTCAGCGTGTGCGCCGCCTGCCTGAGTTGTTCGTGGTCGCCGGATTGGACGGACGACTCGATGGCCGCGAGCAAGCCGGTCGATTCCTGCGCGTACGCATCGAACAGTTCCTTGAGGAACTCCTTGTCGCCGCCGACAGACTCCAGCAGCGATTCGAGGACGGCGGGGTCGATGGCATCGTCACTCATGGACTCACCAGCCTCGTGTTGATGACGGCGAGGCTCTTGCTGACAGCCGCGGCGAGGGTTTCGGGACGAATCGGCTTGGACACGTAGTCGTTCATGCCTGCAGCCATGTATTCCTCTCTGTCCCCCTGCATCGCGTTCGCCGTCATCGCGATGATGTAGGGCTGTGCCGTTCCGGTATCTGCGCTCCGGATGCGCCGGGTCGCTTCAATGCCGTCCATTTCCGGCATTTGCACGTCCATGAAAATCAGGTCGTAGGGCGTTCGTTCCAGGGCCTGCAAGCACTCGACCCCGTTGTTCGCGACGTCGGCGCGGAGTTCGAGACGTTCCAACAGCCGCAGAGCCAACTTCTGGTTCACCAGGTTATCTTCCACCAGCAGAACTCTCGTGGATCCCGGAGCGGCCGCGAGAGTGTGATCGATCTGATCGTGCGCTCTTGCCTGTCCCGATGAGGTCACAGCGTTCATCAGCACTTCGAGCAATTGAGAGACTTTGAGGGGCTTCGCCAACTTCGAAACGAACATTCCCGGTGGCTCTTCGCGGTGACCAAGCGGTGCAAGAAGAACGAGCGGAAGGCCCTTGGCTGCGTTGAGCCCTTGAATCTGCTCCGCGAGGACCTCTCCCGGCGTGTCGCCAATCAAGGAATCGAATATTGCCACGTCGAAGCGATGGCCGAACTCAAGCGCTTCCTGGGCTGCGTCGGATGACGCGAGTGAGACGGTGTCCATTCCCCAGACCGCAGCCTGTTTCGTGACGATGGTTCGATTTGTGGGGTTGTCGTCAACGAAAAGGAGCCGCTTGCCATTGAGTGACCGGCCCGGGTCAAGGTTCGCCGTCAGTTCAGCAGGAAGGTCCGCGGCGCTTGTGACTATCGTGAAAGAAAATACGCTCCCAACGCCTGGTTTACTTTCTGCCCACATTTCACCGCCCATGAGTTCCGCAAGCCGTCGACTGATCACGAGGCCAAGACCCGTGCCGCCGTACTTTCGCGAAGTCGAGGCATCTGCCTGGGTGAACGCCTGGAAGAGCCGAGGCATCCTGTCGGGAGGGATTCCTATGCCGGTGTCTTTCACCGAGAAGGTTAGCTGCAGCCGTTCGTCAGGGAGCTCCTGCTGGGTGATGGATAGGACAACTTCTCCGCGATCGGTGAACTTCACAGCGTTGTTCAGAAGGTTCATAAGGATCTGCCGTAACCTGGCGCTGTCCCCGACGATTCCCTGTGGTACCGAGTCCTCGAAGACGCAGCCGATATCGATGCCCTTTTCCGAGGCGACGGTACCCATCAAGTCCATGACCCCGTCGGTACACGCACGAAGGTCGAACGCTGCCGATTCGAGGTCGATGCGACCGGCTTCTATCTTCGAAAAGTCCAGGATGTCGTTGATGATGCCAAGCAGCGCGTCGCCGCTCCCCCGGACGATTTCGGCATATTCCTTTTGTTCGGCGGAGAGTCCCGTATCCAGCATTAGCCCGGTCATGCCGATAATCGCGTTCATCGGTGTCCGGATTTCGTGGCTCATCATGGCGAGGAAGCTGCTTTTCGCCTGATTCGCCTGTTCCGCGGCCTCGCGTGCTTCATGGGCTTCCGTCATCGCGAAGGCGAGCTCATGAGTCCTCCGCTCCACGCGATCTTCGAGGGTACGGTTTTGCTCTTCTAGCTGTTCGTAAAGGATTGCGCTTTCGATGGCCGTCGCTACCTGGTTCCCGACGGTGAATAACAGGTCACCCTCATTTCGCGGAATGGGTCGCCCCGAAACGGCGTTATCGACCCCGAGGATGCCAAGTCTTCGACCCTTGCTGATGAGTGGGGTCCCCAGGAAAGAGCTGACGCCGAAAGCCGTGGCAAGCAATCGCGTCGCCGGATTCTCGTCGGTGTCGATATCTTCGTAGAGGACTGCCCGGTCCGACTGGAGAAGTTCAGCGAACAGCGCATTCGGGCTGTCCAGGTCGACTTCGAGATGCCGCGCGAACGTTGCGAGTTCCGGCGTAGATCCGGCGGTCTTTCCTCGCGTCAATACGTTTCGTCCTTCGTCGAGGATCATGATCAACGCCCGGTCGAATCGGAGCTTGCTGATGATGGTTTGAAGGCTTTGTTCGAGGATCTCGTCCAGGTCCAGTGTGTCGCTCAGTGCCGTGGCCACCTCATGCACCGCGCTAAGCTCGGCAAACCGCTGTTGGAGTTCGACGTTAGCCAACTGAAGGTCGGCTCGCGCGCCGGAACTGCTGTCGTACTCGGCCTCAGCAAAGTCACGTTGCTCAACGAGCCGCCGCTGGAATTCGAGTGCCCGGAGCCGCGCGCGCCGCCATTGCCAGGCAACGATGCCAAGAACGAGAGGGAACGCTACCCCGAGAGGCGCGATATCTCCGCCCTTGCCCGACAGGACTGCGGCGAAGGCCCCCGCGGTGCCGAGAGCGCCTGCGGCCACCCAGGCGACTCCCCGGGAGTGCTTCTGTGGAACCCAATCGAAAACCCACTCACAGTACTCAGCGCCGTCCGCCTGACAGCTGCGCTCGGTAACGGTGGCCGTGTCGATGTCTTCGGTTACGGACGGGATCATTGCCATCCCGCCCCGGTAGTTTTCGCAGGCGTAACGGATGTACCGCTGGCGTAGTTGCGACGGGACCTCCGCGAGCTGATCTTGTCCGTACCATCGGATCACGGCCCGGCCTTCGGTGGTTTCGAGCACGCGAAGGTCTGTTCTAACGAACTTCGCAATGAGCCTGGGCAGGACCGCGTAACTTCGTCTCGTGCCGAGAGGGCGCGTTAGGAGCTGGACCGGGCCGGGGATACTGTGGGCGCCCTGGTGAAAGAAGAACAAATCGTCGCCAGAAAGCGCGCGGCAGTACTCAGCGACGAACAGCCGGAACTCGTAGGAATAGTTATTGCTTTCGTTAAGCAGGTAGTCCCGACCAATGTGGTAGCGCGGGTCCGGAATTGCGTCATTTAGGAGCCCAACCAGATCGTCGACGGCGCCTTCGCAAGCTTCGTTTGCGAGCCGTTCCGCGATCGCCCCGTCGACATCTGGCCCTAATTTTGAGCGCGTCGACTTCTCGATGAACTGCCGCATCCATTCAATCGCCCCGACTACGAGCTTGCCCGTCCCGTGGTCTATCCGTTTGCCGTTTTCGTCCCGGCCAAATGGAATTCCCGTCATTGGGCCCAGGTCTGGGATCGGTAACCTCGCTGTCGTCGTGCTCTCGGTCATGTGGTACTCCCGACTACTCCAAGGTCTTCCAAAATCCCGGACCCCTGCCCTGCCATCCAGGCGTCGAGCGCTTGGACCGCCGCAGCATATCCGCAGTCAATGATTTCCGGACAGAGCTTAAATTGAAGAGACGCGAACTCTGCGACCGGCGGTTCGATAATGAGATCAGCGAGGCTCGTGAAGGAACTGGACTTCATTAGCGCCGCCCCGCGAATTTCGTTGGCGCGCATGACCGTGCTGAACAGCCCGGGAGCCCGTGAGTCCTTTCGCCCTCCCATACGCCGAACCAGGGTCTTCCATCCCGAGACCGATGGGCCAAAGCGATACGCCTCAACGCGGTCTCTTGAAGGAGCCACGTTCACGGCGATGACAAGGCCGATATCGTTTCGCTCCCTGGCTAAATCGATCGGCATGTTGTTAATGGAGCTGCCATCGACCAGTACGTCACCATTCGCGGCCAGTACGGGCGGGAAGATGCCGGGAATTGCGATACTGGCGCGAATCGCATGCCAGAGGGCGCCCTGGGAGTGCACCTGCGCGTTGGCTCGGGTCAAGTTGGAACTGATGCAAAAGTACGGTCGCCAGAGGTCTTCGATGCGTTCACCCTCGGTTTCGCGTTTCAGCAATCGAGTTACCTTCGCGCCGCTTGTGAACGCCGTGAAAGGGAGCGTCGGGTCGAGCAGCTTTCGTCGCCCCGCTGTCGCCAGGGCGTTTTCGCGCATAGTGGGGGCGTCGCGACCGAGCGCAAACCCAGCACCCACGAGAGCGCCCATACTCGTCCCCGCGATTAAGTCGATCGGGATTCCTCGCTCAATTAGCGCCTTCATCGCGCCGATGTGTGCATAGCCGCGCGCAGCGCCTCCGCTCAAAACCACAGCCACGCCGTTACCCGTAAGTCGTCTCGCGATATGTGCGGCCTGCTCGACGTGGCCCAACGGCCAGTGGTACACGCCGCTCACTTTCCCTGCTCGCAGCCACGTTCGTGTGTTCTTCGGACGTTTCGCATTCGCTGGATGCACGAGTACCAGCTCCAGGGGCTCCGGAGACTGGTCCGCTATGCGCTGGAGCAAGGCTGCGTCGGGCGTTGCTCGAGCGTCGGCAACGAGGACGTCCCTGTCTCCTTGCCTTAGACAACGCAGGCTCCAGTCGCTGTCAGGATCGGACTCTGCCTCAGCAACGACAAAGTCGTTCTCCGTCTCTTTTTCACTTAACCACGCAATGATCTCCGCTTCATAGGCTTCGCTATCGAGGCCAGGCCCTTCCGGCAGGTGATTATCGAGGCCCCGGCGGTCGACATGGGCTACCGACCCGAGCCGCTTCAACGCCTCAACCAGCGCAAGCGCGACAGCCGAGACGGGCGCGCCGGGGTGCGCGGGCAGGACGGCGAACGTTCGAGCGTCACGCCGGGCGGACTCTGCGCTTTGACCGCGGAGACGATTGGCCAACGCACGATTCAGCCGGAGCAAGACTTCTGGGCGTTCGCGGGCGAGGGCGAGGATCGATTCCTTGGGAACGGAAATGATCTCCGAATCCCGCTGGGCCATCAGTGTTCCCGAGCGTGTTTCGCCGGTGAGAACTTCGGCCTCGCCAACCACATCGCCCCGGCCATACTCCCATTCGACCTCGGTGGCGTTTCCGCTATTGCGTTTGAGCAAGAGATGGCCATTTACAACGAGGTAGAGCGCATTTGCCGCATCGCCATCTCCGTAGATCTCTTCGCCGCCGGCGATGCGCCGCCACGTGGCGGATTCTTGCGGGTCGGCCGAGGCCGAAGCCGGACCTGCCGTCCCGAATTCCGACAGAGTCAATCGCTCTCCGAACGCTTCGGCGTAAGCTTCCAAGACTGGCAGAGAATTCGCCCCGAGTGCCTCAAGGGTTGGGTAGGCGCTATCGACCGTCTGACCGAATCGAGTCCTCAGTCGCTGGATGACTTCAGCGCGAACGCGCGGGTCGCCGGGCACGAGCGAACGCCACTGGGCTGCGAATCGGTCGAAGTCTCGGAGCGAGACTTCCGTATCGGCCCGGGTACGTGCCAATACCGAGGCAAGGTAACCCCGATCAACTTTTCGTTCGTACTCGTCTCCGCCACCGAAAAAGTAAACATCGATGGCACGGCGAGTCTCTTCACGCATGTGAAATACGCGCGCCTCAATTGTCCCGAGGACACGTGCCCCACGTCGTTGGCTTTGAATCGAACCAGAAATGACGTCGTCGCGCCGCAGGAAATCACCGAGGCCGGGGGAAGTCATACGCGATCTTTGATTCTCTGAATGAGGATGATGCCTACGACGAGACCTCCGCTGATTGCGAGCAGTGCGAGCCATCGAGACAGCACCCCGACATCGTAAACGGGTCCGTAGGAATCGTGGTCGACTTCGAGCCGACCTTCTGCCCTTGTCACAGCCTGCTGCTGGATTTCTTCAGAAGCTCCCGCTGGGGCTGCGAATGCCTTGATTCCCGGGAACTCGCAAACGCTGAGGACATTCGGGCCAAGGCATGTGCACGCCGCCCGCTCCGAGTCACTTAAGCTCGCTCGCTCTTCGCTTGAAAGTTGCCAGCAGGCGTCGTCGGCGACGTCTTTGCCGTGTTCGCCAAGAGTGATTAGCGCTTCGAATGCCCACCGGGAGGGCATGATCGCCATTTGCTGGCGCACTATCGGATTCATCTTGTGAACCGGAAGGTGCGCACCACTGAACAGGACCTGCGGGACGATGAGCAGGGCGACGATGAGTGCGACTGAATCTTCAGAAGGGGCCACTGCCGAAGCGAATAATCCAAGCATCATCCCCGCGAACGTAACCAGAACGACTGTGACATAAATCCCGGACAGTGTTTCCATCCCGCCCGGCATGTCGACGGCGAGGTACCTGATGCCGACCCACCAAATTGCCTGGTAAAGCGCCAGGACTGCCGCGACCCAGACCTTCGAGAGAACGTACGGCGCGATTCCGAGGTTCACGAGCCGCTCTCGCCGGTAGATGTCCTTGTCTTTGGTTATCTCCCGCATCTGGGACAGGGCCCCGACGAGCATGGCGTTCACGATGAGGGTGTTGGTGTTCGTGATGATGCGTGTCGAATCGCCGAGGAGCGCGTCGAACATGTCGCGTTCGGTGATCAGAAAGTCGAGTGCTGCCAGGAACGGCGCAGCCGCCAGCATCAAGATGAGCGCAAATCGGTCGCGGGCGAGGAGTTTTACGTTCCGAGACGATAGGACCAGAAGTTGCCGGAGTGGTCCAGGTCGCTTTGGCGCGGTTCCCGGTTCTTTTCGCTCCTTCGGAGGTTCAGGTGCAGCGGGCTCTTCAAGCTTCAGAGGCCCCGCGATGTAACGCTGGTATGCCGGATTGGCACGAAATCGTTCATCCCATTCTTCCGGGGAACCCAGGGTTGGATCCTCAAGAATCCGATAAATCTCGTCGAACTCCATCGACCTATCCGCTCGTGCTCGTTCGCTGCGGTAGGCATCGAAGTACTTGAGGGCCTCACCCGGCGGGCCGTACCAGGCCATTCGCCCGCCCGGCACCATGAACACAACACGGTCTGCCAGGGTTACGTTTTTGGTCGCATGGGTGATCACGACAACCGTTCGGCCCTGGTCGGCGAGGCTCCGCAACAAGAGCATCAGGCCGGTCTCGGTTACCGGGTCCAAGCCGGACGTCGGCTCATCGAGGAAGAGGAGCTCGGGCTTTGAGATCAACTCGACGCCAATGCTCACTCGCTTCAATTGCCCGCCGCTCAAGCGAGCCACCAACTGGTCCTTCCTGGGCGTGAGGCCGAGGTCAGAAACGACCTCATCGATTCGTTGTTCGCGTTCCGAAGCACTGGATGGCGGCAATCGCAGCCGGCTGGCGTAGGCGAGCGCCTCAGCCACTGTCAGCTGCATGTGGACGATGTCACGCTGGGGGACGTATCCAATGACGCTCCGGAAGTGATCGAGGTTGTCATAAAGGTTCACGCCGTCGACGAGGATTTCTCCATCGGTGGCTGGCTTGTAGCCCGAAAGCGCGTTGAGGAGCGTTGACTTTCCTGCTCCACTCAATCCGACAATGACAACCAGCTCTCGTGGGTGAATCGGAAGCGAGAGGTCACTCAGGAGGTTGGCGCCGCCTCGGAGGTGTCGCTCTAAGTGCCTCGCCTCGATCATCACGCCGCCCTCGCCCAGCGCGCGGTTGATCAGGTCTTCAGGGACTTCTCGCGGGCGGCGCGCCGGTGAGACGAACGCCGACGAGGGGTCATGTACCCGGAGCGTCCCGTCTTGCAGAGCGATGCGAAATCCGCCAACGCTCACGCGTCCGGCATCGACGACTATCGAGCCGGAGATCGGCTGCCCATCGACCAGCGTGTGACCACCGCTGAAGTCTTCGACGAGGAATCCTTCGGGCGTGCGAGTGATTGAGCAGTGCTTCGGCGCGATCAGGTGATTGCCGGCGCCAATTTGATTCGCGGCTATCGCTGCCGACGGTCGCAGACTCGCCGATCGCCAACGCGATTGTCCCATCGGATTCTGGCGGAGCGACCGCATCAACGACGATGACGCCAGTAACCAGTTCGCCTGGATCCCCACCCGCGATCCGGAAGAAGTCGAGGCCCTGCGTATCGACCGGGCCGGAAAGGATGACGCCGTGATAGAGCACCGGTGTCACTGCCGTTGGGCTCGGTTCGAGCCGCCAGCCCCCGGCTACCGCGCTGAGCGTCAATTGTTCGCGCGAGACCCATGGCAGATCGACGACGATGTCGTTGCTGGAGGCACGGCCGAGGCGGACGACTGGCGAGCTCAGAGAATGCACGCGCGGTTCGGCCTCTCCAGTTACCTGAAGAACAAGGTGCGCAGTCAGACCGCTTGACCTGCCCGGGCTTTCGGCCGCGGAACTCCCGCCGTTCGCCATGCTTTAGACCCCGTAGAGCCGATCCGCAACTTCTTGCATCGTCCGAGTGATTGCATGGTCCGGATGATGAAGCACAAAAGCTTCGCTGCTGCCAAGCCGGAGCATCTCGTCGTCGTGCGCGAGGATTCCCGCGACTTCGCACTTGAAGGTATCCGTCACCGTGTCCCTCATTTGGACCGGGTCGAAGTCTGAAGGAGCCTTGTTCACCAGCAACAGAATCCGCGGAACTTCCAACGAACGGGCAATATCGACAGTGACCCCGGTGCCTTCGAAATCCTGTTGGTCGGGCCGAAGAATAATGAGGACGGCGGTCGAGATGGCGAGCGAGAACAACGTCTCTTCGTTGAGGCCGGGGTGCGTATCGATCAGGAGCACGTCGAGATTCAGTTCTGCAGCCAGGTCGCGGAACGCGGTTGTGAGCTTCCGCATGTCGTAACCCTGGCGAAGCACCTGCACGATTTCATCGGGACGGATGCTCGATGGGATCAGGAAGATGGAGCCTTTAACCTGCCCCTCCAGGACGGGATGCGCCGTTTCCGCGATCGATGCTTTGCCCCAAAGGTAGTCATTCAGCGAGTGAGTGACCTCGGAACCCTTGAGGCCAAACACCACATGTAAGCCAGGCGATTGAATATCCGTGTCCACGACGCCGACGCGGAGTCCGCGCTGTGCGTAGAGGACGGCAAGGTTGGCAGTCGCATTGGACTTGCCGGTGCCGCCGCGGAACGAGTGAATCGAAAAGACGTGTGCCAGGACGCGCCCCTCCTTTATTACAAGCTCGTTACGTATCAAAGGGCGTTGGTCGCGGAATCGTACGGACTATTCGGTGTTTGAGGCAACTGAAATTTCTCCCTATGTCCAATCGCTATTTGAAACGAGCAAAACCGATCCGATCACATCCGGTGCGTTTGAACGGTTGCCGCAAAAAGGCGTCTCTGACCCCTGAGTGTTCGGCGAACGCCGCCGATAGGTAGTAGGCCGACGGGGTCAGTTGGCCGTACGTGGTTGTTTCAACTGTCCGGTGATGACTCCTTCAATGAAGTTCTTTGGAGGTTTCTTGATGCTCTCGAAACGGTGGGGATCGATGTCGAAACGGGAAACAAATGGCTTTCTAGGAATCCTTGCATTCCTGTCGGTAGGTCTGTTGTCATTGATTTTTGTGATGATGGCCCAGGCGGCGGAGAAGAGCTCAGCCACAGGGGGCAGCGCCATCTCGGCCGATACGGCTCAGGGTGCGCCCGCCGCTGCGTTTACGCACCTGAATGGCCCGGCGGTGCTAGAACAGGACACGGGTGAGTTCACCCTCGGCAGCATTGTGTTAAATGCTCCGGCGGGGTTTCACTTCAATCAGGCTCAAGATGTCACCATCAGCCTCTCCGGTGAAAACTGCAATTCGTCCAACGGGATCGACCTCGGGAGCGGCCGCGGCGTAGGAATCGCCGTCACTCCCACGGAGTCGACCGTCACGATCAATGTCGGTGCGACCACGAGGAGCAGTTCAAAGTGCCGGCTCACATACAGCAACCTCCAGGTTCAACCGACCGCGGGCACTCCGCTTGCGTCTGGCTCGCTCACGTACAGCGGTACTTCCGGTGTAACCGGATCGGCCGGAACGCTGACCGAAGTCGCGGGGGCAGCCTCCGCGTATCAGATCACTGGCAGCGCCAGCGTCACGGCTGGTTCGAGCACTACCCTGACGTTGCTGATCGTCGATCGCGCTGGGAATCGGATAAGCTCCAGTACCACGAAGAACCTCACATTTAGCGGTATTTCGGCAGCCCCATCGGGAACCGTTTCTACCGTGACCGAACAGTCTATTTCCACCGGGAGGGATCGACCGCCGACCGACGTCAATTTTGGGACCGAAGCGTCGATCCGATTCTCGTCGGGCTCCGCCACGACTGTTCTTAAGGCTTACCGGGCCGGCACGTTTTCAGTCGCAGTAACGGACGGTGCGCTCTCGACCGAAGGCCCCGGTGGCGTGCCCCTCGCAATAACCGTGGGCGCCGCTGCGCTGAAAAATATCGCCATCGTTACACAACCTGGTAATGGAGAAGGCGGTCACAGCCTGAGTACGGCGCCGACCGTCAACGTCCGGGACGCCTACAACAACATACGGACGGCCGATAACGCTTCGCTCGTAACGGCCGCGATCAAAGACAACCCTTCCGGAGGGACCCTGGCGGGTTCAACGGTTGTTTCGGTGTCTGGCGGTCTGGCGACGTTCACTGATCTCAGCATCGATAGACCCGGCGTTGGCTACACACTTCGGTTCGCCACATCTCCCGCGACGAAAAACGCGGACAGCAATAGTTTCGACATTACTTCAACGACTGCGTCGCAACTGGGAGTTTTGACTCAACCCTCGGGCGCGAGCGGCGGTTCCCCATTCGTTGGCCAGCCAACCGTCGCAATCCAGGACCATGACGGAAACACGATGCTGACGAATAGCAGCAACGTGACGGTATCGCTGGGAGCTGGATCGGGCACGCTCTCGGGTACGAAGACTGTGGCGGCGGTCAACGGTATCGCAACCTTCACCGACCTGCGGATCGATAGCGCTGGCGGCGGCTACGTTCTGCACTTCACGGACGGTTCGCTGACGCCGGCCGACAGCGCGACGTTCAGCGTCGCGGTCGGAGCGGCAGCCAAACTCGCCATCCAGACGCAACCGGCGGGAGCCGTGGATGATGAGCCCCTCATCACTCAACCGGTCATCGTCATCCAGGACGCTGGAGGCAACACCGTCACGACCGACACCAGCACTGTGACGGCCGCGATCCAGACCAACCCGGTGGGCGGAATCGTCTCCGGGAATGTCACCGCGGTGGCAATAAATGGGATAGCAAGCTTCAGCGGCCTCGTCATGGAAGACGCCGGCGTCGGCTATGTGCTCCGCTTCAGCGATGGCGCACTTGCGCCGGTCGACAGTGTGCCCTTCAACGTCACCGTTGGGGCGCCGTTCAAGCTGGCGATCCAGACACAACCTTCCCTGGCGACAGGAGGCTCACCGTTCGGTGTTCAGCCAGTTGTGCTGGTGCAGGATGACGACCACAACACCATCACTTCGGACACAAGCAACGTTACTGCCTGGATCTTCAGTGGAAGCGGCACGCTCTCCGGGACCACCACAGTGAGTGCGGTTGGCGGCGTGGCGACGTTCACGAACCTGCGGCTCGACAACGTCGGCGAGTATGTACTGCGATTCACCGACGCCACATTGCAGGTGATCGATACTGACCCATTCACGGTCGGTGTTGGCGGTCCCGTGGCCCTCGCCATCCAAACCGAACCCGCATCCGCGGCAGACGATGTGCCTTTCGTGACGCAGCCGGTCATCCGAATACTGGACGCCGGTGGAAACACTGTTGCCGGCGCGACGAACGAAGTCACGGTCACAATCTCAACCAACCCGGCGGGAGGCACTCTCGCGGGTACGACTACTGTGGCGGCGGTTGACGGCATCGCGACTTTCACCAATCTGCAAATCGACGATGCCGGCATTGGCTATGTGCTTCGCTTCGACGCGGAAGGACTCACAGGCGTGAGCACCGACCCATTCACCGTGACTGTCACTATCGGGCCGGGGACACAGCTGGCCGTCCAAACACAGCCTTCGGGAGCGACCGGTGGCACGCCGTTTCTCGGCCAGCCAACTGTCGCGATTCAAGACGAAGATGGTGATACGGCGATCTCAGAATCGAGCAATGTAACGGTGTCGCTTGGAGCTGGACCAGGCACGCTCTCGGGTACGAAGACTGTGGCGGCGGTCAACGGTATCGCAACCTTCACCGACCTGCGGATCGATAGCGCTGGCGGCGGCTACGTTCTGCACTTCACGGACGGTTCGCTGACGCCGGCCGACAGCGCGACGTTCAGCGTCGCGGTCGGAGCGGCAGCCAAACTCGCCATCCAGACGCAACCGGCGGGAGCCGTGGATGATGAGCCCCTCATCACCCAACCGGTCATCGTCATCCAGGACGCTGGTGGCAACACCGTCACGACCGACACCAGCACTGTGACGGTCGCGATCCAGACCAACCCGGTGGGCGGAATCGTCTCTGGGAATCGTCACCGCGGTGGCAGTAAATGGGGTAGCAAGCTTCAGCGGGCTCGTCCTCGAAGACGCCGGCGTCGGCTATGTGCTCCGCTTCAGCGATGGCGCACTTGCGCCGGTCGACAGTGTGCCCTTCAACGTCACCGTGGGGGCGCCGTTCAAACTGGCGATCCAGACACAACCTTCCCTGGCGACAGGAGGCTCACCGTTCGGTGTTCAGCCAGTTGTGCTGGTGCAGGATGACGACCACAACACCATCACTTCGGACACAAGCAACGTTACTGCCTGGATCTTCAGTGGAAGCGGCACGCTCTCCGGGACCACCACAGTGAGTGCGGTTGGCGGCGTGGCGACATTCACGAACCTGCGGATCGACAACGTCGGCGAGTATGTACTGCGATTCACCGACGCCACATTGCAGGTGATCGATAGCGACCCATTCACGGTCGGTCTTGGTGGCGCCGTAGGCCTCGCGATTCAATCAGAACCACCCGGCGCGATCGCCGCGACACCGTTCGAGTTCCAACCCATCGTCCGGATACTGGACGCTGGTGGAAACACGGTTACCGGTGCGACGAACGAAGTCACGGTCACAATTTCGACCAACCCGGCGGGAGGCACTCTCGCAGGTACGACTACTGTGGCGGCGGTTGATGGGGTAGCCACGTTCACAGGCCTCAGCATTGATCGTGCCGGTACGGGCTACGTTCTTAGTTTCGAGGCCCAGGGCCTCGAGCCAGCGAATACAGATGGCTTCAACGTTAACGTTGGTCCAGCCGCGAAACTCGGCATCATCACGCCACCAGACGGAGCGACCGGAGGCACGCCGTTTTCGACGCAGCCGATACTGGTCGTACTCGATGCCGGCGGGAACGTCGTGGACGACGACTCTGGGAACGTCTCGGTTACTCTCGGGGCAGGTCCAGGCACGCTCTCGGGCACGACGACCGTTGCGGCGGTAAACGGCGTCGCAACCTTCACCAATCTGCAGATCGATATCGCAGCCAACGGCTACGTCCTGCACTTCAGTTCACCGGGGCTCGCCGGTATCGACTTCCAGGACTTCAACGTTCCGGAAGGCCCAGCGACATACCTTGAGATTCTGACGCAGCCGGGGAACGCCGTCGCAGGCAGGGCATTTGGTGTCCAGCCGGTAGTTCTGCTTAAAGACGCAGGCGGCAACACCGTCCTGTCCGACACGAGCACGGTATCCGTCGTCGTGCAGCCCAACCCGGGGGGTGCGACGCTCATCGGCTCCGCGGCGAGAACGGCGATTGGCGGGGTTGCCACATACGACGGCCTCGCGCTCAGCAGCCCGGGAGACGGCTACGTACTCCAGTTCACGGCCGGTTCCCTTGCGCCAGTCGAGAGCCTTCCGTTCTCAGTTCTGCCGAAGGCGTCGTCCCTGGATTCCACAGTTGTTAGCAGTCCCGGAGCCGTCCCCGCGAACGGTGCTACGGGCGCCACGATTACGGTGACGGTTCGGGATGCCGAAGGCGCCGCAGTTAGCGGCGAGACCGTGGAACTCATTCAGGTCCTGACGGGCGGAGGCAGCAGTCATGCGGTGATTGCTCCAGTGAGCGCCGTGACGAACAGCGAAGGGATTGCACAGTTCTTCGTGACCAACACGGTCGCTGAGACGGTGGCCTTCACTGCAAGGGCAGGTTCAGTGGAAATCGCTCAGACGGCCCTTGTCGAGTTCAGGCCGGTTGAGGTCACACCTCATTCGGCTCCGACCGTCGGAAGCATAACCCCCAACACAGCCGTGCCCGGTACGATTGTGACGATTTACGGCACCGGATTCAGTGGTGCCACGGCCGTTTATTTCGGAGACATCTCCGTACCTTTCACTATCATCAGCGACACGGAAATCACCGCAATTTCGCCATCTGGCGCGGATGGGACGGTGATGCATGTTCTCGTCACGAATGCGTACGGCACGAGTCTCGAGACAGCGGCTGATGACTTCCTCGGCGAGTCGTTCGGTCCCGGTGAGTTCAGTTACTCACTCCACCTGCGATGGACCTTGATCGTGTGGTCGGGACCGGACGGAACCGACATGAGAGAAGCGATTCTCAGTGGCATGTCCCCGGGTTTCGACGAAGGACGAGGGCACATCTCCGCAGTCTGGAATTGGGACAAGAATCTCCAGTCGTTCCGTGGGTGGTTCCCGTCCCTCGCCCCTGGAGCGAACACAATTTCGGCATTCACCAACGGCGGCGTTTACTGGGTGGCGATCGACGGCGGCGACGACTTGAACTGGAGGATAGTCGTCGCGCACTGACACTGAGTAGAGAAACCGGCGAATCGCGGAAGCGGTTCGCCGGCTACGAGGTTGGGCGACGGATGACGATGAATCGGACTGGACCGGCTGTAGTTCTGCAGTCGCAGGGAACCAAAGCGCTCCGTAGTCCAGCAGAATCGTCAGAGCGAGTTACCGACCTCGCCCATCCCATCGGCGCGCAGAGCGACCATCAGTGACCGATTTGTCCGACCGCAGAATCACACCTGAGTATTTCGACGTGAGGGCCCGACGCGCTTCCGCGCACGCCTGGGACGATCGGCGGAGCCCCAGGTGGCCGATGACCCGAAGTCGACGATCCTGGGCTTCGCATTCATGTTCCTGACCGGGTACTCCACTGCCGGTGGGCATTCTTCTGTGACCGGCGAATTCGTACAGTTCGTTACGGACATTCCCGGAGGGATTTACACCGGATCGGGCGCCGGCGCGACGTCCATCCGCCTGATCGAGTGACCGCCGCCTTCGGAACTTCTAAGGGACCGTCGTTCGCGATGGTCGCCTGCTCGAACTCGTTTTCGACAACACTCCTGTAGTCCCGTTTCGTCCCACCAGGTCTTAGCGCCCACCTCGTCGCCCTGGACCACCCCCACTCCAGTCCTTGTGCAAGAATGCACAACCGATGGATCAGCCCGAACCTCAGGCCGAGTCAACAACTGAGCCGATGCCCGACCGTCCCACGCTGTTGTACGACGACGGCTGCCGATTTTGCCGGGCGATGGCCGAATTGCTTTTCCGTCTCGCACGGAGCCGGGAACTGAGTGTGATGCCCTGGTCGTCACCACTCGCCTTCGGTTGGCTCGAAGAGCTCTCACCGGAAGTTCGAGACGCCAGCATGCACCTGAAGCTTCCGGATGGGTCGCTCCTCAGCGGCCCGGGCGTCCTCGCGGATACGCTCGCGCATACTCGAGGCTTGAAATGGGTTGCGTGGCTCGCCGAGCGCATCCCGCCCTTCGCGCGGTACCTGGCCTGGCAGTACCGGTTTGTTGCGCGCCGTCGGGAGTTCTTTTCGCGAGTGGTGCCAAATCGCCCTCCCGTGCACCGCGAGCCCAAGACGCAGTGACCGGGTCGCGATGGGAGGTTGGGTCGTGAGTCAGCTCTCCCGCGTCCGCCTGCGCAGGTTCGTTTTCGTCGCCGTCATCCTGTTGCAGGTGTTTTTCGTCGTCCGGGCTTACTCGGCGCCGCATAAGGAGTTCGGGTTCCAGATGTTCCCGGAGGCGAGTTCGTGGCAGGCCGACATCGTGCGGGTCACCGAAGACGGAGAGCGGGTCCCGGTCGATCAACCATGGTTTGGCTATGAGTGGAGCCAGCTTGTCCCCAACCGCGGGCTCTCGTCGCCATGGCGGCGGCGCCACGCCGACGCGGGACTCGACAACCAGCTCGCCTTCCTCGACGAAGCGCTCGACTGGGTAGCGAAGAACACGCCGCGCGACACCGAGACCAGCTACTACGAGGCAACTGTTACCACCTGGTACAACCTGGGTGAGCCCAAAACGACCGTCATGCGTAGCCCGGAGCGAAACCCGTGATCGAGCGCCTGGACCGACTCCTCGCGCGACCCGTGAGCACCCGGTCGCTTGGCCTGGTCCGAATCCTCGTCGGGGCGGTCGCGTTCGTGCATTTGCGGCCGTTTATCGAATCCGCGCTTGATGGGCGCACATATCAGGACTACTTCCACCACTCATACGTCAGCTGGTATCCGGAGCTTCCTGAGAAGGGCTATACGGCACTCCTCGTCCTCGGCGGGGTCGCGGCCATCGCGATGTGCATCGGACTGTGGTCACACGTTGCCACGAAGGTCACGTTCGGCGTGGTCGCCTACCACCTGTTCGTTTCCACAACCGAGATGCACAACAACCGCGCCTACCTCTTCATCATCCTCGGACTACTCGCGCTGGCACCTTGCGGAAGAAGCCTCTCAGTCGATGCGCTGTTGCGGAAGTTGCGCGGCAAGCCACCGTTCGACCAGATCGCACCAGCATGGCCGCTGTGGTTGCTCCGATTCGAGTGCTCGGCGATCTACGCGGCATCCGGCATGAGCAAATTGCTCGACCCCGACTGGTTCAGCGGCAAGGTTAGCTGGGGACGGTTGATCGAAAAGGAAGCGAACGTCCGGGCAGCGCTCCCCAACGGTATCGAGGATCTGGTTCTCAACCGGGACTTCCACACGTTCGCTGCGAAGCTGATCATCGCGACCGAACTCTTCATCGCGGGCGGTCTCTGGTGGCGCCGAACACGGCGGCTGGCGATCTTCGTGGCGGTCTGTTTCCACATCGGGATCGAATTCACCGCCAGAGTGCAGATCTTTTCGTACCTCGGCATTGCGGTGCTGTTCATCTGGGCCGACCCGGCATTGCCCTGGCTGAGAATTCCGAAGTTGCCGTTTCGTCGCGAAACGCGGAACGAGCGTCTTCCAAGACCGGGCTGATTGACGAACGCGCTAATCGGCCGTCGCGCCACTTCCCTTCGACGCTCAAATCGACTGGCTTAGTCCAGGCGTCGCATCGAGGGCACGAAGATAGCGATCATCCCCATCGCGACGACGAGCATGGCCGCAAGCCCGCCGATCGCCCATTGCGGCCCGACCACTTCGGCGAGGATCGAAACGAGGAATGTGCCGAACTGCACCAGGCTGAATTGCATGAACCAGACCGCCTGGACGCGGCCGCGGTACTCCTCGGCCGAATAGGTTTGAACGAGCACCTGGCCGATAGCCATCCGTCCAGCCTGGGCGGTGCCGATGAAGACCATGATGGGGAGGGTGATCCAGAAGCTCGTGGAGATCGCGAAGGCCACGATGCCGCAGCCGAGCAACGCACCCCAGAAAACCATCATCTTGCCGCGGCCCTTCGCCGCCGCGGAGGCAACGAAGATCGAGCCGCCGACTGCCCCGACGCCCTGGATGCTCTGCAGAATGCCCTGTTCGAACGCGCCCTTGTGGAGGACGTCCTTCACGAAACCGGCGAGCAGCATCGTGTAGGGCATGGCCACAACAACGATGAGGAAATTGACCCCTATAAGCGTCCGGATGGTCGGGTCCGTTGCGACATAACGAATGCCGTCTTTGAGGTCCTTAAAGCCGGCGGCCCCGCGCCGGCCCCCGCCCCGTGCCGCGCCTGCGGTACGTCCGGCCTCAGTCTGCGCGAAGGCGTACAGGGGTTTCGTCGGCAGCCGCATGGTGAACGTGACCGCAAAGAAATACATCGCGGCCATGACGGTGTAGGCAGCGGCGGGGTTCACTGCCGCAAGCAGCAGGCCAGCCATGCCCGGCCCGACCAGTTGCATGAAGGTTTGCCCGGAAGAGTTGATCCCGATTGCGTTCATGAGCCGCTCTCGCGGGACCAGGTCCGAAATCATTGACTGGCGCGACGGCATCATCACCGAATTAACGCCGCCCTGGAGAAACGACGAGACGAACAGGTGCCAGAACGCGAGCTCGAGCCCGAAGAATCCGGCGGCCACACCGGCAATTACCCCGGCATTGAGCATGTTGAAGATCTGGGCCGATTGGATGACCGTCTTCTTCGGAGCACGGTCCGCGATGATTCCCCCAATGGGCGAGAGCAGCAGGCCGGGTACTGCGTTGGCCAGCGCGATCGTGCCCAGTGCGGCGAACGAACCAGTGATGTGGAAGACGAGCCAGCCCCGAGTGACGAGCAGCATCTGCTGCGCGCCGAACTGGAGCACGTTACCAAAGAACAGGAGCCGAAAATTCGAGTCGTACGTGAGGGCACCGAAAGTCCGGCGTGCCCAGCCTTCGGGAGCCACCGGGGCATCGATGACTGCGGCCGCCACACCACTCTCCGCGGGGCCAGATCCAGAGGGTTGAGACATTCACCTCACCGAAGGCGTTCTAACGGGCCGGGCCGACGCGAAGCGTAACCCGACCGGATGTTGTAGGCCTTGGTTATACGCGGCGAGACGCTACCGGCCACGACCTGTTAGCCAGTCGATGCGGGCCAATATCCGACATCTTTCGGACACTCTGCGAGGCGCTTTCGACGCAGCGTAGCCGCGTGTCAGCGAAGGTACGGGGAGCCAACTTCTGCCCGAGTCTCAGGCCCGATCAGCAGATCGAGGATAACATCGAGGATCTCCTCATCGGTGAACGTCCCACGTGGGGGAAACGCGAATTCGGCCTGCTCATGGCCGTTGAAGTAGTCGATGAATGTGTCGGCGAACTCGAAATTAGTGCACCGTCCGCCGGGCGCCTCGCCAACGAGCAGGCCAGAGAAGATGGCTGCCAACTCACCATTCACCGTTATTGGGATATCGAGGGGGTTGTCCAGGGCCACAGCTTGAGGCAGCGGATTGCACGCTTCAACGGACAGGTCGAAATCGCCACCGTCTTCCCAGATCCATACCGGCTTCAGGTTGAGGTGATCCAGAGGCCCGCGGGCGTCAACGCTACCGCCGCCTTCGAGACTCAGCGTAGCGGGCTCCGCGAATGCATCGGGCACGCCATCGATTCGGAAGTACGCGGTCTCGTACGGCCGAAGGTGAATCGTCAGCGGTACATCCACGGGTGGGAATTTCAGTATTGGTTTATTGAGGTGCACCGGTGACGTTATCGCGATGGTGACAAGGTTCCGGTCGTCTCCGACGTGTCTCGCCTCGATCAATTCGACCAGGGGCTGGAGCAGCTGAGGAGACGCCTTCCAGTAGAAAATAGCGCTATCGAACGGCTCCAGTTCCGGAAAGCTGAGCAACGCTTGTAACGGGAGCGAATCGCCATCGTTAAGTGCGATGGTGAAAGGCTGGCTGCCACGAAACTGCTGATCCGCTAGCGATGGTGCCAGGCGCGCGTGACCTGTTATGGCCAGGCCGTCTATGCCCTCGTCGGAAAATTCAATGTCCAACGCCTGGCGGTCGAAAAAGCCCACATTGGTTATTGGCAGGGGGACACCCTTCCGGAGGCAGAACACAATGTTTAGCGTGGTCGCTTCGGATAGCCCGTCTTTTGCGAGGGTTGGGATGTCGCGCCATTCGGTTTGAGAGTCGAAGCGGCCAAGGGAGGTGCGGAATATCGTCCCGTCCAACGGCCCGCCGCCGACCGTGATGATGGCGTCAACTTCGTCTACATCGCCTTCGGTTTCCAGGGTTAGATCCAGGATCAGACGGTCATCTCCGACCTCCCGCACATACCCGCCCGCGCTGGAGTCGCCGAACCTTGCGCCGAGCTCTGGCGCCAGATCACCGCCTTCGACGCAGACCCCAGGGTCCCCGACGGGGATGGGTTCGCTCCTCAACTCGTAGTCGATAGCGACATTCGGGACGGTTAGATTGAAGAACGGATTGTCTTCCTCAGTGGAGGCACTGGAGGAGAACAACATCGCTGCCAGGGCGCTCGCCCCGATTCCTACATGCCACAGACGCAATCGACGAACCATACTGACCCCTTTTGAGGGTGCCCGACCATACCGAGCGGTTCATCGCGTGGCAAACGTGGCCCCTTTCGACGACCGCCAAGAACGTGGAAGCGGCCAGAATTTCAGTCCATACTTCCGGGGTGATCGCAGGGCTTGCGATTTACGGAGCCACCAGATGAGAAGTCCCCGCTGCGGCCCGGATAACCCCGACATCACCTACAAGTCATTTCCGAAGATGGCGCACTCAATGCACGGACAGGATCCGCAGCTGTTCGCGGACACGCTCATCGAATGGGTAGACTCGCTGCCATGAATGACCTGACAAGTCCAGGTTCGGCAGCCTATCTCGAAGGTGTGCGGTCGATCCTTCCGGCAATCCGCGGACGTGCCGCCACAATCGATCAGGTCGGGCGCCTCCCGGAGGAAACGGTTCGAGAGCTCGATGAAGTTGGCGTGTTCCGCGCTCTCCAGCCACGCCAGTGGGGTGGGCTGGAGATTGATCCGATGACGTTCTTTGAAAGCGTCGTCCTGCTTGCCTCTGCTTGCGGTTCTACGGGTTGGGTCGGCGGGGTTGTTGCCGTTCACCCCTGGGAGGTCGCGCTGCTCTCGAACCAGGCTCAGAAAGATGTTTGGGGCGTCGATCCGCTGACTCGCCTTTCGTCCTCGTATGCACCGACGGGCAGAGCAGTCAGCGTCGAGGGCGGATACGAACTTTCCGGCCAGTGGCGCTTCTCGAGCGGCGTCGATCTCAGCGATTGGGCAATCCTTGGCGGCATTCCGGAGGGCGAGGCAGAGTCCGATATCCGAGCATTCCTCGTCAGCCGAGCGGACTTCACGGTCGACCCCGACAGCTGGAAGGTTGCAGGACTCGCCGGGACGGGCAGCAAGACGGTTAACGTCGCAAAGGCATTCGTCCCAACCTATCGGAGCCACAAGATCGCCGATGTGAACCGCGGCAATATCCCCGGCTGGGAGGTCAACGACCGCCCCCTCTACCACCTGCCATTCATGGCTGGCATCTTCAGCTACGCAATCGCCGCGCCCGCCATTGGTGCCGCTACCGGTGCCCTCGAAGCCTTCGTCGAACAAACACGGACGCGCATCGGAGCCTACGGTGGCCCGCCGGTCGCGACGACGCCGGGTGTTCAGTTGCGCCTCTCCAACAGCCTCCTCGAAGTCGAAGACTGCCGGATGCGGATGCGGAACACATGGGAGCAGTTCTACGGCCTCGCCTGCCGAGGCGAGCCGATCGGCCCGGACCTTCAGGCGCGAGGGCGCTACGAGTCGGCCCGGACCATCTCTCGTTGCCTGCACGCCGTCCTCGATGTGTTCGAGGTCGCCGGGGGCAGCGTCATGCAACTTTCGAACCCAATCCAGCGCTTCTTACGTGACCTCCTCGCGATGAGGAACCACCCGATGGGGGCCATCGAGTCTTCTGCTGCGACCTTTGCCCGCAGCCAGCTCACCGTCGCTCCGGCCGATGCGCCCAACAGCAAACCAACAGGAGAATCGAAATGACCGCAGTAACGCAGCTCGGCTACCTGGGCGTTGGGGTGAAGGACCTCGGCGAATGGCGTACCTACGCCGAAGGCACCCTCGGCCTCGAAACGGTCGCATCGGAATCCGATGGAACGACGCTCCTACGCATGGACGGCTACCACCACCGGTTCACTCTCCACGAAGACGCCCACGACGACATCCTCTACAGCGGTTGGCAGGTTGATAAAGCAGAGGACGTGACCGCCCTCGGCGCCCGGCTTGAAGCGGCCGGGGTCGAAGTCACCTGGGGCACCGCTGAAGAGGCGGAGAAGCGCCACGTGAAGAGCCTAATCAAGTTCCAGGATCCCGACGGGCACGACCTCGAGGTCTTCTACGGCCCGCAAATGGCTCCGGCCCCGTTCAGGTCGTCGAAGGGAGATACCAGGTTCGTTGCGGGCTCCCAGGGGCTGGGGCACTTCGTCGTTGCGGCGACAAACCTCGAAGAGACGATGGACTTCTACACCAACATGCTCGGGATGAAGGTCTCTGACTTCGTGACCCAGGGACGCCTCAAGCTGGGCTTCCTCCATTGCAATCCGCGCCACCACAGCATCGCCTTCGTGGAGTTCCCGAATGCGCCGAAGCGAGCGAACCACTTCATGCTCCAACTCGATGACTTCGACGCTGTCGGCCGCACATGGGACACAGTTCAGGAGGGTTCGGCGCCGATCATCATGACTCTGGGCCGGCACAGCAACGACGAGATGGTCTCGTTCTACATGCGCAATCCGTCAGGTTTCGGGGTCGAATACGGCTGGGGGGCCCGAGAAGTCGATGACAGCTGCTGGCAGGTCGCCGAGTACAGCACAACCAGCTGGTGGGGACACAAACGCCCGCCCCGGCCGGCAGAAGCCAAATAATCCTTCAGCCGCGCGTCGTTAGCCCGGCGATTCCACTGCGGTCTGGCTCCGGCTTAATCCGAGCCGCTTCAGAAGCGGTCCGTACGTGAGTCCCTGCCCCAGCAACGAGAGCAGAACGACGGAGAAAACGACCGGCACGACTTCGATGCCGCCGAGTTTGCGTTCATCCAGGGTTAGGCCCAGTACGAGCGCAATCGGAATCGTTCCTCGCAGGCCGCCCCAAAAGATGGCAGCGATCCAGGTCCTGGGTAGTGCTTCTTTCTCGAACCTTCGAGTGAACGGCACGAGCATCCCGCCAACAACGATTGCCCGCCCGACCAGGATAGCAACGGTAATCACGACCACCGCCCAAATAACACTCCCGTCTTTCAGGGATGAGAAATCGAATGCCAGGCCAATGAGGACGAAGACCGCGGAGTTCACGAGGAAGGCGATCACCTCCCAGAAATCGGTCAACCGCTGGCGAGACTCGTTCGACATGGCCACTTCGAGCCCGAAATTGCCAAGCAGCAATCCGGAAAACACCACCGCCATAACACCGCTTCCGTGCAGCCGGTCGGCGACGACGTACGCCCCGTAGGAGCACACGATTGAGAGCGTGATTTCGATGAGGTGGTCACTGACCGTCGCCATCAACCGGTGCACAACAAAGCCCGTGGCGACGCCGACGGCGACACCGATTGCGACCTCACCAATCAATTCGATCACCATTGTCAGGGCGGCTTCGTCCGAATGTGAACCAGGGAAGGCCCACGTGAGCGCCACGGAAAAGAGCAGGATGGCGGCGACGTCGTTAAAGATGCTCTCGCCCTCGAGAAGCGCCCGCAGGCCACCGGAAACTCCGTGTTCCTTCATTGTCGCGAGGACGCTTACCGGGTCCGTGGGAGCCAGGATGATGCCAATGAGTGCGGCATGGGGCCAGCTAAAGCCGGCCAAAAGGTGCAGCGCGAGCGCGATCGTCCCCGCGGCAACGAGGGTTCCCGGGATGGCGAGCAATACCAGCTGCTTCCAGCGCGAGGTGAACTCACGGAACTCCACGTTGAGGGCGCCTTCGAAGAGGAGCGGGGGCAAGAACGCCAGCAGGATCAGGTCGCGGCTCAGCTCGGGATGGACAATGCCAAACGCGCCGATTGCTACGCCCGCGAGCGCGAGCGCCGACGTATCGGGGATGCGCAGATGCCGAGCCGCGATCGCCACCACGGCGCAAAGCAACAGTAACTCGGGGAGCAGCTCCTGCAGGTCGTTGACGTCGGTCACAAACCACTCTTCCGGGGCGGCCCTCCACGGGTCACGACTCCGCCACTATTTGACCGAGTATACGGTTCGACCCGAACCATGCTCCGGAAAGCGCTCGCAGCAGAATGTGTGAGGTCGGGGCAGTACTGGTAATGTTGGCCTGAACATTTCACGCCCTTATGCGTGCCGGAGATTCCCATGGCTGCCGCACCCGAAACCGGACTCCAACTTCGTTCCCTTATCAAGCCCGAAGGAATCCTCGAGCTAATGCTTACCGAGGTTCCCGTCGCCGCTCCTTCAACCGATGAAGTTGTCGTCCGAATCGAGGCATCGCCGATCAACCCGTCAGACCAGGGTCTTCTTTTCGGTGGGGCCGACATGACTGTTGCGCGGGCGGCCGGTAGCCCCGAAAGCCCGATCGTCGTCGCCCCCATCACTCCGCCCGTGATGAAGGCAATGGCCGGGCGCGTCGGGCAGTCTCTCCCCGTGGGGAACGAAGGTGCCGGAGTCGTTGTCCAGGCGGGTTCGTCGCCGGCGGCGCAGGCACTGCTCGGCAAGACAGTTGCCATCCTCGGCGGGGCGATGTACGCGCAATACCGGACCATCCACGCTAGCCAGTGCCTCCTGCTTCCTGAAGGAACGACGGCAAAAGAAGGCGCGTCCTGCTTCGTCAATCCGCTTACGGCGCTGGGCATGGTCGAGACCATGAAGCTCGAAGGACACTCCGGCCTGGTCCACACGGCAGCGGCCTCGAACCTCGGGCAGATGTTGAACAAACTCTGCATCGCCGACGGCATCCCGCTCGTTAACGTTGTGCGCAAGGATGAGCAGGCTGACTTGCTTCGTTCGCAAGGGGCGCGATACGTCTGCAACTCATCGTCGCCGAACTTCAGCGACGAACTGGCCGACGCACTCGAAGCAACGGGCGCCACGGTCGCCTTCGACGCCACCGGGGGAGGCCGCCTGGCCGGGCAGATCCTCGCAGCGATGGAAGTTGCGGCTGTACGTAAGCTGACCGAATACAGTCGCTACGGTTCGACGACCTACAAGCAGGTGTACATCTACGGCGGACTCGATCGGAGCCCGACGGAATTCGTTCGTAACTTCGGGATGTCCTGGGGTATCGGCGGGTGGCTGCTCACGCCGTTCATGCAAAAGATCGGTCCCGAGGCAGCACAGAAGCTCCGAGAGCGGGTTGCCCGCGAGGTCAAAACAACTTTCGCGAGCACCTACACCGCCGAAGTTTCGCTGCAGCAGGCGCTCAGCCTGGAAGCGATAGCCGTCTATGGCCGCCAGGCGACCGGGGAAAAATATCTGATCACGCCTAATCGTTCATAACGATCGCGTGTCCGCCGATTAAGCGTTGGTGACTTTTGCGTCCCGTTTTCACCTCACTCGATACACTGTCTGCCAATGGAGCTTGAGTCCTCGCTGCAGGCCGTAGCCGTCGTGGCTGCCGGTGCTGGCATTTCCCAGATCCTGGCGAGGAGGGTAGCCATTCCCGTCCCGGTCATTCTGCTCGCCCTCGGCGTGCTGTGCGGCCCGGACGGACTCGGGATCATCAAGCCGAATGAAGTCGGCGGCCTCATTGAGGTAACGGTTGTTCTTTCGGTGGCCCTCATCGTTTTCGAAGGCGGCACCGCTCTCAACTGGCGGCTGCTTCGCGTGATGGGGCCAGTAGTTCGGAACCTCGTCGTCCTCGGGCTGATTGTTACGCCGGCGGCCGGGATGTTCACGGCCCACTACCTGCTGGACTTTCCATGGCGGGTGGCGGCCCTCTTCGGGGCACTGGTGTGCGTGACCGGACCGAGCGTCATCAGCCCGCTCCTTCGCGCCGTGAAGGTGAACGACAAGATACGCGTCGCATTGATGGGCGAGGGCATCATCATCGACCCGTTCGGTGCCCTCCTCACGCTCTTTCTCCTGCAGCTTGCCCTTTCGGAGTCGGCCGATCCTTCGGGGCCGACCGCGTGGGTGCTCCAGCGCGTCGCCGTGGGGATTGTCATTGGCGCGCTCGGCTCCGTTGCCGTGGCCCTGGTAGCGCGGTTCGTCCGCCGACTCTCTTCGCGAGAAGTCTCGCTTCTCGTCGTTGGTGCCGCAGTGGTGACCTTTTCCATCGCCGAATCATCGGCTCACGAAGCCGGACTCACGGCCATGGTTGTGATGGGCATCGCCATAGGAAACCTTTCGATTCCCCACCGCGAGGCTGTCGACCACTTCCAGGAGCAGATCGTCGCGTTTCTGGTGTCGGCGGTGTACGTGCTCCTCGCGGCCGGCATCGAACTCGATAAGCTTTCTGATGTCGCGATCAAGGGCCTTATCCTCACTGCGATCCTTGCGTTCGTGGCGCGTCCCCTTCTGATTGCATTAGCCACATTTCGATCCAACCTTTCTTTCCGGGAACGCATCTTCCTTGCGCTCGTCGGCCCCCGCGGTGTAGTTGCTGCTTCGCTTGCCGGCGTCGTCGCAGTCGAAGCCGGCGGCCAACTCGGCGTCGAAGAAGCATCCTTCATCGCCGCCGTCTTCGTCGTCATCGCTGCGACGATCTCGGTACAATCGGCTTACGCAGGGCCGCTCGCCCGCTTCTTGAAGGTGTATCCATTGACGACAGTAATCGCCGGAGCAGGGGAAACGGGCCGTCGGCTGGCCGCGAAGCTGGTGGCCAACGGCGAGCGCGTCGTGATGATTGAAGGCGACGAAAGTGTTGCTGTGAAGGCCCGCGAGGAGGGCTTCGAAGTCATCCTTGGTGATGCCGGATCGATCGAGATTCAGAAGCGGGCGGGTCTGGCCGATGCGAACGTTTTCGTGGTTGCCCTACCGGACGACGACCGTTCGCTGCTTGCCGCCCAGCTCGCGCGCACGCACTTCGGCTGCGAACGCGTCGTCGCGCGCGTCGACAACCCGGCGAACTTCGGCGTCTTCGAAGCGGCCGGAGTAATGGTCGTGAATCCGAACGAGGCTGTTGCCGCGGAACTGGTTGGCGTGCTCGCCGGTGCCCCAAGCCTGCAGGCGCTCTCGCTTCCGGAAGACAACCTCGAGGCCGTTCGGATCACTGTCACCAATCCCGAAGCGCAAATCACGCTTGAGCGACAGGAGGCGCTTCGCGGAACGCTCGTGATGCTTGTGCGCCGTGGCGGTCGCGGCTTCCTGCCGACTGGGAAAACCCGCATTCAGCTTGGCGACCAGGTGACTGTCTTCGGTCCATCCGATGCCTTGCGGACAGCGCGCCAGGGGCTCACGCTCGGCGGCGATTCCAGCCGCGACTAGTCTGACAGTTGGCACATCACCCGAACTAGGCTTCAATTCCGCGCATGGCGAACGACCCCGGACTCTTCCAGACCATTTACACCACTCGCGCGCTGCGCCGCTTCAAGCCCGACCCTGTCCCGGACGAGGTGCTCTTTCAGCTGTTCGATGCAGCCATTCGGGCCTCCTCTGGGCAGAACGCTCAGGACTGGCGCTGGATCATCATTCGGGACCCGGCGATGAAGAAACAGATGCGCGAGTGGGCAGTCGAAGGTTGGTCTCGCTACTCCGCCCGCTACGGTTCGGAAGAGGAGATTGCTGCGCTGCCGAGGAATCAGCGTCTCTCGCTCCTCAGCGTCCGTGACCTCGCGCTCAGTCTGGATAAGGTACCGGTGATTGTGGCGGTCCTGGGCATGAAAGGCCGCCACTCCACTCCCGGAGGGAGCACGTTCCCGGCCGTCCAGAATTTCCAGCTTGCGGCGCGCGCGATGGGGCTTGGCAGTTCGATCTTCAACCTGCCGATGCGCGAACAGCTGTACGAAATGCTCGGCATTCCCGAAAGCAACCAGCTCTACGCGCTTCTTCCTATCGGGTACCCAACCGACAAGCAGGGACCGTTAAATCGCAAACCCGTGAAGGCCGTCGTGTATAACGAGCGGTTTGCGGAGGAGTGGGAGTTCGCCGCCGGGCAGCCCGAGTCCGGGTGGGGAGACCGCTGGGTCGAAGACTAATCGTACGAACTGAGGGAGAGCTGCCGAAACAAGAAGAAGGCCCGCAGTCTTGCGGGCCTTCTTGCTTTGGTTCGTGGTCCCCTCGTTGAGGGTGTAGACGATGGGGCTACGCCCGGCTGATCTTGCCTGCGGCCTTCAACTGTTCGTTGTGCTGCTCGCGGGTGGCCTGGAACGTCCAGGGTGCGTAGGCGCCATCCATGTCGGTGATCTTCTCGAAGTTATCCGAGAACCAATCAGCGTCCTTGAACTCGTGCGCGTCGTACTGGACACCCTTGGTGAGCACGATGGCACTGCGGCTATAGCGCCCGCCAGAGGCGTTGATGCAGATACCGCTCTCAACGCACTGCGGAGAAGCGAGGTAGGTGACTGCCGGCGCGACGTGCTCCGGAGCCATCATCTGGGCTCGTTCCTTGTCGTTGGGGTCCCGGCCACCGAGGTTTTCGGTCATCCGGGTCTGCGCGCCGGGGGAGATGAGGTTGACGTTGATGTTGTACTTTTCGCCCTCGATCTTCGCGACGTTCATCAGGCCGTACATGCCGGCCTTGGCCGCGCCGTAGTTACCCTGACCGAAGTTGCCGACGAGTCCCGAGGACGATGTCGCCATCACCATGCGGCCGTACGCCTGCTGGCGGAATACGGGCCATGAGTGGTGGATCAGGTTGTAGCACTGCTTGAGATGGACTCGGAGCACGAGGTCCCAGTCATTTTCACTCATGTTGTGGAGTGCGAGGTCTCGCAGAATACCGGCGTTCGCGACGACTGCGTCGAGGCGGCCCCAGGTGTCCATCGCGAGCTTGACCATGTTGTAGCAATCTTCGTAACTGCCAACGTCGCCCGGGTTGGCGACTGCTTCGCCACCCATCGCCTTGATTTCGTTTACGACCTGCTGGGCGGGGCTGTCGTCGGCGCCTTCGCCGGAAACACTCCCGCCGAAGTCGTTGACGACCACTTTCGCGCCATGCTTCGCGAGGTCTAGCGCATAGGCACGGCCGAGGCCGCGTCCCGCGCCTGTGACCAGTGCTACCTGGCCATCGAGTCGAACTGCCATATAAATGTCCTCCAAGACAAGAATGTGCGCGCGCATCGTAAATGATTCGAGCGATTAAATCCGAATGCGGCCGGAGTTAGCTTCCCGGAGTCGTGACGGCTTCCACCGGAGTTTGAGCGCGTCGGTCCGTATTCGACATCGATCGCATCGTCAGCACGCCGAGTCCGATTACCCCGAAACATGCCGCCGAAAGGCAGGCGAGGGTCGTTCGCTCACCGACTGCATCAGCAAAAAGTCCGATTGGATAGGCGGCGATGGAGTTGAACCCGAACGCCATCATCGTCAGTGCCATCACGCGGCCAAGGTATGCCCCATCGGTCCGCTCCATGAGGTTCACGTTGTTCAGCATCTGGAAACCGCTCGACGAAGCCCCGAGCAAAGCGGCCACCAGGAGAGCCGCGGCGAAGCCCGGCGCTACGGAGAGCAGCGCGAGCGAAAGGGCCAAACCGCTCCCGAAGAAGAGCATCAGCCCGAGAGAGTTTCGCGGCGGCCAGGTTGCCAGCCCGAGATTTACGACGATGCCGCCGATGGCTGCCATGCTGAAGATGAGCCCGAGGTGGGACGACGGATGGCCCAGCACGTTCACCAGGTACCCCGGCATGAGCGTTTGATACCCGAATCCGCTCAATACAACTCCGACGAAGATCAGCCCAACCATGCGAACGTCTGGTGTTCGTCGGATGTAGTTGAAACCTTCCAGCAGGTCGACACGGACCGAGGTCTTGTTCGCGCGCGGCCTCGGTGGAGTGGCGTCCATCATGCTCAGCACTAGCACGACAAGGCCGAAGAGGCAGGCCATCACCAAATAGGTGCCGGACGTGTGGATCGGCTCGAATGCAATCAGTGCGCCGGCGACCAGCGGGCCGATGATCCGCGTCGTATTCATCATCAACTGGGACAGTGCGACGCCACTGGAGAGGTCGTCGCCCTGCAACAGGTCGCCGACCCAGGCTTGCCGCGTCGGGCCCATCATCGAGTACATGCAGCCGAGGATCAGGGCCGCTCCCGCAAGGAGCAGAATCGTTATTAGCCCGGTGGCAATCAGCACCGCGATCAGCCCGAACATCGCGCCAATCACAAACTGCGCGAAGGTCAGCATCCGCTTCTTGGACACTCGATCCGAAAGCGTGCCGCCGATTGGGCTGAGAAACAGCATCGCGATGCCCTGGCCGAGGTAAACGAATCCAACCGCCCCGTTGCGGCCGGTGAGGTCGAAGGCCACGACGCCCTGGACTACCTGCATCATGCCGAACGCAAGCTGAGACATCGTTGTCCCGATGAACAACAACCGGTATTGCTTGTGACTGAGCACGTTGAATGGGTTCTTGCGCGCAGACGAAGTGCGATTCAAACGGACCAAGCCTTCCGACCGGAGAGCCGGTGGTTCACCAGTATCACACTACCGCGCGCTCGGCTCCAACGCTGCGAGGTACGCCTTTCCCCGCGGCGAGATCTCGTATCCCACTCCGAGACTGATGGTCAGCCCGAGGTTCTTGAGCTTGCGGACATTGAGCTTGAATGCCAGCAATTCCTGGTTCATTTGGGGTGCGAGGTCTCCCGCACGCACCGCACGATTCTTGGCGACTAACTTCAGCGTCGCTTCCGTCCACGGGCCAATGGGGCTTGCCTTGTCGAGTCTTTCGAGACGCCTCGATATGTCAGCGAGTTCCAGGTCCGAGAGCGAGCCGTCAGCGGCCAGATCGTCGCGCGGATCGGAACCCGGTGCCCTGTGGAATGCGACTCGATAGATGGCGAGGTCGTCCGGTACCGCGAAGGTCCGCCGTCAGGGTGGCGGCGTCCGGATAGCCCGCTCGACGGGCCGATACGTCGTCGATGTCGTTCGGCCCAACGACTGAAACCGAGTCAACGACGAGCCTCCCGGCTGCAGTCCGATAGGTGTTCCCGGCCAAAACTTGCGGCTTCTTCCACCGGCGAAACGTCAGGTCGACCGAGCCATCCCCAATTCCCGCCGCGTACTTCGCCTCAAACTGCATCTCAATACGACCGCGGGAGCCCCAACTCGTGCTGCCCGATGAAGTTCAGCACCATCTCGTTCGTGACCGGCGCGATCTTCATTACTCGGACTTCGCGCCAGTATCGTTCGACATTGAACTCCTTGGCATAACCGAAGCCGCCGAACACCTGCAACGCGCGATCCGCTGCTTCGAAACCCCATTCCGATGCGAGGTACTTCGCCATGTTCGCTTCGGCGCCGCACGGCTGGCCCGTGTCGTAGAGCCATGATGCCTTGCGAATGAGTAGCTCGACCGTCTTGAGCTTCGCGTAGCTATCGGCGAGCGGGAATTGAATGCCCTGGTTCTGACCGATGGGCCGCCCGAAAACCACGCGGTCTTTGGCGTACTGGGTTGCCTTCGCGAGTGCCACGCGGCCCGTCCCGAGAGCCTCGGAGGCTACCAGGATGCGTTCTGGGTTTAGCCCGTCGAGCAGGTGGCTGAACCCTTTGCCGACTTCACCGACCACATCTCGCGGGTCGACCGGCAGGTCGTCATAAAACACTTCGTTCGAATCCACGGCGTGGCGGCCGAGCTTCTCGATTTCGCGGATAGTGACGTGGGCCGGGTCGAGGTTCGCGAGGAACAGCGTCATCCCGTCGGTGCGCTTCGGAGAATCCTCGGCTTTGGTCGTTCTCGCCAGCAACAGGACCTTCGACGACTCCTTCGCCTTCGATGTCCACACCTTCTGACCCGAAATGATGAACTGGTCGCCATCGCGGCGGGCGAACGTCGTGATACTCGGTGTGTCGCTGCCGGCGTTCGGTTCGGTAACGCCGAATGCCACATGGAGTTCGCCGCGAGCCGCCGCCGGCAGGATGCGTTGCTTGAGTTCCTCCGTGCCGTGCTTCACGACCGGGTTCAGGCCGAAAATCGTGAGGTGCAGAGCCGTCGCACCGTTCATCGCCGCACCCGAAGCCGAAACCTCCTCCAACAAGATGGAAGCTTCGGTGATACCAAGGCCCGCCCCTCCGTAGGCCTCGGGGATGGCGATGCCCAGCCAGCCTGCCTCGGCGAAGGCCTTGTAGAACTCCCATGGGAACTCATGGTCGCCATCGCATCGACGCCAGTAGGCGTCATCGAACTTTGCCGCGAGCGCCTTCGCCTGGGCACGTATTTGTTGTTGGGCCTCGGTGGGCTCGAAATCCATTGGCGCATTCTAACGACGTGTCGATGGAACGGCTGATGGCGGACGCGCCCTTGAGAAACAGAGCCGCTATGATAATTTCGCTGGCCGAAGTGGCGGAATGGCAGACGCGGCGGTCTCAAACACCGTTGGGCTAAAACCCGTGTGGGTTCGAATCCCACCTTCGGCACCAGCTGGGTAGGGGTTAGAGGCTAGGCGATAGAGGATAGGGGTTAGGGGCTAGGGAGTTCGGAGCGATTGGTGGAGCCGTGTTGTCAGGCGACCGACCTCGTCGACTAGAGAGAAGGCGACCGCCGCATCTTCGGACGCAAAGTAGTGCAGTCGCTCGGCGAGGGTTAGCAAGGTCGTGAGTTCAGCAAGCGAGCCGCGAGCGATGGAGACGAACTGGGCGAATTCGCGCGGCCCCTGCCGCCCATGCCCTTCGGCGAGGTTCGCAGGTATCGAGACTGCCGATCGAGTCATCTGACTCCAGAGGCCGAACCGTTCATAGTCTGGGAGTTTGCGGGCGAGGCGATACGTTTCTTCGGCCAACGCCATCGCCTTCTGCCAGGCCACCAAGTCTCTGTAGGACCTTGCGTCAGTCATCCGCTCCCTCGACGGGGTAATGACTGCATCCTACCCTATCCTCTAGAGCCTATCCTCTAGCCTCTATCTACCACTGCCGAGTGGTGTAACGGTAGCACACGGGTCTTTGGAGCCTTTGGTCGGGGTTCGAATCCCTGCTCGGCAACCAGTCTTGGGGCGTGTACGGATGGGTGGCGTGCCGATGTTATTGGCGGCGAGCGAAATCGGGTGCTTCGGCGGGAAGCGGTTCTTCGGCTGACTCGTCGACGAACTTGCGAAGAGCCTCGGTGACGGCGTTGCGGGCGTGCCTGGCGGAGGCTTCTCGTGCAGAGTGTGCAGCCGCCACTTCGGCCTGGAGCTTCTGGTTGGCGGCGAGCACGGCCGCGTAGGCGGAGAGGGTATGGTCTTCGGCGTTGGTGTCGGTCTTTTCGATGTTTCGGAGGGCGATGGCGTAGATGCGGGCCATGGCGGCGATGTACCTGGGCGAGACTCTTTCGCTAAAGATCATGCGAAGGAGGTTATCGAGGCCGGCCTGTATTCCGCCGCGTGAATCGAGGCCAAGGGAGAGCTGCAATGCGCCCTGTTCTTCGAGGGCGTTGAGTTCGTATCGCCGCTGAAGGCCACCGCGGACGCGTCCGGCGTGAAAGGCTCGTTGCAGGTCGGCGCGATGGAATGAACAGAAATCATGCCCGGTGGAGGCGCGGGCACGGCAGCGTTCTCCGTTTGCCCGGATGCCCGCGCAGAGGCGTTGAGAAGTGCTTGTTAACAAGGGCGAACAAGGAGATTCAGACTCGGCGGGCGGTGCTTGTTCGGTGCCTGTTGGGGCGAGGATTGGACCAGGGTTGTGTCGTGCGGTGGACGTTTCCATTTGGGGAGGTTGAGTGAAGGAGGGTTGGAGGTGGAAGGGTGGGGTGACACCGGGAGAGTTGCGTTGTTGGGAGTGTGCGCTTGTTCGAAAGCCGGTCGGGGTTCGAATCCCTGCTCGGCAACCACGAATCTAGAGTCGCCATAACGTCGCGAAAAGCCGACAACAGGACTCGTTCACGTACAAGGGACTGTTTTCGGCGGCGCGGAGATTCTTCGATCCAGTCCCTGTTTGGGTGCCGTATCTTCAGCCCGCCGGCGATTGCCTCGAAACGAAACTTCCCGGGGAAGACACGAGAATTGCTCTCCCCGTCTTTGGCCCTTGCGTGTCGGCCCGGTTACCTCCGTGGGGCGGGGCAGGCAGAGCTTATGTATTCCCCGGCGTCGGGCAATAACCCGGGTTGACCGGCAGATTAAGCTTACGGAATCGCGGCTTTTCGCCGGCTATGCGCTCGCAGGAGCTCGGTTCCTAGTCCGAAACCTCCACCCCACACGTTCAGAGCGGCAGGCGCGGGACCTTCGGGCCATCGAGCACGGCTTCTCGAACGGCCAACTCGCCTTCGGTCGATGGAAGGCCCGTCTCGACGGGCGACGACGTAGTTCCGTGATCAGCGAGATTACTGGCGAAGCTCGAGGTCAGTAGCCGCGAAGAGGCCGTGGAGGCGTGGACGGGCGGACTCGGGCGTGGATGCCCCTGACGGGGAACCTGCGATGCGCGCTGGTGACTTGGCTGGGTGTTGACGCCGCGGACAGTCCTGGTGAAGACTACCATTTGATCCTGGGTCGAACGGCGGCCGTGCTGTGCGGCGGGATCAGACGGGGAACGAATACGGGCTACCCCGCTCAACTCGCCGGGTGGGGAACCTGCGAGAGCCTTCGGGCTTGCAACGCGCGACGGCCGTGCCGATTGCTTTCGTGGTGCTATTCGGGCGGCGACGAGCCCCACAGCCAACGCTGCGAGCGCCGGCACGGCCCCCCTACGAGCTCGCTGGTGGAGGCCTGCGGAGTGGTTCTGCCGGGATGCCAAGTCCGTTTCAACGGTTCGCCGGTTAACTACGATCCGGCCGGGCACGGGGGTGGTGCCCTCAGGCGGTTGCCCGCACACCTGATCGGCCCGAATGATTTGGCGCGTCTGCCACGCGAAGGCCGACACCGCGACGCAGCCGAGGCCCGGGAGACGTGCCGCGCGACGGCGACAGCATCGACCTCGAGATGAGCTCGCTTGGAGAGCTTCACCGATGTCGGCTATGGCCCAAGCTTCCGGCTGGCCCTGGCGATTCCCGGTTGGGCACGCAGTCTTCCCGGCAGCCGACGGGAAGTCGACAGCGACTGCGACAGGTGCGGAGAACTTCGATCTTTGACTGGAACAGGTGACCGCCATCGAGGTCTTCGATCCTGGCGCGGATCCGCGGACGGCGGAACCGACCGGTCGCTACCTGACGTGGGACCTGGTCGAGCGTGGTGGCCTTCGTCACCGGAGTGACTCGATGGCGCCGATTGTCCAGTTCCTACAGGCCGAGGACTGCGTTCGCGCTCCGTTCTGTGTTGGGAGACGGAACGCACGTTGTCCGCGAGTTCTCCCCGAGAGCTGGGCCACTTAGGGCGGGGGACTTGACCTCCCACCAGCCGCTGAAGCCGAAGTCTCGCAGATTTGCGAGCGGCCATCGCTAACGCGTTCTGGTACCTAACCCTGCCAGTGGTTCGCGACATCGCACCCAGGGGGCTACCGCGTCCCGACGTCGCGGCCTGGGCTGGCGGCGGCAGCTCGGCGAAGCGTCGTCGTTCACCGAAGGCGCCTAACGACGCGATGGCGCAAAAGAATCGCCGTTCCGAGGAGCATCTCTTACCCGTTCCGCCCAGACTACTCCCCGGAAATATTCGGAGTTTCGGGCCGCGGGCTGGTGAAGCAGCTTGATATAGTCCTTTGGTTGCCCCAAAACGAGGCGACAACAGGACTCGTCGCTGGCGTCGCCATGCGACTTGCCGGGCCGAATTGACCGGGGCAACCGAGGCTTCTGAATCCAGAAGAGGTTCTTTGGAGCCTTTGGTCGGGGTCAAAACCGCGCAGCGTTTTGTATCCCTGCTCGGCAACCACGGATTTAGTCCGGCGGGACCGGTTTTGCTGGACATGGCGCGTGCCGTGTTCGGCTATGCGGCCGAGGAAGCCGAGCTGATCCCACTTCTGCCCGAGCAGTGCCTCGTGCGGGACGCCCAGCCAACGATCGATGACCGTCGCGTAGACGCGCCGGAAGTCCGTGGTATAGGGCACGTTCCCGTTATCGACGAGGGCGGCGAGGTTGGGGGCATCCCCGTAAAGGCCGCGCTGCACGCTGTTGCCGAGAGCGAACATCACACTTCCCGCGCCGTGGTCTGTGCCCCCGTTGGCATTCTGTTCCACGCGGCGTCCGAACTCGCTCCAGGTGAGCACGAGCACGTCATCGGCTTTGCCGTGCGCTTCGAGGTCCTGGTAAAACGCCGTGAGTCCGGCGTCGAGCGTCTCCATCAGGTCGTTGTGTTCGAGCGAGCTGATTGTTGTGGGTGTCGAAGCCACCGAGCGTGATGTGGCCGACGCGCATGCCGAGGTCGCCAACAATCGCCTCCGCCAGGACCGAGAGTCCGGACCCAAACGAAGAGTCTGGATACTCCACCGCCGGCGTGTAACTTTTCGCCGCTTCCTGCAGCATGAGCGAGCTCGAAATCGCGGAATCGGCGGTGGTTTCGAGCAGGACGCCGTACGGCGAAGACGATGGGTACTGCTCGTACAGCTTGAGCATGGTCGCTGTTCGAGCGTGTGCGGGGTCCGTGAGCTTCCCGCCGACCTTCACTCCGTACTCATCGGGGTTTCGAACCGAGGGGATGGCGATCTTCGGCGTCCGCATCTCAGCGGGTGTTGAAGAGCCGATGTTGAAGCCGAAGAACGGGTCGTGCTCGGCCCGCTCCATCTGCTCGAGCGTGCGACCGAGCCAACCGTTGTCGAGCCCGAACTTCGGATCGCCCGCCTGCCAGATGGCCATGCTTTTGAAGTGGCTGTAGTTCTGCTCCGGGTAGCCAACGCCCCGCACGACGGCTAGCTTCCCCGTATCCCACAGCCCCTTCATGCCGACGAGCGACGGGTGCAGCCCGAAGCCCTGGTCGAGCGGCAGGCACTGGTCTTCCGGTATCGCCAGGGTGGAGCGTTTCGAACGGTACGTCGGGTCCGAAATCGGGACTATCGTGCTCAGCCCGTCGTTTCCGCCCGCCATCTGCACGAGGATGAGGACCTTCTTGTTGTTCGGGTCGGCGACGTATGCGCCGTTCTGCGCGGCGAAGGCGACGGCCCCTTTGAGCAGCGACTGCGCCGACGTACCAATGCTGACGAGGGCGACCCCGCCTTTCACAAAGTCTCTTCGCGAAAACATCGCTGCTCTCCTTAGACGAGCTGATATTCGGGACTGGCAAGCACGAGGTAGGCGACGGCGGCGGCGCGTTCCTGCGGGTCGGTGAGGGTGCGCGCGTAGGCGTAAAGCGATTCGCGCGACTCGGTCGGAATATCGCCATCCACGAGGCGGCGAACCGCCTCGTCGACGAGCGCCTCCGCGGTTGGCATGGTGGCGAGCGAGGGAATCGCCAGCGGGCGGCCGCGCGGGAACAGGAACGCATCAAGGAAGTTCACGCGGCCGAAGAAGCTGCCGCTGCTCAGCCAGAGTTCGCCTCCCGGCCAGCCAGCCACATTCGGCGGTTCGTACAGGCGCTGATCCAGCGTCGACGAGGCCTGCTGGTAGGTCAGGAAGTCGGTTTCGATTTCGAGGCCGCGCACTGCGCCAACCACGAAGTCGATCGGGCAGCGGACGAGCGGCGCGGTAGGCTCGCATCGAGTAGAACTCGTCGCTCACGAGGATCGCTCTCACGACCTCTTTCACGTTGTGGCCCGACGCATCCCAGACCTTGGCCAGCCGGTCGACGGTAGCCTCGTCGGGGTCACGGTAGGCGAACTCGCTGAAGAGGCGCCTCGCGATGAACCGGCCTGTTGCGGCCTGTTTCATGATGATATCGACGATGTCGTCGCCATCCCAGCTGCCGGTTTCGCCAAGGAACGTCTTGACGCCGGAGTCGTGCGCGCGCGTGACCACCTCGAAGGCGGCGTCGTAGTTGGCGTACGCCTGGTTGATGAATTCGTTGCGCGCTGCATCGGTGAGGCCGGGCGGAGGGACTCTTTGTTCGGGAAGGGTGATCCGCCAGCCCGTGAACGCGCGGGCACCTTCGCGCACATCGTCTTCTGAGTAGTTGCCTTCGCCCATGGAAAAGAGCTCCATGAGTTCGCGCGCATAATTTTCGTTGGGGTGCTGGGCCGAGCTGTCTACTGTGTTCAGGTAGATCATCATCGCCGGGTCTTTGCTGATCGCCTTGAGGAGGACGCCGTACTGGCCGAGAGCGTTCGCTCGGAAGAGCTCGTTCTGCCTGATGATGAGCTTCGAGCGAGGTCCGCCGATGTTGCTCTGCTGGGTGGTGAGAAGCCCGTGCCAGATGAACGTCATGCGCTCTTCGAGAGGCCGGGCCGAGTAGCTCATCCGGTAGAGCCACCATCGCTGCATATCGCGGAAGAGCGGAGCCCGCGTGCCATCCGGCCCGCCGCCGAACGTTGTGAGATTGAAGTTGGCGGCGGCGATGCGAGCGTTGAGGGCGGAGTTGTCGGCTGCATCGAGGTTGAGGAGCCGGTCAGCGGCCTCCTCGCGGCTGAGGGCGGCGAATTCGTCGACCTGCGCCGAAGTACCGCCGAACCCCGCGCGCCGGAGGAGGTGGGCCGAACGCACCTTCGCGTCGGGGATCTCTTTCGCTAGTTCGGCGGCACGTTCAGCAGCGTTCGGGGTGGGGGTCGAACCCGGCGTCGAACCTGGTGTCGCGACGGTTGGGGACTCGGCGGTCGACCGCTCCGAGCCGCCACTTGAATTGGAAGCCAGTCCAACGATGGCGGCGGCGGTGCCCCCGGCGGCCACAGTTGCCGCGCCGGCGAGCAACGCGCGCCGCGTTGCCGTGCGCTGCAGCAACGGCCTGCCAGGGTCTGGTTTACTGTTGTCCAAGGAGCCCTCCCGAGGGCGGACTGGCGCACGTGTGAATTCTCTCGTCGCCAAAAGCATCGAGGGGTGGCGCTTCAAGCCGGCCACCGTGACTCTCTGTGCAGGAAAGAATGGTCACGGTCACTTTTTCGGAACGAAGGGCAAGAACCCGTTCTACTGGCACACCGCGGAGTTCCACCCCTCCGCAGCCTCCGCCGACGGAGAGTTTGCCGCCAGCCTCCGTAAGCACTCCGGCGCAGCGAGAGTAGCGACCGATTGGAGAGCCACCGACCGGCGTGAGACTATCACCCTCGACCTCCCCGACGATGAACATCTGCGAGCCTACCCAGCGGGCGAACGTCATTTCCGACGTGAGCTTATAGCTGGGCCCGCCCGGCTCTGTGATCACAAGCCCCTCCGGCTGGCGGGACAACATGCCTACCACGGCCCCGCGATACTGCAAGACGGCTTCGTCCGCCAGTGGCGCGGGATCTTCGCCACGTCCGCTAAACGCGACGATTGCCAGGGTGGCAACAGCGACAGCGCCCGCTCCGACGCCAGCCACGCCGAGAGGCTTGAGGAAAGCCAGCGCCAAGGCGGGTAGTCGCCGACGCGGGGCGTCGGGGCCGGGCTCCCAATTCCGAAGCAAGACCCGATCGGGTAAACCGGACTTCGCGAGCAGATTAGAGACATGGAACCGAACCGTATTGACCGAAACGCCGAGTCTGATCGCGATCTCGGAGTTGTGAAGCCCATCGCGAATCAGTGCGAGCACTTTCGCCTCAGCAGGAGTGAGTGGCCCAGGATGGGGCGGGCGCCCGCGCTTCGATGCCATGTTGTTGAATGATAGGCACCCACGGCGCGAATTACCCCGTCCGCGAACCTGGCCGGGTCGCCGGGTTTGGCGTCGCGCAGACCACCTGCCGGACTGACTTGACTGTGGCAACTGGAGCCTTTGGTCGGGGTTCGAATCCCTGCTCGGCAACCACGAATCTAGAGTCGCCATAACGACGCGGAAAGCGCCGTTGCTGGGAGTGAGTGCGGGTCCGGCACCGATAGAAATGGTCGGTTTTGGGATTTCGAGCGGAATTTGAGTGGGTGGACGTGCTCCCGCACACTCCATCGGAATGGCGGAATGGACATTCCTCACGAACCACTCACACGTGCTGATCTGCATCATGCACAACCCGCACATCCGCCTCAGCGAGATCGCGGAGAGAGTCGGAGTTACGCAGCGCACCGCGTTTGCCATCGTCACTGACCTTGTGGATGGGGGATACGTCTCGAAGGTCAGGCAGGGGCGGCGGAACGTCTACGAGGTTCATCCGGAACTGCCGTTTCGCCACCCCATCGAACGTCAGGCGGCGATCCGGGCGCTGTTCGAGATCCTTGAGCCGCCAACAGCGCCCGGGGAATAGGTGTTGGCCCGCGCCAACCGCGCTTGAAACTAGAAACAAGTTACTAGTAATATGTTACTACCTAGGGGGAGTAACCAACGCACCGCTCCCCGGTGCATTCGCATGGTCGTCAATACGCGCTTCGGCGCCGGCCATGCGGGCGAGTTTCTCGCCTGGTGAGACCCTGGCCATCCCATTCGTGGATGCGGCCAGGCGTACTCGTTGCCAGGACCGCAGAAAGAGGACTCGTAGTGGATCCTTTCGCGCCCTTCGATACAGATTCCGAAAACCAATGGCTCATCAGGTCGTACCGACCGGGATCCATAAAACACTTCAAGAAGCGTTTCCCCGGCTTCTTGTGCCGTTCGATGGCGGATGTCCTTCGAATGCCCGCAGGCGACAACGGCCGCTGAGATCCAGTGCGCCTTTCGGCTTAGCCGCGCCCGGCTTCAATCAACTCACCCGCCTGTAACCCCGCCTCTTTGCGCGGGCTGGCCAGTTTTTGGAGTACTTCGTGCTTTTCGACCTTCTTCCCTGGGTCATCTTTCTCGTGTTCGTCGGGGGCATGCTGGCCCTCGACCTCGGGGTCTTTCACAAGAACGCTCATGAGTCGACACGGCGAGAGGCGCTTGTCTGGAGCGCTGTTTGGATAGGTCTCGCTATCGTTTTTAACATCGGTGTCTATGTCCTTCGCGGCCCTGGTGCGGGTATTGAGTGGACGACCGGTTACCTCGTTGAGAAGTCGCTGAGCATCGACAACATCTTCATCATTCTGCTGCTCTTCTCTGCGTTCGGCGTGCCTGCTGCGTACCAGCACCGCGTCCTTTTCTGGGGAATCATCGGCGCACTCGTGATGCGCGCCGTCCTGATTGCTGCAGCGGGGTTCCTGCTTGGGACTCTGCACTTTGTGATTTACATCTTCGGTGCGTTTCTCATTTTCACCGGCATCCGATTTCTCCGGGACCAGGACCATGAGCCGAACCTCGAACAGAACCGGGTTGTGCGCCTCGCTCGAAGGCTGTTCAGAACCACGGAGGGTTACGAGGGGCAGAAGTTCTTCGTCCGGCGGAAGGGGGTCCTTTTCGCAACACCGCTGTTCATCGTGTTGCTGCTGATCGAAAGCACCGATCTGGTGTTTGCCGTGGATTCAATCCCGGCCATCTACGCGATCACTGACGACCCATTCATCGTCTTCACGTCGAATATTTTCGCAATTCTCGGACTCCGCTCGCTCTACTTCGTGCTCAGCGGGTATCTCGCGGGGTTGGTGTACCTGAAGCCAGCACTCGCGGCCATTCTCGTGTTCGTGGGCGGCAAGATGCTCGTAATCGACTTCTACAAGATCCCTGCGTTGGCCAGCCTTGCGGTCATCGTCACGATTCTCACGGTCGCGATTGCCGCATCGCTGCTGGTGGCTCGCAGGCGGGCCAGTCTCGAGGCGAGCCGGATAGGCCCAGCCGTGCCGGAAGTCACCTAAGCCAGCGTGCGCGCCGACGAGAGCCGGAACTTGGTTCTTGATTGAGGGCAATGGCGGTCGCCGTTGCCCTCGGGAACCATGTGAAGTGTCAGGAATTGAATGATGCGAAAAGCGAAAAATCCCAGGCCCGCTTCTGCGTTTAGCGAGTTCTTTCGCACGGAGGCTGCGGCCGGCGTTGTCCTGCTGGCGTGCGCTCTCGTCGCAATCGCCTGGGCGAACTCTGCCTGGCGAGGGTCGTACACGGACCTCCTGACCTTCCGCCTGACGTTTGGGCTCGGGCAGTTCGCACTGGAAAAGTCCATCGCCTCGTGGGTGAAAGATGGACTAATGGTCGTGTTTTTCCTGCTCGTGGGCCTCGAAATCAAACGTGAGCTGCTTCTTGGCGAACTCGCGTCGCGGCGCAAGGCTGCACTCCCCGTCGCGGCCGCACTCGGTGGAGCCGTTGTCCCTGCGCTGGTGTTCGTTTTCCTGAACTTCGGTACCGAGGGTAGCCGGGGCTGGGGAATCCCAATGGCAACAGACATTGCCTTCGCTCTCGGAGCACTGGCATTAGTCGGAGGACCGGGGGCGATGCCACTCCGGATTTTCCTCGTTGCCCTGGCGATAGTCGACGACCTGATAGCCGTGCTCGTCGTTGCCATCTTCTACAGTGAAGGTATCGAGTGGGTCAGGATCGCCGTCGCCGCCACGATCCTGCTCGGTTTACTCTTGATGCAACGGCGCGGGGTCACGAGCCTCTGGGCGTACGCGGTCGGAGGATTTGCGCTCTGGCTCGCCCTCATCGATTCGGGCGTTCACACCACCATCGCTGGAGTGCTACTGGCGGCTACGATTCCAGCGCGTGTCGCCGGGGCAAAGAATCAACCCGACCTGGCCCAACCCGTCATTTCACCGCTCGAACGCCTGGAGCATCTGCTTCACCCGTGGGTTGCATTCGGGGTCATGCCCGTGTTTGCCCTTGCTAACGCTGGAGTTCTGATTCGGGGTAGTGCGGGCGACCTGCTCACCGACAGGATAACGCTCGGTATTATCGTTGGCCTCGTAGTTGGGAAGCAGGTTGGAATTACGCTGGCGACCTGGGCGGCGCTGAAGCTAAATCTTGCGACCCTGCCAAACGGCCTCAGTCTCAAGCACGTCTACGCAGTCAGTTGGCTCGCGGGTATCGGGTTCACCATGTCCATCTTCGTGGCCACTCTCGCATTCGATGACCCCGATCAGATCGCGAACGCGAAGATCGGCATCCTCCTGGCGTCGGCAATTGCGGGGGCCACGGGATTCGTGCTGGTGCGCCGCGTGTCTCGGGCTGAACCAGCCTTCAATCCTTGAAAATCGGTCTGATTCAGTCCCGTCGTTGCCCGAGAACGAGGCGACGAAAGGACTCGTCGCTGGCCTCGCTCAGACCAATTGCCGGGGCGAATTGCCTGCGGCAACCGAGGCTTCTGAATCCAGAAGAGGGTCTTTGGAGCCTTTGGTCGGGGTTCGAATCCCTGCTTGGCAACCACGAATCTAGAGTCGCCATAACGGCGCCAAAAGCCGACGACAGGACTCGTTGGCGTACAAGGGCCTGTTTTCGGTGTCGCGGGTTCTTGGTTCGGTCCTTTGTACGGGTGTGACCATGGTCGGGAGCGAACTACCTCTTGCTCATGGAGAACCTGCGCTCCGGCAGGATTGCATTTGGGAACGCATAGGACCGAGCGCACGTTCTGCCGCGCCTTCAGGCCTGCCACCATGGGTGGTAGAGTCAAGAGTGCGTGAGTGAGGGCTAGCCGTGAATGTGCCTCGAATGAGCCATTCCTCAGTCGTCTTGAGAGCGATGTACCTAATCGTTCTCGCAGTGACCGCGGTGTGTTTCGTCGGCATAGCGTCGGCTCAGACCCCCGGCAGTCCGTCGCCGACTCCCTTGCCGCAAACACCAGTTCCTCCTCCGACGCTCCCTCCATGCACGAAACCGCCCCTCGATTCCGCTAATCCGTTGCACATCTACTATCGGTGCAACGACGACCCGCAGCCGCCGCCACCATCGAGTTCGGCACAGCCGAGCCTTGAGGGCGCGCGCCATATCAGCGGCGCCGAGTCGCTCCGGCGCGAGTTGCCGGCGACGGCGTTCCTCGCGGGAGACGACTACCCAGGATTCGAGTTGCAGTCTGCAGAGGCAGATCTCCGCGCCGACGGCGCGTTCTTCGCAGTGGTCGCCTATTCGACTGCCGACAGGCGAGCGGCCATCACATTGCAAACGTGGACGCGGACCGGCGAGTTCCTGATCGTTGCGCCGGGCCAAAGCCCTGTGACGTTGACTCGCCAAACCACGATCGCCGGCTTGCCTGCCTTGATGATGGTGCCGACAGACGCCGTGTTCATGCGCCAGGGCGATCGACGATTCATCTGGACGACAGGCGACCGCATCTACTCCCTGCTCGCGCAGAACTTCAGCGGCGACGACGCGCCCCTGCTTGCGCTGGCGGAACGCCTTGCGAAGCGCTACCTGTCAGTGCCGAGAGCTCCCGCAACCGGCAACATCGCGTCGTCAGGCGAGGCTGACAAGCCGCCGTTCGTTCGGCTGGCTATGCCCGCAGGCATCGCACTTCTGATCCTGTCGGGCATTCTCGCCGTGGTCGAAGCGGCACGCACGGCTCAGGCGAACGTCGCAAGTAGCCATGTCTGCGCGGCCACTAAGGGCCTGTGCCGCCTTCACTTCAAACTGCGAGTTCCGGGCACCCTGATACAGTCCCGTTGGCGCCTCAGAATGAGGCGACAACAGGACTCCTCGCGGGCGTCGCAATCGCGACTTGCCGGGCCGAATTGACCGGGGCAACCGAGGCCTCTGAATCCAGAAGAGGGCCTTCGGAGCCTTTGGTCGGGGTTCGAATCACTGCTCGGGAACCACGAGTGCTGAGCCTCCGCACACGGTCGCGGACTGCCAGGCCAGGCCCCATAATTCGCGGGTGGAGCTCTCCGACGACCTGGTCATCCTACGGCCCTGGGTCAGAGAAGACGCTTTGTTCATGGCGGACTCGTCTGCGGACCCCGAAATTCGACGCTACAACGGAGTCCTCGACCGGCTGGGTTACCCCGCTCCGGTTCCTTCCCTGACTCAGGCGGAGGCTGTCATCGAAGCATTCGCCTCGAACTGGCAGGCTTTCGGCGCCACTGGCAACCCAACTGGCGTTGCATTCGCGATTACCGATGCGAAGTCGGGCGCAGTGGTTGGGTGCACAGGCGTTGACGATTGGACGAAATCGGACGTGGCGCAGTTTGGCTACTGGCTCGCCCCCAACGCGAGGGGGCATGGTTACGCGACCCGTGCGGCAGTCTTGCTCACTCGCTGGCTGTTCGGACTTGGCGCAGCCCGTGTGTTCCTGACGATTGTGGCCGGGAACGAAACCTCCGTCGGGGTCGCCCGTCGAGCGGGCTTCCTGTATGAGGGGACAATGCGCGCACAAGGCGTTTGGCAGGGCCAGCGCTGCGACGTCATGTACTTCGCCGCGCTGCGCCCTGAGTGGCCGTTCCACCAGGCGGACCAGCATTCATGATTCCTAGGACCACAGGTCCAGGTCGTGAACGGTGTAACGATGAACGACCACCTTCTGCCCGAAGACCATGCATTGGACCTCGTCCACAAATACCTGAACGAACGGAAGGCAAAGTCAGCCAGCGCCGAGCGCTGTACAGTCTGGGCCAACGTGGAAGAAGTCACTCCTGCCGAAGCGCTTGCAGCGATGACTGAGCACCAGGCTCGGCTGCGCGCGTTCCTCGAGGGCTTCGAACCAGCCGCGCTGGCCACGAGGTTGCCCAACGGCGACTGGTCCGCCGTCGAGAACGTTCGCCACGTACTCCATGCCGAACAGCACCACCTTGGCCGCTTCGTACCCGGAGGGCTGGGTCGTAGCCAGTTGGCGCTACCCCAGGGCAAGCACGCCGCAGTCGCCCCCAACGATCCACGGGCCAACCTGAACAACGTCTTCGACGAGTGGGAACGGATCCGGGCGGCAGTGTACGAACGCCTCGATCTCAAGCTGCCGGGTCTTGAGTGGCAACTGCCGCGCCTTATGCGGCACCAACAGGCGCACGGCAGGCTTGCCGCCCGCGCGCTCAGCTATGCCACCGGCGAGACAGTGCGCGTGCCAAAGCCATCCGCAAGAATGCACCCATGACTGGTGAACTTCTAACCGAAACCGAGGCATTGGACCTGGTCTTCAGCTACATAGCGAGCGAAGGAAGGATCAGCACGACGCAGGAACTCCTGGATTCGGGAATTGTCCCTGCCTTGAAGGGTTTTACCGTGCGGCCGGGGAAAGTCTCCGACTCGATCCACGGCGGGAGGGTCGCTTTCACCGGCAAAGACGGCACGGTCGTCGAAGCGGAAAACCCTCCGCTTGTGACACGGGACGGGACACCGCTGCGGCTCATGGTTCGGACGCAGCGGATCTCGACGCACGACATCAACAGGGGCGAGATCCCGTTCAAGGACCAGATCCTCGCGGCGAACCACAACTACATGAGGCGGTTGGTCGAGCCTGCCATCGGGACGTCGCAATTCGATGTGCCCGGACTTGAGGACAACGACGTGGTCATCGCTGCCGAGAACCTTCAGCTCATCCCGGTCGAGAACATTTTCAGGGCATACAACGCAGCGAGTTCGACTTCGACGTCGCTCTACCAGGCCTGGAAACGCGGAGACAAGACGTTTGCAGGACATGTTGTCCCTGAAGGCCTGGTTGCGAATGGTCCGCTGCCGTACGTCATGGACACTCCGTCGACCAAGTCTGAAGACCACGACGTGACGTTGTCTCCGGAGGAGATGATTCGGCAGGGAGACATTACGGCGGCGCAGTACACCGCAGTACGGAATAGTGGGCTGGTCGCGTTCGGAATGGCTACGCAGTTCCTTCGCAGCAGAGGCATCATCCTTGTCGATACAAAGTTCGAACATGGCATCAACAAGGATGGAAAGATCGTGAGTCAGGACGAGATCCTGACGATGGATTCGTCCAGGTTCTGGTTGGCATCGGACTATGACGCTCAGATGGAGCGATTCAATTTGGGAGAGCTCGAGGAGCTGAATCCAAAGTCGTACTCCAAGGAATTCGCGCGCGGGTTCTCTGAGGGAGAAAACGGATATACGGACGAGCAGCGCGTAGCCATCGCGGTGCGGTACGTCATCGGCATCCAGGAATTGCTCGGCAAGCGATTTGAACCGGACATGAGGCCCCGCGATGAACGGGTCGTGAGCGGGCTGAATACGGTAGTTGAGAATCTAGTCGCGCCTTAGAATTAGCGACATAACTCGATTGGGAGCGCTCGGCCCGGAGCTTGCTGCCAGCCTCACGAACTTGCTAATTCCTCAGCGATGGAAAGGTACGCGTCACCTTCCTCGTGACCGAGTTGCATGAGCAACAGGCCGGAGGAGACGCGCTCGACGAATCCCCACTCCCAGATCGCCTGCTCGTCCGTGCCGGTCAGCGCCGCGAGTTGCCTTGCGGCCTCGTGGGCCAGCCTCCCAAGGTCCGGCTCGTGTCCCCGCGCTGGCCGCCAACCTCGGAGCCAGCAGCCGAGATCGTACTCCGGCTCGATGAATCCAGCTTCGGGGTCGATGAACTTGTAGGTTCCACCGGACTCGAGCGGCGCCAAAAGATTGCCGGGGTGCGCGTCGCCGTGACAGATGACGGCGCGAGCGGGGTCGAAGGCAGCGCGGCGACGCGCCGCGAAGTCCAGCGCGAGGGCGACGGTCCGTTCGCTGCACGGTCGTTTGAGGGATTCCCAGGTTCGCGGGATGAAGTCTTCGAGCCAGGCCGCTTTCCCAGAGCCGTCGATTAGGCCGTGGGGATCGAACGTGACCTTCCATGCTTCCTGGATGGCGGCGCAGTAAAGCGAGAGCTGTTGATCTTGCGGCCAGTTTTGTTGCCACATTGCGGCGCCAAGGCGTTCGACCACCATCGCCCGTTCGGCCGGGTTGTGATGGTAGAGGCGGGCGTATCCACGCCCTTCCGCCGCGCGCAGGACATCCGCCTCGATGGTGCTGAGATCCGGGTCGGGTACCCCAATTTTTAGGACGGCCGCGACGTCGCCGGGCATTCTGACTTCGGCAACGAGTGCGCCGCTGCCGCCCTCCAGCACACGGCCGACCTGCAGATCCCAGTCCGCGGCGACACGGGAGACGGTGCCGTCGAGCTGTTCGAGCCAGGCAACCCCGGTCTCGCCCATCGCCAGGGCACGCCTGCGAACGAGCATCGGGACTTCGTATAGCGCCACGGTCACATTGTGCTGACGGTGCGGACTTGGCGCGAAAGAGGTGAGTCGTCGTCAATAACGGGACTCGTCACTGGTGTTGCGCGCGCGACTGGACGAGCCGATGCCCCCGGACTGGCTGCAAGCGCGCGCAACACCAGTTGGGGAGCTACGCTCTTGGTGCGGCCGGCAGCACATTCCACGGGCCGCCAGCAGTTCAGAGAGGAGAGCTCGAATGAACAACGAAGAGGTCGTACCGGAAACGAGAGGCGTTACTTCGGAACTACTCTCCACTGTTGACCTCGGCCCCGAGATTGAAGGCATGGCCGGCCGCCAACTTCGAATGCGAAAGTTCACTTTCGCGCCCGGGGCAGTCTTCGGACCGATGCATGACCACAAGGGCAGACCGGGCACGGTCTACATACTTCAGGGCACGATCACCGACCACCGAGATGGTGTCGCCACCGACTACGGGCCGGGATTGGGATGGCCGGAAGACAGGAACACCACCCACTGGCTTGAGAACAGAGGATCGATTCCGGCAGTGGAAGTCTCGGTTGATATAGTCACGAAAGAGTAAGTCGGCGGTTGACTGCGCGGCCGGGTTTCCCTGGCCATTTGGGAGTGGTCTCTAATGGGGCCTCAAGCAACGGGGTGTCGAACTGGCGTACGTGCGGCATCGGTAAATCGGCGGGCGAACAGTTAAGTATCCGATCACCTGAGGACGTGGCGATTACTGTGCGGCGTCGCGTCAGAGGACGCCAAGTCGGCGCGCGGCCCGGTCCCCGGCTTCCGCGCCACCGAGGTGGCGAAGGAGCAGGAGCCCATCGATTAAGCGCAATCGCCGCCTCTGCTTCTGTCTGGCGCTGCTCAGGCGCGCCGTCGAAGAAGGTTGCCGCCCAGGATATCCACCCGCGAATGAGTTGCGTAACAAGCGTCCGGTACGGTTCGCGGCCGGCCGCTGCCATGCCGTTCACTTCGAAGAACAACGCGAAAATCGGTGCGATATCCGGCCGGATAAGTACCGGCCAGGCGACGCGAGTCAATTCGACATGGTCGGAGACACGCCCACCGAAGGCTTCCGCCAGCGCCGCCCGCAGACGGATGCCCATGAGTCGGAACACTTCGCTGACGAGTTCGTCCTTGTTCGGGAAGTAATAGACCACAATTCGGTCGCTGATCCCGAGACGGCGGGCCAGGCGCCCGAACGTGAGTTGGCTCAGCCCATCCTCGTAGGCAGCGGCGAGTGCGGCTTCGAGAATCTCTTCCTTTGAGTGCTTGCTACCCATGGCGAGTCCAATTGTACTCGCCGGCCCGACGAGGTTCGCAGTTGGTACTACAAACTGGACATTGTATCTCACTAAAAGAAACTTGACGGATCATGTAGTGATCACTACATTATTTAAGGAACGCAGCAACTAGACGGAGGGTCCTATGCTAATCGTTCGAGGTTCATTTCGTTGGAAAGACAGCGCCGCTCCGCTCGCTGAACTGGCCGAATTGGCCGGGCAGGTACGAGAGCGACACCCTGGGAACATCAATTACCGGTTCAGCGTCGATACCGGTGACCAAACCCTTTTCTACCTGGACGAGGCCTGGAACCACGCCGACGACTTCGCGCGGCACGGGCAGACGCCGGAGGTTGCGGCAATCGGAGCCCTGGTTGGCCGGGGTGGTACGGAAGTGCAGGTAACGGCCTACGAGGTTGCCAGCAGCCGTAGCGTCGTCCCGGCCGAGTAGGACCTCGATGGCAACGCTGAACCGCAACGGCATCGAGATTTACTACGAAGAACACGGAAGCGGGCCTGCCGTGATGTTGAGCCACGCGTACGGTGCGTCGTCGCGCATGTGGAGCGCTCAGGCCGAAGCCCTCAAGCCGTACTTCCGCGTGGTTACCTGGGATATGCGCGGGCATGGGCAAAGCGGAAGTCCCCCCGCGTCCGACGCCTACACCGAAGAGGCAACCCGTGAGGACTTGCGAGCAATTCTCGACCATCTTGGCGTAGAGAGCGTCGTGTTGGGTGGGCTCTCTTTGGGCGGCTACATGTCCCTTTCCTCGTACTTTTCGCAACCGGCGAGGGTCGAAGCGCTGATGCTCTTCGACACCGGGCCTGGTTTCCGCGACCCCGCGGCGCGTGAGCGGTGGAACGGCGCCGCGTTCGAACGGGCGAAGGCCCTCGAGGAGCGTGGCCTCGAGGCCATCGGCGAACAAGACAACCGCCTCGCTCGTCACGTTTCTGCACAGGGACTTGCTCACGCGGCCCGCGGAATGCTCGCCAAGTACGATACCCGCGTGATTGAGTCCCTGGAAGAGGTGGCTGTCCCAACGTTGATCCTGGTTGGGGAAAACGACGCACCATTGCTCGGCGCGGCAGACTATCTCGCAGCTCGGATTCGAAATTCGAAAAAGGTCACAATCCCCGCCGCCGGACATCATTCCAATCTCGATCAGCCGGAGGCGTTTAACGAAGCCGTCTTGGCCTTTCTGTCCACACTCTATCCCCGACCGTCGTCCACAAATCAAAATGGAGAAACTCGATGACAAACACCGCAACAGCGCCGCTTGATGTCGTCCATGCGTTCATGGACGCGATGGCCGAAAAAGACTACGAAGTTGCCCTGCCGTACATCGGAGAGAACTGCGAGTACTACAACTCGCCAATGGGAACGGTTCGCGGCCCGCTTGGTGTCCGTGGCGTTCTCGAACCGTTCTTCGCGCCAACCTTGGAGAATGACCTTCAGGTTCTGCGAGAGGTGGCGAACGGACCGGTCGTCTTCCTCGAGCGACTGGACCGGCATCTGCTCGAGACGGGTTGGGTCGAATTGCCAGTGACCGGCGTCTTCGAAGTCCACGATGGTCAGATCACAGTGTGGCGGGAATACTTCGATGGGCCGACGATCCAGAAAGTCTGGCCGAGGCCGTCAGCGAGCTGAAGTACGTCCGTCCAACCCCAAAGGTCGGCTTTGACCCTAGTTGCCTAGCGCGCCGACGAGCCTGTGCGTCGGGCTAGTGATCCCGCTGGATCGGCCGACACGGGTGCCAGTCGAACAAGATCCAGCCAGCGTAGTAATAGTCGATGTGGATCAGGTCTTCGAAGCTCTCCGCTTCCACCACGACCACGTTCGGCGCCGGACCGCTTACCGCCCAGGAACCGATTAGCTTGCACGTCTTCGGGAGCTTCGAAGGGAACTCATTCACCTTCTTGGCCAGGGCAGGTGGGGGTGCGCCGGTTTCGCGGAGGACGTCGTAGGGCCAGTCGGGCGCGGCGGACTGAAAACCGATGTAGGTGGTTGCCATGGTGTTGAATTCCTTTCAAAGCTCGGAGCGGACGATGACTAAAGCCGACTGTTATTTCCGACAGACGTAGTAGTTGTTTTCGATGTCGGACTCGATTCGTTTCGTCTCGACCGAATTGAAACCTGCTTCGGCGAAGAGTTCGCGCGCTTTCTGTTCGCCCCACATCGTCCCCAGGCCTTCCCCGCCGAGTGCCAGGGAAACAGTCATGCAGTGCATGGTTGAAATGGCGTACATCATCGGGGCCATCGGGTTTCCGATGTTGTCTTCGAGATTGCTCGACGCGGCGATGTCGACGCAGAGGAATGTGCCGTCTTGCCGGAGCGAATCTGCGATGCCCTTCAGCACGCGCCGGGGGTGGGCCTGGTCGTGAATGGCGTCGAAGGCCGTGACGAAGTCGAACCGCGCGGGTCCACTGAGGGTCGCAGCGTCTCTCATTTCGAAGGTCGCGTTGGAGAGTTCCTTCTTGGATGCCTCTCGACGGGCCGCTTCGAGTGCCACATCGGAGAAGTCGATTCCTGTGAAGCGGCTGGCAGGGAACGCCTCGGCCATCAAGTTGATGGCGTGTCCGCTGCCGCATCCGATATCTGCGACATCGATTCCGGCCTTGAGCCGTTCCACGAGTCCTGGGACAAGGGGAAGCGTGACCCCGATCAGTGAAGCGTCGTACTGGGCGCCGCTAACCGCCGCCATGAGTGCGGGGAACTTGGTAAACGACGAATACGGGACGCCGCCGCCATTTCGAAAGCTGCCCACCAGCTGGTCGAGCGCTTCCCCGAAGCTGGTAATCGCCCATGCCCATAGGCCCATGTTCATCGGCCCTGCCGCCGCTGTGAGGGTCATGGCGTGCTCGGGCGGAAGCGAGTACTTCGCGGTCGTTGGGTCGTAATCGACGATCCCGCCAGTGACCATCGTCGCGAGCCACTCGCGCACGTAGCGTTCGTTTAGTCCGGCCGAGTCGGCGACCTCCTGGCTCGTCGCCGGGGGCTTGTCGGCCAGCGCCTCGAAGAGGCCGACTTCATGGCCCACGCTGGTCATGGCGCTGAGCATCGAATTCGAGATGATTTCGAGCATTCGGCCACCGAATGCTTCCGCTTTCTGTTGGTCCAGGGTCGCGGTTGCTGCAGTCATTACTTCCTCCATCTGGGCTGTCACTCATGAAAACTCATGAAAACAACGATTCGCGCAATTTATAGGTCACTTAGATCGTCGCGAAGTCAAGCATTTTGTTGCGCGTTGATGAGCCTTGCGTTGTTTTCATCACACTGGCAGACTGGCGCTCATGGACAACACGGCGCGCCCGGATATTCCCGCGCCCCACTGGATCAACGAGCAAACGCGCATCGTGCTCGAACTCGCCGAGGCGCTCGACTTCGCACCGTTTACTCCGGATATCGAGTTCGTTGCCTTCCTGCGCACCTTCAGCCAGTTCGGGTTCTTCAGGTTCGGGCCGGTCACAATCGATGTGAACGTCGTCGAAGACATACTGATGCGGACGCACCCGCGGGGGGCTGGCGGCCCTGATCATCCCCCGCGGATGAGTCGTTCATGCGAATGAATGCGCTCACCTGGCAGGTGGTAGAGGAACGCAAGAGCCCGAGGCTTGATGAACTCGTAACTCTCCTCACGTTCATGAAGCTGGGCGAAGGGTTGCCCGCGCGGGTTTTCGGCGAGCTAGGAGTTACGACCGAAGACGTGGAACGCTACGTCAGTGAACTAGGAGGCCCGCCGCAGGCGGCATCGCCAGCCCCGGTGACCAAGCTCTATAGCACTGAGGGCGCTGCCGACTACCTCGGCGTGCATGTGCAAACGGTGCGTTCCTGGATTCGCTCGGGAAAGCTGCCCGCGTCGCGACTAGCGGGGCAGAAATCTATCCGAATACGAGAGCACGATCTCGAATCCGTGCTCGAACCAATTGACCCCAAACACTTCGAACCGTAATCGGGAGGTTCACCATGCCCTTTTTCACTCTCTGGCGCTCTTTCGACCCGGCGTGGACGGACGAGGACTTCGAGAAAATGCACGTCCGTGCAATCTCCGGGCTTGCCTCGTCTCCGCCGGTGTACTGGCACCGTTCTTTCGGGATCGACCGCCCCGGAACCGTTCAAGGATTTTGCGTTTACGAAGCGGATTCCCTGCGCGGTATCGAGCGCCAACAGCGAATTTGCTGGATCCCGTTCATCGAAGCTCGCGAGGTAGAGGAAGCGAGGGCAGCGACCGTTGGGCTTGGGCCTACAACCTCCCCGAAGGGAATGTCGCTGTTCCTCGTTGAGCGCAGTTTTCCTGAACCGACGTCCCTCACGGCGATTGAGACCGCGAATGCACAGTTTCAAAAATCGAATGTTATCTGGATGCGCTCGTTCTGGGACGCAGAGCGGCAACTCAGCCGCTGTATTTTTGCTGCGGATTCGGAAGAAGAGCTTCAGGCGGCTCTCCAGGGTCATGCTCAGATCTCTCTTGAAATAGCTCCGATTCTCGAAGAGCACCCATCGAATTTCGCTGACATGTACGACACCTTGGGCATTCGGCGCCACTGGGAAGCCCTGGCGACGTAAGCCTGAAACGATTGAACGACGCCAGGCTTTGAACTGCATGCTCACGCCTTTGTAACAGCCCCGCTATTTCAGGCCTCTTCAGCCACCCCCCTTGACCTTGCAGTTACTGCAAGGACTACCGTTGGCGCATCCAACCTCGAGGGGGTTTCTCATGGATGAAATGGTCCACGTTCGATACATGGTCAGCGATGTCTCGAAAGCGCTCGCCTTCTACACCGGCCATCTTGGGTTCACGGTGGAATCCGACTTCGCTCCCGCCTTCGGCTCGGTGCAGCGCGGAAACCTGCGTTTGCTGCTTGGGGGACCTCAGAGTTCGGCCGGTCGGCCCATGCCGGACGGTGCGGTGCCGGGTCCCGGTGGCTGGAATCGGCTGCACTTCATCGTCCCCGACATCGAAGCCGAAGTTGCTCGCCTGAAGGCCGAAGGTTGCGAATTCAGGAACGAGATCCTTTCAGGGCCTGGCGGTTCGCAGATTCTCCTTCTCGACCCGTCGGGCAACGTGATCGAGCTGTTCCAGCCAGCGCAACGATAGGGGGCCGGAGCAAACTATGAATTCGACTCCGACCTTCGACCATATCGCGTTCAATGTGCCGAACCTCGACGAGCAAGTGGAGCGCCTCGCGACCGACTTCGGGATGCTGGTGGAACGCCGCTCATCGCGGTTCGCCATCGTGGTCGATCCAGCTTCCGGATTGAAATTCGAACTGGGGCTTTCCGAGGATGCCGACATTCACTTCCGACATCTCGGTTTTCGAGCCGATGACCTCGATGCCGCCCATCAGTCGCTAATCGAGGCAGGCATGGAAGAGAGCGAATCGCCACATCGGAGGGACCTCGCACAAATGTACACGTCATTCCTGAAGCAGCCTGGCGGGATCGAAGTACAACTCGTCGACTACGACTGAGTTCGATTGGAGCCAGCTGATGCTTGAAGAAATCCTCAAGGCGCGCCTTACCGAGTCCCGGGTCTCGGCCGTAGAAATTGCGTATCGAATGGAGTGGGCGCAGATCACACAAGCCGATCGCCGAGACGGATCGACCCACTGGGAGCGGCACCGGCGAGCTTTGATGGCGCAGGTCGCCCGAGGGCTTCGCTCCAGCCCACGGGGGCTTTCGTGACCGGAAACACATTGACAAGAACCTCAAGGAGAACTTAAGAGATGCCAGTATCCGTCCGCTACATCGTCGATGATGTCGACGCCGCAGTTTCGTTCTACACCGAACACCTCGATTTCAAGGTGGATATGCACCCCGGCCCCGGATTCGCGAGCCTATTGCGAGGGGAGTTGAGGTTGTTACTCAACCGCCCAGGAGGAGGGGGTGGCGCCGGCCAATCAATGCCCGATGGTCGTGCACCGACACCCGGAGGCTGGCTCCGCTTCCAGCTTGAAGTGCCCGACCTCGAGGCGACAGTCGCAAAGCTGAAAGCAGCGGGCGCCCCGCTTCGCAGCGAAATCATCGTGGGCTTTGGTGGCAAGCAGGTCCTGGTCGACGACCCCTCTGGCAATCCCATCGAGCTGTTCCAGCCCGCCTAGTCGTTTGCGGCTAGAGTGCTCCGTGTGACCAGTTCAGGTTCAGAAGTGTTGAACGGCCCCGAACCCAAACCGTCTGCAACGCGCGAGGCAGCCCCTGGGAAGTGTTCGTAGTCGCGACCAAGCTTGGTCTGACTTCGTTTGGCGGCCCCATCGCACACCTCGGATATTTCCATCGGGAGTACGTTGAGCGCCGGCGCTGGCTGACACCCGAGGCCTATGCCGAAACCGTGGCGCTCTCCCAGGCGCTTCCGGGGCCTGCGAGCAGCCAGGTGGGCATCGCGGTTGGGCTGATGCGCGCGGGGCCACTCGGCGCGCTGCTCGCTTGGGTTGGATTTACGCTGCCTTCGGCAATCGCCCTGACAGTCTTCGCGCTGGTCCTACGCGACCGGGGCGATATCAGCGACTCGGCGTGGGTCCACGGTCTCAAGTTGTCCGCAGTGGCGGTCGTGGCGTTCGCAGTCTGGGGTATGGCGCGAAACCTGGCCGCAGATCGCACGCGGGCGACGATCGCAATTGCGTCTGCAGTCCTTGCGCTCAGTTGGGAAAGCGCGGTCGCACAGGTCGCCATCATCGTGCTGGCTGGAATCGTTGGCCGAGTCCTGTTTTTCGCGCCCGGCTCGCGTCTTGAGGAAGCCCATCTTCGAATCCGTCTCAGTCGGAATGCCGTAGTCGCGTGCTGGGTGATATTCGCACTGCTGCTGCTCGGACTCCCGATGTTCGCGGCGACGACCAGCTCCCATGCGCTGGATCTGTTCGATACGTTCTACCGCGCAGGTTCGCTGGTTTTCGGCGGCGGCCATGTCGTGCTTCCGCTGCTCGAGCGAGGCGTCGTCAGTCCGGGGTGGCTCTCGCAGGACAAGTTCCTCGCCGGCTATGGGGCGGCCCAGGCGGTGCCCGGCCCGCTGTTCACGCTGTCCGCCTATCTCGGGGCCTCATCCGGCCCGACGCCGAATGGCGTGCCGGGCGCAGCGCTAGCGCTGGTCGCGATTTTCCTGCCCAGCTTCCTGCTTATTTTCGGAGCGCTTCCGCTCTGGTCGTTCCTCATGCGCAATCCGACGTTCCAGGCTTCACTTCGAGGGATCAACGCGGCGGTCGTCGGACTGCTACTCGCCGCGCTGTACAACCCGGTGTGGACGAGCGCGGTCAAGGGTTCAGCGGACTTCAGCCTCGCCCTTGTCGGTCTCGTCATGCTCGCATTCTGGAAGGCCCCTCCGTTGGTCGTCGTGATTGTCACAGTGGCCGGTGCTGTGATGGTCGACGTCTTCTAGGGGGAACGGCACGTGAGTTCGGCGGTATTCGAGAGATCGTTTTGTCGGGAACGTAGTAACGTTTTGAGTGCCCCCACACGCCGCCGAAAATGGGAGAAGCCGATGTCCAGCCGTGAATCCGCCGATGCAGTGAAGCTACTCTCCGGGGGCAACCCCCAGATCGCTAAAGGCGATGGCGATGCACCCGTGCAGGCTTACATCGCCGCGATGCCAGGCTGGAAGCGCGACGCCGGGAGGGAACTCGACGCGCTCATCGTGCGAACGACTCCCCATGTGCTAAAGGCGGTGCGGTGGAATTCTCCCTTCTATGGCATCGAGGGGCAGGGATGGTTCCTTTCGTTCCATTGCTTCGCCAGGTACATCAAAGTCACGTTCTTTCGCGGCGCAGCGCTGCAGCCACTCCCGCCCATCGAGTCCAAGGACCCCAACACTCGCTATTTCCACATCTTCGAAGACAAGCCGCTCGATGAGGAACTCGTAGCGAGCTGGCTCAAGCAGGCGTCGGAGTTGCCGGGAGAGCCGCTCTTTTAGCGACCCTCGTACCATTTAAGCACGCGCATAGCTCTGAGGGTGTTCCATCGACTGGGCTGTCCGTCGCCATCTTCGAGCTCGAAATAGACTTTTCCCTGGTGGGTGTTCTCCAGCAGCCAGGTTCCATCGGCCTGCCTCTTGGATTGAATCAAGCCGATTGCTTCGCCAATCCGCGGGTCCGGTTGGCCGCCGACCGCCCAGAAGTAATCGAGCGCACGGAGCACGTCGTAGTACCAGCGAACCGGGAACGAAAAACGTAGCCAAGTCTCATCTACGACTTCGCCGGTACCCTTCCGTTTGAACAACTTCCGCTCGAGCAAGTATTCCTCGCCTTTGCGGCGGGCGGCCCGGCACTCCTCGGAGCCGCCGACCGCCCGCTCGTAGGTGAGCAATCCTTCGAGCACATTGATCGTGGTGTGAAACGAGGATCTGACCGATCCGTTCTCTGCTTCGCAGTTCCAACCGCCGTCGTCGAGCTGTTCGCCCAACAATCGCTGAACAATTGGCTGTTACATCAACGCCGAAATACGCGCCTAAAGTTACGGTCCGACCGTTGATGCATGGTTCGACTTCGCCGCTGAAGAACGGCTGTCCGTCGTGTTCCCAGCGGCAGCCTGCTTTTACCGCCGCAACAGCGGTTCGTAGGCGAGGGGAGTTGGGATCAATGCCGAATTCATACAGCAGTTGCAGCGATGGGAGCGTGGAGGTCCAGGGTTGTCCTGTGTACTGGTCTGACTCATCGAAGTACCGCGCCGGGAAGCACGCACCGCCCGCCCACTGGCCGTCGCCCCCTTGCAATGCGAGCAATCTGGCGCCCCATCCCTCGGTCGCAATTCGAGCGCGCTCAGCGGCGACATCCTCGTCATTCGCGCCGACCAGATCGCGCAAGACCTGCCAGCGAATTGCCGGGTCCGAATCGAGCAGCCAATCCAGTACGTCCATCTGGCGAGTCTAGCGAGAAGGCACGACGAACGTCGATGGGATTGTTCTTTGAATGCGGCTCAGCTTCTTCGCTGATCCAGCATCGCCTGTTCTTCCGAAACGAACGCGTAGGCGACGTAGTCGTTGGTCTTCCATGCGTCCCCGTTTTCGAGGACACCGGGCGGCACAATTTTTCCATAGGGGTAGCGAAGCACGGCTCGCCGCGCCCGCGACTCCGTGCGGCTGTCATTCTCAAGTGCTGCTTCGACGTGAACCGCCACAACGTCGTCCGCGACGATGAGGAGGAACCGGCGGGCCGGGGTTCGCGATTCGAGGATCACTTCGCCAAGGCGCTGGTCTTCCATATCTATGTAGTGACCGTCCAGAAGATCGACGTCTTCATCTTTGACTGGCCGGGTGAGTTCGACCACGAACCCAAGGTGAGCACGCCGCGCCGTGATAGTCATGAGAATCCTCCGTTCAAGCCGAAGCCGCTGGGGAGAGTCGGCCGTCGTTCGTCAGTCACTGTGCCCGAGGGCCGATATCGGCATGAGCAGCGCGATGAGCTGGTCGTCCGTGAGTTGGGAGACCCTGTCCCCGATGGTTTCCATGCTCACGTGGGCAGGCTTTTCCGTACCAGTGAGTTCACACGCGAGCATGTGACTCTCCAGGTATGCGATGGCCAGCGACATCATTTCGCCGCGACCACGGGCCCGGAGCGTTGCCGTTCCCTTTTGAATGGGTGTCAGTTCCACGACCAAATTCCTCCAACTTGAGTTGAAGACTAGGCGCGTTTGGCGGCGGATTATCGGGCCATCCGCACCCGGAAATTGGGCCGAAGGTTCTAAGATTGCCGCCCGGGCTTAGTTGGCGATCCGACTCTTGACGTGTCACTGGGTGACCACGTCCATCAGCGGCTCAATCGCCGCCTGGAGCAAAGGGGCGATGAAGAGTGAGTAGGTGGCGGTGACGTGGTAGTCGTTCGAATAGACCTGGATGTTGCCAACTACAGCGGTGCAAACCGCTCCACAGAACCAGGCCGTGGGGTCGACGAATGTTGCGCCGGCAGCACTGGCTGCGGATTCTTCGCTGTCGTTGTACGTCCGGGCGAGTGCCGCTGACGCGGAGAGCGAACAGGATTGGGTCGACTTTCCGTGCAGGGCGAGGCAGTCCGCAGTCCCGGGTATGCGGGGGATGTCCCCGATGACGATCTTTCGCGTGTTCGGGGCATTGATGTTTAAGAGGGTCTTCTCGATCCCTGCCTGCCACACGGCCCTGGTTAGCGGTTCACCCTTTGGGTCGACCATGAATTCGCAGCCGTTGCAGCTTCCGAAGATCACGGCGTCCGGATTCAGTTCGTTTATGCGGTCGATTGCGTTTTGCTGCCACCGGGAGCATTCGGCGTACGGGCCGAAGAACCGGCTGGCTCCCGTGCCGTAGGCCAGCTCGAAATCGACGGCTGCCGCGGGACACTGCGTTTTTGCGAGGACGACGACCTTCCAGTGCAACTCCAACCCGATGACATCGAAGGCCCTCATCCATTGGGCCATATGCGAGTCACCGAGAAGCACAACGGTTTTCTGGCCCTGCGGATCACCAAAGATGCATTCCGGCGAATCGACGACATCCTTATCGACAAGGCAGCCTCGCCCCCATGGTGGCAGCCACGCGAAATCGAGTTGCGAGTCCTTAAGTGATGGTCTCAGGTTCGCGGGCAAGACCTGGATGTCCGGAGCCTTGGCGATCGCAGCCAACACTTGTTCGACTGGATCCACCGCAACCGCGCTCGAAACCGCGATCGGTTCTTGACTCGTTGGTGCTTCTTGTAACAGCGGAGATGCCGCGGCCGTATTGTCTCCGATCTGAAGAACGCACACTGATAGCGCTACGAGGAGGAAACACGCACCAACCGAAATGCTCGTCCAAGGGCTTCTCGTCAGCCGTTGGGCGTATCGCACCGGGTTTTCAACGACGTAGTGCGTCGCCGCCGCTAAGACGAGCGCGGCCGCAACAAGCCCGAGGTTCTCCGCTAGCGAGAGCTCATGCCCCGCCCGCTGCGCGGCGATGGTGAGGACGGGCCAGTGCCAGAGGTAGAGCGAGTAGGACCACTTGCCCAGCAACTGGAAGGGCGGGATTCCAAGCAGCGATTCGGCGCCACGCCCGGGGGCGATCGTTCCCCCCAAAACCACCATTCCCGCACCGACGACCGGCAGCGCAGCGGCGTAGCCGGGTATCCCGGTGTGGTTGTCAAACAGCAGGGCGGCGCCAATGATAGCCACCAGCCCCGCCCAACTGAGAGCGCCGGCGGTCCGTTTTGGACCGCGCGCAATATGTGCCGATCCCGCCGCAAGCAGCGCCCCGAACGCCAGTTCCCACGCCCGAGTCAGTGGCGAGAAGAACGCCCAAGCGACGTCCGAACGAGTCTGCACGACGGACCAGGCGAACGATGCGGCGACGACCAGGACCAACACGGCGGCCAGCTTTCGGGCCAGGCTCATTCGTGGCGCGACCGAGGCAATCACCAGGAAGAGCAGGGGCCAAACGAGGTAGAACTGTTCTTCCACCGCGAGAGACCAATAGTGCTGCAGTGGCGACGGCGGGGCCGAGACGTTCAGGTATTGCGTGCCTTCGGAGGCAAAGCGCAGATTGGCGGCAAACATTGCCGTCCATTTGCCGTCCTCAGCGATCGTGTTGCCTCGAAGGAAGCCCAGCCAGTGGTACGACGCAAACACCGTCGCAATGAGGACGACGGTTGCAGCGGGCAGGATGCGCCGAGCACGGCGAGCATAAAACCCGGCCATTGAAGTGGATCCGGTTGTTTCCCGCTCACGAAGCAACAGCCCGGTGATGAGGAACCCGGAGAGCACGAAGAAAACATCGACGCCGATGTAACCGCCTTCGAGGCCCGGCACTCCGGCGTGGCCGAGCACAACGAGGCCAACGGCAACCGCCCGAAGCCCCTCAACGTCTGGACGAAACTTTCGTTCATCTCTGGTCATCGGAGTCGCGCGGAATGGTCGCACAGTCGAGCGACGCGAGCGAGCCAGATCAATTTGCCTAGCGACTCAGAGGGTCGCCCGGGCGCAAAGGGTTTGTGAACGTTTGGCCCGCATCGGAAAGGTCGTCGAGGACGTTATCCCCCGCGGGCCTTTCCCCGTTCGAGACCCAATTCACGAGGTCGTCCCATGCCCGAGTCATTTCCTCTTCGCTAAACCAGCAATGTAAGGCCCCGCGGATCACGCGCTGGACCAGCAAATCGCCCTTGCCTGCCGCATCAACCTTGTTCCGGTAACTCTGTTCCATGGTGATCGGGACGATCAGGTCACCGGTTTCATGAAGCGTAAGGAGCGGGTCCTGCAAATTTCCCGTCGTGGGGGCGGATTCGGGGTGTGTGGCGGCATCCCGCTTTGCCGGGTCCGGCGTAATACGACGCACGCCGTCGTTGATGCTTGCTCCATCGAAACCGAGCCCGGGATCGGCCTGGTAGTTGAGGTACCGAGTATCGCCAGCGCCAGCGGACGGTAGGAGCCCGCCCGGATCCCCGGCGACCAGCCCAAAATTACCTGCGTAGGCGGCCGCGTAACCTTCGCTGAAGAACGGACGCGAACCTCCGGTGAGGTTGCGAATGACGCTCGCGAACGCCTGGCCTTTTACCGTTGGCGTTTCGGGTGGCCCCAACGCAGACAGGATCTGCGTCTCGAGCACCTCCGATACCCTCGCCTTGCCTTCCTCGAGCGGGAGCTTGGCACCGGCAATGAACTCGGCGGCCATCGCCCAGCCCATCAGGTAATCGATCCATTCCTCTCCAGACACGACGCCGCACAGAGAGAGCCCGCCGTCATATTCCTCGGGAAAGTTCTCGAGGGAGAGCACGACGATGTTGCCTCCCATCGAATTGCCCCCGATGTACGTGTGCTTTGGTTTTCCGAATCGCAGCGCGAAGTAGCGCTTCAACTCCAGCGTGTCGTTCGTCCCGATCCCGGGAATGAAGCCGGTGTCACTGAAAGAGCTCGCCGCCCATGCATAGCCTTCCGATACGAATTGCTGCCGGAGCGCATCCGGTGGGTTCACGACCAGGGCTTCGAGGGCCAAGCCGTGCGCCCAAAGGACGAGGTCGCCATTCCAGTGCGTCGGAATCTCTATCCGGTACGCCGCTCCATCGAGGTTGCCAAAGTACGCCTTTGCGCCGGGCAGGGCCTGGAAATCCGGCGGGGTTGGAGTGGTTCTTCCGGTTGGAGTCACGTCAAGCAACCCGGGTGCGTGCACCGCCGTCTTGATGTCGTTCTCCGATGGGGTGTTCTCACTTCCGCAAGCACCGAGGAAAACGGCAGCGAGTACGATCCCAATCGCGAGCGGCCAGATTCGCCAGCGTGCCCCTGGCAACGCCCAGCCCGGTCGCTCCTCCCGTCGAGTGCGCTGTCCGGCCGGTAGGCGCCTAGCCGTCGATTCGCTCCCAAAGGTTTACGGACGCTCGTCGCCGGTCGCTGACTACCGGGGTCGGATCGCCAAAAGCCATCGGTTGGCGCGATTCCTTATCCGAGGCGGACCACTGTGGGGTCTTCGCTTCAGCCGTCTCAACGATCGGGAAGGTCCCTGCCGCTCCGGCTGGGACTTCGTTATTGCTGCTGGTTCGGTCAGCCGAGGTCATTGAAAGGCTCCTGAGATGGCTTGCGCAGGATGCGGATGCGACGGAAGAAACCAACCGTAACACCAAGGGCCTTCGCAGACCGTTTCCCCCGTCGGTTCTAAGCGAGCCGCATGGAGATTGGTGGCGAGCTCGAGGCGTACTTTTGCGCGCGGACGCCGCAGGACGGATTTCGGTTCGGGGAAGAGCTTCCAGATATCCATGTTCTGGAGTCGGCCAGACACCCAGCCGGTTACGCTACGTTCGCGGCCTCGCCGGCGAACTGGGCGTTAAAGAGGTTCGCGTAGGCACCTTCGCGCGCCAGCAGTTCCATGTGGTTGCCCTGTTCCACAATCTTGCCGTCCTCCATCACGAGGATGGTTTCGGCGTCGCGGATCGTCGAAAGGCGGTGCGCGATGACGAAGCTTGTCCGCTGCGACCGCAAGGCGGCCATCGCGTGCTGGATCAGCACCTCGGTTCTGGTATCGACCGAGCTTGTCGCCTCGTCGAGGATGAGGATTGGCCGGTCGGCCAGAAACGCTCGCGCGATGGTGATGAGCTGCCGTTCGCCGGCACTCACCGAACTCCCATCGTCGTCCAAGATTGTGTCGTAGCCGTCCGGCAGCGAATGCACGAACCGGTCGACGTACGTGGCGCGGGCGGCCTCCTGAATCTGTTCCTCAGTTGCTTCGAGGTTCCCGTAGGCGATGTTCTCGCGGATGGTGCCGCCGAATAGCCAGGTGTCCTGCAGAACCATGCCGATCTGCGACCGCAGTTCACGGCGTGGAATCTGCGAAATGTCCCGCCCGTCGATCGTGATCTTGCCGTCATCCAACTCGTAGAAGCGCATGATCAGGTTCACGAGTGTCGTCTTACCGGCGCCCGTCGGCCCGACAATCGCGACGGTTCGCCCCGATTCAGCGACGAGCGAGAGGTCTGTAATCAGCGGAACATTCGGGTTGTAAGAGAACGAGACGTGGTTGAATTCGACCCGGCCGGCACTCTTCGTTGTTGGCTCGTAGGCCGAGACTTCGGGCGTCTGTTCCTCCGCATCGAGCAGTTCGAATACCCGTTCGGCCGAGGCGATTCCCGATTGAAACAGGTTGACCATCGACGCCATCCACGCGAGAGGCTGGGTAAAACTACGGGAGTACTGGATGAACGCCTGGATTCCTCCGATGGTCATCGCGCCATTGGCGACGCGTATGCCGCCGAGGACTGCAATCGCTACGAAGTTCAAGTTGCCGAACATCATGGTCGCTGGCTGAATCACGCCCGAGACGAATTGGGCACCGAAGCTTGCCTCGTAGAGTTCGTCGTTGGTCTCGCGAAATCGGCTGTCAGCTTCCTTTTGGCGGCCAAAGGCCTTCACGATGGCGTGACCCGTAAACGTCTCTTCGACCTGGCCGTTGAGCTTGCCGGTGTGCTTCCACTGGGCGATGAACCGCGTCCGCGAACGCTTGGCGATGGCGCGCATCATGAACATCGAGAGCGGGATGGTTACGAGGGCCACAAGGGCGAGCAGCCACGAGATCCAAATCATGAGCGCGACGGTCCCGATGAGGGTGAGCGCCTGGGTAAGCATCTGTGAAAGCGTCTGTTGAAGGCTCTGGGCGACGTTATCGATGTCGTTGGTGACGCGACTGAGGAGGTCGCCGCGGGGCGTTTTATCAACATAACTGAGGGGCAGGCGATTCAGTTTGTCTTCGACGTCCGAGCGCATCCGGTACATGGTTCGCTGGACCACCCCGGCGAGCAGATAGGACATTCCGTACTGCAGCGCCCACGACCCAATTAACAGCCCGCCGGCAAGAGCAAGGATGCTTCCGAGGTGGCCGAAATCGATCGCGCTTCGGCTGAGGACCGCCTTTACGATGACGTCGGTCGCGTTCCCGAGGATCTTCGGCAGCGAAACGCTCATAGCAACGCTGACGATGGTCATCACGAGCGCGACGGCGACCAGCTTACGTTCCGCTCGAAGCTGGCCTAAGAGTCGGCGGGTGGTAGCGCCGAAGTCCTTCGGCTTTTCCGTCGGTTGGCCGAAGGAGCCCATGCGCATTCCGGGCTGTCCACTCTGTGGAGGAGCGAAGGCGGGCCGACCTCCGCCGGGAGCGCCAGGTGGTGGTCCTGGTGGACGGGTCATGCGGCGCTCCCCTGCCCGAGTTGGGACTCAACAATTTCGGCATAGGTCGGGCATGTCGCCAGCAATTGCTGGTGCGTACCAAGTCCGACCGTTTCGCCATCTTCGAGCACGAGAATCTGGTTCGCATGCATGATCGATGAGAATCGCTGGGCGACGATCACTACCGTTGCGTCGCGCGTGTACGGCACCAGGGCGGCGCGCAGTCGCGCGTCGGTTGCCAGGTCCAACGCAGAGAATGAATCATCGAACAGGTAGACTTCCGGCTTTCGGACGAGCGCCCGCGCCATCGCGAGCCGCTGACGCTGCCCGCCCGATACGTTCACTCCGCCCTGTGAGATTTCGGCGTCCAGACCGCCCGGCATGGCCCGCACGAAGTCGGCGGCCTGGGCTACTTCGAGCGCCTTCCAAATCTCCTCATCCGTTGCATCCGGTTTCCCATAGCGCAGATTGCTGGCAACCGTTCCGGCAAACAGGTATGGCTTTTGTGGCACGACGCCCACCCGCTGCCAGAGGATCTGCGGATCGAGTTCGCGGACATCGACGCCATCGAACAACACCGCTCCGGAAGTGACATCGAACAGTCGCGCCGCCAGATTGACGAGGCTCGTTTTCCCCGCGCCTGTGCTCCCGATAATGGCGGTGGTCTGCCCGGCGAGGGCGGTGAATGAAACTCCGTCGAGCACCGAATGCTCTGCGCCGGGGTAGCGGAATCCCACGTTGCGAAACTCAAGCTGGCCACGGACCCGCAATTCGGTGACCGGCGATGAAGGAGGGGTCACCGAAGAGGACGTCTCGAGCACTTCCTGGATGCGTTCTGCGGAGACGGCCGCGCGCGGCGCCATCATCGCCACCATGGTTGCCATCATCACGGCCATCATGATCAGCGAGAGGTACGTCAGGAACGCCACCAGCGAGCCGATGGTCATATCTCCACTGTTGATCCGGTGCCCACCGAACCAGATGACCGCGATGCTCGAGGCGTTTACGACCAGCATCATGGTCGGGAACATCAGCGCCATCAGCCGCCCGGCCCGCAGCGATGTCTGCGTGAGGTCGTCGTTGACTTTGTGGAACCGTTCTTTTTCCACGGGCTCCCGGACAAACGCACGGACCACCCGCATGCCCACGATCTGGCCGCGGAGCACTCCGTTGATGCTGTCGAGCCGTTCCTGCATGAGACGGAACTGGGGCACCATCCGCGAAATGATGATCCCCAGGATCACCATCAACATCGGCAGGCTGACGGCCAGCAGCCACGACATCCCGAGGTCCTGGCGCATCGCCATGAACACGCCGAAAACCACGGTCATCGGCGCTGCCACAACCATTGTGCAGGTCATGACCACGAGCATCTGAACCTGCTGCACGTCGTTCGTGATCCGGGTGATGAGTGACGGGGCACCGAAGAGGTTCACCTCTCGGGCCGAGAAGTCCGTGACACGATGGAAGAGCGCCGCGCGAACATCGCGTCCGAAGCCCATCGCTGCCTTTGCTCCGCAGTAGACAGCCGCGACTGAGAACACCGCCTGCACGGCTGTAATCGCAAGCATCGTTATGCCGATCGACCAGATGTGGCCGGTGTCTCCGCGCAGCACGCCTTTGTCGATGATGTCGGCGTTGAGCGATGGCAACATCAACGAGGCCGTAGCCTGGATCGCCTGGAAGACGAGGACAGCTGCCAGCCAACCGCGGTACGGCTTCAGATGAGTCCGTAACAATCGCAACATCATTGGCGTTCCCCTCCCGGTGCGGTGTCGTCTCGCAAGCGGATGCCATCGAGCAGCAACGTCACGACGTCCCTGGCGACCATCGGCTCGCCAGCGAATAACACGGGGTGACTGGCGGCCATTGTGACTGCTCGAAGCTGCCGCGCTGCCAATACCGGATCGGTCCGTAATCGATAGGCTTCGGCCCGGAAGAGATCAGCCAAGGCCGCGGAATCAGGGGGCGGGGACGGGCGCTCGCCGGGTTCTCCGAAGCTAGTGATTAGCTGCCAGATGTCGGCTAGCCGGCGCTGAAGAATGAGAACTGCTTCTTCAAGCTGTCCCTCGAACGGCTTCGAGCGGTCGATCATCCTGAAAAGGCGTTCCGTCGGTTCCGGATCGAAGGCCGCCTGGAGCGTTGCCTGGACGACTGCCTGCTTATCCGGGAACACGCCGAAGATCGTGCCTTCCGCTATTCCGGCGGCCTCGGCGATTTGGCGCGTGGTCACGCTCGCTCCGCGCTCTAACAGCAGCGGCAAAGTCGCGGCGATGATTGCCGCTCGTCGATCTTCCGCCGGCAAGGCCGGGGCCCGGGTCGTCATGTCGATCGAGTCTACATGAGTGAGTACTCACTCATCCAGTGATCTGCGCGTCATCGTTTCGGCGAGCTGAGGCCCCAGGCCAATGGGCATGACCCGATCGCCCGGGACAAACCCGCGGGCTGAATTCGGCATTGGCGCGCCGAAAGACGCTCAATTCGAGACGAACGAACTAGTTCTTGGCCCAGAACTTCCACCATGGCTTGGCTGTCGTGTCCCGCACACCCTTCGACATGGACATCGATGGCGGCGCTGAATCGCCGAGCACGCGAGGGACGATTTTCTGAAGATGGGCGAGTTCTTCCGAATTGAGCTTGAAGGCGACTGACTGTACGACCGTGACTCGTCGCATGGCGATGTCGACCGGCATGGTGTCCATGACCGCTTCAAAGGTATTCCCGACGACGGCCGCTTTCTCATCGGGCAATGCGATCCACGCTCGAAGTCTCGCTTCGGTCATCGAACGCAGCTGCTCGTCGGGAAGCCGGTAGATCGTCTGGATGGAGTTGACGAGGCTGCGATTGCGTGTGGCTTCGTCCTGATCAGCGATCGCCGCGAAGGCCTCCGTCACAGCACTGGTTTGGCCGTCCTGGTCCAAGGCCGCCATGGAGACCCAATCGAATTGTTGGTCGGCGCTGTTTGTTGTCATTTGAATCCTCTTTTCGATGAGTGGCTGGTCGTCATTACGTGCACGAAGTCCAAAGGATTGCAAAACGCACTACGCCCTGATCATATACAGCGGGACTAAGCCCGTCACGGGTGGGCACCCGACTAAGGTCGGGGCGAGTAAACTTTGGCGAAATCGACACGTAGTGGAGCGTCAAATGGAAATCGGGGAGATTCTCAAAGGTCAGTACGAGCAGGGCCACGCGATCCTGCAGGGCGTCATGGCAGACGTTGACGAAGGTTTGGCGAACCAGACCGCAGATCTCGGGACGCTTGGTTCGGTCGGCTCTATCTTCGCGCACATGGTCTTCACCGAGGACGGGATCATTTCTGGCGCTCGCGGGGCCAAGCCCATCTTCGAAGCCAGCGGCTGGGCGAAGCGAATTGGCATCGAGTCGCCGGGCTTGCGCCAGTCGGCCGAATGGGCCGCCACGGCGAAGCTCGAACTCTCGGTGTTCCAGGAGTTCGCGAAGGAAGTTTTTGAAGCTACCGAACAGTACGTGGCCTCGCTGACCGCGAGCGACATGGACCGCGAAATCCCCGGACTTGGCGGCCGACCCGTGAAGCTTGCGATGATGGTCGCGACCGTCGGAACAATTCACATCTGCGAGCACACCGGAGAGATAGCGGCGATCAAGGGCGTGCGCGGCTTGAAGGGGCTGCCGTTCTAACGAGACCGTTGTCGGCAGACAGACAATGAAAAAAGGCCCGCCAATTGGCGGGCCTTAGTTGTTTTGGAGCGGAAGACGAGGGTCGAACTCGCGACCTCCTCCTTGGCAAGGAGGCGCTCTACCACTGAGCTACTTCCGCGCTCCGGCGAATTATATCAGTTGGCCCGTTTGGGGGAATCCGAGCGCGCTACTCCCCGAGGAGGGTTGTGTACCCCAATTCGATGACTTCTTCGGCATAGGTCGACCGCCATCCCGGCTCGGGGATTCGGACATGACGTTCTCGGAACCAGCGATGGAGCTGGAGGTATTCCTCCTCCAGTCGCAGTCGCCAAGAATCCTCTTCCTTGAATAGTTCAGGGTCGACTTCGTCGAGGCCCTTCGACATCTCGTCGAACTCGACTTCAATCTCCTCTTTCCAGTACATCGCGAGATAGTCGATCGAGTCCTCGAGGTTGCGACGGCACTCGTCCATCAGCACGCCCATCATGCCGGCTTCGTCCATCATTTCGCCGTTCACGCGGTACTGGCGGGCGCAACTCTCACAAACAACCACGAGCTTTCGGGCATCGCAGTCGGATTTGTCCGTGCACTCTTTACAGCGTGTAGCAAATTCCGCCGCGGCAGCCTCTCGCGTGTAGCCAACGATCATCTGATCGCCCATGGCGCCGCACGCCTGGCACGTCATCTTCTCGGCGAGGATGTCATTAATCGCCTTGTCCCAGTCGAGCTGCATGGCTACCTCCACTGCCGAAGAAACCGCCTCAATTTGGAGGCGGCCTCACATCTCGACAGTATACCAGCCCGCCTGCCCCGGCATTTCTTCGATCCCAACCGAAACTTTCGTCAAATGGGTGGCGCCGGCTTCTTTTAGCGAGGCAATCAGTTTGCCAGCGAACCATTCACTGATGCATTCGGCGGTCGAGTTCTCGATGGGCAGCACGTACACGTCGGATTTCGGGAACACGTAGTGACGTTCGCCGAACCCAACCGACCACGAGTCGGCCAGTTCCTCGATCTTCAGATGGCGGCTGTTTCGCTGGAGCAGAAAGTGGTGGTCGAGGTCGGTTGTGAGCGTTCGTGCTGCTCGTTTCACCGCACCGAAGTCCCAGACCCACGAGTCTTCGGTCAGTTCGCCTTCGAGTTCGATCATCACATCGTAGTTGTGGCCGTGAAGCGGCTCGCAGCTTCCACTGAAGGTCGCCATGTGGGCGGCGGCGAACCGCAGGCGGTTACGTTCGACGGTGATCTTTCGTGTGACGGGCATACGAAACATCGTAGCGGAGCGCGGCGGTCTGGGCCGCGCGTTGTCTCAATCCGTGCGTTTCGTCACAATTGCCGGGCGCCTCGGCGCCGAGGACAGTCCATGGCAGTGATTTACGTAGGTTCGGCAAATCCCGGCGAAGGCAAGACCGGTGTCGCGGCAGCCATCGCGCGAAAACTCGCGTACTCCGGCACGCCGGTACGTCTTGTGCGCCTGGCCGAAGACGGCGGAAACGCCACTGCCGATGCAGCCTGGTTCGGATCCCTCGATTTCGCGCCCGGAACGTCCGCAGACGTCGCTACTTCGGTTCCGACCGCCGCTTCCGGCGAAACGCTTGTCGTCGAAGGCCCACTGAGCGCCTTTCCCGGCGGCGATGCGAAGCTCGTCGTCGTCGCCGCCGAAACCGTCCCGAAGTCCACTGATGCCACGGCTATCGTTGTTACGGGTGTCGATGGGCTCACGGGCGCCCGTGCTACCGACGGCGCGACCGCTGCTCGTGGAAGTTGGGGAGGATCGTGCTCTTGCCGGCTTTAGCGGCGCCGAAGCTCGCGCAGCGCTGAACGCGGAAGTTCTCGTCGAAGGTGATTTCGCCCGGACGAGTGATCACCTCATCATCGCGCCAATTAGCTCCGACGCTGGCCAGCCTTATCTCCGCCGATTCGATTCGAAAGCCGTGGTCGTCCGCTTCGACAAGACAGACCAGCACCTCGCCGCTATCAAGGCGGAGCCGAACGTGTTGATTCTCACCGGCGGGCGTCGCCCATCGGACTACCTTTTCGATGCGGCGGGCGCCATGGGTATTCCAGTGTTGCTCAGCCGTACTGACACCGAAAACACCGTCATCGCGCTCGAAGGCATTTTCGACAAGACGCGCTTCCAGGGCGACCGCAAGCTCGATCGGATGACCGAACTGCTCGAGGCGAGCCCCTTCTTCGAACTGATCGCCTGAGCTCGAGTGTTTGAACATCTGAGCGCAGCTTGAAAATTCTCGTCTTCGGTCACAGCGATAGCGACGGCTCTCGGCTGGCTAACCCTTCCGACGCCTGGCCCCGACTACTCGAGCGTGATTTGACCGCCATGGGAGTCGAAGCAAGTGTCATGCACAGGCTCCTCTTCGCTGCGCCCTCGGCTCCGCAGTTCGTCCAGCGCGAACTCGAACGCCAATCGCCTGACATTGTGGTCATCGCGTCATCCACTCACGGCGTGCTCCTGCAGCTGGCTTCGATTCGCGTCCGGGAGGTCTTGGGCCAACGGGCCGGATCCGCGGTGGCGAAGCTGGAACGGTTTGTTTCGAGTCGCGGTGGGCGCCCTGGCACTGTTCGCGGTGACGCGACAACGAGGTTGCGTCGCGTCGCCCGCCGTACCCTGCGCGCAAAGTCGGAACTCTCGGCGGCAGAATTAGTTCGGACCTACCGTCTGTGCTTCGACGTGCTCGCCAGAGCGGAGAATGTGCACGCGATCGTCCTTGGCGGCGCCGGATATTCGCCTGCGGTAGAGAACGAGAGCCCCGGATGGGGAGGCCTCCAAGGCGAAATCACAGGACGACTCAAACTGGCCGCGCTGGAACATCATTTCGATTGGTTGGTGCATGAAGAGCTTCTCGGCGGTCCCGAAGACAAGCTGGCCTACTTCCACCCGGATGGAATACACACCGATGAGCGGTCACAGCAGATGGTCGCCGAGGCACTGCTCCCACTGATCACTCGAGCGCCCTGAGCTATTCGCCGATAACCGGGCCTTCGGGCTCAGCCGGTGCGGGTGCCGAACGGCTCCGGGCTCCGAACGGATCGCTGCGAACCGGTGTCGGCGCTGGCGGGGCCACCGGTGAGGGCTGAGGGCGCGGCGTCGGCCGCTGTGGCATCGCCACCGGTTGTTCTGCTCCTACTGCCGTTCGCGACGCTTGAGGCTGCGGTCGGGCACCCCCGGAGGCTCTGGCGCACAGGTCGGGGCGTCTGGCCCTCGCGAGGCGGCTTTTCCAGTCCGCAGTAGGGACATGCCACCCATGCGTAGCTCAGCGGCTTGGTGCACTGCCGGCAGGCTTCTTTCAGCTGCGTTCGGCACGAGGGGCAGACGAGGAATTCGTCCTTCACGCGCCGCTTGCAGGTCGGGCAAGCCTTCTGGTCTTCGAGTTCTTGAAGGAGCGCTTCTTCTTCGAGCGATCGTTCGTAGAGTTCGGTGAGCGTTTGTCGCGGCCGAATGATCAGGTAAATCCAGTGGCCCGGGAAATTGAAAATCAGCACGAGCAGCACGGCTGCTGTCTGGAGAATCGGGTCGCGCGTCCGCTGACGGATGTCGCGGTACGTCCAAAAGACGGTCGCGATCCAGAAAGCGCCCAGGAAGAGCAGTGTGAACACGATGCCGTATTTCGCGGTCGCTTCCCACGAGCCGCCCGGCCATGAAATCAAGAACATATGCAGTCGATCCTCTTGGTCGGCGCGCCGCCCTGCCGTTTTAGAATAGCGCACGTATTCCATGCGGGCGAAACGCAAATGGATAGGGCGAGTGAGCCAATGTTAGACTGGTCCCAGTGGAATCCATCGCCACGCAGGCTGAACTCCTCGAAGGACTGAACGAACCGCAACGCCTCGCCGTTACACATGGCGATGGCGCGGTTCTCATCCTCGCCGGCCCCGGAAGCGGCAAAACACGTGTCATAACGCATCGAATCGCTCATTTGGTCATCGAACATCGAGTCGCTCCCTGGCGAATCCTCGCGGTTACGTTTACGAACAAAGCCGCGCGCGAGATGCGTGAACGCTCGGCTCGTCTCCTTGGCGAAGACGCCGGGAGCCTGCACATGGGCACATTTCACAGCATGTGCGCCCGATGGTTGCGGATCGATGGCCAGGCGATCGGACTCTCGCCGGACTTCGTTATCTACGACGACGCTGACCAGGTTGCACTGATAAAGCGCGTTCTTGAAGAGTTGCATGTCGATCCTCGCCGGTTCCCGCCCCGGGCTGTCCTCTCTGGCATCTCAAACGCCAAGAGTGAGCTTCTTGTTCCCGAACAACTGCTGTCGACCGTCCGCGGATACGCGGACGAAGTGATTGCTCGCGCCTACGCGGCCTACGAGAAGTCCCTGAAAAACGCTTCGGCCGTCGATTTCGATGACCTGCTGCTTTACGCGGTCCGCTTGTTCGATGTGCCGGAAATGCTCGAGAAGTACTCAGGACGCTACCAGCACGTGCTCGTCGATGAGTTCCAGGACACCAACCCGGTCCAGTATCAGCTCGCGCGAAAGCTCGCTTCGGCGCACCGGAACATCACGGTTGTGGGCGATCCCGACCAAAGCATCTACTCCTGGCGCTCTGCTGATGTCCGCAATGTCCAGTACTTCGAACGGGACTTCCCCGGCTGCACGGTCTACCTGCTCGAACAGAACTATCGCTCGACGCAGGCGATTCTCGAGGCTGCGGACGCGGTTATCGGCAAGAACCCGGGCCGCCACGAACGCAAGCTCTGGACCGAGCGCGCAGGCGGCGACCTCATCACGACCTACGACGCCTACAGCGATGAGGAAGAGGGCGAGTTCATTGCGAAGGAAACGACGCGGCTGCTGACCGATGGTCGCAACTACGGCGAAATTGCCGTGATGTACCGCACCAACGCCCAATCCCGCGCGGTTGAAGAAGCCCTCGTTCGTCACCGCATCCCCTACCGCCTGATTGGCGGCGTTCGCTTCTACCAGCGCCGTGAAATCAAGGACCTCATCGCCTACTTCCGCCTTGCCCAGAACCCGCGCGACGAAGCCAGCCTGTTGCGAGTCATCAACGTCCCCGGACGTGGCATCGGCGATAAGACGGTCGAACGCCTTGAAGACTTCGCACGGGAGAACAACGTCACCCTCTGGGATGCCTGCGAAGGGGTTGCCGGGGGACTCGGGGCGTCTCTCGCCGGGCGTTCCGCCGCCGCCGTTGGTGGGTTCGTCCACATCATCAACAGGCTGCAGGCCGACTCTGGACGCTCATTGCCAGAGCTTCTCGACCAGGTGCTGACGCTGACGGGCTACGCCAAGTACCTGCAGGATGGCGGAGAAGACGCCGAAGACCGCATCGAAAACATCCTCGAACTCCGTTCCTTGATGAGCGAATACGAAGAGGTGGGCGGCGAAGAGGGAGATCTTGCAGCCTTCCTCCAGGATGTTGCGCTCGTCGCCGATGTCGACGAACTGCGGGAGGGCACGCCAGCCGTCACCCTCATCACGCTCCACGCGGCGAAGGGACTCGAATACCCGGTCGTGTTTCTCATCGGTCTTGAAGAGGGCGTATTGCCCCATATTCGTTCGTTCGATGACCCGCGTCAGATGGAGGAAGAGCGCCGACTCTGCTATGTCGGTATCACACGCGCCATGGACGTGCTCTATCTTTCGCGTTCGTACCGAAGGTTTTCCTTCGGACAACAGTCTGCTAACCCGCCGTCCCGTTTCCTTGCAGACATTCCCGACCACACGAAACGGCCGTACGGAAGCACCCCACGCTCTTACTCAGAAGCTGTTGTCGCGCCGCCGCTCTTCGAAAACATCGAATCGGCCGAAGACTCCATGTGGTCTTCCGGCGACAGGGTTTCACACCCGAAATTCGGCCAGGGAGTCATTGTCAGCGCGCAGAAGAACGGCAGCGATATCGAATACGTCGTCGACTTCGATACCGCCGGCACGCGGCGGCTCCTCCAAAGCTATGCAAAGTTGGTACCCGCGTGACCCTTGATCAACTCTTCCTCTTCCCGAATTCCAGCTCTGAATGGCAAGACTGGCTAGGAAACAACGGCATTAGCATCCTTGCGATCGTCATTGGGCTGTTGGTCGTCCGCACCCTGGTTACCCGCGTGTTCGGAAGGGTCATTCGCAAGGCGGCGATCCGCGCCGGGCGTTCTCGCCTCGACGACGAGGAGCTGGTCCAGCGGCGCGTGGATACGTTCATTGCCACGCTCACGTGGATGTTCACAATCTTTCTCTTGTTGGTCGGGGCGGCCCTAATCCTCGACCAGTTCGATGTCCAGATTTCGGCGCTCATCGCTGGGGTGGGAGTCATCGGCATTGCCGTCGGGCTCGGCGCGCAGACCTTGATTAAGGACATTATCAACGGGTTGTTCATCCTCGTTGAGGGTCAGTACGCAGTGGGCGATATCGTGCGCGTGGCCGACGTGAGTGGCCGGGTCATTGAAGTCACCCCGCGTCGCACCGTTCTTCGCGACATCGATGGCAATGTCCACGTCATTCCGAACAGCTCCATCACGATAGCCACCAACATGACCCAGGGCTTCAGCCGCATCAACCTGAACATTGGCGTGGCGTACGAAGAAGACCTCGACAACGTTATCCGTGTTGTGAATGAGGTCTGCGAAGAACTTGCCGCAGAGCGACCCGCCGACTTCGTGTCGACTCCAAAGACTCTTCGTGTCGACGCACTTGGCGGAGACGGAATTGACATAAAGATAGTAGGCGACGTTAAGGTATTCAAGCAGTGGGAGCTCACCGGAGAACTCCGCAAGCGCCTCAAGGACCGCTTCGACATCGAGGGCATCGAAATCCCATACCACCGCGAAGTGCAGGTGCCATTCCAACGCCCCGCTAACGCCAGGCCGAACCCGGCGCTCGCGCCTTCAGAAAACCCTCCGGCAGACTTCGCTGAACAGGGATAGCGTGTCGGTAATCCACCGCTATCCTTCGCTGCGATGAAGGTCCTGTGGCTCGGAAATAGTGACGATGCGGGCAACCCCACGGGCGGTTCTATGGCTATCGCCGGACAGCTTCTGGAAGCCCAAATCGGCGAACCGGTTGAACTCATCGGCCGCATGGTCTGGCCATCAGATGACCTCCCGGGGATTGTCGATCGCTGGATGGCGCGTTACGAGCCGGACGTTGTGATGTTCAAACTCGATGGCTACTGGTATCTCCACAGCTCGCTCCCCGTCCGCGTCGAACGTCTGCTCGGCAAGGTCGGCGGCAGCCGCGTTCGAAGCTGGGGTGAACGCGCGGTTCGGCACGAGTGGTTCCGAACTTCGTTGCCCTATCGCGCGGTGCGGGCGCTCGCCACGCGTTCCGTCGGCACCGCGACCAACTTCACGAAGGAATACACCGCCGAGACTACGGAACGGTGTATGCGCGCGATCTTGAGTCACGAAGGTGTCGGCCTAACCGTCTGGGGACAAACGGGACGCTGGCCCGGCGAGGCAGCGCCTGCCGAAGCGCAGGAATGGATGTACCGGCGAATGAGCCGTCTCTGCGCGCAGCTTCATGTTCCGTTCGTCGCCTGGAATCCAGCCAACCCTGCTCCGGCGCCCCGAGGCTTCCACGGAGATGACCCGCTGCACCGCAACGAAACGCGGGCACGAATTCTTCGCGGCCCGCGAAGCGAACAGCCTCCTGCTCGCCTGGAACGCTATCCGCTCAGGCGAAGCGGCCGGGACACTCGACTTCGAGACGAATGAGGTGATGGCGACGGACGCGGCACCGCGCTAAATCGAGCGAAGCGGCACCTGCAGAGGTCGCGCAGGACGCTGAAGACTAGAACCGCAACTCCACCTGGTCGATGCAGACTTTGTCGCCCTCTCCGCCGTCGATGCGTGCTGCAGCGGGGACAACGAGGCGGCCGAGGATGCGGTCGCCTTCGTTCCAGAAGCGCGTTTCTGTCGGCTCCGGCGGGTAGTGCGGCGCGGGCAGGCTGCCGATCGTCACTTCTTTGATCTGCTCCAGTTGGCCACCGGTGAAGGTCCGAGCAGCGTCGGAGAGGATGAGGCCCATGTTCCGCGGGCCATGGGTGAGGGGTGCCGGGTTGCCCTCCTGCTGAACGAAGTGGGTGGTGTTCCAGTCTCTCGAGGGCACGGCCCAGTCGAAGGTCGTGTTGACCGGAGTTTCGTGCGCAACAACCTGGTCGGGCGCGCGGTCTGGCATGGCGATTCGGGGCGGGGATATCGTGCCCGCACCGTCCGGCGCGCAGCCGAGGAGGAAGAGCAGCATCCAGCCTTCCAGCAGCGGGCTACCGGAATCGGCGTCCGTCACCTCAAAATTGAATCGAACGAGCGCATGGCCCTTGGAAGTCGCGCCGAGTTCCGAAATCCGCGACGTGACCCGGCCCCGTCCGGCCTGAGGCGATTGGCCCGAAGTATTTCGCGCCACCAGAACCCCAGCGCCCGACCTTCTGCCAGGTCGCGTAGCCACCGATGAGCTGGTCCATCACTTCGTCGCGGTTTCGGGCGAGGAGCGCACCGTTGAACGGCACCATCGGGTGTGCTGGCGCGTTCGATGTCTTCATCAAGCGCGGCAGGTCGCGTTCGTCGCGGATGGAGCCGCCGGTCGCTCGTGACAAGAGTTGCGACGTCTCCCACGTCCATTCGAACTCGTACTCCGAAAAACTGGTCCCAACGATGCCCAGCGGGACTTTAGGGTCGCTCATCTGGCTCACTCCTCAATCTAAAATCCGAAATCCCCAATCCGAAATCAGATGGGGTATTCCTTCACGATCTGCTTTGCGATGACGGTCTTCTGAATGTCGCTCGTGCCTTCGGCGATGATCATCAGCGGCGCATCGCGGTAGTACCGCTCGAGCGGCAATTCCTTGCTATAGCCGACGCCGCCGTGGATGCGCAGGGCATCGAGCGCGCATTCGTTTGCGATCTCAGTCGCGTAAAGCTTCGCGATACCGGCATCGAGGTCGCTGCGGGCGCCTGAGTCTTTCTTTCGTGCTGCATCGAGAGTCAACAATCGAGCGGCCCGGATCTTCACCAGCATCTCGGCAAGCCGAAGCTGCTGTGCCTGGTGTTCGAAAATCGGCTTGCCGAAGGCTTCGCGCTTCTGGGCGTAACGAATCGAATCGTCGAACGCTGCCTGCGCGACTCCAACACCGCGGGCGGCGACGTTGATTCGGCCAACTTCGAGCGCGCTCATGATGTGCTGGAATCCGCGTCCTTCGCTGCCGCCGAGCACCTGCGTGGCCGGAACGCGGCAATCGTCGAAGGTCAGTTCGGTGGTCTCGACGCCCTTGTAGCCCAGCTTCTCCAGCCGCCGCCCGGCCTGGAAACCCGGGGTACCGGCGTCGACGAGGAACGCTGTGATTCCCTTGTGCCGCGGCTGGGCCGTCGTGTCCGTCTTCGTCATCGCAAGGTACACGCCCGCGCGATGCCCGTTCGTCACCCACATCTTCTGTCCGTTGATGATGTAGTCGTCGCCGTCGCGCTTCGCGGTCGTCTTGATTGCCTGCGCATCCGAACCGGCGTCGGGCTCGGTGATGGTCAGGGCGCAGCGAATCTCGGGTTCTACGAGCCGCGGCAGGTACTTGTTCTTCTGCTCTTCCGTCCCGTACTCGCTGATGGCGTAGCCCACGAGCACGTGCGTGTTGATGATGCCCGCGAGGCTCATCCAGCCGCGTGCGAGTTCCATGCAGACGCCGGCGTAGCATTCGAAAGAGAGGTCGAGGCCGCCGTACGCTTCCGGGATCTTGATACCGAACAGTCCCATTTCGGACATGCCCTTCAAGAGAGGTTCGGGGAATTCGTCCGCGTGCTCGTATTCGCTCGCGACTGGTTTGACCTCGCGGTCAACCCACACGCCCACGTTGTTCACGATCTCCTGGGCGACCGGGTCATTGATATCGGCTGCGTAATCTCGGGCCATTTTGGCGTTCCTAAAGTTCGAAGTGTGCCAGCCAGTATGCCCGAGGCGTTGGGTAGAAACGAAGGAGCGCGCTCGCATGCCGTGCTAAGAACCGGCCGGGCCCGGCAGTTCGCCTATAATCGCCCCCATGCGAAGGAAGCCCGGGACTGTCTTGCCGATCGAGAGAGAGCTCCTCTCCGGGGCACTGGCCTTGCGAGCCCGGGGCATCGACGAGTTCCACGGGTTCCTGGTGGCGCACGAAGTCCGCGACCGAAGTGGGGCCAAAGATTTAATCGCCTATGGGAACCTTTATCGCGTCCTCGAACGGATGGAAAAAGCGGGTTGGCTGGTGAGCGCCTGGGAAGCCCCTGAAGTAGCCGAGACCGAAAAGCGACCCCGCCGTCGGCTCTACCATCTGACGTCGCTCGGCATTTCCGCGGTTCAGCGAAGTGAGTCGGTGGTGACTTCTGCCGTACAGCCAGTGGTGAACGACTGAGATGCGCGCGCTGAGCGTCCAACGTATGAATTGGTTCTGGGTGCTGGCGTACACGGCGGGGCTCACTGAGGGCCAACAGCGCGACCGGCGCGACGAAGTCCGCAGTGACATGCACGAAGAGCAAGCGCACGCCATGTCGTATGACGCCGGAGTGTGGGTACAGGAACGCCAGGTACTCTCCAGAATGCTTCGTGGTGTTTTCGGCGACCTGGTTTGGCGATGGGAGGCTGGCCGAGAGGCAGAATTGGTCGTCATTGAAGGCGGCGCCGCGCCGTTGCCGTGGCTCTCGTCCGTTTTCCTTGGGTCCGTCATCACGTTCGGTGCCGTGAGCTCTACGCAGGTGGGCTGGCTGGGCGATTTCCATGTCGCTCTCGCCCTGCTCGCGATGGTCGGTGCAGGGCTGGCGTGGCTGGGTCTCCACCTGGCCACGCACAAGCACGTCGGACCCTTTCTCGTCGCGACTGGTACGGCCGCCATCGCCTGGTGTTTGTGGTGGACGTTTGTCGTCCCTGTGTTGGCCGTGATGGTCGCTGTTTCGGGCGTGCGCCGGGCGCAGCGGATAGAGAGAATGATCGATGGTTGACATGAATACATGTACATGTAAATAATTCCGGCATCGCTCGGCCAGGGGATCAGAAGTGAAGAACGATTGGGCGATCGCAGTGGGTGGCATCGGCTTCGCTGTACTCACCCCGCTCGGGCTGTTCTTGCTCATGCCAGGTGTTGCCGGCGGCAACACCACCAATGCGGAATCCGCCGCATGGGTAGCGGAAAGTGCGCACCGAACGCAAGCCATCGCTGGCGCGTACCTCATGTGTGGCGGCGCGCTTGCCATGATTGCCTTCGTTGTCGGCATGGTTGGTCGCCTGCGTGCCGCTGGCGCCGGGTCGACGCTGCTCGAGGTCGCCCGGCTCGGAGGGTTCGCTTTCGTGGTCTGCCAGCTCGTCGCGGCCATGGCCATGGCTGGTACTGCCTATGCGGTCGCCTCAGGGAACGAACCAACGCCCGTCGACGCTGGAGCGGCCAGGATCACTACCTTCGGCCTGGCTGTCTGGCTCATTCCCGGGATGATTTCCGCAGCCCTCTTTGCCTGCTCCGCTAGCATCTCGATTCTCTCGACGAAGGCATTTCCAACGTGGGTAGGACTAACCGGCCTGCTGACGGCTGCAGTGCTGCTCGCCGCAATCACGTTCCTTCCAGCCATGATTCTGTTGCTTTGGTCGGCTTGTGTTGGCCTTGTCGCAACCGTTCGTCAACAGCCCGCGCCGCCCCTTGAGGCGAAGCCAGCCCCGTCCTGAGTTAAACCCCAATCCTTTGGTCCGGCACGTTTGAAATGGCGCTCGATTGTCGCGTCGGGGCGGCGCCTGCTGCCCGTCTGCCCAACCTTCACTATGAGGTGATTCCTGTGAACCGTCCGTACTACACCCGGCTCGCTCTCCTGGGACTTTGTTTGTATTTGTCCTTCGTGGTGCTGCTGTTGGGACTGTCCCTGGCGTTACAGCCTTCGGATTGGGTCTATCCGTGCATCGTCGGAAGCATCGCACTTGTGTTGATAGCGGCGGTGTATTTCTGGCGTCCCTGGGGGCTGGCTCTTGGCTTGCTCGCCGGCCTCATCGGGATTCCATTCTCGTTGGATGGCGTCGGCGACAACCTGTCCTCGCCCAATTCGTTCCTCGACTTCGCCTATCGCCCGGTTGTGACCTTTGCCGGAGTGATTCTGCTTCTGACGGGCTGCAGTCTTGGGCTGGTGCAGCACTTCAGAAAACGGACCAGCAACGAGGGGCCGAAATTCGTCTCGTACGCAGTGGCCGGATTGCTTGGTGTCGTCGCCGTGCTGTGCCTCTACTCGGTGGTGATGACGTTCACCGATGTCGATAACGTGTCGGCCGCCGATAAGGACGGCGCAATCTTCATCACGGCACAAGAATTCAAGTTCGATACCGCGAAACTGAGTGCGAATGCCAGCGGCGAAACCAGGTTCGTGGTTCGCAACAAGGACTACATCGTCCATACATTCACGGTAGACGGCCTCGGAGTGGACACGAAGGTCGGCCCGCGAGGTGAGGCGCTGGTAGTACTGAACTCCCCGAGGCCAGGAACGTACACCTTCCACTGTTCTGTTCCGGGGCACGAATCGATGCGTGGCACCCTGACCGTTGAGTAGGGACTCTGCCCACCAGATCCGCCCATTTGCGCCGAAACGAGCCGATTTCACAACGGGGCCGGAACTTTCACCTTAACGCTCGCGTAAAGGAGTAGAATTGCTTACGATCGCGTGAACCAAATGGCCCCGGGGCATCCGGGTATATGGATCAGGAGTTGCGAATGGCGCAGCCACAGCGAATGCCCCCGTCGGCCGGCGGTTCTTCCGGCCCGCCACGGCAGAAGCCGTCTCTGCGGGCTGCCATGGTGGTCTTCGAGAATCGGAACTATCGGTACCTCTGGACCTCGTCGCTGTTTTCCTTCCTCGGCATGCAAATGCAACAGGTGGCCCGGGCCTTGCTCGCCTGGGAACTCACCCATTCGTTCGGCTCAGTCGGCCTGATTTCGCTCTCCTTCGGTCTGCCGATGCTGTGTTTCTCGCTGATTGGCGGCTCGCTCGCCGACCGTTTCGAAAAGCGAAACCTGACGATGGCCTCGCAGGGCGCGACGGCTGTCTTCGCGCTCACTACGGCGATCATGTTGATCACCGGGACGATCACCATCCAGTGGCTCTTCGTGCTCGGCCTTGGCGGCGGAACCGCGATGGCGCTGGGGATGCCAGCGCGAAGCCCGCTCATGGCGCAGGTGGTTGGCCCTGAAAACGTAATGAGCGCGATGGCCATGTCGAACTCCGCCATGAACATGACAAGGCTCGTTGGCCCAGCAATTGCTGGCGTCATGGTGGCCCTTTGGAACCTCGAATCGGTGTACTTGCTCCAGTGCGCGATGTACGTGGTTTCGGTCTCGCTACTACTCTTCGTGCCGACCGGGATCGGACATGTCGCGGGAGTTAAGCGGGGCAGCATGTTCCGCGAAATCTCGAACGGCCTCAGTTACGTCGCGCACGACGCGCGCCTGCGGCAGTTGAACCTCTCGATGCTGGTAGTGAGCTTCTTTGCGATGCCGTACGTCATGCTCCTCGCGGGTTTCGTGCAGGAAGACCTCGGCCGCGACAAGTCGGCATTCGGGTTCCTGACTTCGATTTCCGGGATTGGCGCGCTGGTTGGATCGTTGGGTGTCGCCACGCTGACAACGTTCGATCGCAAGACCCTGATCCAGTGGATTGCCGGCATCGTGGGCGGACTCGGACTGGTTGTCCTTGCCCTGGCCTCCCGCGCGTTCGGATTCTCAGGGGCAATCGCCGCCGTATTGCTGCTGGGGCTTGCCCTCACGGCGTACCAGACGTTGAACAGCACGCTGATCATGGATTCGGCGAAACCGGAATTCTACGGGCGAGTGATGAGCATCAACATGCTGAGTTTCAGTGCGATGCCGCTGATGGCCTTCCCGCTGGGCGCAGTCGCTGACTCGGTCGGTGTCACGAACCTGTTCATCGCCCAGGGCGCGATCGTGGTGGGTTTCATGGCGCTGATTGCGGTGCTAAATCCCGGCCATACCTTTGGTCGATCGGCGCCGATCGGCGTCCCGGAGTTCACGCCGCGCACAGCGGTCGTGCCTCTGCCTTCGGCCCACGCTGGTTCTGAAGAGCCGATCCCTGCCGGTGGCCGCTAACTCCAACGCTTTCGTCCCGCAAAGCAAAGAAGCCAGTCACATCGACTGGCTTCTTCTTCTTTCGCCCGGTGTCCGGCCTAGTTGAGCGTTGTCATGCCTTCGCGTGGCGCCCCGACGAGGATGGCCATGTTGCCTTCCGGGTTGCGGTTTTCGTACATCAACTGATGGCATGCGCCAGTCTCGTTGAACTGGAAAGTCCGCGAGAGGCACGGGTTGATTTTCCCGGCAACCACGAGGTCATTGAATGCCGTTGCCTGGACGTCGTTGGCGAAGTGCGAGCCCTGGAGCCGCTTCTGGCGCATCCAGAGGTAGCGCAGGTCCACGTCGGCGTTGTAACCAGTGGTTCCGGCGCAAATCACGATCATCCCACCCGTATCGCAAACGAATTGCGACGTCGGGACGGTGTCCTGGCCAGGATGTTCGAAGACGATTCGCGGGTTCCGGCGTTCACCGAGGATGTCCCAGATGGCCTTGCCGAAATCGCGCGCCCCAGCGGTAAACCGCTTGGTCGCCTCTGCATCTTCCCAGTCGGGCAGTCGGCCCCAGTGGTCGAAGACTTTGCGGTTGATGCAGCCGACTGCCCCGAGCTCGCGGCAGAACTGGTATTTGCGTTCGTTCGAGACCACCGCGATCGGCTTCGCGCCGACGTTCGCGGCGAGCTGAATCGCCATCGACCCGAGTCCGCCGGCGCCGCCCCAGACGAGGACGACGTCGTTCTCGCGGACGGTGTGCGGTTCCCATCCGAACAGCATGCGGTAGGCGGTCGAACCCACGAGTGTCGGCGCCGCAGCGGCTTCCCAGCTCAGGTGCTTCGCCTTTGGCATGCACTGGTGCCCCTGCACCTTCGTGAACTGGGCAAACGAACCCCAGGTTGTTTCGTAGCCCCAGATTCTGAAGCTCGGGCTGTACATCGGGTCTTCGCCGGAGAGGACTTCGGGCGCGTGAACGTCCCAGCTACCGCAATGGACGACGACTTCATCGCCGACCTTCACGTTCGTAACGCGATCACCGACACGCCAGACGATTCCGGACGCATCAGAGCCACCGATGTGGTGGTCCCAGGGGTCGCCGCCTTTCTGGCGTGCGGCGATGACATCGATCGGAGAGCCGAGGCCGGCCCAGACGTTGTTGTAGTTCACGCCAGCAGCCATGACGTACAGGAGTACGTCGTCCGGGCCGATTTCCGGCACTTCGATGATTTCTTCGTGGAACGCCTCGGTCGGCTCTCCAAAACGAGACTGGCGGATGACCTGTGCATACATCCGGGGCGGAACATGGCCCAACGGCGGGGCCTCTCCAACTGCGTACAGGTCTTTCAGAGTGTCGATTACCAATGTCGGCTCCTCGGGCGCGAACGCGTCCCTTCGCAAATCGCAGATAAAGTCGTGGTGACAACTCCATAATACCGTCCGATATCGGCGCGGGGAAGCAAGGTATGGTTGAGCTATAGGCGAATGCTATGGCTTCGGGACGCTCATCTCGGAAGCTCCCCGTGCGCTCCTATAGCACGCGTCCACAACTCGGTGAGCCTGCAGTGCGGTACGAAAATCCGGAAACGCCGCTCGGCCCTCTTCGACGCATCGCAAGAAGCTCAGGTCCTCCCACATGCCGAGCCGCGCGAGTTCCGCTTCCGGGCCTTTCAGTCCGGCAATTTCGCAGTAGCGGGCGAAAACCTCGTCCGCACTCATCTCCTCCACAGGCCCGCTGCGGCCCTGGTAGCGAATCGACCCGATGAAGTCGTGGTCGGTTGCGAAGTACCCGCCTTCGTAAAATACCTCGAGGTGGCGGGTCGAGGGACGGTCGTCTAGCGAGTGCCAGATCGACGACAGGGACGTTTGGATGCCCCCTTCGTGCTGGAAGGTCGCAATCGCCACATCTTCGATTCCCGGGTGATCGGAAGTGGTCTCCCGCGTGTGGCACCGCACGGCCTCGATTTCGCCGAAGAGCCAGCGGAACAGGTCGACATCGTGGATGGAGTGTTCGATCAGCGTGCCGCCGCCGGCCCGTTCGAAGCTTCCGCGCCACGAACTTCCGTAATGTCCTCGAATCGGGAAGAACTGGTCGTCGCGCAGGTGAGCCGTGAGCAGTGGCCCGAGGTCGGCGGCGGACATCATGTCCTTCATCACCGTAAATACGGGCGAATAGCGCAGGACCAATCCCACCTGGTTCACGACTCCCGCGTCCTCAACCGCCGTCACCATCCGCTCCACCTCCGCGAGCGTCTTCGCGAGGGGTTTCTCGCAGAAGACGTTGAACCCGCGCCGGGCGGCTTCTACCACGAGGTCAGGGTGCTCGGCCGTTTCGGTGCATATATAGACGGAGTTCAAGCCCGGACGGTCGAAAACCGCAGCCGCATCACCCGAAACGGTACTCGCCCCCGTGATGTTTGCGAACGCATCTGCCCGTTCCATCACGCGGTCACAGACGGCGACATATTCGCCTGGCACCAGTTCGGAGCGAATTGAGCCGCGCAGATTTCGGGAGTGAAAGCGGCCGATATGGCCACAGCCGATGAGACCGACGACGGGATGAGGCAAGGAACGCTCGCAATCAGGCTGAATTTGCCCGCATTTTACTGCCCGCTTGCCCGCTGATGGCGAACGCTCCCGTGGCCCGCCGCATACTCGTTCTCGAGGCCGCCCGCGGAAGAGATCACCTGGGGGCGCAAGTGAGTCTTCCGCAGACGGCCTCACAAAGAAACGGACTTCCGCCCCCCGCGGAAGTCCGTTTTGTTATCCCGGATGTTGGCTTTTGTCCCCCCAACAACCCCGTGCTATAGTCAGCGCCGTCCTTAGGGACGAATTTCACAAACGGTCTCGGCGTGCTTTACGAATACGGCCACATCGGCATCCTCGTCATCATCGCGCTGATCTTTCCGCTCGGCGCTCTCGTCACGTCGTGGGCGTTTCAGTACATAAATGTCCGCCCGACGAGCAAAGCGGATGTGGTTCGCGACGATATCTACGAGTGCGGTATCCGCACCGAGGGTCCCAGCCTCGTCCAGTTCAACTTCCGCTATTACTACCTGGCACTCCTGTTCGTGCTTCTCGATGTCGAAGTCGTCTTCCTCTTCCCATGGGGCCTGGTCTTCGATCAGGTTGGATGGGCCGGGTACGGCAAGGGAATCCTGTTCATCGGCACGTTCGTGATTGGCGGCGTCTACGCCTGGCGAAAGCGCGCCCTGGAGTGGACCCTGTGACCCGCGAGATGTCCGGCGCTGAAGCCGGAGCCCTCGCTGAAGCAGCAGTCCCCGGCGCAGTCGCCAAGACCACGGATACCGCCTGCTACTTGAAGCCAGAACACCTGGTCGAAACGCTTGAGGCGCTGAAGAACTCGTCCGAAGCAGATCTCGTTCATCTGACCAATACCTGCGGCGTCGACTTCTGGGATCACATGGAAGTCGTCTACCACATACAGTCCTTCGAAAAGAACCATATGGCGCTCTTCAAGGTCGAAGTGTGGGATCGCGAGAATGCCGAAGTCCCGAGCGTCGTCCCGGTCTTTCATGGCGCGTGGATGCAGGAGAACGAAACCTACGACCTCTACGGCATCAAGGCCGTGGGCCATCCGAACCTCTACCGCATCCTCCTCTGGGAAGGCTATCCCGGCTGGCCGCTGCGGAAGGACTTCCTTTCCATGCCCGGCGGTCTCCAGCCCGGACTCGGCGAATTCGCCGGGGTCGCCCGCCGTCCTGAACCGCCAACGAAGGTGATCGAATGACTCAGGTAGTGAAGGCCGAGCCGTTCATTCTCAATATCGGGCCGCAGCACCCCTCGACTCACGGCGTCTTCCGAATCCGCGCGACCGTCGATGGCGAAAAGGTCATCGAGGCGGAAATGGTGATGGGTTACCTCCATCGCTCCATGGAAAAACTCGCCGAAGAGCGCACATACACACAGAACATCCCGTTCACCGACCGCACCGACTACCTCAGCAGCATGTCGAACAACCTCGGCTACTGCCTTGCAGTCGAAAAGTTGGCCGGCATCGAGGTACCCGCGCGTGGAGACGCCATCCGCGTCATCATGGCCGAACTCCAGCGGCTCGCCAGCCATTGCATGGCCGTCGGCGCATTCTCGAACGACACCGGAGCCTGGCAGACGCCGGTCATGTGGTGCTTCCGCGAGCGCGAGAAGATCCTCGACATATTCGAAGTGACTTCCGGGGCGCGCCTCACCTGCAACTACATGCGCATCGGTGGCGTGGCCTTCGACCTTCGTCCGCAGTTCGAGCCGATGGTCCGCAAGATCCTGAAGGATTTCCCGCCGTTCCTGCAGGAGATGGAAGATCTCCTCTCCGGGAACGAGATTTTCATCAGCCGAACGCGCGGAATCGGCGTGCTCACGCCCGAAATGGCGACCAACTCGAGCCTCTCAGGCCCGATGCTTCGCGGCAGCGGAATCGCGTGGGACCTGCGCAAGGCCGATCCCTACTGCGGCTACGAGCAGTACGACTTCGATATTCCAATTGGCTACCAGGGCGATTCGTTCGACCGCTTCATCGTGCGCCTCGAAGAGATGCGCCAGAGCCTCAAGATCATCCAGCAGGCACTCGATGGGCTGCCTTCAGGCCCGCACTCGACGCAAGTGCCGCTCGCGCTGCGCCCACCGAAGGGCGAGGCCTACGCCCGCATTGAAAGCCCACGCGGCGAACTCGGCTACTACCTCGTCAGCGACGAAGGTCCTGCTCCGTACCGCTTCCACATTCGACCGCCATCCTTTATCAATCTCTCCGCGCTCCGTGAAATGACGGTCGGTGGCACAGTTGCCGACGCCATCGTCGTTCTCGGTTCGATCGACATCGTCGTGGGGGAGATTGACCGCTGATGGCCGTAAACTTCTTCCTCACTCCCACGTTTACCGACCATTGGTACGACATTCGGGATCTTTCGAATATCTCGAGCGCGATCCTCGATGGCGCAGACAAGATCCTGCCCTTCAGCATCGTCTACATTCTTGCTGCGCTTATCGGCTTTGTTGCCAGCTTCCTCATCTTCGTGCTGCCCTCGCAGCTCTACGTCGGTGTTTACGGCGAACGGAAGATCATCGGACGAATGCAGTCCCGCTACGGCCCGAACCGCGTAGGTCCGCTCGGCCTCCTCCAACCTGTAGCCGACGCCATCAAGCTGCTGACCAAGGAAGCCCTAACGCCGACCAAGTCCGACCGCCTGATCATGTATATCGCGCCCATCTTCTTCGTGATGCCGGCGGTACTCTTGTTCGCGGTCATTCCCTTCGGGCCGACCGACAAAGACGGCAACGGAATGGTCTTCGCGAACATTCCGGTCAGCCTTCTCTACTTCATGGCAATCTCCTCGCTGCCGGTTATCGCCGCCTTCATGGCGGGCTGGAGCGCGAACAACAAGTACAGCCTCTACGGCGGCATGCGCATCGTCGCGATGGCCATCAGCTACGAAGTCCCGCTTGTTACAGCCCTGCTCGCCGCCGTCGTGATCACGAGCAACCCGGCGTCGAACGGCCTCGCGCTCCAGGGCATGGTCGAGTGGGCCGACACCTTCAAGATCTGGGTCATCTTTGTTTCGCCGCTGGCATTCATCATCTACTTCATCTGCGTCAGCGCCGAACTCAACCGCACCCCATTCGACATTGCGGAAGCCGAGTCCGAAATCGTCGCCGGCTACCTCACCGAGTACTCCGGAATGAAGTGGGGTCTCTTCTACGGCATGGACATTGGCTACGCGCTTGGCGCCTCGGCCTTCGCCGCAACCGTCTTCCTCGGCGGCTGGACGTTCTTCGGCCTCGAAAAAATCGTTCCGCCGTGGATGATCTTTATCGGCAAGACGCACCTCTTCTACTTCATCTTCATCTGGACCCGCGGCACGCTGCCTCGGCTCCGCTCGGACCAGTTGATGTCGTTCGGCTGGAAGTTCTTGTTGCCGGTCGCGATCATCAACCTGCTCATCGTGACCACCGAACGCATGTGGTGGAGTGACCAGGATTATGAGAAGGGGTTCGTCTACCTCTTCGCGGCGGTCAACATCGTCGCCTCGGTTGTCGTCATCTGGGCCTGGGCTCGGCTCATGGGCTATAAGGGCGGCCAGACTCCGATCCGTCCGCGCCTCGTCAAAAACGCTGGCGGGTTCATCCCCGTGGGAAGCGAGGCCGGAAAATGATGGACAACGGCGGCGTCGTCTTCGCGTTTTACGTTCTTTCCGCACTGACGCTCGTTTCAGCGGGCGGCGTACTCGTCTCGCGCAACCTCTTCCACGCCGTGCTCTTCTTGATTCTCACGTTCGTCGGTATGGCGGGCTTCTTTGTGCTGCTCTCCGCCGACTTCATCGCGATGGCGCAGATCATCATCTACGTCGGTGCGATCGCCGTGCTCGTCCTCTTCGCCGTGTTGCTCACTCCGAGGGCCGGCCGCGACAACGGCGAAACCCGGTTCGCGGCACCTGCGGCGCTGCTTTCCGTCTGCATCGCGGCTATCTTCATCTTCGTTATCCACGACACGGCCTGGCAGACCAACGATGTCGCGCCCGACGTCAGCGTGCAGGAGCTCGGCCTCGCTTTGCTCAATACCTGGGTGTTGCCATTCGAGCTTGCCAGCGTCCTCCTGACGGCGGCACTCGTCGGCGCCATCATGCTCACCCGCTCGGCTGAAGAAGAAGCGGAGGATGCGCTCGCATGACCATCGAACTCGAACACTTCCTCACCGTGAGCGCCCTGATCTTCGCAATCGGTCTTGCCGTTGCCTTGAGCAAGCGCAATGCGATCGGTGTGCTCATGGGCGTCGAACTCATGCTCAACGCGGTCAACCTCACGTTGATTTCGTTTTCGCGATTCACCGTCAGCGACCGGCCGATCACCGGCCAAACGTTCGCGGTTTTCATCATCACGGTCGCGGCAGCCGAAGCTGCTGTCGCCCTCGCGCTCGCTGTTTCGGTCTACCGAAACCGCGACACGGTGGACGTCGACCAAATGAATTTGTTGAGGTCGTGACCGTCGATGTGGGTTGAATTCATGACCGTGCGCAACGCCTACGTGGCCGAAACCTGGCGCGAACTCTTCGCCGCCGAGGGCCTTTCGGTGCGTGTCGTGCCGCCAATCGGCTACGGCGAAAAGGCTTCGATGCGAGACGAACGGACGCTCTATGTACCTACCGGGAAGGCTCATGTCGCCCGCGAAATCCTGAGGAAGATCTAGCCAATGCTATTTCTCCAGGCCGCTGAACATATTGGAGGCATTCCCTCCGTCTCCGAGCAGGTGCTCTGGGCGATCCTGATTGCCCCGCTCGCCACCTGGGCGATCATTGCCGCCTACGCTCGAAAGTTCCCGGCGATTGCCGGATGGCTAGCCTTCGCCGGGGTTGGCACAGCGTTCATCCTGAGCGTTTTCGTCCTCTTCAACGTCATGGACGCTGACGGCGGCGTGCGGCAGTACACGCACGAGTGGTTCACCGCTGGCTCGTTGACCGTCAACCTGGGCGTCCGCGTCGACGGGCTGACGGCGGTGATGCTCATCGTCGTGACGGGCGTCTCAATGCTCGTTCAGATGTATTCGACCGGCTACATGGATGGCGACAAGGGCGAGGGCCGCTACTTCGCCCACATGTGCCTCTTCACATTCTCGATGCTCGGGCTCGTGCTCGCCGACAACCTCTTTCAGATATTCGTCTTCTGGGAACTGGTCGGTCTCTGTTCGTACCTGCTCATCGGTTTCTGGTTCCACAAGCCGAGCGCGGCTGCAGCCGCCAAGAAGGCGTTCATCGTCACCCGGATCGGGGACCTTGGGTTGCTCGCCGCACTTCTGCTGATCTTCCGAGAAATTCCGGACGCGGCATTCGACGTCACCGCCATCCAGGATTGGGCGCTGCACGGCGGCGCTGAAGGCAAGATAGTGACCCTGTTCGCGCTTGGCCTATTCGCCGGCGCGGCCGGAAAGTCGGCGCAGTTCCCGCTCCACGTTTGGCTGCCGGACGCCATGGAAGGCCCAACGCCGGTCTCTGCCCTCATCCATGCAGCGACGATGGTCGCCGCGGGCGTCTATCTCGTCGCCCGCTTCTTCCCGGTCTTCGAAGCTTCCGGCGATGCGCGGGAAGTCATCGCCTGGATCGGTGCCATTACGGCACTGCTGGCCGCCTGTATCGCACTCGTCCAGACGGACTTCAAGCGCGTCATGGCCTACTCAACCATCAGCCAGCTCGGCTACATGATGCTTGCCCTCGGCGCGCTCGGGTACGTCGCCGCCATCTTCCATCTGTTCACACACGCCTTCTTCAAGGCGCTCCTCTTCCTCGGCAGCGGTTCGGTGAACCACAGCACGAACACGTTCGACATGCGGAAGATGGGTGGTCTGAAGAAGTACATGCCCATCACCTACTGGACCTTCATGATCGGCTCGCTCAGCCTCGCCGGAATCTTCCCGCTCGCCGGTTTCTGGTCGAAGGACGAGATCCTGCTCGATGCATGGCGCGAGAACCGCGCCCTCTGGGTCATCGGCGTGGGCGTTGCCTTCATGACAGCGTTCTACATGTTCCGCGCGATCTTCCTCACCTTTCACGGTGAGTACAAAGGCGGCGAACCGGTCGACCACCACGACGAAGACTCTCACTTCCACGGCGATCCGGCCCACCCGCACGAGTCGCCCTGGGTGATGACAGTTCCTCTCATCGTCCTTTCGGTGCCGGCCATCGTCGCGGGCTGGCTCGCCTACGACCACCTCTTCAAGGACTTTATCGAGGCCGCTCTACCGGAAGTTGGCCATGAAGGCAGCACCTTCGAACTCAGCATCGCCATCAGCTCGACCATCGTTGCCCTCGCCGGTATCGGCACCGCCTACGCCATCTACATGAAGAAGTGGGTCACCTCGGAATCAATTCGCTCGACCTTCGCACCGCTGGCGATCATGTTTGAGAACAAGTTCTACCTCGATCGCCTCTACGAAGACGTCATCGTCACTCGCATCATGCAGCGTGGTTGGAACCGTCTCCTGCAGGCGAACGACCGTTACGTGGTCGATGGCATCGTGAACGGCAGCGCACGGGTCGCCCGCGAAGCGAGCACTCGCCTGCGCGTTATTCAAACCGGACAGGTCCAGGGCTATGGGCTCGGGATCGTCGCCGGAATCCTTGTAATCGTCGTCGCGGTTTACGCGGCGAACCCGCTGTAGGAGGGCGTCCATGGAACTCACCATCCTCGTCTTCCTCCCCGCTGTCGCCGCGGCCGTCATTCTGCTGCTGCCGAAGTCGATGGAGCAGAACGCGAAATGGATCGCGCTTGGAACTGCCGTTGCGATGCTCGCGCTTTCGGTCCAGATGTTCTTCGCCTTCGACCTCCATGCGGATGGATACCAGTTCACCGAACGCCATAAGTGGGTTGATATCGGCCAGTTCAACCTCCAGTACTTCCTGGGTGTCGACGGACTGAGCATGCCGCTCCTCGTGTTGACCACCGTTCTCACCGTTGCGTCGGTCCTCGTCTCGTTCAGCGTGACCAGTCGCCCACGCGCCTATTTCGCCTGTCTGATGGTCCTGACCAGTTCTGTTGTCGGCGTCTTTGTTTCGCTCGACTTCCTGCTCTTCTTCCTCTTCTGGGAACTCGAGCTCTTCCCGATGTTCTTGCTCATCGCGGTCTGGGGTTCGGGCCGCAAGGAGTACTCGGCGACCAAGTTCGTGCTGTACACGATCGCCGGCTCGGCATTCATGCTGATCGGCATCCTGGTGCTGGCCTTCAACGCGAACACGTTCGACATCGAAGTCCTCGGCCAAACCGAGTTCAGCAATACCCTGATACCACTTGGCTGGGTCTTCTTCTTCCTCTTCATCGGCTTCGCCGTGAAGCTGCCGATCGTCCCACTTCACACCTGGTTGCCGGACGCTCACGGCGACGCCCCTACTGCGGTCTCCGTGATGCTTGCAGGCGTCCTCCTGAAAATGGGCGGTTACGGGCTCATTCGCATGTGCGTCACGATGATGCCGAGCGTCGCTCACGACTGGGATATCTGGTTCGTCGGGATCGGTGCGGTGAGCGTTCTCTACGGCGCATTCATCACCCTTCGCCAGACTGACCTGAAGCGCCTCATCGCGTATTCCTCGGTCAGCCATATGGGTCTCGTGCTACTCGGCATCGGCGCCCTTGGCGATACCGGCCTCACCGGCGCCGCCTACCAGATGCTCGCCCACGGACTCATCACGGGCCTGATGTTCGTGATGGTCGGGCTCATGTACGAACGCACGCACACACGCGAAATCGCCCGCCTCGGCGGCCTCGCTCGCCAGATGCCTCTGATTACCACGGGGATGGTGTTCGCCGGCTTCGGCAGCCTTGGACTGCCCGCGATGGCCGGATTTATCGGCGAAGTGACCGTCTTCCTCGGGACATTCGAACGATTCGAGTGGGCGGTGCTCGCCTCAATCTTCGGTGTCGTGCTGTCCGCGGGTTACATCCTCTGGACCATGCAGCGTGTTGTCTTCGGTCCGGTTCGGCACGAATGGGATGACGTTACCGACCAGAACCACTGGTGGGAGCATGCCGTCGTCGTTGGTCTCGCTTCGCTTGTCATTCTTCTCGGGGTCTATCCCGCAATCATGATGGACATGATCGATCCTGCCATTGAAGCGATCATGATAAGGGTGGACTCGTGAACGGCATCGACCTCGTAGGCCCGCAGTTCGCAGTCCTTGGCACCGCCGGCGTCGTGCTGCTCGTTGATGGCCTTTTGCCGCAGCACCGCCGATACCTGCCGTTCATCGCCATTCTCGGCATCCTCGTTTCCGCCCTCTGGACGACCTCCTGGGTTGCTCGCGATGAGTACCAGAGTGCTTTCGGCGGAACGCTCGCCCTCGATGAGTACGCGGTCTTCTTCTACTACCTCTTCGCAGGCATCACCGCGACCGTTGTCCTCGCCTCAATCGACTGGGTGAACCGCGAAGGGCGCGGGCAGGGCGAGTATTACGCCCTCGTCCTGACGACCTGCGGTGGCCTGATGTTCCTCGCCTCGGCGCGAGACCTGATCACGATCTTCCTCGCGCTCGAACTCTCTTCCATCCCCCAGTACATCCTCGCGGGCTGGGGGAAGGACCGGAAGTCGAGTGAAGCTGGTCTGAAGTACCTCCTTCTTGGGGCCATCGCGTCTGCGTTGCTCCTGTACGGAATGGCGCTGCTCTACGGAGTTACCGGCTCGACCATGCTTCCCGAAATCGCAGAGAGCATTCAGGCGAACGGCGAGCAGTACCGCTCGCTGCTGGTCCTCTCGATGGTCCTCCTCATCGCGGGCTTCGGCTTCAAAATGGCCGTCGTCCCCTTCCAGATGTGGGTACCGGACGTTTACCAGGGCGCGCCGACTCCGGTTGCCGCCTTCCTCTCAGTCGGGTCGAAAGCCGCGGCCTTCGCGGTCGTTACGCGCATCTTCTTCGAAGCCCTCGGCCAGGACTTCCTGAGCGACGACTGGTCGATGATCTTCGCCATCCTCGCTGCCGTGTCTATGACCCTTGGCAACCTGATGGCCATCGTCCAGACCGATATCAAGCGCATGCTCGGGTATTCGTCGGTCGCGCAGGCCGGGACGTTCATGATCGGTCTCGCGGCAATCTCGGTGAAGGGTGATGAGTTCACGCTCGGCGCGAGCGGCATCCTGCTGTTCACGGCCACGTACGCCTTCACAAACCTCGGCGCCTTCGTCGCCATCATTGCCATCTCGCAGAAGATCGGCAGCGACCAGATCAAAGACTACGCCGGGATGTGGAAGCGCTCCCCGTTCCTCACCCTGGGACTTGCGTTCTGTCTCATCTCTCTCACCGGAATTCCGCCTACCGCTGGGTTCTGGGCGAAGCTCTACATCTTCAACGCTGGTGTTCGCGCCGATCTGCTCTGGCTCGTCATAGTCGGAGTGCTCAACAGCGTCATCTCCGGCTTCTACTACCTCTCCGTCGCGCGCCAGATGTTCCTTGGTGAAGCTGAAGACGGGAAAACCATCAGCACATCGCCATCAATCGGGATGGCACTCGGCGTCGCGACTCTCGGCGTGCTCGTCTTCGGAATCCTTCCAATGCCGCTCATCTCGGCCGCTGAAAACGCGGTCGAGATCTTCGCGCGATAGACTGGCACCGTGTACGACGACCTTCCCTACGACATTTCCATTGAAGTGGCCGTCGAGGCACCCGGCCTCGACGTAGAGGCGTTGCATCACCTCTCCGTGCGGGTGATGGCGGGCGAGAACGTCGAGGCGAGTACCGCCCTCGCGATTCTCATCACCGATGACGAAGAGATTCGCCAGATGAACCACCAGTTTCTTGGCATCGACGAACCCACAGATGTGCTTTCGTTCCCGGATGAGGCCGGTGATTTCGTCCAGGGCCTCTCCGAAGAGCCATTGCTCGGCGATATCGCGATTTCACTGCCGACCGCCGTCCGCCAGGCGGAACTCGCGGGGCATCCCCTCGATTCCGAGATGGCGCATCTGCTTACGCACGGCATCCTTCACCTTTGCGGCTACGACCACGTCACCAGCCCCGAGGACGAAACTCGGATGAGGGCTCGCGAAGAGCACTACCTTGGAGACCTCAAACTCGTCCACCAGCACTAAGGGCAGGTCGTTCGAGCGGTACATCTGTTCTATACTGGCACTAGCTCAAATCGTTCCGGGGTGCGTGTGCTTTACGGGAAATGGCGTCCTCGCGGCTTCGATGAAGTCGCCGGACAAGACCACGTCGTACGGACGCTGCGCAATGCGCTTGCGACCGGTCAGGTCGCGCACGCGTACCTGTTCAGCGGCCCGAGAGGCACCGGAAAGACCACCACCGCTCGGATTCTCGCCCGTGCACTGAACTGCGCGAACCTCACCGATGGCGAGCCCTGTAACGAATGCGCGCCGTGCACGGCGATTCTCAACGGCTCCGCCCTCGACCTCATCGAGATGGACGCGGCGAGCAACCGCGGCATCGAAGACATCCGCGAACTTCGCGAGAAGATTGCCTTCGCTCCGTCTGACCTCAAGCGCAAGGTTTACCTGCTCGACGAAGTCCACATGCTCACCGATGGAGCGTTTAATGCGCTCCTGAAGACGCTCGAAGAGCCGCCGCCTCACGCGGTCTTCATCCTCGCTACGACGGAACTCCACAAGATGCCCGCCGACAATCATCTCGCGCTGCCAGCGGCACGACTTTCATCGCATCAATAACGAAGCAAGCGTTGCCCGACTGGATTTCATTGCACAGGAAGAGGGATTCGATTTCCCGAAAGAAGGTCTGGCGGCGATCGCAGTCCAGTCACGCGGAGGGCTTCGCGACGCAATAACCATGATGGAACAGGTGGCCGCTCGCTATGGTGCCCATCCAACCGTCGACGATGTCCTGGCTGCCATGGGCCAGGTACACGATGCGCGCGTTGCTGGCGTCGTGCGGGCCATCCTCGAAGAGGATCTCGGTGCTGCACTCGAAATTGCCCGGTCCGTCGCCGATGACGGCATCGACATCGCTCGCTTTACGCGCGCGGTCATCGACCTCATCCGAGACATTCTCCCGGACGTGATTCGTGGCGAAGCCCGGCCGGAGCATCCATTTGCTGACCTCGTGGGCGCCGCCGCTGGCGGTACCGGAATCCGCCAGCTCACTTCGGCGGTCGCCGAACTCGCGCGCGCCGACTTCCGCCTCGACCCGGCCAGCCCTATCCCGCTTGAAGTTGCCTGCGCCACAGCAATCCTCGGTGGCGGGCTTGCACCAGCGGTTGCCGCCATGCCGGCCAGCGCCGGTGGAAAAGCCCCCGCGGGCACGCGCCCTGCCCGTCCGGCTCCAGCTGCCACGATTCCTGGGAACACCCCGCTCTCGCCGCAAGAACGCTTTAGCCGCGACCTTTATGAGAACTGCAAGATGATCAATCCGACTCTCGCGATGTGGCTCAATGGCTCGTTTGAGGTCCTGCAGATGGACGCCGACGTGCTCGAACTTGGGTTCCAGCGGAAGATGCCAATGGAAAAGGTGGATAGCGCTTGCCGTCCGATGGTCGAAGAACAGGCGGCCGCCATCCTTGGCAGGCCCATTACGCTGAAGGTCACGTTGATGGATGGCTCGGTTCAGCCAAAGCGGGAGATGCCGAAAGGCCATCTCGCCGAAGCCGCCCGGGCGATGGGCGCGACACCCATTGGGAAGGACCAATAGATGGCAAAGAGTAGCGGTAACAACAGATACCTCCGGCGTGGCGGAAGCGGCGGTGGTCTCCCCGGACGAAGCTCCATGGGCGGCGGTGGAGGGAACCAGGGTGCCCTCGCGCAGGCTCAGGAGATGCTTGCAAAGGCGCAGGCCGAACTCGCTGCGACCAGCATCGAGGGCTCAGCCGGCGGGGGTGCGGTCAAAGTCGCCATGTCCGGCGAGCAGAAAATCACCGGCATCACCCTCTCTCCCGACGTCGTCGATCCTGAAGACGTTGAGATGCTCCAGGACCTCATCATGGCCGCGATTGCCGACGCCGCAGAGAAGGCCTCAGCGCTCCAAAACGAATCGTTCGGAGCCATCACCGGCGGTCTCGGCCTTCCCGGGCTCGGTCTCGGCTAAGCACCTCGATGGCCGAGGTTCCTTCCACTCCCGAGCCAATCCAGCGGCTCATCGAGGCGTTTCACCGCCTCCCCGGGATCGGGCCGAAGTCCGCGCAGCGCCTCGCCTATCACATCCTCCGCACTAGCGAACAGGATGCGCTCGCTCTCGCCGACTCGGTGATGGACGTGAAACGCCGAATACGGCTGTGCTCCGTCTGCCTGAACATCACTGAGAAGGACCCGTGCGGCTACTGCGACGACGACCGGCGCGACAAGACCATGGTCTGTGTCGTCGAGCAGCCTCTCGATGTGCTTGCCATCGAACGTTCAGGTGGTTTCCGCGGCCAGTATCACGTCCTCCATGGGGTCCTGAACCCAATCGACGGTGTCGGTCCAGAGGACATCCACGTCCGCGAACTCGTCGGTCCGTCTGCAGGCCGGTGAAATCCAGGAAATCATCATGGCGACGAACGCCAACCTCGAGGGCGAGGCGACCGCGATGTACGTCCAGCGCCTCGTTGGCCCGGCAGGCGTCCGTGTCACCCGTCTCGCCCGGGGTCTCCCAAGCGGCGCCGACCTCGAATACACCGACGATGTCACCCTTGCCCGTGCGCTCGAAGGTCGCCGGGAAGTCTAGCCATGGCTACCCGCGCACGGAGCTACAACACCGAAGGCGATCATCCTTCGGCGCCGCAACCTGGGCGAGGCCGATTCAATTTTCACGATTTTCAGCCCGACGCTGGGGAAATTCGATGCGGTCGCTCGAAGTGTGCGCAAGACGAAGAGCCGTATGCGAGGGCACCTCGAACCGTTGACGCGGAGCCAGCTGCACATTGCCACGGGCCGAAGCCTCGACATCCTCACCCAGGCCGAGACCATCGCGTCCGTACCTCGCCGTACGGGACGACCTCGACCGCCTGACACTCGCGGTCTATTGCTGCGAGCTCGTCGATCGGTTCACGGTGGACCACGCGGTCCAGGTCGAGCTGTATGACCTCCTTGTCGAGCTCCTGGAGGCCCTGGCGGACGCCTCGCCGCTTACCGTCGGCCGGTATTTCGAACTGCACATCCTCGCCCTCACCGGCTACGAGGTGCAGCTCGTCAGTTGCGCCCTATGCGGTTCCCGCCTGCCCGAATCCGAGACACTCTTTTCGGTTGGTTCTGGGGGTCTCGTCTGTGAATCCTGCCGGGCTCAGGCCGGCTCCGGCCGGCTCATCAGTATCCGCGCGGTGAAAGTGTTGCGGTTCGCCTCAACGGCCACGATGGGTGAGTTTGCGGGTCTTCGGCTCGATTCTGAACTCGAAGCCGAACTCAGTCGCTCTCTCGCTGAGGCTATTCGCGCGGTCCTCGACCGCGAGACCAATTCTGGGCGCTACCTCGACGCTCTGGCTGGCTCTTTACGACCTCCCCACCTCGAACCATCGAGCCATGTACAATCATCACCACATCTGGAAACCAAGCGGGACTAATCCTATGCCTTTGTACGAATACTTTTGCCAGCCTTGCAACGGAATTTTCGAGGAGTTGCGCCCCATTCGCGAGGCTACTGAGCCGGTTCCTTGTCCGCAGTGCTACAAGGACGCCGGTCGCATCATGCCGACTTCGTTCGCAGCGTTTACCTACCGGGACGGGTATCCGCGCCGCATTCCGGACGATGGGAAGTTCTACCATCTCGGCCACAAGGTGAACTCGCTCGTCTCGAGCGGAAAGCCGAACGAGCACCCCGAGGTCAACAAGCGGACGCCTAAGCCCCGCAAGTCCAAGGGTGAGCGCGAAGACATCAAGGAAATGCAGCGCCTCGCTGCAAAGGGCGACCTTGTCGACCTGTACAAGAACCCGGTCGCGCCATCGGACGTTCCCGCCCTGGCTGAACAAGGCCGCTCCGTGAAAAAGGGAACCCCGATCCACGCGCCGAACAACCTGGGAACGTAAGCCGCAGGCTAGCTCCGGCGGTTCAAGACGTATTCGCCGAGTTCCATCAGGCAATCTTTCGCCTCGGAAGCCGGGAGAAACTCGATCGCCTCATTGGCACGTCGGACATAGTCGCGTGCCATGTTCATCGAGGCATCGATTGCGTCCGATGCGAGGATTGCGTCGATCGCTTCCTGTAGGCGCAGGTGGCGTTCTCGCCGAGCGGTAAAGAAGCGCTTGATCGGGTTATCGCGAGGGTACTTGTCGATGAACAGCAGCCCGGGCAGCGTGACGGTGCCTTCGAGAAGGTCGCTGCCGACGGGCTTGCCCATCAACTCTTCATCACCGGTGAAGTCGAGGATGTCGTCGACAATCTGGAAGGCCATGCCAAGGCTGTAACCGTACGTCCGCATCGCCTCGACAGTCCGCTCGTCGCTGTGCCCGAGGACCGCGCCGCCTTCGGTTGCATTCGCAATCAGCGCAGCAGTTTTGCCCCCGATTCGCCAGAGGTACTGGTGAACGTCTTTTCCAACGTCGAACGCGGCTGCGTCCTGGTCGAGTTCGCCGCTCGTCATCTTCATCAGGGCCAGCGCAAAGAGCCGGGTAACCTGCAGGCTGCCGGTCCGAGTCACCATTTCTGCAGCGTTGGCAAACATGTAGTCGCCGAGGAGCACCGTAATCGCGTTGTCGAACGCGGCATTGGTTGTTGGGCGGCCCCGGCGGCTCGTGGCGCCATCAACAACGTCGTCGTGAACCAGGCTGGCCGTGTGGAGCAGTTCGATGGCTGCGCCAAGAGGCACAAGGCGGTTGAGGTCGTAGTCACCGAGGTTTCCCGCGAGCAAGACCAATGCGGGGCGGAGGCGCTTGCCGCGAGCCTCGAGCGCGTGGTCGAGCATTCGTTTGAGCGGGCCGAGTTCTACCTGCTTCGTGGATTCGAGCAGGTCCTCGACGAGGATCATGTCCTCGTGGACGGGTCCGTAGAGCGGCTTCGTCGGTGTCTGGGTCATGCGGCGCCTACCACGCTGGGCACCTGGATGCGGAACAGGCGCTCTGCGTTGCGCGTGGTCGCCTCGAGCACGCGCTCGAAGGTATCGCCGCGTACCTCGGCGATGGCCCTGGCAGCTTCAACAACCTGTGCCGGCTCGTTCAGTTTGCCCCTCCTCGTCTGAGGCGGAAGGTACGGGCTATCAGTCTCAATTACCAGCGCATCCAGCGGCAGAAGCTGAGCCAGTCGGGCGGTTGTCTCGTTCTTGGGGTACGTGATGGTGCAAGCAATCGAAACCACGAAGCCCGCCTCGACATAAGGCAGCGCTTGTTCATACGTGCCGCCGAAGCAGTGCATCACGCCGGGCACCGTGAGTCCGTTTTCGCGCGCCTTCGCGGCGTATGGCCCGAGATGCTCGAAGATCACTTCCTCAGCTGACCGTGAATGCACGCACACCGGCTTATTGACGCGGAGTGCGATTTCAAGCTGCTCGTCGATCAGTTTTCGCTGATTCGCCTCGCTCGAAAGGTTTCGGTACGAATCCAGTCCGATTTCGCCAATCGCGATGACTTCGTCTCGGCGCGCCTGGGACTCGAGTTCGGCCAACATCGCTGGCGTGACTTCGTCCGCTTCGTGTGGGTGGTAACCAACCGCCGGGAATAGCAGTGGGGAGCGCTGAGCCAGCTCAAGTGCGAGTTCATTCGACGGTGCGTCGTACCCACACAGTGCCATGCCTGACAGTCCAGCGAGTCGCGCCCGTTCGATGACGCCATCGAAGTCGGCCAAGAGCTTCGGGTCCTGGATGTGGCAGTGCGTGTCGAAGGCTCCGGTCATGCGCTCGCCCCGACCGGTTCGGTGTCAATTTTTGTGTAGAGCGGCCGTGCTGGATGCAGCTTCGTCCCGGCCGGGATCTCGCGGAAGGTCCAGCCGTGGTCGATCAGCCCGCCAGAGAGGTTCAGGTCTTCGTGCAACTGCGTTGTCGAGAACGGCAACACCGGATGGAGGAGCACTTTGAGCGCGTTGATGACGTTGAGTGCGGTCGCGAGCGTTTCCGCCGCGTGCGCAGGATCCGTCTTCACGGCCTTCCATGGGGCGCGCTCGTCGAGGTACTTGTTCGCTGACTGGGCGAGTTTCATCGCTTCCTGCAGGGCAGACCGGAAGTGGCAGGCATCGATTTCGGCGCCGATGCTCTCGAACGCGGACTGGGCGTCCTGCAGGATCGTTTGAGACTCGGGAGAAAGCGCCCCTGTTTCGGGCACGACCCCTTCGAAGTTGCGGTGGATCATCGAAATCACGCGGTTCGCAAGGTTGCCCCACGTCGCGATCAAGATGTCGTTGTTCGCACGCACGAGGTCTTCTTCGCGGAACTCGGTGTCGGTCGTTTCTGGGAGCACCATCGTCAGGTAGAAACGCACGACATCGGGCGCGTAGGTATCGAGCAGTTCGAGCATCCAGTTTCCGGTGCCCTTGGACTTGCTCTGCTTCTGGTTCGCGGAGAAGTTCACGTACTGGTTTGCGGGCACATCCGATGGCAGGTTTAGCCCGCCATAGCCCATCAGCATCATCGGCCAGATGACCGTGTGGAAGGGGATGTTGTCTTTCCCGATGAAGTAATACGAACGGACCTTTGGATCTTCCCAGTAGAGCCGCCACGCCTCCGGGTCGCCTGTGGTCTGAGCCCATTCCTTGCTGGCGGAGAGGTATCCGATCACGGCATCGAACCAAACGTAGATGCGCTTGTTTTCGTAACCCTCAACCGGGACAGGCACTCCCCAGGAAATATCCCGAGTGATCGCCCTGTCCTTGAGGCCTTCATTCAACATACCGAGCGTAAAGTTGAGGACGTTACGCCTCCAGTGCGCCTGCTTACCCACCCATTCTTTGAGCTGGTCTTCCATGGCCGAGAGCCTGAGGAAGTAGTGCTCTGAAGGCTTCAGGATCGGTGTCGCGCCAGAAATCTTGCTTCGCGGATTAATCAATTCGACCGCGTCGAGCGTCTTCCCGCAGTTATCACATTGGTCGCCGCGGGCATCTTCGTAGCCGCAGTTGGGGCAAGTGCCTTCGACATAACGGTCGGGCAGGAACCGCTGTGCTTCCGGATCGAAGAGGTACTCCTCGGTCTTCGGATAAAGCAGGCCGTTCTCTTTAAGCCGGAGGAAGACATCCTGCGTGACTTCGTAGTGGTTCTTCGTCAGCGTCGTGGTGTAGAGGTCGAACGAGATGCCGAAGCGCTCCCAAACCTCAAGGATTTTCGCGTGGTAGCGGTCGACGATGACCTGGGGTTCAACGCCCTCTTTGTCCGCCGCCACCGTAATCGGTGTGCCGTGCGAATCAGAGCCCGACACCATCAGGACATCGTTGCCCTTGAGACGCTGATATCGCGCGAAAATGTCCGACGGCAGATACGCCCCGGCAGCCTGACCGACATGCAACAAATAATTGGCGTAGGGCCACGCTACGCAGACAAGGATCCGTTCGGACACGAAGCTACCTGAAGGAAAAGAGTGGTTTTGAGTCTAGCACAGCGACCGTTGCCGGACTCAGAGCGCATCCCATTCCGCGTAGAGCTCATCGCGCTTTCGATCGGTCAGTTTTGCAACCTCCGAAGCCGCGTTCGAACGGCGCGCACCGGCGCGTTTCATAGCGGCAAGAAGTTCAGTCGGATCGACCTCGGCCCTGGCACCCGAGATATGCTCGCTTCGAACGACCACCGTGCATTCGCCGCGCGTTGATTCAAACTTTGGCGCGAGCTCTGAGGCGCGGCCCCTCGCGATCTCCTCGTGAAGTTTGGTGAGCTCGCGGCAGACTACGACTTCAGGATTCGAAAGGTGCTCTGCCATTTCAGCGAGCGTCTTTGAAAGCCGGTTGGGGCTTTCGAAGAAAACGAAGACGGTCGCCGCGGCTGCCGCCTGGCTCAGCCGCGCGATTCGCTCTGCCTTCGCCTTCGGTAGAAAGCCGATAAAGAGCACGTCCGATCCTTCAAATCCTGATACGGAAATCGCCGCTACCAGCGCCGACGGACCGGGAATCGCAACCACCGTCACTCCAGCCGCGTGAGCTGCCTCTACCAGGCGCGCACCGGGATCCGCGATTACTGGAGTTCCGGCATCTGAGACGAGCGCCACCACCGAGTTGCGCGCGGATTCCAGCAGTCCCGGAGTGCGTGATTCCACGTTGTGTTCCGTCAGGCTGACCATTCGGCCTTTACCGCCGGCGCGTTTTACCAAGAATCCGCTGGTGCGAGTGTCTTCCGCCGCGACAACTTCGGCGGCGTTTAAGACGGTATTCGCCCGTTCTGAGAGGTCGCCGAGGTTGCCAATAGGAGTGGCCAGGACATAAAGCCCGGGTAGTAGCTCTGGGGTCATTGACGCAATCCATAATCGGCATTGCACATAACCGAATGATCGACACGATTTTGTGTTGACCCCTCGGCAGGATGTTTCCTACACTCGATAGAACTCCAACCCCGGGATTGCGCTGACTTGAGTACTGCTCTCAACTTTTCCTCCGCCGCCTCCGACTCACCGGAGAGCGGCCTTGCGCCGTTTGCTGAAAACGATTTCGCCGCGCCAGTGTTCAAGCAACTCCGTCGAGCCTACGGCTTCGATGAGGTCGCCATCGTACCCGGTGACGTCACTATCAATCCGGAACTTACTGAACTGGGGCTCGATATCGGGCCCCATCATTTTGAGATTCCGTTCCTCGCCTCGGCCATGGACGCGGTTGTCGACCCGAACTTCGCCATTGCCATGCAGAAGGCCGGCGGCCTCGCCGTCCTCAACCTCGAAGGCGTCTGGACGAAGTACGACGACCCCACTGGCATCCTCGAGCAGGTAGCTGCTGCCAGCCGGGACGAGGCCACTCGCCTCCTCCAGGAAGCCTATGCCCAGCCGATCCAGGAAGAATTCATCGCCAAGCGGATTCACGAGATGCGCGCCGGTGGCGCCGTTGCTGCCGTGTCGCTCACGCCGATGAACACCAAGAAGTACGCGGCCCTCATTCAGGAAGCCGGCGCCGACATCCTCGTCGTCCAGAGCACTGTGACGACCGCCCGGCACGAGTCGAACAGCACCGAAGGCCTTCGCTTCGACAAGCTCTTCAAGGACATTCACATTCCTGTCGTCGTCGGTAATACCGTCGGCTTCAAGGCTACCCTCGAAATTATGCGGACCGGCGTGACCGGCGTCCTCGTCGGCGTTGGCCCCGGCGCCGCCTGCACCAGCCGCGAAGTCCTCGGCATGGGCGTCCCCCAGGTCACCGCGACCATCGATTGCGCCGCGGCCCGCGACTTCTACTTCAAGGAAAGCGGCCGCTACGTCCCGATCATCACCGATGGGGGCATCCGCACCGGCGGTGATGTCTGCAAGTGCTTCGCCAGCGGCGCCGACGCGATCATGATGGGCTCGCCGTTCGCGGCGACCGTCGAGGCACCCGGCCGCGGCTACCACTGGGGAATGGCAACTCCTCACGCCAACCTTCCGCGTGGCACCCGAGTCGCCGTTGGCGTCTCCACCACAATCCAGAAGGCGCTCTTCGGCCCAACCAGTCGAACCGATGGCACTGAAAACCTCGTCGGCGCGCTACGCACGTCGATGGGCATGTGCGGCGCTCATACGATCCGCGAATTCCAGCAGGCCGAAATGGTCGTTGCCCCGGCGATCAAGACCGAAGGAAAGATCTACCAGTTTGCGCAGTCGCAGGCTTAGCTCTCTCTCACTGGTAACTCTGATGACAGCGGCTCTCCTCGCGGGAGCCGCTGTTTTCGCGCCGAAGGCATATGCGTGCTCGCTCATCCAGCCCGACTCCCCAATCACATTTGTTCCCGAGTCCGAGGTGATCGTGATCGGCGAAGTCGTTGCGCTCGATACGGATTCGCTCCAACTCAAGCCCGAAGCATTCCTTAAGGGACCGACTGCCGCCGAACTAATCAGATTCTCGGGCGACGACCTTGGGTGCCCCCGAGCAGAGCTTCAAGTCGGTGACCGAGCACTGGTCTACGTCTTCAACGCCGCGGAGCCGTCCTACCCGCTCATCAACCAGGTCTATCTCCTCCGCGACGGTCGGGCGATTCAGGAAGGCGCCCCGCAACTCTCTGAAGTCGAAGTTGTGGGCGACATTCGCGGCCTGACGGGTCAGTACTCAGTACCTGCCGCCACCAAAGATGACGGCGCTGGGATCGACTGGGGCAATACGGTTCTGCCGCTGGGCGTTGTGCTGCTCATCATTTTCGGTATTGGGCTTGTCCTGATGCGCGTGTGGCACCGCATCGACCCGAGCTGACGATCCCCGGGAACTAGACGAGTGTCTCCAGGAACTCGGCGAGCGCCTCAGGGCCCTTGGGCAGCAGTTCGTCCGCGGCATCGACCGCATAGGCGTCGCTGTGGGCCATGCCAAGGCCTACCCCTGCCCAGGCGAGCATCGAGGCGTCATTCACGCTGTCTCCGATAGCGACGACTTCGGAGCGATCGATCCCGAGGTCGTCGCACAACAGGGATAATGCATGACCCTTGTTCGCCTCCTGCGCGACGGCCACCGTCACTTCCGGAAAGTCGAGGACGTGGAGTTCGTGACCATGCCGGGCCACGATTTCCCGGTGGATGGCATTCGCCTCCGCCGGTGACGAGATGATCCCGACGCCCGTCGGGCGAATTCCCGAGTTCTCGGGCTCGAACTGATACTCCGGGATTATCCCCGAGACCTGCCCGTATTGTTCAGTCGCGAGCGACCTCGCCGAGGCGATATACCGCAACGGGTTGAACCACTCGTAGGCGCGGTCGATCTCGCGGGCGAAGTAACAGATTTCCAGGGCGACTGCGCGGTCAATCGGAAACTCGTGCGTCATCGTCCCGTCGGGAAGGTGGACCGAGCAGCCTTGTTGGCAAATCAGCGGTGACTTCAAACCAAAGTGTCGCGAAATCCGGGCCGTGCCCGGAAACATTCGGCCCGATGCGAGGATGACTTCAATTCCGGCCGAAACGCACGCTCGGACTGCCCTGGTCAGGCGTTCCGAAGGGTCATGCTCGTGGCCATAGCGATCCGGCGGTATGACTGTGCCGTCGATGTCGAGTGCGATGAGTTTTACGCCCACCGGCCGCACACAATCCGGTCGATTCCAGCGAGGTCTTTCACATACCAGGGCTCGACGCCACAGTCCCGCAGGATGCCACCGACATCGTTCGCCTGCCCATAACCGACCTCGAGGCCGATGAAGCCTGGGCGCAGCCTCTTGGCGCAATCTTCGACAAGCGCGCGAATCAGCGAGTAACCATCTACCCCGCCATCGAGCGCGACGCGCGGTTCCCAGCGGCTGACTTCCGGTTCAAGTGCTTCGATCTCCCAGGTCGGGATGTATGGGAGGTTTGCCAGCACCACATCGGCTCGCCCGATTGGCGAAGCCAGGTCTCCATGCACGAACTGCAGGTGAGGTGCGTGCTTCAACGCATTTGCCATCGCGAAGTTCAGTGCGGCATTGCTGACCTCTGTCGCGACAACCGTGGCGCGCGGCCTCTCCGCCGCGATCGAAACGGCCACCGCCCCACTCCCTGTCCCAATCTCGACGACCACTGCGTTAGGGTTGGCATCCAGTTCCTTCAGGCCCAACTCCACGAGCAACTCGGTTTCGGGCCGGGGGACGAGTACCCCGCTGCCGACGCCGAAGTCGCGCCCGAAGAACTCTCGGTGCCCGGTAATGTACGGCGCCGGTTCGCGGCGTTCCCTGCGATCGACCCATTCGGAGAGCACTTCGGACTCTTCCGGGCTGAGGTCGACTCCGCTGAAGTACTGTGCCCGGCTTACCCCGGCAGCCTCGCGGGTGAGCAACTCTGCCTCGAACTGCGGATCGGCCACTCCCGCGGCCTTCAAACGAGCCGCGGCCTCGGAGGCTACGGCGCGGGCGTTCACCCAAGGCCCTCCAGCCGTTCGGCTTCGTCCGCCGTCGCGACCGCATCGATGATGTCGTCGAGGTTGCCATCCAGCCGGTCGGGGATGTTGTGCACGGTCAGGCCGATGCGATGGTCCGTGATTCGGTCCTGCGGGAAGTTATAGGTCCGGATTTTTTCGCTTCGGTCGCCGCTGCCAACTTGTGATTTTCGATCGGCGCTCATTTCGGCGTCTGCGGCGCTCTGCTGCATGTCATACAGCCGTGAGCGCAGGACGGTCATCGCCTTCACTCGGTTCTTCAACTGCGAACGTTCGTCCTGGCACACGACCACGATGCCAGTCGGTATGTGCGTGAGGCGCACCGCAGTGGCGACCTTGTTGACGTTCTGCCCGCCGGCACCGGACGAGTGGAAGATGTCCACCCGCATGTCTTTCTCTTCGATAGTACACATCGACTTCTTCGGCTTCGGGGAGGACCGCCACCGTTGCCGTCGACGTGTGGATTCGACCCTGGGCCTCTGTTTCGGGCACGCGCTGCACCCTGTGGACGCCGCTTTCGTACTTCAAGCGTGAGTAGGCGCCTTCGCCTCGAACTTCGAAGACGACTTCCTTGAAGCCGCCCTTCTCAGACTCGGATGCATTCAGAATGTCCGTGTGCCAGCGTTTGCGTTCCGCATAGCGGGCGTACGCGCGGTACAACTCGAAGGCGAAGAGTGCGGCTTCTTCGCCACCCGCTCCGCCCCGGATTTCCATGATCACGTTTCGCGAGTCGCGGGGATCTTTCGGGAGCAGACCTCGCCGAATCCGAGCCTCGAGCCGCTCCATCTTTGCCGTCGCTTCAGACAACTCGGTTTCGGCCAGCTCCTTCATTTCCGCGTCGCCGTCAGCGAGCAGCAGTTGCGAGTCTTCCGCGGTTTTACTCGCCTCTTCGTGCTGGTTGAACATCTCCACCACGCTCTGGAGCTCGGCACGCTCAATCGCGAGCTTGTTCGCCTGCTCGTAGTCGGCCGCGATTTCGGGACGCCCCATCTGTTCCGTCAGTTCATTGAACCGATCGCGAAGGCGTTCTAGCTGGGTGAGAATTGCATTGTCCATGGTGAAAACGAGGCGTTCCGCCTGTCGCGGAACACTCCCAGCATAGCATCCGGATTCGCTAGGCTCTGAGGCTGGCTTGAATTGTGGCGGCAACTCCGCCAAGCGAAACGGCGACTTGCTCGGCGTCACCAGCGAGGTCTTTCACGATGCCAACACCTTGCGCGAGTTCGTCGTCGCCGATAATCACGGCGAACTTCGCACCGGAGTTGTTCGCTCCGCGCATCTGCGCCTTCATCGATTTGTTCGATTCGCCACAGATGGCCGGAATGCCCGCGCTACGAAGACGCGAAGCCAGCCCAAACACTGCCGCGGCCCCGCCGGCCGCTCGGTTCACGATGTAGACATCCGCTGTCGCCCGCTCATCGAAGGTAACGCCGCTGCGCTGCATCTCGATGATCATCCGCTCAATGCCGCTGCCGAAGCCCATGCCGGGCGTTGGCGGTCCTCCGAGTAATTCCACGAGTCCGTCATAGCGACCGCCGCCGCCAACTGTCCCCTGGGCGCGGGCATCGTCGGTCGGGACAATTTCAAACACGGTCCGGTTGTAATAATCGAGTCCGCGCACGAGCAGCGGGTCGACTTCAACCGGAATTTCGGTTGCTTCGAGCGCTGCCATCACCGTTTCGTGGTGTGCCCGTGCCTCGTCGCTGAGCGAATCGACCAGCTTTGGCGCCGCGTCCTTGTATGGGAGATCGCGTTCGTCTTTGCTGTCGAGCAACCGCAGCGGGTTCCGCTCGAACCGCCGTTGGCTGTCTTCGGAGAGCTTGTCGAGGTGCGGGCGATAGTAGTCCTTGAGCCGTTCGATGTAAGCCTTTCGCGGCTCCAGGTCGTCCAACGACCCGAGTCGCACGCCGACGTTGCGAATTCCCAGCATCGTGTAGAGGCGCCAGAGCACCGCAATGACTTCTGCATCAATAAGTGGGTCCGTAGAGCCAAGAATCTCGCAGTCGAACTGTGTGTGCTGGCGATAGCGACCCTTCTGTGGCCGGTCATAGCGAAACATCTGATGCGTGGTGTAGAGGCGCACAGGCTGTGGCCAACTGCCCATGCCGTGTTCGAGGTAGGCGCGGCAAATCGCCGGTGTGCCTTCGGGAGTGAGCGCAAGCTTTTCGCCGCCACGGTCTTCGAAGGTGTACATCTCCTTCTCGACGATGTCAGTGGTGTCGCCGCTCCCTTTTTCGAACACACCCGCATATTCGAAGACGGGTGTATCGATCCTGCGGAATCCGTGCAGCTGCGTTACCACGCGGATCGCGTCGTGAACTGCCTCCCAGTAGGGCTGCATTTCAGGGAGCACGTCTTGCGTGCCGCGCGGTGCTTGAAATCGCGTGGTCATAACCGTGGTTCTTCCGACAAGGGGATGCATGGTAGGATAGGCTCCCATTCCTCCGGGGCAAAGAGGGTTCGCCGTTGGTGCTGCGGGTTCAGGAGCCGGTAACCGAGGAGGTCGGCATCGATGCCGTCCTCAGGCGGGCTGGTGAGTATCTCCCCGCCGACCGTCTCGATGGGATCAGAGAAGCCTACGAGTTCGCAGCCAAGGCCCACGAAGGTCAGCTTCGCAAGACTGGCGACCCATACATCACCCACCCGGTCGCCGTTACGTTTCTTTCAGCGAATCTAGAACTCGATCACCAGGCACTCATGGCCGCGTTGCTCCACGATGTCCAGGAGGACTGTGGAGTCGCGAACGAGACGATTGTTGAAGAGTTCGGAGCCCGCGTTGGAAAGCTCGTCGATGGATTAACCAAGCTCGACAAGCTCCCGATGAATATCGGCGGGGTCGATCCCTCTCGCGGCACGGCGCAGTCCCAGAACCTCCGCAAGATGTTCCTGGCCATGGCCGAGGACATCAACGTCGTCCTGATCAAGCTCTGCGACCGCCTTCACAACATGCGCACCCTCTGGGCGTTCCCGCCAGAAAAGCAGCGGCGCATCGCGCTTGAAACGCAGGAGATTTTCGCGCCGCTCGCGAACCGGCTCGGCGTTTGGCAGGTGAAATGGGAGCTCGAGGACCTCTCGTTCCGCTACCTCGAACCTGAGAAGTACCGCGAAATCGCCGACCTGCTCTCCTCAAAACGCGTCACCCGCGAGCGATTCATCCGTGAAGCATCAGACATTTTGCATGCTCAGCTCGATGCTGCGGGCATCAAGTCGGAAGTCAGCGGTCGCGCGAAGCACATCGCCAGCATCTACCAGAAGATGATTCGCTACTCCGAGCAGTCGAAGACCTTCGACCAGATCTACGACCTCCTCGCCGTCCGTATTTTCGTGGACACGGTCTCGGAGTGTTATCACGCTCTCGGAATCATTCACGCCCTCTGGCGGCCAATCCCGGGTCAGTTCGACGACTACATCGGAAATCCCAAGGACTCGATGTACCAGTCGCTCCACACGACCGTTATCGGGCCGAACGGGCGCCCGCTCGAGATTCAGATCCGGACCCACGATATGCATCGCGTCGCGGAGTATGGCGTCGCTGCTCACTGGCAGTACAAAGAAGGCACCAAGAACACGGGCAAAGACGAAGAGCGGATTGCCTGGCTGCGTCAGCTTCTGGACTGGCAGCGCGACCTCACCGGCGACGACGACTTCGTCGAGAGCGTGAAGACCGACATCTTCCACGACCAGGTGTTCGTCTATTCGCCGAAGGGCGACGTCCTGGACCTCCCCGCCGGTGCCACACCGTTGGACTTCGCCTACCGCATCCACACGGACCTCGGCCACCAGACCGTGGGCGCCAAGGTCAACGGGCGGATGGTTTCACTGAACTCCCAGCTCAAAAACGGCGACGTAATCGACATCATGCGCAGCCGCGCCAGCAAAGGCCCTTCTCGCGACTGGCTGAACGGACATCTTGGCTACGTCCGCACGGCCCACAGCAAAGAGAAGATTCGCCAGTGGTTCCGCAAGCAGGAGCGCGCCGAAAACATCGAGCGCGGCCGGGAACTGATCGAGAAAGAGATGCGCCGGCTGGGTCTCGATTTGAGCGAGCGCCAGGAGCAGATTCAGCAGTTTTTTCCTTTCCCGTCGTGGGAGGATTTCCTGGCTGCCCTGGGATATGGCGGCGTCAGCACGAACTCAATCGCCCGGAAGTTCCAGGCGATCATCGCCGAAGAAGAGGAAGCGAACGCCGAACCACCCGTTCAGATGCCGGAGAAGCTCGCGCCTGCCACGCTCGGCAGCCCCGGAATGCGCGTCCTCGGCATAGGCAACCTGCTCACCACCATGGCTCGCTGCTGCAATCCGGTCCCGGGCGATCAGATTGTTGGGTATGTAACTCGCACCCGTGGCGTGACTGTGCACCGCGCGGACTGCCACAACATCCTCAATGAAGAGGAGCGGGAGCGCATCGTCGGTGTTGAGTGGGGCACGGTTACGAAGCTCTATCCCGTCCAAATCCTCATCGAGGCATGGGACCGAGTCGGCCTCCTGCGGGATATCACGACGGTTGTCACGGAAGACAAGGTCAACATGGTGGGTGTCCGCACCATCGAAATCGGCGATGGCTCGGTGTCGATTCAGGCGACCCTCGAGACCACTGGCATCGAACAGCTCTCTCGGCTGCTCTCTCGACTTGAGATCATCCGCGGCGTCCGCACGGTCGACCGCGTCCAGGATCGAAAGCGAAAGGGAGGGCTTCAGCAGCCCATCCCCCTTCGCCGCGCCGCCAAGCCTTAGGCGGCGCGCCGGCGCGTCGCTGGAATCCGATGAACAGTCGCCCGCGTCGCGCGACGCTCAAATCCTCGCGAATGGACAGGACGGGTTCGCCTGGTGGTGCCGACGTGTGGCTCGCGCGCGATGAAGTACTCGGCCGCCATGGCTGCCGCTACGGTCAGGGCCGATCCGATGAGAAAGAGGTCAAAAACAAGAGTCAGGAAGGGGTTTACCATTGGAGTTCGCACATCCGTTCGAAAGTGATGTGAGCCTAGGCGAACGCCCGTTCTGATGTCAAGACATATGTTCTAAACTCGTCACTACGTGTCGCGTTTACTCGTCGGCGTATACTTCGCTCTCGGTAATCCCCCGGAGGCACCATGGCTCGTTCACGTCCACGCGGATTCTTCAGCCCATCCGAAAGCGCTCTGGAGTTCGGAAAGCAATACGCAGAAGTGCTGGGTCTATGGGGTGAATTCTTCGTTGCCGGCAGCAAGCTGGTCGGCGCAAACGTGAAGCTTGGCGAGCTCGCGCAAGATGCGGCGAAAGAGTGGGACCAGTGGGTTCAGGGGACTGCGAACGCGCCCTGGAACTGGATGAACCCCGATGTCATGCGCCGGATGATGGGCGGCGCCGCGCCCAAAGCGGACGGGTCCTAAACGCAGAGGCACGGAGGCGCAGAGGACCTTGAAGGAATCGCTCAACGATCTGAGCGGTCGTGTAATTGGGGCCGCCATCGAGGTTCATCGAACGCTAGGCCCTGGTTTCTTGGAGTCTGTTTACGAGTCTGCGATGGCGATCGAACTTGAGCATCGTGGCATTCCGTTCGCTCGGCAAGTGGTTGTCGAGTTGGGCTACCGCGGCCGCCCGGTCGGTGAAGGGCGGATGGATCTTCTCGTCGACGGCCGTCTGGTCGTTGAACTCAAAGCCGTCGAAAAGTTGCTCCCTCTTCATGAACAGCAACTTCTTTCGTACTTGAAGGTCACAAACCAACGTCTTGGGCTTTTGATCAATTTCAATGTCGAAGTCCTAAACCGTGGCGTTCGTCGCGTCGTTCACGGTTTCCAGGAGTAACCGGCGTAAGGATTCACTAAACCCTCTGCGCCTCCGCGTCTCTGCGTTTGACCGTGACGGCTTAGAACACGTCGAACAGGTTGAATTTCGGCCCGTCTTTGCAGCACAGTTTCACGCCGTGGTGCTTAGTGAAGATGGCGCACCCGTAGCACATCCCCCAACCGCAGGGCATGTTCTCTTCCATGAGGATCTCCGGGAACTGGCGCCGTCCGTTGTGCCGTAACACGTCTGCGAGAGACTGGAACATTGGATTCGGCCCGCACGCGTAGATACGGTTCGCCCACTCCTGATACTTACCAAGGTGCTGCGTCACGAAGCCCTTTGCTCCAAGCGACCCGTCCTCGGTGGCGACGACATATTCGACTTCCTTGGGCCATTCAGATGCGGCGAGAAGGTGTCGATCACTGCGACCGCCCATCATCGCGACGACGTGGTGACCGGCTTTCAGAGCGCGCTCAGCAGTGTCCACCAACGGCGCCACGCCGACTCCGCCTCCGATGAGGAGCAAGTTCGCGGGCGGCTCCGGGAACGTGAATCCGTTCCCCAGGGGCCCATACATCCGGATGGCGGTCCCGGCAGGCTGCTCGCTAAGCCACCGTGTCCCTCGTCCGATCGCCGCATAGAGCAGCGCAAATCGGTCGCCATCGATCCGGTAGTAGCTGAATGCCCGCGCGAACATCGGGTCGGCCCCCTCCGGCGCGCAATGAACCATCACGAACTGGCCCGCTTCCACGCCGTTGGTCATGGCCGGTGCGTGGAACCAGGTGATGAACGCGCCATCCCACGCCGGCGCTGTGGAGATGATCCGGGCTTCCTCGATGTTCAACCCACGTACTCTCGCAAGGTCGCCACTTCGTATTCGGAAGCGCTCGCGAGCGCTTCCACAGCGGCACGCATCGTGTCGATCGAGGTGAAACACGGGATCCGTTGTTCCGCGGCGGCCCGACGAATATGGAAGCCATCGCGGAGCGACCCGGTGAAGCGGTTCTCCGAGGTATTCAGCACGCACTTCACAGACCCGTCGCGGATCACGTCGACGACGTTCGGGTGTTCGCCACTCAGGACTTTGGTGACAGACGTAACGGGGATGTCGAGCGCCGCGAGCATCTTGCTGGTCCCTTCGGTCGCATAGAACGTGTACCCCGCTTCTACCAGCTGCCGCATGAGCGGGAGCGCTGCGGCCTTCGTGCTGTCGCTGATGCTGAGCAGGATGCTGCTTCCCGGCTGCAATGCGAGATCCGAGGCCAGGAGGGCCTTCGCCAGGGCTGCTTCGAACGTCCGGTCGATGCCCATGACTTCGCCCGTGCTCTTCATCTCTGGCCCGAGGTAGGTATCGACTCCCGCGAGTTTCGACATTGAAAACACTGGCGCCTTGATCGCCACGAGGTCGCGTTCTGGCCAGAGGCCGTCGGGATACCCTTGCGCCGCAATCTTCTTGCCCAGCATCGCGCCCACCGCCAACTGGACCATCGGAACACCGGTCACCTTCGAAAGGAACGGCACCGTCCGGCTCGCTCGCGGGTTCACTTCGAGGACGAACACCCGGGGACCTTCATTCGGGACCCTCGGCAGAACCACGTACTGGATATTTGTCAGCCCGATTGCGCCAAGTCCGAGGACGATTCGCCGCGTGTAGTCAACGATCGTGTCGCGTTCCTCCTGGTCCAGGTTTCGCGGCGGATAGACGGCCATCGAATCGCCCGAATGAACGCCGGCCTTCTCGATGTGCTCCATGATTCCCGGTATCAGCACCGTCTCGCCGTCGCAGATGGCATCGACTTCGACCTCAGCGCCATCGAGGAACTTGTCGATCAGGATAGGTCGGCCTTGTGCGACTTCCGCTGCCTGTGCCACGAAGGTCACCAGCTCCGTGGCGTTCTGCACGATCTCCATCGCCCGACCGCCGAGTACATAAGAAGGACGCACCAGCACCGGGTAGCCAATGGTCTGGGCGGTCTTCATCGCCTCTTCGAGGGTCATGATTGCCGCGCCAGGAGGCTGCGGGATGCCAAGTTCCTGTAGGAATCGCTCGAACTGCCGGCGGTCTTCGGCCATGTCGATGGTTTCTGCGCTCGAACCGATGATCGGCAGCCCCGCGCGGCCCAAAGGTCCCGCGAGGTTAATCGCGGTCTGGCCGCCGAACTGGACGATGGCCGCTGGAGGCTCGTCTCCGGAGCCGGTCTCGTTTTCGATGATGTCGCGCACACCCTCTTCGTCGAGCGGCTCGAAGTACAGCCGGTCTGAGGTATCGAAATCCGTGGAGACGGTCTCAGGGTTCGAATTGGCCATGATCGAGCGAATGCCGGCATCCTGCAGCGCCCAGGCGGCATGCACGCTCGCGTAGTCGAACTCCACGCCCTGCCCGATCCGGATTGGCCCGCTGCCGATCACGATCGCAGTTGCTCCTTCGGGCGGTTCCGCTTCGTTCTCATGTTCGTAGGTGCTGTAGAAGTACGGCGTCACCGCCTCGAATTCCGCTGCGCAGGTATCGACCATCTTGTACACCGGTCGAATGCCCCACTCATGCCGCTGCGTCCGGATCTGTTCAGGCAGCCGGTCCGCGAGTTGGCCGACCATCTCATCGCTGAATCCCATCCGCTTCGCCTCCCGTAGAAGATCTGGCGTAAGCGCTTCGTTCAGCAGCCGCCTCTCCATCGTCACGATGTTCTCAAGGCGCTCGGTGAACCATGGGTCGATCGATGTCTGGCGCGAAAGGTCGAAGGGGCTCGCTCCGCGGCGCAAGGCAGCCATCAGGGCCCAGAGACGTTCGTCAGTGGCTTCTAGCGGGAACTCGCCGCCGTTGCGCCACTCGGGGCGTTCCCAAAGGAGGCTATGGCCGCCGATTTCGAGCGAGCGGACTGCCTTGTTGAGCGCGGCCTCGAACGAGCGGTCGATCGCCATCACTTCGCCGGTGGCCTTCATCTGCGTGCCGAGTTGCCGTGCCCCGAGCGCGAACTTGTCGAAAGGCCAGCGCGGAATCTTCACGACACAGTAATCCAGGGCCGGTTCGAAGGCCGCGCTCGTCTTCTTGGTGACGGCGTTGGCTATCTGGTCGAGTGTCTTCCCGCAGGCGATCTTCGCTGCCACCCGTGCGATCGGGTATCCGGTTGCCTTCGAAGCGAGCGCGGAGGACCGCGAAACGCGCGGATTCACTTCGATCACGTGGTACGGCAGGGGATCATACGGGTCACCCGGCCAGTCGGTGATGTCCTTGCGCGGCGCGAGCGAGAACTGGACGTTGCATCCGCCCTCGATCCCCAGTTCGTCGATGATTCGGAGCGCCGCCGAGCGGAGCATCTGGTAGTCCTTATCGCTCAACGTTTGCGATGGCGCCACAACGATGGAGTCGCCCGTGTGGACGCCCATCGGGTCGAAGTTCTCCATGTTGCAGATGGTGATGCAGGTTCCCGCACTGTCCCGCATCACCTCGTACTCGACTTCCTTCCAGCCGAGCAGGTTCTTCTCTACCAGCACCTGGGTGATCGGGCTGGCGGCGAGGCCGCCCCCACCCACCGTTCGAAGTTGATCCATCGTGAAAGCCATGCCCCCGCCAGTACCGCCGAGGGTGTACGCGGGCCGGATGACGACCGGCAGTCCTATTTGTTCGGCTGCCGCCTCGCACTCCGCCACCGTGTGGCAGACCACGCTCTCGAGGACCGGTTCGCCCAGTTTCTCGAGCATATCGCGGAACAGTTCCCGGTCCTCGGCGCGTCGAATCGCCTCCAACGGAGTCCCAAGCAGCCGGACGTTGTACTTCTCTAGGATTCCGGCCTTTGCAAGCTCCACTGCCAGGTTTAGTCCTGTTTGGCCGCCGAGCGTCGGCAGCAGCCCCTCCGGGCGCTCCCTGGCAATGATTCGCTCGAGAACGGGGACGGTCAGCGGTTCGATGTACACCGCATCCGCGATGTCGAGGTCCGTCATGATCGTCGCCGGATTCGAATTCACGAGGATGCTGCGCACGCCCTCTTCACGGACTGCCTTGCAGGCCTGTGTGCCTGCGTAATCGAACTCCGCGGCCTGCCCAATGACAATTGGCCCGGACCCGATGATGAGGACGCTAGCTGGCTTCAAACATGGCCTCCGAAATGGATATGTGAATCGAATCGATGGTCAGATGTGCGTGCTGCACCCCTAACTCCCGCCTCGCCGGGTCCATCCCGCGAGTCCGCGGCGGACCGGGCGCAGGACGAAGACCAGGAGCAACAAAGGCAGGGCCAGGAACACCGGACTCTTCGGATTCAGAAAGAGTGACGATTCCATGCCCCCAATCAGCCCACCAACGACAAGCGGCACCACGTAGTGATCCGCTCGGCGCCGGTCGTCTCGCAACAGCAGGATTCCCATCAGGAACGTGAGTAGCGCCGAAATCGCCAACAATCCCGCGAAGACCCTCGCAAGCGCCGTCCCCGCGTCGCCGGCCGAAAGGTCGTCGTCGAAGAAGGATGCCATGAAGAACACGAACCCCATCGTCAACATGATCATGCCGATCGCGAACAGCAAATCCGGCACGCCCGTTGCGGGGCGGCGTGGCCTTACCGGCGCGTTGTTGCGCCGCCGAGAGGCATTCGTCATTTGCGGTGTCCGTGCAACGCGTTCTCCACGTCAGAGCGGCAACTCGAAAGACATGTTGGGGTTGCGCAAGGGCACCATTGCCCCGATAGCGGAAAGGAAACTCAAGGCCGGTTCGTTGCCGTCGGGCAGGCGCCCGCGAATCCGGCGGTAGTCGTGTTCGCGCGCGAATTCCACCAGCGCATCGGCGAGGTCTGTCGCCAGTCCGCGCCGCCGGTAATCCGGCGAAACCCACACGCCGAGCAGTCCTGTGTCTTGTTGGGCGGTGTCGAAATCGAGTGAGCCGAAGGCGACCGGGATGCTGCCATCGGTGGCGACAAAGATTACGCCTTCGGTGCCAAGCCGGTTAAGCCAGGTCTTCACCCGCTCGGCGTCAAACGGGCCTTCAAGGCCGACGTTTTCGGATCCGAGGCCACGCAAAATCGCGGCGATCCCCTCGGCGTCGTTTTCGGTCGCTCTGCGAATGTCTGTTGTTCGTGTCATCGAACCCCTCCACGGACGGATACCATCATGTCGACGAACCGGTCGAAAATGTATGAGTTGTCGAGCGGCCCGGGACAGGCCTCGGAATGATACTGGATAGTCATCAGTGGCTCTTGGCGCAGGGCGATCCCTTCCACAGTCTGGTCGTTCAGATTCAAATGGCTGACATAAGCGGCTGAATTCAGGTGATCCGCATCAACCGCATATCCATGGTTCTGTGCAGTGATGGTGACCTTCCCGGTCTGTGTGTCCTGCACCGGGTGGTTCCCGCCTCGGTGGCCGAAAGGCAGCTTGAAGGTGCCCGCTCCCAGCGCCCTCGCCGCAACCTGGTGTCCGAGGCAGATTCCAAGAATTGGCGCCTTTCCGATAAGCTTCCCGACCTCGCCGACCATTGCGTCGAGCAGTCGCGGGTCGCCCGGCCCCGGCGAGAGGACGATTCCGTCTGGCTTGTTCTCGAGAAGATCCGCGGCAGGCGTATTCGACGGGAACACTCGCACGGAGCAGCCGAGCGACTCGAGCGAACGCATGATGTTCCGCTTGACCCCGCCATCGAGCAGCGCGATGCGATACTTTCCCTCACCGGCGGGGATATTCCAGTCGAAGACGTGGTCGGTCGTTACCGAGTTCACCCAGTTCACGTTGTCGTATCCGGGGAGCGCCCGAACGCGCTCAAGTGCGGCCTCGGGCGTTTCGTTTGTGGTGATAGTCCCGAGCATTACGCCCGACTGCCTGATCCTTCGCGTCACGGCCCGCGTGTCCACGCCTTCGATAGCGACAACTTTTCTGTCTCGAAGGAACTCACCGATCGAGTGCTGCGAGCGAAGGTGGCTCGGGCGAAGGCTCGCCTCCCGCACGATTAATCCGGTTGGCTGAATCCTCGCCGACTCTTCGACCGTCGCGTCGATCCCGTAGTTCCCAATCAGCGGATAGGTCAGTGTCAGCAACTGCCCGGCGTACGACGGATCCGTAAGCATCTCCTGATAGCCGGTCATCGAGGTGTTGAACACCACTTCGCCGTCCGCAGTGCCTTCGGCGCCAACGCTTCGACCAGGGAATACCGAGCCGTCTGCCAGGACCAGGATCGCCTCAGGCATTCGCAGGCTCCATTTCGTGCGCCACCGCGCCATTGAAGATCGTTGCGCGCACCACGCCGGTGAGTTCGACACCCGTGAGCGGTGTGTTCCGCCCCTTGGACGCGAACCGCTTCGGGTCGACGCGCCATCGCTGCTCCGGGTCGATGACGGTAATGTCGGATGCCCCGACGTTGAGCGTGCCGATCCCGCTTTCGAATCCGAAAACGGTGGTTGGGCCGTGGGAGAGCGCGCGAATCGCCGCGCCGAGTTCCAGTTCCCCTCGTTCGACGAGCGTCATTACCGTACCAAGCGCCGTTTCAATGCAGCTGATCCCGAACGCGGCGTCGTCGAACTCGCAAAGCTTGTCCTCGGTCGCGTGTGGCGCATGGTCGGTCGCAATGGCGTCGATGATTCCGGCGTTTACTCCGGCCACCAGGGCCTTGCGGTCCGCTTCGGTCCGCAGCGGCGGGTTGATCTTCGCGTTCGTGTCATAGGCTGGCTCGGTGCCCGTCCCGAAGACCGAATCTTCCGTGAGGAACAGGTGGTTCGGCGTCACTTCGCAGGTGATCGGTAGTCCGCGGCGTTTCGCCTCCGCTACCAGTTCGAGGCCGCGAGCAGTCGTCACGTGGGCGATGTGGAGCCTTACCCCGGTTGCGTCGCAGAGGGCGATGTTTCTCGCGATGGCGGCGGTCTCGGCGGCCTCCGGCTGGCCGGGCAGGCCCAGTCGTTCGCTCACTCGACCTTCGTTCATCGACCCACCATGACTCAGGTCCGGGTCGTCGCAGTGCTCTGAAATCGGCATGTCCATGGCTTTCGCCAGTTCCATCGCATTCCGCATGAGCCGCGCATTCGCGACGGGGTTGCCGTCGTCACTCAGCGCGACGCAGCCGCCGTCGCGTAGCTCAGCCAGTTCGGCCAACTCCTTGCCGGCGCGCCCGCGCGTAATGCAGCCGATGGGGAGTACCCGGACGCATGCATCTCGCTCAATTCGCTCGCGTAGTGCGCGCAGGACATCTGCCGCGTCGGGCGCCGGTGAAGTGTTTGGCATCGCGCAAATCGTGGTGAATCCGCCTCGCAGCGCCGCCAGCGTCTCGGTTGCGATGGTCCCCTTCTGCTCGAATCCCGGTTCGCGAAGGTGCGTGTGCAGGTCGACGAACCCCGGCGCGACGATGCAGCCCGCAACGTCCATCGTCCGGCCATCGGACTCGATATCAGAGGCGATCCGCGCGATCTTTCCATCGACCAGCAGCACATCGAGTACCGCGTCGATGCCCTGTCCGGGGTCGAGAACGCGCCCGTTCTTCAGCAACAACTTTTCGCTCATGCGTTCCTCCCCGTCGCCATCAGGTAGAGGATGGCCATTCGCACCGCCACCCCGTTCGCAACCTGTTCTTCGATAACCGAAGCCATACCGTGCGCGACTTCGGGGGCGATTTCGATACCTTCGTTCATCGGTCCCGGGATGCATGACAAGCGCGCCCGGGGTCGCGAGCTGCAGCCTCGTCGCGTTGATCTGGTACTGCGCGATGTACTCACGGAGCGAGGGTATGAGTCCCTTGTCCTGGCGCTCTTTCTGCATCCGCAACGCCATCACGACGTCCGCGCCGTCTAGCGCTTCTTCGATTCGAGTAGTGACCGTGCAGCTTGCAGTCTCGGAGTTCGAAGCCAGCGAACGCGGCAGGAGGGTCGCTGGCCCGCAAAGCGTAACGCTCGCTCCAGCCGCGAGCAGCGTCCAGAGATTCGAGCGTGCCACCCTGCTATGGAGCACGTCGCCGACTATCGCGACCTTTTTGCCCCTGACCTCGCCGATATGCCGTTGCATGGTGAACAGGTCGAGCAGTGCCTGCGTTGGGTGCGCGTGGGTGCCGTCGCCGCCGTTGATGATTCCCGCGGAGGTGTTGCGGGCGGCCAGGTACGGCGCTCCCGACTTGCCATGGCGCATCACCACCAGGTCCGCCCCAATTGCCTCTAGCGTTCGCACGGTATCAATCAGCGTTTCGCCCTTCTCAACCGAACTCCCGGAGGCGGTGAGGTTCACCACGTCCGCGCCGAGCGCTTTCCCTGCGACTTCGAAACTGGCGCGGGTCCTGGTGCTTTGCTCGTAGAACAGCGTGACCACCGTGGCGCCGCGCAAGGTTGCCACCTTGCCCACCGGCCGCGAGCGAATCTCTCGCATCGCTTCGGCTGTTTCCATAATCAGGCGAATTTCTTCAGCGGTGAGCGTGTCCGTGTCGAGGAGGTCCTTGCGCTTCCATGCGGGCACCTCGGAGGCGACAACAGGTGCGTCTGGATTGCGAAGCTCAAGCATGGGCGGCTTCCTCTCCGAACACGTAGACAGCGTCTTGGCCATCCACTTCCAGCAGGCGCACCTGGACCTTTTGAATTAGCGCCGTCGGGATGTTCTTGCCAACGAAATCCGGGCGAATCGGCAGCTCGCGGTGTCCCCGGTCGATCAGCACCGCCAGTCGGACTCGCGCCGGCCTACCGTAGTCCTGAAGCGCGTCGAGCGCGGCCCGAATGCTCCGCCCGGTGAAGAGCACGTCATCGACAAGGACGACGGTCTGGCCGTCGATTGAGACCGGGATTTCGCTCGGTCGCACCGGAGGCGGCGCCGACCGCCGTGTGACGTCGTCGCGGTACAGGCCGATGTCCAATCCTCCGACCGGGACGTTCACGCCTTCGAATTCATGAATCGCCAGGGCTAGCCGGCGCGCCAACGGGTATCCGCGGGAAAGAAGGCCAACCAGCACGAGGCCATCGGTGCCTCGATTACTCTCCACGATTTCGTGGCCCAATCGTCGCAATGTCCGCGAGATTTCGTCCGGACCGAGGTAAGGAGAAGCGGGGCTGGTCATGAAAAACGCCTCCCCCGGAAATCGGGACAGGCGCACAGGTACAAACACGTTCCGGCCATGCCGGACCTCCTCCCTTCGCAGCCTCACGGGACCGCCTTAAAGGGCTTCGCCTACGGTATCGCAGCACCGTCGCGCGAGCAACGAAGTTAACCGTAACGGAGAACCGAGCCTATACTCTCCGGTAAGTCGAATGCCCCGCCCTGGGCGCCGACTCTTTCCGGAGACCATTTTTGACAGCACCGTCTTCCAGTCCCGGTGGCCGCGAGGCCGAGGTTCGCGAACGCATCTTCGCGAGCGCGCTTCGCCATTTCTCCCAGAAGGGCTTTGCCGCGACCTCTCTTCGCGAAGTTTCCGAGGATGCCCAGACCACGAAGCCGATGATCTATTACTACTTCGGCTCCAAAGAAGGTCTCTATGCGAGCATCGTCCGCCAGATTCTCGAAGAGATGGCAGATGGCATTCGCGATGGTCTCCCGGCGGAGGCACCAGTCCACGAACAGCTGATGGCCTTCTGTGAGCGTTATCTCGCCCACTTCCTCCAGCAGGAGGAGATCATCGCACTCGTACTGCGCGAGGTCTTTGGTCTGGGTGGCGTTCCCATGGCCGAGTTCTCTCAGGCCCTGGGCGCACGCGTTCGCCAGCCGCTTGATGCAATTATCGCCCGGGGAATGGATACCGGTGTGTTCCGCCGTGACAACGTCACAACCTGCGCAACGGCAGTGACCGGTATTTTGAACATGTTCATCCTCGCCCACGTCTTTGGCGGCGTTGAGATTAATGATGAGTCCCCGTTGCAACAGGTTCGCTATTACCTCGCGGGCCTCTGCGAAAACTAGATCGTTTTACAGAGCCTCCCCTCTTCTTTTCGCTGCCGCTGCCGTTCTTATGTGTAGGGAGGCACGCAGTGGCCGAAGCGAAGCTATTGGATTACTACGCGGTGCTGAGTTTGCCGCCGCGTGCCGATCTTGTCGGCATCGAGAACGCCTACGCGCGTCTCTCGGACGACATGATGAAGCAGTCGGGCAACGACGACACGTATCGCGATGGCATGCAGAAGCTAAACGAGGCCTATGCAGTCCTTTCGAAGCCCGAACTCCGCCGCGAGTACGACCGCGCCTTCTTCAAGGGCGAACTCGAACGCATCGAGCGTGAGGAGCGGGCCGCGCGCCGCCGACGAAACCTCGCCGGCAACGTGATGGTCGGGGCACTCGGCCTCGTCGTCGCAGTGCAGGCTGGTGCGCTCATCTACCTCGGTGGCGATGCAGTCACGGGTCTCCCGGGTGCGGTTTTCGGCAAGCTCTTCTAAGTCGAAGCGCGTTCGACCTGCATGGTTGTCTTTTCCGGTGAGCTTGACCAGAATCGAATGGCACCGATTCGTGCCGCGAGCTTCGCCATGGTCGCCTTCTCGAACGTTATCTCAACAGAGGAAGCTCTCCGTCAGGTCATCCCCGAACCAAGGGGTTCCGGCGCGTGGGATAAGTCGCTGACATTTGTGGACCCGCATGCCGCGGCATTCATCGCGAAAAGCCCGTTCATCATGATCGCCACCTCAAGTCAGTCCGGCCAGATGGATATCTCGCCAAAAGGTGACCCGGCCGGGTTCGTTCGCGTGCTTGACGAGCACACCATCGCGATTCCCGACCGCCCCGGAAATGGCCGTGCCGACAGCTTCCGGAACCTACTCGATAGCCCGCGAATTTCCGTTTACTTCCTTGTTCCGGGCCGTTCCGAAACGCTCCGAATCAACGGATCGGCACGTCTGGTCACGGATCAGTGGCTCCTCGATGACCTTTCGGTGAAAGGAAAGCCCGCTCAACTGGCAATCGCGGTCACGGTCGAAGAGTCATTCTTCCACTGCTCGAAGTGCGTCATACGCTCGAATCTCTGGGATGCCGAGGGCTGGGACGACGCTTCCGAACTCGCCTCGCTCGGGGCGATCATGCGTGACCAGCTCAAACTCCAGGTTCCAGCGGACGTGGTCGACGCCGGCCTCGAAAAGGACATCGCCAACCGCTTGTACTAGCCGCCCGGTGATCCAGTCACCGTGAGGATTCCGTGCATCTGGCCGGGGTGCACATCGCACTGGTAGTAGTACTTTCCCGGCTGGAGTGTGACGGAAAGCGTGCTCTTGCCGGGACCTGTCTGGATCTTCGTCTTTGCCAGCGACTCGCCGCCGGCATTCGATCCACCGAGGATGTCGAGGTTGTGAGGCGTCGAATCCTGGTTGTCGAAGGTGATTGTCACCTCGCCGGCCGGAGCCGTCAGGCTGGTCTTGTCGTAGCTGATGTCTTTTGCCGTAATCGTCAGTCCGCCAGGCGGTCGCCGGTACGGAAGGCGTCGATGAGATGGCTTGCGTTGGCCCCGTCGAAGTTCCTGGTCCGGTCTCCCCCGAAAAATCGCCGAGTCCAGCTGCTGCCAATGTCGTCAGAAAGGTAGTCGCACCGATACCGATTGCAGCCACCATTACGATCATCTTTGTCAGTGTCATCGGTTGAGCTCCTTTCGGGATCAGTTGACCGTGAAGTCGATGCGCATGCCTTGCTGGTAGTGGGCCGGAATATTGCAGAACAACACGTAGTGGCCCGGGCGCGAGGTTCACCGTCAGCGAGTCGGAATCGCCGACTTTGATGGCTTCCTTCTCATCGATGTTCTTGAGTTCCGGGGAATCCTCGTTAACGGTTGCCTTGGACTCGTCGTAGGGAAGTTGAGTCGGCCTTCAGGTCCGTTTTGTCGACGACGAACTCGTGCTGCGACGGGCCGTTGTTCTTGATCTTGAAGGTGACATCACCGGTGCTCACCGAGGATTTGCTCAGAGAAATCTGGAAGTCTTTGAGTGTTGCATCAACGGTCGTTCCGTTGCTGGCGTTGTCGTCATCGTCCTCCGCAGGCAAAACAAACGGGAACGATGGCGAGGGCGAAGAGCGAGGAGAAAGAACTTTCTCAAAGTGCGGCCAATCTGTCGTAGAGGAAGCTAGGATGCCCCACCACGACGAGCGTAGTCCGAGTGTGGTCGTCGACTGTGTCTCCGATTAGTCAGCGGAAGGGCGAACCGGGCGCGCAGGGCGAGACCACTGGTCTCGGCTGGTTCCGATTCTTGCACCGCGACCGCATCAAACCGCTCAATCCAGCACTAGTTGTTCTTTCAGATGTGTAACAACCGGAAATTACCGTTTGAACTGCTTGCTCAGCCCGAGTCCCTGGTCCTGGTACGAAGAACCGGCATTCACGCCGTAGAGCCGTTCCGGGACCGCCAGCATCCGTTCGTACATCAGGCGGCCGATTCGCTGACCATCCTTGAGCGCATAGGGAATCTCGTGTGATCGCACCTCGAGGATTGCCCGCGTGCCCTGCAACTCGCCATTGCCGTAGCCGAACCCGGGATCGAAGAACCCCGCGTAGTGCACGCGAAACTCTCCCATCGCCTGGTCGTAGGGCAGCATCTCCGCAGCGTACGTCGGGGGTACGCGGACGCGCTCCTTTGAGCCGAGGATGTAGAACGCGTCGGGTGTCAGGATGAGCTGCCGTGAAGGTCGTACGGCCTCCCAGAAGTCGGCCGGGTCGTAGTAGCCAATTCTGTCCAGGTCGATGACCGGAGACTCGCTGCGTGCTTTCCAGCCGACGGTTTCGTCCCCGGCGCGTCCAGAGATATCGACCGAGAACCAGATTCCCGCATCCACGGTGGCTTTCATCGGTTCGCCATACTCGTCGAAAACAAGCACCTCTTCCTCGCTCGCCTGCCGACTTGCATGCGACGAAACGGAGCGTCCGCGCAGGAATCGGAGCTGGTTCAACGGGGTCCCGGTCTTCACTTTCACATTGAACGTTTTGGGCGAAACCTCGGCGAACAATGGACCCTGGTAGCCCCGTTCGATGATGTCGAACTGGTCGGCGCGGTCGGTGATGAGCCGTGCGAACACGTCCAGCCGACCGGTTGTGCTCTTTGGGTTGGCTTTCGCCAGCAGTCCCGTATTACCCGAGAGGTCGAGGCTTTCCAGGAGAGGGATGATGTAGACGGCGCCCTTTTGCAGTACCGCGCCATCGCCAATGTCGATGCGCTGCACGAGTAAATCGTCCGTTGCTTCGAGGACCGTTGTGCCGCGGCCGGGCAGGAAGCTGGCCCGGACCTGGAGTGCGTAGCTGCCAAGCCTCAGGTCAATGCTGGCGGGCTGAAGCTGCCCTTCAGCAATCCCGGCGTCTGAACTGATGACCCCCTCGTCGATCAGCGCGCGCAAATGTTCGAACGGCAATACGCCGCGATCATGCGCGCGGAGTTCGCGTCCGGTTTCCGGGAATAGTCGTGGTCCGGACCCGGCACTCATTGCGCTGGGATCCCGTCGGGGGCACGAAGTGAATTCATCCGCTGCGCAGTCTAGCCGGGGAACGTTTCGAGGGCATCACCGGGTGGTCGGCTAACCCGCGGCGTCGCCCTGAAGTTCTTCCGCGAAGAGTTTGGCCTGCTCTTCGGCATACGGCGTGATCGTGCCGACAACGTCGACCCGGCTGTCGAGCCGCTTCTGCAGTCCACTCATCAGGCCAAGTACGCGGAAGATCAACAAGATGTCGCCGGGGATTTCGGTCACCGGGTTCGCCTGCAGAATGCGCGAGAGGCGCTCGTTCACTTCCGGCATCACGTCGGCATCGACATATGGCTTGTTGTCCGCGCCGCCGTAGTCGAAGAACGACTGTCCAAGCGCCACCAGCGATTCCGGGTCTTCGCTCTTTGTTTTGAAGCCGATGGCCCTGAACGCTTTCACCATCTCATCATTGTCCTGTGCGATAAGCGCCATGATGAGTTTGGCGTAATTGCGCCGGAACCCTTCAGGCAGCTCCTTCGATAGCCCGAAGTCGAGAAATACGACTACTGGCCCTGGAAGCACAAACAGGTTCCCAGGATGCGGGTCCGCGTGGAAGAAGCCGTGCATCAGGATCTGCTCGCAGTAGGCCTCGGTCATGATTAGCGCGACCTGGTTCGGGTCGATCCCCTCGGCCAGCAGGGCTTCGGTATCGGAAATCTTGGTCGCCTCGATGAACTCGGTCGTCAGCACGCGCCGCCGAGTCGTCTCCCAGTGCACCTTCGGGATGCGAATGTCCTTGCGATGCGCAAGGTCGCGCGCCACGCGCTCAGAACTTCGGCCCTCGAGCTCGAAGTCGAGTTCACGGGGCATGTCTTTGTTCAGTTCGTTCACGAGGATTCGGAAGTCAAAGTTCTTCTCGAGCCGGGCGAGGATTTTCACGAGGATGGCGATGTTCCGGAGGTCCGTCTCCAGGATCCGGTCGATCCCCGGGTACTGGATCTTCACTGCGACGTCGTCACCGTTCTTGGTCCTCGCTCGATGCACCTGCGCCAGCGAGGCCGAGGCGATGGGCGCCCGCGTGAAGCCGTCGAACAACTCGTCCGGGTGGACGCCGAATTCGCCCTTCACCACCGCGATCACCTGGGAGAAAGGGCGCGCCGGCACGCTGTCCTGCAGTCGGCTGAGAACGGCGACGTACTCGGTCGGCGCTACATCAGCCCGCGAACTGATGAACTGGCAGGTCTTGATCAGCATGCCTTCGAGCCGGACCGCGAGGCCGTAAATGCGCTCTGCATTCTTCGTGTGGGCGCGTGAAAGCCGCCGTTCGCGCTGTTTCGGGGTCAGCTTCTTGTTTCGCTGAAGCCGCTTGTACGTCAGATAGATCATGAGGAAGGTCCATCCCACGTCGAGGAAGCGCTTCGCGCGCTTGTGAAAAGGGAGGGGCTTCGTCCCGGTAAGCGATTTTGCCATCTGTTTGAGCGTAGCCCGAACGAGGTTCAGATGTGAAGAAGCCGGGCATCTCTGCCCGGCTTCAAATGTTGTGCCGAGGTCGGGAGGCTTACGCCTTCAGCCCGATCGCATCGACCTTCCAGGCGCCGGCGACATCCTTCCAGCGGGTCGCAATCGTCGTCGAAGTGGTCTCCGAAGACATCACGATGTCGACGAGGGTGTCTTCGCCTTCGGTCGCGCCAACCTGCACGTCAACCGTGGGAGTGCCGGTGGGCTGCGGCTGCGAAGCCACTGGCCCTGAAGCGCCATCGCCTGGCCCATGCCGTTCGGCGTGAAGGCCATCATCAGACCGGCGATGTTCTGGTTGATCAGGTCCTTCGCGAACTGGTCCGCGGTGTCCTTGAGTTCCGCCATTTTTCTATCTCCTTGGATTCCGCCACGGATATGGGCTGGCGGCGAGCACTAGGGTATGGACGGCGGCAAAGGTGTCAAGTTCTTAGCTTCCGGGAGGGTGCTCAGCCGTGTAGAGCGTCTCGCCGGCGACGAAGGCCCGACTCGTGTCGCACGAATCGTCGGGTGCCGCGTCCCAATCCATCTGATTCAACGTGCCCGGGAATCCGCCGCCGAAACCAACCTGGTCTCCGGGCTTCGCGGACCTGTCCCCCATGACGAGCCTGCCGGCCTTCGAATCCCACTTTGCCGCAACCTCGGGCAAGGCAACGAAGGACCGCGTCCCGTCAGTAGCTTCGACGTACAGGCACCGCCCATCGAGCACAAGCTTGCCTGAGAGGAGCGCGTCATCCGCATTCGGCGTTCCGCGGTATAGGGCCAGCGGGGAGCCCGAGTCCGAGTCCGAATCGTCCGAACAGGCGCCGAAGAGGCCGGCAACCAGGACCAACAGAGCCAGCGAAGGTGAAGCGAGTCGCATCGGGTCAGGATACGGCCTGAACAGATTTCGGAACCGCGGGCAATTTGGCGATTGCGGCCTTCTCGCCTCGTCCTATGCGCTCGGCTCTTCCGGCCGTTACCCGAAACGGGGCCAACCGAAGCACCGCGAAGTCCTCGGACGTCGGCCCGTCCTTCCAGATAGTCGCCGGGTCGTAGCGAACTGGTTCGGGAGCATCGAGGAAAGCATCCCAGCACTGCTGCTTTCCATTTTCGTCTTCCACCCAGTCGGCCGTGCAGTCGAAATAGGCGAAGTCAGTGTTGGGAGCGATGTAAGCGATCGACACATTTCGATTGCCAGTGAGATGACGCACCTTCAGCGGCGTCTTGCGAGTCGTCAACCACCCAACTGGTTCGCCAGATTCGAACGTCCATACGGGATGGACGATTCGATTACGTGGGCGACCGTCGCTATCGACTGTGGTCATCACGCCCCAAACCACATGGTGCGCGATGTCGATGGCGTCTTCGATCGTTTGCTGTTTCGTGGCGATTGCGGTGCTCATGAGAAAATAGTCAACCGCAGTTGATTAGATTAGTCAACCGTTATTGAGTATTATCCCGCCATGAGTGTCACCCAACCCATCGTTCCGGCAGACCAGGACATCGGCCTTCTCTCGCTCGTTATCGCGAACGGCTTCACCGAGGCCGTCCTCCAGCGCCTTGCCGCATCGGGATTCGGTGATACGAAGTTCAGCCACGGATTCGTCGTCCAAGGCCTGCTGGCAGGCGATACCACAGTCACTGAATTGGCTGAGCGCCTCGGCATCTCCGTCCAGGCGGTATCCAAGACCGTTTTGGAGATGGAGTTGTTGGGCTACCTCGAAAAGCGGCGCGACCCCGCTGATCGTCGCTCGTTAAGCCTGCACCTCACGGAGCGTGCGCTCGCGTCAATCGAGGCATCGCGAATCGCGCGTGACGCGGTACAAAGTGCTCTCTTCGAGCGTCTTGGGGGCCACTGCGACGAGTTCATCGACGAGCTTCGCTCACTGGCCGACCATTTCGGCGGCCTCGCTACATTGGCGGAACGCCGCCTTCGCCCGCCGGTCTAGTACCCCCGGCTATCCCACAACAAGTCGCCCTTGCCCACGAGTTTCGCCTGGTAGCGCGATGCCACGAACAGCAGGTCGCTCAGGCGATTGAGGTACGGCACACAGAACTTCCCGACCGGTTCCTCTCGCGAGAGGGCAATCGTGATTCGCTCCGCCCGCCGGCACACCGTACGAGCCACGTGCAGTTGCGCCGCTGCCATGTCGCCCCCAGGAAGGATGAAGCTCTTCAGCGGCTCAAGATCCTCGTTCCAGCCATCCATCCAGGTTTCGAGGTCCGTGACGTGGTGCTCCTCGATGCCTGGCACTTTGAAGCGCTGCTTGTCCTCTTCCAGGATGCAGAGGTCCGAACCGAGGTTGAACAGCACCTGTTGAATCACGAAGAACTGCGGTTGCATGGAGGCATCGAGGCCCGCCGCGACCGCGACTCCAATCACCGAGTTGAGTTCGTCGACCGTGCCATACGCCTCAATCCGAAGGCTGTCTTTTTCGACGCGCTGGCCGCCGCCAAGGGCCGTGGTGCCGTCGTCGCCGGCGCGAGTGTAGACGCGGTTGATATGAACCATGGCGTTATCGTGCCTGAGCGCGGTCGATCACGCGACATGCTTCCATCTGGCGAGCATCGCGCACACAATGGCTCCACTCACCGATTCGCCCGCGAGGAACCCGATGCCGACTGAGCCCCAGCGCTGCATTCGCTGCCATGCCACCTACATCACCGCGCCATACCTCATGGCCGGCCGGAAGTTTTGCTGCCAGAGCTGTTCCGTCGGTTCTGCCTGCGAACACCAGGGTGTGCATCGCCCGGCTACTGTCCGGCGCTACGATGCGATGTTCGACCGGTTCCGCCAGGTCGCTCGCGAAAACACCCCGTACGAAACCGATATCGCTCCCCACGGCAAGTGACGAAAAGTTTACGAACCGCGGCGTCATAAGAATCCCAGCAAGCGAGTCCGGCTGGATATAGTCCCCCGCGAGGGCTCGGCGCCTTTCCCAGGACAGGTGCTCGACCCGCCGGCCTTAATACTGGGTGGTAGAGTCGCGCCCGCCCGCGACTACTTATCACCCGGCGCCGACCCTCATTTCCCCTCTCGGGGGGTTGCCCGCGACCATTCCTCCGCTACGATTCAACCGTGACTGCTGATGCCCGCTACGAAGTCAACAAACCCGATGTCGTCGATGAAAGCGTTGACGGAGAAGTCCTGATCGTTCATCTAGGCACCGGGGCCTACTACAGCTCCCGCGGTGCGGGCGATGTCGCGTGGCGCCTGCTTTCGGCGGGTAAGTCGGTTGCCGAAGCTGCCACGTCCCACGGACTGGAAACCGAAGCACTGAACTCCTTCGTTGCACAGCTCGTTGCTGAAGACCTGGTGCGAGCCCGAACCTCGGCGCCTTCAGATGTCCCGGACCTCGCTCCAGTGGCCGGAGTCCCGACGCTCGAAAAGTACACCGACATGCAGGAACTCTTGCTTCTCGACCCGATTCACGACGTGGAAGAGGCAGGTTGGCCGAAGGCCAGGCCCGGCGCGGCTGGGGCTTAACTTCCCCAATGTCGAGTTCTTCTGCCACCTTCCCGGGTACTGCCTACGATGTCTTCAACGACGCCTTCGCTCGGGCAGCCGAGGCAGCGGGGGGCATCGTCAGGATGCCTATCGCGCTTGGCTCCGTTCGCGTGACTTTCGAGTTCGCCGGACCGGCGCTTTTGCCCGGGCTTGGCGCGCCTTTCGAACATCTCCGTACCACAGACGGCCCTGCCGACCTGACGATCCGGCGCCTGGGACTCCGAATCCACCGGTGTCGAACTCCCCAAGGAACTGCCAACGCCCGGCACCGTCTATGCGCAGAGCCTTCCCGCGATGAGCGATGAAGGTGCGCAACGCTGGACCTACTTCCGCCCGGATCCCGGACTCACCGTCTTCGATTCGCCCACGCAGACGGCAACGTACTGGGTTCCGGCCGCCTCCTGCCTGACCTATGGGGACATCGCCGGCGGTTTCCGGGCGATCATCGCCTGGGCCATGGCCGAACGCGGCATCCAGTTCCTGCACTCCGCGGCCGTGGCAACGGACGGGAAAGCGGCCCTCATCGTCGGCGCCAGCGGTTCGGGCAAATCGAGTACCGCGATCTCATGCCTGCTGAACAACCTCGAATATTTGGGCGACGACCATTGCCTCCTCGATCTCGACGCCAACCCTCCTGCCGTCCACTCGGTGTACGCGGCAGCCAAACTGCACGGCTCGCAGTTGGCCCGCTTCCCCGACCTTCATCCATTCGTAGTTAACCCGGCACGCGTGGCCCCCGATAAAGCCGTTGCAATCCTCCATCCATCCTTCGGCGAATTACTCCCAAGCTCCCGTCCCCTCGTCGCAGTCATAGTCCCCAAAATTGCGCACGCGGCTACGACCACGATTGAGCCGATTGGCCCGGCGGCGGCACTCGCCGCACTTGCCCCAAGCACGCTCCTGCAAATGGCGTCCGCTGATCGCGGCGGCCTTGCGGGCATGGCCCGGCTCGTCCGTCAGTTCCCGTGCTTCCGCCTCAGCCTGGGAACTGAAAGCGCGGAAATTGCTGGGGTCGTCGCGGACTTCCTTCGCAGGCAACCTTTGAGCGTAAGCGCTACATGAATCCGCTTGTTTCGGTCATCATCCCGGTTCACAACGGTGCCCATTTCCTTCGGGAGTCGATCCCATCAGTACTCGCCCAGGACTACGAACCGATTGAAATCGTCGTTGCGGACGATGGGTCGACCGACGACTCAGCAAGCGTTGCTGAGTCATTCGCCGGTGTTCGATGCCTTCGGCTAACAAAAGGCGGCGTCTCCCGCGCTAGGAATCTCGCGGTCGCTGAATCTCGCGGCGAGTGGCTCACGTTCCTCGATGCCGACGATAAGTGGCTTCCGTCGAAAATCTCTGCGCAACTAGTGGCCGCGAGAAAGGCTTCCGGAGAGGGATTCCTTCTTTGTCATCAGGTTTTCCAATTCGATGGGGAGGTACCGGCCTGGTTTCGGGGCGAAACAGATGGGACCCCGACGGTGGCCTACGAACCAAGTGCCTGGATGGTGCGAAGAGCCACGTTCGACAGGGTCGGACCTTTCGACGAATCGCGCAGCATCGGCGAGGATACTGAATGGCTATCTCGTGCCTGGGACATCGGCCTGACGCACGTGACGTGCCCGGAAACGCTCGTCATCCGTCGAATTCACTCTTCTAACGCCACGGGGACGATTCAGAGTGAGCGAAGCGTGGTGTTTGGAATCCTGCGAGAGTCGATCGAGCGCAAACGAATTCGGCGCGCGAGCGTATGAGCGCGCCGCTAGTTTCGGTCATCATTCCGGTTCACAACGGTGCCCACTTCCTTCGGGAATCGATCCCGTCGGTTCTCGCTCAGGACTACGAACCGATTGAAATCATCGTTGCCGATGACGGGTCGACAGACGACTCCGCAAACGTCGCCGAGTCGTTCGCCGGCGTTCGATGCCTTCGGCTAGAAAAGGGTGGCGTCTCCCGAGCGCGAAATCTTGCAGTCACCGAATCCGGCGGCGAATGGCTCGCGTTTCTCGACGCCGACGATATCTGGATTCCCTCAAAGATTTCGACACAGATCGCATTGGCCAGCGCGAACGCGGATGCTGGTTTCGTCCTGTGTTATCGGCGATGTCTGTTCGAAGGTGAGATACCAGCCGGGTTCCGTGACAGGGCGGAGGGAGAGTCCACCCTGGCTTTTGAACCGAGCGGGTGGCTGGTTAAGCGTTCAATCTTTGAGAGCGTCGGCCCGTTCGATGAGTCACGGACACTTCTCGAAGACACCGAATGGCTTTCTCGGGCCTGGGGCGCAGGAGTTTCGCACGTGACCGCGCCCGAAACGCTGCTGATTCGAAGGATTCACTCTGCCAACTCCTCACATGCAATTCAGGATGAGCGCGGCCTGCTCTTCGGTGTCCTGAGAGAGTCGGTCGATCGTAAGCGACTGCGGCGAGTCGACTCGTGACATTGCCGACAGTTTCAGTGGTAATACCCGCATTCAATTCGGAGAGATTCATTGCCGAGGCGATCGCGAGCGCGCAAGCACAGTCGCATTCTCCGATCGAGGTTATCGTCGTTGATGATGGGTCCACGGATGGTACCGCCGGTGTCGCGAGACAGTTGGGCGCGATTGTGATTTCACTTCCGCACGCCGGGGTTTCACGCGCTCGAAACCACGGTACCAACCTGTCCACCGGTGAGTGGATCGCCTTTCTCGATGCCGACGATATCTGGGATCCAGAAAAGCTTGCGCTGCAGGTGGAAGTGGCCACGGAGGCTGATGCCCCCGACATTGTGATGGCCCGGCAGTCCTACCTCTTCGAGGGCCCAATTCCCGGTTGGTTTCGTGGGCCCACCGACGGGTCTTCCGAAGCAGGATTCCAGCCGTCGAACTGGTTACTCCGCAGGTCGGCATGGCTGAAGGTTGGGCCGTTTGACGAAACGCTGACGCACAGCGAGGACACGGATTGGCTCGCTCGCGCATCAGACCTTGGCCTCGTTATTCGAGCCGCTGAGCGACCGCTCGTCATCCATCGAATTCACGACCGCAACGCAAGTGGAATGCCGGCCGCTGTCCGTGCTGGCGTCCTGAGGGCTTTGCGCGATTCCGTTCACCGGAAGCAAGGCCTCCAATGACGCCGATCGAGATCTCTGTCGTTATCCCCGTGTTCAACAACGTGAAGTTCGTCGGACAGGCCATCGAGAGTGTTCTCTCGCAGCAGTTGGCACCAAGCACTGAAATCGTTGTGGTCGATGACGGGTCAGAGGATGGAAGCGGTGATGCCGCTGCGTCCTACACGGGAGTTCGAGTCATCCGCCAAACGAACGGTGGAATCGGCGCGGCACGGAACACCGGGATCGAAGCGGCAACGGGGCGTCTGATTACCTTCCTCGATGCCGATGACCTCTTCACCGACGGGCGCCAGGCGGCCCTTGTATCAGGGCTGGCTGATTCCGATGCCGTTTTCGGGAGGGTCATTCAGTTCCGCGATGATGGTTGGGAGTCCGAGCCCGCACCTGCGAGACTCGCAAGCACCATGCTAATTCGACGCGAAATGCTGGACCGGATCGGGCCTTTCGACGAAACAGTCCGCGTCGGAGAGTTCATCGACTGGTGGTCGCGGGCGGAGGATGCCGGAGTCACCGCTATGACGATCGACGACACGGTCCTTCGGCGGCGCATCCACACGACCAACACTGGCATCGTCCAGGCTGGCTCTCGCGTGGATTACACCCGGGTCCTGCGCGCTGCACTCGAACGGCGGCGCCAGCAATGAATCTCCGTCGGCCGACAGATATTCAGGCCGCCGCACTTGGGGCGGCGCTACTTTCCGGGGAGGAAGCTGCGAACGCGTTTCGCCGCCTCGAAGGACTTACCGACAACCTGGACCACATGGATGCCGCGACATTTCGGATGCTCCCGATGGTTTACCGCAACCTGAAGGGCGTTGGCTTCACAGATGAGCAACTGTCGAAGCTCAAGGGAATCTACCGGCAATCGTGGTATCGCAACCGGCTATCGGTCGGCTCGGCGATGCGGGCCGTAACCGTGCTGCGTTCGAATGGAGTCGAACCGGTCGCGCTCAAGGGGCTTGGACTGATCGCCAGCGCCTACCACGAGGCGGCTCTCCGGCCGATGCACGACGTCGATCTCCTCATCGCGCCGGGTTCATACGTCGCGGGCGGTTGATTTGCTTCTCGAGGCTGGCTGGAAGCCCTTGCGCGGCGACCGTCGGGACTTCTTTCGGCGGGTGCGTGTCTTCCACGCGTTGCCCCTTGTAGGCCCCGACGGCGTTGAAGTGGACCTTCACCGTCGCATGCTCGAAGAAAATTGCCTCCCGGGAGCCGATGCCAATGCGTTGGCAAGGATTCGTCGCGTCTCATTGGGAGATGACGAAGTGACAACGCTCGCGCCAGAGGACCACGTCATCAACGCGTGCGTGCATGGGGTTCGATGGGACCCGGTTCCTGCCCTTCGTTGGGCCCTGGACGTTGTCGTCATCATTCGAGCCGCCGGTTCTTCCTTCGATTGGGAATATCTCGTCGGCGAAGCGCGCCGACGCAGGGTATCGCTCGCGCTTGGCAGCGCTCTTGAACTGGTGCAGGCCTATGAACCTTCCATTCCGTCGGAGGTCATCCATGAACTGCGCTCCGTCACGGCGGGCAGGCTCGAGCGGATCGACTTCCGCGCGCAGCAGGGTGGTAACGCCCTTGGCACTCAGGTCTTGCGGTACTTCACGCGCTATGCGCGACTCGCCTCTGGACGTAGCGCCTTTCGAATAGCGCGTGACTTTCCGACCTACCTCGAATGCATGTGGGAACTTGATTCGCCGGCAGCCGTTCCGCGCGATGGTGCCCGACGCGTTTGGCGTCGCCTTCGAGGGAACGAGGCTTAGGGGTGGTACCGGGGGCGGGATTCGAACCCACACGCCTTGCGGCCGCCGGGTTTAAGCCAGCTGCGTCTGCCATTCCGCCACCCCGGCACGCCTGAAAAGCCTACCCCACGCTGGACTAGCGCTGGAGCATATTCGGCTCAATTGCAGAGTTTGCAAAGTCCATAGAGTTCGAGGCTGTGTCCCTGAAGCGAGAATTGGTGCGCGTTTGCCTGTTCCTGGATGCGTGCATCGATCTCAAGGTCGCTGAATTCCGTGAACGAGCCGCAATTTCGACAAACCAGGTGGTGGTGATGCCCGCCGTCCGAGAGTTGATAGCGGATGCTCCCGTCCTCCAACGGCACGCGGCAGACCAGTTCGAGTTCCTGCAGCAGCTTAATCGTCCGAAAAACTGTTGCCCGCCCGACCGATGGTGTCTCTGCCAGCAAGTCTTCGACGGTGAAGGGTCCCGCGGCATCCTGGATTGCGTCGAGCACCGCCCGCCGCGGAGCTGTCGAACGGAATCCGATCGTCTCCAGTCGTCGCCGGGCGATGTCTGCGAATGCCACCAATCCATGGTAACAAAGTGGTGGCGCCACTAAGCCTGCCTGTTCAAACGTCCGATGATCAGGAATCAAACCTGGGGCTCGAACCATGTCGAATGTCACCTTCCTCCAAACTCCGCATCAACTCGTCATGTTCGGAGTCGGGAACACGCACTACGGCATCGACATCGCTCTGGTCGATGAAATCCTTCCGGTCTTGCCGATTACTGCCACTCCGGGCGCTCCAGCGGGCGTCCTTGGGCTGATCGATGTTCGTAAGCGAGTAGTGCCAGTGTTCGACCTTCACGTGCGCTTCGGCGTGCCGACGCCTGAATCGAACCCGGAAGCTCGGCTCATTCTCGTCTCAGTCGGTGATGAATCGGTCGCCCTTCTCGTCGATTCGGTGGAGGAAGTACTGACGGTTGGCCGCGACGAATTCCAGTCCCTTGCCGCTCCCGGCGCTCGTAACGACCTGGGGTACCTTCGCGGGGTCCTTCGGCGCGACGACAGGTTGCTGCTCTGGGTCGACCCTAACTCGCTCGTTCCGGCCCAGGCCCTCTCCTACGCCGCTTAGCTCACATCAAGCGAACCAGAGCCCGTCTTCGCAGCGCACTTCGCCCGCCTCTCCCATCACGTCGAGTTGTCCCTGGATGGTCGCGATGATTGGCCAAAACCGGCGACGCAGCGCCCGTGGATACTCTCTCAGGGCGACTTCGTAGGTCCTTCCCGGGCCTTGCAAACGCAGCGCCTCCACGACGCGTTCCGACCGCTGGGTGGCGACATCAAGGTTCGCCTGGATCTCATCGCCCGGATTCGAGAACGGCTCGCCGTGTCCGGGGAAGCACTCTTGAAGATTCGGCCAATCGCTCGCCAGCAATCGTAGGGAGTCGAGAAATCGCGGCAGGCTGGCGAATCGCCGGGCGCCCTCGAACTGTATTGCGGGCGTGGGCGTAATTTCAGGCAGTAGCGTGTCGCCCGAGAACAACCACCCCTCAGCAGGCTGGACGACAACGAGGTTGCCCGGTGTGTGTCCCGGTGTTGGCACCAGGGAGAGCCCGCAGGGAATCTCTCTTGCCGAGGCGGCCAGTTCGATCGGTTCGAACGGCTCGTACCGAAGCGCGGTTGGCCAGCGACTCTCCGTGCTCGTTGCCCAGGTCTTCCGCGTGCGCATGTCCCGCGTCGCATCCTGACGGCGCCGCAGCCCGTCGATGACTTCGAGCACGACTTCTTCAGGCGCGCCGATATTTCGGACGTATTGCTCCATTTGCTCGAAGTTGGCCAGGTCGTCGCCACGCGCCATGTGGACGTCTCTTGCTCCAAGAATCACAGGCACGCCCAGGGCTTGCCACCAGGCGCCGAGGCCCGCGTGGTCCAAGTGCCCGTGTGTGGCAACCACGGCCCGCGGCTTCCTGTTTCCGAGCGCCTTGGAAATGGCCTCGCGCGCCCCTCGGTAGTCAGGGCCGGTATCGATGACAACGACATCGTTCGCGTCCTGGACGATGTAGAGGTTGTTGTAGCGCAGTGAGACGCGTTCGACGGTAACCATTCCCGCGGAGTCTAAAGAGGTCATCGCGTTCACCGAAGTTCGCGTCGCCAACCGCTGCCGCGTACCATCCGCGGGGTGACAACCAATGATCGACTTTCGCCCCAGGATGTGGACCTCATCAAGAAGACGGCTGACCGTCTCCAGGCCAGCGTCGAACAGGTAATCGTCGGCAAGCCTGAAGTCGTGCGGCTGGCGCTCGTGGCGCTGCTTTGCGAGGGACATATCCTCCTTGAGGATGTCCCCGGCCTCGGCAAGACCATGCTGGCGAAGTCGATTGCCCGCTCCCTCGGATGCTCGTTCCGCCGCATTCAGTTCACCCCGGACCTGATGCCCTCCGACATCACCGGCATCAACTTCTACAACCAGAAGATCGGCGAGTTTGTGTTCCGCGATGGCCCGCTTATCGCCCAGGTCGTGCTCGCCGACGAGATCAACCGCGCGACGCCTCGAACACAGGCCGCCCTCCTCGAAGCCATGGAAGAACGACAGCTCACGGTGGAAGGCGTAACGACCGCCCTGCCCAGCCCGTTCCTCGTGGTGGCTACTCAGAACCCGGTGGAACTCGAAGGCACCTTCCCACTGCCAGAAGCACAGCTCGACCGGTTCCTCGTTCGTCTCAAACTCGGCTACCCGAATGAAGAGGAAGAAGACGAAATTCTGCAGCGCTTCGAAAGTTCGAACCCCCTTGATCTGGTCGAGCCTGTGATTACCGGCGAAGAGCTCGTCCGCCTCGCCACTGCGCTACGCCAGTTGCACGTCGAGCCGGCCGTTCGCCGCTACGCAGTGAAGATTGTCCAGGCGACTCGCGAGGATCCCGCATTCGAGTTGGGCGCGAGCCCACGTGGAAGTCTTGGTCTGTTCCGCACAGCCCGCGCCCTCGCCGCCATTTCAGGGCGCGATTACGTCCTCCCGGACGACGTGAAGACGATGGCCCCGTACGTGCTTCCCCATCGCCTGATTCTCTCGACGCAGGCTCGCCTGCGTGGCCGAGACGCCGACAACGTGCTCGCTGAAGTGCTCGAGCGCGTGCCCGTGCCAATCGAGGGGTAGCGATGCCGTTTCGTGAGGCCTGGCTCGGGATCGGCGTCTTCCTCGTTTTCGTGGGGTTCGCCGCTGCCGAACCCGCCATCGGTCTCGTCGGAGTCGTCATCGTGGTCCTCGGGGCGGTCGCCCGCTACTGGAGCAAGCATCTCTTCGACCGCGTCACCCTGACTCGCGTCGCCAGCGAACGCCGAGCGTTCATCGGCGAAGAGATCGGTGTCGACATCGAACTCACCAACAAAAAGCCCCTTCCTCTCCCCTGGTACGAGTGGCGATTGGCGTTGGGTGAGCCGCTGCCCGTGCAGGGCGAAGGCCTCTCCTCGGCTGCGGTGCCGGGTCTCAAGTGGCTCCTCCGTCGGGGGTCCCTCGGTTGGTACCAGAAGCATCAGTGGCACGTCACCCTCGTCCCGAACGCCCGGGGCTATCACGCCTTCGGTCCTGCCACGATCAAGTCAGCGGACCTGCTCGGCGCATTTCCTAGAACAATCGACGACGGACTTCGAGAGGCGATCACCGTCTTCCCACGCGTACTTCCGATGTCAGATCTCGGGCTCCCGTCGGACCGGCCTTTCGGCGAACGAAAGGGCGGCAACCGCGTCTTCGAGGACCCGCTCCGAATCGCCGGACTCCGCGAGTTCCGGCCGGGCGACCCGATGCGCAGGATCGACTGGAAGGCAACTGCTCGTTCGGGCGACTTGCGGTCCCGCGTCTACGAACCATCCGCGACCCAGCAGATATACCTGCTCGTGAACATCGACACGATGGAGCACTCATGGGAGGGCTACCTGAAGGACGAACTCGAGCGGATCGTCTCGGTCGCCGCCTCGGTTGCCGCATGGGCCGGAGGCGCGCGCTATTCCGTCGGCATCCTCGCCAACGGTGCGTTCCCCGATGCCGACCGTCCCGATTCGCCTGCCCTCCTTCGCGATCGCGTGACCAGGTCACCAAGATCCTCGAAGCCCTCGCCGTGATCCAGCCATTGACCATGGGTGACCTGGCCGGTGCGATTCAGCGCGAGAGCGGAAAGCTCCCGGCCGGGTCCACCCTGGTAGTCATCGCCTCGCTGATGCCGCCACCCCTCGCCGGCGTGATCGCCCGGCTCCGCGGTGAAGGACACCATATCTTCGTGGTCGCTACCTCCAGTCGCGTCCGTGAGAATCTTCCTGATGGCATTCCAATGCGTGAAGTCAGCGGTGCGTTCGAGCGCGAAGGCGTGATCGCGTGATCGCCGCTATCGCCATCGGCGCGTCCCTCCTGGCAGACGGATTCATGTTCGCCGTCATCGCCGAACTGCTCGCCGCTGGGTACGACGGTTCGGATCAGCATGCGTTCGGGATCTGGGCGTTCGCGGCCGTCGCGATCGCCGGCTACATCCTTCCGCGCGCCGTGGAAGGCTTCGATATCGACCAACGGAAGGGCCATGCCATCACTGTTGGTGTGGGCCTCACCCTGATCTATCTGCTCGTAAGGGTTGAGGGCTCCGGCGACGTCGCTATCTGGGACCTCTCATGGATCGCGGACTTCCTTTCGAACGCGGAACAAACGACGCAGCGCGGGGGGCATTCGCTGGCCGGTGCCATCCTCCTGCTCGCGACCTGGGCGCGGAGCACCCTACGCTCCGGCGACGAAGTCGAGATGGAGTCCATCCCGCGGTCGTTCTCGATCCCGTTCGCAGTGGTCACCACGGTGATCATCCTTGGAGCCGCAACCGACCGTTCGGGAGAGGTTGGCCGGGCCGGCGCGGCCTTCTACACGATGGCGATCCTCTCGCTGGCTTCGTCCCAGCTTGCGATGAGCGGCGCCACCTTCGGAGAGGTCCGCGCGGGGAGCACCGCCGGCGTGCTACTCGGTGGCACAGCCGTGGTCGCGGTCGTCGGGTTGCTCCTCATCGGGCTCGTAACGACGCTCCTCGGGCCAACCATTGGGCCATTGATCAGCAAAGGGGTCGAATGGACCCTGACTCTCATTCTCACACCGTTCGCATGGATCCTCGAGAAGATCTTTTCGGCCCTCTTCGGAGGGAAGAATCCATTTCCCGAACTGACCGACACCGCGGTTAAACGAAGTACCGAAGCGGCCAACCCGGACGAGAAAGGCCACTCAGCCGCCGGCGAGGCCGGCTTGTTCGTCATGCGTGCATTTGCGCTTCTGGCCTTTTTTGCCTTCGTGGGGCTGCTGGTCACGGTGTTCGTCAGACTTCGGAAGTCTCGAGTCGCCGAGACTGGCGACGCCGGACAGGGAGCTGCAGCTGGCAACTTCCGGGACGACCTCGGCTCCATGTTCCGTTCGCTCTTCCGTCGTAAACCTTCCAGGGAGGAAGGTTTCGCCAGCACCGAGACGACTCGCCTGTACCTCGAAGTATTGGGACGCGCCGAGAAAGCCGGTCATACCCGGCCCGGTGGCGACACCGCCCGCGAGTTCGCACCCGAGTTGAAGGCAACCTTCACATCATCCGTCACTGACGACATAACGTTTGCATTCGAAAGCGCTCGATATGCGGGACGAGAGCCGGATGTTCGCACCCTCGCCGAACTCCGGCGCCGGTGGGAAACCGAAGCCCGAGAATCTGAACCGCCGGGCTAATCAGCGCGGGATCGCGTTCTCCAGCACCGCCCAGCCATCTCCGAATTCGACAACGGCGGGCAGGGACGGCGCCCGGTCCCTGGTAACGGCGAAGTCGACATCCCTCGCGAGTCCGAGTTTCCTGACGACCTCGGCATGTTCGGCCACGCGAATGAGTTGCTCGGGTTCGCCGGGGGCCATCGCCAACCTCGCTGCGTCTCCCAGCGTCACGTCCCCCGAACGCTCCACGAGGCCACGAGTGATAGCAGCGGCAACGGCAAAGTCCTCTAGCGAGAACTGCAGCGCGCCATGATTTCCCGCACAAACGATGGCGACGCGTTCCGATTCGGTCGCCCACTTAATGACCTCAGAGACGTTGACCAGCGACGCCGCCACCGTCGGCCCGAGCGATGCGACAGCACACAACGCCTTCGTCCCATTCGAGGTCATCAAGACGGCTTCACGGCCCTCGACACCCAGTGTTTCCGCCTCTACCGGCGAGTTGCCGTAGTCAAAACCTTCCGGTGGGAGCCCGCCAACTTCGCCGAACAACAGCGCGCCAGAATCGGCCTTCGCCGCGAACGCCGCTTCCAGGTCGGTCACCACGCGAAGCCGCCGAAGCCCTCTTGCGAACAGGGTCGCGATGGTTGTCGTCGCTCGCAGTGTGTCGATGACGATGTAGGCGTCGGCGCGGGGGAGCAGCGCAGCCTCACCCGGGACCATTGCGATGTCGATTCGGCTGACCATCGCGCAAGCGTCGGCGATCCGGGCGTTTTGTGCATGGCTCGTGCTATGGTTTTGTCTGATGAATGACCGCCCCGTGGGGATGTTCGATTCAGGCGTTGGTGGCCTGAGCGTCCTCAAATCGTTTCAGGGCCTCGCGCCGAACGAAGACGTCATCTATTTCGCAGACACAGATTGGTTTCCCTACGGGCCGCGCCCTGCTGCGGAGTTGCGAAAGCGTGCGTTCGCCATCACTCACCGACTGCTCGAAAGCGGCGCGAAACTGATTGTCGTGGCCTGTAACACCGCTTCCGCCGCGGCAATTGCCGACCTCCGCCAGGCCTTCGACGTCCCTTTCGTCGGGACTGTGCCCGGGGTGAAACCGGCTGCACTGCAATCGAAGTCCGGCCGAGTCATCATCCTCGCCACTGAGGGCACCTTCGATGGCGACCTCTACTCTCGGGTCGTTGATGACTTCGCACGTGGCACCCAGATAGTCGCCGTTCCGGGGACAGGCCTCGCGGAGATAGTCGAACAGGGGCAAATGGGCACCGAACGGTCGCGCCACGCCCTGCAGACGCTGCTTGCCCACGAAGTCCGCGCCGGCGCCGATACCATCGTCCTCGGGTGTACCCACTACCACTTCCTCGCGCCCGACATCGCGACGCTCTTTCCCGACCTGCACGTCATCGATACCACCGAGGCAGTAGCCCGGCGGGCGGTCCAACTCCTTGACGACTCTGAACAACGCAACGTTGCCGGTCACCCAGGCGGGCTCAGCCTGATTGTTTCGGGCGACCGCGAGCGATTTACAGCCACGATGGAACGGCTCGGATTCGAACACAAACCACTGGAGGCGATGGCATGACCTTTTTCGAACAACTGGAAGCCCGCAGCCGCGCGGCTGACTCGCTCGTCTGCGTCGGGCTCGACCCTGATTTCCGCAAGCATCGAGTCTCCGAACTTGCCGATTTCAACAAGGCCATCATCGAATCCACCGCCGAATACACCGCCTGCTACAAGCCCAACATCGCCTTCTACGAACAGTTCGGAATCCCCGGCCTCCAGGCGCTCGAAACGTCGCTGAAGTACATCCCAACCGACATCCCGGTCATCTGCGATGCGAAACGGGGAGATATGGGCAACACCGCCGAGGCCTACGCCCGGGCGCTCTTCGAAACCTGGGGATTCGGGGCAGCCACCGTCAACGCCTACCAGGGCAGCGATGCCGTGGCTCCGTTCCTGGCTTATCCGGACAAAGCCATATTCGTCCTCTGTCGGACCTCGAACCCCGGCTCCCGAGAGTTCCAGGAGCAGCGCCTCGAAAACGGCCGTCTGCTTTACCAGCAGGTGGCCCTGACCGCCACAAGTTGGTCTCCAAACGTCGGCCTCGTCGTCGGAGCCACCGCGCCCCAGGAGCTCGCGGACGTCCGCAAGCTGGTGCCAGAGACTCCCCTCCTGGTCCCGGGCGTGGGCGCCCAGGGCGGCAAACCGAACGACGTGGTCGGAGCTGCGGGGTATCAACCCGGCAAAATGGTCGTCAATGCCAGCCGCAGCATCATCTACGCCGGCGAAGGCACGGGATTTGCGACCGCCGCCGGCAACGCGGCACGCCAGCTCCGCGATGAGCTGCGAGCCGCCGCCGCCCTGCCCGCTTGATCACTGAAATTTTCGAAGGTGCCGTTTACCGTATGCGGCGCCAACACCCCTGCGGCAGCTGGGAGTGGAAGGTCTTTCGCACCGGTGCCGACGTGGGAATCGAGTGTCTCAGCTGTAAGCGCAGAGTCACCCTTGAGCGGCGGAAGTTCGAATCTCGTATGAAGGAACTCGTCCGGCGTGACCTCTGAACCGTCGATTTCGAACGCTCTGCCGCTCCTCCAACAACGCCCCTTCCGCATGCTCAGTTACACGCGATTCTTTTCGCGTGTTGCCCAGAACGCGACCAGCTTCGCCCTCGTCCTGCTCATCGTCGATGAAACGGGCAAGGCGATTTTCAGTTCGCTTCTCGTACTTGCGCTTGTAGTCCCATCCACCGTCGCGGGCATCATCGCGGGGACCGCGGCCGATGTTCTGCCCAAGCGGTTACTCGTTTCGCTTGGTGACCTCGCGCGGGCTGCCATCTGCTTCTACTTCCTCCGCAATGGAGGGGGCATCCCGTCGTACTACATCGTTGCCATTCTCATCGCGACGGCCACGCAATTCGCTGCCAGCGCCGAGGGCGCCATCCTTCCAGCCATCGTTGAACGCTCCGAACTTGTCCGTGCCAACGCGATCGCTCACGCCGTTGCCGGGGCAGCTCAACTCATCGGTCTCGGTATTCTCGCGCCTGTTGTTCTCCGCGTATTCGATAGCTCGCGGTCGCTTTTTGGCATTTGTGCGGTCCTGTTCCTCATCGCTGCGGTCCAGGTCTGGTGGGTGGGAAAGACCACGTCGACTGTCCGTCGCGAGGTCGGTGGCGAAATGACCGGCCGCTGGTGGCTGACCGGCTGGCGTGCCATGCGTGCCGACCCGCATGTCATGAAAGCCGCTGTCGAGCTCACGTTGATTTCAGCAGTCCTGATCATTCTCGGCGGGATCATTCCAACCTATATCAGCGATGTCCTCGGACTCCCGGTGGATATTGGGGCGCTGATCCTCACTCCAGCAGCCATTGGCGTTGTCTTTGGATTGAAACTGGCGAGCATCCTCGCCCACCGGGTGCCCCATGCGATTCTGAGCACCGTCGGCTTCTTCTGGTTCGTGATCGTGCTCGCCATGCTCGCCTTCGTAAACAAGGAAGCCGACTTTCTCGGCGGTTTTGGAATCCTCTCCTGGCTGAACAACGTCAGCATCGGTAAATTCGATGGCGGCGGTGTGATCGCGATGGCGCTCATGCTTCCGCTCGGGTTCTCCTATGCGGTCGTCAACGTCGCCGGCCAAACGGTCATCGACGACCGGGTCCCATTGCATCTCCGCGGCCGGGTGGGCGCGACACAATCGGCCATGGCGGCGATCGCGTCGTCTGTCCCGGTCCTCGTCGCCGGGGGGCTCAGCGACCTCATCGGCGTGGCGCCAGTAATTGCCATTGTCGCAGCCACAACGGGGGCCTTCGCACTGGCGAACCTTCGTCAACCCCGGGGAGATCGCCTCCCCCAGCGCGGCGTCGTTGCCTGACCCTTCATTGACTGCCTGATCGGGGCGAACCTATCATCGCATCAAGGGGCTAGTCGCCCCGGGGAGATGCCATCGTGAAAGAGCTGAGCATCGAGAGCATCCGGCTCAGCCTGATGAACTATCAGCGCGTGGTAATCCTTCGCGAGAAGGATACCGACCGCTATCTCCCCATCTGGATTGGCCCGGCCGAAGCCGACGCTATCGCCGTCCGGCTACAGGATGTTTCCGTTGCGCGGCCCCTCACTCACGACCTTCTGCGAAACCTGATTGAGCAACTCGGCGGCAAAGTTGCCTACATCATCGTCAGCGACCTTTCCAACGATACGTTCTATGCCCGCATTGTCCTGGACGTGAACGGCGAGACCATGGAGGTCGATTCAAGGCCCTCAGATGCCATCGCCCTGGCCGTCCGCACCGAAGCGCCTATCTACGTCGAAGATTCTGTCCTCGACCGCGCTGGCGTTGTCCTGGAAGAGGACAACCAGCCCGCCGAAGTCGGCGGCGTGCGGCCGGAGAAGACACGCCCGGTGGATGCCGCTGAGCTCGAACGCCTCGGAGCATTCAAGGATTTCATTGAAGGATTAGACCTTGACGATTTCGACCAGCCTAAGGGCCGAGGCTAATCACAAAAAAGTGTAGAATTCGGGACAATCCGGGCACAGTTTCCGCTTGCGCATTCCGTCACAATCGCCCTATGATGCGCGGGGTCTGGAGTCCGGGCGCCCGGGGAGGCGTTGGTGGGCAGCTGGGTTGTTCCTACTGCTTCACTGCTCGGCGCGGGGTGGTTTTTCGCCTTCGCGCTCATCCTGGGAGTCGTCATTGGCCAGTGGGTCGATGACAAAACCGGTCTTGAGCCCATATTCACACTGATTGGGATTCTCTTGGGGCTGGCCGTCGCGGCGGTTGGTGGCTATCGAATGTTGATGCCATTCGTCCGCAAGATCAGTTACACAGATCCGGAGCAGGGCTGATTTGAAGTCTGTCAAAATTGCTGGTGGTGTCATTGCGCTCCTCGCGTTTCTCGCGGTGGGTCTCTTCATCGCACAAGGACCTCAGCCCGAAATCCTGGTCCCCGCTGAAAAGCTGACCGCTATCGGTCCACTCGAAATCAGCAACACCCTGTTTACCTCATGGGTCGTGATGATCACCATCATCATCATCGCCTGGGCCTGTACCCGTTCGATGACGCTCATTCCCGGTGGCGCCCAGAACTTCATAGAAGCCGTCATGTCCTTCCTCATCGGGCAGATCGAAGAGATCGCCGGCGAAAAGAACGGCCGCAAGTTCTTCATGGTTGTCGCCACGATTTTCATCTGGGTCATCATGAACAACTGGTTCGGTCTGCTGCCGTTCTTTAACGCGGTTGGCAAGACCGAGGACATTAACCACCACATCGTTGAGACGATCGCCGAGCAGCAGGAACACGAGGACGGGGCACCGTTCGAGGACCGCGACAAGATCGGCGCCTGGTTCATGGAGAACTCCGCGGGCATCACGATGGCCAAGCCACGTGCCAAGGCCACAGAATTCGAAATCGAAGCTGGCGACACGCCTGGCAGTCACAACAGACCGATACATCATCTTCCTCGCCGAAGAATTCACCGACTTCAAAGCTCCAGTCGAGGAAGGCGCCGCAAGCACCGCTCCCACGAAGGAGACCGTTGAGGCCGCACTGGCTGCCCTCGAGGCTGACCCGAAAGCGCCAAAGGTTCATCTCGCGGCCGCCGACGGTGAGCACGCCGAGGATGCCGAACACGCTGGGGAATCCGGGCACGTCGCTATTCCCAGTGCTGCGCTCGGAACTTCCGTTGAGAGCATTGACTTCCCGGGTAAGAAGCTCGGGCTCGTTATCCCCTACTTCCGCGGCACCTTCAGCGACGTGAACAACACCCTCGCGATGGGCATCATCGCCTTCATCGTGGTCGAGTTCTGGGGCTTCCAGGCCCTCGGTATCGGCTATCTCAAGAAGTTCTTCAACCTCAACGGCATCATGTCGTTCGTCGGAATCCTCGAACTCCTTTCGGAGTTCATCCGAATCATCAGCTTCTGCTTCCGCCTCTTCGGCAACATCTTCGCCGGCGAAGTGCTGGTGCTTATGCTCACCTTCCTGATGCCGTTCCTCTTCGTGGACGTCATTTACGGTTTGGAACTTTTCGTTGGGTTCATCCAGGCCGCGGTCTTCGCCTTACTTACCCTCGTCTTCGCGACGATGGCGGTGGAGCACCACGGCGAAGACGAACACCACGATGACCACCACGGGGAAGACGCTCAGGCCGACGCCCACTACCACCCAGAAACTGCACAGGCTCACTAGGCCTGTTAACAGTCAAAACAAACAGCGCCAACTCGTTTTGAGCGCACACCACAGGAGAGTCACCGGGTCATGGATATCACTGCATTTCTAGTTGTTCTGCCGTTCTTGGACGCGCTCGGTCCCGATGCCGCCAAGGCAATTGGTGCCGGCCTCGCGATGGGTCTCGGTGGTCTTGGGCCAGCCCTCGCCATCGGCATGCTCGTTGGTAAGGCCATGGAAGCCCTGGGCCGCAACCCAGAAGCCCGCGCCGCCATCCAGACCAACATGATTCTCGGCGTTGCGTTCGCGGAAGCCATCGGCATTTACGCGCTCCTCTCCGCCCTCATCATCGCCTTCGTCATCTAGTCCCGGCTCCAGCCGGCCGAGGTTCCGTATGGGTCAGGCAGTAGAGGCACTCGGTCTCAATCTTCCTCAGCTGATCGCTCAGGTGGTCAACTTCTTCGTGCTCCTCTTTATCCTCAGGCTCGTGGCGTACAAGCCAATCCTGAAGATGCTCGATGAGCGCAAGCAGAAGATCGCCGAAGGCTTGAACGCGGCCGAAATCGCTCGCGCCGAAGCCGCGGCTGCGCAGGCGAACATCCAGGAGCAACTGGATATCGCCCGCAAGGACGGTCAGGAGATCGTCGCTAACGCCCAAAACGTTGCGACGCGCATTCAGACCGATGCCCGCGAACAGTCCGCAAAAGACCGCGAGGTCGCTCTTGAGCGAGCCCGGTCCGAGATTCAGCAGGAGCGCGACCGCGCAATTGCTGATCTTCGCGGCGAATTCGCCGACATCACCGTCACCGCGGCCGAGAAGGTTATTAACCAGTCGCTCGATCGCCAGTCCCATCAGCGTGTCATCGATGAAACGCTGGCCGAGTCGAACTTCGGCGGGAACTAGCGATGGCTGAAGTCGCCGCGGCCAAGCGCTACGCTCAGGCAGCCTTCGATATCGCCCGGGATGCGGGGACGATCGCCACGTGGCGATCGGAACTCGACGATGTGGCTACGGTTTTGGCCGAGTCGCAACTCGCAACCGTCCTCGCCGATGGCAAGCTCACCACAGAGTCTCGGCTCGCGATGGTGGAGCGAGCGCTAAACGTTTCGCCGATGGTTCTGAACCTGGCGAAACTGCTGGTGCAGAAGGGCCGGTCTCTTGATGCCCGATGGGTGGCGAGTGCGTTCGCCCGGATGGCCGATGAGCACGACAGCATTGCTCATGCGCAAATCACGACCGCCGTGGAACTCTCCAAGGACCAGCTGGACGGCATCGCGAAGCAACTGAGCACCTCGCTCGGAAAAGACGTAAGAGCCACTGGCTCAGTCGACCCGTCCATCGTTGGCGGCGTCGTCATCAAGGTCGGCGATAAGCTCGTCGATGGCAGTGTCAAAACCCGGCTCCGGCGACTTCGCCGCGAACTGGAAGGTGTCCGCTAAGGCGGACGTAACGAGTTGGAAGTAGAGGTAGGCCGTTATGGCAGTACGCGCTGAAGAAATTGCTTCGATTCTGCGAGAGCAGATTGAAGGCTTTGGGACCAGTGTTACCGCGACCGACGTCGGGTCGGTTATTGAAGCCGGCGACGGCGTGTCCCGCGTTCACGGCCTTTCTGGCGCCATGCTTTCGGAACTCCTCGAGTTCTCGAACGGCTCCATGGGCATCGCTCTGAACCTTGAAGAGGAATCAGTCAGCGCGGTGGTCCTCGGTGAGTACGCGGACATCAAGGAGGGCGACGAAGTTCGCTCGACCGGTCGCGTCATCGAAGTCCCCGTCGGAGACGCCCTCATCGGCCGAGTTGTTGACCCGCTCGGAAATCCGATTGATGGCAAAGGCCCGATCAATACCTCCTCTACACGCCCAATTGAGCGCATCGCTCCCGGCGTAACGCTCCGCAAGAGCGTGAGTGAGCCGGTTCAGACTGGCATCAAGTCGATCGACGCGATGTTCCCGATTGGTCGCGGCCAGCGGCAGCTCATCATCGGCGACCGCTCCACCGGCAAGACCGCTATCGCCCTCGACACCATCATCAACCAGAAGGGCGGCGACCTGATCTGCATCTACGTCGCCATCGGCCAGAAGGCCGCCAAGGTTGCCCAGGTTGTCGGTATCCTCGAAGAGAACGGCGCGATGGAACACACCATTGTCGTCGCCGCGAACGCGTCTGACGCCGCCGCGCTCCAGTACCTGGCGCCATACGCCGGCTGCACCATGGGCGAAGAGATCATGGAGTCTGGCCGCGACGCACTCATCGTCTACGACGACCTGAGCAAGCACGCCTGGGCTTACCGCCAGATGTCGCTCCTCCTTCGACGCCCTCCGGGACGCGAAGCCTACCCGGGCGACGTTTTCTACCTCCACAGCCGTCTCCTCGAGCGCGCCGCGCGCCTCGAAGCCGGTGGCTCCCTCAGCGCGCTTCCGATCATTGAAACCCAGGCGAACGACGTGTCGGCCTACATCCCGACGAACGTTATTTCCATCACCGACGGCCAGATTTACCTGGAATCTGACCTCTTCAACGGCGGTATCCGACCCGCAATTAACACCGGTCTCTCGGTGAGTCGCGTGGGTTCGGCAGCGCAGACGAAGGCGATGAAGACGGTGTCCGGCGGTCTCAAGGGCGACATGTCCCAGTACCGAGAACTTGCCGCATTCGCCCAGTTCGGCGCGAGCGACCTCGACGCTTCGACCAAGCGTCAGCTCGAACGCGGTCAGCGCGCTACCGAGATGCTCAAGCAGAACCAGTTCACTCCGCTGAGCCTCGCCGAAGAAGTGTTCGTTGTGTACTCACTCACGGCCGGCCTTATGGACGACGTGCCTGTCGCCAAGGTTCGCGCCTTCGAAAACGAACTTCGCCGCTACATCGGCAGCAACGAACGCGACTTGCTCGCGGAAATCCAGGCTTCTCCTGTGATGACTCCGGAACTCCAGGAGCGCGTTAAGAAGTCCATCCAGACCTTCAAGGACACCGTCCCCTACTAGGACGGTTCGGACCTGCCCGGCCACTCGGGCGCAACGACACTGGCGGCTCTGCCGTCGCCACCTCCGGGACGGGATTAGGCAATGCCAACCATCCGCCAGCTCAAGCGCCGCATCCAGAGCGTGAAGAACACGGCGAAGATCACGAACGCGCTGCAGCTCGTCGCCGCATCGAAGATGCGCCGTGCGCAGGACCGGGCCAGCCAGGCTCAGCCCTACGCTGAAAAGCTGCGGACAGTGCTCGCTGGCCTCGCGTCTCGAGCTCCCGAAGAAGGCGAAGACCAGGGCGAAATGGCCCTGCTCGCCAGCCGGCCTGTTCGAAACATCGCCGTACTCCACATCACCCCGGACCGCGGACTCTGCGGTGGCCTCAACTCGAACATCAACCGGAGCGGCGGCACGTTCGTCGCCATGCAGCACGAACCGGTCCAGGTGGTTGCCGTCGGCCGTAAAGGCCGCGACTTCTTCACCCGCGCTCACGTTCATCTCGCTGCGGAATTCATCGACCTTGGCGACTATCCGTCCCAGGTCGATACGCTCGGGATTTCGCGTCTCATCATCGATGACTACCTGAACGGCGTTGTGGACCGCGTGTACATCAGCTTCTCGGAGTTCGTTTCCACGGCGACCCAGCGTCCAGCCATTCGTCAGCTGCTCCCAATCGAGCCGCCCGAAAGCGACGGCGAGGGTTTCGCACAGGACTACATCTTCGAGCCTTCGCCCGAAGTCGTCCTCAAGCGACTCCTCCCTCGTTACATCGAAATGCAGATATACGAGGCTGTGCTTCAGAACGCGGCGAGTTTCCAATCGGCGCAGATGGTCGCGATGAAGAACGCCACCGACAACGCGAACGAAATTACTCGAGAACTGACCCTGACGTACAACAAGACACGCCAGGAACAGATCACCAAGGAACTGCTCGACATCGTCGGCGGCGCGGCTGCGCTGGAGGATTAGTGACCGGGTTCGACGCGGTTATCTTCGATATGGATGGCGTCCTCGTCGACGGCGAGCCGCTGCATTTCGAAACCGTGAACGAACTTCTCGGGCGCGAAGGCAAGTCGATCACCCTCGAACAGTACAAGCCCTACATGGGGACGAAGACTGGCTGGGCCGACATGATTTCCGATTTCGGCCTTTCCCGCCCGCGAGAGCACTACTCGCCCATCTATCGCGAACTCGTCCTCAATCGCTACCGCGACCGAAGCGAAGCACTTCCCGGTGCGCTCTCCGTTGTCACCGCCCTGCGGATGAGTGGACAGCGCCTCGCAGTCGCCTCGTCCTCGATTCGACCGTGGGTGGAAGCCTGCCTCGCGAAAATCGGTCTCGGGAACGCGTTCGAAATCCTTGTCACCGGCTCCGAAGTCGAGAACGGAAAGCCCGACCCGGAGATCTATCTGCTTGCTGCGGAGAAACTCGGCGTGGATCCGAAGCGCTGCCTCGCATTCGAAGACGCACCTGCAGGCATCGAATCGGCAAAACGCGCCGGAATGACCGTCTGGGCCGTTCGCACCGAGTACACCCTGGGGCTTGAGCTTCCGAACCCGGACCGCGAGTTCGATTCGCTCGCCGACGTCGACATCACCGACATCATCGGGGTGCCGGCATGAGCGACCTCGTCCTCCGTTCAGACAAAGACGGCGTCGCGACGCTCACGATCAATCGGCCCGAGGCGCTGAACGCCCTCAGCCCGTCGCTTTTCGTTGACCTGCGTGCTCACGTCGACGCGCTCGCCGGACAGGCCGACTCCGTCGGTTGTGTCATCCTTCGGGGGGCTGGCCGCTCGTTTTCTGCAGGCAATGACATCAAGGCCATCCAGAGCGGAGACCGCGCGCCCTCAGCGCATTTCCAGGCGGAAACAATCACCGCGCTTCAGGCACTCCCGCAGCCGGTCATCGCGCAGGTACAGGGGCACTGCTATACCGGCGCCCTCGAACTCGCGCTCGGCTGTGACTTCATCGTCGCCGGAGAATCCGCCCGCTTTGCTGACACGCACGGCAAGTGGTCCATGACTCCCACCTGGGGAATGAGCCAGCGCCTGCCGCGCCGCATCGGCGAAGCTCGCGCCAAGCAGATGATGTTCACAGGTATCCCACTCTCCGGCCGCGAGGCCGTGGAATTTGGACTCGCAAACATCTGCGTCGCCGACGCGGAGTTGGAACAAACAGTAGCAACCATGGCTTCGGCCATCGTCGCCAACTCATGGCACACCGTTCGAGCTGACAAGCAGCTCGTAAACGAAGGCCAGGAATTCGCGCTCAGCGAAGCTCTGGCCTATGAACGACGAACAAGCCCGGGCGCAGGCCCGGACATGGCCGAACGCTTGAAGGCGTTCGGATCTCGGTAATTCCGGAGGTTCTCCAAAATGGTCACTGCATCTACTACCACGGGACGCGTCGTCCAGATCATCGGTACTGTTCTCGATATTGAGTTCCCTCCGGGGCACCTTCCGGCAATCAACAACGCGGTCAACGTTATCCGCGAAGATGGCACGCCCCTCGTTACCGAAGTGCAGCAGCACCTCGGCAACAACTGGGTGCGCTGCCTCGCGATGGACACCACCGACGGCCTCCGCCGGGACACTGTCGCCGTAGACACCGGTCGGGCCATCTCGGTACCGGTTGGAGAGCTCTCGCTCGGCCGCATGTTCAACGTGCTCGGCCAGCCGATCGACAACCTCCCCGCCCCCGAGGGCGGCCCTACCTGGGAGATTCACCGCAAACCACCGTCATTCGACCAGCAGGAAACCGCTCCTTCGGTACTGGAAACCGGGATCAAGGTCATCGACCTCATCGCTCCTCTCGTCCGCGGCGGTAAGGTCGGCCTCTACGGTGGCGCCGGCGTAGGCAAGACCGTCGTTATCCAGGAACTCATCTCGAACATCGCCCGCGAGCACGGTGGTTACTCCGTCTTCGCTGGCGTGGGTGAGCGTTCTCGCGAAGGTAACGACCTCTGGCATGAAATGAAGGACTCGGGAGTGCTCCCGAAGATGGCCATGGTCTTCGGCCAGATGAACGAACCCCCAGGAGTGCGTCTCCGCGTCGCGCTCTCCGGCCTGACGATGGCCGAATACTTCCGCGACGAAGAAGGCCGCGACGTCCTCTTCTTCGTCGACAACATCTATCGCTACACCCTCGCCGGCATGGAAGTGTCCGCACTTCTCGGCCGTATGCCTTCGGCCGTTGGTTACCAGCCGACGCTGGCAACGGAAATGGGTGACCTCGAAGAGCGCATCACTTCCACCAAGAAGGGCTCGATCACGTCCTTCCAGGCCATCTACGTCCCGGCCGACGACTACACCGACCCGGGCGTGGCGACCACGTTCGGCCACCTCGACGCGGTCGTGGCGCTCGAGCGCTCCCTCGCGGAACAGGCGCTCTTCCCGGCGATGGACCCGCTGACTTCGTACTCACGCGCACTCGAACCGCGCATCGTTGGCGAGGAACACTACGACGTCGCTCGCGGCGTCCAGAGCGTGCTCCAGCGCTACAAGGACCTCCAGGACATCATCGCCATCCTCGGCATCGATGAACTCTCTGACGAAGACAAGCTGACGGTGGCGCGCGCTCGCAAGATTCAGCGCTTCCTCACCCAGCCGATGTTCGTCGCCGAACAGTTCACCGGTACCCCGGGCGCCTACGTCGCCGTCCGCGAAACCATTCGCGGATTCAAGGAAATCCTTGAAGGTACGCACGACGGGCTGCCGGAACAGGCCTTCTACATGGTCGGTAACATCGATGCCGCCATCGAAAAGGGCCGAACGCTGGCGGAGGGCTAAACCATGCCCCTCACCGTCGAAGTGGTGACCGCGGAGCGAATCGTCCGTGTCGAACAGGGCGTGGACGTGCTGGTGGCGCCCGGCAGCGAAGGCCAGTTGGCCATTCTACCGAAGCACGCCGCACTCATGACGACCCTCGATGCTGGAGAGCTCGTCATTCGCCGGGCGCAGCAGGAAGACTCGTTCGCCGTTTCGGGAGGATTCATGGAGGTCAGCAATGACCACGTGACGATCCTTGCGGATGCCGCCGAAGCCGTGGAGGAGATCGATCTCGCTCGCGCAGAGGCGGCCCGCGCTCGCGCCGAAGAGCGGATCAAGCGCTATCGCGAGCAGAACGCCCGCGACGTCGACATGGCCCGCGCTTCAGCCTCGCTGCAGCGCTCGCTCATGCGCCTTCGCATCGTCCAGCGTCGCCGACGGCCCGGTGCGCCTCGCGTCTAGTTGGCGATCACGCCAAACATCAGAAAGCCCGCCATTGGCGGGCTTTCTACTTGTTCGCGATTCCTTCGAGTTCATCGAGATGATCCAGGTAGTGGCTGCCGAGGTCTTCGTAGTACTGGCTTTGTGCCTGAAACTCTTGGTCGGTCACTGTTCCAACTGATTCGAGCATGAGCTGATGCGCTGAATCGAGCCGTTCGCGAACAGTCTCAGGCGATTGCTGCCGGCCCCATTCGGCCTCTCGGGCATTGTGGATATCGAAATGAGGCCAGGCTGCGCCGAGATCGGGCACATATCCACTTCCGAAGGTCCAACCATCTGGAAGCGGCTGCGCCCGGAGAACCGTCGTCATGAATCCGTACACCGCCTCATCCCAAAATGCGACGTGCGCGAGGAGTTCCTGGACGGTCCACCCGGCCGAAGTCGTTGCGCCGAAGTCGTCTCGCTTCAGCGATTCGACCAGTCCCAAGAACCGTTCGGAGCGGCCGGCAATCTGCGCCACAAGGCGTTCAGAGAGGGTGATATCCATCGGGTGCCTTCCTCTTTCAGCGGACGGAAGTGTACCAGTGCCGCGACTCAGTTCCGAGTGAGGCTGTCGCTTGTTCGCCCCATTGTGTCCTGCACCATAGACTGAGACGAGAGATGACAACGCGTGTCCGCGGTGGTAAGTACGTAGTCCAGGGCGGCGCCACGCTTCGGGGCTCCGTGGACATTTCCGGAGCGAAGAACCACGCGCTCGCTGCAATGTGTGCGGCACTTCTCACTGACGAAGACCTCATCCTCGAAAACGTCCCCGACATCAGCGATGTCGAGTCGCTCGGCGCGCTCCTTTCCAGCCTTGGCGCTACCGTCGAGCGCCTGCCAAACGGCGCTCTGAGGCTGAACTGCCGCAACGTGAACATGTTCGAAGCGCCATCGGACCTGATCAGCGAAAACCGCGCGTCGTTCCAGGTGATGGGTCCGCTTATCGGGCGTCATGGCCATGCATCTTCAGCGCCTCCAGGCGGTGACGTCATCGGTCAGCGTCCGATCGATGTCCATCTCTCTGGCTTCGAAGCCATGGGAGCGCAGGTAACCCGCGAAGGCGAACGTTTCGTGGCCTCCGCGCCCGAAGGGCTCCACGGCGCCCGCGTTTTCATGGACTACCCATCCGTCTCGGGAACGCAAAACGTGATGATGGCCGCCGCCCTCGCCAAAGGGCACACCACCATCGTCAACGCGGCGACCGAACCTGAAGTCCAGGGCCTCGCCCTGTTGCTCAACTCCATGGGAGCCCGCATTTCCGGCATCGGCAGCCAACTGCTTGAGCTTGAAGGCGTCGAACGTCTCCATGGCACCACCAGCCGCATCATGCCCGACCGCATCGAGACGGGGACCTTCGCCATTGCTGCGGTGATGACCGGTGGAGACGTTGAGCTGCGCGATGTCCCGACGGGCGTCCTCGACGCGCTCCTCCACAAGCTGCGTTCCGCCGGGGCCGACATCGAAGAAGACGCAAACCTCGATTCGCATTCGGCGCGACGGACCGATTCGCGCCATCAGCTTCCAGGCGCTGCCGTATCCGGGACTCGCAACCGACCTTCATGCGCCGATGGCAGCCTTGCTCACGCAGGCGAACGGGGTCTCCATCATCCACGAACGCGTCTTCGATAACCGCATGCTCTACGTGAGCGAGCTCAGAAAGATGGGTGCGGAAATCGTGAGTACCGGTTCATCCGCGATCGTCTCCGGCCCAACACCGCTCCACGGGACCCGGGTTCGCGCACTCGATGTCCGAGCAGGCGCCGCCGTGTTGCTTGCCGCATTAGTCGCCCAGGGCACGACGGTCATCGACGACATCTACCATCTCGACCGGGGGTACGAACGCCTTACGGAGAAGCTCCGGGGCCTTGGTGTGGAAGTGGAGCGCAACTGATATGGCTTTCGAGTTTCTAACCGCGAAGCGTGCCGGCATCGACCTTGGCACGGCCAACATTCTTGTCTACGTGAAGGGCCACGGTATTGTCGTTAACGAACCGTCGGTGGTCGCACGACATAACCGCGATAACGCCATCGTCGCCGTCGGCAACGAAGCCCGGGCCATGCAGGGCCGCACGCCGGGTTCGATCAGCGTGATTCGTCCCATGCGCGACGGTGTCATCGCCGACTACCTCACCACGGAAGCGATGCTTCGCTACTTCATCGGCGTCATCACGGGCCGCTTCAACCTGATTCGTCCCGAAGTCATGGTCACCGTGCCCGCAGGTGTCACGAGCGTTGAACAGCGGGCAGTCCGCGACGCATCGGAGCAGGCCGGTGCACGCAAGCCGGCGCACCTCGTCCCAGAGCCTCTCGCCGCGGCAATTGGCGCACGGATCCCTATCGGCACCGCTCGAGGCAACATGGTCGTGAACATCGGCGGAGGCCGTGCCGAAGCGGCGGTAATCTCGCTCTACGGCATCGTCGTCAGCGAATCGGTGCGCATGGCGGGCGACCGCATCGACGAGGCGATCATGGCCTACGTCAGGCGCCGCCATAACCTCATCATCGGTGAGAAAACTGCCGAGGAAATCAAGATAGCGGTAGGAAGCGCCATCCCCGTCGATGAAGGACTCGCCACCCAGGTCCGCGGACGCGACCAGTTGAGTGGCCTTCCGAAGACCATCTCGTTGAACAGCATCGAAGTCGCTCAGTCTATTCAGGACTGCCTCGGGACCATCGTCCAGACGGTACGCGCGGTTCTCGAAAAGACGCCTCCGGAACTCGCTTCAGATGTGATCGACCGCGGCATCGTGCTGACCGGCGGCGGCGCCCTTCTGCGCCACATGGACGAACTGCTCACGCAGGAAACCGGCGTGCCCTGCTACGTCGCCGACAATCCGCTCGAATGCGTCGCCATCGGCGCAGGCATCGCCCTCGACCACCTCGACGTGATCAAGCGGTCTCTGCCGACCGAGGAAGAGAACCTCGTTGGCCTCTTCCCCGGTCCCGAACTTCGCTAGCCCGCCGTCCGCTTCCCTTTTCGACCGCCATTTAGCGTGAGCAGCGCTTCGCGTTTAGAAAGCCCGGAGAGTTCGGCTTCGTGTTTCGCCACGAATGAACGAACTGCTTCCGGGTCGGTTTTCGAATACTGCCGAAGCGCCCAGCCAATCGCCTTGCGGATGAAGAAGTCGGTTTCCGGACGCCCGCATCGTGCAGTAGCGGAATAGCCGTTCGGTATCCGTCGAATTCCTTGTACTTCAACTGGTGCAGAATCGCCGTTCGCGCCACCCAGAGATTCGTGTCGGCCGCCCAGCGAGTCCATCTCGCCTAGCAAGGGAGGAAAGCGCTGAACAAGTCCGCCGACGGTGTTCGCAGCGAGCGTATCCACAGTATCCCACCAGGATTTGTCTCGATGAGCCGGCGCGACCACAGGAAGGAACGAGACGTCGAGCGCCTTGAAATTTCGCCCAGGTTGTCGCACGCCGCGTACTGGTACTCGCGTTCGGGTAGATCCCACAGCGCCAGCACTGTTTCGGTTATTTCTTGCTGGTTCGGTTTTGCGGAGGCCATGGCAGCGCCGTCTCGCTGCAATGCAGCTTCGGCGCGGGGCGGGAATCCCAAGGTACGAAAACTGCCCTCGCATGTACGCCGCCATGGGCCGCTGCGCGCTCAACATTACCGCTCGGGTTCGAACGCAGCCCGAAGCCGCTGAACGACCTCGTCCCGGTATGCAGCCACAGCACCACTCTACCGAATGTCCTGCCGTATAGTGCCGCCGAATGCAACTGACGCTTACTCGGCACCGGCACGCCGATACCCATGTTGGAACGGCGGGGCCCGCGACACTCGTCGAAGTTGGCAACGCGCGTATCCTCGTCGATGCTGGTAGCGGTGTCGTTCACCGGTTGCTTGAGGCTGGCCAACCCGCGCGCCGTCCGCCTGGATGCGCCACCCGGCCTCAACGCACATCTTCCTGACCCACCTCCACTCCGACCACATCATGGGCCTTGCCAGACCTCCTCTGGACCGGTTGGATAATGGATTGGTGGGACACGCCGCCCCAGCTCTTCGGGCCACCCGGCACGGCCGAAATGATGCGCCGCCTGGTCCACACCTTCGAATACGACATCGGCGTTCGAAACTCCCTCGACCGATTGAACCAGCACTGGCAAATGCCCGCGATTCGAGAGTTCGCCGAAGACAGCATTCATGCGAAGACAGCGACTTTCGCGCGACGTCCTTCCGCGTCGACCACAACCCCGTTGATCAGGCGTTCGGCGTCCGGCTGGATACCGAAGCCGGTTCAGTCGCCTTCTCCGGCGATACCCGCCCGCTCGAGTCCCTCGCGAAAGGCGTCCCACGGCGTCGACCTCTTACTTCACGAGGTGTACGACTCAACCACGGCTAGGCGCCAACTGCAGCTCGATGCGCGAACAGGTTCGGCGTCGGATCTCCGCTGTATCCGCGCCCGGTCGGGAATCATCGGCTACCACACGCTGTCGGAAGACCTCGGGCCGATCGCGGCCCTCGCCGATGCACCACAACTCGTCCTGAATCACGTCATCGGCCCGCCGGATACATCGAACATGGAGCGCGACATCAGCCGCAACTACAAGGGCAAAGTCACGGTCGGCGCCGACCTGCAGCGGTTCGAAATCGACAAAGCCTAAGTGACTCGGGCTCACGCCCTACTTCGCGCCCGGTTCTGCCCGCTTGATGTAGAAGGTCATGCTCTGCATCGCCAACACCGGGTCGATGTGGCGGATCGAGATGTCTCTGGGTACGTGCGCCGTGATTGGTGCGTAGTTGAGGATGGCCCGGATTCCCGCCGCTACCAGCTTGTCGACTACTGACTGCGCGTCGGCCGCCGGGACGGCGACAATGCCGATGTCGACTCGTGTGGTGCCCAGGAACGGCTCGAGCTGGTCGATCTGCTTGACGTTGCACGCCGCCGATTTCCCGTCCTACGACGCCGTCATTCGCATCGAATGCCGCCACGATTTCGAAACCTTGCGGGCCGAAGCCGCCATACTCCGCGATGGCCTGTCCGAGGCGTCCAACACCAACGAGAATCAATCGCCACTGACGGTCGATGCCGAGAATCTCACGGAGTTTGGTTAGCAGGCTGTTTACGTTATAGCCGCGGCCCTGCTTGCCGAATCGTCCGAAATAGCTGAGGTCTTTGCGTATCTGCGCCGGCGTAACGTCGAGCAATTCGCCTAGCGCCTGCGAACTCACCACCGTCTCTCCGCGCACCGATAATTCGGTCAATGCTCGCGCATAAACCGGCAAACGATTGATGACGACTTCGGGGATTTCAAGGCTCATAGCGCGGGGTTGTGAAATCCGTAACTTTCGACCGACTATAGTCCTCGCCGAGCGACAGGGTCAATCTTTCAGCGTGATGAATTGCACGGCGTTTGGCGATTCTAGCTATCCAGTTAACGCACTCGTAATGGCCTTGCCACGAGTGCATCGTCATCTGGATCAACTGTGCGCGGGTCGAGCAGCAGGTTTCGTGCTCAATTCGTCCAACCACGGGAGCTTCCGGCTGTCGAAGGTCGTCTGGCGAGGTCGTCCGCACCCGCGGTGAGCGGAATTCCGCGCACCATGTCGGGACGCCCTGGCCCGGGAGCGAACCGCCCCCAACCATCGTCGTTACGGCGCGTCACGGTCGCTGCCTCTCCGCCCGCCAGCCGCCCACTTTCGTGCTCGGCGTCGAACCGCCGCCGGTTCGAGCCTCAACATCTTCCAGACCGGAATTTCGATGTCTTCGCGCCCGAGCACATACGAAAGGAGCGTTGCGTTTAGACCGGCGATGGCGAACTTATCCAGTCGAATGCACGTGCAAGGGATGCCGCCGCAGCGTTTCCATCAGGTCGGCCCGCCCCGACGACGATGCCTGCCTGCGGCCCACCAAGTAGCTTGTCGCCACTGAACATCGCCAGGTCGACGCCCGAAGCTGATGCTCTCCTGAACCGTTGGTTCGTGTGCCAACCCGTAGGCTTCTGTGTTTACCAGGCAGCCGCTGCCAAGGTCGTCGAACAGCATGAGACTGTGCCGCTTCGCAACGTCTGTTAGCTCCTTCGCCGAAGGCTCGGTCGTAAACCCGACACCTGGAAGTTGGACGTGTGTACCCGAAGGATGGCCGCGGTTTCCGACGGTCACCGCAGCTTCGTAGTCCTTCGCGTAGGTGCGATTGGTGGTGCCCACTTCAACAAGCCGCGCGCCGCTTTGGCGCAACACGTCGGGAATTCGAAAGCCGCCACCAATCTCGACCGCCTGACCTCGGGAAACGATAACTTCTTGACCGGCAGCGAACGCCTGCAGCACCATAAACAGCGCGGCAGCGTTGTTGTTGACGGCAATACCGTCCTCTGCTCCGGTCGAGCTGGCGAATCAGTTCACGGACGTGTTCGTGCCGGCTTCCGCGGGCCGCCGCATCGAGGTCGTACTCGAGATTCGATGCCGCCGCGACGTCCGCCATCGCCCTTAACGCTGTTTCGACTGAGCGGCGCGCGCCCCAGGTTCGTCTGCAGGATGACGCCCGAGGCGTTGATAACTCGCCGAAGCGAAGGCGAGTGCAGCCTGCCGAGTTCTGTGCTGACTTCGCCGGCGAGGGTTTCTGCCGTGATGTCTCGGACAGTTAGGCGCAGCTTGCGCCCGGGCGCGCTGGCAATTACATCTCTCGCCGTTGCCGTAACAAGCTCGGCGGGTTCGTCTCGAACATCCGAGCGCTCGAAGGACTGCATCGACGGAAGGCAGGTTTCGGCGTGCATCTTCGGCCATCGACTTGGAGTTTACCCGCGCGCCGTTATCGACGCGCCGAATCGGCGTATCGATTCTTCACACATAGCCATGGGGCCATATCTGATTGACCACGGTTGAATAACCACTGACGATAACTTCACTCACTTTTCGGAGCTTACTTTGAACCTGCGGATCCCCGGGCCAACACCGTGCCCGGAAGACGTACTTATGGCGGGTGCCGCCCAGATGATGAACCATCGCGGCCCCGAGTTCGCCCAGATCCTTCGTCGCGTGACCGACGGACTGAACTGGGTCTTTGGTAGCTCGACCGACGTCCTCTCATTCACCACGTCAGGCACGGGCGGCCTCGAAGCCGCAGTTGTAAACACGCTCAGCCCGGGCGACCGAGTGCTCTCGGTCTCGATTGGTTCGTTCGGCGACCGATTGAAGAGCATCGCGAAGACCTATGGCGCCGATGTCGTGAGCTACGCCCTTGAATGGGGCGAGGCCGCGGACGCCACTGTCATCGGCAAAATGCTCGATGAGGACTCGACCATCAAGGCTGTGCTCGTCACCCACAACGAAACTTCGACCGGCGTCACAAACCCCCTCGAAGCGATTGCCAAGGAAGTTCGCAAGCGCGACCGGCTCATCATCGTCGACGCGGTCAGCAGCATGAGTTCCATCCCCTGCCCCGTGGAGCGGTGGGACCTCGATGTCGTCGTCAGTGGCTCGCAGAAAGGGCTGGATGGTTCCGCCCGGACTCGCCTTTGTCTATTTCAGTGAGCGCGCCTGGGCCGCGAATGCCGAGGCGAAAATGCCCCGGTTCTACTTTGATGCAGGAAAGACCCGCGAGTCGCTGGCGAAGCTCCAGAACCCTGGACGCCGGCGATGTCCATCTATTACTCCATGGACAAGTCGTTCGAATGCTCCGCGCGGAAGGCCTCGAAGGCATCTTCACTCGTCACGAAGACGTCGCCGAGTACACGCGCGAGCGCGTCAAGGGTCTCGGACTCAAGCTCGTGCCCGTGAACGAGCAGTTTGCATCGAACACCGTAACGGCAGTCTGGTGGCCGGAAGGCGTCGATGCCAAGGCCCTCAGCAAGCGAGCCCGCGAAGAGTTCGGCGTCGTCCTCGGTGGCGGCCAGGGCAAGCTCGACGGCAAGATTTTCCGGATCGGCCACCTTGGATGGTTCCAGAAGTCGGACATCGCGGAAGCCCTCGACGTTGTCGAAAAGCTCCTCGCCGAGGCGAAGGCACCGGCCTAAGGCTTCCCGTTCCTTGACCACTCGGAAGGCCATGCATATTGCATGGCCTTCTTCGTTCATGCATACTGCATGGCACATGAACCCCAGCGAATTCAGCGCGGCCCGAACATCGCACTCGGCCTCTCGCAATCCGGTATCGCCTCCGTACTCGGAGTCGATCAGGCGACGATCAGCCGCTGGGAATCCGGCCGCGTCCGCATTCCCGCAACCGTTGAACTCGCGCTCGCTACCCTCCAGGAGAAGAAACCCGCCATGCCCGAAACCCGCCGTCCTCGCATCCTCATCGCCGACCCCGTAGCTCCCGAAGGCATCGAACTCCTCCGCGCCATCGGCGATGTCGACGATCAAGACTGGCCAGGCCCAGGATTCGCTCGTCGCGACTATCGAGAATTACGACGCCCTCGTGGTTCGAAGCGAAACCAAAGTCACGCGCCCCATCATCGAGGCGGGAACGCGGCTCCAGGTTATTGGCCGCGCGGGCGTCGGCGTCGATAACATTGACCTGGTTGCGGCGACCGAGCGCGGCGTAATCGTCGTGAACGCCCCGCAGGGCAATACCATCGCCGCGGCAGAGCACACGATTGCCCTGTTGATGGCCCTCGCCCGGCACATCCCCCAGGCCGATGCTTCCATGCGCGCAGGCAAGTGGGACCGCAAGACGTACGTCGGTACCGAGGTCCGCGGGCAAGACACTCGGCGTCATTGGCCTCGGGCCCATCGGTTCGGAAGTGGCTCGCCGTGGTCTTGGCATGGATATGCGAGTGATTGCTCACGACCCATACGTCGCCGAGGAACGAACGCGTGGCACTCGGTGCCGAACCGGTCGATTTCGAAACTCTCATTGCGATTTCAGACTTCATCACGGTCCACGTTCCCATGACGGCCGCGACGAAGGGCATGATTTCGACCGACCAGTTCGCCCGAATGAAGGACGGCGTCCGCCTTCTGAACGTCGCCCGGGGCGGCATCATCGATGAAGCGGCCCTCGCCGCCGCCGTCCAGTCCGGCAAAGTAATCGGCGCCGCCATCGACGTGTATACGGCCGAACCCATCGATCCCGAAAACCCCCTCCTCGGCGACCCCCGAATCATCACGACGCCGCACCTCGGTGCGTCAACGGCTGAAGCCCAGGAGCGCGTCGCGGTCGACGTCGCGGAACAGATCGTCGATGTTCTCGGCGGACGTCCGGCGCGTTACGCGGTGAACGCCCCAATGCTCGCGCCAGAGACCCTGAAGGTCGTCGGGCCGTACATGGCGGCCGCCGAAATCGTCGGCACCGTCGCCACCCAGCTGGTCACTGGCAAGCTCATGTCCATCGAGCTCGAGTACCTCGGCGAAATCGCTGAATACGACACGACGCCGCTGAAGGCCTCAATTATCCGCGGCCTCCTCAAGCCGATCAGCGATGAGACGGTGAACATCGTCAACGCGAACCTCATTGCCCAATCGCGAGGTTGGGACATCGCCGAAAGCAAGCGCACCTCTCACGAGGTCTTCAACAACCTCATCCATCTCAAACTCGTGACCAGCGATGAAGAGGTCACCGTCGGTGGCACGGTCGAGCATGGCCAGGCCCACATCGTGATCCTCAAGGACCTCGATATCGACCTTGCTCCCGAGCCGGGAACATTCTTGCTTGCCTGCGACAACGAAGACCGTCCTGGCATGATCGGCCGGGTCGGTACCCTCCTCGGCGGAGATCGATATCAACATCCAGTCCATGCAGGTCGGACGCCGCGGGCGCCGTGGCCGTGCAATCATGCTCATTTCGGTAGACGAAGCGCCGACCGATGACCAGCTCGCCGCCATCGAGGCAATCGACGGCATCCACCACGTGAAGCTCGTCCGCTTCTAGGCCGAGATTAGCCAGTCCCGGGCCGTTTCGATCGTCGGTGAAAACGCCTGCGACTGAACCTTCTTCCACGTTGCCAAGCTGGAGGGCCTGGCGGCTGACCCCGAACAGGGCCGGTCGCGGCGCATAGAAGGCGAGGCGGTATCCCTGCAGCACAATGCGCTGGACGTGAGAGGCAAGTGCGTACGGATCGCGCGTGATCGCTGTTACGCCCTCGAAGTTCACGAGCAGGTTCTTGATGGCCGAGTGGCTTGAGAGGTCCTCGACGCTTTGCGTGAGTTCATCCATGACACCGTCGAACGCAATCTCAACGTAGTCCCGGTTCTCAAGCAGCTGGTACGGCACGGACTCCTCCACCCATCCGCTTCTCTCCGGATGCTACCACGCTGCCTTCGGGAGCGATCCCGTTGCACTGAAGTGCTCACCGCGCGGACCGGCCATAGCCGAACATAACCTGCGCAACGCGGCGGATCTGAATTTCTTCTGACCCCTCCGTGATTCGGTAGCGGCGGTGATGCCGGTAGATGTGCTCGAAGGGCATGTGGCGCGTGTAGCCAATGCCGCCGTGTACCTGGATCGCCTGGTCGGCGGCGTCGCATACCAGCCGGTTCGCGCGGTAGTTACACATCGCCACCTTGTCGCTGATTTCCATATGGTGCTTCGAGTCGAGTTCCCATGCCGTCTTGTAGACGAGGTTCCGGACCATTTCGCACTCCGTCTGCAGTTCGGCAAGCGGCCATTGGATCGCCTGGCGCGTCGAGAGCGGCTGCCCGAAGGTCACCCGCTTGTTCGCATACTTCACCGATTCGCTGATGCAGTACTGCGCCGCCCCGACGCCTGAAGCTGCCTGCCGAATGCGGTTTTCGTGCGTGAACGTGTTGGCGAGCGCGAGGCCGTCGCCTTCCGCGCCGAGCATCGCGTCGGCTGGGACCCGAACGTCCTTGAGCGAGACCTCCGCGTGGTCGGTTGGCATGTTGAACGTCCACCACATGAAGTCCACTGAGAAGCCTTCGGTCTTCGTCGGAACGACAAAACAACTGATGCCCTTCGGCTTGCCCTCCTCGCCGGAAGTCCGCGCGAAGATCAGGTCATGGGTGGCGTTGTGGAGACCGCTGTTGAAGCGCTTCTGCCCGTTTATCACCCAGTCGTCGCCATCGCGGATGGCGCGCGTTTCGAGCCAGCTGGCATCGCTTCCGTGGTCAGGTTCCGTCAGACCGAACGCGACACGTGTCTCGCCCGTGAACATCCCTGCAAGGAACTGCTTCTTCTGGGCCTCGCTCCCGTAGTCCTCCCACATCTTCACCGTGGGGAAGTTGCCCACGATCGACGACTCGTTCTGGAGGTCGTTGTGCAGCCCAAGACCCTTGGCCGCAAGGTGCTCCCGTACGATCGCCATGGCCAGGTTCGAACCGCCTTTGCCGCCGTATCGCTCGGGCAATGCGTACCGAAGGAATCCCGCCTTGTCGGCTCGCCGGCGCATCTCAGCAAGCAGGTCCTCCCAGTCTTTGCGCGGGACGCCGCCGTTCTCGTAGTCCGTTCGCGCATACTCGCGCCGATGGTCGAAGAAGCGCATGTTGTCGTCCTGCTGTTCGAGCGGTTTGATCTCGTCTTCGATGAACTGGTCGAGCTGACTGAGCAGGGCGGTAATATCGGCGGGAATGCTGAAGTCCATGTCTTGGCCTCGGGTGCTGAGTGATGTGTTCGTACGCGCATCAACCACCGAACGCAAGCCTCGGCAGGGCACCTACACAGGCACCTCGAACGATGAACCCGTGAGGAACTCAGAGGTGAGCCTGCCGCCGGAATTGGCCGCAAGTTCCTCTACGAGTGCCTCTACCTTCTCCATATGATGCTGACCGGCCGCCCGTTCGGCGACCGAATGGTGGGAGTTGAACCAGAACTTGAACGGCTTCGCATTGCCGCCCGCGAGCCGCCGTTCGACGATAAGCCGAACGACCCTCAGGTCCGGGTTTTCGTGCTGGCCATTGCCGCAGAAGACATAGTGGTCGGCTGTTATCGCGTCGCAAAACGCTTCATCGATGTTGTGCTCCGATCCGTGATGCTGGACCTTCAGCACGTTGACGTGCAGCCTCCCTTCGGCGTCCAACTTCCCGCGCTTCTCCAGGCCTTTCGTGATGTCGCCGCAGTGACCATCGCCGGTGAGCAGCACTCGCTTCTTGCCCTCCGTCGCCAGCAGCATGATCGAGGCGAGGTTCGGCGTAGTGACCTTGGAACGGCTCCCGAGCACATTCCCGAGCGCCACGAAGTGACTGGCCGGCCACGCCAGTTCGCTTGTGCTTAGCGCCGCCTCGTCTTCCATTGCCTGGTGCTCGATTCCCGCGACCGCCTGCCCATGGGAATCGAGCCAGTCATTCCACTCGTTCCGTAGCTGCGTCAGGTCCGCGCTGAACGGACCGATCACCTCGAGCTTCGTCGAACCGAGGGAGACCGCATTCTCGACCCCTTCGACGGTGACGATCTTGCCGCCGAATTGTGCGTTTAGTGGGATATTCAGTTGACCATCGCCGACACGGCGCGAAACCTTGATCGCTTCCGGGATGCTCTGAGCGAGGCCAGCCTGGGCGGCTCCAAGATCCCTCAGTTCTGGGGCGTCCGCGGAAGAGAGCAGTGCCGCCGACGCGGCGAGCGCACTTTCGATGGCGCCGGAGTTCTTGCCTATCTGCTCGTGGAACGCGTTGTGCCAGATACCGCTGATCTTCGGCGGTCGCGGGTTCTCCGGTGCCGGATGCCCGGGGTTGCCGTTTGCCAACTGGTAATCGTGAACTCGCCACGCGGCCTCGTCGTCGAGCATCTGCAGCACGCCGGAGATGTGGTCCTGGTCGATATGCGAGACGTACACCAGGTCGATTTTCCTTTTGGCTTCATGTAGCGTGCCCAGTTCCGGCGCGACGTGTTGTGAATACGAAGCGCTCATGCCGCCATCAATGAGCATCCGCCGATTCGTCCTGCTCGTAAGCAGCAGACAATCGCCCTTCTCGGAGCGAAACACCTTGAGTTTCATCCGGTCCGGTCCTTCCGCTTGAAGAGCATGTCGACTTCGTTCAGGCATGCCTGCGGATCGATTTGGCCATAGCCCGCATCGTTCGCCCAGTTGAAATCCGCGCCCGGGAGGGGGCGGGCGGTTCGCCGGATAATTCCTTCGATCTGTGCGGCGGTGAGTCGCGGTTGTCGCGCCAACATCAACCCCACGACGCCCGTGACGAGTGGACTGGCCATACTCGTCCCGCTCATCGAAACCCACCGTTTGGCCGGTTCTCTGCTGAACCCGCGGGCGGCCACGATGTCTGTGCCCGGTGCGGCGACGTCGGGCTTCGAGCGTCCGTCGCGCGTTGGCCCCTGGCTGCTGGTGATGTTGATGCGCGAGCGCCCAAAGTCCAGGTTCGCCACCGAAATGATCCGTTGCCCGCAAGCGAGAGACGTGACCGATGAGGAATCGACGTTCGAGCGCTCTGAAAAGAACGATGGGAAGCGCCACGCTTCTCGATTCGAAGCGATCCCGACGCGTACAGGATCGTCGCGCTCAATCCAGGCATCGAACTTTCCGTCGCGAACCTCGACCCCGTGAAGCCGCACCGTCCACTCGCCGGACTTCACGCCGACGACGCCCTGTGTGCTCAACAGCGGGCTGAGAAAGATGGAGATGTAGTTGGAGCCGTTCGCAGGATGGTAGAGCTCGTTATAGATGCTCAAGAAAGACCCATCCTTCAGCTGGCGGTTTTCGATGAACTCCCTCGGGTGAATCACCTCCGTCCAGTCCTGACCAGGAGGTCGAACCGAGACAGCGAACCTGTCTTGCGGCCCGTACCAGATCTCCAGTTCGTTTTCGGAAATGTCCATCAGGCCGTTTCCGGCGACGACCCAGTCGATGTCGGTGACCAGGTCGCGCGCGGGGATCCGGCCGCTCGTGTGGATTCGACCGACGATGAAACCAATGTCGTCAGGAGTCGCTGCTCGCTCTTGCCCGGCGTTTCCGGCCGCTACGCAGATCGCCCTCCCCGGAGTGGTCATGGCGGCATCTATCCATCGCGAAACGGGCGCGCTCCCGTCATGGGCGTGGCCGTTCGTGCCAAGACTGACGTTGATAGCGACGGGCATGCCGAGTTTCTGCCCCAATTCCAGGAGATAGTCCACGGCGTGCGCGAGCCTGGTCGAGTCGTAAAAACTCTTCCGCCGGTCTTCGTCCCCGGGGGCCAGCCCAATAAGCACTCCGGCCAGCGTCGCGTTCCGGCAGACGCCCAGGTTCCCGGCGGCGATGCTCGCTACATGCGTGCCGTGCGACCCCTCCGCCGTCTGGGATTGGCGCTCTACTTCCCAGGCGCTCACGCCCAGGCTCGGCGCGTTCTTAATTGCCGCATTCAGGTGGTCTCGGGAGAATTCGGCTCCATACGCGTGGGCCGGATTGCGGTTCGGTGCTGGCCGCGCATCGCCTGCCTGGTCCCATATAGCTGCCCACCGTGTATCACCATCCGCGTCGAGGAAGTCCGGGTGAGAAAAGTCGAAACCTTCCACGTCGATGATGCCGATGAGAATGTTCGGGTGTTCTGATGTTGGCCCGAATCGCCGTTCGTTGGCGGAAGGCGCCCGAACGCTCGCCGCGCCGACTTTCGGCGACGGCTGCTTGAGCGACTCCCCCATTTCAATCCACGAAACGTCTTCATGATTCAACAGCTTCGGGATATCTCGCGGATTGACGTTCGCGATCACGAGGTCACGTCGCTGAGCGTCTCTCTCTGAAACAAAGTCCCCCGGCCGAGACGATGGGTCTTGTAGCTGGACGAAGACATTCACGGATACTCCGTGCGATAACGCGGGCAACGAACCTCGGACCACCGACTTTGGCATCTGCTTGCGCTCAATCGGGACCGCTCCCGCACCCCGGCATTGCGCCGACTCTTGTAACAGTTCATCGCTTTCCACCCGCAACGCGGCCGATAGCTCGGCGCGTACAGCGTTTACCTGCTCGCTCCCGTTCGCGATCATCCTCAGTTTTGGTTGCAGCTTGTCCAGGTTCCCGAGGAACAGATCCTCACTCTTCGACGCCATTGGCCATGCCTCCACCACCAGTTGTCCCTCATGCCCCATGTGGGCTCTGGGACGGAATCTCGCTGGGCATTATGGCTGTTCCGTCAACGGTCTCGTTCCGTTCGTCCAACGACGCCGAATGCGTAGAATCCTGCGAGTGAGCCATCCTCCAACACTTCCGCTCCGCACCCGTTCTCGGCAGTGAGCGCTCCAGCGGCAAGCGAGAAGCCGCCGGTGGGAGCGTCGGAATTCGACGGCTCGCATAAGTGGCTTGCCTTCAGCGCGATCGGCATTTCCTTCGTCACGATGGTCATGAGCCAGTCCATGGTGTTCGTAGCGCTTTCTGCCATTGCCGACGATTTCGGCATCACCCTGCGAGCCGTCTCCTGGGTCGTCATCGCGCAGGCGCTCACAATCAGTGCCCTCATGATGCCCATGGGCCGCCTCGCCGACATGGTCGGCTGGAAGCGAATCCATCTCCTTGGACTCGCGTTGTTCGCTTTTGGATGCATCTTCATCGCGTTTTCGCCCGTGTTCTGGGTTCTGATTGTGGCTCGTGTGGTCATGGCGGCCGGGAATGCTATGGGCCAATCTGTCGGCACCGCGATGGTCGTCTCCGTGTTCCCTCCCCAGGAACGTGGAATGGCTATCGGTAGCCAGACGAGCGCGGTCGCAATCGGTGGCGTTTCCGGCCCAATTGTTGGCGGCCTGGTCTTGCAGGTCCTCCCGTGGGAGGCGCTCTTCCTGCTCCTTGTGGTACCTATCGTCATCGCCTTCGTCGCGGGCTACCTCATCCTGGACGAAAAGAAGATGCGGAAGGACCGCGGCAAGGAACGCCTTCCGTTCGACTGGGGCGGTGCCATCATATCCGGGCTGGCCATCAGTCTTCTCGTCATAACTATTAACAATCCCTTGCGCTTCGGCTGGACGTCGCCCGCCCAGGCCGGGAGCCTCCTGAGCGTTGTCGTGCTCGGCGCGATGTTCGTTTACTGGGAACTTCGCTACGCCAACCCGATGCTCGAACTCCGCCTCTTCCGCGATCGCGTCTTCAGCCTCGCCGTCCTGACCCGCATGTTCGGATTTATGGGCACGACGGCAACGTTGTTCATGATGCCGATCTATCTCATCAGCTTCCGCGGGATCGCGGCAGGCGCCGCCGGCGGGGTCCTCTTCCTCACCTCTCTCGGAATGGGAGTCTCGGCGCAGGCGGCGGGCCGCCTCTCAGACCGTTTCGGCCCCCGCAGATTCACGATGCTTGGGCTGACGATGATCCTCATTACGGCGGTGCCCATGTCGTTCCTCGGGAGAAACACCCCGATTCCGCTGGTCATGGGCCTACTGCTCATCGCCGGTCTTGGGTCCGGCTTCTTCAACGTCCCCAACAACAGCATGATTCTCGGAGCCTCTCCCGCCTCAGCATTGGGAGTGGTCGCGGCGCTCACGAACCTCACCCGAAACGTCGGCAACGTATTCGGCCAGGCCATAGCGTCCGGTGTCGTTGTCGCAGTGATGGTCGCGAAGGGTTTCGACATCCCCCTCGGGGACGTGGGCGACAACACGGCCGCAGGCAGCGCCTTCCTCGATGGCTGGCGCATCGCCTTCACACTCGTCTCCGCCTACGCCGCCATCGGATTGGCGTGCACCTTCGGCACCAAGGATCCGAAACCGGCGTAGCGCTCCGGTCGGGTGTTAGCTCGAAGCGAGCACATTCCCTGCGGCCCGTCGTGCCCGGGTTTCCGCATCGAGCGTCGGATCGTCGCTGACCGCCACGATGGTCTTCCCGAAATTTCCGCCCTCGAGCATGGCTCGGAACGCCTCCGGTGCGCGTTCGAGGCTTTCCCAGATGTCTTCCCGGTATTTCACCAGCCCATCCCGAATCCAGCCCGCCATCAATTCGAGGAACTTCTGCTGGTAGTCGGCGACAAACTGCCCAACCGCGAGGTCTTTGTACCCGACGTGCCGCTGTTCGAACACCGGCTGCCCGGTCTGCCGCCACGCTTCGCGGGCATCCACTCCATCGGTCCGGCCGTATTGCGAAACGAGACCGCAAACGGTAATTCGCGAGCGCTCGTTCAAGAGCGGCAGTACCGCCTCGAAGACGGCCCCACCCACGTTCTCGTAGTACACGTCGATGCCGTCGGGGCAGGCTTGCTTGAGGTCGTCGCGGAACGTCGGTGACAGGTGCGATACGCATGCATCGAAGCCGAGGTCATTGGTTACGAAGTCGCACTTCTCCTGCCGACCCGCGATGCCGACAACCCGGCAGCCGAGGATCCTGGCAATCTGGCCGGCGACCTGGCCCACCCCGCCGGAGGCGGCAGAAACCACCACCGTTTCGCCGGGCTGTGGGTCGCACTGCACAACCAATCCCGAATATGCAGTTAGGCCAAGCATGCCAAGCACGCCAACGGCGGTGGAAATCGGCGCGTCCGCTGGATCGATTCGCCGCGTGAACATGTATCCGAAGTCTGAAATGCCTTCGCCGCTCAGCCCATACCGTTGCCAGCCGTTGGTATTGAAGACGAAGTCTCCCGGCGAGTAGCCATCGAGGTTGCTCTCGACCACCTGCGAAACCGTCCGTCCGTGGCAAACGTCGCCGACTGCTTCGGCCCCGCCCCGTCGCCTCCCCCATTGATATGGATCAAGCGAGAGGTAGATCGTCCTGGTGAGCATCTGATTCTTGCCCGGCGTAGGGATCGGTGATTCGCCCCACGCGAAGTCGCCGTCCGTCGGCCAACCTTCGAGGGGTCGCCTCGCGAGCGTCCACTGCTGATTGAGTTCACTGGTCATTTGCCAAGTCTACCCGCCGCCGCCGGAAACGACCCGACGATCGATACGGCGTACTGTCGGACGCTCAATGCGTCTGCTATGTTCGACGTTCATCCACCGCACGAGGAATCCGCGTGACCCAACCTCATGATCGCCTGCTTGCAGGCCTTCGAATCATCGACGCAGGCCAGGTTCTCGCCGGGCCGTTCGTCAGCTCACTTTTGGCCGATATGGGCGCTGAAGTCATCCGGGTTGAAATGCCTTCGCTGAAGGGCAGCGTTGCCGCCCACACCAATTCCAGCCGGGCCGGCGAACAGCGAAACAAGAAGTCGGTCACGCTCGATTTGCACCGTCCCGAGGCGATCCCGGTGATGAAGCGCCTCGTTGCCGCGGCCGACGCCATCGTCGAAAACTTTTCGCCCGGCACGGTCGAGCGCTGGGGAGTCGGCCCCGACGACCTGAACGAGGCGAATCCACGCCTCATCTATGTCCGGATCTCCGGGTTTGGCCAGACCGGCCCGTATCGCGACCGCACTTCCTACGACCGGATTGGGCAGGCCATCGGTGGCCTCATTTACGTCACAGGCGAGGCAGATCAGCCGCCGGTTCACCCGGGTTACATGCTCGGCGACTACGTCAGTGGCACCTTCGGGGCGCTCGCAATCCTCGCTGCCGTCTACCATCGCGACAATGCCCCCTGCGATGAACCCCAGGTGGTCGACCTTTCGCTCTACGAATCTATCTTCCGCTATTCGGGACCGATGGCAGCCGAGTACAGCCGCGAAGGCATCATCCGCGAAAGGCGTGGCAACGTCCGTTCCTGGTCGATTCCCGGTGAACAGTTCCTGACGAATGACGGCCACTGGGTGCTGATCCTCGCTCTCAACCCTCAGATCTTTCAGCGACTCTGCGATGCAATGGGGATGCCATCGCTGCCCCAGGATCCGAAGTTCTGCGACCACGAGGCCCGCCTCGCCAACGAAGCCGAACTCCACGAGATGATTCGCCAGTGGGTCAAAGGCTTTGATGCGAAGCCGCTCTACGCGGTTCTCGACGAGTTTCGCGTTCCCTACGGCCCGGTGAACAGCATCGCGGACATCTTCGCCGACCCGCATTTCGAGGCCCGCGAAGACCTCGTCACGATCGATGACCCACACGTCGGCCCGGTCATCACCCCGGCCCCGTACCCGCGGCTCTCACATGCTCCCGGTCGGGTTTATGCGCCTGCGCCCGCCATCGGCCAGCACAACGAAGAGATCTATCGAGGTCTGCTCGGCATGTCACCCGAAGAAATGGAATCCCTGGCGGCGGCCGACATCATCTGATTCTCACCGGCCGTCGCCACCACACTCTACCCAGGCTAGCAGCGCTCGAATGCCGGTAGATGATTCTCCTGCGACACCTTTCGCTGTTGCTGCATGACCGCGAGGATGTCAGCTTCCGAAATCGTTGCCATCAACCGATCGTAAAGCGCAACGTCTTCTTTTTCGGCGGCGACGCCGACGGTGCAGGCTTCAGCCTTCGTCGCTGGCGCCGTCACCTTTCCGAGGAATGGGTCGTTCGGGATAGCAATCTTGTACTTCGTCAGCAGCGTCTTCCAGGCATCGATGTGCCCCTGTTCTGATACCAGGATGTTCGCAAACGGAGCAATATTCCCGAGCTTGTCGACGACCGCCTGATAGGTCGCGTGCGCCTTGTATTCCTCGTTGATGCTTTCGAGTAGAGCACTCTTAACTGGATCCTCGGAGCCAGCGGTGGCAACCGAGGTTGGTGTCTCGTTCACGGTTGGTGTCTCGTTCACGACGTCATCGTCATCGCCACAGGCGATCAGGGCGAACATGGCTGCCGTCGCTCCCATGAGCAGTAGCAGGCTCCGAATCTTCATCCTTCAGACTCCTTTAGTTGTAACGTGCCCGGTTAGTCCGGGAGGACTCCCCTGGACGGCTCAAGAGGCAATGCCTCTCACTCCGCTTTCACCGTAGAAGGCGCGAAGGGTTCATAAGTGTCCAGGGGGCCCACGAAACGAGGTCTAACGGGCCGAGGTCATCCCACGGAAGAGGGCCCCGAAGTCTGATGTAGGGGCCTCAGTACCAAATCGACGAACCACTTGCGAAGGCGAGGAACCTCCTTACACCTCGAGCCAAACTCGGCGAATTCGCACGTTTGGGCCAACGAGGGCGCCCACCTGGCCGTGTCCAGCCCCATGGGAAAGTCCTAGCCTGAAGTGAGTCTCGAGGGACGCCCAATAGGAGGGCCAACATGGCGGTCTACAAACTTTCGGGGTATCCCAAACAGCTTCCAGTCTCATCAGGATCGGGCGTGACGGTTCGACCCATGGTCAGCGAAGACGCCGACGCGTTGCGCAAGTTCTTCCTCACCATCCCGGATGAAGAGCGCTACTTCCTGAAAGACGATGTTGTGTCCGAAGTAGTGATTAATCGCTGGGCCGAAGATCTCGACTACGACCGCGCGCTTCCATTGCTCGTGTTCGACGGCGACCGAATTTGCGCTGACGGGCTACTGATCCGGCATCGTGGCGACGCTCGCTCCCACTACGCCGAAATTCGGATCGTCGTCGACCCGGACTACAGGGAACGCGGCCTGGGCACAGCCCTGATGCGCGAACTCATCGACATCGCGTGGGACGCAGAACTTGAACTTGTCCAGGGCGAATTCATCCGTGGAATGCAGGACGAGGCCTTGGTGGCAGTTAAGGCCCTCGGCGGAATCGAAGCAGCAACTCTCGCAGACGCCGTACGCGATCAGCACGGGGCGCCTCACGACCTGGTGATCCTCCGCATCCCGCTTGGCCGCTCCTGGCAGTGGACGCGCTTCTAGAGTCTCGTTTTCGCAGCGCGGGAGCGCTGCGTAGCTCCCTCTCTGCCCGAGTTGAGTGACCGCAGAACGAGCAATTCCCGAACCCGCCACCGGCAGAAACTGCCAGGCATGTGCTCACGGCTACTCAATGACGTTCGAGCAATCGCGCTAAGTTTTTGTTTTCGTCCCCGTCCCGAGAGGCCAAAGAGATTGTTAAGGACTTGGCCGGCAGTATAGGATTGCGCACCCGGTGGACGTTGGTGCTGCCAAATTGTCTGCGAACGAATCTCCAAGCATTGTTCTCATTGGCTTTGGAGCGCCTGATTCACTCCAACTCACGCTCGAATGCCAGCAGGTAATCGCGCGCGCTGGACGGGCCTTGGCGCTCGGGCTCCCGGCGCGACTTCGCGCCGTCCTCGAACGGCAAGCAGTCGAAATCACAGACTTGGACGCCGCCTTTGACGGCCGGCCATTCGCCGAGACTTACGCCTCGATCGCGGCAACGGTCCTCGCCCGGGCGGAGAACGACCCGCCAGCGATTTTCCTCTCCCAGGGCAACCCTCTCCTGTTGAACGCCATCAACCGCTTCCTCTTAGTGGAGTCCGGCAAGCGAAACCTGGGAGTGAAGGTGTATCCGGCAGTTTCCACCATCGACATGGTCGTGGCGGAACTCGGGATCGATGTTGGCCGGTTGGGCCTTCAAACCCTTTCCGCGCGAGGCCTCGTTCGACGTCCCGTTTCGCTCAATCCGAACGTCCCGTTGGTCGTACTGCAGGTCGCCGCATTGACTGACGATGGCGGATCGGCCGAAAGCTACGGCCCACTCGTAGTGGTGCTCCAGAGTTATTACCCGTCGGGCCAGCCAATCACGTTGCTCAACATGGTCGGCGATGGGGGCATCAAACGGGCAACAGTTACTCTCGCCAACTTCGCACAGTTGTTGCCGAGCATCGATGCCTCTTCGTGTCTGTTCGTCGATATTCGGCGAGAGGCCGAAGCCGCTGAAATCGCCTGAGGAGGCCGCCCGTGTCAATCGTGAGTCAGCTCATAGCCGCATTCAAGAAGGGCGCCGAAGGGAAGGACCCCAACTGGCCACCTCCAAACACTGGGCCTCGGGACGTCCCCCCCACAGACACGCCGCAGGATGACGGCCGCGAATTTCGCAATCCCGGTGCCGGTGTAACGGGCGCTGGAGGCGCCGGCGCGGACCTAGAGGTTGAGCGCGGCGAAGCCGGAGGAAACCACGAGGGAGTGGATGGGCAGGAGGTCGAGGCGAAGCTGAATTCGGATGGCATCAACCCGATTGTTGTTTCGCGCGACCGTTCACTTGCGAGTTCCGGCGGGGCCACCGGCCCGGAAAAAGACGAACCGGCGTTTCACCGCGGCGAAGTCAAAGATGCACACGATCGCTACGCCAACGTGGGCGGAACCGCCCCCGCGGCGGAGGCCCCGGACGCTGACGGGGAGGTTGCGCGAGCGACGAAGGCGCAAAGCGACATTTCAGCCAAGTACAACCAACGGGACGACGGGATCGCCCAGAACTTCAAGAGGGAGGTGGGAGCGCCAGATGAGGTGGGAGACTCTCACAACGGCCCGCTGACTGTGGCGGAAGACCCGGACGCTGGCGGCGAGGTGTTCAGCCGCGTCCGCCCAAGCCCGCCCGCCGGAGAGGAGATTCCAGCTGGCAACCTTCAGGAGCAATCCGGCGGTGGAGGCGGCTCTTCCGCTTTCACCGTCGGCACACCGACCAAACCGTATGTCGACGTTCAGCCTCCCGTTCGACCGCCCTCCGAGCCGACACCTCCGAACGATCCTGGCGACCATGGCCCGATAGACGGTGGCGGCGGTGGAGGAACGCCCACACCACCATCCGCACCGTTCGATCCCGTGACGGTCAAATTTAGGACGGCCCCTGGTGGGACGTCCGACTTCAAGGTCGAAGGTCTTGAACACCCCGTCATTGCCGAGGATCCGGATGCCGGCGGCGAAGTGACCGAAGGGCCAAGGGCAAACCTCGATCCGGGGTTCATTCGGCGCATGCGGGAGATCGACGATGGTCAGGTAGTTACCGACGATGACGTTCAGCCGACATTCTCGGAGGACAGCTCCGAACCACCACAGCGTCGCTTGCTGACCGTGATAGAAGGGGAGGGCGGTGACCCCGGCGATAGTGAACCGCAACCTCCGCCGGAAACTCCCGACCCGGACGGTTCGGACGAGGAACGAATTGTGTCGATTCACCGCGGCGGGACCCAAGCGGTCGGTGGGCACACATTGATCGACGGAAGAGGGGATGTCGGCGGGGTTCACACGACGCTGCAAAGCAGCGACCCAGAGGAAGGCGGCGAGGTTACCAGCGCACACCGTCAAATTGGCAATGTTAAGTACGAGGACGGCCGCCCCCTCGCTCTGGCCAGCGACCCTGACGACGGGCACGAAATCGCAAGAGGGACGCCGTCGGCGGACCACAGTGGCCTGAAGATTGAGGGCTTCGGCGCTGCAGATGGCGCCGCTCCAGCTCCGGCCGGGCCTGTTCCGATTCCTTATCCAGGACCGACGACCCTCCCGGCGGCGGTGCTGGCGCGGCGCTCGAAGGCAAAGGCCACGCCACGCCGAGCGACATGCACTTCCCGCACTATTACGACAAGGCCAGCCCCGTGCTGGCAGGGGACCAGTCGGACGGGATCGACGGTGAGTCCACTCACGTCGACCACAAGGGCGAATTGGCGCTCTCCGGCGACTCCACCGCCGCCCACGGCGTGGCGCCGCCACCACCGGGTTTCGAATCCCAGGGTTCAAGCTCGCTGGATAGCGTGGCCCGCAAGGCCGGGGAAGGCCAGAAGGACTTCCTCAAGGTGGAGATGCACGCTGCCTCTGACGAGCCAGGCACATCTGCCTTCAAGATTGGTGACGACGATTACAAGCTCAAGACGGAGCTGAAGTTCGGGGCCGACTCCAAGATTGAACATGACCTCAAGCTCGAAGGCGACTACAAGTCCGACATCAAGCTTGAGGTTCGAAACTACGGCGAAGCGACAAACCACCCGGCCGAGGTGAACGAGACGATGGGCCATAGCCCCGGACCGGTGCCGGAACACCACGGGGCCGGCGCCGAACTGTTCAACGTGAAGCTGGAGCACGTCGTCGACTTCCCGGACGACGACGATGGCCCGGGAACGCTGGTTCATCTTCAGCCTGAAGATTCAGTCGAACACCTGCTCGACCCTGGTGACATCGACCACCATGCGGTCGACCATTTCGACGGGCATGGCGACGTTCACGACGGAGCTCAACATCTCGACCATGTGGACCACTCCGAGGTGGCGCATCACCTCGATGGCCTTCACGACATCGAGCTCTGACACTTTCGATGACCACCTCCAGCCTTGAAGCTGCCGCACCCTGGGCCTTCTTCGCACCGACGCCGGAACCAATGGTGGAGTCGGCGCTCGACCTTGCGGATGTTCGGCCCCGGGGAGCGGTTCGTTGATTTGGGATGCGGTGATGGGCGAGTGTTGGTTGCAGCGGCCCGCAGAGGTGCAGTGGTTCGTGGGCTCGAAATCGATGAGCAACTGGCGGAACTGGCGCGCCAAAACCTTCGGAATGCGGGGCTGGCCGGCACGGTGGATGTCTGCGACATGTTCCGCGAGCCTCTCGACGCGGACGTCGCCTACGCCTACCTCACGCCCGTGACATTGGTCCGGCTCGTCCCACAGTTCCTCGCCCTTCGACCCGGAGGCCGCGTCGTCACTCCCGTCTACGGCGTGGCTGGATGGGCGCCCGAGCAAACGGCGAATCGCTGCAACCTCTTCGCGATACCGCCCAACCTCGCAGCGCCGCCGGTCGAGTTCGGCTGGCAGTGGCGCGCCACGCTCCTGGTGGCTCCGGCGATGCGCCGCGGATTGCTGCCGCTCTCGTGCTTTGTTCGCGAGGGGCCAATAGAACTCGAAGTCGACGGCCAGCTTTCGAGGCACGCACGCGTCGCGGTGGGGTCAGAGCGGGCCGACGGGCCGGCGCAGGTGCCGGTGGATGTCATCTTCGAAGCGCGCGCCGCAGGGACCGTCATCGCAGGGGATATCCGGGCGCAGGGCTACACGACAACCGTCGCTGTGGTTTTCGCCGACACCGGCGTTGGACAGTGGAATTTCGCCGCATCCGAAGGCGCCAGGTTCGCCAGAATGCTGGACGAGAAACGTGCGCTGGTTCGGAACGGGCACGCGGGAGAACCAAGCGATTGAGCACGCCAGATTCCCTGGGCCCGGACCGGCGACCCTCCGAGTCGCCTCGCCTGCTGGAGCAGACGGGTCTTCGCGCGATTTCTGCCGCGCTCGAAGGAATTCCAGCGGCCAGCCCAGGTTCGAGTTCTAGTTCGAGCACGCCGGCGCCGAAAGCCAGCCGGAGATTTCCTGCGAAGCGCCAGGCGATGGTCGCGTTCCGCGTGCTCCTGCTCGCCTTCGGACTGCTGACGGTCGTTGGCCTTTCGGCAGGTGCCGGTTCGGTGATGTCAGAGCCCGTTACGGTAGCCACCATGGCCCGCCTCGGGCTTATTGGCCTCGTTGCGATTGGTCTCTTCTCTCAGATTAAGGGACTGGCACTGCTCATCCCGGGTGTCAGGAAGTTGCGCCGTAAGCCGGCATCGCGAGGTCCCTGAGTCTGCCAAACCAGCGCTCCTTCTCGACCAGGTGGGGCCGGAGGAAATCGATGCTGAACATCGGAAGCGCCCTGGTCATTGGCCGCGAGAAATCGCAGCGAGGGCGCGAGTTGTTGGGGGCGGGAAGCTGGTACGCCCTCGCATTCGGGGTGGTCGCTCTAATTGGTGTCAGCGCCGTCGGCGCCCTCGCAGGGCTCGTCGTCATCGTGCTTCGGGGCGAAACCGCGACGTTCGCTGGTGCTACTGCGGTGGGGCTGACGGGTCTGTTGGCGTTCGCGTTCTGGATGACGCTCAGGATGGCGCTTCGCTCGCTCCAGGACCGCAAGCTGCGGCGCCGTGGGCGGGCAATCCGGCAATTGCTGCGGGCCTTGCTCCGCTGGCTCCTGCACGGTGGCCGGAGGGCAATACCGGTGGGAGTGGCGAGCCTCGCCCCTTCCTTCCTTCTTCTCTGTGGTCTTGCCCTTGCGGCGACCGCCGTGGGCTTCGGGCCGGGTATGCCGAGCAATGGCGAGTGGCGACGACGAGAGGTTCGCAGCGGCGATTGTGAACGACGACGGTACTGCGCGGACGCCGACACCGACTCCAACTCCGTCCCCGGGTAATGCGGGAGCTTTCGGCGTCGTCACTCCAACGCCAACGCCCCGGGGAGGTTCCGGCTCGGGTGGGCTTGCGCCTGCTACTGGAGGCGGGAATGGGCAGCAATCGAACGCCGGAGCCACCTCGACCCAGAGTGCGAGCGGCCCGGCGGTTGCTCCGCCGACGCAATCATCCGGGGCAGGAGCGGGATCCGGTTCTGCGGCCACACCGACGAAACCGCAGCCAACAGCAACACCCACGCCGACACGAACCGCGACAGCCACGCCAACGAAGACCGCGACGCCAAGCGCCACCCCGACGCCGACGAGAACGCCAACGCCGGTGCCAACGTTCGAGGCGCCCCCGCCACCACCGCCTGCCCAACCAACGGCAACTGTTGCCCCTTCGGCAACGCCGACATCGACCCAGGTCCCGACTTCCACCCCGACCAACGTTCCGACTCCGACGCTGGTTCCGACGGTCGCACCGACGCCGACACCCTCAACTCCCTGCCCAATCACCGGAAGCGATTCAGACGGGGACTGCTGGTCCAACACGCAGGAGAGCGGCTACGGGTCGAACCCATTCAACGTGAACAGCACCCCGGAGGTCTGGTGGGACGGCCTGTCAGCCACCTGCCACGACGGCAAGGACAACGACCTCGACGGCAAGAAGGATTCCCCATCGGAAGATCCAATCAACTACGACCCTGGATGCCAGGGAATTACATAATCAGGCGCCCTCGGAAGCCCACAACTCTGCAACTGGCAGCCGCGCCCTGACCAATCAGCCCGGCCGACGGTGTCGGGACTTCATCCCGTGGGCAACCAGCGAACGGCGATCCATTTCAGGTGCAAGAGAGAAGTTGGTACCCCCGGCGGGAATCGAACCTGCGCACATGGTTTAGGAAACCACTGCTCTATCCGCTGAGCTACGGGGGCACGAAAGGGAGACTCTCGCAAACGCCGATCGGGCGCGTGGCACCGGCCTCCAAGAGTGTATCAAAGCGGCCTCAGTGAGCATCATTCCCGCTCGTCGTAAGCGGGTCCTGGTGCCCGACCGAGAATCATGCGTCGGCCCACACTCGAGGCCTGGGCCGTCGAGCGGGGCCTACGTAACTCTCGGTGAATGCCCGGTCGTTGGCTCCGCGATGCAGTGAACTCGTGTGTTTCGTGACAGTGCCGGACGCTGCGTGGAGACGATTCCCTCCCAGGTTGAACTCCGGCCGCTGATTAGGTAACATGTTACCCATGTCCCATGGGACAGATGGAGTAAAACATGGCAGCACCAACCAACAAGGAAGTCGAACGTGTGCAGCTCGGCGTCCGCATGGAAAAGCGAATGGTCCAGGTCCTCAAAGGCCTCGCCGAATTCAATGGCGAGACCCTTGGGCAACTGCTGGAAAAGATCGTTATCCATTCGTTCGAACCCATACCCGGTCAAGAGGGTGAAATGACCGCAAGCCCGCACGGCAAGCGCGCACTTGCGGCCATCGCCGACCTGAAGCGCGTCTACGGATTCGATTTCGATACCCACGACGCCCGCTCGTTCCCGTCAGAGTCAGACGCCTAGCTCAGCGCGGAACCGCCGTCGACGGGCAATGCCACACCGGTGATGAACTTCGCCTCATCCGAGTGCAGGAAGAGCGAAGCGTAGGCGATGTCCCAGCCTGTCCCCATCTTGCCGCCGAGTGGTACCCGCCGATCCCGATCCGCAACAACCTGTTCGCGGGATGTGCCGGCTGCCACCCGAGGCTCGATGGCCATTGGCGTGTTCATCAGTCCGGGAAGAATGGTGTTCGCGCGGATGCCAAAACGCGCGTTCGCTCCGGCGATGTTTTCCGTCAGCGCAATGACCGCCGCCTTGGTCGTTTTATACCCCAGGTAGGGGTACGCCGATCGCACGGCCATCGAGGAGATGTTCACGATCGAACCGCTGCCCTGCTCGCGCATGATCGGAATGGCATGCTTGCATGCGAACCACATCCCCCGAAGGTTCACGGCTACCAACCGGTCGAAAGCTGCCTCCTCCAGGTCAGTTGCGGTCGCGTCCCCCAGCGCCAGGCTTGCGCCCACATTGTTGTGAAGCAGGTCCACGCGCCCGTATTGCGAGGCACACGAACGAATCGCCGCTGAGACCTGGTCTTCGTGCAGGACATCCGCTTCGAACGCGGTCGCCTCCCCGCCCTTTTCCCGGATCATCGCCACAGTGTCGTCGGCTGAGGCCTTTTCGCGGTCGACCACGAATACCTTTGCGCCCTCGGCCGCAAGCAACACCGCCGTGGCGCGGCCGTTGCCAATCGTTTCGCCGGGCGTTTGCCCCGCCCCGAAAATCACCGCGACCTTGTCTCGAACCCGGTCTGTCATGGAATCAGCCTCCTAAACCTGTGACGCGCACTCTACGCGAGCCAAGAGCTACTGCTCCATCTAGAATCCGCGCCATGTAAGCAGGAGGGGATCATGGGAAGACTTGAAGGCAAGGTGGCAGTCGTAACTGGGGGCGCTAGCGGAATTGGGGCGGCGACGGTTCGCCAATTCGTTCAGGAGGGAGCGCGTGTCGTCATCGCCGATCTCCAGGCAGGCGTCGCGAGTGACCTTGCTGCATCCCTGGGCGAATCAGCGCTCGCAGTGCCATGCAACGTGGTCAACGAGTCCGATGTTGCCGGGGCCGTAAACGCGGCGGTCGAGCGTTGGGGCCACCTCGACATCATGTTCAACAACGCCGGTTTCGGCGGTATCTCGGGCCCCCTCGATGAGACCACCGTGGACGAGTACGAAACCACGATGAACGTCCTTCTCAGGAGCGTTTTCCTCGGCACGAAGCACGCATCGCAGCAGCTGAAGGCTCGTGGTGGGGGCAGCATCATCAACACCGCCAGCGTCTGCGCGTTCGAGGCTGGCATCGGCAATCAGCTCTACAGCGTCGCCAAGGCCGGCGTGGTCATGCTCACGAAGACGGCCGCGCTTGAACTTGCCGAACATAACGTCCGCGTGAATGCGGTTTGCCCCGGCTACATAACTACGCCGTTGGCTGCAGGTCGCCCGATTGGCGAGAACTCGCCGGAACGTGTCGAGGTCGGCCTGGAACGCCTTCGCGAAGGAAACCGCGGGCTGCAGCCCATCGAACGGCCCGGAGAGCCCGAGGACATTGCGAACATGGTCACGTTCCTCGCCAGCGACGAGTCCCAGTGGGTCACCGGGCAGGCCATGGTTGTCGACGGCGGGCTACTTGCTGGCCGACCGTGGCGAAAGCTCCAACCATGGCTCACCGAACGTCGCGATATCCGCCTCTACCGGCCCCCGGAGGCCTAGGACGAATCTGCCCTACCCGAGCCGGTAAGTCCGCGTCGCGGTGCCGTAGAACATCGCGTCCTTCTCGTCCTCTTTGTATCCCGCCGCAATCTTCTTGAACGCATTCCAGAGTACGGCGTAGGAGCAGCTCACTTTGTCCACCGGGAAATTGCTCTCGAACATGCACCGTTCCGGCCCAAACTGTTCGATGGTGTGCTCGTAGTAACGGCCAGTAACGTCAATCAGCTCCTGAGATGTCGGCGGAACCGGGCGTTTTTCGAAGCCGAATCCGTTGATCGGCATGTTGATCCCGCCGAGTTTCGCCACCACGTTCGGGCACTTCGCAAGCTCACTAATCGAGGCTTTCCACTCCGGGAACACCTCATCCTGTTTCCCGGCGTAGGGGCCGATGCCCAGCGGTCCGCCGAAGTGGTCCAGGACGATCGGTGTCTCCGGGAACGCCCGGGCCAGGTCGGTGAGTTGCGGAATCTGGCGGTGATAGAGCCATGCTTCGTACGAAAGTCCAAGGCGTCCGAGATGAGCGAAGCCTTTCCGGAATGTCGCGTCCATCAGGACGTTTTCCGGCGGGTTGGTGTGCGAATTGCGAACGTCGGGGCTCGGATCCCAGCCTGCCGCGTAGCGGATCCCACGGAAACGGTTCGGGCTCGCCGCGATGTGCGCTTCCAGCACTGGAGCGATGGCATCGCCGATAGCGAGGTCGGCGTAGCTGATAATGCCCGCACAGGCGCGCATCGGGCCGTAGCCCCCGCTGGCGCTCATCGCCGCAACTCCCTGCACGAACTCGGTCTCGCCGACCGGTTTCATCTCAACCGGCCCGTCCGCGCGATACATCGAAAGGCACTCGATGAACACGGTGCTCACCACGTTGTGCCCGCTACCGGTATCTGCCGAGCAATTCATCCAGGAGGTAACGGTTTCCTCCTCGGTCCCACAGGTGGTGGTGCGGGTCGCAAATGCGCCGCCCCGGCTCGATGATCTCCTCCACTACCTGGTCGTGCCATTCCTTCGAATCGGGCATTGCGGTCGCCTCCTGCTTTGGCGGGAGCGTACGCGCCTTGCCCGCCCAACCTCAACCGGCGTAGCCTCCGCCAGCGCCGGATTCGCCGGCACGGGAGCAATGACTATGCCTGCACCGGGACTCGAAACTGAACTAGGACTACGAGGAAAGGTCGCGATCGTTGCCGGCGGAGGCGCAGCTGGCGACGGCATCGGCAACGGGCGAGCCGCCGCAATCCTCCTCGCTCGCGCCGGCGCAAGTGTCTTCGTTGTCGATAGGAAGCTCGAACTCGCCCAGGGGACCGTCGACATGATCGCCGATGAAGGTGGCACTGCCGCCGCTCACGCCGCGAATATCACCGAGGAATCCGAGTGCAAGAGTCTCGTCGAAGCGGCCGTTGCCCGTTTTGGCAGGCTCGATCTCCTCGACAACAACGTTGGCATCGGCAGCCGGGGCAGCGTCGTTGAAGAGTCTGCAGATTCCTGGCGCCGCGTAATGCAGGTGAACGTCGAAACGATGTTCCTCCTCTCGAAGTACGCGATTCCGGCGATGCTCGATTCGGACGGTGGCGGAGCAATCGTGAATGTCGCCTCGATTTCCGCCCTTCGTCCGCGGGGCCTCACGTCCTACTCGACGTCCAAAGGCGCGGTTATCGCGCTGACGAAGGCAATGGCCGTCGACCACGGTCCGCAGGGCATCCGCGTGAACTGCGTCGCTCCGGGGCCGGTGTTTACGCCGATGGTCGGCGCCGCCACCATGAGCGACGCAGCCCGCGAGAATCGCCGCTCAGCTTCCATCCTCGGCATTGAAGGCACGGGCTGGGATGTGGGAAACGCCGTGCGCTTCCTGCTCTCAGATCAGGCTCGCTACATCACTGGCCAGGTACTTGTTGTCGACGGCGGTACCACATTGCGCGGCCCAGAACGCTCGAACTGAGGAACTACAAATGGCTCGAATCCCATACCTTTCGAAATCCGACCTGAAACCAGAAGACCAGTCGCTGCTCGCTCGCGAAATCAATCTCAATCGCGCGCTCGTAAACAGCCCCGGCGCGACCCGCGCGTTTGGCCGACTTGGTGGCTTTATTCGAAGCGAAAGCACGCTCGATTCGCGCCTGCGTGAGATGGCCATTCTCCAGGTGGGCTACCTCGCGCGCTCCCGGTACGAGTACTCGCACCACATCAAGATCGGTCGCGATTTCGGCGTCACCGACGAAGACGTTCGCGCGATCGCTGCAGAGACGCGGGGTGAGGCATCGTCGCTCGACGAGCTCGCCCGCACGGTGCTTCGCGCGGCCCGCGAAATGGCCGAGGGTCCCGGGGCATCGGCAGAAACATTCGCCTTCCTCAAGGGAAAGCTCTCCCCGGAGCACCTCACCGACCTTTGCGTGACCATCGCCTTCTATTGCGGCGTGGTCCGGCTCCTTGCGACGCTCGAAATCGACGTCGAAGACGAGTACCTACACTACCTGGAGGAGTTCCCACTTCCCGCGAAGTAGATCCCTTTAGCTCGCCTTCAAGCCTTTTGATCGGAAGTACCGACCCGGTCCTTCTGCGCGAATTTCTGCTTCGTGCGGCATGGTCGGGGTTGGCATCCAGCAGGTTCCCTCCGGTGCCACGTGTCCCTCTTCGTCGAACACTCCGTGTAGCGCTTCGCGTGCGAGCCGCAGGTTTCGTGCGAGCGACCCGGCGCTGTCATCCAACCGCCACGGCGAATTCTTCGACAAGTCGGGCCTGACCACGCGCATTGGCAATTGCTCCATGAGACAGGCTTCGATTTCTCGGGTGGTCGCCGCGCTCATGATGCTGAACGACTGCTTCAATACCCCGGCAGCGGTTTTCGGGCGGGCGGGCGTGGGTGGCGGAGTAAGGTCTATCGCCAGGATCTCTGTTGCGCCCATTTGCTTCGCGGTAACGAGGTCGACAGACGCGGTCACGCATCCGTCAACGAATTGTTCTCCGTCGATGACTACAGGCGCGAACACGCCTGGAATCGCCGTCGACGCCATAATCGCCCGGCCGAGCGGACCGGAACGAAACACGTGCTTGTGACCGCGAGTCAGGTTCGTCGCGACGATGGCAAGTTCCAACTCCGCGTCTTCGATATTTCCTCGGCCCAGGAACTTTTCTACGAGTTGCGGGACAACTTCGTTCGTTGTCAGGCTCAGCGGGTGCAGGATTCGGGAGGCAAGCTTCGAGGGTTGGAACCTCACCAGCGAAAGCTGGTCCAGGTCAAGCCATATCTTCAGCAGACCATCTGGCCTATCCGGATGCAGGGCGATCCACGCGCCGTTCATCGCGCCAACACTTGTGCCGATAACGATTTTCGGCCGAAATCCGAATTCGAAGGCAGCTTCGACATAGGCAGCCTGGACAACGCCGAGCGCGCCGCCACCCCCTAGCACGAGCGCGGGCCGGGCTTCTCCACCGGAAGATGCTGAAGTAGCGGACATAACAGCCTCCGATGACATCATCGGCTGTTGCTATCGGCGCCCGTAGATTCAGCCTGCGAGGATTCGCGCCAGGACCTCGCCATCCACGTTCCCGCCCGAAACAATCACGCCGATCCTCTTGCCTGCGATGTCGTCGATAGCGCCGGACATCAGGGCCGCAGCCGGTATAGCTCCCGTCGGCTCCACTACCGTCTTCATTCGCAGCACCATGAATCGCGTGGCCTCCTCTATCGCCGCATCCGAAACCGTAACCACTCGATCGACCAGTTCGCTAACGACCGCAAAGGTGAATATGCCCGGCTGACGCGTGCGCACACCATCGGCGATCGTTGTGGGCGGATCGATCATGACTCGTTCACCCACCGCGAGGCTCCGCACCCAGTCGTCGGCACCTTCCGGTTCGACGCCGATGACCCTGGTCTTTGGGGAACGTCCTTTGGCCGCCGTGACCGTCCCGGAGAGCAGACCGCCGCCGCCGAGCGGTGTGATGATCAGGTCCAGGTCAGGGACTTCGTCCAGCAGTTCGAGCGCCGCAGTTCCCTGGCCGGCCATAATCTTGGGGTCATCGAATGAGGGCACCACATATGCGTTCGTCGGTGCCGCCGCCTCACGCACTACCACTTCCGGAAGGTCGTTCAGTCGGTCGAAGAAGCGAACCGTGGCGCCGTAGCCCTTCGTTGCATCGATTTTCGCCGCCGGGGCATCACTCGGCATGAGGATTGTGCAGGGAATGCCAAGCAGCTCTCGCCGAGAGCGCGACCCCTTGCGCGTGGTTCCCTGAGGAGGCCGCGACAACGCCTCGCGATTTGGCATCTTCAGGTAGCGTCGAAAGGTGGTTGTAGGCGCCCCGAAACTTGAATGCGCCAACGCGCTGGTAGTTCTCACACTTGAAATAGACGCTCGCGCCGGTGAGCGCGTCGAACGTCCGCGATGTGAGTACCGGAGTGCGGTTCGCGACCCCGCGAATCCGGTCCGCGGCGGCCAGTACGTCATCGAAACCAATAGGGAGTGTGTCTGTCACCGGCCGATCGTATGGCCCGGAGATACTCAGGGAAAGAAATGGCGACGAAAGAGAGTTTCCGCGTTAGCATCTCTCGCAGGTGGGGCTGGAGGTTCGATGCGCGAAGCGGCGCGTCCAGCAGCACAACATGCCAGGCGGCGCCATTCGATAGGCTCGACATGGCTCGTTATCGGTGTCGTCGCCCTGATCGCCTCGGTGTTTTACCTGGCCCTGAGCGTCCAGCAGGCCCTCCGTGGCGACTCAGATGGCATCATCGCTGCCGGAGCTCCTGCAACGATCGAGCCCCCGGCCACGACCGCCCCGGCGTCGTCGTTGCCAAACCCGACGGTCGTTCCCGGACCACGAGATTCGGTGCGGGAAGCTCCCCCGCCGAGGCAGGGCCTTGCTCCCGCAGTTGGAGACCCGGCACTGCTGAACGTTTTGAAACAAGCGGCCGCCGACGATACCGACCACGTCGCCGTTTCGGTTCGGCGGATTTCCGATGGCCGTTCTGCCGCCATAAACGGTGACTACCAGTTCTACGCAGCCAGCACCTTCAAGCTTGCGATCCTGTATGAGGCGGAAGTCCGGCACGCCCGGGGCGAGCTTCAATACACGGACACGATATTCATGTCCGACGAGGATGCCGCCGAGGACCTCGGTACTTCCGGCTACCTCGAGTTCGAGCCCGACGGGAGCATCACCGTCGGCAATCTGCTGGCGGCCATGATCACCGTTTCCGATAATTCTTCCGCCGTCGCACTGCTCCACGAATTCGGAGGCAACAACGTCGATGAGACGCTTCGTTCGATCGGCGTAGAAGTTATGACCGTCAGCCAGGTTGAGCTCTGGACCACCGCTGACGACCTCGCGCGGCTCATGGAGGCGATTTACGTCGGTCAAGGCGTGGGGCCAGAGGAGCGCACACATATGCGTGACCTCCTCCTCGCCCAAACCATCCGCAATGGAATTCCCGGGGCGCTCGGCGATGAAGTCGATCAAGGGCTTCGGATCGGGAACAAGACCGGCACCTGGCCGGGGGCTCAGCATGACGTGGCGTTCGTCGAGGCCCAGTCCGGGACGTTTGTCATCGCCATCCTCACCGATGGTTCATACGAGGGATGGCAGGCACTTCAGCGGGTTACGCAAGCAGTTTACGCTGCGCTTTCGCCCTCTTAACGAGTGGTAGCGCGCCTTCGACTCGCGTAGGTTAGGGTGACCTGAGCGCCCGGGAGTTGATTCGTTTGCCTGATTTCGATGCCCACGAAGGTTCAGCCTTTCGCCGGCTCGTCCTCTCGCTTGGCGCGCTCGCCCTCTTTACCTTTCTTATCGCGCTCGGTCTCTCCGCGTCCGGCACTGCCGACATCTTCCCCATGCACGCCAAAGCCTCCGACTGGCCACCTGGAACGTGGGACTTTGCTCTCGCCGACATCGACCAGATGAACGCGGCAGCCATCCAGGTCTGTGGCGCTGAAACCGCCGCCCATGCTGCTGAAGGCACACCGAATGAGGACATCCGGCAGGCCCAGGTTGGAGTCCTTAGTGGCGAGTACCAGGCTGCGGAAAAGAGCTATAACTCTCGGGTTCGCACCATGCTTGCTGCTGGCGCACGGCGACCGTGGGATGTCCCGAGCAAAGCGCTCCCCCTGGACCTGGCGAAGAGCCGCAACTGTATTAAGGCGGAGGTAGTGGCGCCCCGTCAGTCGAAAGCACTCACGGCATTGAGCCTCTCCCTCGATTCTGGCGATGATTCAGGACCGGTTTGGTTACCAGACCCCGACCGCCGGTTCCTTACGCTCGAAGAACTCGACGCCGCCGCGGCAGTCGCAGGCTGGCCAAACGAGCCCGGATGGTGGCCCGACATGCGAAAGATCATTCTCTGCGAGTCCCGCAGCCTCGACACGATGGCCCACAACACGAGCGACCCCCACGGCGGTAGCTACGGCTTAGCCCAGCTCAACGGCAGCTACCACTTTATCAATGCCGGCGAGGACTTCTCCCGCCGCTACGATCCCATCGTCAACCTGCGCACGGCGCTCTGGTTGCGCACCGTTCGCGGCCACTTCGGGGGCAGCGGAGGGTGGTACAACTGTGCAAAACTCTGGGGTATCGACTAATCAGTCGAACGGGAGTTTCACCGATGTTCGTCGCCATGAACCAGTTCACCATCAACGAAGGACGAGGCGCTGACTTCGAAGAGCAGTGGCGCACTCGCGAAAGCTACCTCGATGGCTTCGACGGTTTCATCCACTTTGCGTTGCTCAAGGGCGATGAGCCTGGCGACTATGTTTCACACACCATCTGGCGCTCGCGTGAAGACTTTCTCGCGTGGACCCAGTCTGACGCATTCCGTAAGGCCCACTCGTCGCGCAGCGGCGAAGGCGTCATCGCCGGCCATCCGCGCGCGCGTTTCTACGAGGCAGTGATTACGGAACCGGGTGGCCTGCCGGAGCTCAAGGCTTGAGCCAACCGGATTCATCACCGCTTCGGCCCGAGCATTTCCAACGCCAGGACGAGTCAGATGATTCGCTGTTCTACCGAGAGCCGCGGCTGGTTACCCATATCGATGACGCCGCGATTGGGGCCGCCACACGGTTTTACGGCGACCTGATCCCATCCGGTGCTAACGTGCTCGACCTCATGACAAGTTGGGTCTCGCATCTCCCCGAAGGTCACGAACTCTCAGGCGTTTCCGGACTGGGAATGAATAAGGTCGAACTGGAACAGAACCCAATTCTCACCGAACGCGTCGTCCAGGACCTCAATAAGAACCCCAGCCTGCCCTGGCCCGAAGCCACCTTTGACGCCGCAATCGTCACGGTGTCGGTCCAGTACCTCACCAGCCCAGATCAGGTTTTCCGCGAAGTCGGGAGGGTGCTCAAAGCCGGGCGCCCCATTCGCCGTGACGTTTTCGAACCGCTGCTTCCCGACGAAGGCGGTCGCCGCCTGGCTGTCGCTCAGCAACCGCGACCACGCCGAACTTATCGGCCTGTACTTCCGGCTCTCGGGCGCCTTCGAACCATCCCAGGCCTACGATCTGTCTCCCGGACAAGGCCACGATCCGTTGTTCGCGGTCGTAGCCGCCCGAAAAGAATCACTCCCGGAGCATGATTCTCAAGTCTGACGGTGGTAGCTCCAGCAGCCATTCTTGCCCAACTTCGACTCCGAGTACTTCGTACGGACGCGAAGCGATTTCGACCTCCACCTGCGGACCCTTTTCGACCGGCCGAAAGTGCAGCGTGTGGATCGAGCCGAATGCGAATTCCTCCACGAGCACCGCGTTAAACGCGTTCGGCACTTCCCCGGGCCGTCGCAGGTTCACCCGTTCCGCTCGAACGGCTACGTCGAACTGATCACCCGGCGCCGCCTGAAGGTCGGAATGTGCAGTAAACCGGGCACCGCTGATCTCGAGCTCCAATTCGCCGTCTCCTCGGGCCTCGAGAACGGTCGCCACAAAGATATTTGCCGTCCCGGTGAGTTCCGCCACACGCCGGCTCACGGGGCGCCGGAATATCTCTTCCCGCGCACCGAACTGCAGAATTCGTCCCTCGTCGAACACTGCGAGCCGATCCGCGAGAAGGTGCGCTTCACGCAGGTCGTGGGTCACAAAAACGATCGTCAACCCCAATTCCGCCCGGAGTCGCAAGAGCTCCCGACGCAGCGTGACCCGCAGAGCGTCATCGAGGGCGCTGAACGGCTCGTCCAGGAGCAGGACGTTCGCGTCCCGGGCCAGCGCCCGGGCCAGCGCGACCCGCTGGCGCTGGCCGCCGCTGAGCGTCGAAGGGCGCCTGTCGGCCAGCTCGCCGATATGCAGCAGCTCAAGTAATTCCCCGGAACGTTCTCCCTTGTTCATTCCCGCGGGAATGCCGAACTCCACGTTCTTCGCGACCGTCATATGCGGAAAGAGCGAGAGTTCCTGAACGACATAACCAACGTTCCGCTCCTGCGGCGAAAGGTTGATCCCGGCCGCCGAGTCGAAAACCGTCCGGCCACCGATTTTCACTGCCCCGCTCGACGGACGCATCAGCCCGGCAATCACCTGCAGCGTCACGCTCTTGCCCGCGCCGGAGTGGCCGAACAGCACGACGATTTCGTTCGCAGCGTCGAACGAGGCTTCGTAGCCGAAGGCACCGAGATTCATTCGCGCTTCGAACGAGATGCTCACGCTCGCCACGGCTCCCGTGCGGTCGCCAGGCGGAAGAGCACGAGGACCCCGAGCGCCACAATAAGCAGGACTACCGAGAGCGCGATCGCTCCGGCGAGGCCGAGGGAGCTGCCCTCAAACGCCTGGATAATTGCGAGGGGCATCGTCTGCGTTTTGCCTTCGAAGTTGCCCGCGAAGATGAGGGTCGCGCCGAGTTCGCCCATGGAACGCGCCCAGCAGAGCACTATCCCGGCGAGGAGCGCAGGCTTGATTTGCGGCACCACGATGCGAAAGAACGTGCGCGTCCGCGAGGCACCGAGGGTGAAGGCGACTGCCTCCGACTTCCGGTCAACAGAGTCGAACCCGCTTCGCGCTGCCCGCACGTAGAACGGCGCCGCGACCAACAGCTGCGCCATGATCACCGCGACAGTCGTGAACGCGAAGGTCTGCCCGGTCCACGACTCGATTGGTTCACCGATCAGCCCGCGCCGGCCGAAGGCGGTGAGCAGCGCAACACCAGCAACTGTGGGCGGCAGGACGATCGGCAAGTCGATGGCCGCGTCCACGATTGATTTGCCGCGAAAATTCGCGCGTGAAAGCAAGTAAGCGACCGGCGTGCCGAAGGTCACTGCAAGTACCAGCGTCACCGTCGAGGTCCACACCGAAAGCCAGAGTGCTTTCCTCGCGGTTTCGGACCGGGCGAGTTCCCACGTTTGCCCATCCTCGATCGCCCGCTGAATGAGACCCGCGAACGGCAAGACGAAGAACAGCGCAAACACGCCTGCCAGAAGGGCGATGGTGAACGCTGCAGTACGGTCGGTCTTCACGTTTGCGAAGTGTACGGCAAGGCCGCCGGGCTTACGGCTTCTCGAACCCGTACTTCGCCAGGACCGCCTGACCCTCGTCCGACTGGATAAACGCGACGAATGCGGCGGCCGCATCGTGATTCTTCGTCGCCTTCACCACAGCAATTGGATAGGTCGCAACCACGTTGTACCGGCCGGGAATCTCGACGATCGAGACGTCGTTGGCGGCTGCGCCGACATCCGTCTTATAGACGATGCCTGCGTCTGCCTCGCCAAGTTGCACCTTCGTCAGCACCGCGCGCACGTTGGCCTCGTTGCTCTTGAGGTTCGCCAGTACTTTGTCACTGAAGTCGCTCGCGACTCCGCCGCTTGCCGAGGCGTTTTGCAGAATCTGTCGCGCGTATTTCCCAACCGGAACCTCGGCCGCCGCCAGAACGAGCCGGACGCCCGGGTTCGCCAGATCGCTAAACGCCGAGACGGTTGAATTGCCCTTTGGTACGACAACGACCGGCGTGTTCTTCACGAAAATGCTGGACTCTTCGACGTTGTCCTTGTCCGCGACATTCTTCATCTGGTTCGTATCTGCCGACGCATAAACATCTGCCGGCGCGCCCTCGTTGATCTGGACCGCGAGGGCCGAAGACGCTGCGAAGCTGAAGGTGACCTTGCTCCCCGGGTTGGCCTTCTCGAACGCCGCTCCGGCTTCCTTGAACGCATCAGTCAGCGAGGAAGCTGCGAAGACCGTGATTTCGCCAGTCACTCCGCCGCCAGTGCTTCCGTCGGAGGAGTCGCCGCCGCATGCGGCCAGTGTTCCGGCGATCACCAGCAACGCCAGGCTTAGAAGCGCCGAGAGTCTTCCTGCGATGTTCCTTCTCAGGTGTCTCACAACTAGAACGCCATTGGTTCGCGGCTGACGAACTCGTAGAGCATCGCTGGCCGGTGCGCGCCCTGCTTCGCTGTTTGGCCGGTCTCTTTCACGATGCCAAGCCCCTCGACTCGTCGCCGGAAGTTCCGCTTGTCCAGCGGCTCCCCCAGGATTGCTTCGTACACGTGTTGCATCTGCGTGAGAGTGAAGCGTTTGGGCAACAGGCTGTAGACGACGTTCGTGTACTCGAGCTTGTTCCGCAGCCGTTCTTCGGCGTACGCAATTACTCGCTCGTTGTCGAAAGCCAGTCGTGGCGCCGGGTGAACCGGCTGCCATGCCGGCCGCCATTCGAGTTCGGCACGCAACCGGGTCATCGCCAGGTCCACGAGCGCGAAATACGTCACGACGATGTCGGCGCGGCCTTCACCCAGTTGGTCGAACGTGTAGAGCTGTTCCAGGAAAACATCCGAGACGCCGGTTTCGTCAGCGAGTTTTCGCTTGGCGGCAGCGTCCAGCGACTCCCCCTCGTGCAAGAAACCGCCGGGGAGGGCCCATTCGCCGCGCGATGGCTCAGCGGCACGCTCAATCAGCAGGACCGAAAGGCTTCCCTGCTGCACCGTGAAGATCACAACTACGACTGCTGTCGCCACAACAGAGAGTGTAGGACGTCACCCGCCAACGCTCAGACTCATCCCCCTGATTTCAACAACGTCTTCGATGATTGGCCGCAGCGACCTATCTTCCTATAATCGCAGGCATGAGACGAAAGCCTGGCACCCTCCTGCCCGTCGAGGTCGCTATCCTCGTGGCCGCCCTCGAAAACGGCGGCGACGCTGAATTCTACGGTTACGCCATCGCCCGCCGGATCCAGGCGAATGCATCCGCAAAGATGCTCACCTCGCACGGCACCCTCTACAAGGCGCTCGATCGCATGGTCAAGGCGGGCTTGCTAAGTACTCACTGGGAAGATCCGGGAATTTCGGCCGCCGAAGAGCGACCCCGCCGGCGCCTCTACCAGGTAACGGCCGCCGGCGAACGCGCCGTGAAGGATGCAGAGCGTGCCGCCGCCACGGGGTCCGCCGGATTCCAAGAAGGCCTGCTGCCGTCATGAACGCGCTCAGTCGTTTCGGCCCGGGATTCGCCCGAAAATGGGTGAAGGCCTACACGGCCGGCCTTCCCGCCGCTATAAAGACAGAGCGCCGTGCCGAGATCGAGTCCGATATCTGGGAGCAGCTGAACGACTCGTCTCGCCGAGCCATCGCCGGTCTCGAAATCTTTCTCCGCAGCCTCCTTGGAGTACCCGCCGACCTGACCTGGCGACTTGAGCAGGTCACCGTCGGAGAGCGCGTGGCGACCCTCTTTGCAGCCCTTCTTGGGCGCGTAGAGCGCCTGTCAGGATGGGTCGTGCAACGAGGCGTTCCCGGTCTCACTTCGGTACTCGCCTGGCTCTTCATTGCAGGAGGAGTCCTGATGGTCGTCCTCACGCCGTTCCAGGCGCCCGGAGAACGGGGCATCGCTGTTCTTGGCGGTTGGGGCATCCTTGCCGGCCTTTCCATTCGATGGGGCCGGCCTCGAATTCCACACAGACCCATCGCCGGGTTCGTTGCAATCGCGGTGGGGGCGCTGCCACTCGGAACGGTGCTCATCGTGACCGTTCTGGCTCCGGTCCTGGCGCTCGTCGTCGTCATTCACGAGGGGCGCCGAAGCTGGCAGGTCTGGCGCTCGCGGAAGCTCATCCAGGCCGTTTGACACTATGGGAAGGTATCTTCCTATAATTCTCTCGGTGGACATTTCCACCGGGAGTGCTGTCCTATGCGACAGAAGCTACGCAACCTCGTGAACTGGTTGTCCGTCCTTCCAACCCGCCTCACGCCAACCTCCACTCGTCGCCGAAAAGTTCTGCTCATCGGCGCCCTCATTGGATTCTCACTCGCGATCCCTGCGCGTTTCTGGATGCGCACCATTTCCAAAGACCACGTACTCACAGTCCCTGGAACCGTCCTCATCCTCCTGTTCTTCAGCGCGATGGGTGCACTGGTGGGGCTCGTTTCGTGGTGGCGCAGGCGCCCGGGTGACCGGCCCCGATCGTTCATCTTCCGAGCCGTTGGGCTCGCGCCTTTCGCGCTCCTGGGCCCATTCACCTTGCTCTTTATCCCGAGCTTCTTCGCCGCGCTCGTGTCCGGACACCCTTCCTGGCGAAAGCTCTGGCGCCGCCTTGCGACCGCCCTGGCGGTTGGATTCTTCGCGTTCACCGAGCTCATCCTCCTGACCATGGACGCCCCCGGTAGTGGCGGCGTCCGCGTGGCCTCGGGCATCCTCTACCTGCCGTTGGCGTACGCCCTCTTCTTGAGCAATCGCGTCGCACTTGACCCGCTTCCCTCTCGGCAAGCTGCCATGGCGCCAGCGGGATGACCGTACTTATGGCGCGCCGCTACAATGAGCGTTCTTCTACGCGCGCGGAGGGGTCGCATAGTGGCCTAGTGCGCCCGCCTGCTAAGCGGGTTCCGGGGAAACTCGGTCGAGGGTTCAAATCCCTCCCCCTCCGCCATTCTTCAGCTTCAGGTCGTTTTCCACATGCCAGCCCGCTACTACCTTTGGACCGTCGGCTGCCAGATGAACAAGGCAGACAGCGAAAAGCTCGCCGCCGGTTTCGACCGCATGGGCCTGAAGACGACCGACCGCATGGAACGCGCCGACATCGTCGTCATCAACACCTGCAGCGTCCGCCAACACGCCGAAGACCGCGCCTATTCCAAGCTCGGCCGAGTCGCCGAACTGAAGCGCTCCAACCCCGAACTCAAAGTCGCGGTCATGGGCTGCATGGTTGGCCTTAAGACCGACGATCTCGAGAAGCGCTTCCCCCAGGTAGACGTGTTCGCTCGTCCGCAGCAGTTCGAACCCATCGTCGAACTGGTCGAAGGCCCGACCGAAGACCTCGGTGGCGAATTCTGGCCTTCGACGTACGCCATCCCGGAAGGCCCGACGGCCTACGTCCCCATCGTTCACGGCTGCAACAAGTTCTGCACCTACTGCATCGTCCCCTACCGCCGCGGCCGCGAAAAAAGCCGCCCGATGGACGAAATCATCCGCGAGACGGCCTACCTCGCCCTCCACGGCGTCCGCGAAGTCACACTCCTCGGCCAGACGGTCGAAGCCTACGGCCATGACCTCCCCGACCAGCCGGACCTCGGCGACCTCATGCGCGAACTTTCCGCCATCGAGCGACTCGAGCGCATCCGCTTCCTCACCTCGTACCCGAAGGACATGACCCACCGCATCCTCGAAGCGGTCGCGGAACTGCCGAAGGTGATGGAGTGCTTCTCGCTGCCGGTCCAGGCCGGGAGCAACCAGGTCCTCGAATCGATGCGCCGCGGCTACACGCGCGAGGAATACGTCGAGAAAATCGAGGAAGTCCGCGCCCTCATGCCAAACGCCGGCATCACGACCGACATCATCGTCGGCTACCCGGGCGAAACCGAGGCCGACTTCGAAGAAACCTGCTCAATCCTCGAAGAACTCCGCTTTGACAAGGTGCACGTCGCAGCCTATTCGCCCCGTCCCGGCACCATCGCCTTCCGCAAGATGGAAGACGATGTCTCCGCCGAAATCAAGGCCGCCCGCCTCCATCGAGTTGAAGAAATCGAAGAGGCTATCTCGCAAGAGATCAACGACACCTACCTCGGCACCGTCCAGACCGTCCTGATTGAAGGCGTCCGCAAGGAGCAGCCGTTCGGCCGCACCCGCACTGGCAAGCTCGTTCACCTCGACGTCCCCGCCCGAATCGGCAGCATGGTCGACGTCACCATCGAGCACGCCGGCCCGTTTTCCCTTCGCGGCACGATGGTCGACTCGCTAGTTCTGGCGTAAAGCGCTGATCATCAACCTACAATCTCGGCGTGACTGAACGGCAGCCCATACCACTCGACTACGACGACCCGGTGTTTCGCCACGGGACCGAATCGCACGCGCTGGACCATTCCATCCTCCGCCCCGAATTCGCCGATGTGCACCCGTACGTCGCCGACCGCCTGACCCAAGAGGCGAACGGGCTTGTGCTCGACCTCGGCTGTGGGCCAACGAAACTCGGCAGGCTTCTCAGCGCGCGCGGCGTGCCTTGGCTTGGCATCGACCAGTCCCCAATGCGCCTCCGCCTGGGCGAAGGCCCGCGCGTCCTTGGCGATGGCTGCCGCCTTCCCTTCGTCGATGGCGCCTTTGGAGCGGTGGCGACTCTCTACACGCTCTACCACTTCGCAGACCCACGGGTCCCGCTGCGCGAAACCCATCGCGTCATGAGGTCCGACGCCGTTTTCGTCACCTGCGCACCGAGCGAGTTCGACGACCCCGAACTGGCCGAATTCCTCCCACCGAAGGTCCCGGAGACGTTTGACTCGGATACTGGGCCTGACGTCGTCGCCGAGGTCTTCCGCGAAGTCGAAGTCAAACGCTGGGAGATGCCGCTCATGCGCTTCCCGAACGCCGATGGCGTCTGGAACTACCTCGTGGCGCACCTGGTCGATCCTGAGGCCGCCACAGATGCAGCTGCGAAGCTCCGATACCCGTTCTGGCTGACTAAACGCGGTGCCACCATCTGGGCGCGCAAGTAAGGCCCGAATCTCATGGTGTCGACAGACCTTCCTTGGCCATCGAAAATCCCCTCATGCCCGACCCTCGCCTCATCTCCTCCACCACCGCCTACTCCGGGCGCCTCTTCAACGTCACCCTCGACACGCTCGAAATGGATGGCGGCGTCACCGCCCACCGCGAGATCATCAAGCACCCCGGCGCCGTCTGCATGGTCCCGGTCACGCCCGAAGGCAACCTTCTCTTCGTCACCCAGTACCGCCACGCCGCTGGGCGCCGTCTCTTGGAACTTCCTGCAGGCACCCTCGAAGCCGGTGAAGAGACACTGGCTGCTGCCTCTCGGGAGCTGCAGGAAGAGGTCGGGCGCAAGCCTGGAAAGGTCGTCCCGCTCGGGGGCTTCTACGTCGCGCCCGGCTACACCTCCGAATACATCCACCTCTTCGTCTGCACCGACCTCGCCGAATCGAAGCTGGCAGCCGACGACGATGAAGACATCGAGGTCGAGTCGCTCACACCGGCACAGGCTCTCGCTGCCATCGATTCCGGCGCGATCAACGACGCAAAATCGGTCATCGGCGTCCTGCGCTGGCTACGTTCGCTCGAATCACCTATTCAATAGGTAATTCAACGTTCTATAGCTCTAATGAATGACACTGCATTGCTGGCCCCAATACGCAGGTCTAGGATTCTATTCGGGACAGCGGTTCTGCCATTTGGGCACTCGCCGCGATTCGCCTGGCAAGCGGAGCCGGGCCGCCCCTAACCGTCTGATTGGGACACCTTCGGGAGGGTGGGCATGCTCACAGGTTCTCGCGGCGCAAAACCGTTGCGCCAGCGCCGGGTGCGTCCGCGCTTCTGGTTGCTGGATTTCTACGGTTCGGCCATCGGCAAGAAGTCCGTCATGGCAGTCACCGGCATCATGCTTCTCGGGTTCGTATTGGCGCACATGCTCGGAAACCTCCACATGTATCAGTCGGCCGACAAGATGAATCACTACGGCGAGTACCTGCGGACGATCGGCGAGCCGATTCTGCCGCGCTCTGGCTTCCTCTGGATTCTCCGCTCCGGACTTATCCTCGCCTTCGTCCTTCACATCCATTCAGCCGCCACGCTCACGCTCCTGAACCGCCAGTCGCGACAGGTGGGCTACAAGGGTGGCCGAAGCTACGTCGCCGCCGACTACGCCGCCCGCACCATGCGCTGGAGCGGCGTCATCGTGGGCGCCTACCTCATCTTCCACCTCATGGACCTCACCTGGGGCGTTGGCGGCGCGGACTACACCCGCGGCGAGCCGTACCAGAACCTGGTCGCCAGCTTCCAGCGCGAGCCAGTCGCGATTGTCTACATAATCGCGAACCTGCTCCTGGGCATTCACATCTACCACGGGGCGTGGAGCCTCTTCCAATCACTTGGCTGGGCGAACCCGCGCTTCAACGACTGGCGACGGCTGTTCTCGATAGCCTTCGCCGCCGTCATCGTCATCGGCAACGTTTCATTCCCGATCGCCGTCATGACCGGGCTTGTGGATTAGGGGGCCGCAATGACATTGAACTCAAACATTCCTGAAGGTCCGCTCGAACAGAAGTGGACGAACCACAAGTTCGATACCAAGCTCGTGGCCCCGCAGAACCGCCGCAAGTTCGAAATCATCATCGTCGGCACCGGCCTCGCTGGTGGTGCAGCGGCCGCGACGCTCGGCGAAATGGGCTACAACGTCAAGGTCTTCTGCTTCCAGGACAGCCCTCGCCGCGCACACTCCATCGCCGCTCAGGGCGGTATCAACGCCGCCAAGAACTACAAGAACGACGGCGACAGCGTCCATCGGCTCTTCTACGACACCATCAAGGGCGGCGACTACCGCTCCCGTGAAGCCAACGTCCATCGCCTCGCTGAAATCTCCGTCCAAATCATCGACCAGTGCGTCTCGCAGGGCGTGCCTTTCGCCCGCGAATACGGTGGCCTCCTCGACAACCGCTCGTTCGGTGGCGCCCAGGTCTCTCGCACCTTCTACGCCCGCGGCCAGACCGGCCAGCAGCTGTTGCTCGGCGCCTACCAGGCACTAGAACGCCAGATCGATGCGGGTTCCGTGAAGATGTACTCCCGCCACGAGATGCTCGAACTCGTGACCGAAAACGGTCGCGCGGTCGGCATCATCACCCGCGACCTTGTGACCGGGCAGATCGAACGCCATTCCGCCCACGCCGTCGTCCTCGCCAGCGGCGGCTACGGCAACGTCTTCTACCTCTCGACTAACGCCAAGGGCTCGAACGTCACCGCCGCGTGGCGGGCGCACAAGAAGGGTGCCTACTTCGCCAATCCCTGCTACACGCAGATTCACCCGACCTGCATCCCGGTCAGCGGCGAATACCAGTCGAAGCTGACGCTCATGAGCGAGTCACTCCGCAACGACGGCCGTATCTGGGTTCCGAAGGACAAGAATGACAAGCGTCCGGCGAACCAGATCCCAGAAGACGACCGCGACTATTACCTCGAGCGTATTTACCCGTCGTTCGCCAACCTCGTCCCACGGGACGTCGCCTCGCGGGCGGCGAAACGCATGGTCGACGATGGCTTCGGCGTCGGGCCGCTCAAGAACGGCGTCTACCTCGACTTCAAGACCGCGATCGAACGCCACGGTCGCAACATCATCGAGCAGCGCTACGGCAACCTCTTCGATATGTACGACAACATCTCCGGCGAGGACCCGTACACGCAGCCGATGCGCATCTACCCCGCCGTCCACTACACCATGGGCGGCCTCTGGGTGGACTACAACCTCATGTCCAACGTCCCTGGCCTCTTCGTCATGGGCGAAGCGAACTTCAGCGACCACGGCGCGAACCGCCTCGGCGCCAGCGCCCTCATGCAGGGCCTCGCCGACGGCTATTTCATCCTCCCGACGACAATCGCGGGCGAGCTCGCGAATCACTTGAACGAGCCAGCGCCATCAATCGACTCACCCGCATTCGTGGAGGCTGAAACCGCCGTCCGCGAGCAGATCAACAAACTCCTGACCATCAACGGCAAGCGCTCGGTCGATTCGTTCCACCGCGAACTCGGCCACCTGGTCTGGGACTACTGCGGCATGGCCCGCAACAAGGCCGGCCTCGAAACCGCCATCAAGGACATCGGCGCGCTCCGTGAGGAGTTCTGGTCCGATGTTCGTGTCCTTGGCGAAAACGAGTCCTTCAACCAGTCGATCGAAAAGGCCGGTCGCGTCGCCGACTTCATCGAACTCGGACAGCTCATGTGCCAGGACGCACTCCACCGCGAGGAATCCTGCGGCGGCCACTTCCGCGAAGAACACCAGACGCCCGACGGCGAAGCCAAGCGCGACGACGACGACTTCGCCTACGTTGCGGCCTGGGAGTTCCAGGGCGGCGGAAAGCCCGCAACTCTCCATAAGGAAGACCTCGTCTTCGAAAACGTCCACCTTGCCCAGCGGAGCTACAAATGAGCCTCAATCTCCTCCTCAAGGTCTGGCGCCAATCTGGACCGAACGACGAAGGTCGTTTCGAAACCTACATGCCGAACGACATCAACGAAGACATGTCGTTCCTCGAAATGCTTGACGTCGTCAACGAAAGCCTGATCGCTGAAGGCAAAGAGCCCATCGCCTTCGACCACGACTGCCGAGAAGGCATCTGCGGTTCCTGTGGCGTTGTCATCAACGGGGTCCCGCACGGCCCGAAGAAGATGACCACCACCTGCCAGCTCCACATGCGTAACTTCAAGACGGGCGACACCATCACCGTCGAACCCTGGCGTTCGACGTCATTCCCGGTGATCAAAGACCTCGTGGTCGACCGCTCCGCCTTCGATGCCATCATCCAGGCTGGCGGCTACATCTCGGCACCAACCGGCGCCGCCCGCGACGGCAACGAAATTCTCATCGACAAGGCCACCGCCGACCTCGCCTTCGAAGCTGCCGCCTGTATCGGCTGCGGAGCCTGTGTGGCTGCCTGCCCGAATGGCGCCGGCCAGCTCTTCACGGCTGCGAAGCTCGCGCACCTCAACCTCCTCCCCCAGGGCCAGCCTGAGCGTTGGAGCCGCACTGTCGCCATGGTCGACACGATGGAGGAGTACTTCGGCAGCTGCACGAACTACGCCGAATGTGAAGCCGCCTGCCCCAAGGGCATCAGCATCGACTTCATCGCCAAAATGAACCGCGACTACCTGAAGTCGAAGTTCAAAGACCGCCGTAGCACGACGAAGATCGACTCGAGCGAAGCAGGCTAGCCCCATCGCCGCTCATCACAGCAGAGTCAGAGGCGCGACCGGAAGGTCGCGCTCGTCTTGCTTGTGCTACCGGCTCCCACCGGCGCCGCTACCTTCGCCAGGAACGCATCCACGATCGCGTTGTAAGGCCCCGCAGCTTCGTAGTACACGTTGTGCGGCGCTCCGGCGATCGCGTGGTACTCCGAGCCCGATACGGCTTCGTGTAGGGCTTCACATCGCGGTACAGCCGGGTCCAGCGCTCCAACAATCACGCACATCGGCGACGTGATGCGCTTCACCGCCTCGGCCATGCCTTCTCGCTCTGAAAGCGTCTTCGCCGACGGCTTCCTCGGGTACCGCATCGCCTCAAGCCGGGTCGCGGTCGAACGGATGCGAAGGTAGCGCTCGTGCATCCGTGGTTGCGCCTTCTTGAAACCGTCGGTCAGTGAGTCCCCGATCGGCAGAAACAGCACATCCGGGCTCAACGGCTGCTGGGCTGGCGGCAAAGCGCCGGGCATTCCCGCCTTCGCCACGCCTGCTCCTGACGGGATCAGCGCCAGCGCGTCGCCGGGATGTCGCGTCGCCCATCGTGTAAGCGTGTTCCCGCCCATGGAATTCCCGGCAAGGATCGGCCGCGTGATGCCCATCGCCGCCAGGAAACCCTCGAGTTCATCCGCACGATCCGGTTCGTCAACGTCTCGGGGGGAATTCGACGAATGTCCGTGGTTCACGCTGTCGTACGAGATGCAGCGGAAACGGTCGCGGAAGTGCGCGAACTGTTGCCACCATGCCTCCCCGCACGATGTATTGCCGTGCAGGAAAACCAGTGGTTGGCCCGCTCCTTCTTCCTGATAGTAAATGTCGGTCTCTCCAACCTCGATCCAGGGCATGTGCTTCTCCTCGACGAACTTGGGCGCATCCTACAGCTGTTTCCGAGGGTCAGAAAAACGAAGAGAGGCGCCGATTCGGCGCCTCTCTTGGTGAAAGGGGAAAGTGGGTGGAGCGCCGTCAGCGTCTCCGGAGGATGCTCGTTCCGCTGATGAGGCTAAGTACGATAGCTACCACCAGGGCGAGGAAGAAGATCTTCGCGACGAATATCCCAAGTCCGCCGAAGAGGAGAATCGCGAGGATCAGGAGTAGTAGAATCCACATAACGAATCCTCCTACTGAATCCGGGTGCGTTCTACCGGTCGTTCGACGATTTCCGTCCGCGTGGTTTCACCACGGCTGAACGGCGCAAAGCTCGCCAGGAACATCAGGTACATCAGGATTCCAACGAAACCGACGCCCATCAAAATCCATCCAACGGCCGCGATATCAACTCCGCTCGCGGTGTAGTTGACCGCGAACGCAAGAACCGCGCCGACAGCCAGCAAGAACAAACTGATTCCTAAAGACATCTTGTCTCCTCTTGGGCCGATGTGTCGGCCCGTGGAAACAAGCATGCGAGTTAAGGGCTTGCGAAGGTGACAGACGCATCCTGCATTAGCCTTGCGATGGTGTATCAAAGAAAAAGGCACCGCATGCGCGGTGCCTTTTTAGGAGTTTTATAGAATGGGAACGGAGGCCGAGGTTTAAGGCGCTGGCGTCGTTTCCGCGCCCGAAGCGGGTGCCGCGGCGGCGCCCGGCGCAGGCGCTCCATCTTGATTATGAGTTTGCCCTGCATTTCGTTGTGGGCGTCAGCAGTGGAATGCATACTCTCCGGGCCCCGGCGTCGTAAATGTGAATGTGTCAACAAACGGGCCTCCCTTAAGCTTAACGCGACGTCTTCTGTCGGGCATCCCGCCGTGCAGCCAGTCAGAGACGCTCCGTTCGGCGAAGCTCCGGCGAACACATGAACGTTATGGAACTCGAGTGTCTTTGTTATCGAACTTCAATGTGATTGCCGTGTTCGGCGGGGCTGTGATGGTCGTGCCGGATACGAACTTGGTGTTCTGCGCCACAATTGTGTCAGCCAGCAGGACCAGCGGTCGGTTCACCGCCAGCGGCAACGCCGGCGCTGTCACTTCCGAAGAGGTTCAATCCGGCGCCAACCATAAAGCCGCCAACAATCAGTGCACCGAAGGTGCTGACTAGCGCGCCGGTACCGAAGTTGAACGACGTGTCCTTCGTGTCCCGCACGACTTCCATATCGAAGACCTGCACCGAGCCCGGCACAACTTCTTCGGTGTGTAGTGCGAGGAGGTCGATCATCGTGGTCCGGGTCTCTTCGTAGCTCGCGAGCCCTTCGCGGTCGGCCCAGGTCGTCTCTACGAGCACCTGAGATGGCCCGTTCTCGGCAGGCGAGACGATGACGCGCATGTCCTGGAAGCCGTCCAGGTCGCGGAGGTTGTTATCCGTGCCTTCGAGCAGGCTGATGATCCCGGTTTCGCCGCGGGAAGCAACGTACTGGCCCTCAGCAATGGCGAACGTCACAACCTGTGTGAAACGTGCATCGCGGCCCTTGGAGTGGTCTCCCGCTTCCGCCTTGCGCTTCATCCGGCCGTCTTCGTAAGCCCAGCCGCAGCCCGCGATGAGCGCTATGAGGGCTGCCGCGCCGAGCAATGGGCCGGCGAAGTTCGCGTTCCGGTCGCGGGAGTAGAAGATCAGTGCGGCGCCGAGGACGAACGCCGCGAAGCCCGCCACCAACGGCCAAATGCTCGGGTCGGGGAGATGCGGAGTCCCACTGTGTTCGCCGTGTTGGTTGTCTGAATGGTCCATCGGGTTTCGTATCTCCTCGAACGGCCTGTTAAACGATGTAGAGGGTGGTGAAGAGAATGATCCAAACCACGTCGACGAAGTGCCAGTAGAACGAACACGCCTCAATCGCTTCGTGTCTCGACGCTGAGAATTGGCCAGCCATCGACCGCACCAGCATCACCGACATGAAGATGATTCCGCCGGCGACGTGCGCACCGTGGAATCCAGTGAGCGTGTAGAACGTCGTCCCGTAGATCGTATCTCCGGAATGGAACGGAAGCTGGCTGTAGTCGTACATCTGGGCTGTGAGGAAGACGAGGCCGAGTGCAATCGAGATGAACAGCCAGCGGATGAGTGCTGACCGGTTGCCTTTCTGGATTGCCCAGACAGCCATCTGCATCGTCACCGAGCTGAGGATCAGGATGCACGTCGCGATAAAGGGAAGTGCGAACTCGAGCTTGAGCTCGACTCCGCGCGCTTCCATATCTGGTGTGAGTGCCGGGGGCCAAATCGGCGAATCAGCGCGCGCGATGAAGTACGCCGCGAACAGGCCACCGAAAAACATGACTTCTGAAGCCAGGAACAGGATGAACCCGAGCATTCCATTGCTCAGCTCTTCCTTGTGCTGGGTTGCTTGTGCGTGGGCTGCCATAGTCGTCTCTCCTCAGCGTGAATTTAGGCGTGGCAGCCTAGTGGCCCGCGGATTGTCCGTGGCGAAGGTCGAACAGTGGTCGCTCCGAGTGAATCTCGGGGGTGTCGTCGAAGTTGTGTTCTGGCGGCGGTGAAGTCGTCCACCACTCCAGCGTGTTCGCTTCCCATGGGTCATTCGGCTGATCCTTGGGCTTCATGAACGCCATGATGCAGTTGACGATGAACGGAAGCATCGAGACCGCGATGCAGAAGGCGCCGATGGTCGATGCCATATTTAGCGCGCCCCAACCCTGGCCGTCCGGGTATGTCGCAATGCGTCGAGGCATGCCATCGAGTCCCAGCAGGTGCATGGGGAAGAACGTCAGGTTGAAGCCGATAAACATCAGGGCAAAGTGCAACTGACCAAGGCGCTCGTTCAGCCGGCGGCCCCAAATCTTCGGGAACCAGTAGTACAGGCCCGCGAATACCGCGAAGACCGACCCTCCGAAGAGCACGTAATGGATGTGTGCGACGACGAAGTAGGTGTCGTGGAGAGCGAAGTCCACAGGCACGGCCGCGCTGAAGGTCCCGTTGATGCCGCCGATGAGGAACATGCTCAAGAAACCGAGCGCGAACAACATCGGCGATTCAAAAGTGATTGAACCTCGCCAAAGCGTGCCCAACCAGTTGAACATCTTCACGCCAGTCGGTACGCCAATCATGAACGTCATGAATCCGAACCACGGCTTCAACACCGCGCCGGTTGTGAACATATGGTGCGCCCAGACGCTGAATCCGAGGCCGCCGATACCCATCGTCGCGAATACGAACGCCTTGTAGCCGAACAGCGGCTTGCGGGCGAAGACCGGCAGGACTTCAGAGACGATGCCCATGCCCGGGAGGATCATGATGTACACAGCCGGGTGCGAGTAGAACCAGAAGATGTTCTGCCAGAGGATGACGTTGCCGCCGCCCGCCGGGTCGAAGAATGCGCCACCGAAGTTGCGGTCGATGTACAGCATCGAAAGCGCGGCCGCCAGGACTGGTGTCGCCAGAAGCTGAAGGACGGCCGTTACGAGCACTGTCCAGCAGAAAATCGGCATGCGGAACATGGTCATGCCGGGGGCACGCATCCGGAACATCGTCACCAGGAAGTTCGCCGCGCCGATGGTCGAAGAGATGCCGAGAATGATGACCGCGATGATCCACAGGTCCATGCCCACACCGGTTTGGCGGGCGAGCGGGCTGTAGGCAGTCCATCCGGCATTCGCCGAACCACCGAATAGGAAGCCTGAGAACATCAGGATGCCAGCTGGCGGTACCAGCCAGAACGACAGCGCGTTAATTCGGGGGAACGCCATGTCCACCGCGCCAATTTGCAGCGGAACGATGTAGTTGCCGAACCCGGCCCATACCGGAATCACGAACAGGAAGAGCATCGCCGAGGCGTGCATCGTGAAAATCTGGTTGTAGGCGTCATTGCTGACGAACGAGTTGTCGGCGACCGCCAGCTGCGTTCGTACCAGGAGCGCGAGGATTCCGCCCACGCCGAAGAAGAACATCGTCGTGTAGAGGTAGAGAATTCCGAGTTTCTTGTGGTCGACCGTAGTCAGCCAGTCGAGGATGACGGGGCGTTCGTACGACTTGGGTCGTGGGATTGCGATGCTAGACATTGTTCCTCCCGGGCCCCGGGCCCTCCTCGTTTCTGCCCCGTGCGTCCCGCGGGGCAAATGGACATGTGCCGCTGGCTATTTTGCCTGCTGCACGGCAGTTGCTGGTTTCGGAGCGTTCTCCGCCACCCACTGGTCGAATTCAGCGCGGGTTACTACCTTCAGCTGGAATCGCATGAGTGCGTGGTTCAATCCGCACAGCTCGGCACACTGTGCGTGGAAGGTTCCTGTCGTGTGGGCGGTAACCACGAATCTGTTGTCGCGACCGGGAACCACATCGAGCTTGTAAAGGAAGTCTCGAATGTAGAAGGAATGGATAACGTCGGCCGAGAACAGCGTGAACTCGACAGGTTCGCCCATCGGGATGACCAGGGTCGGCTCTTCCGCCGGCGTCCCAAGGATCTCGATCTTCCCTTCGGCGTTCCGGTCCGGGGTGTTCGTCCCCAGGTCGTTCATGTCGTAGGTGAATCCCCACTGGAACTGGAACCCCTGCACGTGGACCGTCAAGTCTTCATCTGCGGCCGTGTTCTCGATGTCACGAAGGACGATGAACGAGTACGTGAACAGTGCCACGACGATTATCACCGGGATGGTGGTCCAGATGATTTCGACCAGCGTGCTGCCGTGAGTTTGCTTCGGAAGGTCGTCGTTCTTCTTGCGGAACGCGAAGACCGCGTAAACGATCGCAGCTTCAACCGCGACAAAGACAAATATTGCAATCCCGAGGGTGAACACCCACAGGTTATGGATCTTGTCGCCCTCTTTGGTGATTGCGTCAGGCATCCCCGTCTGGGCTGAAGCGGCTGAAATGGTGGTTAGGGCAAGCAGGGCGACTGCGAGCAGGACTAGGGCCCGGCGAAGGCGCCGTGGCATCCCGGATACAGGCATTCCTCTTGCTCCCCTCCCGAGCCGTCCCGTTTGAACACAGGCTTCTGCCCGGTCCGAAAATCCGGTTGTGAACGACGTCGCAATCGGATTTATAGAACGGGCTTACTACCCTGTCAAGGAACGGGAAACACGCTTTCATCGAGTTATGCAAGCCGTCTATTCTCTTCTTCGCAGGTTCGATTCGCTCATGCCATGGATTCTTCGCTCGCGTGGCATGTTCGTGCGAGACTCGTCCTCGTGAATCGCCGCCGCACGTTCCTCGCGACCATCATCGCGGCGCTGCTCGCTTTGGTGCCGATGGTGGCGCTCGCCCACGGCACGGATGCCCCGAAGCCCGGGCTCTACGAGATGCTCACGCGTTGGGAGTTCGATCCGCTCTTTATCCTCGCGGCCGGGGGTTCGAGCTGGTGGTACATCGCGACCGCGCGAGCGGTAAACCGCAATCACCCAACCGCTCCGTGGCCTAAGAAGCGCTCGCTTTACTTCTTCCTCGGGATCGGCTCGATGGCCTTCGCCGTCATGTCACCACCGGCGAGCTACGACGGCGTTCTGTTCTCGGTCCATATGTGGCAGCACATCATCATCATGATGATTGCGGCCCCGCTGCTCCTCCTCGGGACTCCCATCACGCTCTTCCTCCGCTCCGTCAGTTCGAAAACGCGTCGAGAGGTTTTTATCCCGTTCCTCCATAGCGGGCCGGTTCGTGTTATCACGTTCCCGGTGGTCGCCTGGTTGGCGTTTACATTGGCGCTCTGGGGTTCCCACTACTCCCCACTTTTCAATTCAGCGCTCGAACACGACTGGCTGCACTGGCTCGAGCACTTCATGTACCTCTCCGTGGCGCTGATGTTCTGGTGGCAGGTTATTGGCGTCGATCCCACCCCGTGGCGCATGCCGCACCCTGTCCGCGTGCTGTACGTCTTCTTGCAGATGCCGCAGAACACCTTTCTCGCGCTCTCGATTTACGACGCCAACCACGTGCTCTATGCGCATTACGCCACCACGCTTCGAACCTGGGGGCCAACGCCGCTCGAAGACCAGCAACTCGCCGGAATCACCATGTGGGTTCTCGGAGACATCCTCTTCCTGCTCGCTGCCGGAATAGTGGTAGCGGGCTGGGTGAGGCACGAAGAACGCGAAGGCAAGCGCCAGGATCGGCTCTTGGCACGGGAAAAGGCAGCAGCAGCCGCCGAAACCTCTGGCTAACGGGCCGGGCCATCTCCGAGGCTGGCGTAGCCTTCCGTCCCAATCAGGTGGCTTGTGTCGTTCGACCGCTCCACGTCGCGCAGACCGGATTGGTCCCGCAGCACCGTGACCGATGTCACGTTTGCGCTGAAGTTCACGACCTTCATGTGCTCCGGCGCGAGTCCCAACCAGTGAGCCACAAGGACGAATACCGTACCGCCGTGCGTCACGAGGACTGGCAAGGGGCCGTCCGAAATGAGCGAGTCGAGGAATGCGCCAGCACGCGCGTAGAACTCGCGCCACGTCTCGCACGCAGGCCAGGGACGCTCATCCAGGCCCATCGGTCCGGGGAGCCTGGGCCAGCGGCGTTGCACTTCGTCGATTGTGAGACCCGCCGCCTCGCCGTTGTTGAATTCGCGAAGCCGGGGGTCGAGGACCGGCTCCACGCCGAAAGCATCGGCAATGTGGCGAGCCGTGTCCTGCGTTCGCAGCAGGTCGCTGCTGATCAAGCGAATCGGCGTGTCGCGAAGTTCGCGCCGTAGGCGTTCGGCCAGCAGGCCGGCCTGGCGGTGTCCGAGTTCCGTGATCGACGTGTCTGTCCAGCCGCCGGAAAGCTTCTGAATGTGGTGCTCAGATTCGGCATGGCGAACAAGAATGACGCTCTTCACGGGCACGCGAACCCTCCGGGCGAAATCGCGCCCGGGTAGGACAACGCAAGACTATCGAGTTCGGTTACCCGAGAACGGCCGCGTCCACGCCCATCGAAATGAAAACGAGCGCCAGGTAGAGCAACGAGTACTTGTAGAGGTTGATCGGCAACGTTGTCGCAGGGCGTCGCCAGAGTTGGAACGCCATTGCTATGAATACCGCACCGGAACCGAGCGCCGTTGCGTAGTAGATGACGTTCAGTTCAGCGCCCGGCCCAAGCATCAGCGACACAACCACCAGCATCACGCTGTACCGAAGGATCTGCAGCCGCGTGTAGGCCGGCCCGTTCGTCACAGGGAGCATCGGCACTCCGGCTTCTGCATAGTCGTCCTTGAGGCGAAGAGCGAGCGCCCAGAAGTGCGGCGGCGTCCAGAAGAAGATGATCGCGAACATCACGAGGGGCGCCAGCGAGATATCGCCGGTCACCGCTGCCCAGCCGACCATCGGCGGGAATGCGCCTGCGGCGCCGCCGATGACGATGTTCTGGGGTGTTCGTCGCTTCAGCCAGATTGTGTAGATGAATACGTAGAAGAGCAGCGCTGAGAGTGCAAGGCTGGCAGCCATCAGCGTGGTAGTGCCCCAGAGAAACGCGAAAGCCACCGCGCCCAGCCCAACCCCGAAGGCAAGTCCATGCGTCGCTTCTACGGCTCCAGTTACCATCGGGCGCGACTGGGTGCGCCGCATGATTCCGTCGATGTCGCGGTCATACCAGCAGTTGATCGCGTTCGCGCCGCCGGCCGATAGCGTGCCGCCGATGAGCGTCGCAAGCACGAGCCACGTTCCCGGGCCATCCATGGTCCGCGACGACCATCGCCGGGACAGTCGTGATTAGCAGGAGCACGATGATTCGCGGCTTGGTCAGCGAAATGTAGTTACGGATGGTCGTGCCGATGTCCGGCCGGGCGAGGGTCATGGCGTCTGCGGTCATGCGGGTGCTCCGGCTTTCCTCAACGGCGATTGTTCTGTGGCCATGGCCGGCGCGTAAAACGTCAGCGCCACGGCACCGGCAAGCGTAAACCAGATCGAGGCCGCGATCACGGTGTGGGAAATAGTCAGCGGATCAGGGAACGTGAGCCACACGTTCACCGCGCCGACAGTCACCTGACCCACGTAAAGAACTCCGAGTCCGACAGCGAACGGACCGGCCCAGCGAACATCCTTTCGCTTCCGCCATGCCGTCGCCACCAGCGGTGCGATCACGAAGATGAAAGCGCCAGCCAGGTACCGATGAGTCATATGCACCATCTCGTGGTTGTCGGAGCTGGGTGTCACTGAGCCATTGCAGAGCGGCCAGCCTTCACAGGCCGTCGCTGCACCGCTTTCGGTCATGTACCCGCCGATCCACATAACGGCCGCCAGCCAGACGAGCGCCATGATCGCGAGGCGCCCGATGGGTCGAGAAGCTGTCCGAATCTCCGGATTGTCTTTACGCCGGGGATCTTCAACGAACATCGCCACTGCGATGGTGATCTCGCAAGCGAGCACCGCCATGGCCGTGAGAAGGTGCGTGGCCACAATCTCTGGCGGGAGTTCTTTCACGACCGTGATGGCTCCCAGCAGTCCTTGGATTCCCACCAGTGGCACGGTCAGCGTCGCCAGCCAGACGACGAACGGCACGTGCCGGTAGAACTTCCAGGCGCAAATAGCAACGCCGATGACCATGAATCCGACGACCATGGCCGTGAATCGATGTGAAAACTCGATGAGTGATTCGCGACTCGCGGGCGGCACCGCGCCGCCGTGGCAGGTCGGCCAGTCAGGGCACCCAAGGCCCGAACCGGTCGCCCGGACGAGTACTCCAACCCCAACGAGGACAAGCGTAGAGAAAGCGGTCGCGACCGCCAGTCGTTGAGCAAACGTCATCGCTTCGGTGCTCTATTGCCTTTCCGGCGAAGCGCCAGTGAATGCTCTGCCGAAATGGACGGCCCACGCCCATCCGCACTTCCGTCGCAAAGCGTGCCACCCCGGCGGTACGAGGGCAAGAAATCGGTGTGCTTTGGGAAAGGTCGGTGAGGAGTGTTCGGCCTTGGTGCGAACTGCGCCATAAATGGCCTCCGGTCGGCCGGCTTCCGCTCGACGCCGAGGCAACAATCTCGAGGACGGATCTCACCTATGTCGGTCGGCTCGGTCAATTTCCGACTTCGGTTCGAGTGCTTGCCGGTCATCGATCAGCCTGTGGTATTCGCGGCGGTTGTGCTCGCTCGACAACGGAGGTCCGCGCCGCACAACCGTCCTAGGTCACGGTCGCCGGAAGCCTGCAGTCCGAGGTCGGTTGTGCAGGAGACTGGGATCCGTCATGTGCCAACACCCACATGACCTACGACGCAAGTGATGACGTTTGGCAGAAGTCGCTCGCGCTCCCCGCGAAAAACTACGAATACAAAGTCGCGCTGAATGGTATGTGGGACGAAAACTACGGTGCTCATGCTCAGTTCAACGGCGCGAACGTCTCGTTTAGTCTCGGGGCCGGCGCGACCGTGAAGTTCTACTACGACAACAAGTCGCATTGGGTCACTGACAACCGGTCAAGTGTGATTGTGGTCGCTGCTGGCAGTCTCCAAAGTGAACTCGGGTGTCCGGGCGATTGGGACCCGAGCTGTTTGCGCTCCTGGCTTCAGGACGTCGACGGCGACGGGACGTACACCATGACGACCACGTCACTGCCGGCAGGGACTTACGAGACCAAGGCGGCAATCGACGAGTCATGGGACTCAGAATTACGGGCTTGGCGGTGTCGCGAACGGTTCGAACATTGTGTTCGTCGTTTCGACACCCGGGCAGGCGATCACGTTCCAATACGTCGCAGCAACGCATGTTCTCACTATTCTTGGGGCTACCGAGCCACCAACGTTGACTCCTACGCCCACTCACACGGCGACGCCGACGGTCACGCAGATAACTCCTTCCGCCACGACCAGTTCGACTCAGCGCCCGACCTCAACAGTCGAAGTCCCCGAGATACCCACCGTCGACCCGCCACAAGTTCCAGATTTTCCAACAGCAACACCAACACCAACCCACAAGGTCAGGCTGCTCGAGCTGGCTCGCGATGCCCCAAACTAGGTTTCTCTAGAACCCCTGTGTCCCGTCCAGCCACCGTAAACCGTCAACAAGCACACCGCCGACGGACATCTCCCAGTGAAGGTGCGGCCCACTCGAGAGGCCAGTCGAACCGATCAGGCCGACGACATCGCCCCGCTCGACCACATCGCCGACCAGGACGCGTAACGCGGACTGATGGCCGTAGCAGCTGAATATCCCGGCACCGTGGTCCAGCACGACAAGGTTGCCGCGGTTGCGAGTCTCTTCGGCGAGCACCACCATTCCGCGGTTCGTCGCGTGAATCTCCGTGCCCTGTGGTGCGCCGATATCCGTCCCACCGTGATGCCCGCCGCGCGGTCCACCGTTGAACGACCGTTCTTCGCCGAAGTACCCGCTGATGAACACGTCTCCGCCGAGAGTCAGCGGAAGAATGAACGGGCCTTCCCATCTACGTGGCGTCACCATTGCGTACAGCTCGTTCAGGCGTGGCTGCTCGTCGGGCAGCGGAGGTGGGGGTGGCGGCGCGTTCGGGTCTGGTGGCGGGGCAGGCGGAATGATGATGTCGTCGAACGTCCACTGCGTCGCCTTCACGGTCAGCCCGTACGTATAGGTAAGCGGTTGGTTGGACGTGTCCGTCAGCACGAGCGACATGGTTGTGGGCCCCGGTGGGTCAACGACCCCGAAGCCGACGAACCCCGAGAGCCCCTCCGGGCCGATGGCCAGTGGGTACTGTCGACCGAACACGCTCGCAGCGCCTGCGGTTGCGTTGATCGCGGTTATCAGGATGGCGCCGCCCTGAAACGGCGTTAGCTGCGAAATCGTGATCCCCGGGTAGTAACCGTCTTTGCCAACGCTCGGGGCCACCACACTGAAAGGAAACTCGGCCGACTGCGGCCGGACGATAAAGGCCTCGCGGTCAACCGCAGGGGCGCCACGAACAGGCAACGATCGTCCTCGCCCGAGTGTGACCAGGACAAGGCCACCGGACGCGCCAGCGAGGAAGCGGCGCCGCGACAACATGCCCCAAACCGTAGTCCTCGCCCTGCGATGTGTCACGCCGAATTGTGTAAAAACGGTTAGAGCGGCCCGCGCAGGGAACGCCGCGCGGCGTCCCGTGCCGCATCGACGATGGCCAGCACGCGAGTCGGCTCCGGAATTCCCGCGAGCACGAAATTTGGGACCTCGCCGGCGGTCTGGCAGCGTACGTCGCCGAAGTTGAACACCGTGTGCAAGATCCCCGCCTTAACCACGCGGATATCTTCAACATCCACGAGGTCGGCCGAAGCCATTTGGTGGTGGAACCAGTTCTTCTTGAGGCTATCAACCAGCCTCTGGTTCGTTACAACCCAGACATCGTTCTGGTACCGGAACCAGTGGAAATAAGAACGAACTCCCCAGTACCCCGCCCAGAGGATCAATGCTAACGCGAGTCCCTTCCCGACAATCCCATCAAAGCCGATGGTCGCCAGCACCAATAGCACGACGCCGATGGTCGCTACGAGGCCTGCGAGGATCATGAGTGCCAACCGCGAATAGAAGAACAGCCAGTGCCGGCGCGCGAACATCAACACCGACTCATCGGATTGCAGATCGAACGGAAGTTTGGTCTTCGGGCCGGGCATCGGTGATTGCGAGAGGGTGGGCAGTTCACTCATCGGCTCAGCAGGTCGTCAGCCCTCGTCCTTGTTCGAGTTGGCGCCATCTCAGTCGCCGAATCCGGCGCCATGAAGCGACGATGAAGCCTGGGCGCGCATGCGGCTAAGCAGGCGATTCGAAACAGGCTTCGCGTCCGGATGCGTGCCGCCGTTTCGCTCCGTGGCGTCGCGCCATGCGGCCGCCCTGCGTTCGGCCTCCTGAGGGTCGTCCAGCTCCTTGCAATCGAGTCGGTCGGTGTTGATGTCGACGACTACGGTGTCGCCGTCCTGGAGCAGTGCGATTGGGCCACCCTGGATCGCCTCGGGAGAAACATGGCCGATAACCAGTCCGATAGAGCCGCCGGAGAAGCGCCCATCGGTCATGAGGCCAATCGTGATCCCCTTTTGGCGGCACAGCGTTGTGATGCGCGAAGTTGGGTCGAGCATTTCCGGCATCCCCGGCGCGCCCCGCGGCCCTTCGTAGCGGACGACCACCATGTCCCTGTCTGCGAAAGACTCAGGAGACTCGTCCAGCTTCTGCAGGAGGGAGGCCTCACTGTTGAAGGTTCGGACGCGACCCGTGAAGGTCCCGTCCTGGAGTCCACCCTCGACGCCTGCGACTTTAATCACGGCGCCACCACCCGGGGCGATGTTGCCATGGAGCAAACGCAGGCCGCCCGTTGGCTTGTATGGCGTCTTAGCAGAGTGCAGGACGTCTTCATCGGGCGCGGCCGGTGCCAGTCGAGCAATCTGCTCGGCCAATGTTTCGCCCGTGCACGTCAGGCAGCTGCCATCGAGGAAGCCCTGGTCCAGCAGGTCTTTCACCACCACCTGGAGTCCGCCCTTGTTATCGATGTCCTCCATGTAAAAGCGCCCAAATGGCCGCACGTCGGCGACCACCGGGACGCGTCGCGAGAGGTCATTGAATTCGGCTTCCGTGATCACGTCTTTCCAGAAATTGATCCCGGCGGCGCGGGCGATCTCAACGCTGTGGAGGATGACGTTTGTCGACCCGCCGAGTGCGATTGCGACCGTCATCGCGTTGCGCAGCGAAGCCGGCGTGACGATATCGCGCGGCCGGATGTTCCGTTCAGTCATCGTTGTCAGGCAGGAAACCAGTTGCGCCGGGAACTCTTCGATCCGGCGTGGGTCCTCCGCGGTCGGGGCCACCATGTGCAACGGCTCCATGCCGAGCACCGCCATGAAGGACTGCATCGTGTTGTACGTGTACATCGCGGCGCAGCTGCCATACCCGGGACAGCCGTTCATCGCATAGCGTGTGCGCGTTTCTCCGTTCGGGTCACCGGCAATCTGGAACGCCGAGACCAGGTCGATGCGCTGCCCGGTCTCAGGATCGATGCCCGGAGAAATCGAGCCGTCTGAGAGCAGCACCGCAGGCTCGTTGTGCTCCAGTACCGCCGCAAGCGTCCCCACGGGAGGCTTGTCGCAGGCGACAACCGCTACCACGCCCTTCATGTCGTTGGCGCTCAGGTGCAACGTGACCGAGTCATGCACAACCTCGCGACCGATGAGCGAAAAACGCATCCGCTCCGTGCCGTTCAGCTGCCCGTCGGAGACCCCGATGGTGTACGCCGGCGCGATAAGCCGTACGCCGAGGTCTTCTTTCGCAATCCGATCGGAAAGTGCCTTTTGCACTGCTTCGACTTTGCTGGTGACACCGACGTAGCACTGGCTGTCACCAAGGTTGCCGATCACGCCCCAAACCGGGTCGTAAATCTTCTCCGGGTCCTGGCCGAGAACGCGCGCCGTCCCGACACGCTGAACATCCCGGCCTGGATTGCCGGAAACGAAGGGTTGCTTTGATGAGTTGTTCATGGAACCTGCATATTCCGCCATGTGACGCGCCGCATCAATTCTCACCACTTTCGCGTGTGCCGATGTCGAATTGAGAAGGACGCGGTGAAGGTTCGTACTTCGGGTGGGTTGTTGCGAGCAACCCTCTAGGCGTATTCTCTTAACGGAACCACTCTATGCGCCGTACTAGCTTTGCCGACATGCCATGTTCTGTAGCTCGCACGCTCGAAGTCGTCGGCGAGTGGTGGACAATGCTCGTCATCCGCGAAGCCTTCAACGGCGTGCGCCGATTCGATGACTTCCAGGCGAACCTCGGTATTGCCCGAAACGTCCTCGCTGCGCGCTTACAGAGCCTCGTCGACAACGATGTGCTCGAACGCCGCCAGTACCAGGATCGCCCTCCGCGCTGCGAATATCGCCTGACCCAGAAGGGCCGCGACCTCTACCCGGTACTTATCGCGATGCTCACCTGGGGCGATAAGTGGATGGCTGGCGAAGCTGGACCCCCACTCAAGCTCACCCACGAATGCGGGCACGCCCCCGAAGCCGAACTGGTCTGCCGACACTGCAAGGAAGAACTCGAAGCGCGTGGTATGCGCGTCGAGCGAATGACCGCCGGTTAGGCGATTCTCACACCATCGGCCACGGATAATGCCGGGCCTGACCGGGCACCGGATACGTCTTCTCCATCAGCATCCGCTCGATCCGCCCCAGCATCGCCACGTACTCGTGCTCATGGAGCAGCGCCAGTAGTGGCGCCGCAGCGTCCGTTTCTGCTGCGATAGCCAGGCCGGCTTCCTCGAGGTCCGCAAGGTACTCCGCAGGCATTTCGTCGCCAGCCCACTCCCAGATGACCGACCGCAGCTTCGGCGCGGGATGGAAGCAGAGCCCGTGGTCGATGCCCCAGATGTGCCCCTGTTCGTCGAGCAGGCAATGGCCGCCCTTGCGGTCGGCGTTGTTCACTGCTGCATCGAAGGCGCACATGCGCATCAGCTGAGGCAGAAGCGCTTCGCGCTCGCGCTGCACGAAAAAGTGTTCCTCCGGGTCGTGCGGCACATACACCTGCACCGACCCGATCCCCTGCGGCCCATCTCGGACCACCGTCGGCGGGATCATGTCCCAGCCCAGCAGCTTCGAGAACTCGTAGGCGGCCGCTTCGTGTTTGTAGAGATGTCCGTCGGCGAAATCCCACAACGGCGATTCGCCCTTGTGCGGCTTGTAGATCGCCGCGAATTGCTGCTCGCCCGCAGCCATCTGCGCGATGTACACGTAGTTCGACGAGTACCAGACCGACCGGCAGTCCATGAACTCAGCTTCGCGAAGAAGCTGTTCCGCACCGCCAAAATCGACCTGCAACGACATTGCTTCGAGCTTAGCAGAGCAACGGTTCAGTCCGCCGAAGCGCCGGGCCTTCGAAACTGTAGAATCGCGCCATGTACCCACTCGAAAACGATGAACTCGCCGCCAAACTCGGCGAACTCCTCATGGCCCGCGGCGAGAAGGTCGGCGTCTCCGAAACGACCGCCGGTGGCCTCATCAGTGCGCGAATGCTCAGCGTACCCGGCGCCTCGCGCTGGTTTGATGGCGGCGTCGTCCCCTATGCCGGCGCCCAGCGCTGGGAGCAACTCGGCCTCGACCGCGAAATCGCCCGAGAACACGGCGCCGTCAGCCCCCAGTGGGTCGCCGCAACCGCAGAAGGCTTGAAGCGCGCGATGGGTCCCGCCTGGACGGTCGCCGAAAGTGGCATCGCCGGGCCCCAGGGCAGCCGCCGCTCCCCGAAGCCGGTCGGCTCGGTCGCTATCGCCTGCTGCGGACCGAACGGCACCGTCACCGAAGAGAAGGTCTTCCCCGGGACCCGTGCCGAGGTCATGGCCCACATCAGCGAGCGCGTCCTCGAGCTGCTCGTCGAACAGGTCACGGCAGCCGGATAGTGCCGACACACGACGACTACGCTGGTCTGGTTACGGATGTCCTCGGTATGTACGGCCTCTGGCACGAAGGCGAACCAGAGCCGGTGGCGGGCGGCTCACTGAACTTCAACTTCCACGTCCGCAGCGATGGCGGCGAGCACTTTCTCCGCCGCTACCGCGACACCCTCGAACTGCCGCGCATCCTCGGCGAACACGCCCTCGTGAAGTGGGCCGCCGAGCGCGGCATCCCCGCCCCGATCCCAGAAACCGTCCCGGAACGCGGCACTATCGCGACCATTGCCGGCGGGAACTGGGCTCTTTTTCCGTGGGTAGATGGCATCGTCCGCGAACGCGGCAGCCTCACACCGTCGCAGGCGCACACGCTCGGGTCGGCCCATGGCGCAGTCCAGGCCACACTCGCACCGTACCCGTCGCTCCCGGACGAGCGGCCAACCCTGGTCTGGGACAAAGCCCAGTCGCTCGATCTCCTCGGTCGAATTGCCAAGGTCGCCTCTGAACGAAATGCAGAGGCGTGGATGCAAGAGCATCTTGCTCGCCAGTCCGCAGCCCTCGAATCGCTCGACGTCCTTCCGCCATCCGCCTTCGAATCCCTGCCCCGCCAGGTCCTCCACGGCGACTTCCACGACCACCAGGTCCTCTGGGACGGCGACGAAATCGTCGCCATCGTCGACTGGGAAATATGGCGCACCGACGCGCGCGTCTGGGAAGTCATTCGCTCGCTGGCGTTCTCGCAACTGCTCGATTCGGCGCTCCTGGACGACTACCTCACCGGCTATCGCCAGTTCATCCAGCTAAGCGAGGACGAATGCCGCCTCGGACTCAAACTCTGGTGGCAAAGCCGCGTGGTCGGCGTCTGGGCCTGGGCTGAATACTTCCTCGCCGGCAATGAACGCGTCAGCAAATTCCTCCCCGAAGTCGTCCGCGAATTCCAAAACGTCCAGGACGAAGCGTGGCGCTCGAACATCGAGGAACGCTTCGTGAAGGCGGCAATCGGGTAGGTCAAACGGTGTGTCAGATGAAGAAGTAGCTGTCCTTCGTATCTGCGGGCAGCACTCGGAGCATGTGCTTCGTCGGGTCGGGTTCGAGCCCCAGCATCTCCAGCGGAATCACGCCGAGAAGCGGCTGAGAACCCTCCGCGAGGGCGACGCATTCAACCGTCCCCGTTCGTCCGGCGACAGTGAGTTCCGCCTGCTCATAGAGTTCGGTTTCGATGTCCCCAGAAGCCGTCGCAGCAGTGATTTTTCGTTTCAACGGTAGGCCGAGTTGGGCGATCAGGTCGCGGGGCAAACAAAGAGTTGTCGCGCCCGTATCGACGAGGACATTTGAGACGCGGATGCTCCGAATTGCTCTCGCCTCGAGATGGCCCGCTTCCGCGACGTTTTCGTCCCGCTTGTTCGAAACCGTGATCTCCGTGAACACACTGCCCACGCCGCTCTCCTCTCGCGATGGCAACCGAATATACGAACCCATGCCCTCAGTATAGCTCGCTCAAGGCGTCAGGAATCGGCCTTGAGTAGCCTGCCAGACCCCGTAGATCACGCAGTAGACCAAGGACAACCAGCCCAATCCCATCGCCCCGTATGCGCTCAGCATGTTGTTGAAGAAAAACCGCTTGTCGCTAAATGTCGGTTCGCGACGGAGATGCCACCAGCCGTCCGGCGCGATTTCTGCCCAGTGATGACGTGCCCATTTGCGTGCGAGGTAACCGAACCCGCAAAAGAAACCCCAGAGAACAGTCCTGCCCCAATCGACGCGAGCATTACTCAATCCGCGCCCGGTACTGGATAGCCTCCGCCATATGTGGCGTTTCGATGCCCTCGCTCTCCGCAAGGTCGGCAATTGTCCTGGCCACCTTCAGCAGCCGGTGGAACGCCCGCGCCGAGAGGTTCAGCCGCTCGACCGCCATCTTGAGTACATCGGCCGCCCCGTCGGCCATCTGCCGTTGGGCGAAGTCGCGCACCTGGGGTGGTGTCATCTCTGCATTCGTGTGCCCGCCCGAACCCTCGAACCGCGCCGTCTGCACTTCCCTCGCCCGCGCCACGCGATCACGCACCGCCTCCGATTTCTCCCCGCCCGAAAGCCCGCTCAGCTTCTCGAAGGGCACCCGCGGCACATCCACAAACAGGTCGATGCGGTCCATCAGCGGCCCCGAAAGCCGCCGCTGGTATCGCGAAATCAGCTGCGGCGGGCATACGCATTCCCGCTCCGGGTCGCCTGCAAATCCGCACGGACACGGATTAAAGCTCCCACACAGAATGAAGCTCGCGGGGAACGTCACCGCCTGACGCGCCCTCGAAATCGTCACCGTCTTGTCTTCGATCGGTTGCCGCAGCATCTCCAGCACGCGCGGGTCGAACTCCAGCAGTTCGTCCAAAAAAAGGACTCCGCGATGAGCTAACGTGATTTCTCCGGGCCGCGGGATGGAACCGCCACCGACCAGCCCCGCGTTCGAAATCGTGTGGTGTGGCGCCCGGAACGGGCGCGTCGCGATGAGACCCGTGTTCGAAGGAAGCAGGCCTGCGACGCTGTAGATGCGCGTCACTTCCATCGCTTCGGAGGTCGTCAGCGGCGGCAAAATCGAAGGAACCGCTCGCGCAAGCAGCGTCTTGCCGCTCCCCGGAGGCCCCTTCATCACAATGTTGTGACCGCCCGCAGCCGCCACTTCCAGCGCGCGCTTCACATGTTCCTGTCCAACCACGTCGGCGAAGTTGGTGACGTTTCCTGCCAACGGTTCAGGCTCGTCGGCGCCAGGATCGCGATGAAACACATCGATCGGCACCGCGCCGAGCAGGTGCGACGCGAGCGACGCAAGGCTCGTCACGGGGAAAATCTCCAACGCGCTGACCAGCGCCGCCTCGGGAGCGTTGGCTTCAGGCACAAAAGCCCGCTTCATCCCGCGAGACGCCGCCAGCATCACCATCGGCAGCAGGCCGCGCACCGGTCGAACTTCGCCGGTCAGCCCCAGCTCGCCAATGAACACCGCGTCCTCGACGTCGGCGACGACCTGACCGGATGCCAGCAACACGCCCGTCGCGATCGGCAGGTCGTAGGCCGGGCCTTCCTTCCGAAGGTCGCTCGGGGCCAACGAGATGGTCACCTTGCTGCCGTTCGGCCAGCTCAAACCGCTGTTGCGAATCGCCGAACGCACACGCTCTCGCGATTCCTGCACCGCTGTGTCCGGCAGCCCGACAACCGTGGTCGCCGGCATTTGCGAGCGCGTGATGTCCACTTCGACATCGACAAGCTCGCCATCGAGGCCCACCACCGCACAACTGAGGACCTTCGCCAGCACGCGCCGATTCTGCGCGGAATCAGCGCAGGGGGTCAATCGCGGCCGCGGGATGATAAATCGACTTCCCCATGAGCAACAGCGGTACGGCCGCCCCGCCGCTGTCGTCGGTCATCTCCTGCACGGGCTGGTAGCCGGCTGAGCGATACAGGGGCTCGCCGGACATCGTGGCCACCAGTTCGAGCCTGCTGAAGCCTTCAGCACGCGCCGCCTGTTCGCAAAGTTCGAGGATGAGCTTTCCGATGCCTCGTCGAACGAAATCCGGGTGGGTGTACATCGCCCGAACCCTCGCCGCGTCGATTCTTCGGGTCGAGCAGGGCTGCATCCCTCCCGGAGGAATGATCTCCGCCGTACATCGTCGCGCGCCGACTCCATCCGCCGCAGCCAGCGATCGCGCCGTCGCACTCCACGACGAAATACGTGCCGTCATCGACCAACTGCGTATCGAGCCCCATGATCGCCCGGCTCGACGAGATCTGCTCGGTATCGAGGAACGCCCGCTGGTTCTGGTCGATAGCCGCGTCGATTAGCGCCTGCAGCACCGGAACGTCCGCTCGAGTTGCGAGCCGACTCAGCAGCGAATCTGTCACGGCGTGAACCATTTTGACGCCACGAACGAACCAATGCTGCTCAGTGCCGTCAAAGTTTCGGGCAGGGAAGGGGCGAGTGTGTGAAAGTCGTGAACTTGGCCCTCGAACTCTTCCATCGTGCTGTCCACCCCCGCCGCAATTGCGGAAAGATGAAACGCGCGTGCTTCCTCGAGGAATGCTTCGAGCGAGCCGGACTGTATCAGGAGCGGCGGTAGGCTTCGAAGGTCGGCATACAGCGGCGATGCCAGAGGGGTCTTCGGGTCGGCGCCACCGAGGTAAGCCTCGAACATGCGCTGCACGCCTTCGCGCCTGAAAGTGGGGTCCACGATCGTTACGTCTCGGATCGACGACGAAGAAAGCGAAAGGTCGACACAAGGTGAAAGCAGAATGCCGCAAGCGGGCATAGGGCGGCCGCTATCGCGTTCTGAAATCACGAGTGCGACTGCCAAGCCAGCCCCTGCCGAATCCCCGGCAACGGCAACCTCGGATGCAGTCCGCCCGGAAGATAGGATCGCCCGATAAACAGCCACGGCATCGTCAACGGCCGCCGGGAAGGGGTCTTCCGGGCCGACTCGAAAGCCCACGGCCAGCACAGGACACTTCGCGCTGACCGCTACCCGGCAGGCTACCTCGCGATGAGAGTCCAATGAGCCAACCACGTTGCCCCCTCCGTGGAAGAAGAGGATGAGTCGCGACACATCTGCCTGCGGAGGTGTGAGCAATTCGCAGGGAACGCCGCCCGTCACGTTCTTCTCCACTGAAATCCCAACGGGGAGTGGTCGCGCCGTCATTGAGGCTGCGAAATTCGCGCGCACTTCTTGAAACGTCGGAACCCCGGTAGGTGTCGGCCGTTTGCGAAGTGACTCAAGAAATGCTTCTGATTCCTTGCTCGGCATTCGTCGGCTCCGACCGCCTCGCTGAGGTGATCCTCGCTGCAGGCTCGCGAATTCTAACCAATGGCTGCAATTCCAGGTAGTTCGTTTCCGTGATTCCGAGACTGTCTAACCCCTTCCGAGGTGGCACCTAGCGCTCACCCAAAAAACTCCACCAACTCCCTCGCCGTCTCCGCAGGGGACTCTTCCGCGAGGAAGTGTCCGAATCAATCGGACCGCCGCGCACGTCCTTCGCCCATTCCCGCCACGTCGCAAGCATGTCTCGCGCCGGTCCGGTTGGGCGCTGGCCCCAGAGGGCCAGCATCGGGCACTCGATCTTGCGTTCGCCGAAGTCTGCGGCGTCGAGTTCGTAGTCGATGGTCGCTCCCGCGCGGTAGTCCTCGCAGCAGGCGCGCACGGTCTCGGGATTCGAAAATGCCCGTTCGTACTCGGACATTGCGGCCGGATCGAACTCGAATCCCGGTGCTGCCCAGCGAGCCAGCGTGTTGCGAAGGTAAAAAATCGGGTCGGCAGCGATGAGCTTCTCCGGCAGCGGCGCCGGTTGCGCCAGGAAGTACCAGTGGTAGGAACCCATGCTCCCGCGCCAGCCCAGCGACTCCCACTGCGAGTACGTTGGCACGATATCCAGCGTCGCCAGCCGTTCGACGCGCCGAGGATGGTCGAGCGCGAATCGGTACGCGACTCGCGCACCGCGGTCGTGACCTGCGAGATCGAAGGATTCGAACCCCAGTTGACGCATCGCATGGAGCAGCGTCGCCGCCATGCCACGCTTCGAATAGGCCGCGTGGTCGTCCGTCGAAGCTGGCTTGCTCGAATCGCCGTACCCGGGCAGGTCCGCACATACGACGGTGTGCGTTTTCGCCAGCTCCGGCGCCACCGCGTGCCACATCACATGCGTCTGGGGGTACCCGTGCAGGAGGAGCAGCGGCGGCCCCGAGCCGCCAATCCGGACATGGATGCTGCCTGCGGGAGTTGCGACGTCGCGCCTTTCGAAGCCGTCGAACATCATCCGAGACCTTTAGGAGTTGACGCCCCGACCGGTTCTTCAGTTTCCAGGCTGATGTCGGTGGTGGTGCTCATTGGCCCAGCGGGTGGCCCGCGTCGCGCATTGCGAGCAGGCGGTGTGCGACCGCCGGGTTCTTCCCTCCGAACATCCGGTCGTGGCCCATCTTGGTCCATTCGATCATCTCGCGCTGCGCTCCGAGCACATAGAAACGGTCCGCCCGCACGGCGTCGAAAACCTGGTTCGCCATCTCCTCCGGTGGAAACGAGTCGCCGGGGAACGCAGTCGCTCCGGCTTCCACAGGCTCGGCCCCGCCGCCCAGTTCCACCGGTCGGTTGCGTTCGGCTTCGAAGATCTTCGTGATGACCGCGCCCGGGCAGAGCACCGAGGCGCTCACTTTCGTTTGCCGAACCACCAGGTCGCGATAGAGGCTCTCACTCAGCGAGAGAACGGCGTGCTTCGAGGCGTCGTAGATGGCGTTTCCCGGTCGCCCGGTGATGAGCCCGGCCATCGAGGCTGTGTTCACAATGTGCCCTTCTTCGCCGCTCGCCAACATTCGCGGAACGAACGCCCGCAATCCGTTTATCACGCCCCAAAGGTTCACCGAGAGCGTCCAGCGCCAATCTTCGGGCGCGAACTCCCATGTAGCTTTTTCGCCCGTCATCACGCCGGCGTTGTTGCAGAGCAAGTGGACCGCGCCGTGCGTCTCGAACACCTGCGCCGCAAGAGACTCCAGTTGTGCGGAGTCGGTCACGTCCAACCGATGCGGCTGAGCCTTGTAGCCTCGCGCGCGAAGCTTCGCCGCTGCCGCTTCCAGCGCGTTCTCCTCGATATCGCACATAACGACGGTCATGCCCTCGCGACCGGCGCGGTCCGCCAGCGCCAGGCCTATCCCGCTGGCGGCACCGGTCACAACGGCCACGCGCCCTTCAAATTCCTTCACTGCGAACCTCCGGCTTCGGCTTGAAGCGCGGCGAGCGTAGCAGAAACGTCGGGGTTCGCGGACGACGCGAGGCACGGAGGTCCACCTGCTGGCGTCACAAGACCAGCTAACCGCTCCGGGGTCGGATTCCGGTTTGGGTTCTCCGAAAGTAAACCAGCGGGTTGCCCGGTTAAGTTCCCGAAGTCTCGAAAGGGATCGCGAGAGCGACGGCGAGCGCCTCCGCTATTCGTTCTAGCTGAACCGGCGAAGCGCTTCCGACCGGCGTTCCCAACAGGCGACGCTGAAGACTGGTGACCTCGTCGCAGCGAGCACCGCTTGCGTGCTTGAGACCATTTTCGACTCCCAATACAACCTCGGTTTCAAGGCCTTGAATCGTGGAATAGATAGGAACGCAAGCGACGGTGGAGTAAGGGACGCGCAAAAAAGCTTCTCGACTGACGACAACGAATAACCGGGCCGGCCGAGCGTCGTTCGGCGGATTCGAAATGCGGTAAATTTCACCCCGCTCCAAGGTCGGCGTCCTCTCGGTCCCGGCGCACGCGAACTTCATCCGCGACCTCAACGTCGTCGCCGAGTTCCCACCATGGGATCGAGAGCGAATGAGTTTCTTCGATTTCGCGCTGGATTTCCGGATCGGCGGCCATCCGGGCATAGATAGCCGCGTCACGCTCTTCAGCCTCACGCCGCCGGATGTCGTTCAAGCGATGCTGAAGTGCAGATTCAATAAACGCAGACCGATTGCCACTCGCGCCAAGAAACTCGTCCAGTTGGTGAAGCACGTTGTTCCGAGAGTGTCACCGAGGTTTTCACTTTCATACCACCATCATACCACCATGCCTAAAGCCCGTAGAGTTCCGCTCCTCGTGTTCTCACGAACTCGCCAACCATCTCCCCGATCATGATCGAGGTCAGGTTCGTGTTCGCTCGTGGAACGCTCGGCATGATCGATGCGTCCGCCACAACCAGTCCCTCAGCCCCATGCAGCCGACCGTATTGGTCGACCGCGCCGTCCGGACCCATCGGCACCGTCGCGCACGGGTGAAAGCCGCTCGCTGAGAGTTTCTTTAGCAACACGCGAACGGCCTCGTCCGTCAGTTCGCGTTCGGGCGAGGGAAAGACAACATCCTCGACGATCGCTGCCAGCGGGCCGGTCTCCATGAACTTCATGCAATCGCGGAAGCACGAAGCCAGCCGGCTCAGGTCACGTTCGTCCTCGAGGAATTTCTGTTCGACGATCGGCGCCGCATGTGGGTCGGCCGAAGCCAGCCGCAGCGTCCCCGTGCCATACGCCTGCTCCAGCACCGCGGCCACAGCGAACGCGTTCAAGGGGCCGCCCCTCGGCGAAAACGAAAACGCCTCTATCTGAAGGTCGTTCCGTTGGTCGCTGCCGGGGGCCGTGTAGCGCAGGATCGTCTGCACGATCGGCTGGTCAGGGTCGAGCATCGACGGATCTTTGACGGTTGCCGCAACAGCCAGCGCCGGGTGATCGCTGAGGCGTGTGCCAACTGCTCTCGCGTCGGAGCGAACGTCGATGCCATGACGTGCGAGCTCTTCTTTCGGCCCAACGCCCGAGCGCATCAGTATCGCCGGCGACTGTATCGCTCCAGCGCTCACGACGATCGTCCGGCCCCGAATGACCGAGACCTCTCCGTCCCTTTCGACTTCGACGCCCACCGCTCGCGGACCTTCGAAGATGATTCGGCGCGTGGTGGTGTTCGCCTGGATCGTCAGGTTCGGACGCGCACGCGCAGCGGAGAGATAGCCAATCGCTGTTGAGATGCGCAGTCGGCCGATCTTGTTCATCGGATGAGGCCCGGAGCCCCAGCCCTCCGGGTCGTTTGCATCTTCGCAGCGCGGGTAGCCCAGTTCGTCGCTCGCTTCGAGCCAGGCCTGATGCACTTTGGTCAGTTCATCCCACTCGTAGCGTCGGATCGTTATTGGGCCGGCATCCCCGTGGTACGGCTTGTCGCCATAATCGAGGTCGCGTTCGAGCCGGTTAAACGCTGGGAGCACCTTTTCCCAGGCCCACTCGGGGTTTCCAGCCGCCGCCCAGCCGTCGTAGTCCTCAGGCATGCCGCGGAGGGCGATAGTCGTGTTCACCGCGCTGGAGCCGCCAGTCACGCGTCCACGCGGAAACGGTCGGGAGGCGCCGAGGTTCGTCGGCTGGTAGCTGAAGCTCCAGTCGTGCGCCGTGTACGAGTTGTTGTGGCTGTTCACCAGGTCGAAGGGTGTCTGAGCCGTGTCGGCATAGTCCGGACCGGCTTCGATCAGCATCACCGAACGGCGTGCATCCTCACTCGCCCGCGAGGCGATGACGGCCCCAGCGCTTCCCGCTCCGATGACAACCAGATCGAACAACTCGTCACTCATGAAACCCTCCGCGTTTGGAACTACTACCCGTTCGGCCCAATCTACGCGGGTCTCGAGCCGTCGGGAACTTGGCGAATCATCGCCAATTCGACGCCTCTGCGACTGAGCGCGAGACTTCTGCGCGTGCAGATCAGCGAAGAAGACCGCAAGTGGCAGCGCATCTACGGCCGCTGGGAGCCCCTCACTCCGATGCAGCTCGCGGAGTTGATGCGCGGCTTCGAACGCCCGTGGTGGATTGTCGGCGGCTACGCCATCGAGGCGTTCACGGGCGTCGACCGCGAACACGAGGACATCGACATGTCGATTTTCCTCGAAGACCTGCCGGCGTTTCGTTCTCACCTCGAGCCGCGCTTCCATCTCTGGAGCAACAGCGGCGGGACCTTCCGGTTCTTCGACGAAAAGCATCCCGAGCCGCTCTCAGCGCTAAGCCAGGTCTGGGTTCGCGATCATGCCGGTGCCCCCTGGATCATCGATTGCATCCTGAATCCCTCGGTCGATGGAAAATGGCAAAGCAAGCGCGATCGCGAACACGTTGCCGCCCTGCAAGAAGTCACGTGGGTTGCTGAGAGCGGAATCCGGTACCTGAACCCCGAAATCGCCCTGCTGTTCAAGGCGAATTCGGAACGCCCCAGCCAACAATGGGACTGGGAAATCGCCTACAAACTCCTTTCGGACACGCAACGCACGTGGCTCGATGAGGCCGTGGAGCGACAGTCGACGGGCACGATGCGACCGGTCTGAGACACTCCACTCGACCTCCCGTACAATCGCGCCACAATCTCCGTTCCCAATCGAGGCTCCATGTCGTTCGAAACTGTCATCGCCCAGGCTCGCGCCGAAGGGCGCACGCTCCTCAACGAAGTCGAAGCAAAGTCGCTGCTTAAAGATGCCGGAGTGTCGGTGGCCAACACCACGTTGGCGACCACTCGCGACGAAGCACAGTCGCAAGCCGAGGCCGCCGGATACCCGGTCGTCCTCAAGGTCGTCTCGCCCGACATCGCGCACAAGAGCGATGTCGGCGGCGTGATCCTGAATTTGAAAGATAAGGAAGCGGTTGGCGCGGCCTACGACACGATCCTTGCGAATTCGAAGAAGGCCGTCGCCGACGCACGCATCAATGGCGTCGCCGTCCAGCACATGGCACCGCAGGGCACCGAGGTCATCGTCGGTATGACCACCGACCCGCAGTTCGGTCCGGTGATGATGTTTGGCCTCGGCGGGATCATGGTAGAAGTGCTGAAGGACGTCTCTTTCCGGCTCGTCCCGCTCGCTGACAAAGATGCCAACCAGATGATCGATGAGATCAAGGGCCGTCCCGTACTCGCGGGCGTTCGCGGCCAGCCAGCCTCCGACATCGCCGCCCTGAAGAACACAATCCTCAAGGTCTCCGAGTTCGTAGAGAAGCACCCCGAAGTCCAGGAACTCGACCTGAACCCGGTGTTCGCCTATCCCGATGGCGCCCTCGCCGTCGACGCGCGAATCGTCATTTCAGAAAGCTAAGAAGAATTCTGCGACTCTGCGCCTCGGCGTTGAGAGACCCGTTCGCGTCCAGGAAGGTGAATTCATGTCAGTCCCAGGTCACAAGCTCGACCGCATGTTCAACCCGGAAGTTGTCGCCGTAGTCGGCGATAAGGGCCCCAATTACATGTGGCTTAAGAACAACATGCCGTTCAAGGAAAAGGGTGGAAAGCTCTACTCCGTTCAGCTCGATGAGAAGGAAATCCCGGGCATTGAGGAACTGGGCATCCAGAACTTCAAGTCGATGGCGGATATCCCCGAACCCATCGACTACGCGCTGGTAGCGGTGCCACGCCAGGTTTCGCCTTACGTGCTGAAGGACCTCATCGCGAACAAGGCAAACGGCGCTGGCTTCTTCACCAGCGGCTTTGCCGAAACGGGCGAAGAGCTCGGTGTGAAACTCCAGGGCCAGCTCACCGAAATGGCACGAGAGGCGAACTTCAACCTGGTCGGCCCCAACTGCATGGGCCTCTACCTGCCCAAGGTTGGCGTGCGCTTTAACGCCGATGCCCCGGTCACGAACGACGGGCGGGTAGGGTTCCTATCGCAGTCGGGCACCCACGGGATCATGTTCAGCCTCGTCTCGGCGGCGAACGGCATCCACCTCAGCCGCTGCGCCAGCTTCGGCAACGCAATCATCCTTGATGTCGCCGACTATCTCGAATACCTCATGCTCGACGACGAGACCGAAATTATCGGGATGTACGTCGAGGGCGTGAAGAACGGCCGCAAGTTCTTCGAAACCCTCACCGAGGCCTGCAAGCGCAAGCCCGTCATTGTTTGGAAGGGCGGCCAGACCGAAGCCGGCGCCCGCGCCACGATGTCGCACACCGGTTCGCTCGCCGCCCCCCAGGCGGTCTGGGACGGCATGATGCGCCAGTGCGGCGCCATCACCACGAACAACCTCGATGAGACCATCGACACCATGAAGATGCTGCTCGGCGCGAAGCGCCCGACCGGAACCGGCATGGCTCTGCTCGCGCAGACTGGTGGCCAATCGGTCTCGATCACCGATGCCTTCGCGAAAGGCGGCCTGCGGGTTCCGCGTTTTAGCGACGCGACGTACGAGGAGTTGAGCGGCTTCTTTAATGTCATCGGCGGGAGCTACCAGAATCCGCTCGATATGGGCGGCACGATCCAGGGCTCGATGGAAACGTTGGACCGGGTCCTTCGAATCCTCGACGCCGACCCGAACATCGATGGGATGGCGATGGAGCTTTCCGCGATGTTCGCCGCGCGCCAGTGGAAAAAGAATCCGGAGACGCTGGACAAGACAATCGAGGAGATCGCAGTCCACAAGGAGCGCTCGTCGAAGCCATTCATCGTCATCCTGCACCCCGCTCATGAGGCTGAGTATGTCGCCAGCATCGGACCGAAGTTCCACGCGGCGAACATCCCGGTCTTCCAGAGTTTCGAACGCGCCGCAGCTGCCTACGGTCGAGTCCTCGCATTCGTGGGAAGCTAGGCTCAACGGATGAATCAGCGCGCCCTTGGCCCCCTCGGTGATGTCTCCGCCCTCACTCTCGGCGGGGGTGGCCTGGGTCAGGTCTGGGGCGAGACCACTCGCGAAGAGGCGATCGCTACGGTCCACGACGCCATCGAAGGCGGCATTACCTTGCTCGACATGGCGCCGTCCTATGGTCGCGACGGTGAGGCCGAACGCGTCATCGGCGACACCTTTGCCGGGCGACTCCCGGACGACATTCGCATCACTACCAAGTGCATGCTCGGAAATCCGGCGCCGACTGAAGTCTATGAAAGGCTCTCATCGAGCCTCAATGCTTCTTTGGAGCGAATGCGCCTCGACCACGTCGATGTCTTCATCCTTCACGGCATGATCGACGCCGAAGCTCCGGACGGGGCGACGACTCGCGTCTCTCTGCGAAACTTCCGCGAGGCGGTCATTCCGGCGTTCGAACGGATTGTTCGCGAAGGTCGTGCTCGCGCCTGGGGCATCACCGGGGCCGGAATGCCAGGCGAGATAATTGACGTCGTAACCGGATCTCCTCGACCGGCCGTCGCGCAGTGCATCGCCAACGTGCTCGATTCGCCGGGGGGCATGCAGCGCTGGGATGGCCCGGCTCGGCCCCGAGAAATCATCGCTGCCGCCGCCGAGAACGGGGTCGGCGTCATGGGCATTCGGGCGGTCGCCGCCGGTTCACTCACCTCTGCCCTCGACCGCGACCTCCCCTCCGACGGCCCGGAAGTGCGCGACTTCAACCGCGCTGCGTCCTTCCGAGAAATAGCCAGTGAGCTCGGCGTAAGTCCGGCATTCCTTGCCCACCAGTACGCGCTTTCGATGCCCGGCGTCTCCACCGTCGTTCTCGGGGTGAAGAATCGCGAGGAGCTTCGCGAATGCCTCGCTGCCGAAGCTGCGGGGCCGCTTACTCCGGAACTCTTCGAGCGACTCACCCTGTCCGTCTCTTAACCAAGATTCGCCTGGTGAGAGATTTCTAATCTTCGGCCCATGATTCTCTAATCTTCAGAACGCATCGTTTCTTCAACGGCTCCACCGATGCCGCCTGAGGGAACAATGGCTAAGAAGAGTTACACGGGCACGAAACTTGGGATAACCGCCGCGATTGCAGGCGTGACGATGCTCACTGCCGGCTGGCTGGCCTCCCCTGCGTCTCAATCGACCTCTACCGCAGCACTCGCCGATACCGGCGAAAGTGCTGGCGCCGTCGCGGCTCGCAACTCCTTCAAGCTCCACTGGCTCTACCGCCGTCTCGACGGCGAAGTCATCAACCAGGGCGACCACGTCAAAAGCAAAGACTTCAAAGGGCTCGTAATGAACCGTTTCACCCCTCTGCTGATCCTGATCATCGTCGCTGCCATGACCGGGGGAATGGCCCTCCGGCTCGGTGACACCGGGCACGCCGCGTGGTTCATCAGCCGCGCGTCAGGATTGGCCGCGTTCGGCCTGCTCTCGGGCGCGATGATTTTCGGGCTGCTCATCAGCAGCAAAGCGGCCGACGGATCCATGTCCCGGCTCACAGTCTTCACCGTCCATCAGTTCCTGAGCGTTCTCTCGCTCGCGTTCATCGCGGTTCACGGCGGCGCTCTCCTCTTCGATGGCTTCTTTCACTTCACGGTCTTCGACCTGTTTGTGCCGTTTGTCGCGCCCTACTCACCGCTCTTGGTTGGCCTCGGCGTCATCTCGGCGTGGCTGTCCGCCGCCGTCACCGGAAGCTTTTGGGCACGCAAGTGGATCGGGCAGAAGGCCTGGCGAAAGCTCCACTTCGCCTCGTTCGCCGCCTACCTGGTCTCGTTCGTCCACGGGATCAGCTCCGGAACGGACAGCGGGCTCGTCCCGGTGTCGATGATGTATGCCATCTCGCTCACCACCGTCCTCGCGCTTCTTCTCTATCGAATTGTCCGGGCTTCGAACGGGAAGACGCGCCGAGCAGCCGGTCCCATCTCGAACCGCAACCGCCAGCCTGTTTGACACTGGTGTTAACGCCGCTACACGATGCGGCGCGCCATGGAAGCAGCACTCGCGAAATACCTCGAAGCCAAGCTCCCCGCCGAATCAGTGAAGGTGACGAACCTCCTCCGAATCCCCGGCGGGGCTTCGCGTGAGACCTGGATGTTCGAAGCCGTCGTGGGGCGGCGCCGAAAGCCAGACCCTGATCGTGCGAAAGGACCCGCCCGCCAGCCTGCTCGATACCGACCGCGAAGTGGAGTACGCCTTCTACTCAACCTTCTGGGGAACGGACGTGCCCGTGCCCCGAATGCGCTGGCTCGAACAAGATGCCAGCATCCTCGGCGGGCCGTTCTTCATCATGGATCGCATCCTCGGGTGCGAAGTGAACACCCGTCTGCCCCAAACGCCAGAGTACCTGCCGCTCCAGCCACAGCTGGCGAAGAACCTGTACGAGATCCTCGGTTCGATAGCCACCCACGACTGGGCCTCAGGGCCGGTGGCGAGGGTGATGGATGCCCCCAACCCCGAGGATGCGTGGAAGCGCGAACTCGCCCATTGGGAAGCGATCATCGATGCCGAAGAGATCAGCCCCCAACCAATCACGCGCGCGGCCATCCGCTGGTTGCGTGCGAACCCACCGCCACCAGCCCAGCGCGTCAGTGTGGTCCACGGCGACTACCGGGTCGGTAACTTCCTCTACAAGTCCGATGCCTCCATCCACGGGGTGCTCGACTGGGAGATGGCGCACCTCGGCGACCCGATTGAGGACCTCGCATACTCCTTCAACGAGTCCTGGCACTGGGCGCGAGACGGACGACCCGGAGGGATCGTCGACCGCGAGACGGCGATTCATCTCTGGGAAGCCGCGAGCGGCATGAAGGCCGACCGGGCCGCGCTCCACTGGTGGGAGCTGTTCAACAGCGTGAAGCTCCAGGGCATCTGGCTGAAGAGCGCACGTGTGTTCCAGGAAGGCAAGAGCAGCGAGCTCATTCACCTGCTCTGCGCCTACAGCCTCATCAATTCGCAAGATCAGGCGATGCTGCACACCATGGGGAGGGAAGCATGAGGCCGGACCTCCCCCGCGCACTCCAGGGCGTGGCCATCACGATGCTCACGAAGATTATGCCCGAGGTTGGAACGCCCTTCGGCCAACAGGAAGTCGGACTGGCCGCTCAGCTCGCGTTCTGGGCCGCGGAAGAGGCCGAGCGCGGCGCGGACCGCCTCGTCACCGAGAATCGGGTCACCCGCCAACTCCTCGAAGATGGCCTTCCACTGGCAGGCGATTCGATCGGCGCCGTGCGGGACGCGCTGGCGACACCCGCCGCCCCGGACTTCCGCCTGTCTTCGCTGCAGGCAGAGAACGATGGCGTACGTCGCGGACTGATCGCGCTTCAGAGCGTGCTCGAAGCGAACGATGCTCCTGCGGCCCGGGAACTCAACGAACGAATCTGGGCCGAACTCGCGGAATCCACGCGCCGTCGCCGCTTTCAGGCCCGGTTGGGATGAGGGACGATGTCCGCCGGCTGATGTCGGCCTACTCACCGATCACCCAGATCCCCGACCCGACCCCGCCGCCTGCGGGAGTCCTGCTGATACTCCACGAGCGACCCACCGGGCCCCACATCATCTTCCAGAAGCGCACCGACTCTGTACGGGACCACAAGGGTCAGATCAGCTTCCCCGGTGGTGCGACCGATCCCGGCGACGAATCAGTCCTTCATACCGCGCTGCGCGAAACGCACGAAGAAATCGGTGTCGAACCCGGGCACGTCGAGGTCCTCGGCCAGCTCGATGACATGGTCACCGTGTCGAATTTCCTCGTCACCCCATTCGTCGGCTGGCTCGATCGATTTCCGTACGAATGGAAATTCAGTGACCACGAGGTCGCCTACCTCCTCGAAGTGCCGCTCGACCACCTCCGCGACCCCCACAATCTCATTCCCGATCGCCGAGTCATCAACGGCCGCGAGTACGAGTTTCAGAGCTACCAGTTCGGCGACGACCTGATCTGGGGCGCCACCGCCCGGATGCTGGGCAACTTCCTCGACATCCTCGCCGCGCTCTAACCTCGGGACACTGACTCGCGCCGCCCGTACGATTGCTCTATGGCTCAAACCGAACCGCGAACCCTCGCCTCGCTCATCGCTGAAGTGCCCGGTGCCCAACTAATACGTGGGTCCGCTGACACCGTTGTCGAGACGCTCGAATACGACTCGCGACAGGCAAAGCATGGTTCGTTATTCATCGCGGTCCCCGGCTTCATCACCGACGGACACACGTATTTGCCGCAAGTAGCGGGCTCCGGTGCCGCCGCGGCGGTGATCCAGCAAGACCACGCGGAGTTGGTCAACAGTCTTCCAGAATCCCTGGCGCTCATCACAGTCCCAGAAACTCGTCCTGCTCAGGCGAGCGTTGCCGCCTGGTTCTACGGGCACCCGGGCCGGGAAATGGTCGTCATCGGCATCACCGGTACCGACGGAAAGACCACAACCTCACACCTCCTCACGTCGGTTCTCGAAGCCGCCGGAGGACGCGTCGGACGCCTCGGCACAGTGGACACGTACTTCCCCGGCGAATCCGGCAAGGTCACCGATCGCATGACCAGCCCCGAGGCCCCGGAAGTGCAGCGCCTCCTTCGCCGCTTCGCCGATGCGGGCTGCGAATTCGCAATCGTCGAAAGCACGAGTCACGGCCTTGCGCTCCACCGCATGGATCACGTCGAGTACGACGTTGCCGCCTTTACGAACATCACGGGCGACCACCTCGACTTTCACAAGACTTTCGAGGCATACCGCGAAGCTAAAGGCCTGCTCTTCAGCGCGCTCGGGACCGCCTTTAACAAGGGCATCCCGAAAGCCGCCGTCGTCAATGCCGACGATCCGTCGGCGAATGCCATGGCGGCGCTCTCAGGCACGGTGCCGATTCAGTTCGGTCTCGAATCGCGCGACGCCGAAGTCGTCGCCCGCAACATCGTCCTCCGTCCCGACGGCACGGACTTCCGGCTCGAGACTCCGGGCGGACGGGCGGAAGTCTCGCTGGGGCTCCCGGCGATGTTCAACGTGATGAATGCACTTTGTGCTGCTGGCGTCGGAATCGCCTGCGGAGCCGACCTCAAGGACATTGCGCGCGGCCTCACTGATGCACCCGGGGTCCCCGGACGAATGGAGCGCATCACCGCCGGTCAGCCGTTTGAAGTCATCGTCGACTATGCCCATACCGGCGATGCGGTCCGCAAGGTGCTCGAAGTGATGCGGGACGTGAGCCCGCGCCAGCTCATCGTCGTCGTCGGCGCCGCCGGCGAACGCGACCCGGGACGCAGATTCGGAGTCGGACGCGCCGCCGCCGAGGGGGCCGACTTCTCCGTGTTTACCAACGAAGACCCTCGCTCCGAAGATCCAACAGCCATAGTCCAGGAAATAGGTCGCCACGCCGAAGGCGCGGGCAAGACACGAGGCGAGGATTTCATCGAGGTCGAAGATCGTCGCGAGGCAATTGCGGAGGCCCTGAAGCGGGCGCAGCCCGGCGACATCGTCGTCATCCTTGGCAAGGGCCACGAGAAGTCCATCATCCTCGGCACCCAATCGATACCCTGGGACGACCGCGACGTAACACGAGAGGAACTGGCAAAGCTCGGTTTCGCCGGCTAACGCCGCTCATCCCACGGAGGGTGCTTTCTCTTCTGTTTCCCTGCTGTCGTGGCCCATATGTGGCTCGTTCGTATACTGAAAACCACGCCCGCGGCTAACCCCGCCGCCCCTGAAGAGAGGTCCAACACCGTGGCCAAAAAGCAAAAGCGCGAGCTGCACCACCTGCGGCAAGAGTCATCGCGTCGTAAGAATTACCAATTGGGCAATACGAACCCAAACGATTTCTACAAGCCCGGATTCCCGATGAACATTTTCGGGAACGTCCGCATCTTCGCCATCATCGGCGTTGTCGCCGGAGTCGCGATGGTTGGCACCGCGTTCCTGACTCACCGGGCCCAGAACGCGAGCAACCCCGACCCCGTCGACGTGCCATCTGCCACCGTGGATGGATCGGTCACGCCCGACGCATCTTCGACAGCGGCCCCGACCGCCGCGCCGAAATCGTTCGCTGCCGCTGAAAAAGTCGTCGACCCGGCGAAGCAGTACGTCGCCACCATCAAGACATCGAAGGGCGACATCGTCGTTGACCTGTTTGCGGATAAGGCTCCGAACACGGTCAACAGTTTCGTCTTCCTCGCGCAGCAGGGTTACTTCGATGGCATTAACTTCCACCGAATCGTGAAGGACTTCGTCATCCAGGGCGGGGATCCAACGGGGACCGGTAGCGGTGGTCCCGGCTACTCGACCAAAGACGAGCCGAACCAAATCGCGAACACTCGCGGCACGCTCTCCATGGCGAAGGTCAGCGGAGCTACCGAGTTCGGTAGTCAGTTCTTCATCAATCTGAAGAACAACACCGCGCTGGACTACAACAACCCGAGCGCGAACAAGTTCTATCCGTTCGGCGAAGTGACGAGCGGCATGGACGTGGTGGATGCCATTGGCGCTTCGCCCGTCGGTTCGGGTGACAAGCCCAATCCGCCGATCGTTATCCAGTCAGTCACCGTCACAGAGAAGTAGCCTTCGGCGTCAGAATCAGTTTGTCGCGCCAATCCGTGCGGCCACCGCCGCGAGAATTCCCCCAAGCTCCGCCTCAGGCGGAGTTTTGGCGTCCTGGCCCAGGTAGACCGAGTAGAAGTAGCGGTCGCTCGTGCCGTGACGCACCAGAACCGTTACATCCTGGCCAGCTTGTTGGAAGGTTATCCGCTGCCCATCGGCCCCTGTTGCCTCGACGACGAGGCCATTGTCCGGCAACCACCCGAGGCCGGCCCATTGCGGCGCGGCGCTGCCGGGTTCCGAAGCGTAAGCCGCGGCATCTTCCGGCGAATCGAACTCAAGGACCTGGCAGAGCAGGTTAAGCGGCGGGTCGAATGGCGGTTTCGGCAGCACCGCCTTGAAGAAGACGAACCGGCCCCGATTCAATCCGTTCGATCCGTACTCGCTCTTTGCCTTCTCCGGCGTCGGTGGTCAGGTCGGCTAGATCCCTGGGAGTGAACTCCCCACGGGCGAGTTCGATGTAGTCAGGACCGACGTCGTTTTGCGTGCAGAGGAATTGGTTGATTTCGTCGTCACCCGTCGTGCCGCCTGAGCATGCGGTAAGCGCGACCATTAGGATTGTGCTGCAGGCCAGCGCGAATGTGCTAGTCGAGCGGTTCCGCATCGACCTCAGGTCCGATCATTCCATGCTTCGATTGAAACCGCTCCACGAGGACGATGAGCCCGAAGAACGGGAAGAACAGCAGGCCCGCGATCGCGCCGTACAGCCATTCAGGGATGATCAGGAGCAGGATCGAGACGGCTGCAAAGAACGCCATCCCGATGATGGCAAAGATGCGCCCGGCGAGTACCCATGGAGTGACAGGACTGTTCACCGCCCCATCTTCGCAACTGCTCCATCAGGGGTCTAGGCGAACCTGACTCGTCCCACGCAATCGCCCGCGCTCACGTATACTCGGGCGACTTTCAGGGAGAGGTGCTCTATGGCACGGACAGTCCTCCGAACAGAACTTTGTGACCTGCTCGGGATCGAATATCCCGTGATTCTCGCTGGCATGGGGCCGGTCGCCGGTGGGATCACCGGACCTGTCGCTACAGCGAATGTCGTTGCTGCGGTATCGAACGCCGGCGGCCTCGGTGTCATCGGTGGGGCCGGCTTTAGCGGCGAGCGCCTGCGCGAAGAGATCAACAAGGTTCGGGCGATGACCGACAAGCCGTTCGGCGTCGATCTCCTCCTGCCTTCGAACTACATGGGCGGGGCCGCCAGCGGCGAAATGCCACGCGACCCACGCGACCTCATCCCGAAAGAGACCACCGAGGGCCTCCGGAAAATCGCCGGCGACCTCGGCATCGAGTGGCACGAGGCGCCTCGGCCGGCACCGTCGGCCACGGCCCGCCCCCGCACCGGCGGCATGTCGGACGAACAGATGGAAGTCGTCATCGAAGAGAAGATCGCCGTGTTTGCATCGGGCCTGGGCAGCCCCGCCGCCTGGATGGACCGTCTGAAAGCCAACGGCACGAAAGTCCTCTCGCTCGTCGGTAACGTGAAGAACGCAAAGCGCGTCGCGGGCATCGGCGCCGATGCCGTCGTCGCCCAGGGCACCGAAGCCGGCGGCCACACTGGTCGAATCGCAACCATGGCGCTCGTTCCGCAGGTCATCGATGCGGTTGCCCCGACCCCGGTTGTTGCCGCCGGGGGCATCGCCGATGGGCGCGGCCTCGCAGCCGCCCTCGCCATGGGAGCCATCGGCGTCTGGTGCGGGACCGCCTTCCTCGTTTCCGAAGAGGCAAACCAGCCGGACCTGCAAAAGCAGCGCGTTCTTGCGGCTGCGGATGAAGACACCAGGATCACACGGCTCTACAGCGGCAAGACGATGCGAAACATTACCAACCCGCTCATCGAAGCGTGGGAAGCGGCAGGTCTGGCGGCGCTTCCGATGGGTCTCCAGGGAATGCTCACTGCGGACCTTGTCTACTCCGCCCGAAAAGCCGGCCGCGAAGACCTGCTCATGAACGCCGCCGGCCAGGCGTCGGGAATGCTCACAAAGATTCGCCCGGCCGCCGACATCCTCAACGACATGGTTGGTCAGGCGGCCGACATCCTCGGGCGATCGTTGCCCGCGCGTATCACCGCGACACCGGGAAGTTGACGATGCCCGACCGCGCCCTCGAAGGCGTCCGAATCGTCGAATTCACCGATGAGATTGGGTCCTACTGCGGTCGCCTCCTTGCCGACCTCGGCGCTGAGACGATCAAAGTGGAACCGCCAGGAGGCGGCCGTCAACGTCACTCGGGACCATTTGTGGTCGGTCACGAAGGCGAACCTGACGCGAGCCTTGCCTTCTGGGTGCACAACACCTCGAAACAATCCGTGGTCCTCGACCTCGATACTCCGGAGGGGCAGGAGCAGGCCCGCAGCCTCGCGCTCACGGCCGACATCGTGATCGAGGACTACCCGGTCGGCTACCTCGCTGAACGCGGTCTGGGCTACGAACAGCTGCATAAGCTAAAGCCCTCGCTCGTCTACACATCAGTCACGGGCTTTGGTCAGACCGGCCCGCATGCAGGCTGGGCGTACTCCGACATCGTCGGGCAGGCGATGGGCGGCATCATGACCCTTGCCGGCGAACTGGTTGACCCCCCGAACATGATTTACGGCCGCCAGGCCAACATCTCGGCGAGCATCCACGCCGCCCAGGGCACGATGATTGCCCTGCTCCACGCCGAGTCCACTGGCGAAGGCCAGCGCGTTGACGTTTCGGCCCAGGAATCCGTCTCCATGTCCCAGGAAACGGCCATGCAAACGTGGGACTTCCAGAAACGCAACCGCGTCCGCACCGGGGAACTCGGATCAATCCCGCTCAAGCTGCCAGGGTGGGGCACGCTCAAGGCCCGCGACGGCTACATCTTCTTGTTCATCGTGGCGCCGGCGGGCGAAGAATTGCCCGCGCTGGTCGATTGGATGCGCGAAGAAGGCAAAGCCGGCCCCCTCGACGACGAACCCTACAAAGCGATTATCGACAACATGAACCTCGCCACCCTCTCGCAGATGATTGCGAACCCGGCCGAGGTCGCCAAAGTCCTGCCGCATCTGCCGGTCATCAACGAAGCCATCGCCTCGTTCTTCGCCGAAAAGACCGCGCGCGAAGCCTACGAAGAGGGCCAGCACCGCAGGCTCCTGATCGGCATCGTCTCGCAGCCACGGGATCTTGCCGAGAACACGCAACTCCGTGCCCGCGACTGGTTCGTCACCTTCCCGGAATCGCCTGTCGATGGGTCGACAGAGTTCCCGGGACCGCCCTACCGGCTCTCAGAGACGCCAGCCAACATCGCTCGGCCTCCGCGCCTCGGCGAACACACTCAATCCGTCCTCGCGGCCCTCTAAGGAGATTCATCGATGCCGAAACGACCGCTCGAAGGCCTTCGCGTTGCCGACTTCTCCTGGTTCGGCGCCGGGCCGATTGCCGGAAACACGTTCTCGCAGTTCGGTGCCGAAGTCATCCGGGTCGAATCTGAGGCGAAGCTCGACGGCCTTCGCCTGGGCGCGCCATTCCCGCTGAACCCGGATGGCACGCCAAAGACCGGCTATAACGTCTCCGGGTACTTCAACAATTTCAATACCGGCAAGCTCTCGATGCAGCTCAACCTGAACACGGAAAAGGGCCAGGAGCTCGCCTACCGCATCATCGAGAAGAGCGATTTCTTCCTCACGAACTTCACGCCGCGCGTCATCGACAAGTGGAACCTTCGCTACGACCAGATTTCGAAGGTGAACCCGCGAATCATCGCGGCCTACGCCCCCATGCAGGGTATGGAAGGCCCACACCGCGACTTCCTCGGCTTCGGCGCGGTGCTCACCCCGGTCACTGGCATCAGCGAGATGTCGGGCTTCCCGAACAGGCCACCCTTCGGCATCGGCACGAACTATCCCGACTACGTCGTCAATCCCGGCCACACTGTCACCGCGATGCTTGCCGCGCTCCGCTACCGCAACAAGACTGGCAAGGGTCAGTGCGTCGAACTACCCCAACTCGAATCAGTCGTGAATACCCTCGGCACGGCAGTTGTCGAAAACCTCGTCAATGGCACGAACCCCACACGGACCGGCAATCGTCATCCCGCTTACTCGCCGCACGGTGCTTTTCGATGCGCCGATGACCCGGAATCCGTTGGCTCTACCGACCGATGGGTGGTCATTGCCTGTCGCAGCGACGCCGAGTGGGCGGCAGCCGCCACCGTTTTCGGTCACCCTGAGGCCACCCAGGACGCTCGGTTCAATTCGTTTTCGCAGCGCAAGGCGAATGAGGACGAACTCGAAGCACTGATCGGCGAGTGGACGCGGGAGCGAAACGCGGAAGAGCTTTGCGCCGCGCTTCAGGCCGCCGGAGTCCCCGCGGGCGTCGTCCAAACTGCCCAGGATCTGCTCGATCGCGACCCCCACATGAAAGCGCGAGGCTACTACCAGTACGTCGACCACCCGGAAGCCGGCCGCGAAGCCCACGATGGGCCGGCCGCAGTACTTTCCGAAACACCCGGCTCGACCCCCGGCCCCGCGCCGCTCCTCGGCGAACACACGATGGACGTCTGCGAGCGCATCATCGGCCTAACATGGACGAAGTCGCGGACCTGCTCGCGGAAGGCGTGCTGCTGTAGGCTAATTGCGGGGCGTCACGAGGGCTGATGAGTTCCGACTCTACGCGCCGCCCCGCCGATCCTGGCCAGGCAGGTCGTTCATCAAGCACGCTGCCAGTGCGCGTGCCGCACGCTCACTTGTCCCTTCATCCGCCCCGCTTTCCAGGCGCCGGAGTGCGTCACGGAACTCTGGTGTGTCGAGTATGCGCGCGAGTGAGACGTATTCACTCAAGTCTTCTCGGCGCCCCTTGGTGAAGGCGTCGAGAACCGCCGTTCTCAGGCGCTCACGTTGTGGCGCGGTGAGGTGTACTCGCCGCAAGTACCGGGCGTACTTCTGCTTCTTGTACCCCGAGTGGTAGCACCAGGGGTCTGCTTCGATGAAGGCGATGACGTACTCGGTGCCCGAGTCGTCCCCGCTCTGGAGGCGAGTGACGGCCGTTTCGAACTCCGGCGTGAACAGTCTGTCCCACGCGGAGCGGAATCGCTCGCGTTCGGCCGCGAAGTCGCTCGACCGCCGCTTCTGCCAATAGGCGGTTTCAGCAGGTGACTCCGCCATTGACCATTGCAACGCCTCGGCACGAACCTCGGGTGAGATGTCCGAAATGGAGCGCACTTCCGAGAGCTCTGCGACGAGCTTTTCAGGCACCGGCGCACGGCCGGTCAGACGATCCCAGCCCGAGCGATAGGCGGCTTGGCGCCCGAGTAGCTCGTCCAAAACTGCGGAGGCCGCCGTTAACTCTTCTGCTGCTGCAAAGATTTCCCTTCGAATGTCGTCACTTGTGGTCATCGCGGCTTGATCGCTCGTTCTTGAGAATACTAGTGGCATACTTTAGCTCGGGGCGTCGATCCGCGGGCTGCTGAGCTTTCGGCCTACCGGGCGCCCCGAACGTCCCGCCCAGGCGCGTCATTCATCTGGCAGAATCCAGCATAAGTGCCGCCCGCGCGCCACGTTCCGCTGTCGTTCGACTTTTCCAACGCTCCAAGTGTCCACGAAAGTCTCGGTTTCTACACGTCTCGCCAAGCTTTCGCATCTCCACAACCTCATAGCCCCCGCCTTTCGAGGTCACGAAGCGACGAAGTGCGTCCTGCAGCCGACTTTTCTGAGTTACGGTCAGCGAGATGCGGCGAAGCCTCCGAGCGATGGTGCTCTTGAGATACCCGGACCGGAAGTACCAGGGGTCGGCCTCAAGGTAGGCGATCGCATACTCAGCTCCCGACGCATCCCCTTGCTTCATCCCCTCAATTGCCAATTCAAACTCAGGCGAATGAAGCCGCGCCCGGACTTCCGCGCGTTCCGCGTGCAACCGGACGTAGTTCGGGTTCGTAGCGAGGGCTTCGAAGTGTTCGTTCCACTTAACAATCCAGCCCGGTTGCTTGCCATCCACGAGCGTCCAGTAGTCGCGTGTTCGGATCTCGTGCTCGAACTCCGCTCTGCGACTGAGTACGGCCAATTCGGCCGAAATTCGCGTCAGGCGCTCTGCCATTTCGTGCACATGCCGCCGGATCTCTGCTTCGTCCATCTCTATCCCGGCCCGTTCCGTTCGCTGTGCTAGGATCTTTACGAATCCCGCTAAGGAGCGTTCTCTTTCGTGGCCTTAATTATCACACTCGTCATAATCATTGTTGTTGTCCTCGCCGTGGTTTTCTGGCTGATGGGCATCTACAACGGCCTCGCTCGTGGACGCATCCGCGTCAAGGAAGCCTGGTCCGGCATCGATGTCCAGCTCAAGCGCCGGAGCAGCCTGATCCCGAACCTCGTTGAAACCGTGAAGGGCTACGCCGCTCACGAAAAAGAGACCCTTGAAAACGTCACCCGCGCCCGGGCCATGCTCGACCGCGCCGCCACCCCGGGCCAGGCCGCCCAGGCCGACAACATGCTCACCGGCGCCCTTCGCTCGCTCTTTGCCGTCTCCGAAGCCTATCCAGACCTCAAGGCGAACCAGAACTTCCTCGAGCTTCAGCGCGAACTGACCGACACGGAAGACAAGATCGCCTACTCCCGCCAGTTCTATAACGGCAACGTCCGCTCCTACAACGAAAAGACTGCCACCGTCCCCAGCTCGATCGTCGCTGGAATGTTCAACTTCGAACCCGCGGAATTCTACGAGACCGAAGAAGCCGCCCGCGCCGACGTGCAGGTCAGCTTTGGGACAACTCCGCCAGCCGCTCCGACTCCGTAGACGTAACTTCGAACGACGAAACTCGAATGACGGTCAGAGTGAGTTTTCGCTGAATGGATGAGCAACGACCTTATCGGCCCGGACCACTCACGTTCGCGTTGCGTGACATCATTAATCTGACAGAGTCCTTGCCGAAGTCTCGAGTATCGAGATGTTCTTGGGCGCCAACTGTTGCGGGCCGGCACTTCGGTTGGCGCGAACTACCGGCTGCGGGACGGCGAGCACAAAGTCAAGCACATATGATTTCCAAGATTTCACTCGTCGAAGAGGAGGCCGACGAGTGCGGTTATTGGTTCGAATTGCTTACCGCCAGTAATTCAGCACCGAGTCCGAAGCGGTCCGTCCATTGCGAAGGAAGCCTCGGAACTAACTGCAATGATGGTGGCATCAAAAAAGACGGCTTCGAGCCAGAGTTGCTGCGACCGAAGCGACGAATTCGAAGCTCGCAGTTCGGCAGTTCGAGCACGTGGAGGATGACGCACGAACCTTCCCCTCCCCCCGGCTCCGTCCTCGTCTACGACCGCATCTCCGCCAACAAGCGCACCACCTGGCTGATGATGATCGGCTTTGTCGTGATTCTCACCGGGCTCGTCGGAGTGATTGCGATCGGCCTTGGCCTTGGCATTGGCGTCATTGGCGTCGTCGGGATCGGGCTCATCATCTACGCGTTCGTTTCCTATTGGATCTCCACGAGCGTCGTGCTTTCCATCTCTGGCGCACACGAAGTGACTCTCGAGGAAGAGTGGGAGTTCGTCCGGCGTGTCCAAAATCTCTCGATCGGTTCTGGACTTCCGATGCCCAAAACCTGGGTGCTGGAAGACTCCGCGCCCAACGCCTTCGCCACCGGCCGCGACCCGGCCCACTCGCACGTTGTCGTCACGCGCGGCTTGCTCGACAAGCTGGACGGCGCCGAACTCGAAGGCGTGCTCGCCCACGAGATGTCACACATCGGCAACTACGACATTCGCGTGATGACCCTCGCGACCGTTCTCGTCGGACTCATCGCGCTCATCAGTGACCTCTTCCTCCGCTGGAGCTTCATGGGAGCGGGTGGTCGCCGTGGCAGCAAAGACAAAGGCGGCGGCGGCCTCGGAATCGCCATGTTGGTCATTGCAATCGTTGGCGCGATTCTCGCCCCAATCATCGCCCAGGCCATCAAGTTTGCGGTCAGCCGCCAGCGCGAATACCTCGCCGATGCGAGTGGCGCACTCCTCTGCCGTCACCCCGAAGCACTCGCTCGTGCACTCGAAAAGATCGCGCTAGATCCCGAACCGCTCGAAGCAGCGAACAAGGCGACCGCTCACATGTACATCTATAACCCTCTCAGAGAGCACTCCAGCTTCCTCAACAACATGTTCAGTACCCACCCGCCCGTCGAGGAGCGAATCCGCCTCCTCCGCGCGATGTAGGTTCAGTCAAGACATCCGTAGGTTCACTGTCAGTCCTTGCCGAAGTACCGCGTCAACAAAGGCCTCCCGACCACCGCCAACGCCACCAGGCCACCCAGGAGCACAAGCGCAAACGGGTCGGTGCCTGCCAGCCGCCAGACCAACGTCACGCCCGCCAGGGTTGCTCCAATCGCTCCAGCGCCAGTGATCAGCCGGGCGCCGGTGCCGATACGGAAGGCCAATGCGCAGACCACGGCGAAAGTGAAGAGGAACGCGAGGCTCGCCGCCTCAACCATCGTCGTGAACGATCCGAGAACGGCGAACACCGCCGCCATTCCACCGAGGCCCAGGATCGCCCGGTCCGGAACATTCGCCGAGTTACGATGGACCAGGGCCGTTGGCAATTCACCTGCGGCTGCCACGTCCTGCGCGAGACGTGCCGTGGCGAAGAGCGTGGCGTTGATTGCCGAGCCAGTTGAAAAGGCAGCCGCCACCGTGACCGCTATCAATCCGGCCGTGCCAAAGGCATGCTCGCCAGCGATAGCAAGCGCGACCTCTTCGTTCTCCCGAACCGTCCCGCCGCCGATGAGCATCGCAACCCCAAGCGCGACCACCACGTACACCACGATCACGACGGCGATGGCCGACAAGACGGCCCAACCGAGAGTCCGGTCCGGGGACTCGATGTCGTCGTAGTCGTAAGTGAGGAGTTGGAAGCCCTCGTACGCCATGAACACTGACGCGGCCCCGAAGAAGGCGGCGCCCAGGTTCTTGTCGGGGATGTCTTCGGACAATTTGGCCACGTCCCAATGTGCGAGTCCCCAACTCGCCAGGCCGACCAACGCGATCAGTTTGAACCAGACGAGGAAGACTTCCACGCCTCCGGCTTCCCCGACCCCTTTGAGGTTCAGGCCAACGAACAACGCGAGAATCGAAATTGCGGCCACACTTGGAAACCACGAGCCAAGACCAACGACATGACCGAGGTACTGCCCAAACGTCACCGCATAGACCGTATTAGTTAGCACATAGCCGACGATCAGTACCCAGGAAAGACTCCCAGCGAAACCATCAGCGCCGATTTCGCGGAGGAATGTGAATGCGCCGCCGCCCTTTCCGTAGTGCGCCGCGAGGCGGGTGTAGCTGTATCCGGCGGCCAGCGCGATGGCTCCCGAAACGCAAAAGCTCAGCCATGCCCATCGACCGGCGATGCCAATCACCACGCCGAGCGTCGAGAAGATGCCGCCGCCGATCATTCCACCCACGGCCATCGACCACGTCTGGTTGAATCCAAGCTTTTCGGTCGTCGATGTTGCGGTACTCATCTATCCCTTTTCGCAGTGGCCGCGCCAATCAGGTTGAGGTGCCAGTCTGCTCGCTTCTACCCGAATTGCCCAAACGACCCACTCGGAATGGGCCGAACGGACCATGGCACGGCCTCCGCACGCCGGTACTATTCAGATAGAGAAATGACCACCTCGGTGGAAGGAGGAAACGGAATGATCAGGCACAACCTTCGAGCAACTCACGCCCTCTACGGGGTCTGGATCGTGCATTCATAGCCGCCCAGACGCAGTAACCATCCGGAGGAGGTTCACGAAATGAAACTCAGAATCCACGCACTGTACGAGTGGTGGTTCCGTCCGATATAAGGCTCGCCGCCGCGAGCCGGGCACGGCGCCCCAGTCCCGGTAGCCTCGCTGATTTAGCGGTAATTGGTCCACCGCGATCGTCCCCTCGGGACAAAAGCTAGAGCGGAACCGGGAACTGAAGGACGGAGCAAACAGAAATAACGGCCCTGCAATTTGCAGGGCCGTTTCGCGTGCCCGGCAATTCCATCGATCCGCGGATAGAATGTTCGAGCCAACGGTATTCGCCCGCGGCAATCTACAGGCAGGGGCACTCCCTCTTCATGGGTCTTCGAACTCCACAGCAATACATCGAATCCGTCCGCGACGACCGCACCGTTTACTACCGGGGTGAAAAAGTCGCTGATGTCACCACGCACTCGGTTATCAAGAAGGCGGTCCATCATGCCGCCCTCGATTTTGAAATGGCCGAGAACCCGGACTACCACGACCTCGCTGTCGTGAAGGAAGGCGCGGACGAATACAGCCGCTACTTCAAAATCCCTACCAGCAACGACGACCTTCTGAAGCGCAGCGAACTCATCGAGGCTGCCACGGCCCTTGGTAAGACGCTCGTCGTGCTCGTGAAAGAGATCGGCACCGACGCCCTCTTCGCTCTCCACAAAGTCTCCCGCCAGGTCGATCAGAAGTACGAGACGGACTACTTCAACCGGGTCCAAGCCTTCTACAAGCACTGCCGCGACAACGATCTCGCCCTCTCCGTTGCCCAGACCGATGTCAAAGGCGACCGCAGTTCGGGCCCACTGAACCAGGAACACCCCGATTACTACACCCGCATCGTCGAGCGCCGAGACGATGGGATCGTCGTCCGGGGCGCCAAGATCCACACCAGCTGCACCACCAACGTCAACGAGATCATCGTTCTCCCGACCCGCGCGATGTCGGAGGCCGACAAGGATTACGCTGTCGCGTTCGCCATCCCGGTGAACACGCCCGGCGTGAAACTCGTTGCCAGCCCGTACGGCGGCAGCCCCAAGTCGGAGTTCGATGCCCCGCTCAGCGCCGACCGCAAGATGATGGAAACGATCACCATCTTCGACGATGTCTTTGTCCCGTGGGATCAGCGTCTTCCTCGCCGGCGAACACGATTTCGCCGCCGCCATCGCCCTCGGTTTCGTCGAATACCACCGCTTCACCGCGGTCAGCTACAAGTTGCCGCTCGTCGATGCACTTATCGGCTCGGCGATCCTGATGGCCGACCTGAACGGCATTTCCCGGGCCGCCCACGTCCGCGACAAGCTCATCTGGCTGATCAGCTACGCCGAAACCTTGCGTGCGCTAACCGAGATGGCAGCAATCCGCGGCGTCGCCGATGAGCACGGCATCTTCGCGCCCGATGCGCTCACCACCAACATGGCCAAGTACCACTTCGCGCATCATTACCACGAAGCCCTCCAGCACGTGCAGGACATCGCGGGCGGCATGCTCGTCACCGGCCCCGGTGTCGAAGACTTTGCAAACCCGGACACCGGTGACCTGCTGCGAAAGTACCTCGGCGGCCGTGCGGGCATCGACGGCGAAGTGCGCACGCGTGCAATGAACATGGTCAGCGACCTCACGACCGGCGATTTCGGTGGCTACCACGCGGTCCTCGCCATCCACGCGGAAGGCTCGCTCGAGGCCGAGAAGCTCATGATCTCCCGTGCCTACGATTCGAAGCGCGCGCTCGCCTACGCAAAGACGCTGGCAGGGATTTAGAGACAGGCCATGGCCGACAAAACATCCGCGATCCACGACCTCGAAGCCGGGTACGAGGAGTTCCGAAAGCCCATTGCTTCACTCGAAGATGAAGCATTCACGGAGGTGTGGCTCGGAGAATGGAACCTCTCGCAGCTGCTCGCCCACATGAGCGGCTGGTTTCGTGAAATGACTGGAGCCATCGAACGCGCCGGGCGCGGGGAGCGTCCAACGCCCGAAGGTGTCGATTATTCGAAGGCCGATGAATGGAACGCAAGCTTTGCGGAAGACGCGAAAGCTGGCACCGCAGCACTCGTGGAGTTCGATGGCGCCTTCCAGGGATACGTGGCTGCGGCAAGGGCGTTGCCCGAGTCGATGTATGGCATCGATCCCGAGAAGGGACGCCCACGCATCGGCAACCGATTGCTCGATGGCGCGGGCATCCACCACTTCAAGGAACACCAGGGAGAACTCGCCGCCTGGTTGAAAGCGAGGAGCAAATGACCCCGGAAGAACGACTGGCGGAACTCGGCCTCGTATTCCCCCCGAAGGGGCCGGCTGCCGGAAATTTCCTGCCATGCACGCGTGAGGGAAACATCGTCTATCTCTCTGGCCATGGCCCGTCCGGTCCGGACGGGGGCATCGCGATCCGCGGCCGCTTGGGTGCCGATCTCACCATCGAGCAGGGCTACGAAGCGGCGAAACTCACCGCGATGTCGCTCCTTCGTTCTTTGAAGGAAGAGATCGGCGAACTCGACCGCGTCAAGCGAATCCTGAAGGTGCTCGGGATGGTCCGCTGCACCGAGGATTTCGGACAGACGCCCGCAGTGATCAACGGCGCTTCTGACCTCTTCGTAGACATCTTCGGCGACCGCGGCCGGCACGCCCGTTCCGCCGTCGGCCTCTACGAACTTCCGTTCCAGATGGCGGTCGAAATCGAAATGGTCGTCGCGGTCCGGGACTAGCGGGGAGGTCGCGCCAGCTTGGAAATGCCGCTCTTCCCCCTTCGCACAGTGCTCTTCCCGGGCATGCCGCTCCCTCTTCGCATTTTCGAGGAGCGCTACAGGATCATGATCCGCGAACTGCTCGAATCCGGCGGAGACTTCGGCGTGCTCCTGATTCGAGACGGTCAGGAGGTCGGCGGCGGCGCCCGGCCATTTTCCTACGGAACCGTGGCCCGAATCGAAGAGTGGGAACAGATTCAAGATGGGCGGTATGTCCTCGAAACACGGGGAACCCGCCGTTTCAAGCTTCTCCAGATGCTTCCGCCCCGGCCCTACCCCTACGGCGAAGTTGAGCTTCTCGATGACTCCGAGGGTGCGGCAACCCCGCAGCTTCTCCACGCCGTCGAAACGGTACGAACAACGTTCCCCCTCTACTTCCGGCTGGCCCTCACGCTTACGAATCAGTGGGCGCAGAGCATGAAGCTGCCAGTCCGCGGCCACGAACTGGTCAACTTCATCGGCCCATGGCTCCAGATAGAAGAAGAGTCGAAACAGAGACTCCTGGAATTCGAATCAGCCCAGGATCGGGTCGCGCACCTCGCTGAGGTTCTCGATGAATTGCTCAGTACCGCGCGGGAAGATGTTGATGAACATAACCGGCAAAAATACCGGTCACTCGGGTCCGCGAACTAGCCAGCCCACCCGTCTTTACCTTTTTTGTAAGAATTTCGTTGGTCGTCGGTCTAACTCTCACAACACACGGGAGTAACACCGAAATGATCCGATTCTTCCTCGTCGCCGCCATCCTCACCGCCTGCATCGCCGTCTCCGCGCGATTCCCTGACCTCATCCGCACCGAACGCACCCCAGCGCACGCCGAAGTCCTCCGCGGTGAGTCATCAGCGGACGGTCACCTGGCCACTTCGACCACCGGGGGCACGATAACGATCTCTGACACTCACCGGTAACCGGTCGACTCGCTTGAGCTGACTTCCGTAGGATTCATCCCAAACCTATGGGAGTCACCTCATGCCTGACGAACGCGCCGACATCATTTTCACGAACGGTTTCGTACACACGGTCGATGCCGCGAATTCGATCGCCGAGGCCGTTGCCGTCTCTGATGGTCGCATTCTCGCCGTCGGCTCGAACGCCAGCGTTAGCGCCACCGCCGGGCCGTCCACGAAGCGTGTTGACCTGGCAGGTCGTTCCCTAACTCCTGGCTTCATCGATGCTCACCACCACTTTGTCGGCGTCGGCGGGGCTCAGGACGCCATCGACTGCAAGGCGCCCGGCATGGGCAGCATTCGAGCCATCGTCGAAGAAGTTCGGAAGAAGGCCGCGACCCTCCCTCCCGGAACCTGGATTCGCGGCCGCGGCTACGACCAGTCCCGCCTTGCCGAGCAGCGCCACCCGAATCGCCACGACTTCGATCCGGTTTCCTCCGAACACCCGGTCGTCTTCACGCGCACGTGCGGCCACATCCTCGCCTTCAACACGAAAGCCATAGAAATGGCGGGACTTTCCATGACGGCCCCGGACTTCGACGGCGGGCGTTACGACCGCGACGGCGATGGCAACCTGCTGGGTGTCTCCTATGAACGCGCCAACGCCCCAATCCAGGCGGCGGCCACACCCACGCGGGACGAAGTTCGGAGTTGGCTGAAAGCAGCCAACGCAGCCGACCTCGCCAGCGGGCTCACGAGCATCCACGATGCCGGCGGCATGATGGGCGTCCCATTCGATCTTGCCCAGGAACTTGTTGCAAACGACGAGCTACAGGTGCGCATCTACGCCTTCACCACCGTTAACGCCCTCAACCACCCTCACGTCGGCATTCTCAATACCGGCGTGCATACCGGCTTCGGCGACGAGCGCCTCCGTATCGGCGCGTTCAAAGTCATGACCGACGGTTCCAGCTCCGGCCCTACTGCCGCCACCCGTGACCCCTACGAATCAGACTCGGATGACAGTGGCATCGCCTACTGGAAGCAGGATGACCTCGACAACCTCATCGGTCGGGCCCATCGCGCCGGCTGGCAGTGCACCGTGCATGCCGTCGGCGACCGCGCGATCGAACAGACGCTCGACGCGATGGCGCGTGCCCAGTCCGAATACCCGCGAGAAGGGCTTCGCCACCGCATCGACCACTGCGGCATCACCCCGCCCGACCTTCAGCGCCGCGTTCGCGCCCAGGGCATCGTCCCCGCAATGCAGCCGGCTTTCTTCTGGGAATTCGGCGACGGCTACATCCGCAACTACGGCCGAGAACGCGCCGACGTGATGTTCCCGGCGAAATCGTTGCTCGAAGCTGGAGTCATCGTCGCCGGTTCGTCGGATTCGCCCGTCACGGACTACCGTCCGCTCTTCGGCATCGAACAGGCCCAGACACGCGCCACCATGGACGGCGACATCTGCGGCCCGAATGAACGCGTAGACCTCACCACAGCCATCCGCATGCACACCATCAACGGCGCCTACGCCTCCTTCGAAGAGCACCTCAAAGGCAGCATCGAAGTCGGCAAATTCGCCGACCTGACTCTGCTCAGCGCCGACATCCGCACCGTCCCTGTCCGCGAACTGCGCGACCTGCCGATCTCAATGACCGTCGTTGGCGGCCGCGTGGCCTACGAAGCCTGACTCCGGCGCTGCACACCAGTTCGAACCCCTTCTCCCGTGGCGGGAGAAGGGGCTGGGGATGAGGGAAAGATTCGACAAACCACGAACCCGCGCGTCTAATTCCGAATCACACAAACCAACGCCCAGGGAGAACCAGATGACCCAGACATCCGCGCGCACCACCGTTTCCGGCCCCATCACCGGCGGCCAGAAGGGCTGGCCCTTCGCCTCAACCCTCCTCGACGTCTCGAAGTTCGGCTACACCGAAGAGGAGTACTACCTCGAAGGCACCGCCACCAGCTACAAACTCGCCCCCGGCGCCGAACTCACCCGCGATGGCCGCTGGAGCGTCGTTCCTGCCGCCGAAGCACCCTTCCGCACCCGAATGATCGTCTACCGACCAACGGACCCGGCGAAATTCAACGGCACAGCCGTCGTCGTCTGGAACAACGTCACAGCCGGCTACGACCTCTTCGGCGCCGAGAGCCTCGAAATCTTCGAAGGCGGCTACGCCTACATTTGCCTGACCACCCAGAAAGTTGGCATCGAGGGCCTTCCGCCGGTGCACCAGGGCCTCGCGAACTGGGACCCCGCACGCTACGGCTCGCTCTCCATCCCCAGCGACGACTACTCCTACGACGTCTTCACCCAGGGCGCGCTCGCGGTCGGGCCTAACCGCTCACGAGAGACGGCGTCGATCCCATGGGCGGCCTCGATGTGAAGCGCGTCGTCGGCCAGGGCGCCTCGCAGTCCGCGGGCCGAATCGCTACCTATGTGAACGCCATCCAGCCGCTGACGAAGGCATTCGATGGCTTCATCCTCACCATCTACTTCGGCTCTGGCAGTCCGCTCGAGGTCGGCGATGTCGTCGTCAACATCAACGCCGCCCCGAACGCCCGCCCGCGCGGCCTCCGTGGCACGAACTTCCTCCGCGACGACCTTGGCGTGCCCATCTTCGTCGTGAACTCCGAACTCGAAGCCATCGCCTGCTACGACGTCCGCCAGCCCGACACCGACACCTTCCGCTACTGGGAATCAGCCGGCACCTGCCACCAGTCCATCCAGGTTTCGCGCGAACGCCGCGCCAAGCACGAACGCGACCAACTAAGCTCGCTCCCCTCGCCGAAGGCATCAACGCCATCCCCATGAGCCCGCTCTACGACGCCGCCTTCCACCACATGCACCGCTGGCTGGTTGAATGGCACACCCCCGCCTGTCCAGCCGAAGGTCGAATTCGCGGGCACTCCGCCCGAAGTCGTCCGCGACGAACACGGCATCGCCAAAGGCGGCATCCGCCTCCCGCAGGTCGAAGCCCCGCTTGCCCAGAACAGCTCGATCCCGCTCAAGGAAGACATCTACGCCTACCTCGGCGGCTCCAGCCACCCCTTCACTCGCGAGAAGATCCACGCCCTCTACGGTGACAAGGCCAGCTTCCTCGCGAAGTTCGAAATGGCGGCTGAGCAAGCCGTCACCGCAGGGGTCCTGCTCCCCCGCGACGCCAACGCGTTGCTCGAAGAAGCCGCGGCCACCTACCCCGAATAACGAACCGAGAGCGTGAGGTTCATGAATCCCGAGAATGAACTCTCGACGCCCGGTGCGAATGCCAGCGGGAAGCCGTTTGGGTTGGCGTAGCTGAACCGCGCCGTTGATTGACCAGAGACCGGGCCTGACACGCACTCGACGGAGGGAACGACCGGCAGTGCGGCGACGGGTTCGCCCAGCGAGATGACGCGCCACTGATTCGACTCCAGAACGAGGAGTATCTCTGCCGCCTCCACCACGCGTTGCCCGGAGGCCAACCGCGTCACAGTGATGTAGCCTCCGGCAGCCCGGTGTCCAGGCCCTGGTTCGAGTCCGTAGGCGAAGACGGGCACCACCTGCAGGTCGACGAGCGTCTCTATCCACGACCCATCAGCCTCCATGGCCTCCTCGAACTGCGTCTCCGTGACCGAACGTTGGAGCGGCCCAAAGAACAGCCCGTAGAGTTCGCCCCAGTCATCGTTGTGCCTACTCCGGGTCGGGTCCCAAGATGGTGATCGTGTAAGTGACAGTTCGCCCGTCAGCGGGCGTTGGTCCCAACATCTCCGGGATGAGCACGGAGAGGATGAACCTGCGGCTATCCGTTTTCCACTCGAATCCTCCAAGCGAGTTGCTCTGCGTGAACCGAGCGACCGGAACCCATCCGAGATCCTCGAGATTTTCCGCGTACCAGCTTCTCAGCGTTTCATACGATGCGTCCGACCTGACCTGAACCTGCCAAAACGCCGCCGAGCCCGGGACGAGTGGCCCGGAAACTCGGTCTTTGCCGCCGCTGGAAACGACCGTTGCACCCGGGTAGATCAGTTGGACCTCGGGCGCCCGGGAAAGATCTTCTGGCGACGGCCCCGAGTCACCGCGGCAACCGCCTATCGCGCAGGCACACACGACCAACGCCGCAAGTCTCAATGTGACGGACACAGGGAACCCCCCGCACTCATCTTCGCGCGGATGACCTTCAGGTACTGGTTCAGGATCGAAGTCTGCTCGCCGCTGGAACAGTCTTTCACCAAGGCGTCAGGCATGTGGTTGTAAATGTTGGTGTGCATGACAGGCGAGTCCTTCACAGCAAGCCACGTGTCTGCAGTGAACAGGGCACCGCCGATCGCCGCCCCTGGGACTGCGCCAACAGCGCCGCCGACGGCTGCGCCGACGACCACTCCGTCGGGGCCGTTCACGGCGGTGAGCCCACTGCCAATCAGCGCTCCAAGCCCCCCGCCAAGGAGAGCCCCCAGCTCCGCCCCGACGAGGAACCTGGGCACGTCGAGACCGATGTTGTCGGTCATTGCCCATTCCCACTGTTCGGCAGTGTTCGGTCGCCCGAAGAGAGCGCCGCCCAACCATCAACCCGATCCTTGAAGTAGTCCTGGCCGAGCAACCGGTTGCTGGTCATCCCGCCTTGCGAATGCCCGACCAGCCAGAAGGATGCGATGTTCGCCGCGCCGTACTTGTCGAAGACGAACTCGACGATGTTCTTCAGGTGTTCGTCGTCAGCTTCGCCCACCCACCGCCGCATCGGCTCCTTCGTCGCGGCCGACGGCGTCGCGATCACGAGCCGGTACTTCTCCTTGTAATCCACCGCCGGGAAGTAGGCCCGTTGCCACGCCCCGACCGACCCGCCGCCATGAAGGTTGAGCAGGAAGGTGACCGGTTCACCCGGCTTCAGGTCGTCCGGGTCATCGAGGTAGAATTTTCGTCCGGTCTTTTCGTCGACTGCGCTGATGCTGCCCATGCGGCTGCCTCCTGTTGTTTCGAAATTGGACCTTCGTGCGGGGCAAGCACTTCGGTTCGCTGGCGATTCTACAGGTGATGCTGACTCGACGCTAACTCCCTGCGATTCCCGCCAGGATCGCAATCCCGCGCCGGATGCCGTCTTCGCTCACGCTCGAATAGCCCATCAGGAACGACGCGCCCGGCGGGGGTTCGCCCAGGTAATACGGCCGCGCTGAGTAGATGCCAACGCCCTGCCGCCGCGCCGAATCCATGAAGCTCTCCGCATCGGTCACGCCCTGGATATTCACGAGCACGTGCATCCCGCTCTCCGTGCCGGTGATCGTGGCCCGGTCGCCGAAATGCTCGTCGAACGCGGCGAGCATCGTCGTCCGCCGCGATTCGTACACCTTCCGCATCCGCCGCAGGTGCCGCTCGAAATGCCCCTCATCGATGAACAGCGCCAGCACCGCCTGGTAGAGCAGCGCCACGTGCCGGTCGGTGAGCCACTTCGCCCCGGTGATCGCCGGTTGCAGGCTCGGCGGCGCGACCATGTACCCGAGCCGCAGCGCGGGCAGCAGTACCTTCGAAAGCGTGCCGGTGTAGATAACCCGCCCGCCTTCATCGAGTCCCTGCAGCGCCGCCAGCGGCCGGCCCTCGTAGCGAAACTCGCTGTCGTAGTCGTCTTCGATGATGACCGCGCCGGTGCGGTTCGCTTTGGCCAGCAGCTCCAGCCGCCGCGCCGCCGACATCACCGAACCGGTCGGGAACTGGTGCGAAGGAGTCACGTAAATCGCGCGCGCATCGTCCGGGAATCCAGTCGACCACAATGCCCTCGCTATCGCACGGCACAGGCACAACTCGCGCTCCGATCGCCTGGAACACCGCTCTGCGCCCCGCGGTAGCCCGGCTCTTCGATCGCGACCGCGTCGCCGGGGTTCACGAGCACCCGGGCGGCAACATCCAGCGCCTGCTGCGAACCGTTCACCACCAGCACCTGGCTCGCATCGCATCGCACTCCCCGCGAACGCTGCAAGTATCGCGCGAGCGCCTCGCGCAGCTGCGGGAGCCCTTCCGTCGGGCCGTACCCCAGCAGTTCCTTCGGCGGGTAGTCCAATACGCGCTTGGTCAACGTGCGCCACGCGTCGATGGGGAACTCACCGAACGACGGCGTCCCGTAGCGAAACTCGAAATTCGCCTGCTGCTGTAATTCCTCGTCGATGGCGTTAGGTACTTCGCCGGCGATCAGTCGCTCGGCGAAATCCGAAAGCCGCGGAGGCACGCCTTCGCCGTTCTTCGCGACCCGCGAAGCGACGGTCTCGGCCCGGAAGGCGCGGTCAGGTAGGTCCGGCGCCACGTAGGTTCCTGAACCGTGACGCGCGGCAAGGTAACCCTCTGCGATGAGCTGTTCGTAGGCCTCGAGAATGGTGTTTCGAGCGAGTGAAAGATCGTTCGCGAGCACCCGCGTCGGGGGCAGGCGCTCGCCGGGACGAAAGCGTCCGCCGAGGATGCTTTCGCGGATCGCCTCGGCCAGCCGTTGATATGCGGGCCTCGCCGGGTCGTTCGGCAACTCAATGACGATGTCCAAGGACAAATCCTAGCAATAACCGGCCGTTCGTTGGTGCCGAGGAGAAGGCTGTGGCCCCAACAATCGCGGCGAATGTGGCTCTCTTCACACAGTAGCAGGGAACGCATAATCAACCTATGGAAACGCTCTTCTGGAGTTCCGACCTCCGAATCGCGCCGGCCCTGGCTGTTGTGTGCTTCGGTTTGTGGCTTGCCGCAACCGGCGTCTGGCATCAGTCACGCAGCCTGCGGAAACCGCTCGAAACTCACAGCCGCAACTGGGATTGGATACGCGCGATGCGCCGAATGCTCCAGGGCTTCGCGGTGCTATCCATCGGCCTTGGCTGGTTCTGGCAGCTCCCGGTCATGATCGCCGCCGGCGCCATCTTCGGCTTCGAAGAGACCCTCGAAACCAGCATCGTCACCTGGGCACTCAAACAGGAGGCCGAAGGCCGGGAAGGCTTCGCCTGATTCAGAGGACGTCGAACGCCATCGCGGCTCGTGCGTAGTCGGCCAGTCTCGGGTCGTTGCATGATCGAAGGAAGTCGCGGATTACGGGACGACATCTGGGGTCTCTTAAATGCCCAAACCCGTGCAATGCGCTTGCCTGTACCCACGGATTCCCTGTCGCCAGCTGGGCACCGAGTGCCTCAAAAACTGCTTCGTGAAAAGCCGTATCACGGCGAAGCGGCGTGCCGATGGCGACGTCCCAGAACATGCTCAACGCGTCCGGGTAAGTTGTGGCTTCCGCGTATCTCGATGCGAGAAACTTAGGTGCAGCTTTTGCTGCCTCGACAGCCCACGAATCCCCTCTGGGGGCAAACGCAATCGCCCATGCGAGATTCCAGACCAGGTGATCGAGTCTGTCATTCGTTAGTTGTTCCGCCAGTACAGGCTTTTGGAGCACGCGCAGAACCAATTCACGGTCACGGTCATCGCGGTCCCTTGCCGGGTCGACCCGTCGCGACTCTTCCTCGATCCACTTGGCAATCTGCTGTTTGGTAATCGTCACCTTCGAATCACGGGACCTCGAACGCCATTGCCTGCCCCGCGTACTTCGCCAAGTCTGGGTCGTCGCAAGTCTCTAGGAACTTTGAGATGATCGGCTGACAACGGACATCTTTCTGATGCCCGAAACCGTGAAGAGCGCTCTCTTGAACGAGTCGGTTGGTTGACGAAAGCTGGACTGTCAGAGCGTTGAAGATCGACTCATGCAGAACGGCCGGGTGACCCTTGAAGCTCCGTGCGAGGTCCCAGAACATAAATAGCCCGTCAACGTCGTCGCTCCTTTTCATCGAAGTCCCGATACCAGTGTTCGAAGAAGGCCGGTGCTGCCTCCACGCATTCCATCGCAAGCAATGTTCGGCGTGGGCTCGATAACTCGCAGATGAGGCTGAGCAACGCTCCAAGGTTCCATACAAGACGGTTGATGTGCCGCAGGCTCATGTGACTCACGGTCCGAGGATCGCGAAGAACTTGCGCCGCACAGTGGTAGTCGAGAGTCGCTCGAACGCCCAACGGGTCAGGTAGCCGAGATTCCTTCCCGGCCCATTTAGCCAACTTCGTCCGAGAAATGTTCATGTCGTTTCGCTCTCACGCTCTGCCATTCTCACCCCCGCGCTTCCACCCACGGCAAAATCATCTCAATCAGCCGCTCGCGCGGGTCTGCGAGCTTCTTGCCTTCCTCGCCGACCGGGTAGAGGTAGTGGTCCGCCCACGGCAACTCCATCATCGTCTTGTCGTCGGCGCCGCTCTGGAGCATCAGTTCCTCTTGCTCGCCGGGGAAGATGTCGCAGTCGCCGTCGCAGAACACGATCAGCGTCGGCACCGTGACGTGCTGGATCGTGTCCGGCAGGTCCGCCTGGGAACTCGTTCCGCTCCAGGTGCTGAGCCATCCTCGCGGCGTCATCACGCGGGCCAATCCGCCCGGACCGTAGTTCCCGATGATCGGGTCCCCCGGCGAGAAGATGCTGCCCAGCGGACGGTTGCTCGGGTCGATGACTGGGGTCGAGGTAGGCCGGATTCGCTAGCGTCCGATAGATAGTCATGTAGCGCCCCAGTCGCCCACGCCGCGCGATCATCCCCCGCGTTTCGTCTGACAGTGACGCGTACTGTGCGCTCCGTAGCTGGCCTCGGAAGTAACTGTGCTCAGCAATATGCGACCGTGCGATCGCGTCCAAGCGCGTCGACCGCTCGACCTGGCGCCTGCGGTACTCGGACAACCATTCGCGGTCGTAAGTGCTCGCCTGCGGGAACGGCTTGTAACCGTTCGCCGGGTTGTACATGTCCCATTCGGGGTCGACGGCCGTCGGGTCGTGCTCATCCACCACACTCGGGTCCAGGACGTTCAACATGAATCGGCCCTCGCCGAGGTGCGCAGCAACCGCGATGTAGAGGTCGCCCTCGGGCATCACTTCCTTGGTCAGGTCGATTGGCTCTCCGCCCGGCGTCATCGAAAGCCGCTCGCCCGGCGCCTTCGAGGCCTGGGATTGGTAGAACCCGAGCAAGGATCCTCCTCCGCTGTTCCCCAGGAGGATGATTCGCTCGAACCCGGCTTCCTTCAGGTACCGCATCCCCGCTGCGATATCGAGGAGCAGGCGCTCGTGGACCATGTCTGTGTCGTTGTTCAGGTACCGGCTGTTCTGACCGAAGACCGCATATCCTCGGGAGGTCAGCGGCGGGACGACATAATGTCGCGTGAACTCCCCTCGAGGGTGCATCAAGAACACGACCGTCTTTGGGTCGCTCCCTGCTGGACGATAGAGGATCCCGAAGCTCTGGGCGGTGTCCGTCGCCTCGAGGTACACCACGTCGCGGCGAACTGATGGGTCGAGATGGGTGAAGGCGAAGGGAAGTCGGCGCGCGCGCTCTTCGGATGGGTGACTCATGACGGCGAATCCTCGGGACCGGATAGGTTCGCGATTCTACGCCGGCCTGGAAATCAGCGTGGGGCCTTCTCGGCAATCGCTTCCGCGACTTCCTTGCGAACCTTCGCCGTTTCGGCCGTATCCGGGCCGATCGTGTACTGAATCACAATCGCGAGCCCGAACCGATGAATGTCCGAAAAGACGAGGGTGCCTTCTTTGTCCGGCTTGTCTGTCTGGAAACTCCGGGACTGATCTGCCTGGTAAACCGGCGTTCCGGCAGTCTGCACGGCACTTCCACCAAAGAGGTCCGGAGGAGGATTTTTTAGGGCCTCGGCAAGGGTGTTGAATTTCGTCGCTGCTGCGTCTTGGGTCGGCACGACACTGAGCTCGAGGCGAATCGATGAGACCTTACCCGCCGGGTTCTGAAACAACACGACCTTGGAGGTCGGGCTATCCGCGAAGCCCGGAGGAAGGCCCTCGGTCACGGGCTTGAACCCCCAGCGAGTCATGTCCGGAATCAGGTCGGCCACTGCGAACGTCGTTGTCGCTGGGAGAGGCGTCCCTTTGGCGCTGTCGTCATCGTCGCCGCCACAGCCCACCAAAAGGCCGGCTGCCAAAACGGTGGCTACCAACACGCACGAAGCGGCCAGTTTCGCGCGGACTCCTCTTCGGGGGAGTGATGACGTATTGGTGCTTATCGAAGTTCTGCGGTGCTGCAAATTAGCTCGGCAGTCTGTTCCGGATTCAGATGATCGGTGCTGATGCAAAGGTCGTAGGTGCAAGGAGTGAGCCATCCTGTGTCGTAAAAGCGGCGGAAGTAATCCAGGCGTTCGTGGTCAGTGCGCTCCACGATTTTGAGTGCCTCCTTCTCGTCGACACTCATGCCTTTCTGGATTCGACGTGCCCGGTGTGAGTTCGAACCCGTCACGAGCACCTTCAACGTATCGAACCGCTCCCGAAGGATCACCTGTGCGGCGTGGCCGACAATGACACACTCGCCTGTGTCGGCGGTCTCTCGGATCACCTGCTCAACGAACCGCCGATAGTCAGTCGACGTATACATCGGGCTCGAAGCCAACGGAAGTGGGTCCGACCATGCTGCCGTCGGCATCGTTGGGTTGCGTGCCAGCGACTCCAACAGTCGCGTCATCAATGAAGGAGTGTGCTCGGCTTCGCTCACGGTTTCAGGGGAAACGCCTGCCTCGGCTGCCGCCGCCTGCACCAGCTGGTAGTCAACATATCGAAAGCCGAGTCGATTCGAGAGCGCCTGGGCGACGTCCTCACCGGCAGTTCCCACTTGGCGCGAGATGGCGATAACGCGGGTATTCAAGGGCGAGTCCCCCGGCTGGAATGGTTGAATTGTAGCCGGGGTCCACTCTGCCGCCCAACAGCTTCAAATCGCCGGGCGCGAAGAAGGCCCGTTTTCCGCCGGGCCTTCTTCTGAGAAGCGGGTGCCAGAGAGCTCCGGACGCTCCCTAGGCTGTAAGCGGGTTCGCCACGCTTTCGAAACGTGACAACAGATACGGGTCGAAACGGGTGCCGGCCAGGCCCTGCATGATTTCGAACGCGTCAGCCTGATCCATCGCCCTTCGGTACGGTCGGTTGCTTGTCAGTGCATCGAACGCCTCGCACATCCCGATGATCTGCGCTTCGGCCGGCACTTCGCTCCCCTCGAGCATCCCCGGATATCCCTTGCCATCGATGCGTTCGTGGTGACAACCAACCCACCAGGCGGCGGCCCCAAGACCGGGGATTTCGCTGAGGATGTCCCGCGCATAGACCGGGTGCATCTGAACTGCCGACATTTCGTCGACGCTCAGGATGTCTGGCTTGCTGAGGTAGTGGATCGGCACACCCAGCGTCCCGATGTCTTGCAGGAGCGCCGCCACCTTCACGAGGTCGGCCCGCCGTTCCGTCATGTCACAGTCCAGTGCAACTTGCCGCGCCAGGTCGGCGACGCGCCGTCCCCGGCCATGCTCGCGTCCGCTCCTGGCATCAACCATGTCGCTGATAACGGAGAGGAAGTCGAAAAGCTCGTCGCGATTCATGATCCCGCCGTAGTTCAATGACATCAGGGCAGCGGCAAGGTCATTGTCATAAAGACCAAGCCAGAATTCATCTCGGCTTGCGATCTCGGCCATCTTCTCCGCGAGTTCCGGGTCGATCTCGTGCCCGGCCATCTCACGAATGAGGGCCGGTCCCCGACGTCGAATTACGAGCGGCGAACTTTCGCTATCGATCAACGATTCGACGCGGTCGGCAATAGCAACGATCCGCGAAACCAGCGGAGTCCTTTCGCCTGGCTCAGCCGACGATGACCCCGATCCGTCCCAGCAGTCGTGATGGCTGGACACGGCCTTCGCGACCGCCTCGCCCAATCCCATCTTTCGGACAATTCGAGAGCCGTCTTCGCAGTGCTGGGCAATGGCTTCGACCACGTCGTGCCATGCGCCGCTTGGCACCTGATCGTATGCCTGAGCAACCCGTGCATCGCCAGAAATCATCGCCCCGCCGCGAATCCCATCGAATCGCGGGATACTTCCGGATGCCGACATGCCGACGTCGTGCATCAGGCAACTGAAGAACACTTCTTCGATTCGCTGCGTTTCAAGTTCTAGCTCGCTCGCCAGGACCACTCCGACATACGTGACGCGTTGTGCGTGCCCCGGGCGCCGTCCTTCCGCGAGGTCGAACGCGCGGCTTAACGCGGCAAGTATCGTGCCGCGGCTCAATCGCGGTAGGCCCGAAAGACCCGGGTCGTCGTATAACGACGGATCGAGGGAGTCTGCCTTAACGGTCTGAATCTGCGCTTTGGACGCCATGAGCCGCCTTCTTCCGACGTTAACGCCGGTGACAGGAATATCGGCGCGTACCGCCCCAACCTTCAGGGATCACAAGGTGACTAGATGGCGAAATAGGGAAGAGTCGTAGGTTTCATTTCCGAAATCAGACTGCAGGGCAAGAAATTGGGGTTATCGCACCCTGCACAACATTCACAAACGCGTTAGACTCATTGTTAAAGCGCACGCTGGAATATCTAGGGAAATCCGGCGTGAATCTGCTCAGGCGACGACAAAGACCGACATGGATCGCTCCCGGCTCAGCCGGTTCGTCAATCAGCGCCTTACAGAGCTGCCGCTCCAAGAGCCAGCAGTAGTTTCCCCCATTACCCCGGTTCGTACTGCGGTTGCGGCCATGCACGAAGGCTCAGCCTCGTGTGTGCTCGCTATGGAAAACGGGAAACTCGCCGGCATCTTCACGGAGCGGGACGTGCTCAATAAATGCATGAACGATGGTTTCGATTGGGACCAACCGCTCAATGCAGGCGTTCTGACCCAAGATCCAAGGACGATTGGAGCCGACCGTACGATTGCGGAAGCCATCATGTCCATGCAGCAGCACCAGGTGCGGACGCTGCCTGTTATGGATAAGGGTTCCGTGGTGGGACTCGTGCGAATCGGCGACCTCTTGCGTCACCTGGCAGAAGAATATCCCGAAGACGTCCTAAACCTGCCTCCACGCCCTCACCAGGTGATGGAGAGACGAGAGGGTGGATAGCAGAGCCACATGACCATAGAAGCCGAAATTAAGCCCGAACACCTCGTCGAAGAGCTCGACCGCGTAACCATTCGATTTGCTGGCGACTCCGGCGACGGAATGCAGTTGACGGGCACTCAGTTCACCAAGACAGCCGCTGTCTTTGGGAACGATCTCGCAACCCTTCCCGATTTCCCGGCCGAAATTCGCGCCCCTACGGGCTCCCTCCCCGGAGTCTCCGGGTTCCAGCTTTCCTTCTCGGGCAGCGATATCCATACGCCCGGCGACGCCCCCGACGTACTGGTGGCAATGAACCCGGCTGCCTTGAAGACGAACGTCGGCGACCTCCGTAAGGGTGGTCTCCTCATCGTCGACCAGGACGAGTTCCAGGCTACGAACCTGAAGAAGGCCGCCTACGACAACAACCCGCTCGAAGACGGGTCGCTCTCGAACTACCAGTTGGTTCCGGTTGCGATTACGCGCCAGAACGAGCTCGCCCTCGAGGACCTTTCCCTCAGCGCGAAAGACAAGTTCCGAAGCCGTAACTTCTACGCGCTCGGCCTCGTGCTTTGGCTCTATGGGCGTTCAATGGATATCACCGTGAAGTGGGCCACCGAGCAGTTCGGGCGTCGCCCCGAAATTCTCGATGCGAACCTCCGCGCCCTCCGCGCTGGCTACAACTTCGGCGAGACTACGGAACTCTTCCGCGTCCAATACAACGTCCCGCCCGCAGTCGTTCAGCCAGGCACATACCGCCACATCAGCGGCAACGAAGCCACCGCGCTCGGATTCGTCGCAGCTTCCGTCCTGAGCGACCTCCCGTTGTTCTACGGCAGCTACCCGATCACTCCGGCCTCGGACATCCTCCATGAGCTTTCCAAATTGAAGGCCTTCGGGATTAAGACGTTCCAGGCCGAGGACGAAATTGCGGCCATCGGCAGCGCGATTGGCGCGGCCTATGGCGGTCACCTTGGCCTCACCGGCACAAGCGGCCCAGGTCTCGCACTCAAGAGCGAAGCGCTCAACCTGGCCGTGATGACCGAACTTCCGTTAGTTGTCATCGATGTCCAGCGCGCCGGACCAAGCACTGGAATGCCGACCAAGACCGAACAGTCCGACCTTCTGCAGGCGATGTACGGCCGCAACGGCGACAGCTATGTGGCCATCCTCGCGCCGGCAACTCCGTCCGATTGCTTCTTCATGGCGATCGAAGCGTTCCGCATCGCGCTCAAGTACATGGTCCCGGTCATCTTCCTCAGCGATGGCTACGTCGGTAACGGCTCAGAGCCGTGGCGCATTCCGGAAGTCTCGTCGCTCCCGAAGATCGAGTGGGCGTATGCCAAAGAAGGCAGCGATTACAGCCCCTACTTGCGCGACCCGAAGACGCTTGCCCGCCCATGGGCCGTTCCCGGCCAGAAAGGCATGGAGCATCGAATCGGCGGCCTGGAGAAATCTGCGGCCACTGGCGACATTAGCTACGACCCACGCAACCACCACGAGATGACGCTGGCCCGAAAAGCCCGCGTCGACGGAATCGTCAATGACATTCCGAACCTCGAGGTATCCGGTCCGGTCGAGGGGGACTTGCTCGTCCTCGGTTGGGGCGGCACGTACGGAGCTATCGCGAGTGCCACCGAAAACGCCCGCCGACGAGGCCTGAGCGTTGCCAGCGCCCACCTCCGTTACCTCAACCCGTTCCCGGGTAACCTCGAGCAGGTCCTTCGGAGCTACAAGCACGTGCTCATCCCCGAACTCAACACCGGCCAGCTCTCATTGCTCGTCCGGGGCAAGTTCGTCATCGATGCGGTGCCGTTCAACAAGATCTCCGGTCAGCCGTTCAAAATCGCGGAGATCGAAGGAAAAATCGACGAAGTTCTCGGACGCAGCGGACCGTACGAAATCGAATTCGGCCAGGGCGCCGGGCTGACAGGAGGCTAATCCGTGACTGCTCCAACAACTAACGGTCTTATCGCGGGTGACCTTCCCGTACTTACTCGCAAGGACTTCGTGTCCGACCAGGAAGTTCGCTGGTGCCCCGGCTGCGGCGACTACTCCATCCTCGCTCAGATGCAGAAGATGCTGCCGGACCTCCGCATCCCGCGTGAAAACATTGTCTTCATTAGCGGCATCGGTTGCTCCAGCCGCTTCCCGTATTACACCGAAACGTACGGCTTCCACAGCATCCACGGGCGAGCACTCACGCTCGCCACTGGCCTGAAAACGGCCCGTCCTGAGCTAACCGTGTTTGTCATCACCGGTGACGGCGACGGACTTTCCATCGGCGGCAACCATCTTCTCCACGCGATGCGCCGCAACGTGGACCTGAACGTCATCCTTTTCAACAACCGCATCTACGGCCTCACCAAGGGCCAGTTCTCGCCGACTTCAGAATTCGGCAAGGTCACCAAGTCTTCGCCTTACGGCACGACCGAACGCCCTTTGAACCCGATCCGCGTGGCTCTTGCTGCCGGAGCGACATTCGTGGCGCGCTCAATCGACCGTGACACGAAGCATCTTGAAGACACGCTCTATCGCGCGTCGCAGCACAAGGGCATCTCGTTTGTCGAGGTCTACCAGAACTGCAACATCTTCAACGACGGCGCCTTTGCTCCTTTCTATGACAAGGACGTGCGCCAGGACAAGATGGTCTATCTCGAGGACGGCAAGCCGCTCCGCTTCGGCAAAGAGTCTCAGCACGGCATCCGCCTGAACGGCTTCCTGCCGGAAATCGTTGAGAACGCTGCGAGCGACGACGGACTCCTCGTCCACGACCCGCATCAGCAGAACATCTCGCTTGCGAACATCCTCGTGGGGATGGACTACCCGGAGTTCCCCGTTCCGATCGGTGTCTTCCGAGACATCGATGGCCCGGTTTTCGACCAGCTCGTTCAGGAGCAGGTCGACGCAGCCGTTGCCAAGGGACCTGGGAGCCTCGAGGCAATCCTCAACGCTGGCGAAACCTGGGTGGTCGATTAGCGCAGCGGCGTTCATCGCACTCTGCAATCTGTTATTGTCAGAGCCCCGCACCAGTGGGGCTCTGATCGTTTCCACAGGAGGCCCGGCTAATGACTGATGACCATCGAAACATCGTGATTTGCCCGAGCTGTGGCGCCGAAAACATCGAAGGCGTCGACACCTGCGAAAAGTGCATGATGGACCTCCGCAGCATCGACGTACCGGAGTCGGCACAGGTTGCGACCGAAACCGAACTCGCCGCTTCGATCTCTGGCGTCCGCATGACAAAGCCTCGGGTCGTCGCCTCCACTAACTCCGTTCGTGAAGCTATCGCGATGATGAAGGGCGACCCGATGGGTGCCGTCGCCATCGTTGATTCCGGGAAGGTGGTCGGGATATTCACCGACCGCGACGTCCTGAAGAAAGTCGCTGCAAATGCCGCCGCACTGGACGAACCGGTGTCCCGCTACATGACACCCGACCCTGTCGTCCTCCGCGAGGATGACACGATGGCCTATGCCCTCAACAAGATGGGCGACGGTGGCTTCCGGCACATCCCGGTGGTCCGCAACGGAGACCTTATCGGCATGCTGACCGGTCGCGAAATCATGGCCTGGATGCTCGGCCGCTACTTCGACTGACACCCAGCCACTGCGGGCTTCTACACCCTCCCCAAACATTGGTGACCGATACATACCTAGGTCTGGTCTATGGCTGAGCGAACCAGTATCGTTCGAGGCATAGCGAATTCTTATCGCTGCGGGATAAGCCATCCATGGAACTGGCGCAACTCGACGCCTTCATTGCCGCCGCCGATTGCGGGAGCTTCAGCCGAGCCGCTGAGTTGTTGAGCGTCGCCCAGCCGTCGCTCAGCAACCGGATTCAGTCGCTCGAGCGAGAGGTCGGACAGTCCCTGTTCGAACGAATGGGCCGCGGCGTGAAGCTCACCGACGCCGGTCGTTCATTCCTCCCTTACGCTCAGCGCGTCCTGCGCACCCTTAACGACGGCATGATGGTCCTCGAGGGCACACGCGATGGGACAGCCGGACGTCTCATGATTGGCACCGCGCCTGCCGTCGGCACCTACGTGCTCCCGCGATTGCTGAAGGTCTTCTGCGACAACCATGCCGGAGTAGATGTCCTCGTACGCACCGGCCACAGCGATGAAGTCCTGCAGATGGTCCTCGACGATGACGTCCAGATCGGTTTCGGGCGGCCCATCAATCACCCCGACGTGCGAACTGTCACCCTCTACCGCGATGAACTCGTACTCGTTGTTTCGTCGCAGCACCGATTCGCAAAGAAGGGGTCGGTCAAGGTTGAACAGCTCGCCGAAGACTCACTCATCCTCTTCGACCGTGATTCCGGCTACTACGGGCTCATCCTCAGCCTTTTCCGCGACCTCGGTGTTGTGCCACACCAGCAGATGCAACTCGACTCAATCGAGGCTACAAAGAAGATGGTGGAATCGGGACTCGGAATCGCGCTCCTGCCTGAGGTTTCCGTCGAACGCGAGATTCGTCTCGGTACGCTGCACAAGGTTCATATCGAGTCTGCCGAGCCAGTGGAACGCGAGATCGCGGTCTTCTACCGGCGAAACAAGCCGCAATCAGGCCCAATGTCCGCCTATCTCGATCTGCTCGGCGAAATCTACGGCATAAAGCTCCCCCGGTAGCCGCCCGCGCGTGCTGATCGACCTCCACTGCCACTCACAGCCGCTCTCAACATGTAGCGCCCTCACGCCCCGCGAACTCGTCCGAATTGCCGCCGAACGCGGCCTCGACGGCATTTGCCTTACTGAGCACGATCGCGCCTGGCCGGGCGAGAACCTCGAACAATTGCGCGCCGACTCGCCCATCGCGGTATTCACAGCGGTCGAACTCACCACCGACCTCGGTCATGTCCTCGCCTTCGGCCTCGATCCGGTCAAGGTTCTCGGCTGTCGCGAGCGAAGTCTTCGTCGCAGCCGAAGCCTCCGGAGGACTGATCTTCCTCGCCCATCCGGCCCGTGATGGCCTCCTGCGCATCACCCACGAAACCGTCGAGTTCTTCGCCTCTGTTGAGTCCGTCAACGGCTCTGATTCCAGGCTCAAGAACATGGCGGCGGCTGGTTTGGCGAAGGGCTTCCGCCTGCCGGGAATCGGCGGCTCAGACGCCCACGCGCCGGACGAAGTTGGGCCGCGCTGCGACGCGGTTCCATCTGCCACGCATTGAGTCCGATGCTGAACTGCTGGAGGCGCTGAAGTCCGGAGCGTATGAGGCTGTCTCACTGGAGTAGCCGCCGCGCCTCCGAAGTTGCTATCGTCATTCGACCATGGAGCAGCAAGCGCTGGAGACGCCCGACAATCTTCCATCTGATTGGGACGCCGGGAGTCGGCAAATTCACAGTGGGTTCCGAACTTGCTCGCCTTACTGGCGCGAAGTTCGTCGACAATCACAGCGTTGCCAACGTGATCTTTAACGTCCTGGACCAGGACGGGTTCAAGCCTCTGCCGCCGGGAGTGTGGGCGTATGTGCGCCAGGTCCGCCAGGCTGTACTCGATGCAATGATGCACCTCTCGCCCTCCTACCTCTCATTCATCTTCACCAACTACATTCGCGGCCAAGACGAGCACGAATACGCCTACTTCCTTGAAAATGTCGCGGTCGCCGAGGTACGCGGCTGCCGATTCATCCCGGTATTGCTAACCTGCGAAACATCAGAGCTCGTGAACCGCATTGGCACCGAGTCGCGCCGCCAGCGAATGAAGTTGCTCGACCCGATTGAGGCGAGTCGGCTGAACGACGAAGTGCCCCGGTTCACCACCGACCACCCGAATTTCTACAGGTCGACACGACCCACCGCCCGCCTACCGAATCCGCGCGGCTCATCCTCGAAACTGCACGCGGCATCGAACCGCGAGCGTAAGCGACCGGCTACCCCACCCTCCAGCGCAGCGCCGAGGGCCGTGAAGCCTTCCAGGTCACACACCCCACCGCCCGCCGAGTCCTGCCCGGCTCATCCTCGAACGAATAATCCGGCGGCGACGAAACGGCCAACGGCAAACCGCTAAAAGCTAACTTCCCCACCGGGGCGCCTGTTTCTGCTCGAACTCTCCGTGCAAATCGAGCAACACCGCGAAGTGGTCCAGCGCGTGCCAGAGCACCTTCTCGGCGAGCCACGCCAGGTCGACCTCATGACCATCCGGCCACGTGCCGGTGCGCTGCCACTGTTCTGGAGCCAGCGCCTTGAAGTAGTCGACCGTCTTTGCTCGCTCGGACATGAAGGTCTCGGCCAGCTCCTCGATGTCCCCATTCGGCGCATACCGCGCGTTGAAAGCATCGGTATCCCACGATTCGAGCTGTGGTTGTGTCTTCCTTGAGGATCCGCAGAATGCGCGGCTGGAAGTTCTCGGTCTCGACGGCGATCAGGTGAGCCAACTGGTGATGTGCAGACCACAGGTCGTCGACGACCTCGTGCTGCCACGGCTTCACCAGTCCGGCAGCCCAATCGATGCCTTTTACACTGAGTTGCAGGCGCGCCATCAGCGTCGGGTCCGGTATTCGCGGTTCTGGCATTGTTCTCGCTCCACATTGGGGGTTTCCCCACAAACAATACGGTGGGCACGCAATGGTTGCTGGTTCGATGGCCCTCTAGCTTTGTCATGATGGCAATCGATCCGAGCGCCCACGGCTTCGTTTCTTCGGCGCACGTTTCCCTCGCGGAAGCCGGCGCGATAGCGCACGGTCGCACGACCTCGCTAACAACTGGCGCCGATTCAACTTTTCAGTTGCCATCCACCTCACCGGCACGAACAACCGGTACCCGGGCGAGCGCCGCAGCGGCCACGAAAACCAGCAGTTCCGCGAAGCGCTCGGTGTCGCCTCACACCCCCGTCCAGTCAAACAGCAACGCAGACCCCGACCAGTGGGATAGCCTCTTGAACCGCGCCGGACAGAAATACAACGTTCCGCCCCTGTTCTTGAAGTCGGTCATGCTCATCGAAAGCGGCGGTCGCCCCGACGCAGTCGGAGACAGCGGGCACTCCGTTGGGCTGTTCCAACTCCACGATCAGGGCTACGGCAGCGGCATGGGCGACAGCCGTTTCGATCCCGAGGCGAACATTGATCGCGCCGCAAAGGGCCTCGCAGAAGCCTGGCAAGCCGGGGAACGTGCCGGCTACACGGGCGAGTACGCGGTACGCGCCGCTTACAACTATTCCTTCAACCCGGGCGGTGGTTTTGCCTACCAGGGCGACGCCCTCGTGAACCAGTACAACTCACTCCGGGCCGAGCAGGGCTTGCCCCCGGTTAGCTAGTCGCAATCCGTCGTTAACTCGACACTTGCCACGGCGCCCGGTGTTGCTGAATCGTTGCAACATCATTTCACGTCGGTCAGGTTTGGCCCCCGGTGTTATCATCGATGCTCCTGTTGGATACAGCAGGACAACTTGGATGGAGACAACACGATGGTGACTGCCGGGTATCTCGAACGCAGCGTGAACGTTGGAAAGCTGAACTTGAGCTACCAGGAATGGGGCAATCCCGCCGCGATGCCCATCATCATGCTCCATGGGTTCGGCGTGTCCGGACACATGTTCGACGAGTTCGCCGACCGCATGCAGGACCGTTATCGCCTCATCGCCCTCGACCAGCGCGGTCACGGCGACAGCGACTGGTCGGACGAAGGCGACTACACCCGCTCGGCCTTCGTCTCCGACCTCGAAGCCTTCCGCAAGGAGCTCGGCATCGAACGCTTCATCCTCGTCGGGCACAGCATGGGTGGCCTCAACGCAGTCACGTACACGAATCTCTATCCGCAACACGTCCGCGCCCTCGTCCTCGTCGATGTCGGTCCCGAATCAGCCAAGGAAGGTGTCGACAACATCGTCCGCTTCACCCGTGGCCCCGATGAACTCGAATTCGAAGAGTTCGTTGAACTCGCGCACCGTTTCAACCAGCGTCGCACGCTCGAAAACATTCGCGAACGGATGCGACATCGCCTGAAGCCCACGGAAAGTGGCAAATACACCTGGAAATTCGACAGGCGCTTTCGCCAGCCTGATAACGGCCTCCGCATCGGCAGCGAAGCGGGCAACGATGACTCATGGTCGCTCTTCCGCGGCGTGCGCGTCCCCACGCTGCTCATCCGCGGCGCCGAGAGCGACGTTCTCACGCAGGAAGTCGCCGAGCGTGCCGCGACCGAGATGCACCAGGCTCGCATGATTGTCATTCCCGGCGCTGGGCACAGTGTCCCCGGCGATAGCCCCGATGAGTTTACAGAAGGCGTCCGCGAATTCCTTGTGGATCTCGAGCGCGGAGACCTGACACCGCCCGGGTCCGCGACGCCGCCACTCGAACAGCTTCTCGAAGAGCACAACGCTGCATCGCGTCGTGGCCCGAGCCTTGTCGTCCTTATAGCTGCGGGAGCGGCGGCAGTGTTCGCTATCGCTGGCGCTGGCGTCGTCCTGAACCAGGCGAAGAAGAAGCGTGCCGAAAAGAATTCGGTCAAGGGCCGGGCGGCCCAGGCAACTGAACATCTGTCGGCCCTGCCAGTTCACACCATTGATATCGACCAGGCCCGTGAACGAGCGGCTGAAGTCGTTGCTCGACTCAGCGTGGTCGGTGCACAGGGTTCGCGGCGCGCTCGCCAGACCCTGTCGCAGGTCGACCTTGAGAGTGCCCGCACCGCCGCGAACGAAGCGCTCGCGCTCTTGGGCGAAAGCTCTCGTCACGCGCCGGGCACTGTCCGCACTGCGGTCGAGCGCATCGACCGGAAGAAGCTGAAGAAACGCGGCAAAAAGGGCGCATCGCTTGCCCAGTCGGCCGTTCGTACTGTCGCCTTGCTCGCTCTGAAGTCCGCGATGTCCGCAGCTGGGAAGAAACAGAAGAAGAAGTCACGGCGGCGCGTCGCGCGATGGCGCAGCTAACCATCAACGGGGCCGATATTCATTTCACGGATGTCGGCTCCGGCACGCCGGTGTTCGTCTTCGTTCACGGCTGGGCCTGTGACCAGACCTGCTGGGATGCGCAGGTCGCGGACCTCTCCGCGAACAATCGCTGCATCGCCGTCGATTTGCGCGGCCGCGGCGCTTCCTCGGCAATCCCGCCTTACAGCGTGGGAAAAGCCCTCGAAGACGTCGCCGTACTCATCCGCCAACTTCAGCTACCACCCGTCATCCTCGTTGGACACAGTCTCGGCGGCGTCATTTCCCTGGCCTTGAACGGTCGCTACCCGGAACTCGTCTACGGCATAGTGACCATCGATTCGCCGATCAACGCCGACACCGGCGCTGGCTCACCCCGCTCCGTTCAGCGAATACGTGAAGCCGGTTCCATGGCGGCCGTTGAAGGCTACATCCGCTCATTCAATTGCGATCCGCCCAACCCGCTTTCCGCCGCGTACATCGAAAATGTCCTCCTCACCTGCCCCGCGGATGTCGGTGCCGGCATGCTCGAAGACCTGCATCTTGTTGGCCAGGACATGCCTCGCCTCATCCACGAAGCAGACACGAAACCATTCATGGCAATCTGGGCCGAAAAACCACTTGGCGATCCGGCATGGCTTCGCGAGAAGACCTTGTTCCTTCGCCAGGAGCCGGTCCCGGGCACCGGCCACTTCCTCCAGATGGAGCAGCCGGCGGTCACCAATGCTCTGCTTCGCGCTTTCCTCGATGACGCGGCTCGCGACCCACGGGTAAGTTTTGAGTGAAATCATCCGTAGGCCACAACCGCCCACCGGGATAAGGTTGCTGTGATGACTGACTCACGCCGCCGACCGGTTCGCAAGAACGGTGCGAAACAACCAGCTGTTGGCGGTTCCGAGCGCGGAAATGGTCTGCCGGTCCTGTTCATCGTTGGCGTGGTCGCGGTCGTACTTGCGTTCGTCGTCTTGATTTCAGTCGCTTCGGATGCGTTTTCCGGCGATGACCCGCCGGTCAATCCCGGCACAGAGCCGACCGATACGCCGACCACGGAAGCCACTCCCGGTGCCACATCTCCCGGAAACTCGCCCACAACCGCTCCCACCGCCCCTCCGACGGTCGGTCCGGATGGCTCCGTTCAGGTCACCTGCGGAGATGTCCTCGCCCCGCTCGACAAACAACACGTCCTCGCTGCGAGCTGCGAGCCCTCTGACCTTCAGGCGCTCCCGGCGCAGTACTCAAGCGGCGTGATGCGTATGCGCTCAGAAGCCGGCGCCGCCATCGTCCAGATGTTCGAAGCCGCCCAACAGGATGGCTATGCCCTCTACGTGAACAGTGCCTACCGCAGCTACGGCGAACAGTCAGCAACCTACGACTACTGGGTGAGTGTGAACGGCAAGGAATACGCCGACCGAACCAGTGCGCGCCCCGGCCACAGCGAGCACCAGCTCGGCACGACTGCTGATGTCGGCTGGTCCGGCTGCGAACTTGAATGCACCATCGGTACTCCAGAAGCCGCCTGGATTGCCGCCAACTCCTACCGCTTCGGGTTTATCGTCAGCTATCCCGAGGGCAAGGAAGCCATCACCGGTTACGCGGCCGAACCATGGCATGTCCGCTACGTCGGCAAGGACATCGCCCAGCAGGTGAAGGACAGCGGTCTCACGCTCCACGAGTTCCTCCTCCGCTGACCGGAGTTTCGTTTGCTACGAACTCGGCCTGATGCAACACTCGCGACGCATCAGAACCCGGAGGCGTCGCCATGATCCCGAAATCACCCACCGAACATCTTCTTGTCGAACAGGACGGCAACGTCCTCACCATCACCCTGAACCGTCCCGACCGACTCAACGCCATCAGCGTGCCGATGTTGAACGCTCTGGCCTCGACGCTGCAGGCAGCCAACATCGACCGGGATGTCCGTGCGATCATCCTCACCGGTGCTGGCCGCGGCTTCTGCGCCGGCCTCGACCTGAAGGCGCAGGACGGCAACGGCAACAGCGATGGCTCGGTCCAACTCGGTGGTGGTGGCTACCAGCTCTTCGACCTCCACAACTCTCCGCCCGTCGTGATTAACCGCATGGACAAGCCGATCGTCTGTGCCCTGAACGGGCCTGCGGCCGGTTATGGCATGGACCTGGCACTCGGTTGCGACATCCGCATCGCCAGCGAAAACGCCAAGATGGGCGCCGTTTTCGCGAAGCGCGGCATCGTCCCCGAGAGTGGCGGTTGCTGGTACCTCCCGCGTCTACTCGGCTGGGCGAAAGCCGCCGAAGTCGCCTTCCTCGGCGACGTCCTCGATGCCCAGAAGTCGCTCGAAGTTGGCCTCGTGAACAAAGTCGTCCCGCAGGAAGACGTGATGAACGAGGCACGGGCATGGGCGACGAAAATCGCGAACAACGCTCCTCTCGCCGTGCAGGCGACGAAGCGCATGATGCGCCTGGGCCAGGACGAAACCTTCGAAGCAGCCGTGGACCACATCCTCCTCCAGCTCCTCCCGCTCACCCGCACCGAGGACTTCAAGGAATCGCTCAGCGCCTTCGCCGAGCGCCGCGAACCAACCTTCAAAGGCAAGTAGCCGCGAAAACAAGGCGCGACTGACAAGGAGCGCTGGGAATTGCATCGAGGGCCGCCCCGCAGATTGCCCGTGCGCTTTCTCTACAGCCGCCCCTTCAACCCGTCCGGCAAGTCTGCCGGCAGTTCGCTCACGGGCAGCGTCGCCAGCGATGTGGTGATGTCGAAGATGTCGCCCCAGGCTGCGTCGTAGTAGTCGCCGGGGCCTTCGTCGTCCGCCTCCCAGACCACGACCACCTGCGGGTCGCCCTCCGGCGCGTTCACCCAGTACTCGCCAAGAACCGTCGCCTGCGGCGGATGCTCGAACGTCTTGCGCCGCTCAAACGCCTCCAGACCCTGGAGTGCGTTCGTGCCTGGTTTGAATCGAAAGTAGGCGACGTAGAGGGCCATCGGCGGAGTATAGCGGCGTGCTCACGGAGAAGTCCGGTCTCTCTGGTACACTTGCGCCCGCCGGGGCCGTGAAACCGGAATCAATTGGAGTCGTGCATGTACCGTCGAATTCTCACCGGAGTGATCTCACAGGGACAAACGCGCGACTTCCTCGCGGCAATGGCCGAAGCAAACTCATACCAGACAGAACGTGGTATCCGTGCCCGAACGGCCGTCTGGGGAGCAATGACCGGTCAGAACAATTCCGTCGTCATCGCTGCCGACTTCAATACGCTCGAAGACCTGGAGAAGTGGACCGACCTCTCCACCGAAGACGCTCGTTTCGCGATTGTTCGTCGAGAAGTGCGCGCCCACATGGTCTACGAAGGTTCCGAGGTCGCCATTCTGCGCCTCGCCTACCACTCCGAAGGCCTGATGACTTCCGAGGACGCGACCGCCCCTCGCCGCTACATGCGCGTCCTTCACGGCGACGTCCAGCCGGGCCACCACCGCGACTTCATCAATTCGGTGTCCGTAGCCCTCGACTACCAGAAGCAGCGCGGAATCGACGCCCACACCAGCGTCTGGTCGAAGATGACCGGCCACACGAACGGCGTTTCCATCGTCGGCGAATTCGACTCACTCTCCGAACTCGAAAAGTTCGACGAAATGGCAGTCACCGACGCAGAATTCGGTCGCCTCCGCGGGGCCACCCGCGCCTCTATGGTCTTCCTCACCAGCGAAACCCAGCTCCTCCGCAACCTTATCTAGCAGTTCGCCGAAGGTCCCCGGCGCCAGCCGTCAGAGGCGCGAGCGGAAGCTCGCGCTCGTGTCGCCATAACGCAAAACAGGCCCGCATTCGCGGGCCTGTCTCACATGTCCAGGAAAGGGAGTTATTGAAGTCTTACGACCCGCAGGATCGGGCCTGGCCGCTGCCGTCGGCGGTCTGGAAGCTCGAACCACATGCACACGACTTGGTCGCGTTCGGGTTAAAAATCGAGAAGCCGCTCTTCATGATGTCGTCGACGTAATCGATCTCGGCGCCAGAGAGATACTGTGCGCTTTCGGGGTCGATGACGATCTTCACGCCGGACTGCTCGAGGATAATGTCGTCGTCCTCGGCCGAGCGGGCGAGGGCCATGCCGTACTGGTAGCCGCTGCAGCCGCCACCAGCGACGAACACGCGGAGTGCGCCTTCGGTCAGTTCGCGCGCTTCAAGGAGCGCCTTGGCCTTCTCAGCGGCCTTGTCGGTGATATTGACGAGTACAACCGGGGCTGCGGACTCGGTGGTCATAAGGGGAATGCCTCCAAAAGGTCATTGCGATTTGGTCTGTGACTTCCGCCACAGTAGCTATGAAAATCATAGCGCTTACGGAGCACCGCGTCTACGCGCAGAGTTGTCAGCGCGAGTCCCAGTACCTACTCTCGCAGCATGACTCAACAGCCGTCCCGCGTCATCTATCTGCCCCCGGGCGTTGCTGCCCCACAAGCCGGCCCCCCGCAACCAACCATCGTCTCCAACGGAGTCCCTTTCGATCGAGCGTTCTTTGAACACGTCATCCCTCCGGCCGTTGCTAGCTTCTGCAAACAGGTAGGGTGCAACGTTCCGGTGCTCGAACTCATGACCGTCGACGGCGTCACGCACTACGTGAACGGAATCTCCGGTGTAGCCGACCAGTGGGTCGCCTTGCAGACGTCTCTACCCGACCACCCGCATCCAGTGCAGACTTTCATCCCGTACCAGACCATCTTTCGCGTTGAAATTCACCCGGAAGCCGATGAACGTCGCGCTCACCTCGGTTTCGTTACCGAAAGCGTCCAGGACGCACCGGTAATAGCGCCCCCGAAGCCAACTCCCGCGAAAGCACCCGCAGCAAAAACTCGCAGGTCGCCCGCTACCAAGGCCAAGTAGCCGAACACTTGTGCTAACTTTCGCTCCGTCTGGCACAATAGCCCGATGGTAGCCGCTGCGTCCTCAGCTTCCGCACTCGAACGATTCAGTCCCGCCGCCCGGCACTGGTTTCGCGACACCTTCGAGGCTCCGACGCAGGCCCAAGAACTCGGCTGGGATGCCATTTCGGCAGGTGAGCACACATTGCTCCTCGCCCCAACCGGCTCCGGAAAGACGCTCGCGGCCTTCCTTTCTTGCCTCGATCGCCTGGCGGTCAGGCCACCGTTGCCGGTCGGCAAGAATGGGAAGCCCGTCCGTGCCGGCGTTTCCGTCCTCTACATTTCGCCGCTCAAAGCGCTCTCCTACGACATCGAGCGAAACCTTCGCGCCCCGCTGGCAGGGCTTCGGATTGCCGCCGCTCGCGAAGGCCTTCCCGTACCGGACATAACAGTGGCAACTCGTACGGGCGATACCCCAACGAAGGAACGCGCCGACCTCCGCAAGGACCCGCCAGACATCCTCATCACGACGCCCGAATCGCTCTACCTGATGCTGACCTCGCAAGCGAAGTCCATCCTCGAAACCGTCGACACCGTCATCGTCGACGAAATCCACACCATGGCGGCCACGAAACGCGGCGCCCACCTCGCGCTATCGCTCGAACGCCTGGAACGCCTCACCGGCCGCCCGTTCCAGCGCATCGGTTTGTCGGCCACCCAACGCCCGCTCGAAGAAGTCGCGAAGTATCTCGGCGGCGATCGCCCGGTGCGAATCGCTGACGCGGGCGCCCGCCGAGCCCTCGACCTTCAGGTCGTGGTTCCCGTAGAAGACATGACGAGGCTCGGCGAACTCGTAGGCCCGACACCCGAGTCGGAAGTCGGACCTGAGGCGAGAACGTCGATCTGGCCAGCACTCTATCCGCAGCTGCTCGAACTGATTCGCTCACACCGGTCGACCCTGGTGTTCGTCAACAATCGCCGCTTGGCGGAACGCCTTGCCGCTCGTATCAATGAACTCGCCGGTGAGGAACTGCTTCTCGCCCATCACGGTTCGGTCTCGCGCGAACAGCGGCTCGAGGCGGAGGAACGCCTGAAGGCAGGCACCATTCCCGGCCTCGCCTGCACCAGTTCCATGGAACTCGGCGTCGACATGGGCGCCGTGGACCTCGTCATCCAGGTCGAGTCCCCGAAGTCCGTCGCTCGCGGCCTCCAACGCGTCGGCCGTGCCGGGCATCAGGTCGGTGCCACAAGTATCGGGCGCATCTTCCCGAAGTTCCGCGGCGATCTCCTGGAGTGCGCCGTCGTCACTCAAAGGATGCGAGAAGGCCTCATTGAGAAGACCGAAGTGCCCCGCAATCCGCTCGACGTCCTCGCTCAGCAGGTGGTCGCCGCCTGCGCTGCTGAGGACCTCACCGTCGAAGAGCTGTATGCCATGGTTCGGCGCTGCTACAACTTCGCTGAGCTCAGCCGCGAGCAGTTGGAAGGCGTCCTCGGCATGCTCGCAGGGCAGTACCCGTCCGATGAATTCGCCGACCTCAAGCCGCGCATTCTCTGGGACCGCGACACTCAGGTCCTCTCCAGCCGCCGTGACGCTCGCACAATCGCGCTGGTTAACGCCGGCACCATTCCGGACCGCGGACTCTATGGCGTCTTTCTCGGCGTGGGCGGCCCGCGCGTCGGCGAACTCGACGAGGAGATGGTTTACGAGAGCCGTCCCGGTGAAACCTTCCTGCTAGGCGCCACAACCTGGCGGATCGAACAGATCACTCGCGACCAGGTCATCGTTTCACCTGCCCCCGGCGAGCCCGGCAAGATGCCATTCTGGAAGGGCGACGGCGTGGGCCGCCCGCTCGAATTCGGTCGCGCAATCGGCGCATTCACCCGCGAACTCGACGCAATCCGTGATCCGGTCAAAGCGACCGCAAAGCTCCGCGACATTCACGACCTCGATAAGAACGCCGCGACGAACCTGCTCGCATATCTCGCCGAAGAGAAGGAAGCCACAGGCCAACTCCCGACCGACCGAACCATCGTGGTCGAAAAGTACCGCGACGAACTCGGCGACTGGCGAATGGTCATCCTTTCGCCCTTCGGCGGGCAGGTTCACGCACCATGGGCGCAGGCAATCGAAGCAACACTCGCCGACCGAAGCGGCTTCGACGTCCAAACCATCTGGAGCGACGACGGCATCGCGATTCGGTTTGCCGGCGGCGATGAACTCCCATCCGTCGACTCGCTCTTCCCCTCGCCGGACGAAGTCGAAGAGATGATCGTCTCCCGCCTCGCCAATACCGCGCTCTTCGCATCGCACTTCCGCGAAAACGCGGGTCGCGCGCTCCTCCTGCCGAGGAAACGCCCCGGTTCGCGTTCGCCTCTCTGGCTCCAGCGCCAGCGCTCGGCGAACCTCCTCGCGGTCGCCAGTCGCTACGGTTCGTTCCCGATCATCCTCGAGACCTATCGCGAATGCCTACGCGACGTCTTCGATCTTCCGGGCCTCGTGGAGGTCCTTCGCCAGGTCCAGAACCGCGAGATACGCATCGCTGCCGTCGAAACGCGTGAGGCCTCGCCGTTCGCCCGATCGCTTCTCTTCGACTACGTGGCGGCGTACATGTACGAAGGCGATGCACCGCTTGCCGAGCGTCGTGCACAGGCCCTCACCCTCGACCGCAACCTGCTCCGAGACCTGCTCGGCGAGGCAGAACTCCGCGAACTCCTCGATCCCGCAGCCATTGAACAAGTCGAACTCGAACTCCAGTGCCTCACCGACAACCGCAAGGCAAAGACACTGGACCACGTCCACGACTTGCTTCGCCGACTCGGTGACCTCGATGTTTCCGAAGTCGCGGTCAGGTTGGTGGATCCTGCGAACGCCGAGCCGTGGCTCATCGAGCTCGAAGCCAGTCGACGCGCCTGCCGCACCAGGATCGGTGGTCAGGAGCGTTGGATTCCCATAGAAGACGCCGGCCGCTTCCGTGACGCGCTCGGCGTCTCGATTCCCGTTGGGGTTCCTGAGGTCTTCCTCCGTCGAAGTGAGGGCGCACTGGAGGGATTGCTCGCCCGATATGCACGTACGCACGCGCCGTTCGTCACCGCCTCGCCGGCGAAGCGTTGGGCGCTCCCCGATTCCCTGGTTCGCGAAACGCTCGAAGAGATGGACGCCGATGGTGCCATCCTTCACGGCGACTTCCGGCCCGGTGGCACTGAACGCGAGTGGTGCGACCCCGAAGTCCTTCGCCAAATTAAGAGCCGTTCGCTTGCCCGCCTCCGCAAGGAGGTCGAACCGGTCACCGGTGCCACGTATGCTCGATTCCTGCAGCGATGGCACGGCATTGGCTCCTCGCAGCGCGGCCCGGAACGTTTGCGCACCGTGATCGACCAGTTGGAGGGGGCGTCGTTGCCCGCCAGCGTCCTCGAACGCGAGGTGCTTCCCGCTCGAGTTGCCGACTTCCAGCCGTCGATGCTCGACACCCTCCTTGCCTCAGGAGAAGTCGCCTGGTTTGGTGCCGGGCGAATTGGTCGCGACGACGGTCGAATCGTCCTCGTTCGTCGCGAATCGTTGGAGCGGTTCGCGCCCGCCCTCGCCGAGCCAGAGTCGCCGCTGCACGGCGCCATCCTGGAGGCGCTGAAGGCCCGTGGCGCGCAGTTCTTTAGCGACCTGGTGGTCGCGGCCGCAGCCCCGCACGCGGAAGTCCTCGAAGCGCTCTGGGACCTCGTCTGGTCCGGTGCGGTCACGAACGACACCCTTGCCCCCGTTCGCGCCCTGAACTGGCCGCGGCGCAGCAGCGGCCCGCCATCGCGCGGTCGGATGAACAGGTTGCCTCCGGAAACCGCTGGCCGTTGGTCACTGGTTCGCACTGGCCCCCTAGAAGAGTCCAGGCAGGCGTTGACCGCTGCATCTCACGCCCGGGCCGAAACCTTCCTCGAGCGCCTCGGAATCGTTACTCGTGAGGGCGTTGCCGGCGAAGACCTCACCGGGGGGTTCTCCGCCGTCTATCCAGTCCTCAAAGCAATGGAAGATGCTGGTCGTGTGCGGCGTGGGTACTTCGTGGAGGGCCTGGGCGCGGCCCAGTTCGCGCTGCCCGGCGCCGCCGAACGAGTTCGCGCTGAACGCGATCTCCCGGATGAACCGATGGTCTCGATTCTTTCCGCCACCGATCCGGCTCAACCGTACGGGGCGACGCTTGCCTGGCCCCGCGACGAGGGCGAATCGCGCAAGGCCTACCAGCGAGTCGCTGGCGCACGAGTCGTTCTTGTCAACGGCGACCCGATTCTCTACCTCGACCGTGGCCACCGGGGCCTCCTGACCTTTCCCGCCGCCGAAAGCGAGGATCTGCTCGCTGAGGCCATCTCGGCCCTCTCAGTCGACGCGATCGCGCTTGGAAGCAAAGGCCTCTCCATCGACCGCATCGACGGACAACCAGCGATGGAGTCGCCGCTTGCGGCAGTGCTGCTCGACGCCGGGTTTGCGAAGGGCTTCCGTGGCTACACGAAGCGTCCGCTGCGTGCTGAGGCTCTCGCACATGCCTGAGGGCGATGCGCTCTTTCGCTTCGCCAACAAGGTACGAGCCCCGCTCGAAGGCAAAGTGATCCGCGCCGCCCGCAGCCACGGCCCCGGCCCGGTCCCACGCGTCGCGAAGATCGTCGGTCAGCAGTGCACCGGCGTCCGTTCCCAGGGAAAGAACCTCATCATCAGCTTCGAAAACGGCCTCGCCTTGCGCGGTCATCTCCGCATGTACGGGACCTGGCACGTCTACAAACCGGGTGAGCCGTGGACCCGCCCCGAACGCGAAGCTCGCCTCGTCCTCGAGGTCGATGATGCCGTTGTGGTGAACTTCAGCGCTCCGGTCATCGAACTCATCGAGGAACGCAGTCTCGGCTATCACAGCCCGATCTCGAATCTCGGTCCCGATCTCCTCGACGACGCATTCGATATCGAGGAAGCCGTGCTTCGACTGCGCCACCCGACGCGCGAGATGCTGACCATCGGCGACGCGATCATGGATCAGCGTGCCGTAGCAGGTGTCGGCAACATCTGGAAGAACGAGTCGCTGTTCCACGCGAGGATGAATCCCTGGCGACGCGTCTCCGAACTCTCCGACGAAGAGCTCCTGCTCTTACTCGGAAAGGCCCAGGCGCTGCTACGCGCGAGCGTAGGCAAGGAGAACGCACTTGAGCTGACCCGTCGTCCATCGATGTACGCATACATGCGCGGCGGGCAACCATGCCGGCGATGTCACAGCCGCCTTCGCACGGCCCCTCAAGGAGTCGACATGCGCCATACCGCGTGGTGCCCAAAGTGTCAGCCAGTCGTGGAAGGACAACTCGAACCGCCGAAGAGCCGCACCGATCGCCCCCGCGTACTGAATCGTCCGCTCGGCGACTAGAGCGAGGACGTTCGTCAGAGGCGAGACCGGGAGGTCTCGCTCGTCTCGCCGTAAGCGTGTCCGGGCTCAGACGGGGAAAGCCGCGTGCGACTACTTTTCGAACAGAGCGGCCAGTTCCCGAGCCAACGAATCGTCTTCGAGAGATCGCATTCGGCTGGTCGGCGCGTGAAACACCTTGTCGATCAGCGAGCGTGTCACGGCTTCCAGCACCTCAGCGGGCACATCCGGGTGCAGTCGTTTCGCACGCTCGACTTCTTGCTTTCGAATGGCCTCGACTTCAGCCCTCAGCGAGCCCACCGGCGACCGCGAGTCCTCGCGCAGCCGGGCGATGCGCCCGTCGAGGATCACGCCCAGCCGGTCCCGGAGCCGCTTCCGCCGCGCCATCGCATGAGGGCGTGAGTGTTCGTCATCGAGCATGTCCGAGATGGCAACCACTCCCGGGCCAGAGAGCACCGAGAAGTTGCGTGGTGTCCCGAGGTCGATGAGCAGGCGAGCCGCGGGTAACACACGCGGAGCGATTTCACCCGCCCCGGAACCAAGGCACCCAACGATGACGTCGAAACGCTGGAGGCCGGGGACGTTCGCCAATTCAACGAAAGTGCCCGCCACTGGTGTGTCAGGCAAGCGCCGTGCAGCGACAGTCACGTCGAATCCGAGCTCGACGCCTCGTTCCGCAACTAGCTTCCCCATCGCCCCGACCCCGAGGACAAGCAATGTCCCCGTCGGTTCCATCGTCGAGAGTCGCAGGGCTTTGTCGAGGAGGTGTCCAGCGTGGCTATCGAACTTGGTCTCGGCGCGCAATGCGCGCGCGGCCGAAATCGCGAGGTCGAAAGCAGCCCGCAAGTCGCCACTCGAAGTAGCGAACGCACCACGAACCTGCCCGGTCACCTGGTCCTCGCCCAGTACGACAGATTCAAGGCCAGCGGCGACGGCTGCCAGACGTTCGAGGGCGGCATACCCTCTGAGCTGCTCCGGCGCGCCACAGTCGCAATTACCGAAGCCGTACGCCTCCAGCCGCTGGCAACTCGTGACAATGCTGTCGTCAGAGTGGCGACCTTCAACGTCGGCGCGGGCGGCGGCCATCTCGGCCGCGCGGTACGAAACCGTCCGCCATGCGCAGCAGCGGAATTCCTGAAGTCGTGTTCGGTCCATGTTGTTGACGAAGTCTATCAACTTTATCGAACTAAGACGAGTGCTATCCGCGGCGCCTCTGCCACTCCACAAGGTTCGCCAGTGCCTGCGCGGCGCGGGCGATGCTCGGGAAGGTCGCGATGCCCTGCTTCCAGCAGAGTTCCTGGAAATCCGAGGAAAGGTCGAACGCGTCGCCTGTGACTGCAGGCCGGATGGCAACAACCAACGGTTTCCCCGATTCGCGCTGAATCCGCCCAAGCACCTCGGCCTGGCGCGTCATCCGCTCGCGCATGCCCGTCTGGCGGGAGACGGGGCCTCCACCGAAGCTCGTGTGATACAGGATCACATCGATGTTGGCCGCCGTTGAGCACGGTCGGAGCGTCCCCTCGAAGGCCGCATCGTCCCAGAGGCTGGTCGTGTCGATCGGATTGCGAATGCTGGTTCCCGCTTCGTGCGTGACTTTGCCCAGCTCTTCCTGGGTCTCCGGCAGCAGTGCAGGCAGCTCGAGCCCGGCCGCATCAAGGTCGTCTGCCGCGAGGACGCTCGCGCCGCCGCCGCCGCCCACAACCACCACGCGCGGCCCCGCTAGTTCTTTCACGAAGCGGAAGGCCACCGCCGTATCCACCAGCTCTTCAAGGCTTTCTACCCGGATTGCGCCGGCTTGCTTGCAAAGGGCATCGAAAATCTGGAGCGAACCGGCGAGCGAGGCGGTGTGAGAACTCGCCGCCCGTGATCCGGCTTCAGTCCGGCCGCTCTTGAGGATCGCCACCGGCTTCTTCTTGCCCGCCCTTCGGATCGCCTTCGCCAGCCGTGGGCCATCCTGAATTCCTTCGAGGTAGGCGACGATGATTTCTGTGTTTGGGTCGTCAGCCAGGTATTCAAAGAAGTCGGCTGCTTTGAGGTCTGCGCCGTTCCCGAAGCTGATCACCTTCGAACATCGGATCCCGCGCGGGATTGCATAACGTACGAACTCGCCGGCATTCATCCCCGACTGCGAGACCATGCCAACAGGTCCGGATTCGGCGATCTGCCCGTTCATCATCGCAAGACGCGAATCGGGCACGTAAAGGCCCATGCAGTTCGGCCCAATCAGGCGGATACCAGCCTGCCGCGCCCGTGCCACAACGGACTGTTCCATCTTTGCTCGTTCGGCGTCGCCGGTTTCTGTGAATCCCGCCGTGAACAGGTGCAGAACCTTCACGCCCTTTGTGATGCAGTCCTCGAGCAATTGCGGAACAAGTCGCGCGCTCACCGACGAGATCACGTAATCCACATCGTCCGGAATGTCAGTCAGCCGCTGGTAGCAGCGGAGGCCGCGGATCGCCGGCGCGGTCGGGTGAATGAGATAAATCGGACCGCGGAAGCCAATCTCTTGTAGCGAGGAAACGAACCCACCGCCTCCGAACGCAGCGGTCTCTTTCGAAGACACGCCAGCAATGGCGATCGATCGCGGATTGAAGATGAATTCAAGCTCCGGCGTGGCTGCAGGGGCGGTCATGGGGCTTCTCCGGGGTATCGTTTGGCGACGAAACCCGGCGCCTTGGAGCGCCGGGCCTCGCCGAGTTTACCAGAGGTTCGCCCCTGCGTTTGACCGATGGCCGTTGCCTGCGCACGATGCCGAAAGTCAGCAGCTTCGCTCACACAATGAAACTCTTCGCCACTATTGCTACCGCCCTCTTCGTCCTCTCGGTACCGATCTTCCTGGTCACCGCCAACGTCCGATTCGCTGCCGGCGATTCGTGGTTTACAAAAGAGGGTTTTCGAACCTACCACGTCGACCAAACGACGGGCGTCTCATACGAAGAACTCGATGTCGCAGCGGACGATATCGTTCGTTACTTCGAAGATGACCGCTCCAGCCTGCGTATCCCCGTAACCATCAACGGCCGCGAGACATCGCTCTTCAACGAGGAAGAGATCTCGCACATGCGCGATGTGAAGAACCTCATGCGCGCCGTCTACCGCCTGAACGAGGCGTCACTGGCCATCATCATCGCCTACATTGGCGGGGTAGTGCTCTGGACCCGCGAACGCAGCCCGCGCCAACTCGCCAAGTATTCGCTCTTCGGAGTAGGCGTTGGCCTGGTGGTTGTCGGGGTAGTCGGGGCGTTCGCGGCCACAGGTTTCGATGAAGCCTGGACCAAGTTCCACGAGATAGCCTTCAGAAACGACCTCTGGCGCCTCGATCCAAGGAAGGATCGCCTCATCCAGATGTTCCCAGAACCCTTCTGGCAGGATATGACCTTCATCGTCGGTGGTCTGACGGTCATCGAGGTCCTTGCCGTCGTTTCAGCGTCGGTCAGCTACCTCGTTTTCGGCCGGCCCAGTGACGCAGAAGCATCCGCTGCGTACGAAGAGTCGCGCCACCAGCGGGCGAGCTAGGTCTACGTTCCAGACCCAGCGAAGACGACACGAGAGCAGACGACGGCGGCGACAAACGAAAGGTGACACGCCAGTGCACACGTCCCTCATCCCGTCGGCGATAGGTGCTGCCAGGTCCGTTGCATCATCGTTCGGCCTGGACGTCGAGGATGTGGTCATCCTCCAGGATTCGAATCGACTCACTCTTCGTCTCTCGCCATGCGACGTTCTGGCTCGCGTCGCGCTTGGCGAGCACAAAGCCAGCGCGGAATTTGAAGTCGAAGTAGTTCGAAGGTTGGCCGAAACAAGCGGCCCGACAGCCATATTCGATCCTCGCGTGCCGCCGAAGGTCTACGTTCGAGACGGCTTCGTCGTGACGCTTTGGCGTTATTACAGGCCCGCCACGTCTCCAGAAGTGGCACCTGCCGAATACGCCCAAGCTCTCGTCCAGCTGCATGCGGGATTTCGGCAAATCGACCTACCAGCACCACATTTCAGCGATCGTGCCGCGTGGGCACAACGGCTCGTCGACGACCGGTCCCTGACTCCGGAGCTTCGAGATGAAGACAGACAACTCTTGAGCACGACCTTGCGGAAACTAACGAGGGCAATCCGCGAGCGAGCGACCACGGAACAACTTCTGCATGGCGAACCTCATCCCGGCAATCTGCTCCGCACGCAAGAAGGGCTGCTCTTCATCGACTTCGAGACGGTTTGCCGCGGGCCGGTCGAGTTTGACGTGGCCGATGCGCCGGAAGATGTGAGCCCGCACTACCCCGGTCTGGACGATGAACTGCTTCGTGAGTGCCGCGTGCTGATTCTTGCCATGGTGGCCGCCTGGCGCTGGGATCGCGACGACGATTTCCCGAACGGCCGCGAAATGGGCGAAGACTTAATCCGCCAGTTGCGCGCCGATTTGATCCGTTTCGGGATAAACATTCAGGAGTGAGGTAGAGCCCGTCGCGAACGGTGCGTTGAACGTCCGTTTACAGGGCCCGTTTCCTGCCGAGGTCGGGGAGGTTAGTTCCCGCAGGCGCAGCCGCCGCCACCACAGCAACCACCACCGCCAGCAGACATCTCATCCATCATCACGCCGCCGCCTGTCCGCGACATCGCGAACGCGGAGAGTGTGCGCTCAGCCTTGTGGCCGTGGTCGCACTTGGTCGCCACAGCGGCTTGCGACATGGGGCGGCGCTGCTCGAACTTATTTCGGCAGGTGGGGCAGTAGTACTCGTAAATGGCCATGACGAAAGTATACCGGTGAACGGCGCGAAAGATCAGGCCGCGCGGCCGGCGCGTCGTCGTCGTGTGCGCTGAGCCGTCCGGGTCGCTGGCTGCTCGCGTGCCGGGATCGCAACGACTTCGGCAGGCTCCGGTTCTGGCACGGAAAGCGCGAGGCCGGTCATTGCACCAGACATCACGGCACGCGTAATCGCGTTCGAGGGTTCAACCCAGCCCGCGTCCTGCCCACCTGATCGACGGAACAGCGCAAGAAAATGCTCAAGCCAGCGGAAAGTCCATGACATCGGAGGTAGACAATAACTGCGGTGTTCCCGTAATGGCAACCACTTATTTACCTCCTGTCTCCCGGGGCACGCGGTCGAGAAACTCACCGACGACCCGATTCCACTCGTCCGCACGCTCGAAATAGCACGAATGACCCGATCCTTTTACCTCGTGAAACTCGGCGCCCGGTATCAATCCCTGCGCCTGCCGGATCATCTCCGGGGAGGTAATCAGGTCGTGTTCACCGACGATGTACAGCACCGGCACCTTCAGCGCCGCGATCATTTCGTGCGTGCTTCCCCGGTAGGTCGAGGGTGGCCGTCCGAGCATTCCCTTTGGCCGCGGAGGATTGAGACCGTTCAGCTGTCGATACAGCAACGCCATCGCCGGGTTCGCCTCCTCGTATCCCGGGGCCAGGGCGTGCTCGCGCAAACCGCCATCACCGCGCTCTTCCTTGAGTTCGTCCTGCAGTTCACGAATGCGGTCATCCGTCGCGCCCGCGGTAGTTCCACACAGCACGAACGACAACGCCTTCTGCGGCGCCAGCCGGCACAATCCGGCAACCGACCTGCCGCCCATCGACTGGGCAACGACATGAGTCTTCTCAATGCCGAGGTGTTCTAACAGCGCGATCAGGTCGGTTCCGAGCGAAAACCGTCCGACAGCCATCTCTCCTCGCGACAGTCCCCACCCTCTTGCGTCGAAAGTAGTGCATCGGAATCGCTTCGAGAACTCCGCAACCTGCTGCCACCAGACCAGGTGATTGCCACCGGCCCCGTGCAGGAAGACAAGGTCGGGGCCGCTGCCATGCTGTTCGTAGTAGATGCGGGCGGCGTTTACGGTCGCGTACGGCATGGGCGCGATTCTACGGTGTTCGCCATTCGCGCGTGCCGGAGCCGGTCGGTATCGACTCTCAGCGTTTGGCGTAGGCTTTCAACACAACGAATTGAGGAGACACGCATGAAGATCGGTATTGGAGTAGGGCCAGGTCCGGGCGAAGACGGCACCGTTGCCGCCATGATCAAGCAGGTGCAGCGGGCGGAGTCGAGCGGCTTCGATTCAGCCTGGGTTGCCAACGTCTTCGGCGTCGACGCGATCATGCTGCTCGCTCTCGCCGGGCGGGAAACAAGCACCATCGAGCTCGGTACCGGCGTCGTCCCGACCTACCCGCGGCATCCAGCCGCACTGGCACAGCAGGCTCTCACGGCAGCCGGGGCGTCCAACAACCGTTTTACGCTTGGGATAGGGTTGAGCCACAAGGTCGTCATCGAAAACATGATGGGTCTGGACTATTCCAAGCCCATTCGCCACACCCGCGAATACCTCTCCGTCCTGATGCCGCTGCTTGCGGGTGAACAGGTGCGATTCAAAGGCGAGGAATACCAGGTCAACGCGCAGGTCCAGCTCGCCGGGGCGAACAAGCCACCCGTCCTCGTCGCGGCACTCGGCCCTCAGATGCTGAAGCTGGCAGGGAAGATGGCTGACGGGACTATCACCTGGATGGGCGGCCCGAAATACCTCGCCGAAACGGCGATCCCGGCCATCCGCGCGGCTGCAGCTTCGGCTGGTCGGCCCGCACCACGCATCGTCGCAGGGTTCCCAGTAGCCGTTACCTCAGATGCTGCGGCAGCCCGCACCACCGCCTCCCGCGTGTTCGCAATGTACGGGACGCTTCCGTCCTATCGCGCCGTCCTCGATGTCGAGGGCGCTGTCGATCCGGCATCAGTCGCAATGGTCGGCACCGAGCAGGAAGTCGAGAGCCAGGTGCGCGCCCTCGCGGCAACCGGTGTCACCGACTTCAACGCGTCCCCGTTCGCCGTCGAAGGCGACAGCAAAGCCGTCTCCCGGACCATCGAACTGCTAGCGTCTCTGGCCAAAGCCGGCGTCTGATTCGTTGCGTCGGCACCAGGCTCTTAACTCCCCTCTCCACGACGTGGAGAGGGGCCGGGGGTGAGGGCTATGTATTCCCGCGCTGCATCCGTTTCAGCATCGGTTCCGGGAGCGCCACACCGCCGTCGGTGAACGCTTTGCCGATAGCGGCCGCGTTGGGACCGAAGATCGTCGTGCGGTTATCCGAAACGAACTGCTGGTTGTCTTTGACCCGCTCCAGCTGACCCTGGAAATGCGGAGCCACGTACCGCGCCCAGAGTTCGTAGCTGTGCTTGGTCTTCTCCCAACTCGTCCATTCATGGGCGAGGCCGAGCACTGCTCCGAAGCCGCCGCTCAGCTCCTGCATCCGCTCAATCGCTGCGATCGCATCGTCCGGCGTGCCGACAATCGCACCGCCCCGCTCGACCTGGGAGGCGACATCTGGCTTCACCGAAGGGTCAGCTGGCCGCCCAAGCGTGTTCTCGAAGTAGGCCTTGTTGAAATGCTGGCTGCCCTCGTCAACATCCTTGATTGCTTCCTCGCGTGTCTCCGCAAGGTGGATGGGGATAACCAGCCGCCAGTCCTCGCGGCTCATGCCCTTGTCCGCCTTGTCCGCAGCCTCCTGGGCCATTTCCCACGTTTTAGCCAGTGAGATTAGGCCTCCCGGCTGAGAGACCGCGACCGAGAGGATCCCGACCCCGTGTTTTCCGGCCGCCTGTGGTCCCGCGGGCGAAAACGACGAGGCAACCGCGACAGGCATGTGCGGGAACGTATATGGCGCGATCTGGAGCCGCGCGTTCTGCATCGTGAACCAGTCGGACTGGTGCGTGACCGTTTCACCACGGAAGAGCCGCAGGATCACCCCAAGTGCTTCGTCCATCCGCTCGCGTTGCGTCAGGGCATCGATTCCGAGCATGTGGGCGTCGCTGGTCAACGCTCCCGGCCCAACTCCGAACATCGCCCGTCCCCGGGTCATGTGGTCGAGTTGGACCATTCGGTCCGCGAGGATGAACGGGTGGTGGTACGGGAGTGAACTGACGCCAGTCCCCAGTTTGATGGTCTTCGTTCGCTGTGCCGCTGCGGCGATCATCAGCTCCGGCGAAGCAATCAGCTCCCAGCCGGCACTGTGGTGTTCGCCAATCCAGGCTTCATCGAAGTTGAGCCGGTCGAGATGCTCGATCAGTTCGAGGTCGCGTTCTAACGCGACGGTTGGGTTCTCTCCAACCCGGTGAAACGGCGCAAGAAATATTCCGAAACGCATTCGTGGTGGCTTGTAGGTCATGGCTATCCCTCCGCAGCCGTCACTGGCTGTATGGCGGGAATCCTACGGTGATTGTTAGCTTCTCGCGAACTTCTATTGGCCTTCGGGGCTGGCGACAGGGCGTTTCAAGTAAAACGTGCGGCCCGAAAGCGCGGTTAGCTCCCAGCCTGCGGCGCCGAGCGTTCCGAGCGTCAGCAGCGTCGAAGCCTTGAGCTTTCGGCGTTTTGTCTTTTTCAATAGCTGAGAAGGGGCGACCGTGAGGACGCATCGCCCCTTTCGTCGACGTCGCAACGTCGCGACCTCCCACGAAGTAGGAGCAACGGGTCGGGCAAATGTCGCGATGCTCGAAGCATCGCGCAATGGCGGCACCAGGGCTTCCAGTCCCTGGCCAAGTCCAGTTCGGGGTCGAGGCATGAGTGGGCGCTTTCCTCGGTAGTTGGTAAGTCGAACTATCCCGACAGAGGAGCCGTCGCGCAACCGAAAGTCACCCCTTTGGCTTGCGGCCATGACGCTACGGAGCACGACGCCAAACCGTTCATCGGAGAGACCCTGATTTTGCACCGCGAGTCCTGATGACTCCACGAATCGCTGCCGATAGTTAGTACTGAGGGTGAAGTGCAACGGTTAAACGCTGTGCGTCGCTGTCATGGGGGCCAAATGGCCAGCGCTCCGTCCGGGCGATGTGCTTGTCTTCTCGCCCTAAATGCAGGGGACTTCCTGAGAGAAAGTGCGAACAGTCGTTCCCAAACTGGGTAAGTGGCTGTTGTGAGGTGTGAGGATGCCGCCAGGCAAGGGATTCTACGGTCCGAAATACAAGGACAAGAGTTCGGGCGAACGCAAGCTCACTCCGATGTTCCTGCTCGCCGGTGTGCCGGTGTTGGCGCTATTTGCCTGGATAGGGGCCTGCGCCATTGGTGGCGGTTCTGGGAGTGTTCCCAACGGTGACACCCCTCCCGGCGGCTCTTCCAGCGAAAGTCCCGCAACGCCGACGGAACTCCCCCGCGTTGCACCGACCCGCGACCCGGCGACCAAGATCGCCGGTGAGAACGAAGGCGCCGGCGTCATCCCGCCCAACGCTCCACGCCCGGACATCAAGGAAATGCTCATCGCTGGCGGGAGCCGCTTCGAACTTCCGCTCGCCGTCCACGCTGGCGTTGAAGATTACTTCGGAACACCACGCGCCAACGGCAAAGTCCACACGGGTGTCGATTTCTCGCTCGTTGGTTTGAAGAATGTCCCGGTGGAATCTGCCTGCAACGGTTTCATCATCGAGGCAGGCAACGACGACGTATACGGCACGCACGTCGTTATAGACTGCGGCGCCGACTTTAAAGTCGTAATTGGCTGGCTCGAGAGCCTCCGTGTGACGGACGGGAACAACGTCTCCAAAACAACCGTAGTGGGCGTCTCCGAAACGGACGGCTTTGTCCATTTCGAGATTCGCTACAAGGATGTACCGCTCGATCCCAAGGATTTCGTCCAGATCCCGGGCAAGGAAGTGACTCCGTGGACCCCGACTCCTTCGCCGACCCCGCGGCCCGAGGACACTCCAACCCCCGAACCGACGGAGGTCCCGACTACAAAACCGGGAGAGACGCCAAAACCCGGTGGGGGCACTACGAAACCGTCGACTTCGACGCCTACATTGGGACCTCCCACCGCGACGCCGACGTCAACGTCGACGCCGACGATCACGCCGACGCCAACCAGGACTCCGACACCGACAAAGACGCCGGTGCCCCCGAAGAACACGCCGACTCCGTTACCCAGGTCTCAATAGTCAAGCCATGATGGCCACGCGGTCTTGACCGCGTGGCCATTTGCATCGGACGATCACCCCATGGCCTTGTATGAGTATCTCTGTCCGGCTTGTGGCACACGCTCTGAAAAGCGAATGCCAATGAGCGATGTCCTCCAGGCAATCCCGTGCCCCAAGTGCGGAAAGCAAGCCCGTAAAACCATCGGCTCGTTCTCCGTTGTTGGAATCGCGGATGCGTCAGTCGGCGATGGCCCGGCGCCATGGGACGACGATGGTGGTGCCGGCGGCGGCGGCGACGACGATTTCGGCGGGCACGGGCACTCTCACGGCCCCGGCGGACATTCACATGGAGCCGGCGGCCACTCGCACGGCTTCGACGATATGGACTTCTAAGTGGACGAGGCATCGGTGCCGGCTCGCTGGGAGCCCGGCGCCGAAATTGTCCTTCGCTACATCACCCGTATCGATGGTCGGGTTGGCATGTCGTGGCCCTTCCGAGTCGTCCGCGACGAGCCGGATCTGCTTGCGCTTTACCTCCCCGCTGGTTCGACTTTCATGCGCTGGCATACACCCGCCGGTGGCACGAGGGATCTCGTGGAAGGCGAATGGCGTCGCGATGTCCTACGTCTCATGTTCCCGGGCAAGAACTACTCGATTTGGCTTTTCTGGGAGGGGCCGGACCGTCAGTTCACGATGTACTACGTGAACTTCGAAGAACCGTTCCGCCGCACTCCACTCGGTGTCGATACGAACGATCACACGTTAGACATCGTGGTGAAGCCGGACCTGAGTTGGGAATGGAAGGATTTCGACGACTTCGAAGCAACGCTTCGTTCAGGCACGTACTCGGCCGAGTTTGTCGAGTTCGTGCGCGAATCAGCGCAGGCGGTTCTGCAAGACATCGAATCCCGCGCCGCGCCGTTTAGCGACCCTTGGCCAACCTGGACGCCACCATCGACGTGGACGCGGCCATTGCTGCATCCACGTTGGCGCGAGGAACCGCCAGCCCTCTGGGACCGTCACCGCTGGGCGTACCCGCTTTCGACCGTGCCCGGATAGCTGTAAAGATCAGTCCTTCGAGAGAAGCGGCGCCCGGATCCTGAACTGAAGTGGCTGCTGGGTCGGCGTCACCGTCACCGTTGGGACTGTCGTCGGCGATGCCGGGACCGTAGGTGTGGAAGTGGGCGTACCACCCGGATACGCCGTTCGAATTGCCTGGAGGTCATCTGCCGTCAATTCGCGGCGACTCACGCCATCGCCAATGGATTGATACATCACCGATTTCGTCAGCGCCGATGTACAGGGCACGACGACGCCTCCGCAGGAATGCCCCAGTCCCGCCGCATGGCCAAGTTCGTGGAGCACGGTGGTCGGAAGGTCATACGAAAATTCCGGGACCGGAGTTGCCGTTGACCAAACAGCATCGCTGTCGAGCTCCATGTCGAACTCAACGATATTGCCGCCGCCGAAAATTGTGCAGGTTCTACCCAGGGTCAACCCCGGAAGCTGCTTGAACTTAATCGTATTGATCCCATCGAGGTGGAAGTTCTCATCGCACGTTCCAGTATCCCCGTTCGAGGTTCCCGCCCAGGTAAACGAAAACGCGGCGCCGGCCGCATTCCATGTTCCCATCGCCGTCTGGATCACACTCGACGTGTTAAGGCCGCCCGGCTCCCCGGATGCGTTGTAGGACACCGGGACCGGGATTTTATTTGCGGGCCACTGGTTCGGGTTCACGATAAATGCGGCGCTGACTCGAGTTGTCGACTCCTCCTCGACCGCAACCGACCCGTCTGGCGAGGCCACGAGCACATGCGTGACGACTGTGTACTCTTGCGGGCCATCCGCGAACGTGACTGTGGACCTTTGTGCTCCCAGGGCAGCAGCCCCGAGCAGTAGGCCCGCAATCAACAGGCCAACGCTCATCCGTCGATTCCCTGGTATCCGCGTAGAGGTACAGTGGGCCATCGCCGGATAGATTCGCACCTTTCCAACCACCGGGCGAAAAAATAAAAAGGCCCCGCGAATTTCGCGGGGCCTTTCTGTAAGTTCGTCGCGGGCACTAGCTTCCGAAAGCGATATCAGCTTCCTGGCAGTCCTTGTTTCCTTCCGCGACCTTCGCAAGTCGATCGGCTGCGTCTCCGGGCGGTTCGGTGATGAGGTCTTCTCCGAGGGCGTCGAAGTTGCCGTCTTTCAGACCCTTAGCGGCCGTCTTCAGGGCATCCGAGGTATCGTCGTGCCATGCCTTCAAATCTTTAGGAGGATTCGCCTTGGCGAAATCCTTGGAGAAATTTTCGAAGGGTTTCGACGCCTTCTCTGCAACCTTGCCCAGGTCGGTCTCGCTCGCGAGTTCCTTCTGGAGGCCGTCCATTGCCTTCGCGAACGTTGCTCCGGCCTTGCAAATGTCGGCCACGAATTTCTCGTCGCTTCCTGTGCCCCCGCTGCTGCCACTGTCATCGTCGTCGTCGCCGCCGCAGGCTCCGAGCAGGCTCGCCGCCAGGAGCATGGGCAGGACACCTGCAAACATCATGTACGTACGTAGTTTCAAATTACTCTTTCCTTTCGCCACCGCCGGAAAGTGTGAATCGGCTGTCCCCTGAGCGCCACCATATTCGAGAGGAAATTCAAGATTTTGGGGTAATCCGAGTCGACAGTAGGGGAATTCGGATTCGATCCAACGAAAAACGGGCTCCTGAAGAGAAGCCCGTTTTCGAAGTCGAACCTGGTGTTTGACTAGATTTCCAGCATCTGCGCGACGCGCTCGCGATGGAAATCGCCATCACCCCAGAACAGTTCAGCCCGCTTCTGACGGCGGAAGAACAGCTGGATGACGTAGTCCTTGGTGAAGCCGATACCACCGTGAATCTGCTGGCCGTGCGCGACCACGCGGCGGCTCGCATCCGAGCACCAGGCCTTCGCCATCGCCGTGTCCATGTTGGCGGTGTCTTCGTTTTCGCTGGTCGCCCAGGCGGCCTTGTACATGATGAAGCGCATGCCATCGACGTCGGTCACCATGTCGGCGGCCTTGTGCTGGATGGCCTGGAACGAGCCGATCGGGCGCCCGAACTGGACGCGTTCTTTGGCGTAGTTCACGGAAATCTCGAAGTCTCGCTGAGCGAGTCCAACGAGATAGGCGCACTCGAGGTTCGTCGCCATGTTGCGCAGCCGGGAGCCGGTTGCTTCGTCCATGTCGATCACATCGTCGGCGCTGACCTTCACGTCTTTGAAGACGACCTCGGCCTGCTTGTCGCTGGCGATCGTCTTCAGGACCGTAACGGTCACGCCCGGCTGGTCACGCGGGACGATGAAGCTGCTCAGGCGGCCATCCGGCTTCCAGGCGAGTACATGAAGGTAGTCGGCGACGTGCGCATCGGGGACGAACAACTTCGTTCCGTTGAGGACGAAATCCGAGCCGCTCGCGGTCGCCTTCATCTCGAAGCCTTCACGATCCCAGCGTCCGCTCGGTTCAGTGATGGCATAAGTGTGAATCGCGGAGCCGTCCGCGATCTTCGGAAGATACTTCGCCTTCTGGGCATCCGAACCGGCGACGATGAGGCTTGCAGTGCAAACCGCGTTCGGGATGAACGGTCCAGGGACGAGCGCCCGGCCGAACTCTTCGACGAGCACGGCGAGGTCGAGGAATGAGAATTCCGCGCCACCCTGGGCCTCGGGGATCATCAGTCCCTGCCAGCCGAGGTCCGCCATCTTCTTCCACAGCGCTGCGCTGTAGCCGGTTTCATCTTCTTCCATCGCGCGGACGTGCTCTTCCGGGCACTCCTTCTCGAGGAATTCGCGTGCCGAGTTCTTCAGCAGTTCCTGTTCTTCACTGAGGCCAAGGTCCATTGGGTTCTGTTCCTTCTTCTGGTTGTGGCGCCCACGCCCAAATTGGGCATGAGCCAGCGAGCCCCGGAGAGGCCGGGAGCCGTTGTGCCGCGGGATTGTAGCAGGATATTTCGTGTGCTGCGAACAGGTTTCCCGGGCGGTTTTGTCGCTTCAGTCAGCCTTCCCAGCTCCTACGATGATGTCCTGTACCACCGCCGGGTCCGCCAGCGTCGTCACGTCCCCCACGTTCTCCGGTTCGCCCTCGGCGATCTTCCGCAAAATGCGCCGCATGATTTTGCCAGAACGCGTCTTCGGCAGGCCTTCTACGAACTGGATCTTGTCCGGGGTCGCAATGGGACTGATGTCCTTGCGAACAGCATCACGGAGTGCTTTTGCCAGCTCCGGCGAACCCTTGTGGCCCGCGTTTAGCAGCACATAGGCGTAGATGCCCGTGCCCTTCAAGTCGTGCGGATAGCCCACCACCGCGGCTTCGGCGCATGCTTCGTGCCCGACCAGCGCGCCCTCGATTTCGGCCGTCCCCAGGCGGTGCCCGGCGACGTTAAGGACGTCGTCGACTCGGCCCGTAATCCAGTAGTAGCCGTCCTTGTCACGATGGCATCCGTCGCCCGTGAAGTACTTGCCCTTATAGGTGGAAAGGTACGTGAGTAGGAACCGTTGGTGGTCGCCGTAGACGGTCCGCATCATCCCTGGCCACGAACGCTTCATGCAAAGCCGCCCGGTGACGTTGTTCCCTTCGATTTCGGCGCCGTTTTCATCGACCACGCAGGGTTCGACACCGAAGAATGGCAGCGATCCCGATCCCGGCTTCATATCCGTCGCGCCGGCGAGCCCGGTAATGACGTGGCCCCCGGTTTCGGTCTGCCAGTAGGTGTCGACGATACTGCAGCGCTTCTCGCCGACGACGTTGTAGTACCAGCGCCAGGCCTCCGGGTTGATCGGTTCGCCAACGGTCCCGAGAACCCGCAGCGAGGTTCGCTTGTAACGCTTCACCGGGTCGTCGCCGTCCCGCGCAATCGCCCGGATGGCAGTCGGCGCTGTGTAGAAAATGGTGATGCCCAGCCGGTCGACCATGTCCCAGTACCTTCCGGCATCCGGGTACGTCGGAATCGATTCAAACATCACGCTGGTGGCACCGTTCCCGAGCGGCCCGTAGACGATGTAACTGTGCCCGGTAACCCAGCCCACGTCGGCCGCGCAGCAGTAGATATCGTCCTCGCGCAGGTCGAACGTGTATTTGTGGGTCACCATCGTGTAGAGCAGATAGCCCGCCTGCGTGTGCAGCACGCCCTTCGGCTTACCTGTCGAACCGGACGTGTACAGGATGAAGAGCGGGTCTTCGCTGTCCATCGATTCCGGCGCGGCCTCGGCCGATTCGCCCGGCAGTACTTCATGCCACCAGAAGTCACGACCGGCCGTCATCTCGACTGCTGCACCGGTGTGCTTGTACACGAGCGTGAACTCGATGCTGTGGCCCGGTTCGACCAGCGCCTCATCGACATTCACTTTCAGTGCCACCGGTCGCCCGCCGCGTTTCCCTTCGTCTTGCGTGATGATCGCCTTGCAGGTCGAATCATCGATCCGGTCCCGGATCGAACGCGGGCTGAAGCCGCCGAAGATCACGCTGTGTACCGCGCCAATGCGCGCGCAGGCAAGCATCGCGATGGCCAGTTCCGGCACCATCCCCATGTAGATCGCGACCCGGTCGCCTTTGCCGACGCCCTTCCGCCGCAGGTAATTCGCGAGACGACAGACTTCGGCATGCACCTCACGGTAGGTCAGCGTGCGGACGTCCCCGGGCTCATCACCTTCCATAACTAGCGCTGCCTTGTCACCGCGAGTCGCGAGGTGCCGATCCAGGCAGTTCACCGAGACGTTAAGTTTCCCGCCAAGGAACCAGGCGATCTCCCCTTTGACGAGGTCCTCTTCCACTACCTTCGAAAACGGGGCGTCCCACGTAACGAACTCATTCGCCATGTCTGTCCAGAAGCCTTCGCGGTCCTCGATGCTGCGCTTGTACAGGCGGTCATACTCTCCACGCGAGGCGACAAGCGCTCCCTCGCGAACTCGGGCGGGTGGCGCATACGATTCGTCGACGGGCAAGCCAACTTCGGCCATGGTGGTCCTCCTGGACATCCTTCCGAGGAAGGAGAATTTGTCTGCGCGGGCATTGTAGCGAGAGTGTCCGCGCGCTGCCTTCGAACCGGCCGCCGCTACTCGTCTCCCCAAAGTTCATGTCCGCGTAGGACTCGGAACATCGTATAGACCATGAGGAACAAGATTCCGATGGCCAGCGAGCCCGTCGCCAGCCAGACGAGGCTGGCGTCTCCGACGCTGCTCAGCAGAAACCATGTCACCATCTCAGCGACAATCCAAAGGGCCAGGAACCCCACATCCGACGCTGAAGTGTTCGTCTGACTGCGCCATGGCTCGATGATAGCGAACCTTGAGTCCGTTATTCACTGGCGTCCGTGCAAGGGGCCAGAGTTGCGCCAAAATTACATTACGCACTCCCCTCTCCCAGACTTGGGAGAGGGGACGGGGGTGAGGGTAGACTGCAACGAAACAGGGAGGTCCCGATGAAAGTAGTTCGCGAAGACAAGTCACAGGAACAGCCGGCCACGGCGCCCATCTTCAATGGCACAGTCCACAGCCGCGCGCTCATCCCACGCGAGTTGAGCCCCGCCGTCTCCGTGTCCATGGTTCGCTTCACCGACGGTGGGCGCACGAAGCGCCACACACACTCAGCCGACCAGATCCTCTACATCGCCGACGGCCACGGCATCGTCGCCACGGACACTGAAGAAAATCAGGTCACCGCAGGCGACATCGTTCACGTTCCGGCCGGCGAAATACACTGGCACGGCGCCCAGCCCGGCCGTGACATGGCCCACCTCTCCATTCTCCCGCCCAGCGAAACCCAGGTGCTCGACTAACCTCGGGCACCGTGCCGGGATCCACTCAAACCTCTGGAGCAGTCACCAATGGAACCAACCGTAAGAGCGACCATGCTGGAAATGCTCTCAAGCACAGTGCAGACCATGGAGATTCTCCTCGCCGCACCCGATGGCGCCCTGGATGTGCACACATCGCACGTCTGCGGTCACGACAAGGAGACGTGGACGCTTCTGACGAACCTGATCGACCACGAAACCAAGCACATGCAGCAAGTCCTGCAGGCGCGATATGAGGAGAAAGACTCGAGGACGCCGATTGAACGGCTCGTCGCCGAGTGGCTCGAGGTGCGCGCCCGTTTCCTCGGGACCCTGGTCGGCCTGAGCGATAGCAGGTTCGTACAACCCACGGAGCACGATGAATGGTCTTTCAGCGAAATCGCCGACCATCTTCTAAAGCTGGAACATCACGCTCTCGCGACCATGGTGGCCGACGGAGCGCTCCCGGAGCCTGCGACCTCCAGCGTGTAACGCGAGCGCCCTACTTCGCTTCGGGCCGCCGACCGGTGAACACGTCGTAGCTGCCTTCCGGCACCTCGCTGTGCACCAAAGGCCTCATCCCGGACTCGAATCCGGCGTCGCGCAGCGCATTCATCCACACCGCGCGAGGCAACGCCCCGTTGATGTGACGGTCATACTCAACGCGCGTCGGCTTCCCTTCTTCGCGGAGCAGATACGCATACTCGATCACGTATTCGTGCGTCCCGGGCGCCCCCGGGGTGGCCCACTCCAGGTACCGCAGGCCCCGGCCTTCCCCATCGTGGCCCCCGGTATCCGTTTCGAATTTCAGCGTCTCGGCTGTCGCGTCCGGGCAGAAGATCGCCGCGCCGCCGGGGGCACAGTGCGCGAAGGCTGTCTCGACAACCTTGCGCACATCGTCCGCCGTCGTCAGGTAGGCACAGGCATCGTGCGCAAACACTGCCTCGAACTGCCTTCCTAGCCGGAGGCTCCGCATGTCGCCCAACACGTGCTCGAGAGTGGGGTGCAACGTGCGTGATATCGCCAGCATCTCGTCCGAAAGGTCCGAGAGAACGACTTCCGGCACCCATTTCGCGTAGTGCGAGGCGTTGTTGCCGCCTCCGGACCCAAGCTCAAGGCAAGAGACGGGCATGTGCCCAATGAGCTCTTCGAACACGCCGAAGTAGAACTGCGCCTCTTCGGCGTAGTCCTCCGGTGCCGTCAGCAGATGGAACCACTCCGCCAACTCTCCGTACAGCCTCATAGCACGCTCGCGTCGTATTCGTCCGCGATGTGCCCCGCTGCCTGGAGAGCCGCGTATTCCTCGTCCGAAACCTTCAAGACTTCGCGATACACGTATTCATTGTGCTCACCGAACATGACCGGTGGCTGCAGGAACTCCACGGGCGTTTCGGGCAGCTTCCATATCGGCCCAACGTACTCGTACGTCCCCGAAGCGGCCTGCGTCTGCGTCTTGAAGAAGTCGCGTGCGCGGAGGTGCGGATCGTCGAACATCCTCGATGCTTCGAGTACCGGCGTAGCCGAAACGCCCGCCGCCTGCAGGCGATGCATCAACTCGTAGTCGTCCTGGGTCGCGGTGTATTCAGCGATATGGCGATCGATCTCCGCATGGTTCTCCACGCGCCCGGCGTTGGTAGCGAATCTGTTGTCAGACACCCACGCTGGACTTCCGATTGCTTCCCCAAACGCCTTCCACTGTTCGTCTGTTTCTACCGCGATGGCTATCCACCGGTCGTCGGAGGTTTCAGAAGTCCCGGGTGAGACCGTTGGGTACACCCCGAACGGTGCGCGCCCATGAGTGTCTCGGTTCGTGATTGCCCCTTGGGTGATGCCGTTGAGGCTGTAGTCCATGATCGCCTGCGTAAACATCGGCGCCGCATTCTCCGCCTGGGCGATCTCGATGAGCTGGCCCTCGCCCGTTCTGTCTCGGTGCCACAACGCCGTCATCACGGCGAACGCGCCCTGCGCACCTGCGAGGTAGTCACCCGAATAGATCGCGGTGTTCGAACTCGGATCGGCGTCGTCGTAGCCGCGCAGCAAACTGTGTCCCATCACGGATTCGAGGTGCACGCCAAGTGCCCGTGCCCGCGCGTAAGGACCACTGCTCCCGTATGCCGGTACCCGCACGAAGATGATCTTCGGGTTGGCGGCCTTCAACCACTCGTAGGTAATCCCAAGGCCTTCCATCGTCCCCGTCGCGTTATTTTCATAGACAACGTCGGACTCGGCGACGAGCCGCCGAAGCACATCCATGCCCTCCGGCCGCCGAAGGTCGACCGTGAAACTCTTCTTGTTTCGGTACAGGCTGACAAACGTTGGGTTGTAGTCCCACGGCCGCTGCCCAACTTCGTTGTTTGGAAGGCCACCGGCCCACGCTATCGAGGCCGACAACAACATTTGCGGCGGGCGCGCCATAGCTCCGCGCGTCATCGGCTGAAAAACGAACGGGTTCTCAGGCTTGATGATTTCGGCGCCGAGGTCTCCGAGCAACATGGTTGCGAAAGGCCCCGCCCACACGACGCAAAGGTCGATGACGCGCACGCCGTCGAGTGGCTTCGGAGTCACTTCGCACCTCCCTTCGCCGCAGAGGCAATTTCGGCGAGTACTTCCTTAGTGTGCTGACCGAGCAGCGGCGCCGCTCGACGCAGCTCCCATCCGCCCTGCTCCATCATCAACGGCCGGCCGGGGATGGTTACCTCCCCGAGCTCCGAATGGCTCGCGTTCGACCAGAATCCCCTGTCGCGGAACGCCTCGTCCGTGAACAGGTCTTCCATCGTGAACATTGGGCCGCACATTACCTTCGCCCGTCGTGCTTCGGCCCAGATTTCGCGTTTCGTCCGCTCGATGCACCAGCCGATGAAGTAGCCGTTCCACTCTTCGATGACCGCGGGATTCATTCGCTGCACGGGGTCGCTGAAGCGAGAGTCATCGAGCCAGTCCGGGTGCTCTAGCATCTCGGCAATTCGATCGGGTCTCAGCCCTGCGTTCGTGAAATCCACATAACCATCCGCGCACGGATAGATGCCTTGAGGCATCCCGCCGCCATGACTCGCCACCCGCAGTGTCTTGCGCCCGCTGAACTGGAATCCGATCGCGGTCGCGTGACGCCGGTCGACGCCGCCGAAGTGTGTCTCCGCAAGTGAGATATCCACGTGCTGCCCGATGCCATGCCGCTTCGCTGCGAAGAGCGCACCCATGATCCCGACTGCAGCCGCAGCTCCCGATTCGAACAATGCCGCCGTCCCTGCCATCTTCACGGGCTCGCGGTCGGTTTCGCCCATTGAGTACATTTCGCCCGCGAAGGCGTAGAGCGTCAGGTCGGTAAGCCTGTAGTCCCGGTACGGACCGTCCTGCCCGAAATTGGAAATCGAAACGAGAGGCAAGTCTGGCTTGAGCGACTTGAACCATTCGTAGCCGATTCCGAGGCGCTCAAGCGTCCCCGGGGCGAAGCTCTCCACCACCAGGTCTGCGCTCTTTGCCAGCGAAGCGAGCGCTGCTCGGCCTTCATCTGATTTGAGGTCGAGGACTACCGACCGCTTGTTGCAGTTCAGGTAGAAATACAGTCCGCTCCGCTCTGGATGAGGAATCCCGTCCTTGAACGGCCCCATTGTCCGCGTGATGTCGCCGCTCGGCTTTTCTACCTTGATCACATCCGCGCCAAAGTCAGCGAACAGTCTCGTGGCATACGGTCCCGCAATGTGCTGCGTGAGATCGAGGATCCTCACGTTGTCGAGTGCCTGCACGTGTCCCTCCGTGGCTTGTTGGTCACGTCATTCGAGTGGCCCGGACTCTACCAGAGCGGCAATCCGCAAGCACCGGCCGGGCGTCGTTTCGCGGATGCCGGTAGAATCCCGCCGAGCTACACCAGCCCGAGGGTGCCCCATGACCGTTCGATATCAGGACTGGCGCCAGGACTACCAGTCCCGCCTTAAGACTCCAGACCAGGCCGTGGAAGCCATCAAGGAGGGTGATCTCGTATCGATCACGATCCTCTGCCCCGCGCCACTTGTAACGGCCTTCGTCAATCGTGCGAAGCAACTGGGGCGCGTCGATTTCCGGACGCTCGCGCCGGGCAACCCTGATCTCTTCAACGCAGACATCGTGAAGGGCGAGAAGGAAATTGAGATCTTCATCGGCGACACGATGCGCCCGGCGCACGACGCCAAGACGGCGACGTATCTCCCCAACACCTTCATGCTTGGGATGAAAGCATTCGACAACGGCCGCCCGGAAGCCCGTATGCCTGATGTCTTTCTCACTCCCTGCAGCGAACCGAATGAGCAGGGATACGTCCACTTTGGCCCGCACATGTGGCAGCGAAAGTCGTATGCCACTCGCTGCAAGAAGACCATCGCCATCGTCGACCCGAACATGTCGAAGGTTCATGGCGACGTCTGGATGCATGTCAGCGAAATCGACACGTTCATCGAGGATGCCATCAAGCCAGTCGATCGTGCGGGCATTGAAGAGCGCGTGAAGACGCTCGCGCCCGAACCATTCCGGCCTGAACTCCTCAGCATCTTGAATCGCGCTTCAAACGAGCAGCTCGCACTGGTCGAAGCGCTCTTCCATGCATTCCCGCCCGACATGCTGAAGACTGCGCTCGGCGAGATTGTCGTCGATCCTGCCGCCCAGGCGATCGCCGACAACCTCCGCCCGCTCATCCGCGACGGCGACACAATCCAGGTCGGAGTCGGGCAGCCCAGTTCGCTGATGTTTCTGGCTGGCGCCTTCGACGATGCAAAGCATCTCGGCATCCACACCGAACTCGGGTCCCCCGGCCTGGCCAAGCTCTGGGCTCGGGGAATTGTCGATGGCACTCGGAAAACGCTCTTTCCTCGCAAGTCGGTCGCTGTCGCCTGGAGCGGTTGCGACGGTGAGGACTACAAAATCATCGCCGACAACCCGGCATTCGAATTGCATCCGCCGGAAGTCATCCTCAATCCCGCCTTCATGTCGCAGAACAACCAGATGACCTCAATCAACAGCGCCATCGCCGTCGACCTCCTTGGCCAAATTGCCAGTGAGGATCGATTCGGCGGCCACATGGTCAACGGCACCGGTGGTCAGCCCGACACACACATCTCCGCGGCCCTCTGCAAGAACGGCCGTGCCGTCACAGTGATGCGCTCAACCGCGATGGAAGGCTCGATTTCGAAGGTCGTCGCCAAGCACGACGCCGGGACGCTGATAACCATTCCCCGCTACCTCGCGGATACGATCATCACCGAGTTCGGCGTCGCTCGATTGCTCGACAAAAACCATCGGCAGCGCGCCGAGGAACTGATCTCTATTGCCCATCCAGATTTCCGGGCCGAACTGAAGGAGCAGGCCAAAGAACTCTGGGGCTAACGCCAATACCAAGCCCCGCGCCCTGACCTGCTTTGGCTGCGACATCAACGATCGGTTGGGGCTTACGCCGCCCGCTGGTAGAGGTTGGTCCCTGCGGTCTTAAAGCCCAGGTCGGTCGATCGCATAATCATTTCGCTGCCGCCGATGAACAGCAGCCCGCCCGGACGCAGCGCCTTGGCGAAACCGTCGTAGATGTGCGCCTTCGCGACATCCGTGAAGTAAATCACGACGTTTCGACAGAGGATGACGTCGAGTTCGCGCGGATACGGATCCGAGAGCAGGTCGTGCCTGCGGAATGTGACGCGCCGCTTCAAGTCATCCGTGACCTTGAAGGTCCCCCCGGGCTCTTCGATGAAGTACTTCTTCACTAGCGCGGGAGGCACTGACCGGATGTCGGCGGGAAGGTAGCCAGCCCCGCTGCGTGCCTTGTTCAGAATCGGCATGTCGACATCAGTGGCGACAATCGTGTGGGCGCCCTTCGGATCCACTTCGTTCAGAATCATCGAGAGCGTGTAGGGTTCGCACCCGAACGAGCACCCGGCGCTCCAGAACTTGAGGGCCTTCTTTTCCGCGAGAAGTTTCGGAATCCAATTCTTCTGTAGGTCGAGGAATCGTTCCGGCTGTCGCCAGAATTCGCTTACGTTGATCGTCAGGGTGTCGCGGACATCGCCCAACAGGTGAGCGTCGGCAAGGATGGCCTTCTCAAATTCGGGCCATCCCTTGATGCCTCGCCGGCTCATTACGCTCGCAAGTCGACGCTTCATCTGTGGCTCTTTGTATGGGCCGAGCGGCACGCCGATCGCTCGTTCGAGGGTACCCCGAAAGGCGAGCCATTGTGGATCTTCTGGTGTGATCTCGTTCAACTGGACAGCCTCATTCCGGGCAGGCTCGCTGCGAGCGCGCCCGCGATTTTTTCAAGTGGGAGTTGGGTCGCGTGCTGCGTTCGCTCGAGTGCGACGCGTGGCATGCCGTAAACCACACAGGTGGCCTCGTCCTGGACGAATATCTTGCCACCGGCCGCTTCGAGTTTCGCCGCACCCTCGGCTCCGTCCTTGCCCATTCCCGTGAGAATGGCGAGGTTCGCCGCTCGCCCGTAGACAGTCGCGATGGAGTCCAAGGTGATGTCGACACTCGGCCGCACGCCATGGACGCTGGGACCATGATCCAGGTGAATGCGCTTATCCCGGGTCACCATCAGGTGGAAGTCGCCCGGTGCGATGTACACGTGGCCGTTCACGATTGGTTCGCCCTCAATAGCCTCGGCGACCGAAAGCGGAGAAAGCGAGTCCAGACGGCGAGCCAATGCGTTGGTGAATCCGGCCGGCATGTGCTGCACAACTATCACGGCCGCGAGTAGGTTCTGCGGCAGATTCGGGACCACTTCGGTAAGCGCCGGTGGTCCACCGGTGGAAGAGCCAATGACAAGAAGGTTGTGTGCCGGAAGGCGTCCAATAAGCGCGGGTTTCGGCGCCTGGGGCGTCGAGGCCACAGTGGTCCCCGTGAGCAAAGACGGCCGCCGCCGTTGCAGGCGAGCCACGCTGGCACGAGTGACCGCCTCGAATAGGCGGTCGCCCACGTTTGCGAGATCGGCACTCAGACCGCTGGGCTTGCCAACGCAATCCACAGCACCCGCTTCCAATGCCCGTATGGCCGTCGCCGTGCCCTCGTGGGTTAGCGTCGAGACCATCACGATCGGAGTTGGAACGGCCTGCATGATTTCACCGACCGCTGAAACTCCATCGAGCTTCGGCATCTCGACATCCATCGTGATGACGTCCGGCCTTAGCTCGAGCGCGCGTTTTACGCCCTCTAACCCGTCGGCGGCGGTACCGACCACGGTGATGCCGGGCTTCGCCGTAAGCAGGCGTTCGACAGCTCGGCGCATGAATGCCGAGTCGTCCACGATCAATACGCGGATACCTCGGCCAGGAGTCGGGGCCGGGAATGCCACGTGCTGCCCCCTAAGCGCAGAGCTTGCTGACGGCCGCAAGGATGCGGTCGCCTTCGCAAGGCTTCACGAGGAAATCCTTCGCGCCGCTCTTCACGGCTTCGAGAACGATCTGCTGTTGTCCCAGTGCAGTCACCATTGCCACTCGCGCGGCCGGGTCAAACGCCTTGATCTCTTTGAGCGCGCTCAGCCCGTCCATCTCTGGCATCGTGATATCCATCAGGACCGCGTCGGGTTTCGAAGCCTTGTACTTTTCAACTGCCTCCAGGCCGTTTTCAGCCTGGATGACCTCGTAGCCTGCTTCAGTAAGAATCTTCGACATCCGCATCCGCATGAACGCTGCGTCATCGACCACAAGAATTGTTGCCACTTTTGGCCTCCTTACAGTTCATTGGCCGGTGAAGCCGCGGTTCGGACGTACGTTTTGCCAGTCGCCGGATGCATCTCCATGGTGCGACCTTTGGTCCCACCGAGATCCGCGGCCCCTGGTCGTAGCCCATGTCGCTTCAACCGTTCCGTTATTGCTTCGGCATTTCGTTCGCCGATCTTGAACTTTTCAGCATTCGCTGGACCGAGTACGGCAGCCCCGCCGGCGACTTTCACCACCAGCCGCCGTGCCACCGCGCCTGCTTCTGCCATACGCGCGATCAGGAGGTCAATCCCGGTGTCCGCGAAGCGCGCTGGTTCTCGCTCTTCCACCCTTTTGCCGTCCGAACTCGGCAACAGAATGTGAGCCATCCCTGAGACTTTTGCTTGAGGGTCATAACAGCTGACCCCGATGCACGAACCGAGGCCATAGGCCACCAGTACATCCATTGGATCTTTGCTGATGGCGAGCTGTCCGATTCCCACGGAAACTCGCCGCCCTTCCGCCGCAGGAGATGTCATGCGGCCACCCTCAGCAACCGGTCCAGCGAGACTGGGTCCGGGGCAACAATGATGAGCCCGGCAGTCTTCCCAGACTGGTCTTCGAAGATGGCATCCATCATCACCACGTCGCCGCCCTGTGAAAGGACTTCGGCATACACCGATTGCACCAGGGCGATCGCCATGTCGCTGATGACGGTCGGCGGAGAGGGATGGAGGATCAGATTGACGTGGTCCGCGAGAGCGTTGATGAACGCCGAACCAACGATATTCCCGAGCTCGCCAATTGCCGATTCAGCGAGCTCGTCTTGTTCGGTTGTGGTTCCCGGCGCCTGGCCGCACATCAGATCGACGCACTCAAGGGCCCGCCCCATCGGGAAGAGCAACATCACATGTCCGGTGATGTCGCCGCTAATTGAAAGGTAGGCCCCGAGGACCAGGGTTTCCTCGCCTCCGACGGCGTCACAGGCGTCAGCCTTGGTTCCCAGCCGTACATGGGGCACATGGATGGTAATATCCTGGCCCATCAGCCCGCTGATTCCGCGGCCCGCCCGATACGCCCCGTCTTTTGAGACCGCCGTAAGGGTGGCAATTAACTGTTCCTGATCCTGCATTCGGTGCTCCTCGATGTTCTTAGGGACGGCTCAGGCCGTCGCCTGCAGTGCTTGCTCGGTTACCAGACTCGCCGTATCCACGATGAGACCGAGCGTCCCATCGCCGAGAATGGTGGCACCGGTGATGCCCTTGCGATTACCAACTAAGTCGCCAAGTGATTTGACGACCACATCCTGCTCGCCCAGCAGCCCATCGACCGTGAAGGCGATTTGGCGGTCGCCGTGCTTCGCCGCCACCACGAACCGTCCAGAGTCGATGCTCTTCGGTCGTCCGTCGCCGAGCGCAGTGGCAAGGTCAACGATCGGCAGCAGCCGTTCGCGAAGTCGGAGCGTCTTCATTCCCCTCACGGAGTGGATGTCCGCTTCATGGTCGGCGAGTGCCTCGGTAACGGACACAAGCGGGATTGCGTAGACCGTCCCGCGTGCCACAACCATCAGCGCCTTTGTTGTCGCGAGGGTCAGCGGGAGCTGGATGATGACTTCCGAACCCTTGCCCGGAGTCGAATGCAGCTTGATGTTTCCGTTCAGCCGTTCAATGTTCGTCCGGACAATGTCCATCCCAACGCCCCGACCGGAGACATCGGAAATGGTCTTCGCGGTCGACAGCCCGGCCATGAAGATCCACTGGACCGCCTGCTCTTCGGTCGCTGATTCGGCGGCCTCCCGGGTCATCAAGCCTTTCTCGACAACCTTGCGTCGCAATGTCTGCGTGTCGATGCCCTTGCCGTCGTCCTTCACCGAAAGGTAGATGTACGTTTCCTGGTTCCAGGCGGTCACAGTCACGGTACCGATTTCCGGCTTGCCAGCGGCGCGACGCTCTTCAGGAGTTTCGATTCCATGGTCGACGGCATTGCGGAGGATGTGAACGAGCGGATCCGAAATCTCTTCGATCACTGAACGGTCGAGTTCTGTTTCTTCACCGGCCGTGAGGAGCTCGACCTTCTTGCCGCACTTCGTAGCTACATCCCGGACAAGCCGCGGAAGACGGGTGAGTACCGACTTCACAGGCAGCATGCGGCTCCGCATGATCTGCTCCTGCAGCTCGTCCGTGACACGGGCCAGGTGCGCCGTAGTCTCTTCGAAGTTTTCCTCGAGTTCAGTCAGATTCGCGTCTTTCAAGACGGCTGAGAGTTGTTCTCGAATTTGCTGCAGGCGTGTCCGGTCGATAACCAGTTCGCCGACGAGGTTCATCAGTCCATCAAGTCGCTCAACATCGATGCGGACCGACTGCGCGCTCGCTTTCTTTGGGACACGCGCCTCGGTTGGGGCTATCTCCTGTCCCTCAACAATGGTGAGTTGCGGACGAGCCACTTCCGTTGCACCAGATGTGGGCGAGCTGGAATGAATCGGACCGCCAAGTTCTTCGGGTGAAAGGTGCCGAACATCGACGCCGATAACATCCGAAACAATGTGGACCGCTGCTTGGATTTCTTCGTCTGATTGCTGGGAGACCATCAACAGCTTGAGCGAGAATTCACTCGCGCCCGCTTCGATCGCTTCTCGTTCGGGCCAGGATTGCAGCATCGTCCCAAGCGCATCCGCTTCCTGGAGCACCTGGTAACAACGGATTGAGGGCAGTTGGCAGTCGGCTTCAATTTGTACTTCGACAAAGAAGCAAGACTTACCGCTTTCAATTTCCGCCGAGGCTGATGCAATCACTGTCGCTGAAAGCTGCAGCGCGGTTCCGGATGCTTCGCTCACCGTGGCGGACGCGGGCGTATCCTCCGCTTCGAGGACGGCCAGGAGGTCTGCTTCGAGCGAAGCGGTCTCGACGCCGGAGTCAATTCGCGTCACAACCTCGTTTGCCAGCACACGTAGTGCGTCGAGTCCCGCGAGGAGCGCATCGACCATCTCGGAGTTCGGCGACTTCCGCCCCTGGCGAACCGCATCGAGCACGGTTTCCATCGCATGGGTGAGGTTCGCCATCTTCTTGTGGCCGATGGTCGCGCTCGAACCCTTCAAGGTATGAGCGGCGCGGAAAATCGTTTGGACGAGGTCCGGGTCGGGCTCGCCCTCCAATTGGACCAACGAGACATCGAGGAGCTCGATCTGTTCGTCGGCCTCTTCGCAAAACAGCTTGAGGTCTTCATCGTCCAGTTCGAACTGCAGTCGGGTACCTTGGGTTCTGGCCATGCAGCGGCGCTCCTCGGCTAATTGGTATCGGGCGGCGTAGGGGAATTGTCTTAGGCAGCGGCCGTGGCGAAGTCGAACTCGACTTCACTGCTCGCCGGAAGTACGCCCTCGAGGTCCATCAGGGAAACGAGGCGGTCATCCAGCTTGGCAATGCCGCGCAGGTAGGTGTTTTCGGGAACAGCCACGATCGAGCTGGGCTGCTCAACCTGTTCACCGGGAATGCGCATTACTTCGGAGACGGCGTCGACGATAAGGCCAACCATGCCCGTCGCACTGCCCACAACCACAATGCGGGTTTCGGCGCTGTACTCGCCAGCCTCAACTCCGCAGCGCTTGCGCAAGTCAACGACCGGGACGACTCGCCCGCGAAGATTCGTGATTCCTTCAACCCAGAAGTCAGAGCCTGGGATGGAGGTGATCGTCTGCATTCGGACGATTTCCTGAACGGCCTGGATGTCCAGGGCGTAAAACTCATCAGCGAGCCGAAAAATTACTACGTGCTCTTCGCGCGCAGGCTGACCTGTCGTTTCGATGGTCGATTCAGTCTTAGTAGCCACGTTTCCTCCTCGGGTTGCCGGCGCTCGTTCCTGGCGCTCCTTAAAGTTACGTGTCAGCTGTCTCCTCGCGGCATTGGGCTTCGCCCGCAAATCTCAGCGGGGATTCCCCTTATGCGAGCGACCGACATAGAGAGCTCCCACCGGAGGACCTAGGGGAACCGCGCATATCCTGCCGATAGTCGTATTGAGACACTGGCGGCCAGGAGTTTTACGTGGCTTCCGAAAACGCTGTCCTCAGTCAACGCGAAATCGATGCCCTCCTCAATGCCGACGTTGCGGAGGGCGATGGCGATTCTGTCGTCGCCATGCCCACGCCGAGCAGCAAGGAAGCCGGTAAGCGCGTGAAGGTTTACGACTTCCGCCACCCCGAAAAGCTCTCCAAGGAACAGATTCGCGGCCTTCAAATTATTCAGCAGGGCGTGGCTGGATCGATGGCCGCGAACTTTTCAGCTCGCCTCCGGGCACAAGTTGAAGCCCGTCTCAGTGCCCTCGAACGCGGCATCTATGAGGAATACGTCACCCAGATTGGCCCGAACGCGATTGTCATCATCATCGATATGTCACCGCTCCAGGGATATGCCGTCGCAGCCTTCGGTCTCGACGTCGCTTTCGGAATCATCGACCGCCTGCTTGGCGGCAAAGGCAAGCGAAACGCCCGAGTGTTCAATCGCGATCTGACGGACATCGAACTCGCGCTCATCCGTCATATCGGTATGGACATCGCACGATCTCTTATCGATCCGTGGCTGCGCGTGGTCGACCTAACGCCGGATGTCTCGGAGCTTGCGCTCGGACCCCAGGTGATGCACGCCATTCCCCCGTCCGAGTTCGTCATCACTGCCTGGTACGAGGTTCGGTTCGCCGACCAGACCGGCGGGATTTCGCTCTGTTTCCCCCTGACAATCCTCGAGCAGATTCTTCCGAAGCTCACCGGGCAGAGCATCTTCGAAAATCGTCCCGGTCGAACGACGGCGGAAGACATCAAAGTCCGTGACGACCAGCTCATGCCTGTGTCTGTTCTCGCTCGCACCTTACTCGGTAGCGCCCGTGTGGACGCATCAGATCTTGCCCAACTTACTCCCGGCGATGTCATCGTCCTGGATAGCCTCGCTGCCGATCCGCTCCACGTGTTCATTGGGAACTGCGAACGTTTCGCTGGGTTCCCCGGTACAAAAGGTCGAAAAATGGCGCTACAGGTTTCCGCCAGAGTTGACGATGATGGTTGGGAGAAGACCTTTGAGGAGCCTCTAAATGAGTAGCACGGTCCCAATCCGCGCCGTTCTCATGTCCTCGGAGATCATGAACGGTAGTTCTGGCTTTCACCGCCTTGTTTTTAAGGTGGATGGGGGCCGTGCAGGCATGTCCAGTGTCACTGTCATGATTTCTCAGGACGCTCACCGGAAGCTGGTGCAGCAGATGCATCGGGCCCGCTTCCAGGTGATTGAGAAGGCGGCACTTTTGAAGACGTGGGCGCGGTGGGAGATCGCTCTTCGCTACAACGATTCCGGTGTCCTTCCTGGGACAGTGACCATCACCGCTCGCGACATCGACGACTTCGGAGCCTATGCCTCGGACCTGGGCCGAACCTTGCAGGTCGGCTGAGACTTTCACACCAAATAATTTCGCTGCACGCCGGGTGGGCCGGTGGGAGGAATCATGCTCGCAAAGATTACGGTCGCAGAAGCCGCTCAGGCAGCCTCGGAAGCCCCCGATCGGGCGCGCGTTGAACTCATTGGCCCGTTCGTGGAAGCGGCGGCCCGGGTAATCCAGCAGGAATGCGGCGAACCCGTTAGCCGCGGCCAACTGCATCGCGTTCGCTCTCCCCAGACCAACAACGAAGTAAGCGCCCTCATCGCCATTACCGGTGGAGTCGCCGGGCTCGTCATCTACTCGATGACCGGCGACGCTGCCCTGGGTTTCGCTTCGAAAATGATCGGTGAACCGCTTACCGAGCTCGATGCCCTCGGCCAGAGCGCCATCGCCGAGCTCGCAAACATGATCACCGGCCAGGCAGGCATTGCCCTGGAGCGCAACGGCTTCCCAAGCGACATGTCGCCCCCGGTGCTTTTGCTCGGTAAGGGCAGCTCGATCGCGACCCTCAACCTCACGCGATTGGTCGTGCCGCTGGTCGTCAGCTTCGGTGAATTCACAATCGACATCGCGATCAAAGAGGTCTAGCCGGTACCCCAGAGCATACGTTTTGCTGTACCGAACACCGGCTCGGCGCTACGATGGAGTCCGATGACATCTCCGCAACCCCGCCGAACTCGTCGCCGTGTGGCTCCCGCAACATCGCTTCCAAGGCCTGTTTCGGGCTCGGGCGGTAACGCACTCAAGACTGCTGGAACCGCCCCGACCGCATCAGCTACGGGCACTCGTCACCGTCAGCACCACGTGACCAAGGACTACGGTTACGTCCATCGCGACCTGATCACCGTGGCCGTCATTGGCTCTGTGGTTATCGGGTTCATCGTTGCGATGTCGTTCGTCGTTAGCTAGCGAAGGCTCTGGTAGGCGAAGTAACACGCCACGCCCGCAGCAACCAACCCATACAGCGCGAACTGAAACGGCACAAAGAACAGCGGTTGCATGCCCCACGCAATTCCGATTCCCATGAACGCTAGCCCAACCACCACGGGACCACGCTTGCGCCGTGTCACGGCTTCCATCAGTCGTGTGAACGCCCAACCAAGGCCAGCGCCCACGAAGATCGAAAGAAACCCAAAGCTGAACGGGAGCAGTACGAACCCCCAGACCAGGCCCATCGCCACGCCGCCAGCGATGGCCGCCCCAGCTGCCTTGGCCGTGTCCGTCGTTGAGAGCGAGTAGACAGGACTCCTGGCTATTCGCGCACAGTCACGGCAACGCGCCCCCACCGGAGTCTGAATCATGCACTTCGGGCAGATAGGGGTGTCGCAACGGCTGCATCGAAGCGCCGTCTGCACTCCTGGGTCTCGTGCGCATTGCACAACCGTCGCGCCACCAGTCCGAACAGGTGGGCTCTCAGGCTCAGCCTTCGCCGGGGCCGCTGTACCTCGCGCGGCATCGTAGGCCGCCCGCCGCTCGGCATTTCCGATCACCGCGTACGCTTCCTCTACCCATCGCCGCCCTTCCCGAACGGTCGGGTCGGCGTCGCCACCGAGCTTCTTCATTAGTCCGTTGTAGGCAGCTTCGATGACTTCCGGGCTGGCAGTCGGCAAGACCTGGAGGACTTCGTAATAGTCAGTTGTGCTGTTTGGCGCGCTCATACGTTCTTTACGATGGTACCGCGCTCCACGTAAAGACGCAGAGATGCGGTCACGTGGCTATTCCGTGACGGGCACTGCAGCCATGTCTACAAGAGCGAACATAATGTTGCCTTCGGCCGCGACTTTGCCGTCGACTGTCGCTTTCACGTGGCCCTTGCCCACCGGTCCGCGGAGCTTCTCCAGAGTGAACTCCATCCGCAATTGGTCGCCCGGCACTACCGGCTTTCGGAAGCGCATGTCTTCGATCCCGCCGAACATCGGCGTCTTACCGCCCGCCTCCATCCCGTGCAGCAGCGAAACGGCCGCAACCTGCGCCATCGCCTCCACAATGAGCACTCCCGGCATTACTTTGTTGCCCGGGAAGTGCCCTTCGAAAAACCACTCGTTCGCGCTGACATTTTTGATCCCGACCCCGCTCTTTCCTGGGTCGATCTCGATCATTCGGTCGACCAGCAGCATCGGGTATCGGTGAGGGATGATCTTCTCGATCTGGTCGGCTTCCAGCATGTCTAACCTTTCTTCTTTCCCGAATCGAAACAGTTGTCGTCCAGGAATTTCAGGAATGCCTCGATGCGCTCTTCCGGGAAGTCGAACTGTCCGATATCCCGGTCATCCGGATTTCCCAGTCCGTGATAGTCGCTACCGCCCGAAGGCACGAGGCCGTGCCTCTCGGCCAGTTGCTCGTGGTATCGCACTGCTTCCGGCGTGTAGTTCTTGTAGTAGGTTTCGATGCCGTCCGCGCCCCACTCCGCGAGTTGCGCGACCGGAATGCTGTAGTCATCGCCCATGAATATCGGATGCGCGATGAAGATCACTCCGCCGTGACGATGGACCAGGTCGATGGAGTCCGTGGGGTCCAGCCGTTCGCGATTTACGTCAGCGACCTTCCCATTGCCTAGCCACAGGTCGAAAGCTTCCTGCACGCTGGTCACGTAGCCCTTTTCCACCAGGGCGCGTGCCACATGCGGGCGCCCGACCGAAGCTTCGCCGGCGATTTCGAGCACTCGCGATTCTTCGATCGGCATCCCGTTGTCATGAAGGATCTTCACCGTCTTCGTCAATCGTTGCTTCCGCCCGTCGCGCATCGACTGCATGAAGTCCTGGAGTTCCTTCGCCTTCACATCGAAACCGAACGCCAGCAGATGCGCGTCAACCTTCCCGACGTCAGTGGAGATTTCCATCCCGGGGATCAGTCGAAGGCCGAGTTTAGCTGCCGCTTTCGCCGCCTCTGCCAGTCCTGCCGTCGTGTCGTGGTCGGAGAGCGAAAGCGTTCGAACGCCTGCCTTTGCCGCAGTCTCCATCACCCATGTCGGGCTATGAACGCCATCGGAAGCAGTGCTGTGAAGGTGAAAATCCGCCGTTGCCATCAACAAATCACCCGGTCGCAACGCTCGATGCTTATGGCGCGCTTTGTCGTGTCGTCCGCCTCAACAACGATGCCGTTGAGGACCGCCACACCCTCCGCCGGGGGGAGGCGAGTCGGCATTTGCGTGAGGAACCGGGAGAGGACTGCCTGCACGTCGTCACCGATGATCGAATCCCGCGCACCGCACATTCCAGCGTCGCTGCAATACGCTGTGCCGAGTGGGAGCAACCGATGGTCCGCCGTCGGCACATGAGTGTGCGTACCCACGACTGTGGTCACGCGACCGTCGAGATACCAGCCCATCGCTTGCTTCTCGCTCGTGGCCTCCGCATGCAGGTCAACGAGGATGAATCGGTTCTTGCTCATCGATGTGAGGGCTTCATCAACAGCACGAAACGGGTCGTCGTAGTCCGAACCCATGAACACGCGTCCGATGAGGTTCACCACGACGAGGTCGCCAACTTCGATAATTCCGTGACCCGGAGCCCCGGGCGGGTAATTCAACGGTCGGCTCACGCAGTTCGAGGAATCGAGGTAGCTGTAAAACTCGCGGTGCTGGAACGTGTGGTTCCCGCCCGTGATGACGTCGATCCCGCAGTCCAGGAGTTCGTCGGCGTGCCGGGCATTGAGCCCGCGGCCACCCGTGCAGTTCTCACCGTTGGCAATGACGTAGTCGAGTTTCAGTTCGCGGCGGAGATCGGGCACCGTTTTAACCACCGCTTCGCGGCCGCAGCTACCAACGATGTCGCCAAGGAAAAGCATGCGCATAGCGGTTAGCGCGCGTACTCGGTTGCGCGCGTTTCGCGAACAACGGTGACTTTAATTTGGCCCGGGTACTCCATCGTCTCTTCGATCTGCTGGCTCACGTCGCGAGCAATTCGCATCGCCTCAAGGTCATCGATGGCCTCTGGGCGCACGATGATGCGTACTTCGCGTCCGGCCTGGATGGCGAACGCACTCTCAACGCCCTTGTGGCTCTTCGCGATGGCCTCGAGCGTTTCGAGCCGCTTGATGTAGGCCTCGAGCGATTCGCGTCGAGCGCCGGGGCGCCCGCCGGAGATTGCATCGGCCATCATTACGATCACGGCTTCCACCGAGCGCGGCTCCACTTCTTCGTGGTGCGCTTCGATGCAGTGGGCGATCGCTTCCTTCACTTTGAACCGCCGGGCAATGTCCGCCCCGATGATGGCGTGCGTGCCTTCCACTTCGTGGTCGACCGCCTTGCCGAGGTCGTGGAGGAAACCACCCGCCCGCGCGACGTCCACGTCAGCGCCGATTTCGCGCGCGATCATCGCAGCAATATGCCCCGTCTCGATGCAGTGCCGCATCACGTTCTGACCGTAGCTCGTTCGATAGCGTAGGCGCCCGAAGACCTTGAGCACCTCGGGGTGCAGGTTCAGTACCTGAGCCTCGACAGCGGCAGCCTCCGCTGCGTCCTGCATGGTCGCTTCGACGTCGCGCTTCGCCTTGTTCACGGCCTCTTCGATGCGCGTTGGGTGAATGCGCCCGTCCTGGACCAGCATCGTCAGCGTCTGGCGGGCGATCTCTCGCCGAACCGGATCGAAGGCGCTCACCGTCACTGCGTCTGGCGTGTCGTCGATGATGAGATCGACTCCAGTCGCCGCTTCAATGGCGCGGATGTTCCGGCCCTCGCGGCCGATGATGCGGCCCTTCATGTCGTCGCTCGGGATCTGAACGACGGAAACAGTGTTCTCCGCGGTCACTTCTGATGTGTATCGCTGAATCGCCGTCGCGAGGATTTTCCGGGCACGTGGCCCGGCCGTCGCTTCGACTTCCTTCTCCATCTCGCGGACGCGCCGGCTCGCCTCTTCGCGAATTTCGCCTTCGATCGCACCGAGGAGTTGTTCGCGCGCTTCCGACACGGTCAGGTTGCTGACCCGTTCGAGTTCCGTTGCCTGCTTTTGACGAAGTTCCTCCGCCTCGCCGCGTAGTCGCTCGATGGAGGTTTCACGGTCGCGCAGGGATTGGTCGCGTTGTTCGAGCGTCTCGACCTTCCGGTCGAGGTTCTCTTCCTTTTGCGCGAGGCGCTGTTCAACGCGCGCTGCTTCCGTGCGCCGGTCTTTCATCTCCGCTTCAAGTTGGTTTCGAAGCGTCAGGGTCTCTTCTTTGGCTGCCAGGAGCAGCTCTTTTTGTCGTGTCTCGGCCTCGGCGAGGATGCGGCTAGACTGCTCCTCTGCAAGCTGCAGCGAAGTTCCGTCGGCTCGGCGGCGCAGCATAAAGCCGGCTCCCGCTCCGATGAGCAAACACGCCAGACCGACGATAATCGCAACTATCGCCAGCATTGATCGTCTCCATTGTGGTCAACATAATGCCACGTTTCACGCACCGGGCAGGTGCGATTACACCGTAATTGGCTGTCAGCATCGTACGCCTCGCGACGATGGGCAGTCAAAGTTTGGAAGGTTTCTAGAGCAGCCGTCCCTGCCGTTTGTCGTCTCCGCCCGGACGCGGCAAATGCAGGTCAAACGCGAGCCCCGCGACACGCACCAGCGCGGTAACTGCGACCGCCAACAACGCAGCCCCGCCCACTGAAACCGGCTCGGCCAGCCAGAGTGAAAATGCACCCAGGGCCGCTGCCGTGGCGTTGACTTCGGAACGCAGCACGAGCGGCACCCGATCGGCCATCAGGTCACGGATTACTCCGCCGCCCGTGGCCGTTAGCACCGCGATGAGGATGACCGCCGGGAAGGCGAGCTCGAACCGGATTGCAGCCAATGCGCCGGCCGCCGCAAACGCGCCAAGCCCCGCGGAATCCGCCACCGCCAGCACGACCCGATGGACCCGCCTCCCACGCCAGACCAGCACGATCCCGACCACGGCCCCGCCGAATGCCCAGAGGAAATAGTCCGGCTTGTCGAACAGCAACGGCAACCGGCCCAGGATGAGGTCCCGCATCACTCCGCCACCGGTCGCGGTAATCACGCCCATCACCATCAGGCCGAAGATGTCGAGGCGTCGCCGTGCGCCAACCTCCACGCCGGAAAGCGCGAAGGCCACCAGCCCAATCCGGTCGAGAATCCCGACAATCTCCGCGGCCGTAAAGTCCACGCCCGAACTCTAAGGCCCCGAGTCGCTAGCTCCGAGTAGTTGGCCGAACCGAGGGCGCGCCCGTATGTGTTAGGACTCCCCTCTCCCAAGCGTGGGAGAGGGGTCGGGGGTGAGGGCTGCCGCTATTCGACCGATCGCTCTGCGTTCACTTCGCCACCGCGGTCGCCGTGCAGCTTCGAAAAGTCGATCCGCGTCGCCGGGATCTGGCCCATCTTGCCGGCATGATGGTCGCGAATCGCCTGGTAGATCTCGTCGCGCGTGTTCATCACGAACGGCCCATGGAAGACGATCGGCTCGCGAATCGGCCGACCGCCGAGAATCAGGACATCCATAAACGGCGCCCGGCTCTCCTGCACTTTCGAAGCTTCGACCACGATCGAATCGCCGTTGTCGAACACGGCCAACTGGCCCTCCCGAATCGGTCGGCCCTCGGGACCTGCCGTGCCCTCGCCCGAAAGCACATAGACCATCGCGTTGAAGTCCTTGCGCCACTCCATCTCAAGCCGTGCGCCCGGGCTGATGGTGGCGTGGGCGTAGGTAATTGGCGTCCAGGTCATCCCCGGGCCTTCATGACCCGCCAGGTCACCGGCGATCAGCCGCACGAGGGCGCCGCCATCGACGTTCGTCAGTAGCTTCACGGCCTTGCCGCTGATGTCCTGATACCGCGGCGGTGTCCACTTGAGTTCGCGCGGCAGGTTCACCCACAGCTGCACGCCATGGAACAACCCGCCCTTCTGCACGAGCCACTGGGGCGGTACTTCGTCGTGCAGGATCCCGGAACCCGCCGTCATCCACTGCGTCGAGCCATCGGTTATCAGTCCGCCGCCGCCCGTGCTGTCGTGGTGCTCGAAGGCCCCGTCGATGATGTACGTGACCGTCTCGAAGCCCCGGTGCGGGTGCCATGGAGCGCCCTTCGCCTCGCCCGGCGCGTATTCAACCGCGCCCATGTGGTCGAGCAAAAGGAACGGGTCAGCCAGCCCCATATCGATGCCGGGGAACGGCCGCCGCACCTGGAAGCCTTCGCCCTCAAGGAACGATGGTGCGGTGATCACGTGCGCCACCTGCCGGAAGCGCGATTCAGGTTCAGGCCGCGGAATTCGCGGGCAGGGCAAGGATGTTCTCAGTAGTTGCGGCGGGCATTGTTCAGGACCTCATGTAGTTGCAAGTACAACTATCATGCCAACAACCACCGAAAAACACAAGGCGCGACTGACAAGGAGCGCTGCAATGCCCGACCTACCAGTTCGGTCAGAGTCCCATCAGCTTGCTGCTGCCTCGCCCACGCGCATAACGTCACAGCGGCCAACAATCGCCGAAAAACACAAGGCGCGACTGACAAGGAGCGCTGCAATGCTGATTTGCCAGTTCGGTCCGGGTCCCACCACATCGACATCACTCTCACGAGTTATATCGACGTCCGGTTTCCGCTTCAGACCCGGGGGTGAGGGCCTACTTGCTCGGCAACTCAACCTGTACGTTCGCCCGCGTGCTCGGCTGGCCTTCGGCAATGGTCACCACTTCGAGCTCCACCACGTTTTTGCCGTCCTCGACCCGCTTATCCACGACACGACCCGTGAGAATCAGTGGCCGGTCGGCGATGTCCGGGCGGCGGTAGGCAGCCCGCAGATTCCGCACGTGCCCTTCGGTTCCGGCCCAGTTGCTCACGTACTGCGTCAACCACGAAAGCTTCAGCAGTCCGGGAACAAGCGCCCCACCGACACCCAGCCGCTTCCCCGCCTCGATGTCGGAGAACGCAGGGTTGGTCGGGTTATCGCGACCGAAGAAGTCGATCGCCATATCGGTCGTGGGAGTGCGCTCCAGTGGCTCGAGTTCGTCGTCCACGTTGATATCTTCGTAATAGATCTGGCTCATTCGTCGCCCTTTCGCTGGGACTTCGGATCGAATTGGGTGATGGTGATCATCGCCGAGGCGACATGCTCGCCGGCGCTATCGAAATACTCGGTTCCCTGCGTAACAAGGACACTGTAGCCGTACCGCCCGCCGAGACGGTCTCGAATGTCGAAGACCTGGCTCACTGCGGTCAATTCCTCACCGATTTTGAACGGTCGGGTGAACTTCCACTCCTGCTGTGTGAGCAGTCCGCCGGGCAGAATCTGCGGCATGCCGCGCCGCGGACCGCCGCCCATCCCTGCGATCACGTAGGCCGGCGCGATGCCCGTGCCGTCCGCGAATCGCGGGTCTTTGTCTTCGAGGACGTCGCGCATTCGCTTGGCGTCCACTTCGTTGATGACGACCGTTGCCGGGTCGCTTTTGCGCCCGATGGCGGCGCGATGTTCTTCGGTTATCAGGCTCTGTTCGGGTACTGACATCTGGTCTCCTAATCGTGGCCGGAGTTTAGCATCGGGCGAATCTTCGCGCCTGTAACGATCCCCTCCTATCATCTAATTGCGCTATCGATCGATAGCAGCAAGCGACGGAGTCGCATTATGCGCATCGAACGAGTCGGAGTGATTGGGTCTGGCCTCATGGGTAGCGGAATCGCCCAGGTTGCTGCCTACAACGGGTTTCAGGTCACGCTTGTCGATGTCGACCAGGCACGCGTCGATTCCGCCATCGATGGCATCCACAAGCGACTCCTTCGAGAAGCCGAACGCGGACGGATTACTCCCGAAGACTGCGACGCCGCATATCAGCGCCTCACTGGCGTCGCCGATATGGACACGTTGAACGTCATGGCCCGCATGGATGCGGTCATCGAGGCCGTTGTCGAAGACGTCGATGTGAAGTCCCGCATCTTCCGCCGCCTCGGCGAGGTTTGTCCGCCGGACGCCCTCCTCGCGAGTAACACCAGCTCGCTGCCGCTCAGCGACCTCGCTGCCGCCAGCAACCGCCCGGAGCGAGTCATCGGGCTTCACTTCTTCAACCCGCCCTGGGCGTTGAAACTCGTAGAAATCGTATCCACTGCCAGCACCACCGAAGCCACCCTCGCCGACGCGATGCGCCTCTGCGAACGCCTTGGCCGCGTTGCGGTCCAGGTGAAGGACACTCCGGGCTTCATCGCGAACCGCCTGCTCGTGCCGTTCATCTTCGATGCCATCGACCTGCTCGACAGCGGTGTCTCCAGTGCCGAAGACATCGACAACGCCTGCAAGGTCGGCCTCAACCACACCATGGGTCCGCTCGCTACCGCCGACCTCATCGGCCTCGACACGCTAAAGCTCATCGCTGAAAGCATGTTCGAGGAATACGGCGAACCCCGCTTCAAGGCTCCAACGCTCCTCCGCCGTCTCGTCAGCCTCGGCCACCTCGGCCGCAAGACAGGCCGTGGCTTCTTCCGCTACGGCGAATAAGAACGAACCGAGAGCGTCAGCGACCGGCCAACTCCCCCTCAAGGCCTGGGGCCGACGAGGGCTCTGGAACCTCGGCAGTCGCGGCTTGGCTACTCTGCGGTCGAAGCCTTGGGAGAGATGTCGGGCGTGACCGCGAGGATAGCGTCCACCGTCTCCCGCACCGTCATCTTCGATGAATCGATCCACGTCCCAATCTTCGGGGTCTCTTCCCGGAGTACCTTGTCGAACCCATCGGCCTCGGCCCGGTTCTTGTAGCCGGACTTGCCGCGCATCTGGTCTCGCCCGTAGAGAACATCGGGTGTTGGGCTCAAGACCACGACGGACACGTCATAGCCCTTGAGCCGGTCTACCGCCTCCTGCAGCGCTTTCCCGACGACGATGTCCTGCAAAATCACGGTGAACCCGGCGTCTGCGTATTGCTTGGCTGCCTCGGTCGCTATCCGGTAGCGAAGTTGAAGTTGAGCCTCTCCCTCTTCGGTCAGTTCAAGACTCAATCGTTCCTGGCCATTCACGATCAATCGCCGAAACAGGTCACCCTTGAGGTGCACGCTCTTCGGAAAACGCTCGGCCAGTGCCTGGGCAACGGTGGTCTTGCCCGATGCCATGAGTCCGGTAATCAGGTAAATCGGTGCGCTCAAACCTTCGCAGCCGTCAGGATCGCTGCCATCTCATCAAGTATTGCCATGCATTCCTCATCTGTGTTGTAGAAGTGCGGTGCGATTCGAATCCCGGCGCCAGGCCGGTAATCGATCACGAAACCCCGCCGGATCAGTTCCTCTTTCACATACTGCGCGCTCGGGACGTCTACCGTGACATGGTTGCCGCGATTCGCGAAATCTCTCGGGGTGTTTACAACATAACCGCGTTCGAGCGCGCTATCCATGATGAGCTGCGATTGGTGCTTCGCTTTCTCCCGAATCGCGTCCACGCCAACTTCGCGCACAATCTTGTAGCCCTCCCGCGCCTGGTAGTAGGCCGGGATGTTCGGCGTGCCGCCGGTGAAGCGCGCGATGCCCTCTGCATACTCGATCGGCGGCGCCTCGAACCCGAACGGCCGCGCGTGCGAAAACCAGCCTGCAAACCGTGGTTCGAGGCGTTCGATGATGTTCGGGTGTGCGTACAGATAGCCAGCGCCCGGGCCGCCGCATAACCACTTCACCGAACCCCCAACCAGGAAGTCCACGTCCATTTCAGTCACATTGAATGGCACCGCCCCCATCGACTGGTACGAATCGAGGACCACAAGCGCTCCAACCTCGTGCGCCTTCTTCACGAATGGCCGCGACGTCAACGAGTTCAGCGGTCCGGAACAGCACGTGCGAAAGCACTACCAGCACGGTCTTCTCGCTGATGGCTTTCATCACTCCTTCGGCAGGAAACACCAATGGGTCGTCGCCGATGCGCATGATCTCCGCGCCCAAACGCCGTTGGCCGTCGAGGAGGTACTCCACGGTTGGGAATTCCCCCGCGCAATAAACGATCTGGTTCCGTGGTGCCTCGTATTCGAGACACGACAGAATCTCGGCCAGGGCGTTCGTGACGTTCTGACACATCGTCATGCTTCCGCGCGGCGCATGGATGATGTCTTCGAGGATCGCGGCAGTGTTTGCGACCTCAGGCAGCCAGGTGTCCCAGGCCACGACTCCTTCAGTCGCCCAGAGATTCGTGTACTCGGCCAGCGCGTCGTTCACCGACGCAGGCATCGCGCCGAGCGAGTTGTTTATCAGGTACGTCTTGTTCGCCAGGATCGGAAACTTCGGACGCCAGGAAAGCAAATCGGGCATGCCAGTTAGCATGCCCGAAGCACAGTCCCACGCATAGGGACGGGTTAGCGCGGCATCCCAACCATGATTTCGCCGCCCTCGATCTTCACCGGGTAAGTCTGCATGTCTTCAGCCGTGAGACTCGGACGCGCGACTTTCGGCATCGGGAAGGCTTGGTACGGCATCGGGATGAACCGAATCAGGTTCCAAAGCTTCGACTGGAGTCCGCCGAGTAGCGGATGGTCGTTGTTCCACTGTGAGGTGAACGGCTGTCGGACTGCCTTGCCGTTCGTGACCTCGAACCGGGCACCGTGGAACGGACACGTTACGCAGCCGTCCTGGATTGCCATCGGCTTGATCGGCGAACCGGGCAGACCACCGATTGGCAGCCGGGCATGCGAACACAGCGCATTCATCGCGTAGATGTCGTCGCCCATCCGCAGGATCAGCACCCGCTGTGCGCGCAGCCGTATTTCCTTCGGCATCCCATCGACGAAGTCGCGGACGAGGCCTGCCTTCGCCCACTTGGTGAGCTTGGCGTGAGCCTTGTTGTCCTTCGCACGGAACGGGACTGGTGCATCCAATCCGAGAAGCGGCGAAACAACAATCTGCATCAGCCCCATCGAAGTGAGACCGAGGACGAGAAAGACGATCCCGCCCAACGTGCTATCAGAAGCCGTTGTCGGGTCGCCGGGGAAGAAAAGCATGATGATTCCCGCGGCGATCAAGCCAATACTGGCAAGGCCCCACGTACCAAGAATCGAAACTCCCAGGACAGCAAGCGCAGGTGACACAGGCCGAACCTCCCGGAGGTGGATACTACCGCTTGTGCAGAATTGCGCAAAGTCTTTGCGCCAACACAATTCCGCACCCGATTGATAATCGCCGTTCGACGACGAAGTTGGTTGCCCTGACCTAATCCATGTTTAACGAGCGGTACGCACGTCGGAAGTACATGAGAGGCAACTTCTCCATATCGAAGTTCGCACCCATGACCCGGCCTACCGCGATCGTGTGGTCTCCGCCCGGGAAAGCTTCTTCGAGCTCGCAATCGATCTGAGCGAGCGCCCCGTCGATGAGCGGACTGCCCGTCTCCATCGTCATGATCCGGAAGTCGCCGTCGAACTCTTTCGATGGATCTCGGCCCGACGTCGAAAAGTACGCCGAGACATCTTCCTGACCGGTCGCCAGGATGCTCACACCAAACCGCTTCGACTTCTTAATCATGTGCGGCAGGTGATTGCTGTCCTGCAGGTTCACCACGATCAGCCTCGGCTCCATCGAAAGCGACGAAAAGCTCGAGACCGTAATCCCATAAACCTCATCGCCGAGACGCGTGGTCACTACCGTTACGCCGGAGGCCCAAGAGCCAAGGGCGCCCTTAAAGTCTTCGGGGCTCACATTCGACATCGACGCGAAGCCTAAACGGATTGAAGCGCGGGCACCATGTCCCACAACGGATGCACAGTCGTATCGATGAAATACCGGGCCATCGGCAGCCCGGCGATGAGCTGGTCCATCTCACGAGCATCGGCAGCATCGTAAATCGCGAGGACGCCCAGGCCGGTCTCTCGATAGATCGCCCGGATCTTGCCCTGGTCGTACTGAGCCTTCACGGCCGCCAGCTGCTCACCAACCACCCCCTGCCAGGCATCGGAAGACATATCGCCGGGCTGGCGCGAAACAAGACGAACAGAAAACAGCATCGAAGGCTCCTGAAGGCGTATGGAGCCAGATTATAGGCGATGGGGTGTTACGGGGCGGGGCGCAGTAATGCCACGGATTTCGACGACTGGACGCTTCAATCGATTTTCGCGTCGATGAAATGACGACGCTCTCACCCTTCCGGAGAATCTTCCAAACATGTGCAAATACAAGATGTGGGCGAACCGCAAGACGGGCTGATACTATCGGGCGAGTGAATACCCCCTCGATTCGCCACGCTTCGACAAGCGATGGGGCGAGAGTTGCCTACTGGACGATGGGAAGCGGTGCACCCTTGGTGTACCTCGGAATGCCCTGTTGCGGACACGTCCAGCACGAACTCGAACTCGAACCACTTGCCAGCTGGTACTCCAGTCTCGCCGAACGCGTTCAACTCGTTCGCCTCGACCTTCGCGGGTACGGAGCTTCGCAGCGTGACGGCGTGGAGTTGAGCATCGAAGGCTTCGGCCGGGACATCCTTGCTGTTGCCGATGCCGTGGGTCTGTCGAACTTCTCGCTGTTCGCCCAGGGCGGGTCGTCACCCGCAGCGATTTCGCTTGCTGCCCAATCGAAACGCGTGGACCATCTCATCCTCTTCGATGGCTGGGCAGACGGACCGAATTTGCCAACCCATCAGGCGGTCCAGGCCGCTCAAGGAGTTGCGGATTTCGATTTCCGCATGTTCGCGACAATGGTTACCCGGCTCGTCCTGAACGCCCCCGAGGAAATCGCCAACGATGTCACTCGATTGCTCCGCCTCGCCGCCTCGCGTGATGAGTGGCACCGCTTCCTGGAACTGTTCACGAAGACCGACGTCGGGCCGCTACTATCGTCGATCGAATGTCCGACGCTGGTGGTTCATTCGGGGCCTGGCCCACTGACCGGCCAGGGCGAGGAAAGCCTGGCGCTGGCACGAGACATCCCCGGCGCGCGCCTTGCCACGTTCCTCGCTCCGCACTTCCCTTTCGCAGATACAACCGAGATTTACGACGTGATGATGGAATTCCTCGCGCCCGGTCCCGTTCGCGACTTCGAGAGCCTTTCGCCCCGAGAGATTGAAGTCCTCGAACTGCTCGCCATGGGAAAGAAGAACCAGCAAATCGCCGAAGAACTGGTCATCAGCCTCCCCACAGTGGCGAGGCATGTCCACAATCTCCTAACGAAGCTGGAATTCAGTAATCGTACGGAAGCTGGAACCTGGGCGGCGGGCCGCCAGCGATCCCCCTGAGACTCGACACCATGCGTTAGTGATACGAACTGTGCATGTCGGGGCCTTGTCGCGCCTTGAAAGATGCACGGTTTGGTGGAAGTTGTGGCGCTCCAAAAAGGCGATTCTTCCTATGGGTCGAGAAACCCAAGGGAAAAACCAAAAGGGAGCACAAAACAATGAACTACGGGAACTTCCAGGAAATCGTCAACGCCAACGCCGCCGATATCCAACAGCGGACGAAGTCGCTGCAGCGCCAATCGGACGCCCTTCGGGCGGTGGCTGAAGTAGCGGAAGAGAGTCGCACGCGAGCCCGCATCCGCCTGCCGTGGTTCGGTTCACGAACCACCCGGATCACCGAATAAACCAGCAGAAAGTTCAGCGTAAGAAATGACTATCCCGGACAGCAACCAAAACCCAGAAGAGGGGCCGGATCCAATCCGGCCCCTCTCGCTTTTCAGCGTACGAGCAGGACGCCGGCCACTACCAGCCCGTACGCGATGACCGTCAACCGCAGCCACCGCTTCCCCAGTTTTCGAGCAACATCCACGCCAAGGTAGCCGCCTGCGAGCGCTGCCAGCGCCATTACCGCCGCCGGTGCCCATTCCACAGGACCGAAGAACGCGAAATAGACGACCGCCACGAAGTTGATCAGCGCCGAAAGCAGCCCTTTAAGCGCGTTCGAATGCTGAAGTTCGTCGGGAAGCAGTATCCCCAGGAACGCGAGCGTGATGATCCCCAGGCCCGCGCCAAAGTACGCGCCATAAACCGCCAGGAAGAACACCGCGATGTGCAGGCCGATCGGCACCGCGTCTCCCGGTGCCGCCGCAAAGTGGTGCGTTTGCGCCCAGCTCGCGAGCCGGTCCTGAACCACCATCAACGCGCACGCAAAGATGATCAGGAACGGCACAATGCTGTCGAAGAACGATTCCGAGGTCCCCAGCAGAATCGCCGAGCCGGCCAGCGCACCAAGGACGCTCGGGATCGTCAGGGCGATGATCCTCGCCCGCTGCCGCTTTAACTCGCCGCGATACCCGTACGAACCGCCGATGTAGCCGGGCCACAGCGCGACCGTGTTCGTTACGTTTGAAGCCTTCGATGGATACCCGACGGCCAGGAGTGCCGGGAAGCTCACAAGCGATCCGCCGCCGGCGACGGCGTTGATCGCGCCTGCAACGAATGCCGCAGCCGCAAGAAAACATGCATCGAGGATGTCCATGCAGCGGGAAACGCTGGCCGAAACGGTACCTACGCGCCAGTCCGCGTAGCATCGAATCCATGCCGGACCGCCCGCTCCTCACCTTCGATATGGATGGCGTGCTCTGCCGGCCTCCGTTCGGCATCAATCCGGGTACCGGAAAAGGCAAGAAGCGCGACGCCCCCGCTAAGAAAGGCTTGCTCTGGCGGACCGAGAGCTGGCGCTACCGCTTCCGAAAGCCAATGCCCGGCGCGGTCGAAGGCTTCAAGAAGCTCTCCGAACAGTTTGAATGCGTGGTTGTTACCGCTCGCGGCGCCCCCGCCGAAAGTGTTACCCGTGCCTGGTTCCAGCAGTACTTCGGCTTCGTCCCGCCACTCCACATTCGCCCGAATTGGGACGAAACTTCCGCCCAGTACAAGGCCCGAAAGATGCGCGAACTCAAACCCCTCGCTCACTTCGAAGACGACCCCTTCACGGCCGCGTGGGTGTCCGAACTTGTCGGAGGCGGTCTTTCTCGTTGATTGGAAACGCAACCGTGAGCTGTCCAGACCCAACATCAACCGCATTACGAAGCTCTCAGACGCCATCCCGATTCTCGAACAACTCGCCGCTCGCTGACCCCTCTATACTCGCGCCGTGAATCTTCGGCTCACCCACGAACAAGAAAGCCTCCGTGACGAGGCGCGCGCGTGGCTCGCGACCGTCATGCGCCCCGAAATCGAGAGCTTCCCGTACTCCGAAGAAGAACGCCCCGACGAGCTGCGCGCCTTTAACAAGCTGCTCGCCGCCAAGGGCTGGATAGCGCCCGCCTGGCCAGCCGAATACGGCGGAATGGAACTCGGCGCCGTCGAACAACTCGTCTTCAGCGATGAGTTCGCCTACGCCCGCGCACCGAACGGCGCCCGCGGCCCCGCCGTCGGTTACGCGGGCCCGACCATCATGATCGCCGGCACGGACGAGCAAAAGCAGCGCCACCTTCCCGGCATCACCAACTGGGATGTCGTCTGGTCCCAGGGATTTAGCGAACCCGGCAGCGGCTCCGATCTCGCCAGCCTCGCCACGACGGCCACCCGTGACGGCGACGACTGGATCCTGAACGGCACGAAAATCTGGACCAGCCACGGCCACTACGCCGACTGGATGTACCTCCTCGCTCGTACCGACCCCGAAGCGCCGAAGCATCGCGGCATTACCTACTTCCTCCTCGACCTCAAGTCGCCCGGCGTGAGCTTCCAGCCGCTGCTCAACATCTCTGGCCGCAAAGGCTTCGGGCAGTTCTTCTTCGACAACGTTCGCATGCCGAAAGATTCGCTTCTCGGCGAGGTCAACCGCGGTTGGTACCTCGCAACAACAACCCTCGACCTCGAACGCTCGAACATCGCCAACGCCGGCGGCCCCCGCCGCACCGTCGACGACCTTTGCGACTACCTCCGCGAATCCGAGCGAGCGACCACCACCGAACGCCACCGACTCGCCCAGCACGCCGTCGAGGTCAACGTAGTCACGATGCTCAGCTACCGCGTCGCCAGCATGCTCGCCGCCGGCGGCGTCCCCAACCAGGAAGCCAGCCTCCTCAAGCTTTTCCTCTCTGAACTCGACCAGCGCATAGCCAACACCGGGCTTCACATCCTCGGCCTGCACGGTGCCCTAATGCCCGGGTCCCCCCTCGCGAAACTCCAGGCCCAATTCGCCCTCACCTACCTCACCACCGTCCCGCGCACCATCGCCGGTGGCACCAGTGAAGTCCAACGCAACATAATCGCCACCCGCGGTCTCGGCCTCCCCCGCGGCTGAGCGTCAAAATCTCTTATCTTTCCTCTTTCATCTTTTTTCTTTCCTCTCAGGGGGCCTCCCATGCTCGAAATCTGGACCAACTCCGCTGGACTCCCATCCGCAGTCGCTCGCCGCGCCGAACGCGCCGAGGCATCCGGGTACGACGGCATGACCACCGTCGACTCCCAGAACCTCTCCGGCGATTGCTACATCGGCCTTGCAATGGCCTCCACCGGCACCGAACGCATCAAGCTCGGCACCGGCGTCACCAACCCCTTCACCCGCCACCCCGCCGTGACCGCCTGCGCCATCGCGACAGTCCAGGCCGTCTCCCAGGGGCGGGCCGCGCTAGGAATCGGTCGTGGCGATTCCGCCCTCGCCCACCTCGGCTTCTCGCCTTCCCCCGTGAAGAAATTCGAGGACTATCTCTGGCGACTCCAGGGCTACCTTCGCGGCGAAGAAGTCCCGTTCGAAGAGTCCGGCAACGTCGACGCCCTCCGCCTCGCCAACCAGCCGACCGCTAGCCGCATCGAATGGATTCGCCCGGGTCGCTATCCGAAGGTCCCGGTCGATGTCGCCGCTACTGGCCCGAAGGTCATCGCCGCCGCCGCCCGCCACGCCGATGCCATCACCTTCGCCGTCGGCGCCGACCCCGCCCGCATCCAGTGGGGCATCGACACCGCACGCGCCGCCCGCACCAAAGCCGGGCTCGAACCCGACATGCCCTTCGGCGCGTACGTGAACGTCGTCGTCCACGATGACCCCGAGGTCGGGCGCCATCTCGGCGAAGGTGGCGTCTCGCTCTTCGCTCGCTTCTCCGCCATGCACGGAAGCGCGGTTGGGCCTACGACTGACGAAGAAAAGCGAGTGATGGAAGGCATCCACAACGCCTACGACATGACCCGCCACAGCCGCGCCGGCAGCCCCCAGGCCGCCGTCATCACCCCGGAATTCGCCAGCGAATTCGGCATCTTCGGCCCACCCGCCTACTGCCTCGAACGCCTCAAGTCCCTCGCCGGCCTCGGCCTCAGCCGCCTCGTAGTCGTAGGCAGCTCAGCCGGCGCCAACCCCGACGAAGCCGCCCGCGCCGAACAGCGCTTCGTCGAAGAGGTACTCCCCGGCCTGCGATGAACCTGGAGTCGCGGGGCTCGGCCCCCGCTTAACCAGAGTCATTCGGCACCCGGGGTTTGACGAACCTTGCGGAATTACCAACCGCGTCCGGAGGGCTGCGCCGGCGACGACTCGGGCCGGACACTCCTCTGACTACGTGCGCTGGGGAGCGTGGACTTGAGCGTTTCGACTTCGTCCCCGGAAAGCTGATTGAGCTTGACAACAAGCGTGCCAGCTATGAAATCGTGCAACGACCGTCGGCGGGAGTTGGTCAAAGTTGTCAGGACTTCTCCAAGCGACCATGCAATGACGGCAAATCCAAGACCGAACCCGAATGCGAGCGCGGCCCACCTGTCGCCTTCGCTGTCCATGGCAGCAATCATGGCCAAGAGTACAAAGGCGGCGGCGCTGAATCCGTAGGACAACGAATCCCGCAAGATGGCCTGCTTCGTCGACAGCGCCCGTGTCTGCGTCAGATCGATGACCATCACACCGCACACCATTTTCCCCACCGTCTGTCCGTACCGAGCATGCATTGCCGTGTTGTAGATGATTGGGATCAGGGAAAGGACGCATGCCCAAATGACGAGGCCGAAGGAACTTCCCACCATGACGTTCGGAGTTATGAGCGCGAGCGGCTTAAACATGAATCCGTCGATCCACATGGCCCCGAAGCGCCGCCAGAATGTCTTGTATCGCGTGTCTTCCAATCGACCGCTCCCGGATTCCTGACTTCCTAGCTTAATTTCGACTCCTCAGAATCAATCCAACAGATGGAAACCAGTTGGATTCCCGGACTGTCTTAAGCCAAACGACCCTCCCCGGCCTGCGTTGAACCTGGAGTCGCGGGGCTCGGCCCCCGATTAACCACCGACATGCCGTCATTCGGGGCGAGCACCATCGATCCATGGTGCCCATGGGTGTCGGGGGCCACCCTCGGGGAAGAGCGCCCATCGCGCCACCGCCCCCTTCCACCTCCACCACTCCCTCGCGCACCCTCACCCCATGCCCGCCGCCGCCACTAGCCGCCAACCCCTCGCAGAAACCACCCAACTGGTTACCACCCGGGAACCACTCCCAAACCAGCAGCCAACCACCCGGGTGGTCGACCCTCCCGAAGCTGAAACAACCACTTCCAACCACTTCGACTGGTCAAAAAGAAAAGCACCGCCGCCGCCCCCACCGTCAATCCAAAATACTCTGCGCCTCCGCGCCTTTGCGTTGACGTCGATTTCGAGCTCGTGCGGAACGCTGCGCCCGCCATCAATCCAAAATCCACAATCCGAAATCCGAAATTACCCATCCCACCCCAGCCACTCGCACACGCCCCTGCCCATCACCCACTCGAGGTCCTCGCCTTTCAGCCAGGGCAGATGGTCGGTGAACATGTGGACGCACTCGTAGTAGGTGCACTGCATCCGCGTCAGGTCGGTCCCCCAGAACATCCGCTTCGGACCGAACGCATCGAACAGCTGCCGCAGGTATCCATGCACATCGGCGAACGGGTACGCCTCACTCGACCAGTGCGGCATCCCCGAGGACTTCACCGCAATGTTCGGGTACTTCGCGAGGGCGCAGACCGCCGGCAGGTCGTCCCAAACCGAAGAGTCATTCGGCCGCAGGCTCACACCAACATGGTCGATCACGAACTTGATTCCCGGGTGCTCCCCCGCGATCCGCGCCAGCACGTCGAGCTGCCCCGGCACGAGCACCATCAGCGGGATCCTCGCCTTCTCGGCTGCCGGCCAAAGCCAGTCAGCCGAACCGTCGGTCAGCAGGTGCCGGTTGTGCCGGTTGTGGAACGTGAACCGCATGCCCAGCATCCCGGGCTGTTCGCGCCATCGCGGCACCAGGTCCCGAACCGCCGGGTCCGTCAACGAAAGCCGGCCCATCACACCGAAGCGCTCCGGGTAGCTTGCCGCGGCCTCCAGCGCGAGGTCGTTGCGTTCGCCTTCCCAGCTCGGCGGCACCAGCACCACGCGTTCCACGCCTGCCTGGTCCATCTGCAGCAGCAGAGTCTCCTTCAGGATCGGATACGCCCGCTGCGCTTCAAGTTCACGGCCTTCCGGCCACGGCCGCTCGGGCGTGCTCGCTGCCCACAAATGCACCTGCGAATCGACGATGCGCATTTGCGTCTACCCGAACTGCGACCGGAATTGGGCCATGTCGAAGTAGTCGCGCCACGCCGCAATCTTCCCGTCACGCAACTCGAACACCCCGACCACCGGCAGCGCGATCGCCTTCCCGTTCGCCGTGAACCGGTCGATCCGTTCGTTCATCACCACATCGCCATTCGAAATCTGGTGGACGATCTCCCAGCCGTCGCAGGCCATCCTCGCCTTCCATGCTCCCGATGGTCTCTATGATCGCCGCCTTCCCGTTGATCGGTGCCATCGGGATGTTGTGGTACACCGCGTCATCGGTGAAGTACGCGCCAACCTTCGCCGGGTCGGGCGCAGCCACGTCGAACTCCTTCACGAAGGTTCGTGACCACCGCCTCGTTCGAACTGCTCATTTCGTTTCTCCTATCGAATCAATGGACTCCCCTCTCCCAGACGTGGGAGAGGGGCCGGGGGTGAGGGACTACTTTGCTTCTCCGATCAGAGCGCGCCGCAACAGCAGCATCGCCGTCGTCACCGCGCGGCGCTTCACCGCTGCCCGACCCTGGTTCATGGTCATGCTCAGCACATGCGAGCCGCCCTCGGGCGTGGCAACGGCGACATGCACGGTCCCCGGCGGGATGCCATCCTCCGGATCCGGCCCCGCAACCCCGGTGATGCCAACACCGAAGTCGGCGCCCGCTTTCCGTCGAGCCGCTTCCGCCATCGCCTTCGCCGTCTCCTGGCTGACGACCCCGAACTCTTCAATCACGTCCGCTGGCACGCCAAGGTCCAGCTTCTGCTGCGTCGAGTACGTGATGTACCCGCCGAGGAAGTACTCGCTCGCGCCCGGCACATCGGTGAGCGTGTTCGAGAACAGCCCGCCGGTACACGACTCCATCACCGCAAGCGTCGTCCGCCGCTCGTGCATCTGGTCCGCGACATACCCCTCCATGGTGTCCTCGTCGCGTCCCCAGATGGCCGTCCCGAAGATGCTGTTCATCTCCTCTTCGATTGGCCGGATCTTTTCCCACGCCTCTTCGCGCGTGTTCGCCTTCGCCCCTATCCGGAGGTGCACGCCGTCCGCCCGAGCGTACGTGCCGATCCCGATGCCGGGCGTGTCATAGAGGCGCTTGGCCATCTCATCGACGGTTCCCTCGCCGATGCCTGACGTCTTGATCGTCCGGGTCACAAGCACCTGGCCGTCAGAGCGCTTCTCGAGTTCCGGGCTGCACTTCCTTCAGCCACATCCGCTCCATCTCCGGCGGCACGCCGGGCATGCAGATGATGCTCTTGCCGTCGCGTTCCACCCACCAGCCGGGCGCCGTGCCCCTTGGGTTGTCGATTGCCCGGCAGCTCGGGATGAGCCATGCCTGCTTAATGTTCGATTCAGGCATCGGGTATCCCCGCCCGCTGAACCACTGTCGCAGTCGCGTCTCAAGGTCAGGGTCCACAAACGGCGTCTCGCCGAGCACCCGCGCGATTCCTTCGCGCGTCATGTCGTCCTCGGTCGGCCCAAGGCCCCCGGTGCAGATGATGATGTCCGAGCGGTTCCACGCCCGGTCGAAGGTCTCGACGATGCGGCCCATGTTGTCGCCTACCACCGACTTGTAGTTGAGGTCGATGCCAAGCTCGGGCAACCGCTGAGCGATGTAGGCGCTGTTCGTATCGATGATCTCTCCGAGAAGGATCTCGGTTCCAATGGCGATGATCTCTGCTTTCACGCCGCGAAGTGTAGTCAGCGCAGCCGATCGTGTGAATCACGTTCACCGGTAGACTGCCCGATGTGGCCAGACGCAAGGCGAAACGAACCCCGGCAGTCCAGGCTCCCACGCCGCCTCCGCTCCCTCCCGCATGGCAGTCAGTGGTCCGGTTGGTGCATCCCTTTCCATCGCTAATCGTCACGGCCGTGACCGTCGGCATGGCCTTCTTCGCGGACTCGACACCCGGCCTGGTCGGTGGTCATCGCGCTCGGGCTGGGCATGCTCTGCTACCAGTTCGCAATCGGGGTCGCGAACGACCTTGTGGATGCCTCCGACGATGCGGCGAACAAGCCGTGGAAGGCCATCCCGCGCGGTGCCGTCCCGCGCCGCGCTGCGATCCTCCTCGTCGCCGGTCTCGCCGGAGCAGGACTGCTCGCGACGTCGGGCCTTCGCCTGGAAGCGTGGTTCATCGGGATGGCGGGTCTCGCCTGTGGCCTCGCTTACGATGTCCAGCTCAAGCGGACCGCCCTCAGTTGGCTGCCGTTCTCGATTGCCTTCCCCCTCATTCCAACGTGGGTATTCGTCGCGTTCGACCGGTGGGATTCGCTGCTCTGGTTCGCCTTCCCCCTCGGCGCGATCCTTGGCCTCGCCCTGCATCTCGCAAACCAGGCGCCGGATGTCCCCAGCGAGAGTCACATCCGCGGTCTCGCTCACTCTCTCGGCACCGAACGCGCTGCCAATCTTGCGCTCGGGCTTGTCGGCGTCGCGGGGATCATCGCGTTTGTCGTCTTGCTCTTCGCCGGCGCCGCGACTCAGGCCATCCTGGTAGCAGGCTCGGTCATGCTCGCGGGTGTCATGGCCCGGCGAGCTGTTCGACTCTTCGGCCCCGACGGGCTGTTCGGCCTGCTCGCCTCGACGTCTGGAGTCCTGGCAATCCTCTTCGTTTCAGCGGTCGGCTAGTCAGCACATCAAGTGTGACAGCCGGCTCTCGTTGGTCCGTGGTGCGCGCCGGAAGATGGCAATCGTGATGAAACCCGCAGCACCGATCGCTGACTCCGACTGCCTAAAGTCGTGCCAGCTCCCGCTGCATTTGCCCCAGCCCCATCGGCCCAAGGTTCAGCGCTGCCCGGTGCCATTCCCTCAGACTAAAGTCCTCGCCTTGCCGCGCCTTCGAAGCCTCCCGAGCTTCCAGCCAGCACCGTTCGCCCACCTTGTAGCTGATGGCTTGGCCGGGCGTGCCGAGGTAACGGATCACTTCGCTTTGCATAAAGTCGACCGGGAATTGCGATCGTTGGAGACAGAACTCCTGCCCAAGATCGGCGTTCCACGTTTCGCCGCCGTGGAATGCCTCCGACGTCGGTATCGCCAGTTCCAGGTGCATGCCGATGTCGACAATCACCCGCACGGCTCGCATCGCCTGGGCACGGAGCATTCCGAGGTAGTAGTCCGGGTTGTCCAGGTAGCCGAGTTCGCCCATCAGCCGTTCGGCATAGAGCGCCCAGCCTTCAACGTAACCGGATGTTCCACCCATCAGTCGCTGGAACCGGGACAGTTCGGCGGCAAGGTACTTCGCCGTCGCTCGCTCGAAGTGGTGGCCCGGTACGCCCTCGTGGTACGCGATCGAGACCTCTCCCCAGAGCGGGAAGCGGCTTTTGCCACCCGTCGGATACCAGGTCCGTCCTGGGCGACTGAAGTCTTCGCTCGGGCTTGTGTAATACATCGCCAGCCCGCCCCCGGGCGGCGCGATCATCGCTTCGATCTTCCGTAGCGGGTCTGGGATGTCGAAATGTGTATCTGCCAGCTCTGCGATGGTTTTATCCTGCAGGTTCTGCATCCACTCTCGGAACTCTTCCACACCGTCGATCGCGCGATTTGGGTCGGATTCAAGGAAGGTCTTGGTTTCTTCGATCGAAGCTCCCGGGAGAATCTTTTCGCACGTCGCGCGCATTTCGCTCTCGATGCGATAAAGCTCTTCCCAGCCCCACGCGTAGGTCTCCTCGAGGTCCAACTCAATGCCGTTGTACGTTCGCGAAGAGAGTTGGTAGAGCTCGCGGCCAACCCCGTCTCTCTCAACGGCTCGGTCCATGAACTTCTCCGATAGGTACGAGCTGAACTCGCTGTAGGCAGTCGCCGCGACGTCTGCACCCGTCTCTATGTCCGCTCGCAACGAATCTGACTGCACGCCCGACGCATCGAAGGCCTCGAGCAGGCCGTGGAAGAACGACTTCCCTCCGTCGGCGCCCGCGTAGGTGGAAGACTGCTTGATTGCCTGGGCAACCTGCCGGCGCGCCGTCGCGGAGCCGATTCGCAGGCCTTCCTCAAGGGAAACGAGGAAGGATGCAACGCCGCGAGGCGTCAGCGCCAGCCGGGCAGCGATGTTCTGCCAATCCTCTTCGGTCGCTCGCGGCATGAGGTCGAAGGCCATCCGCATCATCGTCGTCGCGTTGCGGAACCCGCTAAGTCGGTACTGGTCGCCCGCGGCGACGAGTTCTTCGCGAGAGCGAGATGAGCATCCTCCATCGCCTCTTTGGCGACACGGTCGCGGTCGCCGGTGACTTCCGCGGCGGCGAGCCTGGCCAGCGTGGCCCGTCGGACTGCCGAGTGCGCTGCGACGCCTTCCGGGGAAGTAATCCGTCATCTCGGCGTCGTGCCCGGGCACGCCCATGCCGGTTGCGCTAATCGGGTCGAGAGCCGCCATGGCATCGACGTAATCGCTGGCAATGTCGTAGATCGCTGTCATTTCCGCCCCCAAATCGTGATGCAACGGAACATACCATCTCGGGACGGCGACGCTCAGTCCGCTATTCCCAGGGCAGTCCGCGGCTCAGCCGGTCGAAGTCGGCCCATACGGCTTCACTCGCGGCGACGGTCTCACGTGAGAACAGTGTCGCCTCGGCGCCAGTGCCGGTCGCGGACCACGCCGCCAGCTTCTCGGACCAGGATGAGGCCCGCCGCGACATCCCACGGTTGTAGGTCCGAATGCACGTAGAGGTCCCACTTTGACGCCGCTACAAACGCGAAGCCGAGCGCCGCCGACCCCGGGATCCGGAAACTTTGCATGCCCGGCCAGAGCTGTGCAGCGAGTGCCAGCTGTCGCGCCGCTCGTCCTGCGTCGTAGCCCATATCAAAAGCAACGACCGAATCCGCGACAGTCCCTCTTGCGGACACCGTGACGGCCCGACCGTTGAGAGTGCAGCCTTCGCCTTTGATGGCGACGAATCGGTCGTCCAGCAGCGGATGCGTTGTGAGGCCGTAAACCGGATCGCTGTTGAGGCACAGCGCCAGGTTGAAAGCGAAGTGTGGAATCGCCTGGGAGAAGTTCTTGGTTCCGTCGAGCGGGTCGATCACCCACATCCAGCCGTCGGACCTGGTATCGCTCGCCGATTCCTCACTCAGGATTGAATGCTCCGGGAACTCCTCGCGAAGGATGGCCATTACGGCCTGCTCCGCAGCGAAGTCGGTTTCGGTGACGATGTTCCCTCGGCCTTTCGTGCCCGCCAGGGAGGCGTTTCCGTAGCCGCGGCGAATCACTTCGTTTGCGGCGTCCGCGCATCGCATCCCTACTTCAACGGTGGTCGCGCCCGAGGCGCCAATGGGGAGGTCCATCGCTCGGATGCTACCGGTCGCCTAGCCTTCGCGCATGGTTGTCATCGCGGGCATCGACCTCGCCTGGAGCGGCAGGCGGCCCACCGGCGTTTGCATCCTGGAAGTGACCGATTCCGCAGCCCGAGTCATCGACATCTCCTGCACTGATTCATCGGCGGCAGCCCCGGAGATTATGGAGCTGCTCCGGGCACTTGGCTCGAACGTCGTTGCCGGCATCGATGCGCCACTCATCGTGACCGGGACCCGGCGCGCCGAGGCGGAACTCGCACGGGCGTTCGGCCGCCAGGGCGTCTATGCCTACGCCGCCCGGCCGGACTTTCTCGAAAGGCATGGTATTCAGGAGGGCCCGTGGCTGGGTGCTCGCCTTGCTGCCGACGGCTGGAATCTGGACCCGTCGAACCTCACCCCGGAAGCCGACGGCCGCCACGCCTTCGAGGTGTTTCCGCATGCCATTACGGTTAGCCTGCTCGGTGCTCTCTTCGCGCTGAAGTACAAGAAAGGGAGAATTTCCGCGCGACTTGGGCCGCTGGCGACCTTTCAAGGTTTGCTCCGCCACTACGCCGAGCGCGAACTCCCGTGTCTCCTCGAGAGCGAAGCCGACGAGATCCTCGTGCGGCCAATTGCCACGCAGTCCGGTCGGAACCTGAAGGCGGTCGAGGACCAACTCGACGCTGTCTGCTGCGCCATCGCGGCCTATCACGCTTGGAAGTACGGAAGCGCGGGTCTGTCGATCTTCGGCGATCGCGCTAACGGCTACATTGCCGTCCCGAAGACCGTTACATCTTCTCCGGAGCAGTCATCCCCATGATCCCAAGCACTCGCGCCAGCGCGATCTTCGCCGCCAGTACCAGTCGCAACCGTGCCCGCGACAGTTCGAGGTCGTCCGTGATCACCTTGAGCGACGAGTCGTTCGCCTGTTTGAAAGCATCGTTGAAAGCGTGGAACGAGGTCGCGAGTGACATCGCATAGTGCGGCAGTTGTTGCGGCTCGAACGAGGTCGCGACGATCTCGATGACGTCAGTCAGCCGCATCATCTCGCGAACGAGCGCCAGCTCTGATGGGTGATTGAGCAGGGAAACATCGCCACCCTCGGGCGTGAGTCCCTGCTCCTTGCCGCGCTCCAACATCGAGGACAGCCGCGCATGCGCGTACTGCACATAAAACACCGGATTCTCGCTCGACTGCTTCACGGCGAGATCCATGTCGAAATCCATCTGTGCGCCCGGGGAGCGAAGCAGGAAGAAGAAGCGCGCCGCATCAGCACCGACTTCGTCGATCAATTCGTCGAGCGAGATGATTTCGCCGCTCCGCTTCGAGAGGCGGACGACATCTCCGCCGCGCTTCAGCGTCACGAGCTGATAAAGGAGGACGTGCAGCGAATCGGGATTCGCGCCAACTGCCTTGGCCGCCGTCTTCAGTCGACTGACATGACCGTGGTGGTCCGCGCCCCAGACATCAACCACGACATCGAATCCGCGACGCAGGAGCTTGTCCCAGTGGTAGGCGATGTCGCTGGCGTAGTACGTTGGATGTCCATCGGATCTGATAACGACGTTGTCTTTATCCTCACCGAGCTCGCTCGAGGAGAACCAGAGAGCGCCCTCGCGATCGACGAGAAGGCCCTTCTCTCGGAGCATCCCCATCGCCACTTCGTATGCACCTTCCGGGTCATACAACGACTTCTCACTGAACCACCGGTCGTAGCGGACGCCAAAGCTGTCGAGCGACTTCCGAATGTTCCGAACCATCAGCTCGATCCCGAGGTCTCCGAGTCCGGGCGCTGTGTCCACGCCTTCAGGCTGAAGGAAGCTATCGCCTGCTTCGTCCCGGATCTGGGTTGCAAGTTCGGCCATGTACTCGCCGGGATATCCGTCCTTCGGAATTTCGACCTTTCGTCCGAAGAGCTGTTGATAGCGCGCGTAGAGGGTGTCGGTGAACGTGTCGGCCTGCGTGCCGGCGTCGTTTACGTAGTACTCCCTCTCAACTTCGTATCCAGCTGCTGACAGAGCTGATGCAAGCGCATCGCCGATCGCTGCTCCGCGGCCGTTGCCGACATGCAGCGGGCCGGTCGGGTTCGCTGAAACGAACTCAACCTGGGCCTTTCGGCCCTTCCCGATTTCCAGGTCCGCGTACGAGGCGCCCTCCCGGATAACGTGCTCGACCTGCGCCTGGACGAACGAGTTGGACAGTCGGAAATTGATAAAGCCGGGTGCCGCAATTTCCGGTGCGTCCAGCACATCGTTCGCTTCGATGTATCGAGCAATCGCGGCGGCCACTTCAAGAGGAGGCTTCATTGCGCCTCGTGCCAGCCTGAGTGGCAGCGCCGTCGCGAAGTCACCATTCGCAGCGTCTTTCGGACGCTCGACAATGGCAGCGGGGAGCGGCACGTCGGGAAGCTCTCCGGCGGCGACGGCCTGCTTGGCCGCGGCCTCTACGAGGTCGGCGAGGTACTGGCGGATTGTTCGGGTATCGGGCATTGAATCAACAGAGTACAGGCCAAAGGCGAGAACGGAGAAGTTCTGGGCTGTCCGCTTGCTCTAGCGTTCGCTAAACGGGAATCCGCGAGCGTCGGCAAGGTCTGCCACTTCCCGCGCAGCTCGCTCTGCCTGATCGATCACGCTTTGCGGATATCCATACAGCTTTTGATGATCTTCGAACTCATCCTGATCGAGTAGCTCGATGCATCCGTTCGGCCGGACCGTCACATCAAGGTCGAGGTCGATGTAGCCAATCTGCTGCCCATCGTAGGAAGGCGGCGTTGTCACGTTGCAATACCACAGCGCCAACTGACAGCCGGGCCGCGACAGCCGGAACACGTTGTACCAGCGGTCGCGCCAAAAGTAGACAAGCGAATCGTATGGAGAACGGAACTCACCGCGGCTCGTGTAGATAGGGGTGCGGGCCTTGTACGAAGTGACCAGAAGGTTGCCATCGTCCGAAACAACCTGGAACGGCTGGATCCAATGGGCTGTTCCGTCGTACTTCGTCGCTCGTAACAACGCTCGTGAGCCGGGTAGGGCAGCTGCGGCGGAGTGCGCGTCCATTCGTGGATGATACACACCGAGCCTGCGTTACGCAGGCTCGGTTACGTGAAGTTCAGCGAAAAACTGCGCTTAGTCGACGATTATGGTCAGGCCAGTGATCACGCCACTCACGAGTGCGACCGCCGCAAGCAGATAACAGAAGACCACTGCGCCGGTGGAAAACGTCCGTCGCACGTCGAGGTGCATTGGCGCTGCGTTGGGGTCGTCGTGGCCGTGGCCCGCATCGGTATCTGACACGTCGTTGCTCCAAATCTGAGGCTTGTTCTGATTCTGCCCCCGGCGTCGCTTCTGTGCACAGCCGCCGGGAATCTGCGGTACTCTCGGGTAGATGCAACCGCCCCGGCGACGCAAGCAACTCGTCACAAAGACAATCACGGTTCCCCGCAACTTCCAACGTGCCTGTGACGACTTCAATTCGGGCAAGTTCTTCGAAGCGCACGAGCACCTCGAAGAGATCTGGCAATACGAGACCGGCGGGGTCCGTGACGCCTACAAGGGACTGATCCAAATCGCCGCCGCCTTTGTCCACCTCACGCGAGGGAACCACTTCGGAACCGAACGCCTATTGCGGACGGCTCTCGAGTATCTGGCGCGCTACCGGTCCGATGGTGCCATGGGCTTCGACATCAATGTCATCGCTGCCGCCGCCGAGGATACGCACATGCGTGTGACCCAGGCGGGCAAAGAGAACATCTCTAATGTGGACCTGACTCGCCGCCCTTACTACGCGTTTGACGCCGCAAAGCTCCCGACGGAGGCGCTCAGATGGCATGCCTGGGGGTTCTCGGAGGACGGCCAGCCTCTGGAAATGGAGATCACTGTCGCGGAGTAACCGTCCGTTGGCGAAGCATCGGTTAGAGTCGAAGGAGGCCCGTGAGACGAGTTTTGTGGTCTCCTTCGAATGGGGGATTCGCGAGTCTCGAAGCTCAAAGTAGGCTGCGAAGGATTCGGAGGTTTGGATGAGCGTTGAGAATTCGTCGTTTGGCGAAGTGGTCATCGAAGCGTCGGGAGTCGTGAAGACATACGACACCGGGCTGGTCCAGGTACATGCCTTGCGCGGCGTTAACTTGAAGGTTCGCAGGGGCGAGATGGTCGCGATCATGGGGCCGTCCGGGTGCGGGAAGACAACCCTTCTGAACAGTCTTTCTGGACTCGACGACTTCGAGGCCGGCATCGTCACCATCAACGGCCAGGACATCAGCCGGATGCCCGACGACAAGAAGACCGAATTTCGGGCAAAGGACATGGGTTTCGTCTTTCAGACGTACAACCTGCTCCCCGTCTTAACGTCGGTTGAAAACGTTGAACTTCCCCTTATCGTTTCGGGCACTCGACCCAAGGTCGCGCGTGAGAAGGCCCTCGCTTCGCTCGACCGTGTGAATCTCCGGGAGTGGGCCAATCAGCGCCCATCCCAGCTTTCCGGAGGGCAGCGCCAGCGTGTAACTATTGCCCGTGCTCTTGTGAATCGGCCCGCCATCGTCTGGGCCGACGAGCCCACGGGCGCCCTCGACTCGACCACCGCCACCGACATCATGGATCTCATCGTCGAACTCAACGAGACAGACCATCAGACCTGCGTCATCGTCACCCATGATCCGAAGGTCGCGGCGCGATGTCACCGGACGATCCACATGGCCGACGGACAAATCGTACGTGAAGACAGCCAGGCCGCCATGGTAGCGGTGGCTGCGGGGCACTAGGCTGGTAGCCAAGCAAATATGAATGAACTCTTCGGCGTTTCCATGAACCTGATCGCGGGCATCTGTCTCGCGGTTACCTCGCTGATTCTTCTATTCGTTGTTTTCATTGCGGTACGCAATCCCGTCATGTTCAAGCTCGGCTTGCGCAACATTCCCCGGCGCAAGGCGCAGTCAGCGCTCATCATCGTGGGGCTCATGCTCTCGACCCTGATCATGAGTGCTGCGTTCGGCACCGGAGACACGCTCACTTCTTCTGTTACCTCTGAGGTCTATTCCATCCTTGGCGAGGCTGACGAATGGGTTTCATGGGACGCTCAAAAAGAGCCAAGGCCGCTCGAAGAGCAAGTCATCCCGCTTACAACTGTCGATGAGTGGCAGGCCGAATACGCGAACGATCCGGACATCGAAGCTATCGTGCCGTTTCAGCGAGAAACCTTGCCCGTTCAGGACACACGAACTCACCTGAACGATGCATCTGCCCGAGTCGTCGGCTTCCGCGCGAACGATGCCGCCGCACTTGGCGGTCTAAAGGACACTTCAGGCGCGCCAGTAACGCTCACGGGTAACGAAATCGCTATCAACGTCGACCTCGCGGACGAAATCGACGCCAAGGTCGGCGATACGGTTCTTCTTTACTACCAGGGCGAACCTGTCCCGTTCATCGTTACGGCGATCGTGCCCACCAGCGTCCTCTCCGGTGCCATCGATCCCGGTGCCACGAACGGTGGTGCCATCGACTTCGATTCGATCGCGCAACTGACTGGCCGTGGCCAAAATGCAGATGCGGTCATCATTTCTAACACCGGAGGAGTGAAGTCCGGTCTCGACCACTCGGGCGCCGTTGTCGATAAGTTCGAAAAGACTCTCGAAGGCACTCCCTATCAGATTCGCCCGCTGAAGCGCGACCTCGTTCGCTTCGCGGAACTGATTGGCAATGCCTTCACCACGATTTTTGTCGTCTTTGGTTTGTTCTCCATCTCTGCCGGCATCCTGCTCATCTTCTTGATTTTCGTAATGCTGGCAGCCGAGCGGAAACCAGAGATGGGGATGGCCCGCGCCGTCGGTGCGAAGCGGCGCCAGCTGGTTGAGTCGTTCCTTGCCGAAGGCATGGGCTACGACCTCGGCTCGGCAGTTGTTGGCCTCGTTGCCGGCATGGGCGTGACCTTTGCGATGGTAGGCATCATTAAAGCGTTCGCCGGCGATAGTCTGGGCCTGAACCTCTCGGTGAACTTCTCGTTGCGAAGCATGATCGTGGCCTTCTGCCTGGGGGTCATAGCCACCTTCATCGTCATATTCATCTCGTCGTGGCGCGCGAGCCGGCTGAATATCACGTCGGCTATCCGCGACCTGCCCGAATCCAAGCCCATCAATCCAGAGGCTTCAACATGGCGAGGATATTACCGCGCCGTGTTGAACGGCATCGCGGCGCTCGCCTTGCCGATCGGACTGGCGTTGTTCTTCTTTGGCGTTCCCGGGATGCTGCTGGGCATACCGATGATCTTGATTGGGCTTGTAAGCGCCATGGATCTTATGCCCTTCGTGGTTCGAATACAGCCGCGCCCCGTGAACATCGGACTACTGAACGGCCGCCGAAATGGCCATGGATCCTCGGCCTGGGCAATACCCGTCTTCGGTTGGATTCTCATCCTCGGCCCGTATTGGCACGCGGTAGCGCTGACGCACCACTGTTCGAGACAGCAAGCCGGAAGGCGCTGCCACGTCTGGCTAGAGGTCATAGCCTTGGTCGTTTGGCCGGTGACCTTGGGTGTATCTCTCCTCCAGACCTGGCGCGTCCCCATTTCATGGAGCGCAGGCGTTGCGGTGGCATTTGGCATTACTGGCATCGCTCTTACCTATGGCGGCCTCGATCGCAACTCCTCGTTCTTTTTCTTGCTTGGATTTTCCCTAATCGCCCTCTGGGTGGCTGTCACGCTTCGCTACTTCGGCGTCGGGGAACGCCTCGCGTTCACCAGCATCAGCCTCATCGTGCTCGCAGTTTGGTACGTCCCGGCGAAGTGGCTGGATAACATCACTGGCGAACTGAACGGTGACATCGAGATGTTCTTCTTGAGCGGCATGGTGATGGTCACCTGCGGCACGTTCATCATCATCTACAACGCCGACATCATCCTCCCTGCGATCGCGCGTCTCGGTTCTCGCTTCGGTCGAATTGTCCCGGCCCTTAAGACAGGCGTTGCCTACCCGCTGACCTCTCGGTTCCGTACCGGCATGACGATGGCCATGATCGGGCTGATCATGTTTTCGCTCGTGATGATGGCCACGATAAACACCAACTTCGCAGCCCTCTTCCTGAACGAGGACACGAAGGGCGGCTACGACGTCCTCAACGAGGTGAACAGTAACAACCCGATCGACAACATTGTCGAAGCCATCGCGGATTCTGGGGCGGACGCAAGCCGCATCGCCGCCACTGGTGAACTCCGGACCGTTGAGTCGAATGAAGCTCAGGTCGAAAACAAAGATGAATTCAAGAACGACGAAGACGCGGATGGCAAAAAGATCGTCTCGCCCTGGAGCAGTTACCAGATTTTCGGCGCCGACCAGGCGTTCCTCGAGTCCAACAAAATTCCCATGAAGTTCCGTGCGGCGGGTTACGCCACGGATCGGGATGTATGGGATGCCCTCGAAAAGGATCCGACGCTGGCCGTCATCCCGGCTGGACTCACCGTCGCCCCGCAGGGTTTCGGAGGAGGAGCGACCGACCTGCTCCGCCTGAATCCCCTCGATGATGGTTTCACCCCGTTTACCCTCAAACTCCGAGATCCTGGGACCGGGAAAGAAGTCTCTGTCACAGTCATCGCCCAGGTAAAAGAGGCCGGCGACACGTTTTTCGCGCTCGCAGACCCGAACGGTTTGAGCGGAATCGTCACATCGAAGTCGACGGTTCTCGACGTTTTCCCGCAGTCCAAGGGTCAGCGTTACTACCTCCGGCTCAAGCCCGGGACGGATGCGAAGGCGTACGCCAAGACAATTGAGGCTGGGCTTGTCCAGGCTTCGGCCACTTCGCTCCAGCAATTGCTGGATGACCAACAGGCGCTCCAGAACGGCTTCTTGCTGGTCTTTCAGGGCTTCATGGGCCTCGGACTGATTGTTGGCATAGCCGCCCTGGCTGTTATTGCTTCGCGCGCTGTCGTCGAGCGTCGCCAACAGATAGGCATGCTCCGTGCTATCGGCTATCAGCGGAGCATGGTGGCGCTGAGCTTCCTCTTCGAATCCGGATTCATTGCGCTTTCGGGAATCTTCCTCGGCCTGAGCCTCGGCCTTTCCCTGGCATGGGCGCTCTTTGTATCGGGGGAATTCGGCGAAGAGTCGCGAAACATCGATTTCGTCGTCCCATGGCTCAACCTCACCATCATTTGCGGCATCGCATTCGTGGCGTCCATGTTCATGACATTCCTCCCGGCGCGGGCCGCTTCTCGCGTGCCGGTCGCGGAGGCTCTCCGCTACGAGTAGATTCTGGCTTCATGGAACAGCCAGAATTGCTCGGCACGGAACTCTTCAGCCTCAAAGGTCGGGTGGCGGTCGTCACCGGTGCTGGCCGAGGTCTTGGCCGTTCGATGGCCTTGGCCCTCGCCGCCGCAGGCGCCGACGTAGTCGCCGCTAGCCGCACGGCCCCGGAAATCGAATCGCTTCGCGACGAAATCCGCAGCCTCGGGCGTCGCTCCGAGGCGATCACCTGCGACGCCACCAGCGAATCCGATGTCGACCGGCTCTTCGACCAGAGCGTCGGGCGCCTCGGGCGTCTTGATATCCTCGTGAACAACGCCGGCATCAACATCCGGAAACCGGTACTCGAGCTTTCCCACGAGGAATATCGCAAGGTACTTTCGACCAATCTGGAGGGCTATTTCCTCTGTGCGCGCGCTGCCGGGAGAATTCTCGTCCCGCAGGGGAGCGGTAAGGTCATCAACATCTCGAGCATCATGGGGCGCATCGCCCTCGCGTCCCAGGCGGCCTACGCGAGTTCGAAAGGCGCCATCGAACAATTGACCAAAGTCATGGCGATTGAGTGGGCGCCAAGCAACGTTCAGGTCAACGCAATCGCGCCAACGTACTTCGAAACTGAACTCACGAAGCCGCTTTTTGAGGACGCTGATCGTAAACAGTTCATCACCGAACGAACTCCGATGGGCCGCTGGGGAAAACCTCACGAACTGGCCGGGGCTGTGATCTACCTCGCCAGCGGCGCCAGTGACTACGTAACCGGACACACACTCGTTGTCGATGGCGGCTGGACCGCCTGGTAACAAAAACACCCCGTCCAGCTGGACGGGGTGTTTGAAGTTCGAGTCGTGCGCTCTTAGTTAAACGAAGAAGCGGCCAACTCCAGCTGTGATGTGTGCTCGGAGAAGCATCACGCGCTTTCGTGAGGTGTGGTCGATGACGCCCGCAGGAGCCGGAGTAACGGCGTTTTTAGCGTTCTGGAACTCTTCACGATGGAGCGCGGCGAGCGTTGGGTCACCCGGAACGAGATGCTGAAGTGCGGATGGGTGAATGAACATTCTGGAGCCTCCTCTAAGGTGAATGTGCGTTCTTTCACAATCACCGTAGCAGAAGAATCGACATAGTTTGGGTCAAATGAATGAATGTCAGGTTAAGCCGGAAGAGTTCCATACCTGCCATAGGCTTAGTACATAACCATCCGGGCCCATTACCTGGCATTCGAGGGTGTTTTCGTACTCAAATGGGCGTGCAATCGACTGGCCCCCAAGCCGCAACGCTGCTGCGTGGCGATCAGTCGTCGAATCGACCTTGAAGCGAAGTTCTGCGCCGATGCCGCGTGCAACGCCTTCTCGGTCCAGGGCCTCGAACCACGGATGCCCCCGGTAGGACTCGTCATCGTGAATGTTGAGAACCACGTTGCCGACTCTCAGCGACGCGAACCCCGGGTGACGCTGGACTGATTCAAGCCCGGCGACTTCCACAAGAAAATCGGCGAGTTTAAAGACATCGGTGCTCCAGAGCGTAACTCCAAATTGTGCCTCGGCGGCCATTCAGTTTCCTCGAATCTGCTCGCCAATATAACGAACGGTCAACTAGAAATAGCTCTACAAGTCATAATTAAACTCGTTACGTGAAGCACAGGCCACGTTTTGTCTACGCGGGACGAAATTTTGGTAAAGCGACGTCTTCGTGCTGCTCGAACTCGACAATAACGGGCATGCCTACTCGGATGTTCTCGTTGCTGGTTCCGACGATATTTGTCGGAAATCGGGGGCCTTCCTCCAGTTCAACGATGGTCACATTGTACGGCGCAATCGCGGCCCATCCCGGATGATATTTCTGGTGCATCACTCCAAAAGTCCGGACCGTGCCTTTGCCACTGGCCTGCTGCCAGGTGAATTTGTCCGAGAGGCAGTTGTCGCAATGTTGTCGCGACGGGAGTCGGAAGCGTTGGCATTCGGAGCAACGCATGAGCATTAGCCGTCCGTGCATGGCCCCTTCCCAGAAGGGTTCGGAACTCTCGTCGGCTTCAGGCAGTGGTCGCGGGAAATCTTCAGTCATCGTCGAACCTCAATTCGCGTGCGGGCTGAGGATGAGGCAGGCGTGATAGCTGAGGCTTCCGCCGTTGCCTGTCGCCAGCACAATGTCGTTCTTGGCCTGTCGCTCTCCGCCCTGGCCACGGCCTTGAATGATCGCTTCGGAGAGCGGCGTCATGCCCCACATGTAGTACGCCGAAAGCTCGCCACCACCGGTGTTGGTCGGCAGCGAGCCGCCGGGCGCGAGCTTCCCGTCCTCTACGAACGGTCCGCCTTCACCCTTCTTGCAGAACCCGTAGTCTTCGAGAGTGACGAGCACCGTGTAGGTATAGCAGTCGTACAACTGGCATTGGGAGACGTCGTTCGGACCCACGCCGGCCATCGCGTAGGCGGTTTTGGCGGCCAATTGAGCCCCGGTTTCCGTTTCCCACTCGGACCCGTCGCGGGCGGGGTCCCCCGGATGCCCCTGTCCCATCCCGAGGATGTAGACGGGAGGCTGGGGCATCTCCTTCGCTGCCTTGGCCGAACTGACGATCACCGCCACCGCCCCGTTCGATACCAGGCAGCAGTCAAGAAGATGCAGGGGTTCGATGATCCAGCGTGAATTGTGGTAGTCCTCCATGGAGATCGGGTCGCGCATCTGGGCCAGCGGATTCTTGGTTGCCCACTGGCGTTGCCCTACTGCGATTCGCCCAAGCTGGTCCTGTGTGGTGCCATAAACGGCCATATGCCGACGTGCGGCCAGCGCGTACGGCGTATTGGCGCCGTAGTAACCGGAAGCGGGATACAACCCGGCCATGCCCCGCGGCCGCTGGGGGTTTCGAGCGGCTGAACCGTATGCTGCCCCGGCCGAGGTGCCATCCTTCAACGGCGCGTCCGCGAATACACAGAGGACGTGATTCGCCATGCCAGCGGCGATCGCCAGCGATGCGTACTGGACCATCTGCGCCGCCGTTGAGCCGGCGGCGTTCATGTGGTTCAGCAAACGCAGGTTCTGCATGCCGAGGTAATTCTGCAGTCCCAGCGTCAGGCCGCCGCCCGTCGTACCAGTTATGCCAGCATTGATAAGCAGACCGTCGATCTGATCTTTCTTTAGACCGGAATCGGCGAGCGCGGTGCGCGTCGCGTCCGCCGCCAACTCCATCGTGGACTTATAAATTCGACCCATCGGGGTCATTCCGAAACCGGTGATCGCGGTTGCCCCGCGCATTGGATGTCCCATTCAATGCTCCTTGTGGGGCGGATTCTACCGGGGTCTGTCAGAAACGGTAGCGTTCGCCATCCCGGGCCACGATTGTGTTCTTCAGCCCGTCGCCGTCGACGCCTGGCCCGAGATGGGTAAGCACCAATTTGCTCTCAGGCTTCATCGCGGCCCTTACGGTCGGCATGTCCTTGAGCATGTTCATGTGTACGTCGAGGTCCTCGCCGCGGGACGCGCATTCGGAAATCATCACGTCCGAATGCCTCGCCAGGTCCGTCACCGATTCGCACATGGCAGAGTCGCCCGTGTAACCAAACTTGAAATTCCCGAGCGCAGCCGCGAACCCCAGCGTCCCCGAAAGCCGGACGTCGTGCTTCATGCCGAAGGTCTCGAGGCTGAGTTCGCCCACAGAAGTCCGGGTGCCAGGAGTGCACTCCTCCCATTCGATTTCATGGGTGGTTTCGAGAATTCCGGGATAGACGCGCTTGGCAATGTCCTCGGCGAGCTTCTTCGTGCCTGCGGGGCCGATGATCCGCACTGGGCGAGTTCGCTTCGAGAACTTCCACTGAAGAAGGAGGAAGGGCAAGCCAAGGAAGTGGTCGCCATGGTGATGGCTCAGAACCACCGCCTCCAGCCCATTCACGTCCATGCCCAGGGCGTTGAGCGCCTGCAGCGCCTGGGGCGGTGCTTCGAAGAGGTACTTTTCGTTCACAACGAATCCGTTCCAACAAAGGCCGCCCGGAGCAAATGCATTCCCCGTGCCGATGAAACGGAGGTCGAGTTCAGTCATGTCGGGGGTACTTTAGCGGCCCGTGACCCGCTCCCATATGTGATGCAGTTCACAGAGTTGGCCTGCTGACGCCGCTCAATGCACAATTCTCGGGTGAGTTATCGCGTCGGAATAATCAACGTCACTGGATTCGCAGGCATGGAAGCGGCACGCCTGCTCTGGAAGCACCCCGAGGCGCGCATTGTCGCGGCCACGGGGCGTTCCCTGGCCGGCAAGCGTCTTGGCGAGGCGTTCCCCCACCTGGCGGTTTACGGCGACTTCCGTATCAGCGAAGAAATCGACGCTGAAGTCGACGTCATTTTCTCGGCGCTGCCCACTTCCGAGAGCGCCAAAGCCTGTGCGCCCTTCGTTCGCGCCGGGATCAAGGTTGTCGACATTGCGGCCGACTTTCGCCTTCGGGAGCCAGGTGCCTTCGAACAATGGATGAGCGGAGGCAATCCGCACCCGGCGCCGGAACTTCTGGCACAGGCCGTCTACGGCCTTCCTGAACTAAATCGGGACGAAATCGCGGGAGCGTCTCTCGTGGCGAACCCGGGATGCTATCCAGCCGCCTCCATCCTCGCCCTCGCTCCGGCCGTGGCTGCCGGGATTGTTTCCACTCAGATCGTGGTTGATGCCAAGTCCGGCATTTCGGGCGCCGGTCGCGGGACGGGCGGCAGTTACGGTTATGCCGACGTCAATGAGGACGTCAGCGCGTACAAAATCGCCAACCACAACCATCAGCCCGAAATACAACAGGAACTCGCCGGCCTTCGTGAAGGTCCCGCACCGAGAGTTACCTTTGTCCCGCACCTCGTGCCGATGACCCGCGGAATCCACGCAACCTGTTACGCGCCGCTCTCTCGCGAGGTGACCAAAGCCGAAGTCGAAGCCATCTATCAGGACTTCTATGCGGATGCCCCATTCACCAGCGTGAGCCAAACTCCGCCGCACACCAAGCAAACGCTGGGCAACAACATGTGCATCGTGCATCCGTCCATTGACGAGCGAAACGGGATGCTCGTCGCGATCGGCGTGCTGGATAACCTGGTGAAGGGCGCCGCGGGACAGGCGATTGAGAACATGAACCTGATGCTCGGCCTCGACCAGTCCGCGGGCCTGGACCTCCCGGCGGTCTATCCGTGACCGATTTTGCGGTCGATCCCTCAGGACATTCGACGACGCCGAAGGGCTTCCTTGCCGGTTCCACCTACGCAGGTGTGAAAACCTACGGCGATGGAAAACTCGACCTCGGAATCCTCTATTCCGAACTCCCATGCGCTACCGCCGCAACCTACACAAAGAACGTGCTCCATTCGGCCTCCGTCGATGTGAACCGGGGCAAATTGTCGGTCGGACCCGCCCGCGGTGTGGTCGTGAACAGCGGAGTCGCAAATTCAAGCACTGGCGCTCGCGGGATCCAGGACGGACTGCAGCTCGCTTCTTGGGCGGCGGAACATGTTGGGCTTAATCCGGAAGAGATACTGGTTTGTAGCACTGGCGTTATTGGCCACTATTTGCCGATGGATAAGCTGCAAGCTGGCGTCCACGCCATCGAAAGCGCGAAATCGGGTGGCCCTGAGTTTTCTCGAGCCATCATGACCACAGATACCCGTCCTAAAACCGGTTCGGTGCGGTTCGGGCCATACACCTTCGGTGGTTGTTGCAAAGGTTCGGGGATGATTCATCCCAACATGGCGACCATGCTCGCCTTTTTGACGACCGACGCACCCGTCGAAGCCGGCTTTCTGCAGAGTGCATTGAGCGCTGCCGTGGACCGTTCATTCAATCTCGTCTCCATCGACGGCGATACGAGTCCCAGTGACACCGTCTTGCTATTTGCAAATGGAGCTGGCGGCGGCGAAACCATCGACGAACAATCAGCCCGGGCCGATGAGTTCCGAATGGCCTTGAACTCGCTCTGCACGCATCTGGCGAAAGAGATTGCCCGAGACGGTGAAGGAGCTTCGAAGCTCATCGAGTTCAACGTAACCGGCGGCGCAACCGTCGATGAGGCCCGGGCGATGGTTCGACTCTTGAGCACCTCCTACCTCCTGAAGAGCGCGGTGCATGGCGCAGACCCCAACTGGGGTCGGGTAACGGCGGTTATCGGCCGTTCAGGTCTGCAGGTGAACGAGCCCGGCGTCGTCATCTCAATTTGCGGGATTCGGGTGTTTGAGGCCGAACAGCCAACAGATTTTGACGAACTGGCCCTGTCAGAAGCCATGAAGTCGGACACAGTGACTATCGACGTCGACCTCGGAGCCGGCCAAGCTGCCGCGACCGGCTGGGGGTGCGATCTTTCCGCCGAATACGTCTCCATTAACGCGGACTATCACACGTGAGTTCCAGTGGCCCCATGGTCATTAAGATCGGTGGCAGCACGCTGGGCGCAGCCGACACGACCTTCCGAGATGTCGCAGCCCTCGCCAAAGCTGGCACTCCGCCCATCGTTGTCCATGGTGGAGGAGCCGAGGCCAGTCGCTGGCTTGAGGCGATGAGCATCCCCTCGCGGTTTGAAAGAGGTCTACGGGTCACTGATGCGCAGGCGCTGCCTGTCGTTGTCGCGGTCTACGCCGGACTCGTGAACAAGACCATCGTCGCGGCGATAAACGCCGCCGGTGCCTCTGCGGTGGGCATCTGTGGCGCCGATGGTCGTACGCTCGAGTGCCGTCTTGCTGATCCAGCACTTGGCTTCGTCGGCGAACCGGTCGAGGTGCATCCGGCTGCTCTTGATGCCCTTCACGGGGCGGGAATCATCCCCGTTATCGGGCCGATCGGTTTCGTTCCTGGCCAATCAGCCGATCAGCTTGTGAACGTCAACGCCGATACGGTCGCGGGGAACATCGCAGCTGCCGTGAGCGCCAGCCGATTGGTGTTCCTCACCGATGTCGACGGCGTGCGGGACGCGAGCGGAACGGTGATGCCGACGCTCACGGGAGAGCGAGCTCAGGCCCTTATCGAAGACGGCACCATCGCCGGTGGAATGATTCCCAAAGTCCAGGCCTGCCTGCATGCGTTGGCTCTGGGGGTCGAAGTCCAAATCGTCGACGGCCGGAACTCTGGCATGTTGCTGGCAACGGCCGGTGCCGGGACGACCTTCGTAACCTGAGTTTCGTGACGCAAATTGTTAACGTTTCGGGCTATGCTCTGACGTAGCTTTTCGCGGCATGAAACGAACTTACATATGACCGAAACAGAATCTCCAGTCTCAGAAAGTCAGTCTGATTCGCACGAGGTGACTGTGCCGCCGGCGCCCTTCCATGATCTTGACGACCCTTCTCTGTATCTCAATCGTGAGTTGAGTTGGCTGGAGTTCAATCAGCGCGTTCTGGTCGAGGCCCTTGACGCCCGGAATCCACTTCTCGAGCGCGTTAAGTTCCTGGCAATTACGGCCAGCAACCTCGACGAGTTTTATACCAAGCGAATCGGATGGCTGAAGCAGGTGCTCGCGAAAGAGCCTCGATTCACCACGGTCGACGGTCTGACGATTGCCGAACAGATGGACCTGGTGGTGGCCCGCTGCGCAAAGATGCACCGGGAAATCGACCTTGCCTGGCGGGATTCGTTGCGCCCCGAACTCGCGGACCACGGCATCCAGATCGTTCGCTTTTCTGATCTGGATCCAGATGCCAGGGCTCGTTTGACCGCCTATTTCGAACAGGCCATCTATCCGGTCCTCACGCCACTGGTCGTGGATCCGGCACACCCCTTTCCGTTCATTTCGTCCGCGAGCCTTTCGCTCGCCCTGAACGTACGAAATCCTTCGACCGGCCAGGACCGGTTCGCGCGCATCAAGGTTCCGGGCAACCGCCCACGATTCGTGGATGCGGGCGGCAACCGTTTCGTCTTACTGGAAGACCTCATCACCGCGCACGCCGATCTGCTTTTTCCTGGAATGCAGGTCACCGATCGCCACGAACTTCGAGTCATCCGTAGCGCCGAAATGGGGAGTCCAGGAGAAGAGGCGGACGACCTTCTTGAGGTCATCGAGAGCGCCCTTCGCCGCCGTCGCCTGGCTGAGGCGGTCTCGCTCGAAGCAAGTGGGGACCTTCCGTCCGCGCGCCGTGAACTCCTGCTCGAAGAGTTAGAGCTCGACGAACGCGATCTCTACCTCACATCCGGTCCGCTGGGACTCGCAGACCTCTTTCAACTCGCGAGCCTCCCGATTTCGGAGCTAAGCGACGCCACCTTCATCCCCACGACGCCGCACGCGTTTCAGGGCGCGCCTGATGCCGCCGCACTGTTTGCGACCCTTCGCGAACGAGACATCCTCGTGCACCACCCGTATGAGTCGTTCGACAAGTCGGTCGTCCAGTTCATCGAAGGCGCCGCGGAGGATCCCGCCGTTCTCGCAATCAAGCAGACCATGTACCGGACATCCCCGGACTCTCCGATTCTCGAAGCACTCATCGAAGCTGCGGGCCGAGGAAAGCAGGTAGCGGTCCTGGTGGAACTCACGGCTCGCTTCGATGAAGCGAACAACATCGAGTGGGCCCGCAGGCTGGAGAACGCTGGCGTGCACGTCGCTTACGGCCTCCCGAATCTTAAAATTCACTCGAAAATCTGCCTCGTTGTCCGCGAGGAAGCATCCGGCGTGAACATGTACGCCCATATCGGAACTGGAAACTACAACTCGCGGACGGCTCGCTCGTACACCGACCTCGGCTTGTTCACGAGCGACCCAAAAATCTGTGCTGACCTCGTACGGATCTTTAACTATCTGACCGGGTACGCCGAACTCGCCGAAACAGAAGAACTCCTTGCAGCCCCCGTGAACCTCAGGCGCGAACTTACCCGGCGCATCGAGCGCGAAATCGTGCACGCCCGAGCGGGCCGACCGGCGCGGATCGTGTTCAAGATGAATGCCCTCGAAGACCTCGAGCTCACGCGACTGCTTTACGTAGCGAGCCAGGCGGGCGTTCAGGTAGACCTCATCATCCGCGGCATCTGTCGACTTCGGCCGGGCATCCCGGGTCTGAGTGACAATGTCACCGTAGTCAGTGTGATCGGACGGTTCCTCGAGCATTCCCGGGTGTTCTACTTCGCGAACGACGGTGACCCCGAGTACTTCATCGGCAGCGCCGATGTGATGAAGCGAAATCTCGACGAGCGGATTGAGGTGCTCGCGCCGATCAGAGCACCTGAGCACCGTCGGCAAATCGATGAACTACTCGCGCTGATGCTCCAGGACCGGCGCCAGGGTTGGCGCCTTCGCGACAGCGAGTGGACTCGCGATCCCGATGCAGAAGGCGAGGGTACTCACGCAACACTGCTCGCGGCGGCCCCATTCGGTCAGTAGCCCAGGTATCCAGTGTCCAGGTACGGGTCCGCTTACGCGGACAATCGTCCGGAAATCTCCGCTGAACAGCTCTTAGGCGGGAGAGCCAGTCTGTCGGTTTCGGCTAGTTCGAACCCTTCCGGCTGCGAGCGAACCAGGCGGCACCAGCAACCGCCAGGACGCCGTCGATGACCACGTGTGCGCGGGCGAGCGTGCCAACGAACTCCATTGGGCTCAACGACGCGACTGCCGCGTCTATCCCGATATCTGGGTTGCCCCACAACGCCACGATCGCGAGCGCCGAAACTAGCCCACCCACCGTCGTCACCACGATGTCGCTCCAGACAGATCCGCTCTCAGGGTGAAGTCGAAACCGGGAGGTGACAGCCCTAATGGGCCCGGTCTTGCCCGGTGTGAACGCGTTGAGCAGACCAACAGAAGCCGCCACAAGCTTTCCAGGCGGGTACACGAGGTAGGCAGGTTCCCAGCGGGTCGGCGCGAATTTGCCTTTGAAGTGTTCCAGAGGCTTGAAACGGTAAAACAGGTTGAGGCGACGGAAGGTGAAGTCCAACACTCGGCCTAAGACCGGCCGGGCCACCGGCTGTGCATTAGAGCGGCGGAGGGGTGCGAGTCCGAAATTGGCGATGTCCGCGCCACGCATGCGGCACTCGTTCACCGCAGCGATTACGAGTAATTCGGATGCACCAGTTGGGGCGCCCTTGCGGCGAATCAGATCTTCGAAGTAGTACGCCCGCCCATTCGCATAGGGCACGCAAGTCAGGAACGCTTCGATTCGGCCTTCGTGCTGGGCTAACAAAATGATTTTGTCCTCCGCCAGTTCCAGCGGGGCCAAGCGAAGCGTGAAGCCGAGCGCGTGGATTTTCCGAGTGGCCCGCCATTCGTCGATCACCTCGTCCACCTCACGTGCGACGGCGGAAGGAGGAGTGGCCCCGGGTTCCAGCACCTGGATCGTGACGCCTGCTTTGCTCGCCTGATTCGCCGCTGAACGCGCCTTCTTTGCCCGGTCACCTCGTGGAGCCCACGTGGCGCAATCGAATACCGGTTCTTCGCCGATCTTAAGGAGGGCTAACCCGGCGCTGCGGTACGTTTCGAGAAAATCCTCGCGCGCGTTGGCAAAGGCCGCAGTTATTTTTTCTTGCCTGCAAAACTGAAGAAAGGCGGCAACAATCTCTGATTCAGCGCCAGGGACGCAAACTGGATCGCCAACGACGACCGCCACACGGCTATGGCGCTCAAAAGCGATGAACCCCTTCGCGGGGAGATCGAAATACGTCCACCCAGGGTAGAGAGTGAGGAAGGCGAGTCCATTGCGTGCGTACTGCTGCACGAACTCTCGCCGATCGCTTGGAGAGATCTCGGGCGGTGTTGAATTCAACGCGAATGCAGGTCGCCGAAGCCACCTCGGCTTGAAAGCTAGCCATGCTCGTTGAAACCAGGACTGCGCGTTGGCGCTTTGTATCCGGCGATTGGTCTCATCTGGAGTCGTTCGCGGAGATTCCAAGGCCAAAGTCTACAGCGCGCCGGCTTTGCGAGCGGCGCGACGACGCCACTCTTCACACGAATGCATGGCGACCTACTCCATCGCTCCTCGCCCCTGCGCTCAACATATTCGGAAGCCCCAGGGGGAACGAGAAAGGGCCCCGGAGGCTGGACACCTCAGCGAGACCCTTCTGGATGATCTTAGTACGCGCAGCCAGATGCTGTCGCTCTCCGGAAGTCATCCAGCAGTTGAGGCTCAGTCAGATCTCCCTAACCGTGATCCGGCACGGTCACGTTCAGTTGGCGTTGGGGTGAAACGTTGCCGTGCAATGGATGCCGCGGAGAGCCGTCAGCAATCTCGGGGGGGCGTTTTCGTCGATTCCAGATTCAAAGAATGGTCACTAGAGTGACGGCCCCGAGGCCGTACCCTACGATTATGCATTGGAGGGTTTCCATGACCGATTGGGTAGCCGATGAAAGCCAGTATGTTTTTCAGAACTATGGGCGTCAGCCGATAGTCTTCGAGCGTGGTTCCGGCACTCGTATTTGGGACGTGGATGGCAACGAATACCTCGACTTCGTCGGTGGCGTGGCCGTCAACATTCTCGGCCATTCGCATCCGGTGGTCGTAAAAGCCCTTTCGGAGCAGGCCGCCACTCTCATCCACACATCGAACCTCTTCTATACGAAGCCGATGATCGAACTGGCGAAGCTGCTGGTCGAACATTCGTGTCTTGATCGCGTCTTCTATTGCAACTCCGGGACCGAGGCCGTCGAGGGAGCAATTAAGCTCGCCCGGCGCTGGGGACTCGATACAAAAGACGGAGCGTACGAAATCATCACCACGGTCGATGGTTTCCATGGCCGATCGCTTGGTGCTCTCGCCGCAACCGGCAACGCGCGATACCGCGACCCCTTTGGTCCGCTCATGCCAGGGTTCCATCACGTTCCGTGGGATGATCTTGCCGCCATCAAGGCAGCCACCAACGACAAGACCGTCGCTGTGATGGTCGAACCGATCCAGGGTGAGGGCGGAGTGAATATGCCTTCGCCGGGATACCTGCAGGGCATTCGCGATTGGTGCGACGAAAAAGGCCTCTTGTTGATTTTCGATGAAGTCCAGACTGGGATTGGCCGCACTGGGACGCTCTTCGCGTACCAGGATGAGGGTGTCGAGCCAGACATAATGACCCTTGCGAAGGGCCTCGCCGGCGGAGTGCCGATTGGCGCCGTCATGGCAAGGGAAGAGATCGCTGCGCACATGGTCAAAGGCGACCACGGCAGCACCTTCGGCGGGAACGCCCTCGCAACGGCCGCCGGCTACGCGACCGTGAAGCATGTCATCGAGGAAGACCTCTCCGGGGCCGCGCGCCGAGCATCCGAACGGCTTGTCGGCTCGCCTTCGCTCGATGGAAGACCGCCTCGACGTCGTGAACGAAGTCCGAGGACGGGGCCTACTTATCGCCGTTGGGCTCACCCGCGATTGCTCAGGAGACATCGTCGACGCGTGTCGCCGCAAGGGCTTGCTCGTGAACAACGTTCGCCCAAACGCCGTTCGCTTGATGCCGCCGCTTAATGTGAGCGACGACGAAATCGATCGCGCATGTGACATTCTCGAAGCGGCAATAGTCGAAGCCACGAGCGCCGTCGCGAAGTAAAGTCCGCGCACACGCCAACGGAGGTACTCCGCAATGGGTGACGAGTTCCAGGATTTTACGCTCGCCGCAGTGCAGGCCGCGCCGATTTATCTCGACCGCGAAGCAAGCATCGGTAAAGCTTGCACGCTGATTGCTGAGGCGGGAGCGAAGGGCGCCGACCTTGCGGTCTTCGGCGAGACATGGGTCAGCGGCTACGCCTCGTTCGCGGCCTGGCCCAGCCACCCCGCGTTTCGCGACCTGCTACGAAAATTCGTCCTGAATGGCGTCGAGGTCCCGTCACCCGCCACCGATGCGCTCTGCCGGGCCGCCCGACTGGCCGGATGCGATGTCGCAATCGGTATCGCCGAACGTGACGCGACGACTGATGGAACTATCTACTGCACGCTGCTCTTCATCGGTCGCGAGGGTCGGATTCTTGGGAAGCATCGGAAGCTGAAGCCGACGATGTACGAGCGGACCGTCTGGGGTGAAGGGGACGGCAGTTCGCTTCGGGTCTACGAACGCCCGTACGGCAAGCTAGGCGGACTTAATTGCTGGGAACACCAGATGGTCCTGCCGGGTTACGCACTCATCGCCCAGGGGCTTCAGGTTCACGCAGGCGTCTGGCCCGGCGGCACGTTTACGCGCCAGGAAATACTGAGCCGAGCGTTCGCAATGCAGTCTGGCGCCTACGTCGTGATGTCAGGAGGACTAATGCGAGAAGCGGACATGCCGTCGGAAATTCGCGAACTGACGATGACGATTGATGGCAAAACGCGCCACCTCATCACGCCCTGCGATGGCGACTCCGGCATCATCGGCCCCGACGGTGAATTCCTCGCCGGCCCGGTCACTCAATGAAGAGGCCATCCTCACCGCCACAGGGCAAATACTGGCACGGTCATGCTCCAGAAAATGATCGCGGATCATGCCGGTCACTACTCCCGTCCCGATGTGTTCGACTTTCGCGTGAATCGTCAGCCGAAGCGCGTTGCTGCCTTCGATGCAACCGAACACGAGGTGAAGGTCATTCGCCGCGCTATCGAGGACGGGACGCTTCGCTCCGGCCATGATCTGCTTGGCGCTCTCGATGATCTCGACCTCAATCTGGAGAAGGTGACGGAGGAACTCGACTGATGTGGGCTATCTACATCGTCATGCTCTTCGGCTCGATGGCCGTAACCATGATCGGTTGGCAGGGGTGGCAGGGAAAACTCCCCCGCCAGGGTTTCGTCGGGATTCGCACTCCATATGCGCTCAAGAACGACGAGCAGTGGCACGCCGTTCACCGCCACGGTGCCCCCTACCTCATCTTCGGGGGAGTGGCCGCCTTCTCAGCATCGCTGGCATTGCTCCCGTTCGCCATCGCCGGTGCGCTCCCCGGCGGGTTTGTGATGGCCACGGTGATTGCCATCGCGGCCGTTATTCTCGGCACGGCCCTGCTCTCGTGGCTAAAAGGTGTCTCGGGCGCGAAGGCTGAACTGGGCCGCTGATTTCCCGTTTGACCGCTTGCGCGGGATACTCTCTCTAAAGTTCTCAACTAGGTCGTACCTGTGCCCAAGCTTGTCCTCGCATACTCCGGCGGACTGGATACCACCACCGCTATCAAGTGGCTTTCCGTCGAGCAGGGCTACGACGTCATCGCCCTCAACATCGATGTCGGCAAGAGTCGTGAACAGCCTGTCGTTGAATCGCGTGGCATGGCCGCCGGGGCACTGAAGGTCCGCGTCATCGACGGCAAAGAGGACTTCATTCGGTACTTCGCTTTCCCGGCACTCGCCGCTGGCGCGATGTACCAGGATGTCTATCCCCTCGCGACTGCACTCGCGCGTCCTTTGATGGCGAAACTCCTCGTCGACGTCGCCCACGAAGAGGGCGCCACCGCGGTCGCTCACGGCTGCACCGGCAAGGGCAATGACCAGGTTCGCTTCGATATCGGCATCCAGACCCTCGATCCGTCGTTGAAAATTGTCGCGCCCACCCGCGAAAACGCGATGGCACGCGAATATCAAATCGAATACCTGAAAGAACACGGCATCGACATCCCGTGGGGCGAAAAAGGTCCCTACAGCATCGATGAGAACATCTGGGGTCGCAGCGCCGAAGCGGGCGTCCTTGAGGACCCATGGACCGAGCCCCCGCCGGATGCCTACGAATGGACCGTCGACGCTGAGGACGCTCCATCTTCGCCTGCCTACGTCGAACTTGAGTACGAATCGGGCATGCCGGTTCGAATCGATGGCGACGCAATCTCTCCCGTGGCGATCGTCGAACGACTAAATGAACTCGGCGGGGCGCACGGTGTTGGCCGCATCGACCATATCGAGGACCGACTGGTGGGGATCAAGAGCCGGGAAATCTACGAGTCTCCGGCAGCGGTGATCTTGCATGCGGCGCACCGGTCGCTGGAAGGCATGACGCTTTCGAAGCAGCAGATCAAGCTCAAGAAGATGATTGCAATCGAGTACTCCGAGCTCATCTACAACGGACTTTGGTTCAGTGGGCACCATCAGGACATTGCGGCGTATGTGGCGAGCACCCAGCGCCATGTCTCTGGCGTGATTCGCGTGAAACTCCACCGCGGTAAGGCGACCGTTGTCGGACGAAAGGCAACGCATTCGCTCTACGACAAAGGCCTCGCCACCTACGACCGCGGCGATACCTACGACCAGTCGGCGGCCATCGGGTTTATCAACATCTGGGGCCTGCAAACTCGAACCCAGGTGCGCACCCAACTCCTGGCAGACCTGCCAGACGCGTTGCGAATCGCAATGCCGCAAGACTACCAGGGAGGCAACGACTAAATGGCAGCTGCTACCGAGTCTCCATTCCAGATCCGATTCGAAGGTTTCTCTCCCGGGACGGAAATCTGGGGGGCCACCCAGGCGAACTTCCTTATCTCAGCCCAGGACCGCCACTCAAAGGAGGCGGCCGCCCTTCTGAATGACCCTGCAGCCAAGATGCTCGCAGCTGATCTCGGTCGGGAGGACAACCCGGAATTCCGCGAGGCAGCCGCGCGGGCCGTGGGGCAGGCGGCGCTGACTGAGTTGGTCGCCATTGGCGCACCGTTCGATTCGGCCCTGATTATCTCTAACGCGTACCTGGAAGAGCATCCATCGGTGTTGAACGCCGCTAAGGCCGCACTCGCCGAATGAGCCGAGAGTGGTGGCGTGATGCCGTCGTCTACCAGATCTACCCACGGAGCTTTCAAGATTCCGACGCGAACGGAATTGGTGACCTTGAAGGGATAATCTCGCGCCTCGACTATCTCAACGACGGCACCGAGAACTCCCTCGGAGTCGATGCGATTTGGCTCTCTCCGACGTTCCCTTCGCCGATGCGCGACTTCGGCTACGACGTCTCTGACTACCGCTCAGTCCATCCGGACTTTGGAACCATGGAAACGATGGATCGATTGATCGCGGAATGCCATCGCCGAAACATTCGGGTTCTTCTCGATTGGGTCCCGAACCACACATCCGATGAACATCCATGGTTCACCGAATCGCGCAGTTCCATGAGCAACCCCAAGCGAGATTGGTACTACTGGCGACCACCTGGTCCAAACGGCGAATTGCCGAACAACTGGCGCAGCGTTTTCGGCGGCCCCGCATGGACGCTCGATGAGGAGACGGGAGAGTTCTACCTTCACTCGTTTCTGCGCGAACAACCCGATCTGAACTGGCGCAACCCGGAAGTCGAACAGGCCATGATGGATGTGCTTCGATTCTGGTTCGAACGTGGCGTCGATGGCTTCCGTATCGATGTTATCGGCATGATCGTCAAGCATCCTGACCTCGCCGATAACCCGCCCAACCCGGACTGGGAGCCGGGTCACCGGGAGCGACGCAGCCAACTCTGGGTGAACAACCGCAACTACCCGGAAGTCTATGACGCCGTGAAACGCATTCGCCGCACCTTCGACGAGTTCCCAGACAGGGTTTCGGTTGGCGAAGTCTTTGGCACGGCAGAAGAGATCTCTGCGTTCTACGGGGACGATGAACAGCGTGGGCTTCACCTGGCGTTCAACTTCCAGTTCATCCAGGAAACCGAAGGCGAGCACACCCCTTGGGAAGCGGACACGATGAAACGAATCGTTCGCCATGCCGAGTCAGCGATTCCGGAGGGGCGCCAGCCGTGCTACGCGTTTGGCAACCACGACCGCACCCGGTTCATTAGTCGTCATAATACTGACGGACACGGCCCGGAGCGCGCTCGCGCCGCAGCACTGTTGCTCCTCAGCCTTCATAACACGCCGTTCATCTACTACGGCGAAGAAATCGGAATGGAAGACAACGATCAGATCCCTGAGGATCGGCTCCAGGACCCAGCCCGCCTGAGATCAATTGGCCGAGACCCCGAACGAACTCCAATGCAATGGACAGCAGGGGATGGGCGCGGGTTTTCGGGAGTCGAACCCTGGCTTCCGTTCGCGCCGAACACGCGAACCGTCGACGACGAGTCGGCCGATCCGGATTCGCTCCTTTCGCTGTATCGGCGCGCGATCTGGTTTCGAAAGCGCACCCCATCGCTCCAAGCGGGCAGCTACTGCGAACTCCAGTCGCCTGAAGGCACGTGGCTCTTCGAGCGTGCGTTGGCCGGTTCGCCGACCGCGTACTTCGCGCTGAACACGTCGCTGGGCGCCTGCACCATCCAGTTGCCGGGGCCTGCCTATGTCCGCCTCGCGACCGATGCGTCGCTTGAATCAGAGATTCCAACGCGAATGATCGAGTTGCCGCCGCTTGGCGCGGCAGTCGTCGTGGCAGCCGACTAGGGTATCCTCAGAAGGATGGCTGAATTCAAGCGAATCCCCCTCGACGAAAAGGGCATGCCGGTCCGCAAGGAGGATGCCCAACCTGAACCAGTTGATTCCTGCGATTGCCCCTCCCTGGAGCGGGAAGACTGGGACGAAGTCGAGAGCGATTGGTCCGACATAACGTTTCTCAAAGCCTCGACGGCCGCCGTCATGGGCGTGCCCGTGGGATTCGACTCCGCCCGCGAGGAGCTCAAGAAGCGGGCGGTGGAACTGGGCCTGTCCATCCCTGAAGGCGCGATGTTCCTGAACGGGGCGGGTCGCTTCCGTCGGCCGATAATGCTCGAAGTTGAGGGTTCGGCCGAAGCGAAGGAACTCGAACGGCCTGGCGGAATCGGCTACTCGCGATTGTTCGAGGCCCCGTGGGGCAAACTTGCAAAGCTGGCAGATCAGACGAAGAAAGAAGCGACCGAAAAATACGGTCGTAAGCCGGATGACGTCTGGGTGTGGTACCTCACGTGCCGCCACTGTTCCAAGGCGAGAAACTTCGAAACCCTCATCGTCACCCACTACCGCCACCTGCGATGAGCCCACACGACCAGCTCGAATTGTTTCTGTGGGTGCTTTACGCCATGGGCCTTGGTGCTCTGGTTGGGATCGAGCGAGAATTTCGAGGACATGAGGCCGGATTCCGGACGACTGCCCTGGTCTGTGGAGGAGCAGCAGTTTTCGGCCAGATCAGTCAGTCATTTGGCGATTCCCGCGTCGCCGCTGGAGTGGTCCAGGGCATCGGTTTTCTCGGGGCAGGGCTTGTCTGGCAGCGCGGCGATAGCGTTCGCGGTGCAACCACGGCCGCTACTATCTGGGTCATGGCTGGGGTCGGCCTCATCGTAGGCGTCGAACTCTGGCTTCTGGCCGCGCTCATATCCTTGACCCTGATCATCGTGTTGGAGCTCGCTCCCGTTTCCGACCGAATCCTTCGCTATTCGCGTCGGGCAGGCCACGCTCACGGAGCTTCGAAACCGACCAAGAAAACCCAGCCATCTACGCCCGATTCCGAAGATCCGTGACGGAATTCGGTTGAGTGGGGTACGATTTTCCCAATCTCGCGGCACATCTCCGCGACGAAATGGGTTGCCAGCGTGAAATCACCCTTCACACAGTCGTTTCAGTTAGTGCGCCGAACAATGCGCAGGCGATACTGGCTCGCACTTCCCCAGCCCCGCGGCGCGTAGCCGGCGGGGCGTCCTTTGTGGACCAGGTAATGGCCGGACCGGCCTTTCTTCTCTTGTAATCAGCGAGGTAATCGATCGTGACTGATCGCTACGAACCACAGACGATTGAACCCAAGTGGCGCCAGAAATGGGAACAGGCCGAACTCTACAAAGCTCGGGACGACGACCCGCGGCCCAAGTGGTATGCCCTCACGATGTTCCCGTACCCTTCGGGCGACCTTCACACGGGGCACTGGTACGCCATGGCTCCGAGCGATGTCGCCGCCCGCTATCGCCGTATGCAGGGCTACAACGTGATGTTCCCGATGGGCTTCGATTCGTTCGGGCTGCCGGCCGAGAACGCAGCCATCAAGCGCAACATCGATCCGCGAGAGTGGACGTACCAGAACATCGACCGCATGCGGGGCCAGCTTCGCTTGATGGGCGCCAGCTTCGACTGGGATCGCGAAGTCATCACCAGCGACCCGGAGTACTACAAGTGGACCCAGTGGTGGTTCCTGCAGTTTTACAAGCACGGACTCGCCTATCAGGCGGAATCGTTGGCAAACTGGTGTCCTGGCTGCCAGACCGTCCTCGCGAACGAGCAGGTTCTCGATGGCCGCTGTGAACGATCCGACGACATTGTCGAACGCAAAATGATGCGTCAGTGGTTCTTCAAAATCACAGCGTACGCCGAAGAACTGCTGCGTTACGACGACATTGAGTGGCCTGAGCGCATTCGAAGCATGCAGCGCAACTGGATCGGTCGCTCTGAAGGCGCGCAACTCGACTTCCCAGTCGATGTCGCTGGCATTAACGAACCGCTGACAGTCTTTACGACCAGGCCCGATACTATCTTCGGCGCGACGTTCATGGTCATTGCTCCTGAACATCCGCTGGTCTCGAAAATCACTACTGCCGAACAGTCTGCAGCAGTCGCCGACTACGTCACTGCGACTGGGCGGACATCCGAAATCGACCGTCTTTCCACGGAACGTGAGAAGACGGGTGTGTTCACTGGTTCCTTCGCGGTCAATCCATTTACCGGCAAAAAGGTGCCCATTTGGATCGCGGACTACGTGCTGGTGACCTATGGCACCGGTGCTGTGATGGCAGTGCCGGCCCATGATCAGCGCGACTTCGACTTTGCGACGAAGTACGGCCTCGATATTGTCCCGGTTTACGACCATCCGGAGATTGATGTCTCGAAGCCGTTGGCGGCCGCGATCACTCATGGCGGCAAGCTCATCAACTCCGGTCGCTTCGATGGCACCCCCGCGGACGAAGCAATCCAGGCGATTGTTGACGAGGCTCAGGCGAAGGGCATTGGCAAAGGCACAATCACCTACCGCCTGCGCGACTGGTCGGTATCTCGTCAGCGCTTCTGGGGCGCGCCACTACCGTTCATTCATTGCGCCAACTGCGGAACGGTCCCCGTACCCGAAAGCGACCTGCCGGTGCAGCTTCCCGATCACGTCGAGTTCAAGCCGACGGGACAGTCTCCACTGACTCTGATAGACGACTGGGTGAACGTGCCCTGCCCGACGTGCAAGGGCCCGGGCCGCCGGGAGACCGACACACTGGACACGTTCATGTGTTCAAGCTGGTACCAGATGCGGTACGCAGACCCACATAACCCCGAGCGTCCGTTCTCGAAGACCGCCGCAGACAAATGGTTCCCGGTGGATCAGTACACCGGCGGGGCCGAACACGCGGTGATGCATCTCCTGTACACGCGCTTCTTTTGGAAGGCAGCACGAGACATGGGCCACGTCGAAGGCGACGAACCCATGAAGCGATTGGTCAACCAGGGTGTGATCCTCGGTCCTGATGGCAACCGCATGTCGAAGAGCCGCGGTAATGTCGTTGCTCCTGACGAGCAGGTCGAGAAGTGGGGCGCAGATGCGTTCCGCTGCCAACTCATGTTTGTCGGGCCATGGGACCAGGGCGGGCCGTACAACCCCACTGGCATGTCGGGCATCGTTCGCTGGCTCCACCGTCTCTGGACCCAGGTTACGGAACCAGCCCAACTGCACGAAGATCCAGATTCAGACGGCACCCGAGACCTGCGGCGAGCTACCCACAAGACGATCATCGCCGCCACCGAGGAAATCGAGAATTTCCGCTTCAACACGCTCATTTCTCGGCTCATGGAGCACACGTCGGCGATGTTGAAGGCTCGGGAAGCCGGCCCTGTCGACTCGACAGCGTGGAACGAGGCGGTTACGTCGGCGATTCTCATGACTGCGCCGCTCGCCCCTCATCTGGCAGAGGAGTTGTGGGAGCGTACCGGTGGCGAGTTCAGCGTCCACACGCAGGAATGGCCCAAGGCGGATCCTGAACTCGCTCGCGACGATGAAGTCGAAATCGCGGTGCAGGTGAACGGCAAAGTGCGAGATCGCGTCGTACTGCCGGCCGACTGTACGGAGGCGCGGGCACGGGAAATCGTGCTCGCTTTGCCAAAAATCACCGAGCAGCTCAACGGCGCAGATCCGAAACGTGTCATTTTTGTTCCTGGGAAGCTGTTCAGCATCGTCGTCTAATCGACTGGAACCGCCAGAAACTCCGAATTAAACCCGGGCGTACCCGCTACGTAAATCGTTCGTGAAATTACCGTGCTACCCCGTGGACGGTGCGGAAAACCGGGCATATGGTGCCGAAAGGTCGCCTAGATAGCGTTGCCTTGCTTACTGCCCAGGAGGACATATGCAGATTAAGAAGTCCCCTCGCGATACCGAATACGCCGCGGTCCCCCGCTTTGAAGAACCAGACTATTCCTCGGAGAGTACGAACCAGTTGAACGATAGCTCCCATCCGCAGTCGTATGACGTGCGTCCCAACCGACCGAACTCCAGCCAACCAGAGCGCGAAGGCTCGGGCGATGGCAATCTCGCTGCCGTTCGCTCAGAAAGCGTCATCGACCGTCACTCGTCGTTCGATGGCCACTTTGAAACGGAGCAAGACCTTCGAGTCGAGGGAACCATTAGCGGCGAGGTTACCTGTCGAGGTCTTTTCTCCGTCGAACGGGAAGCCACAGCGCGCGCCAAGATCCAGGCGCACGATGCGCACATTCACGGTCGCGTCGAAGGCGACATCGTCTGCAGCGGTAAGTTGCAGCTTTCGTCTACAGCGCATGTGACCGGCACCCTGAAAGCTGCAGTCCTCGTCATCGAGGAGGGAGCGAGCGTCAGCGGCACCGTCGACACAACCAACTCACCGCCCGTCACGCGTAAGGCGCCTGCGCCGGCCGCCGCCGTAGAGGACGCTTCTTCCGCGCGTGAGCCGGCCACCGTTACGCGGACAACCCGACGCGACCTGCCGTCTTTCGCGATTGTTTCTTCTGACGACCGCGCAGCCGCGGATCGTAACTGACAAGGTTCGTTGCCAAAACGAAGAAACGGGGCGCATTAGCGCCCCGTTCTTGTGCCGAGCTATAACTCCGGTCAGTAATCACGAAACCTTGAAGTACACCGTTCCGTCGACCACCCATGTCTCCGCGGCCTTACCCTGGCGTTTCGCCGCCCGGCTGATACGCAGAGCAACTCCACGCCCGGTTTCGCCCTTATTTGGGACAAGCTTCCCGACTTTACCCGCGCCAACGGCATCGACGAACTTTTCGTATTCGCGCATGCGTGCGGCCAGTCGGCCTGTTTGACGCGCTGCTCGCGGCGCTTCGGATTCCTTGATCACAGTGAATTCTGCCATTGTTTGCCTCTCTTCATGCAGTAAGTTTTTGAACTAGTCGCATCTCATTATAAGCAGCAATTGGCCTGAATTCAGGAATTCAGCGTTTTTCTTCCAGACTGTTCTTACTCACCCGGATGGAATCCAGGAATGCCTGCATCTGCGATTCCAGTCGCCGGAGTACTTCGATTGCGTATTGATCGGCGTCGTCGAGTTGTTTGCTTGCTGCTTCCGCTGCCTCGCTTAAATGCGCAGCCGCCGTAGCGTCCGATTCTGCGATCACCTGTCGCGCCCGAGCTTCAGCATCCATGAGGAGCTGCTGTCCACGTTCTTGCGCCTCGCGAAAGACCGAGCTTTCGTCGATTCGGCGCGATCGTTCTTGTTCGGCTCTTTCAGCAGTTTGGCGGGCGGCCGCATGAGATTCGTCGACGATTTGGTCGCGGAATTCGAGGATTTGCTGTGCTTGCCGAAGATCGGCTGGAACAGCCAGCCGCATCTGATCGATCACGTCGAGCATGCGTTTGCGATCCACCACGAGGTTGCCACCCACCGGCAACCTGCGAGCCTGGATTACCAGTTCCTCGAGCGCATCGATGAGATCGAGGATCTCCATGTGTGCCCCGCCAGGGCTCACCTGTTACTCCTGTCCGTACTTCTTGCGCAGGGCAGCGCGAACGTTTGCCGGAACGAGGTCAGCGACGTCATAGCCAAGTCGTGAAACTTCGCGAATCCGCGTGGCACTGATGAAGAGGTTTTCCTGGTTCGCCATCAGGTACACGGATTCGAGGTGCGGCGCCATCTTGCGGTTCATCATCGCCTGGTCGAACTCCGATTCGAAGTCACTGATGGCCCGAATCCCACGAACCACCGCCACGGCACCCTTGCTCGTCGCGTAATCGACCATCAGGCCGGTGAACGACTCAACCTCCACGGATGGCAGATGTGCACAGGCGGTCTGAACCAACTCCACCCGTTCTTCAACAGTAAACAACGAACCCTTGTCCCGGCCCCGTACAACGGCAACCACGACACGGTCGAAGAGATGAGTCATCCGAGTGACGAGGTCCAGGTGACCATTGGTCAAGGGATCGAATCCGCCCGGATAGACTACGAGCCTCATTCCCCCTCCAATCGGAAATAGAACGCTACTGCGCTATCTCCGTACGAACGTCGCTCCTGCATTTTGATCCCGGCGACGCTCAATGGCGGATTGTACCGGCTTGAGTGTTCGTAGACGATTGTGCCGCTCTCGACGAGAAGCGGGGCGGCGGCGAAGAGGGTGTCTTCGGCTCCCGGGTCGTTGTAAGGCGGGTCGATAAAGATGACATCGAATTTCGTCTGCAAATTTGTCAGCGCCGCCGGAAGACGTCCCCGTATGACCTGTGCAAGTTCTGTCAGCGCCGTCCGCGCCAGGCTCTGGAAGATCGCGTGCACTGCGCCCGCCGTCGCTTCGACAAAGGTTGCGCTGGAAGCTCCTCGGCTTAGGGCTTCAATCCCGAGTGCTCCAGTCCCGGCGTAGAGATCGAGCACCGTAGCACCGTCGATTCGTTCGCCCAGGATGTTGAACATGGCTTCGCGCACGAGCCCGGAGGTTGGTCGGAGTCGAACTCCGCGAGGTTCGGTAAGAGGAATGCCTCGCGCCGAGCCGCCTGAAATGCGAACGCCTTTTGCTGGCATCTATCGAGCCGGAGTCGTCGTGGCGTTTGGCGCCTGGGTCGCGGGTCGAGCCTTCACATTCACCTCGATGGAGTTCTCGAAGAGGGCAACGCCGTCACTAAGAGTTAGAGAGATGGTATAGGTTCCGGCCTGGGCTGGCGTTGACCAGTTGGCCGAGCCACGTGACGTGTCCTCGATCTGACCCGCCGGGTCGCCTTTGCTGTCCTTCACTGCCCATCGCGGATTCAGGTCCTGCGAGTTGGGTTGCACCAGGATCGGCTGACCGCTGGAGACGTACGGAACGAGCGCCGACCAGATGTCTCCGAGGAAATCGTTGGCGCTGGCGTCCTCGACCGCAACACCACCAAGCTTGTACGTGCCGATGAGTTCGAGCTTAAAACCGATGCTGAAGAAGTTCTCGATGTAGATCGTCCGACTACCGGCTCCCTGCGCCTGTTTGTAGCTGAATGCGACGGTCGCCGTGTCCGCCGACCAGCGAATCCCGGTCAGGGCTTCGTCTTTGTCGATGTTTGTGCCGGCGATCTTGACCTGGGTGGAAGTTGTGATGTCGTTCGCCTCTGCCCGAACCGTTACTCGCGTGGCGATGCTCATTGCCTGGGCGATGCTCATTGTCTGGATCGTGTCGCCACCGGTCTCAGTGGCATACGGAGAGACGGTAAGGATCAGCTTCGACGGCGTGACGCGTTCCGTCAGGTATTTCAGGATCTCGGGCATGGTGAGCCGATACGTCGCCTGGTCCCGGTACGGAGCGATCTGAATCAGGTCGGCGGTCTTCGCCAGTTCGGTCCAGTTGTAGGCGCCCTCGTCGAGGCGGTTCTGAGCCTTAATCGGGGCAGGCAAAGTCAGCGTCAGCTGCTTGTTCTGAGCGTGCAGCTGCTCATAGAGGAGGCCGACGAAGAGCGTAAACGACGTCCGCGCTGTGACTGGCAGGTCCAGGTAGGCGATATCCACACCTTTGACGTTTGCTGCTGCCATGGCCTCGACGATGTTGCGCGCGTGATTCGCCCGCGAATCAGCACTCGAGAGGATATTCTCGACGATCTCGACCTCACCCTGTACAGAACCGTTCGCAGATATGACCGGATATATGTCGTACGCGCCTGGCTGGACACTCGTACTCAGCTCGCCAGTTATCGCGCCGTCGGCGGCCGGCGTGAAGTCCAGGGTATGAACAATTGAAACCCGTCCGGCGGCTTCGGGATGAAGCGTCGCATTGTGAGGCAGATACGCGACGAAACTTCCGCCTGGCGCCGTGCGCCGCATTACGGCCATCGTTGCAGGGGTACCCGCGAACGTGGCGGAAACGATCGAACCTTGCGAGTCGAGCACCGCCGGCGAAATCGGTTCCCAGTTCTTGGTTTCCTCGACGTAGCGGTAGAAGCTGAGGGCCGCCCCGTTGGTAACCGGCTTGGTCAGTTCCACCGCAATTGCGAGGTCGTTCCCGTCGGCTACGGCACCAAGCTTGGTGTTGTACTCGAAAATTCGGGACACGAAGTCGTAGCCCTCAGGCGCTTCGATCTTTCGGTCGCTGGGACAGTAGTAGTCCACGCATTCGCTCGAACCGCAGATACGGCCGATAAGGAACCACGCAACTACGAGCACCCCGAGCGCAATGGCGCCCAGCCAGACCCACTGGCGATTTCCTCGGGACTGCCGAGGGCCACCGTAGAGAGAGGGTTTACTGCTCGCTCCCCATGGCAATTGGCCGCTTTTGCGGTTCATGCTGTTGGTGCCACGTAGTAGTTCAAAGCCGGTTTAGGAGCGTTGCGCAAATCGAACCTCGACCTCGATTATCCGGCCATTGCGATTGAGGACAACCCGAGCGGTATCGCCGTCCCGGTATTCCATGAGTGCGTTCAATAGCGGTGTCCCCTCGTCGACTACCGTGTCGCCAACTTGCGTGATGACGTCTCCTGCCTCGATTCCGGCGTCGTCCGCAGCCCCTCCTGGCACCACCGCGGCGATGAACGCGCCTTCCCTCACGGCGAGGCGAGTGCCCCGGGGAATGACGGTGGCGCTCAGGTCAATGTGTTCCGCATCGATGCTCGGCCGAGGGTAGCTGCCACCTACTCGAATGATCTCGTTCGCGATTCTCATTACATGGTCGCTGGGAATTGCGAAGGCGATTCCCTGGACTGCCACTCCACCGCGTGACTCCCGGATGACAGCCGTTGGCATTCCAATGAATTGGCCGTCGAGGTTTACGAGCGCGCCACCGCTGTTGCCACTGTTTATTGCGGCATCGGTTTGCAACAAATCTGTTTGTTTTACTCCATCGAGTGTTCGGACCCGGTTGACCCCGCTGATCACACCCACACTCACCGAACCATCGAACTCGGCGAGCGGGTTTCCGATCGCCACGACTGCCTCTCCAAGGTGAAGTTTCGAAGAATCGCCGATTTCGGCCGGAGTTAGCTTTCCCGGGCCGATCTGAAGCACAGCGACGTCGCTGAAGGGGAAGTCATGGCCTACCAGGATCGCTGATCGCTCGCTGCCGTCCGCGAGTATCACCTTCAATGAGTCTGTACCGAGGACGACATGGGCATTTGTTACCACGTGACCCTCCGTGTCTACGATCACCCCAGAACCGACGTCTTGCTCTGTCCCGCCGTTAACCCGGCGCGTGCTTTCGATGCGGACGACGGCTGGACGCACCTTTTCGGCTGCTTCGGATACGGCGCTGGAAAGTTCCACCGAAAGAATCTGGCCGACGCCCGTGGTGCTCGCACTTGCTCCGGAGTCGTCGGAGTTCACCCAGGCGACGACGCCCCCCGCGACCAGTCCGCCAACAAGGGCGGACGCCCCGGCAGCCGCCACAAGCAGCTTGATTGATGTCCCGGGTCGGTCCTTTGGCATCGCCGCTGACTGCCGGCGGTTCCGCGTCGAGTTCGAGGGCCACGGATGCGGAATGAGCGTTGGCAGGCCCCAACGGAGGCCACTCCGAAGAGGGCTCTACGCGTGGGCGCCAAACCCCGTGATCTTGGCCAGGGCCGGATTCGGGCGCGTTGTCCAAGCCTCGGTAACCCTCCGGGATCCGATTGCCGCGGATGTTGCCCCGCTCGTATACTAATGCTGACTGGGGCCAGATTCGGCCTCAGTCGTTTTTCGATCGGCGCAAAGCGTAGGGTACGACATGACAGACAAGCCCGTTCCCCTTACTCGTGAAGGAAAGGCAAAGCTCGAGAAAGAGCTCGAGACGCTGCGCGCTCGGCGCCGCGAAGTCGCCGAAATGATTCACAACGCGCTCGAACAAGGCTCGAGCCAGAATGACGCCGAGTACGACGACGCGAAGATGGAACAGGGCCGAGTCGAAGGCCGCGCGCTCGAAATTGAAGACATCCTTCGCCGCGCCCGCATCATCGATGAGGACGGAGCACATCATGCAGGCCGGATTCTCATTGGCAGCGGCGTTGAACTGGATTGGGACGGCACAAAGCGCCACTATCAGATTGTCGGTGCACCAGAAGCCGATGCCACCCACGGCAAGATCTCGAATGAATCGCCTGTCGGGTCCGCCCTCCTTGGGAAGAGCGTCGGCGATACGATCGACATCAATGCGCCGAAGGGTGTCATCAAAGTGAAGGTCCTCAAGATCGACTGACGGTCATTGGCCTGACATATCCAGAAACAGGCCGCCTGATGGGCGGCCTCTTTGTTTAAGGGGAATCTCGTGGACGAACTCATGGCGCAGCGAATCGCGAAGGTCGAAGAGCTTCGCCAGGCGGGAATCGACCCCTACCCGCTCCGCACAGCCCGCACGCACACCGCTGCTGAAGTGACGCAATTGGTTGAGGCCCTTGCCGAGAGCGAACACGAGGTAGCGGGCGTCGAGGTGGATACCGCCGGTCGGGTCGTTGCGAAGCGTGACATGGGGAAAGCCACGTTCATCGATTTACTCGACGGCTCGGGACGTGTCCAGGTGCTGCTCCGACAGAACGCTCTCGAAGACTATGGCTCACTTCGGCTCATCGACCTCGGCGATTTCATCGGAGTTCATGGCACGCTAATTCGCACGCGCACCGGGCAGCCGACGATCCAGGCATCCAGTTGGACCATGCTCACGAAGGCACTCCACGCTCCGCCAGAGAAGTTCCACGGCCTCGCCGACCCGGAATTGCGTCAGCGTCGGCGCTACCTCGACCTCATGTCGAACGAAGAAACCCGCCGCGTCTTCACCATCCGAAGCCAGGCCATCGCGGCTATCCGCCGATTCCTGGACTCGCGGGGATTCCTTGAGGTAGAGACGCCAATCCTGCAGGAGTCAGAAAGTGGTGCGGCAGCGAAGCCCTTTTACACGCATTTCAACGCTATCGATGAAGACCGCGTCCTACGGATCAGCCTCGAACTGCACCTGAAGCGCCTGATCATCGGCGGCTTCGAACGTGTCTATGAAATCGGTCGAAACTTCCGCAATGAGGGCATGAGTTACAAACACAACCCTGAGTTCACGATGATCGAGACCTACGAGGCGTACGCCGACTACCTCCGCGTCGCGGAAATGGTCGAGCAAATGGTCAGTTCCGTCGCACAGGAGGTCCTAGGTACCACCAGGGTGACCTTCAGAGACATGGAAATCGACCTCGCCGCCCCCTGGCGCCGGGTCACGTTTTGCGATGCGATGCGTGAGTATGGTGGGCCGGATCTCGACGAGTTCGTCACCGCCGATGCGCTTCGCGACGAACTTCGCCGCCGAGGTGTCGATGCGCCCGCGAACGCCGGTTACGGCAAGCTATGCGACGAGGCGATGTCCCACTACATCGAGCCGAACTTGATTCAGCCCACATTCCTTTTGGACTACCCGGTAGAGCTCTCGCCCCTGGCAAAGCGCAAGCCCGACAACGACCGCTTCGTCGAACGATTCGAGTGCTTTGTTGCCGGCTTCGAATTTGGCAACGCCTACACCGAGCTCAACGACCCGATGGAACAACGCGCTCGTTTCGAGGGACAGTTGGCTCTCCAGGCCGCCGGCGACGACGAAGTCGAGCTCGTAGATGAAGATTTCCTCTTCGCGCTGGAACACGGCATGCCGCCTACCGGTGGTTTCGGTATGGGAATCGACCGCCTTGTCATGCTGCTCACGGGCCAATCTTCGATACGGGAAGTCATCCTCTTCCCGCCGCTCAAGTCGCTGAAGGAATGACCGATTTGCCGGTCGAGCGGCATCACACGGCCACCGCGTACATCGTTTCGGGTGGCAGGACGCTTTTGCTCTGGCACGGGAAACTGAAGATGTGGTTGCCGCCGGGCGGTCACCTCGAGCCCAACGAAGACCCCGTGCAGGGGGCGAAACGAGAGGCCCTCGAGGAGTCCGGACTCGAAGTCGAAGTCATCCCACCGACGGACCTGCTCGTGGTCGATAGTCCGGCCGTGGTCGCGCCGCCCGAGGTCATCCTGATCGAAGACATCGTTCGAGCTGACCAGCCGTTCCACCAGCACATCGACCATGTCTACTTCACGCGCGCACTGGCTGAAGTGGACTTCAGCGCGGCGATACCGCACGGGCCTTCGCACTGGTTCACGGCCACGGACCTTGCTGAGTCGTTTTCGCTGCCAGCGCCCGATGGTACGCTCGTTGCAGTCGCCGAGGACGTCCGCCTCCTTGGCCTTCGCGCCCTCCGGGCAGCTCAACAGGAGCCCTGAATGCTAAGTCTGCAGTACATCCGCGATAACGCGGACCGAGTGAAGCGCGATGTTCTCCTTCGCAACACCACCGCTCCGATCGACCGGATTCTGCAGCTTGATGAAAACCGCCGGGAAATCCTCCCTCAGGTGGAGGCCCTTCGCGCAAAGCGAAACACGGTCAGCAAGGCTATCGGGGCGTCCAAGGACAAGGCCGAGCGCGAAGTGAAGATCGCCGAAATGCGGCTGGTCGGCGACGAAATCGACCGCCTCGACGGGCTGCTGAGCAAGATCGAAGCGGAGCTGAAAGAGAAGCTCTACGAGGTCCCGAACATCCTGGACCCCGACGTGCCGAAGGGGCCAGACGAGACCTCGAACCAGGTCATGGAAACGGTCGGCGAACCGCCAGTGTTCTCCTTCCAGCCGCGACCTCACTGGGAGCTAGGCGAAATCGTCGGTGGGCTCGACATCGAGCGCGGTGCGCGGATGTCCGGCTCGCGCTTCTACATTTTGCGCGGCCCGCTGGCCAAGCTGCAGCGCTCGCTCATCCAGTTCATGCTGAACGAGCACGGCCGGGCAGGCTTCACCGAGGCCTATCTCCCGAACATGCTCAACGAGGCGTCCCTCTTCGCGTCCGGCCAGCTGCCAAAGTTCCGCGACAACCTCTACAAGGACCACGAAGAGGACTACTACTTCATTCCTACCGCCGAAGTCGCGTTCGTGAACATGTATCGCGACGAAATCATCCCGTCGGGTGAACTGCCGATCCGCTTCGTTGGACACACGCCCTGCTACCGGCGAGAAAAGATGAGTGCCGGCCGCGATGTCCGCGGCATCAAGCGTGGCCACCAGTTCGAAAAAGTGGAAATGTTCGTCTATTGCGAACCCGATGAAAGCGAGGCCGAGCTGCAGCGCCTCGTTGCGCGCGCTCGCGCCATTCCAGAAATCCTTGGCCTGAGCTACCGGATCGTTCAGCTTTGCAGCGGCGATGTCGGCTTCAACGCGACGAAAACTTTCGACCTGGAGATTTGGGCTCCCGGCCAGGGTGAATGGTTGGAGGTCAGTTCAGCCTCGAACTGCCTCGACTTCCAGGCATGGCGCGCGAACATCCGCTATCGCTCGGCACCGGACGCCCCCACGCAACATCCGCACATGCTCAACGCCAGCGGCCTTGCCCTCCCCCGCACGGTGATCGCCGTGATGGAAAATTACCAGCGCGAAGACGGCAGCATCGAAGTGCCGGAGGTTCTCCGGCCGTACATGGGAATGGACGTGATTCCGGCGGTAAACGCGCCGAGCTAGCTCGCTTTGCCGTTCGGGCTCGCTGCGGCGACCTGTGCCGGTCGCTCCAGGATCTCATCGATCAAGCCGTAGTCCTTGGCACCCTTGGGGTCGAGATAGAAGTCCCGGTCGGTGTCGTGCTCGATGCGGTCCATCGGCTGACCGGTCGTCTCCTGGATGATGTTCCGCAGAATCTTCTGGAGCCGAAGCGTTTCCTTCGCCTGGATCTCAATGTCACGGGCCTGGCCCTGTGCTCCACCGAGCACCTGGTGGAGGTGGATCGTCGAGTTCGGGAGCGCGTAGCGCTTACCCTTCTGGCCCGCGGTCAGCATGATCGTGCCCATGCTCGCGGCCATGCCCATGCAGAGCGTCGCGACGTCGGGGCGGATCAGCTTCATCGTGTCGAGAATCGCCAGCCCCGCAGTTACGCTGCCTCCCGGGCTGTTGATGTAGAGCATGATGTCCTTCTCGTCGTCTTCGCGGGCGAGATAGAGGAGCTGCGCGATAATGACATTCGCAACCATCGCGTCGATCGGCGTGCCGAGAAAGACGATGCGTTCCTTGAGCAGCAGCGAATAAATGTCGTAGCCGCGTTCGCGCCGGCCATCGGATTCGATGACGAACGGCATGATGGCGGAAGGCCGGACGATATCGGCATCGGGCCGCTTCCCCGAAATGATCTCCTGCATGAGTTCGTAGCTGCTATCCATCATGGCCTCCTCGGCTGCGTGCGGGCTGTCCTTCCAGTGTGACGTGTGGCGCGGTCTAGGGGAAAGACTCTAAAACCCTGCTCGATCGGCTAGTGAAGGTAAAGTCCGGTCCAGGCGTTGTAAGAAGTTCGTTGCTTCCCGGTCTTACGGACAACTAGAACACGGGAGCAATCGAAATGAACTCGAACAACATCATCCGCAGGACCGCTATCGCCGGCTTCGCAGTCCTCGTTATCGGCACGGCTAGCCTCGCCAACCTTGGTCATTCGCAGGCGCTCAGCCTCAACTTCACAAGGATTGAATACAAAACCGTCGGGATGGACTCGAAAGGCGCGGAAGACACGAACGCAGAAGTTGGGAACTTCCAGTCCACTCCTAAAGTTTCCCCCGACCCAGAGCGCGAGTGGCCAATGGTTGGTCTCGGCGGCTAGTCGCTGAGTCTCTTGGGAGGACGCTTGTAAGAACTTCCTCGCTCGCCGGTCTAATTCACAACACACACAAACGGAGCAATCGAAATGAACTCGAACAGCATCATCCGCAAGACAGTCATCGCAAGCTTCGCCGTCATCGCCATCGGCGCCGGGAGCATGGCCAGTGTTGGTCATTCGTACGCCAAGGAATCCGGCGAACAGGGCGGAACCGAAGACATCAACATCGGCGTGGGCGAACTTCAGGAATGGAATGCCTCCAAGTCGATCACTGCCGGCGAGAACGACGGTCCAAGCAAGTTTGAAATTCAGGTCCGAATGGTGAGCATGCGAAATGCTGAATCCTCCCGATGACACTGGTATCGAACTGAACTCGATGAATTGGGGGCGAGAGCGACGACTCGCCATTTCAACTGCCCAGGGTCCCGCTGGTTGAGTGTTGACGGTCTGTCGAAACTTAAGGCGTGAAGGTTTCGACACTATGGTTTCAGGAGCGACCCGGCGCGCCGAGGTTTTCGCCTGCAGGGGTGATCGAGGCGCAGACTGTAATCATCGACTATGTCATCGATAAAAAATGGATGGCTGAAGCGCTAGCCGACCGCGGGTGGGGTCAGCCCGGCGCCGAACATCGACTGGGGCTGGAATGGGCGTCACTCGCCGTACGGGTCGGGCGTTAAGCAGTTTCAACTGGAGCTTGCCGAGACTCTGGTTCCGCCAACGTAGACTGAGTTCGGCGCTGACCGAGCCGGGATCTTGTTTTGTAGCCAGTGCGCCGATGAGTACTGCGGACTTTATACAGCGCGAATAATCGAAGTTGATGGCATCGTCTCGTGGACAGAGTTTAAGTCGACCTGGTTCGAGTGGTTCACGGAAGGCGATGGTAGAGAGGACGACGGCTGGCACCATGACCCTCCGGTTGCGGAAGTCGAGTTTCACTTCGACGCGGAGCAATATCGCGCGGCGATCGAACACCTCAAGGGACTCATCAGGGCTCAGCCAGACTGGCCGCCCGAGCACAAATAACCCCGCCTATCCAGTTAACCAACCCTCAAGCACACTGGATCTATGACATCCCGCCGTCCTGATGTACGAAACATCGCCATTATTGCTCACGTCGACCATGGGAAGACCACGCTCGTCGACGCTCTCCTTAAGCAGTCCAACGTTTTCCGCGAAAACGAAACGGTCGGCACGCTCATCCTCGACTCCAACCCTCTCGAACGCGAGAAGGGCATCACCATCATGGCGAAGAACGCCGCCGTCGATTACAAGGGCATCCGCATCAACATCATTGATACGCCCGGCCACGCCGATTTCGGCGGTGAAGTCGAACGCGTGCTCAACATGGCCGATGGCTGCCTGCTCCTGATCGACTCGGTTGAGGGCCCTATGCCCCAGACGAAGTTCGTGCTTCGCAAGGCCCTCGAAATCGGCCTCCACGCGATCGTCGTGGTCAACAAGATCGACCGCCCCAACGCGCGCATCAAGGAAGTAATCGAGGAAACCCACGACCTCTTCCTCGATCTTGCCACCGAAGACCACCAGCTCGATTTCCCGACGCTCTATGCGAACGCCCGCGACGGCTATGCCGGGCCAACCCCTGACATAACGAGCGGTTCGATGCAGCCGATCTTCGAAGCCATCATCGAACACGTCCCCGGCCCGGAAATCGAACTCGACGCGCCATTCCGGATGCTCGCGACCACCCTCATGTATGACAGCTACCGTGGCCGTATCGCCGTCGGCCGCATCACCGACGGAAACGTGAAGGCCGGCGAACAGGTCATCCGCCACAACCACGAAGGGGAAACCAGCCAGCACAAGGTCGCGCAACTCTTCGGCTTCACCGGCCTCGGCCGCGTCGAACTCCAGGAAGCCCACGCTGGCGACATCGTCGCCCTTACCGGCATCAGCGACATCCTCATCGGCGAAACCATCTCGCATCCTTCGGTCACCGAGCCGCTCCCGGTCATCACGATCGAAGAGCCGGCGATGAAGATGACCTTCCGCGTGAACGATTCACCGTTTGCCGGGCGCGAAGGCCAGTTCGTCACCAGCCGTCAGCTGCGCGAACGCCTCTTCCGCGAAGTCGAGACGAACGTCGCCCTCAAGGTCGAAGACGGCGAATCGGCCGAGCAGTTCGTGGTCAGCGGACGCGGCGAACTCCACCTCGCCATCCTCGTCGAGACGATGCGCCGCGAAGGCTACGAATTCGCTGTCACCCGCCCCGAGGTCATCCTCCACAACGGCCCCGACGGCAAGGAAGAGCCGTTCGAGCGCCTCTACGTCGAAGCGCCAGATTCCACCACTGGCTTCCTCATCGAAACCCTCTCCGGCCGCAAGGCCCAAATGGTCGGCATGCACTCCGACCACAACGGCAACGTCCGCCTCGACTTCGAGGTCCCGACGCGCGGCCTCATTGGCTTCCGCGACTCCTTCATCTCCGGCACCGGCGGCGAAGGCATCATGAACACCGAGTACCTCGGCTATCGCCCGTGGGCCGGCGAAATCACGCGCCACCGCAACGGTGCGCTCGTCGCCTCCGAAACTGGTTCGGCCCTCGCCTTCGGCATCGCCAACGCCCAGGAGCGCGGGATGATGTTCATCTCGCCGGGCGAAGAGGTGTACGGCGGCATGGTCGTCGGCCTGCACGCCAAGGACACCGACCTCGACGTCAACGTCTGCAGAGCGAAGCAGCTCACGAACATCCGAAGCTCGACTTCGGACATCGCGGTGAAGCTCGTCCCGCCGTCTCCGCCGAGCCTCGAACGCAGCCTCTCCCTCATCGGCAACGACGAGATGGTGGAAGTCACCCCGAAGAATCTGCGCATCCGCAAGATCGAGATGAACCCGACGATTCGTGCCCGCGAAGCCAAGCGAGCCCGCTACGCAGCAGCCGAAGCCGCCCACGCGTAGGGCGCGAATAACGTGTCGCTAAGCCGCACGTCCAGGCTCCAGTTCGACGCCGCCTTCAATCCACAAACGATTGAGGACGAGATCGCTGCACTGCGAGGGGACTGGGGTTTTGAATTCTGGGGCTGGGTCTACCTCAACGACCTCAGTCCCCAGCACTATTTCAAACTGTGGGTGCGTTCGCGATCTTCGATGGGTCAGACTGTGGAAATGTCCGCTCGTGAAAGGCTGGACGCCGGGCGTCCGAATCTACCCTCTGCGTGTTTGATAATGAGCGACTCGACGTCGTGGACCGACATTCAAGCTGCGGTTACGAGCCTCGTCGATAAGTGTGACGATCTCGCGGGCGACAGTTGGCAAACGTTTTACAACCTGATGCTTCGGTTTGTTGATTGGGACGAAGAAGTGTTCGGATGGTCCGAAGGCCCGGGCGAGCCGAGCTTCTCTGCCAGTCTGAACCTCGAGTTCGCGCCCGCTGTAAGCAATTTCTCTACCGTACTGCGACGTCAGACCGTACCGATGCGCGGTTCTGTGCGCGTTGGAGGCGAGCGCTCCGAGCTCGCATTTCGGTTGGCAGTCTGTACCAACTCATGGTTGGCGACGGCGGACCATTCGGAAGTTCAGAGGCAGGTACCACATACGTTTGGAGTCCCACCGGTCGTGTTCCCGAGAGGGCTGCTTGTGCTGAACGACGGCGGGACTTGGGACGACGCGGTTAAGGCAATTACCGAGGTCATCGACGAGTGTGAACTCCGGTCTCGGGCGGACCCGAACTACTTTCGGGTACTCCTGGGCAGGTTCGTGATTTGGGACGACGATGAATTCGATGCGCTCGCAGTCATGTAGTTCGGGGTTGTTAGTCGGGCCGCCGAGCCTCGAACGCAGCCTCTCGCTCATCGGCAACGACGAGATGGTTGAAGTGACGCCGAAGAACTTGCGCATCCGCAAGATCGAAATGAACCCGACGATCCGCGCCCGCGAAGCCAAGCGAGCCCGCTACGCAGCAGCCGAAGCCGCCCACGCTTAGGGACACCGGTGTCCGCAGTTCTCTCAGGACCTGGGTTGGCCGTGCGCCAATCGAAACGGATCATCGTCGAATCGAACGAACCGGCTCATCAACTGGAGAAATACTTCGGCGTCGCCCTCGGCGATGCGCTCGCATTCGGTGCTGATTGTCGCGATAGCAAGCTCCACGTCCGCCTCGTCGAATCTTGACTTGAGGACCACGAACCCCCACGGGAAAAAGACTCCCGGCCAGTCACTGAACGACCAAAGCACCCCGGGATCGGCCCATGACTGTGCGCCGATCCAGCCTGGCGAACACGCTACGATCCGGAACCACTGAGGCTCGTTGGCGACGGACATCGAACCTTCCACCAGGAGGGCCCAATTTGAACTCGAGGCATCGACTTCGTCGGTGCGTATCTCGAGTGTCAGCGAATCTGTCCAGTTCATGGAACGCAACTCTCTTCGATGTCGATGTGAAGTTCAGACAACTAGCCTGGTCGAGACCCAAAAGCACCCCGCCGCGAACAGCAAATACGTGCTGCAGACCGCCACGAAGGTTGCGCGTGAGCGAAGGTCAAGGTTGCCCCGGCGGGCCCTTCCAAAGTTGCCATCGCATTCGCGAACGCAAGCGCGAGGCAAACCAGTGAAACTGCCCCCACCGCCAAAGCGTCGTTCGGTGAGACGCCCCCACCCTCAAATTCGATCAGCGCCCACCCGATAACCCCGAGTCCAATGGCGAGAATCCCAAGTCCGGCGAAGATGAACGACTGCGCCCCAAAGACCGTAACTCGCCCCCACTTCGTCATGGTTTCAGCATAACCGGCCCGAGGAAGTGACTTCTTCCCTGGTCACGGGCGTTCTGTGTCCTCAGGTGCACGCTTTCGCCTCCTGAATAGTATCGCCGAGGCGCCGACTATTGCGGCGGTGGCAGAGCCGGACATCATGGCCCAGTCTTGGGCAGCAATCCCAATAACGAGGCCCACGCCAAGTGCGACGGCCCCCGCCAACTGGATCTTCGATAGCCCTGGTTTTGACTTCATCGAGGCCTCCTCGGTTGGATGTCCCGGATATCATCTGGACAACTTCTGCATTACCCCTTCAATTTCGACCCCCACCTCGTCCTCGCACAGCCCCCGGCGTAGACTGCCGCCCATGCGCATCGACGACCTCGACACCCCCTGCCTCCTCCTCGACATCGACAAGGTCAACAAGAACATCGCGACCATGATGGGCATCGTCGCGGGCACCGGCGTGAGCCTGCGGCCCCACTTCAAGACGCCCAAGTGCCCGCAGGTCGCGGAGCTCCAGCTCAAGGCCGGCGCCATAGGCATCACGGTCGCCAAGCTCGGCGAAGCTGAAGTCCTTGCCGATGCTGGTCTCGGCCCCATCCTCATGGCGAACCAGGTCGTCGGCCCCATCAAAATCGACCGCCTGATGGCGCTCCTCGCGCGCGGCGTCGACATCACCACCGCCGTCGAATCCGACTTCAACATCGATCAACTGGTCGCCGGTGCGAAACGCTCGGGGCAGAAGCCTGCCGCCGTCATCGAAGTCGATGGCGGCCTCCGCCGATGCGGTTCGGCCACCCCTGCGGAGACCGTCCGCCTCGCGCGCCGCCTTGTCGATGAAGGCATCGACTACCGCGGCATCATGGGCTACGAGGGCCACATGTACGGCCAGCCCGACCCCGAACAGCGCACGGAACTTATCAACACGTCGCTCGGCATCGTGAATGACCACGTCGAGGCCCTCGCCGAAGCAGGACTGGCCCCGAAGATCGTCTCCACCAGCGGCACGGCCAGCGTGCTCATCGCCAGCAAGACCCCCGGCGTCACGGAACTCCAGGCCGGCACCTACGTCTTCAACGATTCTCACAACGAGGAGTTCATCCCGGGCCTCTTCGAAAACGCGTTAACGCTCCTCCTCACTGTGATCTCCGTGAAGGAGCGTTACGCAGTCGGCGATGCCGGCGCAAAGTCGCTGACGAACGAATTCGGCCCGCCATGGGCTGTCGATGGCTCTGTGAAGGTCGCCCGCCTGAGCGAGGAGCACTGCACCATCACCGGTGAAGGCGTGCCGAACCTGAAGCCCGGACAACGCATCGAAGTCGTGCCCAGCCACGGCGATACCACCCTCAACCAGCACGACGTGTACTACGTCCGCCGCGGCGACGAAATCATCGACACCTGGCCAATCCTCGCCGCCCGCAAGTTCCGGTAGCCACTGAGCGTACAATCGAAAAAAGACCATCCGGGGAGGTTGACCAATGCGTGAGTGCCCATGGTGCGGACGGCAGAATCTGAACGTTTACGGCTATTGCCAGGGCTGCGGCCGCGGCTTCGATGGCCCCGAAGACAGCGACCAACCGAAGAAGAAGCGGCGATTCTGGATCTTCGGCAACAACGCCGAATGAGCAATCGAGTCCTTAAGGCTCCCCTCTCCCAAGCTTGGGAGAGGGGTCGGGGGTGAGGGGGATGAACTTCGCAGAACAGCGCCCGCTCACTCAGGGACTTGGCGGCCACTCACGCCGCCTCCGCCGAAGAATCCGGCCAAATCGCTCCCGAAGTCGTCGCCGCCGTTTCCGAAGCAGGCCTTTTCCGGATGATGGTCCCCAAAGCCATCGGCGGCGGCGAAGCAACTCCTCTGGAAATGATTGAATCCATCGACGCGCTTGCCCAGGCGGACGGCGCCGCCGGGATGGATCCTCATGATTGGGTCCACCACCGGCGCCAGCGCCCAACAACTGCCCATCGAGGGCGCGCGCGAAGTCTTCGGCGACCCGAACGGTCTCGTCGTTGGGGCAGTGGTGCCTAAGGGTCGCGCCACGCTTGTCGAAGGCGGCTATCGCCTCACCGGCACATGGCCGTTCGGCAGCGGCACCGGCCATGCAACCTGGATCACCGGCGGCGCTGTCGTTCACGGGCCTGACGGTCCGGAGATGCTGGCGGAAAAGGTCCCGCACGTGCGGATGATGTTCTTCCCACGCTCCGAAGTGACCATCAAAGACACGTGGCACGTGTCGGGTCTGCGCGGCACTGGCAGCAACGATTTCGAAGTCGCCGACATCTTCGTCCCCGAAAACCACTCGTACGCCATGGGCGCGCGCGGCGACTGGGCCGACGGCCCTACGTATCGGTTCCCGTTTTTCGGGTTGCTTGCCGTGGGCGTGGCGTCGGTCGCGACTGGTATCGCCCGTGCGGCGATCACCGAACTGACAAACCTCGCCGGTGCAAAGACGCCCTCCGGCAGCCGCCGCGTGCTCGCGGAACGCGCCGCCGCGCAGTCCGGCCGCGCCGAAGCCGAAGCGCTACTCCGCTCGGGCCGGGGGTTCATGTTTGACACCGTCCGCGACGTTTGGGAACGCGTGGAAGCGGGCGAACGTATCGGCACGGAAGACAAGGCGATGATCCGGCTGGCCGCCACTACCGCCACCCTCAACTCCGCCCGCGCGGTCGACATCTGCTACAACCTCGGCGGCGCCAGTTCTATCTATTCCGACAACCTGCTCCAGCGGCACTTCCGCGATATCCACACCGTCACCCAGCACGTCATGGTCGGTCAGCCAACGATCGAGGTTGCCGGCCGCATCCTCCTCGGCCTCCCCACCGACACCTCGATGCTCTAGGAATTGTCGGCTACGTCGCCGAGGGAACGCCCGGGCAGGTGTCCCGGTTCTGCTGGCACATCCACCGTGATGGTCGTCCCCGCGCCGGGTGAGCTCTCAATCGAAAGGTGGCCGCCCACTCGCGCCGTTCGTTCCGCCATCGAGCGTAGCCCCAGGTGTCCGGGAAACTCGCCGCTCGTATCGAAACCGATTCCGTCGTCCTCGATGCAGATACGAATCTTGTCTTCCACTCGCGCCAGCTCCACCGAAACGCGGTTCGCTCGCGCATGTTTTACAGTGTTGTGGAGCGCTTCCTGCGCCACGCGATAGAGCACTTCCTTGTAATCCAGCCGAAGATCTGGTTCGAGGCTCAGCTCTGCGTCGACCGCTATGCCGTGGCGTGCGCGCATGGCCGCCACCTGCTTCTCGAGCGCTGCGACAAGCCCTTCGGTAGCGAGCGATTCAGGCCGCAGTTCGAAAATCAGTGCGCGAAGCTCCGCCAGGCCTGCTTCGGCCAGCGAACCGACGTATTCGAGCGGCTCAATCGCCTTCTTCGGATCGCGCTCGATGAGTGCCCGCGCCGTCTGGGTCCCCAGCGAAATTCCGTAAAGCGCCTGCGAGACCGAATCATGCAGCTCGCGAGCAAGCCGTTGGCGCTCCTCAAGTGAGGCCGCAACCTGCGAGCGCTCGTACAACCGCGCGTTCTCGATCGCGACGGCCGCTTGTTGCGCCAGCCCGCTCGCCAGCCGCACCTCGGATTCAGTGATGTAATGCGGCTGCATCCAGCCCATGCTGAAGAACCCGAACCGCTTGTCGGCGATTGTGATGGGCACATCCACCTGCGACGCCACCTTTGTCGCCTTTGTGACGTCCCGCATCGCCGGCGTGTCATTGCTCGTGTCGGGCACAATACGTGGCGTTGTCAGGGCCCGAACACCTTCAGTTGGCAGGTTCTTCAGCGCCTGCGCGAGTTCCGCCATATCTTCCGGTTCGAGTCCTGCCACTGCCCGGATGGTGAAGCGGTACGGCGGTGCATCGTCGAAAATGAGCGCAGCGCTCCGGTCCGCTCCCATCACTTCAAGCGCTGAGTCCGCAAGTGCTTGTAGGACTTCGTCGAGCACCAGCGAGCTGTGAAACCGCTCGTCGGCGCGGTAAAGCGCATCCATTTCGAAGACGCGTCGTCGGAGCTCTTCGACGAGCCTCGAGTTTTCCATCCCGATCGCGACCTGGTCGGCGGTTGCAGCGAGCAGCCGCAGTTCTTCTGCATCGGGTTCCGCAGTCCGCGGGTAATACGCCTCGAGCGTCCCGAGCACCTTTCCCCGGCTTATCACGGGCGTGATAACAGCTGTATCCCATGGGGCCGTTGCAAGGTACTCATGAACGAGTGCGAAGCGCGGGTCAGCGAGGGTTTTTCGGCGAGTGTCTCGCAATATCTGGCGTTGGGCCCTGGTGGCCGCGATCTGAGTGATTGAGGGCGCGCCGAAGAGAGTAATGGATTTCAGCATGCCTTCGACGAACTCTCGGGGCAGCCCCGCCGCGCCCGCGCCGTGGTATTCGCCATTGTCGCCGTACATCGTGAGCGAACACGCGACGCCCGAAGAGGCCGCAAGCACGCGTCCTGCGAGTACTTCAAGCGTTTCGTCGGTGGGCATCCCCACGGTCAACGCTCCGGCGATGCTCGCCAGCCCTTCCATCTCGCGAGCGCGCCGGATGGACTGCTGATAGAGCCGCGCATTGGCGACCGCAACGGTCACCTGGGCCGCGAAGGCCGATGCAAGTTCTGCATGTGATTCGTCGAATTTTCGAACCCCGGCCCGCGAAATCGAAAGCACGCCGAGCACTTCGCCCTGGTGAATCATGGGTACAACCAACCATGAACGGATGCGGTTGAGGTTCGCTTCCGGACGATTTCCGGTGAGACTTCGCCACGCCACCGACTCCTCCGAGTCGTCGAGCGAGTCGTCGATGATGACGGCCGTACCGGACAGGATCTTGTTCCAGATGGAAGGCGCAGCAGCCACCGAAAGGCGCGCACCACGTGCACGTGCCGCCAGTTCAGGTGAGACATAACTACGCGTCACGATGACTTCAAGGAAGTCGCCATCGAGGATCAGTACCGAGCAGCCGCTGTACGGAATAACTTTGGCTACCTCGTCCTGAACGCGTTGGAAGATGCTGTCTAGGTCCAGCGTCGAGAGCACCGCTCGAGATACGTCCAGCACGCTCGCGAGCTCCTGGGTCCGCTCCTTCACCCGCTGTTCTAGGTTCGCTTGCGCTTCCCGAAGGACTTCTTGTGCCCGGATGCGTTCGCGTTCGGCAGCCACCTGGTCGCTAATGTCGCGGACGACCGCCGCGAGATATTTCTTGCCCTGAAAGTCCAGGGCTGTCCCCATGACTTCTACATCGAAAACGGATCCATCCTTGCGAACGTCCTGGGCGCGACTTCGAAAGTCCTTTCCCTTGCGGACGTTTTCCTGGTACTCCGCTAGCAGGGTCAACGAGTCCGGGTGAATGAACTGCGCTGGATCGATCCCGACGAATTCTTCTCGCGTGTAGCCATGCATCCGGGCGGCCGCTTCGTTCGCCTCGGCCACGAACCCGGTCTCGAAATCATTGAGGATTACCGCGTCACTCGTTGAGTCGAACACCAGCCGGAACAGCCCTTCCTTGTCTTCCGCATCGCGCGCGGCGGCAACTCGCCGGGTCGCGTCGGTTGTCGTGTCCAATACGCCGACCACTTCGCCACGTTCGTAAAGCGGACTGAGAACGATATCCCAGTAAGTCGTACCCGTAGGGCCTTCGTGGATCGTTCCATCGAGAATGACCGTCTCACCATTGAGCGCTCGTTGGAACGTGCGGCCGGCATCGGCAATCGGCCACGGCGAAACGGATTCGAGGGATGCGCCCGGTGCGAGATTTCTTGCGAGGTCGGGCTGGTTCTGCACCAGGAAGTCGGCGAAGCTCGTGTTCCACTCGACGAGGTTGAGTTCGCGATCAAATACGGCGACACCGGCCGGCATCCGGTCAAAGATTTCGCGGAGTAGCGGAGAGAACGGCCGCGAATCGCTGTCGACCACCTGCTAAACCTCTGGCGGCCCGGCTACGAGGCCGATCCTCACGGCGTAGAGCGCAGCCTGTGTCCGCGACTGTACGCCGAGCTTCGCAAGCACATTACTCACGTGCGTCTTCACCGTCTTTTCGCCGATCACCAGGTCGCGGGCGATTTCCTTGTTGGCCAGGCCCTGCGCAAGTAGCCGAAGGACTTCCGTTTCGCGCTCAGTCAGTGATTCGGGGCTTTCCGGGGTGCGAACTTCGCGCATAAGCCGCGCCGCCGCCTGCGGCGAAAGCTGCACCTGGCCCCCGGCCGCCGCCTTAATCGCGCGCCGTAGCTCTTCGGATTGGGTGTCTTTGAGCAGGTAACCGATCGCTCCGGCCTTGATGGCTCCTACTACCGATGCATCCTCGAGCACGCTCGTCAGGGCGATGACTTCGATGTCCGGCATCTCTCGCCGAATTTCCCCGATGGCTGTTATCCCGTCTTTCACCGGCATCAGGAGGTCCATGAGGACAACCTCGGGTTGCAGGCTCCGTGCCAGGTCGACGGCTTCGGCGCCATTCGCCGCTTCGCCGATAATCTCGAAGTCTTCGTCCAGGCCGAGGAACATCTTCAGTCCCTGGCGGACAACGGCGTGGTCATCGGCGATGAGGATCCGGATCGGCATGTCACTCCAATGCAGGGGCGTCTCAGGTTCGAACGCTAAGTTTACACCGCGCCCTGAGTATGTTTGCGCTGGTGCGGCGCTTGAGTTCCGCCCTAGGATGAAGCACTTCTCAAGGATGTTTTCAATGACCCCAACTCACTCTGGTGTGCTCCAGGTAACGCGCGAATCCCTGGGAATGATCCGTGCCGCCGTCCAGGACTTGCCCGAAGACGCGCTCGATTGGAAGCCGCTTCCGAATGCGAACTCGGCAGCAGTGCTCGTCGCTCACGCGGTCACGGCGACACGATTCTTCCTCCGTGCAGGTTCTGGCAACGTCGGATCTCTGGTTGAATACCGCGCCACCGAGCGTGCCGAAGCGTTCCGCACGGCCGGGCGGTCGAAGGCTGCACTTCTGGAAATGCTTGCCGCGTTCTCGACGGAAGCGGAGACGATTGTCGCGGCGGGGACTGAGGAGCACCTTCGGGCGCCCGTCTCTATGCCCTCGAACGACAACCTCACTGTCCCGGACCGGAATGGTGCAGGCACGCTGTTCGCTGCGATCGGGCACCTTCGCGAGCATGTCGGCCACCTCCAGCTCATGCACGACCTCTGGCTCGCCGAACACCCGAAGGCGTAAACCGCCAGGCATTGTCGGAGGGTGTACCCTACTCGCGAACGAAGCGTGAGCACGCATACATGGAGGGACGACAAGTGCAACGACAGAACAGCGAGTTCGAAATTCGAGGCATCAATCATCTCGCCCTCGTATGCCGCGACATGGAAAAGACCGTCGACTTCTACACGAACGTCCTCGGGATGCCGCTAATCAAGACCATCCAACTTCCTGGTGACCTGGGACAACACTTCTTTTTCGATATTGGCAACGGCGACTCGCTCGCATTCTTCTGGTTCCCGAAGGCCCCGAACGCTGCTCCGGGCGTCTCATCACCGACTGGGATGCCGGGCGAAGGCGAGTTGGAGACCGCGCACGGTTCGATGAACCACGTCGCCTTCGATGTCCCCGCTGACAAATTCGACGAGTATCACGCGAAGCTCACCGCGAAGGGCGTCCACGTCACGCCGATCCTGAACCACGACGACAGCCCACGTCAGATGAGCAAAGAGGTCCACGAAGGCACATTCATTCGCTCGTTCTATTTCATGGACCCTGATGGGATTCTGCTCGAGTTCGCGACCTGGCTCCGTGTGATGGGAGGCCCGGGCGATGTTGTGCACGAACCCGCGAAGGCATCTGACGTTGATCGCTACCTCGGCCTCGTGCCCACGGGCGGACAGTAGGCAGGAATTCGCCCAGTTCGGGAGACAGCAGCCAGTCAAGGCGGCTAAACCCCAGATCCGTTGCCGGGGCGCTACCGGCCGATAGACTTGAACCTCGATATGAAACTCGTCTTTGCGTTGCTCGGGGCCGTAGCTTGCTCGCTCATTTTCGCGACGACCGCTTTCGCGCATGCCGAGCCGGCCACCGCGAACCCCGGCGACGGCGCTGTCCTCGTTCAACCACCGGCTGAAATCGTCCTCGTGATGAGCCAGGACATGTTTTCGCGCGAGGGTGCGAACGACATCGACGTTCTCGATTCCGCCGGCAAGGAAGTGACTACCGTCGCTGCCGTCATCGATAGGAACGACCGAAAGCGCCTCTCGGTGGTGATGCCGTCGACGCTTGGAACCGGAAAGTACACCGTGAACTGGAAGACTTTGAGCGCCGACGACGGTGACGACGCCAAAGGCTCATTAACCTTTACCTACGACCCGAGCGGAACCCCCAATCCCGGGAAAGAGACTCTGCGTGCGGATCTGCTGAATCCGGGAGCATCAACCACTCCCGCGGATGCCCCATCAGCGCTGACCGTGGCCGGACCCGATAACGGAGTGAACTGGATTCTCGTTGTCGCCGTCGGCATCGGCATGTTCGTCCTCGGGGCTGGAGGTTCCTTCCTCCTGGTGCAAAAGCGCCCATGAAATGGGCCGCCGCGCTTGTTCTCGTAGTGCTCGGGGCGACTCTCGCGTTAGGACGGGCCGAGACTGCATTGGGCCATGCTGCCCTCCTCAGTTCTGACCCGGCGGCTAACGCGTTCTTGCAGCGCCCCCCGGGTCAGATTTCGCTTTCGTTCGCCGAGCCGATCGAAACGCGTTCGAGTTCCATCAGCCTGCTCGACGCGAACGCGCAGCCCGTCGCGATTCCTGAGCCGAACGTCGGGGGCGCGAGTATGACGGTCGCGCTCCCACAGCTGAAGCCCGGCATTTACAACGTCGTTTGGGCGAACGTCTCCCGGATCGACGGCCACGCAATTCGCGGGTCGTTTCCCTTCACGGTCCTGAACCCGGATGGCTCGCTGCCGGACCAAACGAACGCGGTTGGTGGGCTTTCCAGCGATGGCGATCCACCCCCGCTCGCGGACGGCGTCGCGGTGCGCGCCCTTTCGCTGCTCGGACTGGCGATGGTGGTCGCCGGAGCGGTAGTGATGCTCTTTCTCGATTCACCTGGCAGTTCGACTCGCCGCGGGCTGGTTCTCACTGTCTATGCCGGCACTGCCGTCCTGCTCGCAGCGACTCTCCTGAACTTCGCCACCATCCGCGATGCCTACGACACCATCGCCATCCGGGACCTCATCTTCAACACGCCGGCCGGGGGCTATTGGTTAACGCGCATGGGGCTGGTGATGCTTATTGCCGTTGCCAACACCTTCGCGTTTGAAGCGCCGCGACGCACGGCGGGAGCCCTCATCGGGTGTGTCGGCATTTACCTCTGGGCTTACACCGCCACAAGTCATGCTGCCGCCGGGGCGGGTAGCTCGTGGGCGAAGGGTCTCGACATTCTGCATGGCATGTCCGCACTGGTCTGGATCGGCGCCATTGCGGGCGTGGCGATCGCTGCCAGGCTCCTGAAGAGAGACGCTTCCTGGGACTCGTTCGTGCCTCGCTTCTCGCTGTTGGCATCTGTTTGCGTCTTCGTCCTTCTCGGCACGGGTTTCCTGGGCGCCCTCGTCGAAATCGACGAAGTGTCGAAGCTCTGGGAAACGCGTTACGGCGTCATCCTCTTGATCAAGCTTGGACTTATGCTGCCCCTTCTCGCGGTGGCTGGTTACAACGCCCGCTACGGGAAGAACTTGCTCACTTCTGGAACGCAGAAAGCCCAACGGCGCTTCCTGATGTTCGCCGCGGGCGAACTCGCCCTTGGACTCGCGGTCTTCCTCTTTGCCGCGATGCTCACCCAGACGACCGTTTCCAAGTCGATCGTTATCGCGCCCGACAGAAAACCGTTCGACGAAACAAGCTCAGTCAGCGACCTTCGAATCAAGCTGGCCATTAACCCGAACCAGACCGGACTGAATACTTACCGAGTTGAGCTTCACGATGCAGCGGACGACCTCGTACCGGCGCAACGCGTACGCCTGACATTCCGCTACCAGGAAGACCAGACGATCGGCGCGTCGACCCTGGTCCTGTCCAGCACCGAGACCGGCGTTTACGTAGGACAGGGGCCGTACATGACGATCGAAGGCCGATGGCGCGTCGAAACCGAAGTCCGCCGGGCGGATACCGACGACATCGTCGGCTTCTTCGATGTGCGGCCGGCCGGTACTGCCGTCCTTGGCGGCATTTCGGGAACAGCCTGGTCGAATCCTGCACCGAGCCTTAGTTGGAACCAGTTCGGCGGATTCATATTCGTGATAGCTGGTCTCGGTTTCGCGCTCGCGAGGACCCCCGTCCGGCGACTCGGCCGTGAGGCTGGCTGGGCCGCGAGCGGGATGACAATGGCCGGATTCTCGTTCGGCGTGTTGCTGCTCTTCGGCGTCCACTCTCATGAGCCGACCTCGGGACTCCCCGCGAATCCCATCTACCCGGACGCCAATTCGATTGAACAGGGACGAACGCTCTACGCGAACAACTGCGCCGCCTGTCATGGACAGAACGGCGTGCCGCCGAAAGGTCTCGACCTGAATCCGTATCCGCTCGACCTCACGGTTCACGTCCCATTGCACGCTGACGGGCAACTGTTCCTCTTCATCCACGACGGGATTGCCGGCAGCGCGATGCCGGCATGGGGGAAGCAAGCCAATCCGCTAACGGATGAGCAGATTTGGCACCTGGTGAACTTCCTCCGGACGCTTTCGCCGGTCGACCGTTAGCCTCGAAGGGGTTGTGTCCGCCACAAAGCGACAAACTCCAGTAGACCGATCAAAACGAACGCGTCCGCCGTAGCCCCGATGAACCAGTGCCCTTCCGGGAGGAAGCGGTCCCAGTTGAGGATCGTGAACAACCAGATCGCGATACCGCCAGTCAGGTTGCCGAAGGCGAGGTATTGGACCGCCGCGCGGGAAGTGCGCGGCATAAGCGCCATCACCAGCACCGCGATGGCCGCAACGAGGAACACTCCGGCGGCGACAAGCGTGACGCCACGGTCGACGTCCATCCAACGGTCTGGGCTCCCAACGAACCCCAGCAGCGCCACGCCGATGATAAATTCGAGTGCGGCGTCGGCGAACAAGACTTTCCGAATAATGCTTTGAAGAGGGGGCGCTTCCGGCTCCAATGAGACTCCTCGATTAGTCGTTTGGTGGCAGTGGGCCTGTCAGTGATGCCCGTTGAGATATCTCCAGCCAATTTCCGTCCGGGTCTCGCACGAAGCCAAACCTGGCGACTTCGCCGAACGTTCGAGGACGATTTGCAGCGGTTCCTCCGCGCTCAACGATCCCGGAAAATTCTGTGTCGCAGTCCCAAACTTGCACCGTCATGTACCGATACCCCGGTGATCGCATCCCGCCTGAGGGTGCCCTTCGTGGATCTTCCTCGAGCAGAATTCTGGATTGTCCGCATTGGAATTCACCCGGCGCGGTTTCATCGAAGCCCAGTGCAGTACCGTAGTACCTCCGCGCGCTTTCCAACGAAGCTACTTTTATCCGCATGCCTGCGCTTGTAATGCCCCGGTATCCCGGGGGCACCAGCGAGACAGAATTGCCGTCCGGGTCGCTCAGGTGTTTCGGTTCAGACAGACCCGACTTAGCGACGAAGAGTTCCGCATAGCCGGCAGGCGGTTCTGTCGGCATAGACTCGCGATTGTTGTTGATCTTCAGTACGGCACCGTTGAGGCCATGCCGATGCTGACGGCCGCCGTTACCAGTAGGAAGCATCTCCTCAAACGGCAGGCCAATCGTGTTCTGCCAAAACTCCAGCATGGGTTCGATGTTGTTGGTGAACAGTCCGAAATCGAGGAACTGTTTGGCAAGATGCATCTCTGGTCCTTTCGGCGAGGCTAACGAACATCGGCTATGATCCGCGCCGCACGCAACCGCCCGTCATCAGGGCAAGGAGCAACCTAATGGTAACGATTATTGGCAATGTGAAACCCGAGGACGATTACACCCATCCCCTCGGGCCGGAAGAGAACTTCAACGAATCCGTCTACTTCAATTTCTTCGACCGCGAGAAGCAGATGGGCGGCTTCATTCGGATGGGCAACCGTGCCAACGAGGGTCACGCTGAGATGACAGTCATCGTCTACCAGCCCGATGGCTCGGCATTGTTTAACTACAAGCGCCCACAAATTTCCACAAACGACGGATGGGATGCAGGCGGATGCAAGATCGAAGTCCTCGTCCCCGGCGAGAAGATTCGCACGATGTACGACGGGTCCGCCGTTTACCTGGCCGATCCTCGCGAGATGCGCGAGCCCTCAGTCGCGTTCAAAGAGAATCCACACAAGAAGATTCACCTGAACCTCGTTCATGAAGGTGTCGGCCCCATCTACGGCCATGTCGCCGAGCCCGGTGGCGCTGGATCGCAAAACGACTTCGCCCGTGCCCATTACGAGCAGCACATGAAGGTCTCAGGCACGCTTCAGATCGAAGATGGTCCGGTGGTGGAAATCACTGGACACGGTCTGCGCGACCACTCCTGGGGTCCGCGCTACTGGCAGTCCACGCCCTCATACCGCTGGATCACCGGCAACTATGGGGACGACATCGGGATGGTGCTTTCCATCGTAGGTGGCCGAGTCGGTGGGGTGTTCCACAAAGGCCCGGACAAGCTCATCCGCGTTACCGAAGCGGAACTCGAGCCGCGCTACGAAGGCAACACCAACTACCACGAAGGCTTCACCGCGAAGGTGAAGCTCGAGAACGGTGAATCACACACCATTGAAGGCCGTGTCACTGGTTTCATACCGCTGCGGAATCGACGCTCGGGCATGTTCACGCACATCGGCGAGGGCATGACGGAATACACACTCGACGGTGAGCGCAAAGGCTACGGCCTGAGCGAATTCCTCGATCAGGCGGAGTAACTCTTGGACGCCGCCACCGTCGAAACGGGCCTGAGGAAGTTTCTCGAAAGAAATGCTGGTCACACGCCGCAGTTTTCGAGCCTCGCCCGGCTCTCGGGTGGAGCGGGCCGTGAGACCTGGTCGTTCGACGCCCAACTTGGTGATCAGACACTCGAGGGCATCTTCCGCTGCGATCCCGTAGCCGGGGTTGAGTCGAGCGCCGCCCGTATTCTCGAATTCAGCCTCTTGAAGGCAGCCATGGAAGCTGGAGCCATCGTTCCGGAACCCCTCTGGGACGGCGACGATACCTTCCCGGTGAAATTCTTCATCATGCGGCGCGTGCCGGGCGAAACGCTTGGCGGCCGCCTCATCCGTGGTGACCAATACGCCGACGCCCGAAAACTCATTCCCGGCCAGCTAGCGCAGAGTCTCGCCCGAATCCATTCGATCTCGGTTGCCAAGCATCCTGAACTGGCCGCGCTACTCACGCCGGCGCCGGGCGTTTCTCCTGCCCAGACGGAAATTGAGCACTACGAGAACATCTTTCGTAGCCTCTCGCCCGATCCTCACCCGGTCTTCGAACTGGCATTTCGCTGGCTCTATCAGCACATGCCGAACCCGAAAGAACGCGTGCTCGTGCATGGTGACTACCGGCTCGGGAACTTCCTTTTCGGTGAAGACGGGATACGCGGGATCATTGACTGGGAGCTCGCTCACTGGGGTGACCCCATGGAGGACATTGGCTGGCTCGCGGTGAAGTCCTGGCGATTCGGCGGCAAGAAGCCCATGGCCGGAGTCGGTGGCTACGAGGACTTCTTTGCGGCCTACGAGGCGGCGGGCGGAACGACAGTGGACCGGCAGCGCGTCCGATTCTGGGAAGTCTTCGGCAATCTCAAATGGGGCGTGATCACCATTTCCCAGGCTGCCAACTACTTCAGCGGTGCCAACAAGACCGTGGAGATGGCCGCGATTGGCCGCCGAACCGCGGAAACTGAGTGGGAGCTTTTGAAGCTCCTGGAAGAGGCAGACGACTGATGCAGGACCGACCGACAATCGACGAACTGCTGGAGGCGGTCGCGGGATATCTCCGCGACGACGTGATGGCGAATACTTCCGGCCGCACGAATTTCCACGGCCGCGTCGCCATGAACGCCGTAGAGATGATTCGCCGCGAAATCGCGACCATCGAGGACCACTACTCCCGTGAGTGGGACGGCCTCGACCATCTGCTCGGCGTCCAACCGATGCCACCACACCTTTCGGCCGTCCGAGAAGGCCTTTCGGAGCGAAACCGTACGCTTAGTGCGCGCATTCGCAATGGAGATGCCGACCGCGGCGAGTGGCGCGGGAACGTCATCGCCCATCTTACGTTCGGTGATTCACGACAAGCTCCTCGTTTCGAATCCGACGCTGGCCGCCGAAGAGTAGGTCGACTTTGGCCGCGCCTCCGCTCGACCGCGTAGGATTTCGACCACATGAATCAGTCCGGTGGTGCAGCGTGACCTTTCCGCTGAAGGGCGTGCGGATTCTCGACCTTGGCGACGAACCGGTCGCACTTGCGTCGCGTCTGCTAGCCGACCTCGGCGCGGATGTGGTTCGAGTCGAGTCACCAGACGGCGATTGGCTGCGAAGTCGCGGCCCGTTTGTCCACGACGAGCCCGGGACCGAGAGAAGTCTTGCTCACCTGCTCTACAACGCCGGCAAGCGCAGTGTCGCCCTCGACCTGGCTGACGCCGAGAGTAACGCACTACTTCAGCAACTCATGCGGGCCGCTACAGTCGTAATCGCTCCACTGGAACCGTCTGAATCACTGCGCCCATCGCTCCAGTCGGGAACCTTTGAAGCGAACTGCCCGGGCGTTGGGCTGGTACAGCCGGTCTTTCGCCGGGACTCTGAAGACCGCGCGACAGACCTCATCGGGATAGCGTCGGGTGGCCAGCTCTTCCTCAACGGTGACCAGGCCGACCCGCCGAACCACCCCGCCGGCAACCTCGCCTACAAGCAGCTTTCGCTCGCGTCCGCGCTCGCCGCGATGTCGTTGGTCATCGAGTCGGCGGCCGGTCGCCCGCCCGGACGAATCGTCGTTTCGATGCAAGAAGCCGTGATGACTACGACCATCCAATCGGCGAACGAGAACTACTGGCATTGGAATCAGGTCATCCCTGTGCGACGTGGGATCGAGAACCTCGGTGGCCGGACCGTATTCCCGGCTGCCGATGGCAAGTTCGTGTCGTTCTACCAGCATCCACCGTCTTGGGACGCGTTCGCGGACTGGTACTTCGAGCTTTTCGAGGACGAGCGCTTCAGGGCAGCAGAATGGATGGACGGACTTTACCGGTTGCGTAACAACGCCGAAGTCGCCGAGGGTTCGGCCCGAATATGCCTCACGATGGATCGCGAGACGCTCGTGAGGGAAGCACAGGCTCGCCAGATCCTGGTAGTGCCTGTTCAGGACGTCTCGAATATCGCCAGCGACCCTCACCTTCGCGAACGAGGATTCTTCCAGCGGATTCAGCTTCCGCAGCTGGATGAAGAACTCGAGCTTCTACCGGGCGCCATTCATTTCTTCGGCGTACAGGCCCGTTGTGAGGGCGGCGCCTGCTCTCGGCGAACACACTCGCGAAGTACTCGCCGAATGGTGCGGGATAGAACGCGCGCCCGAGCCGCATGCGACGGCCCGAGCATGACTCCTCAGCCGCTTGCCGGAGTTCGCATCCTCGACTTTTGTTGGCTGATCGCCGGGCCGCTCACCACGCGATTATTGGCCGACCTCGGGGCAGAAGTTATCAAAGTCGAATCCATGGCGCGGGTGGATCGCATCCGAGAGGTTGGAGTCCAACCTCCCACGCCTCATGCCGAAACGAATGGCGTTTTTCACGACTGCAACGTGAACAAGAAGAGCATCCTTCTAAATCTCGGGAGCCCGAAGGGCATCGAACTTGCGAAACAAATGGTCGCTAAATCGGATGTCGTCACTTCCAACTTCACGCCTGATCGAATGATCCGCTGGGGTCTCGGCTACGAAGACCTGAAGCCCATCAAGCCGGACATCATCTTTGCGAGCATGCCGGTCATGGGCACCGACGGTCCTCACAGCGGCTGGCGAGCGGTCGGCAACGGCGTTATCGCTATGGCTGGGTTGAATGCGCACACGGGTTTCGCAAACCGCGACCCGTTTGGCCTGGGGACGCTGCACTCTGATTTCACGTCGCCGTACCTCGGCGCACTTCAGATCGCCGCGGCGATTCACCATCGAAACCAAACTGGCGAGGGTCAGTTCATCGAACTCGCCCAGTATGAAGCCACAATTCAACTGTTGGACACCGAGTTGCTGGAATGCCTGGTTAACGGTGTCACTCCGCCGAGGACCGGAAACGCATCCCGCCATTACGCGCCGCACGGGGTCTATCGCTGCGCCGGCGATGATCGCTGGATTGCAATTGCCGTTCGCAGTGATGTTGAGTGGAAAGCACTTTGCGCAACGCTTGGCCTCGAATCGCTATCCGCCCGCCCCGAGTTCTCCACCCCGGATGGGCGGCTTGCCGGTGCCGGCGAAATCGACAGCGCCATCAACGCTGAAACCGAAACCATGGACGATTGGTCGTTAGCCCAACGGCTCCAGGCCGCAGGAGTGCCAGCCTCCCCAGTGGAGAACGTGGCTGACCTCGTCGGCCGAGACCCGATGGGGAAGTCATTCTTCAATCAAATTCAGCATCCAGCGGGAGTGTCGATGCTCTTGCAGCACGAGCCGATCACATGGAACGGCGAACGCCTGCCGATGGAACGCGCTCCATTCCTCGGAGAGCACAGCGAATCTGTCTATCGCCAGCTCCTGGATTTAACTGATGACGAACTCGCGGATCTCGCTGCTGAGGGCGTCATTTCTTAGAACCTCTCAAGACAAATCAACCGGACAGGGCCTTCGTTTTCACGTCGGTCCTAAGCCGAAGGAGACGTACATGACCGATCACGAACCTGCTCATCGCCAATCGCGGTGAAATCGCCATACGAATCGCTCGGGCGGCAGCCGACCTGGGAATATCGTCCTCGGCCATCTATTCCGAGGACGATGCGACCTCGCTGCACACCAGGAAGGCAGATCGTGCGTTGCCGCTGACCGGCACTGGTGCCGCCGCATACCTCGACGGCGAGCAGATACTTGGCCTGGCGAGATCCAATGGCTGTGATGCCATCCATCCGGGGTACGGCTTTCTCAGCGAAAACGCCGGTTTCGCGCGGCGCTGTCGGGAAGAAGGGATTACGTTCGTCGGTCCGACTCCGGAGATCCTGGAACTCTTTGGCGACAAGGTGCAGTCGCGAAAGCTCGCTGAGCAGTTGGGAATACCGTTGCTTCGGGGAAGCGCTGAGCTTCCGACGCCTGGGGATGCTCGCGCATTCTTTGACTCGCTAGATTCTGAGAAGGGCATGATCCTCAAGGCCATCGCTGGCGGAGGCGGTCGCGGCTCGCGGACCGTCGCGAACGTCGAAGAAATCGAGCGAACGTTTCAGCGATGCCAGTCTGAAGCGCTCGCTGCGTTCGGAAACGGGTCCGTTTTCGCTGAGGAATACCTGCCTCGTGCCCGACACGTCGAAATTCAGGTTGTGGGCGATGAAAGCGGAGCCGTCAGCCACCTGTGGGAGCGCGAGTGCAGCATTCAGCGTCGCTTCCAGAAGGTCATCGAGATTGCGCCGAGCCCCGGCCTGAACTCGGAACTTCGTTCGCGACTGACCACGGCTGCGGTGGCGATGGCCCACGCCGCCGACTATCGCAGCCTCGGCACGTTCGAATTCCTCGTGGACGCCAACGACGATGGTACTGGCGGTTCGTTCTATTTCATGGAGGTCAACCCGCGACTCCAGGTCGAACACACAGTCACGGAGGAGGTACTCGGAATCGACCTCGTCCGCACCCAGTTGCGGATTGCCTCGGGCGCTTCGCTCGCAGAGCTTGGCCTCGTTCAGGCGGATGTCCCGGCTCCGCGTGGCTACGCCATTCAGTGCCGTGTGAACCTCGAGACGATGACGGCGGACGGTTCGTCCCGGCCCTCGGGCGGGCTCATTACGGCGTTCGATCCACCAACGGGCCCGGGAATGCGCACCGACACGTTCGGCTACGCCGGCTACACGACCAGCAATCGCTATGATTCGCTTCTCGCCAAAGTCATCGCGCATTCGGGCTCGGGAGACTTCGCCGACGCTGTCTCTCGAACCTACCGGGCGCTCGCCGAATTCCGTATCGAAGGCGTCGGCACGAATATCCCGTTCCTCCAGAATGTCCTTCGTCACCCGGATTTCGCCCGCAACGCTATCTACACCCGCTTCGTCGACGACAACATCGCCACGCTGGCCGGAGTACCCGCGGGCGGACACTCGCGTCTCTACTTCGACGCTCCGGGCGAGACTCCATCGGCCACTCCCGACGGGCCGCGCCACGCAGGCGTGAAGGTAGACGGCAGCGATCCGCTTGCGGTTCTGAACTTCGGCAAGTCGGGCAAAAGCGCCGTTGCGGCTACTCCGGCGCCTGCCGCTACTCCGAGCCTCAAAGCGACGACCTCTGGCCCGGAAGGAACCGTCGCCGTGGATTCGCCGGTTCAAGGGACGGTCGTGGAGGTCAGCGTCGCCGAGGGAGACCTGGTACGCGCCGGCCAACAGTTGCTGGTAATGGAAGCCATGAAGATGGAGCACGTCATCGTCGCCGTGGAAAGCGGTCTGGTGCGCCGTGTCGCCGTTGCGCCCGGAGATACGCTTTTCGCCGGACAGGCACTTCTTTTCGTCGAACCGCAGGAAGTCGCGGACGATGGCGGCAGCGAATCTGTTGAGGTTGATCTCGATTACATCCGGCCGGACCTCGCGCTGATCCACGAACGCCATGCCGTCACCCTCGATGCGGCTCGTCCGGATGCCGTAGCGCGCCGCCGAAAGACGGGTCAGCGCACCGCCCGCGAGAACATCGATGACCTCTGCGATCCTGGTACCTTCGCGGAGCACGGTTCGCTGGTGCTGACGCCTGGCACCGGATTACCTATCGACGAAGTCATCAAGAAGTTCCCGACAGACGGCATGGTTACCGGAATCGGCACCGTGAACGGCAACTTCTTCCCCGAGCCAGCATCGCGAGCGGTAGTGCTCGCCTACGACTACACCGTGCTCGCGGGTACGCAGGGTGCAGTCAATCACCCCAAAACCGACCGCATGTTGGAACTCGCGGAGCGTTGGAAGTTGCCGGTCGTGTTCTTCACCGAGGGCGGCGGTGGCCGCGCAGGTACCGGTGGTCAGCGCCCCGGCGGTCGAGCCGCGAGCGCCTCCGGCGATGTCGGTGCCGGGCGCCCGCTCGACACCCCCACCTTCGCCACCATGGGCCGCCTGAGTGGTCTTGTGCCGCTGATCGGAGTGACGTCCGGTCGTTGCTTTGCCGGCAACGCGGCGCTTCTCGGCTGCTGCGACGTCATCATCGCTACCGCCGACTCGAACATCGGCATGGGAGGCCCGGCGATGGTCGAAGGCGGCAGCCTCGGGGTGTTCGCGCCCGAAGACATCGGTCCGATGGATGTGCAGGTCCCTAACGGCACCGTCGACATCGCTGTGAAAGATGAAGCCGAAGCCGTGGATGCTGCCCGCCGCTACCTCTCGTATTTCCAGGGGAGCGTTTCCGAATGGACCGCCCCAGACCAACGCATCCTCCGGACGATCATCCCCGAAAACCGGCTCCGCATGTACGACATCCGGAAGGTCATCGAAACCCTCGCAGACACCGACAGCTTCCTTGAGATCAGGCGAAACTTTGGACTCGGAATGGTGACCGGCTTCATCCGGCTTGAGGGACGCCCGGTCGGCGTGCTCGCGAACAACCCGGCTCACCTGGCGGGCGCGATAGACAGCGACGGTTCCGACAAGGCGGCGCGGTTCATGCAGCTCTGCGACGCCTTCGACATTCCCCTACTCGTCCTCTGCGATACGCCAGGAATGATGGTCGGCCCTGAAGTCGAGAAGACTGCACTGGTTCGTCACTGCTCCCGCCTCTTCGTGACCGGGGCAAACCTCACCATCCCGCACGTGACAATGGTCTTGCGCAAGGCGTACGGCCTTGGCGCCCAGGCAATGGCTGGCGGCAGCCTGAAAGAACCGTCGTTCGCCGTGGCATGGCCGACGGGAGAATTCGGCGGCATGGGCCTCGAAGGCCAGGTGAAGCTTGGATTTCGCAACGAACTCGCCGCGATCGAAGATCCTGCGGCTCGCCTCGATCGCTACAACGACCTTGTTGCGCGCGCCTACGAACGCAGCCGGGCCATTAACTACGGCGTGTCCTTCGGCGTCGATGACGTCATCGACCCGGCCGACTCTCGCTACTGGATCGGCGGGATGCTGCGTTCCATCGCCCCACCCCCGCCTCGCGCCCACAAGAAGCGTCAGAACATCGACACGTGGTAGGCAGTTAGTTCTGGGCGAGGGCTTCGCGCAACGCCCTGGCCACACGAACCTGCGCCTCGTCCCCCATACCGGGAAACAGCGGCAGCAACATCGTGCTTGCGGCAGCTCGCTCAGTTTCGGGCAACGACAGGCCCGAAAAACGGGAACGGTATGCCGGCTGTAGGTGAATTGCCATTACTCCCCGCCGGGTCGCAATGCCGCGCGAGGACAGATGTTTCATGATTTCGAGGCGTCGTTCAGGATCTCGCAGTCTCACCATGTAGCTCTGAAAGGTGTGTGGCCGCTCCGGCGCATCCCCCGGGAGTTCGACGAGTCCATCCAACAGTTCCGCGTAACGGGCCGCCAGTCGCCGTCGCTCCCGAATGATTCCGTCCAGCCGGGTCATTTGAATCGTCCCGATCGCAGCCTGGAGGTCCGTCATTCGGAAGTTGAAACCCACCTCTGAGTATTCCTCGAACCAAGGGTCGTCAGAGTTGTGGCGGTCGAGGTCGGAGACCGAGGCTCCATGCGAACGAAGAGCCCGGAGCCGCGTCGCGATGGTGTCGTCGTCGGTCGTGACAATCCCGCCTTCGCCGGTCGTAATCGCCTTTCGTGGGTGGAAACTGAAACAGGTGGCAGTGCTCAGTGCGCCGACCCGACCCGATCCAACCATTGCCCCGAGTGACGGAGCGGCATCCTCAACCATGGGGAGGCCGTGTTCGTTCGCCAGCCGCGTAATCGCGGCAATGTCTGCGGCGAGACCAATTTGGTCGACCGGCATAATGCACGCCGTTCGCGGTCCTATCGCCCGGGCAACTGCGGTTGGGTCGATGTTGAAGGTCGCCGGATCGATGTCGACGAATACCGGAGTCGCACCCGTGTGGATGATTGCGTTAGCGGTCGCGATGAAGCTCAGCGAAGGGCATATCACTTCGTCCCCGGGGCCAACGTTCAAAGCCATGAGGGAAAGCTGGAGGGCGGTCGTGCAACTCGAGGTGGCGACGGCGTGTTTGGCACCAACGTACGTGGCTACGCACGATTCAAACTCTTGAACCTTAGCGCCCTGGGTCAGCCACCCGGATTCGAGCACTTCTTTGATGGCAGCGAGTTCCTCGTCCCCCACAAGAGGCCGTGTGAGCGGAATCATCTTGCGATCGTGGCTGCCACTGACTCATGTCGAAACCACTCGACAAGCTCGGTCAGGCCTTCCCGCAGTGAAATTGTGGCTTCGAACCCGAGTACGTCCTTCGCGAGTTCGACGTCGGCTTTCCGTCGACTGACCGCATTCACGGCACGTGCCGGTCGAAACTCCGGACGGCGATCGGATCCCATCGCGGAAGTCATGAGACTGCAAAGTTCGAGCAGGCTGGTTTCGATGCCGGTTCCTGCGTTGAAGACGATGTCGGTGGCCTGGTTCGTCGCGGCGAGGACGTAGGCCCTGGCCACGTCCCGCACATCGATGAAGTCCATCGTCTGAAGTCCGTCCCCAAAGATCAGGGGAGCCTCCCCGCTGGTGAGGCGTTCCAGCCAGCGAACCATGACCTCGGTGTAGACGCCGTGGATGTCCATTCTCGGGCCGTAAACATTGAACGGGCGGAACATCACATAATCCAGGCCGTGCATCTCGGCGTAGGCTCGGTGCATCTGTTCGTTGGCGATCTTTGCAGCACCGTAGAGAGTTCGGTTGTTGAACGGGTGCGACTCATCCATGGGGAGCCGAGATGCCTCGCCGTAGACAGAGGCGCTGGAGGCAGAAAGGACTTTACGCGCGCCATGGGTCACCGCCGCGTCGAGGACATTCTGGGTCCCGTTAATCATGACCTCGATCGCTCGTTGGGGTTCCTCAGCGGCTTGAGTAATTCGAAGCGCGGCCTGGTGAAAGATTACATCTGCGCCCTCAGCCAGCCGGTGCACGAGCTCGCGGTCTCGAATGTCCCCTTCGACCACCTCCAACTGCCCGGTCGCAGCCGATTCATCCAGATTCGCCCTGCGACCTCGTGAAAAGTCATCAAGCACCACGACAGATGCCGCCCCCGCTGCCAGTACCTGATCTGCAATGTGAGATCCGATAAATCCCGCTCCGCCGGTGATGAAGATTCTGGCTCCGCGAAGGTTTGGCATGTTCAAATCGACACCGAAACCGGCATACCGTTCGCTCCAAGTGATCGGTGGGCCGCTTCGATGACCTCGACAACTCGCAAACCGAGATGTCCGTCAGAGATGGGCTTCTCGCCGTCGTTCAACACACGCCCAATATGGGCGATTTCGGTCGCGAGCGCTTCGGTCTGGTCCAGCTGCGGCGAAATCACATCGCCAATGCGGTAGTCGACCATGCGGCGGTGAAGATCCTCCGTCGGGCCGAATTCGAGGTCTCCCGAAGACTCATAGATCTTTAACTTTTCGCTTGACTCGACATCGTCGTAAACCAGCATTCGGCGAGTGCCGCCTATTATCGTCCGCCGAACCTTCGCCGGGGCCATCCAGTTCACATGGATGTGCGCGAGCGGACCCGAGCTGAAGCGCAGCGTCACATAGGCCATTGTCGGCCCCGTGGCTGGTCCGTGGCACGCGCCGATGGCTGCTACCAGCTCGACCGGTTCGGGGACCAAAGAAAGCAAAATAGACAGGTCATGTGGGGCAAGGTCCCAGAGGACGTCGGTCTCTGCCTGGAAGGTCCCAAGGTTCGTACGAGTCGCGTCGTAGTAGAGGATCCTTCCAGCCGATTCGAGTCCGTCGCGAATCTTTTTGACCGCCCCAGTGAAGAGAAATGTGTGGTCCACCAGCAGATGGCGACCGAAACGCGCGGCGAGTTCTACCAACTCGTTCGCTTCGTGCACGCTTGTCCCGAGTGGCTTTTCCACAAGGACATGCTTCCCCGAACGAACGGCGCGGGACACGAGTTCAAAGTGCGTTGCAGGAGGTGTCGCAATTACCACCAACGAAATCGCAGGATCTTCGATTACCCCGTCGGCGGTCGTGTAGGCCGTCGCCAGAGGAAATGCTCGCTGCGCAGCAGCCCGTTTCTCAGGGTCAGGTTCGGCGATCGAAAGCAATCGCATGGCGTCCGAGGATGCGATGTTTCTCGCCAGGTTCGGACCCCAGTAGCCGAATCCCAGCAGACCGACTCCGACCAACGCGGATTGTTCCAAGTTCTCGCTCGCAGCAGGGAGTACGGCAAGTCTAACGAGGTCCCGTGGTTCATGTGCGGGCTCCGAGGCGGTTCGCCTATCATGCCCCGGATGACTGACCATTCCACGTTGCGGGTGTGGCGCCAGCGAGTGCCGAAGCCACTTCGGTCCGCTGCCTGGAAAGGTTGGGCCCGACTGAAGCCGACGAGGCCGGGGCTGATCATGCGCTTTGCGCGGACAGCACCTATCAAGGACGCTGCACCGCCTCCCGGATACGCGGTCCGTGCATTTCGGCCGGGTGACGAACGCGAGTGGCTCGCCCTATTGAATGCGTCAGGAGCTTTCGGAGATTGGGACGAACTCAGGCTCTCTCGCGAAACCAGGGACCTTCTGCCCGAGGCGCAGATCTTCGCTGAGCAGGAAGGGAGACTGGTGGCTGCCACTGGAGTCCTGGAACGACCGTTGCGGGGCAAACCGGCGCTGGAGATGGCGTGGGTGACTCGGGACCCCCGCGACGCTGGAAAAGGTCTTGGTCGAACGGTGTTCGTTCGTTCACTCCATGCCATCCGCGAACTCTATCCGCGGACGCCCGTCTATCTCTACACCGATGACCACCGCCTTACCGCGATTGCGATGTACTTGGATCTCGGTTTCGCTCCTGAATTGCGCTCCCATAAGAGCTACCCTGTCCGGTGGGAACGCGTCTTCATCGAATTGGCCCGCCGGGGTAGACACGCCTGACGGGCGCGCGCGAGTAGGCTCCATACCCGGGCGCCCACGCTGGCACGCGTCAGCGCCATCCACCAGCCCCATGAGGTCACCGCCGCAACGGGTTCGATCAGGAGCCCGTCGAAGCATCGCAAGAGTGCGACCCTGCGCCTGTTAGCAAATGCGTCTGCGAGAGCAAGGTCGGCCACCCGCGCACGTAGACTCGCGCCGACGGTGACGTCAATACCGGTCCGTTGGGCCTCCCTTGCGGTCGACTTCAAGAGCCGCAGGCCTTCCCGAAGGGTCGTGCGCCGATTTGATGCGCTTCCAGAAAGTTGAGTGGGGTGGATCCTGTATGCGTACAGGGGTCGATCGACGTAGGCGACCGGTCCGAGCCGACCAAGAGCGAACCACATCGCCAGGTCGACGTAATTCCTTAAATCTGCGCGATACCCGCCAGCGTCACGGTATGCAGAAGCTTTGATAATCGTCCCCGAATGAAGAATGGCGAACTCGCGGTCGCACAACTGGCGTGTAATCAGTTCTGGGCCTGTGACAATCGCATCTGCGGCGAGCGGCCGTCGAATACTTTGTTGTGTCGCCGGGCCAATTTTGGTGAACGCAGTGAAGCAGGCTACGAGGCGGGTGTTTCGCCTGAGTTGGTCGATCTGAACGGCGAACGCCTGGTCATCGACCACGAAATCGTCAGCTGAGACCACCGTCAGGTACTCGCCTCGAGAGAGTTCGCTCGTGCCTTCGATCAGCGACAGCGTGTAACCCCGATTGGTTTCGTGGCGCACGAGTCGAACGCGCGGATCAGACAGGTACCGCTCAGCTACTTCGATTGACCCATCGCTGGAGGCATCGTCCAGGACGATCAACTCGAAGTCCTTGAACGTCTGCGACAGAATCGAATCAAGGCAATCAGGAAGGTACTTGGCGTAATTGTGGTTGAGGACGAGCACCGACAATGTCGGGACGGGTGCCTCTCTCATTCTCAAAACCACTCTTCCCAGTCGTCGAATCGGCCATCAAGTACGGCCTGAAACTGACGCTGGCCGTCAAATTTGGTGATAAATGAGCGCCCGGCGGTGCCTTTCGGTGTGCGGTTTTCGGCTTGTCCAAACACAGCAGTGTAGCCAGCCGTTTTTGCCATTTGCGTGCACTCGGGGGTCCAGTCCCTGGCGCGTCCGAATGGGATGGCGAACAGATCGGGCACAACACCGAGGCGGTCGCCGATCATTCGGCGAGACTCTCCGAGTTCGAATTCCTGTTGGTCCCGGGTGAGTTCCCGGAAGTTAGGGTGTGATACTGAGTGGCTTCCGATTCGAGCGCCCTGACCGCAAAGGCTTTCGAGGTCAGCCCAGGTCAGGAACGTGTTCTGGTCGGTCGCCGGCCATCCGGACACCACGAAAATCGTGTACGGAATGCGGGCCTCTGCGAGGTACGGCGTTACGGCCAGGATCGAACGCAACCCATCGTCGAAAGTGATGGCAAGGTCCTTTGGGCCAGCAGTTCCAGACGTGATATCTCGAACGTCGCAGAATCGATAACCAGCATCTCGAGCCAATTCAATCTGTGATACGAAGTTCGCCGGTGAGACGTCGTTGACGCCCCAGGCCGGTGTGCCTGTCGAGTGATACGACAGCACTCTGCCGGTCATACGGGGACGTTTCTTGCCAAGACGTGGGATTGCGGCGCGCTCTGCGCGGAGTCTCCACGGTGCCAGCCGCCATCGCTGGTCTCGAATTTTGTCGGAAAGAGGCAAGAGGGCTGGCGGCACGTGGGGCACGAGTGGAGCATATCGAGTTCGAGGGCCACGGCGTAGCGCGTGGATCGTTCAAATGGTTGGGACTAGGCTTGCCAGCACGGGAGCATCGCGATTTGGAGCAAATTAGCCGCACCCTCGGCGGGTTGCTAGCGAGGCACGATCCGTCTTCGGTCGCACTGCTTGGTGAAGGTGGTATCACCCTCACGCGTAAAGAGGTCTGCGACGCGGTAAATGGATTGGCGACGCAGCTGGCTGCCAATGGCATTCGACGTGAGCACCGCATCGCCATCGTCATGAAGAACGGGCCGGACGCCGCACTCTCGTTTCTCAGCGCCGCTGCCGCCGGCGTGGCTGCGCCGCTGAATCCGGCCTACAAAGAGGCCGAGTTCCGGTTCGCCATGAACGATCTCCCGGCCACCCTGCTACTCACCGATGGTTCATCCCTGGCGGCCTCGGCAGCTGCCGCCGGGCTCGGAATCCCAACGCTGAATTTCGCTGACCTGCGTCGAGTCAGTTCCTCCGGCTCGCCGGTGGCTGCCCCCGCAGCGGACGGAAGCGATGTGGCGTTAATCCTCCACACTTCAGGCACCACCGGAGCGCCGAAACGCGTGCCGCTCACGCACGCCAATCTCACAGCTTCGGCCGCAAACATCGCCGAGTCGCTCGAAATTACCCCGGCAGACCGATGTTTGAACATAATGCCGCTGTTCCACATTCACGGTCTGGTGGGTGCGGTTTTGGCGACGCTTGCCTCCGGTGGTTCCGTCGCGTGTTCGCCCGGGTTCGATTCGTTCCGGATGTTTTCGTGGCTCGAGTCGTTCCAGCCGACTTGGTTTACTGCGGTTCCTAGCATGTACCAGGCGATTCTCGCTCGAGCTCGATCCCGGCCCGCTGCGCCCGATGCCCACAACCTCCGATTTGTGCGTTCGTCGTCTTCTCCGCTCCCGCCCTCGGTTCATTCGGAAGTCGAGAGACTCTTCGAGGTTCCGCTGGTTGAGGCCTACGGAATGACAGAGGCGTCTCATCAGATCGCGACGAACCCACTTCCCCCGGCATCGAGGCTCCCCGGTTCCGTCGGACTGCCGAGTGGAGTCGAAGTTGCATTGTTCGCTCCTGATGGCTCACGGATGACGAATGGCGGCCCGGGAGAAGTCGCTATTCGTGGGAAGTCAGTTACTCGTGGATACGAGGGTGTCGAGGCAAAGGAGTTCTTGTTTCCTGGGGGCTGGCTGCGGACGGGAGATGAAGGTCGTCTCGACGAGCACGGATATCTGCACCTTGTCGGGCGGCTCAAGGAATTCGTGAATCGTGCCGGTGAGAAGATCAGCCCGCGGGAAGTTGAGGAGGCACTGCTCGCACACCCCTCCGTGATTGAGGCCGTTGCCTTTGGCTTGCCGCATGAATTGCTCGGCGAGGAAGTCGCAGCAGCCGTTGTGCTCAGCTCCGAGAGCGATGCACCCACAGCGACTGAACTCCGGGCGTTCATTGCCGAGCATCTGGCAGCCTTCAAGGTTCCTCGGAAGGTACTGTTCGTTGAGCAGATTCCCCTTGGGCCAACTGGTAAGCCCCAGCGCGTCGGAATGGGGCAGCGACTTGGCATTGTCTAGACCTCTTTGGACCGACATTCCTCGTCCCACAGGGTGGGAACTTTGGGAGCTGTCGATTCAGATCTTGCTGGTTCCGCTGATAGTGCTCCCGCAGCGAGCGCAAATGTGGCTTTGCCGCTGGCTGGCGAGGCTGCTCGTTCGCCCCGGCAGCGATTATCGTCGGAAACTCGAGTCTGCCATGCCGTCGCTCTCGGTGAAGTCTTCGCGCGGAAAACTGGTAGAAGAGACTGAGACATATCTGCTGTTCGAACGAGTCATGAACTTGCGCGGAGTCCTCATACCAGGCTGGCAGCGCGACGTGGAGTTGGCGGGATTCGAACACATCGAAGCGGGAATAGCGGCCGGAAAAGGCGTGATTCTGTGGGTGCAGCCATGCATCGCAAGCACCCAGGCTGTTAAGCAGGCGTTATACGACGCCGGTTTCCCGTTGGCTCACTTGAGCCGCCCAGCACACGGGTTTTCGCCACACCCGTTCGGAATGCGATTCGTCAATCCAATCCTTCGGCGGGCAGAATCGAGATTCCTTGCCGAGCGGATCGTGATCGACGGCGACCACACGATCGGGCCGTTGAGGCGTATGAAGGCGCTTCTCAAGGAAAATCGCATCATTTCGATCACCGTTACACCGGCGGCTTCCCACGTCGACGAATTTGAATTTCTTGGCGGCGCGCTCAAATTGCCGCGTGGACCCATCGAACTTGCTCAATCCACCGGTGCTGCACTTCTGCCGGTATTCACGGTTGGGGCTCGTGCCGTTCCGAAGGTTGAAATCAGTCCGTCGGTCTCTCCGCCGTCTCGCGATCCCGAAAGCATCGCGGCCACGGAGCGGTCGGTCGTAAGTTGGCTCAAAAATTGTATTGAAGTTCACCCGTCGGACTGGATCGGGTGGCGTGCCGACCTCTTTGTTTCTGCGGCCAGCAGTGAGAATTCGGTGCCAAGCGTGGCCTAAAGGAACGTTTCAAGCCCGGGTTTCAAGGCATCGACAATAAGAGTTTGGAGACGACGGTCACCGCGGGCATCCGCGCTAACCGCCGAATTAACGTCATAGACGATCACCTCGCCATTGACTTCCGCATAGTCGATCTTGCCGAACTCAAGTCGCATGCGTTCACGCAGTTGGTGCAGTTCAGATGGGACCTCCCCCAGCTGCAGCCATTGTGGGTGTCCATCGCCCATCACCAGCGGTCCATGTTCAAAGGCCTGGTAGGCGAACTGCCGCTCTCCCAGGAAGAACCAGCGGCGGATTGCGTACATTCCGTTGGATGTTTCGGCCAGGAATCGTTGGACGACGAACCTCGAATCACCCCAGACCCATGTTGGAACCTCGGACTTTGACCGGTGAATTGGGTACGAGTCTGGGTTCATTCTTCCGGAGATTCGGGCTGGTAGTCGGTTCTGGAGCGTGTGCACCCAGGGGTGTCGCAACAGTTTGGACTTGTGAGCCCAATCTTCTCCCCGTCCCCCGTAGTTGAGATTGGTCTTGATGATTATCGGTCCCACCCAGTCGTCCCGCCGTTCGACCAGGTGCGTCACTGACTCTCGTTTGGCAATTGTCAGAGCTTCACCGTTAATCGTTCGCGAGTAGCGGGCGAGGAGCCGTCGGAATTCGCCGCCAACGTTCGTAACATCCAGGTGTTGCCAGGCGATGTCTGCGGCCGGGGCATGGTTGGGGTTGGTTGTGAGTTCGAAGCGAACACCGCGCTCACGCCAGTAATCCGCAACATGTCGAACGATGTATTCGCTGCTGAATAGCCTCGGATGGCCCGGTCCCGTGACGACGACAACTGTTGTGGCCACGCACGCCCCCGCACGCGGCATTCTATCAGCCGTCCGGTCTGATTAGGCCATCGATTCCAGGCCGTGGCCGTTTCGCAATGCCATCCTCATTTCTTAAGGCACTCACGCGAGGTTACGGAACCTCCTCGGACTGTTTACCGTCGGGCAACACTCGCCCGTATCCTTTCGTCTTCTTCCTGCGCTGTTATAGGTGTGATGAGTGAATCCTCTTCTGAGTTGGCGCGGCGAGGTCTGTTCTCTCCCGTTGTCCATGCCGATGCCCATTCAGAACGGATTCGCGCCCTTCGTGAACGCGAGCCTGCTGCATGGACCGCGCTCTTCGAAGAACACAAAGACGTCGTCTTTCGGTCCGCGTTCTCCCTGGTTGGCGAACGCGAACTTGCTGAGGACATCACCGGACAAGTCTTCCTCGAAGCGATTGAGGGAATCCGTCGCTTCCGCGACCGAGGCATTCCGCTGGCGGCATGGCTTCTAGCCATTGCGCGTCACCGCAGCCTTGACGCCTTGCGGAAACGGCGACGGGAGCAGCATGTGGAACTCGTGCCCCGTGAGGAGCCGTCATTCACTGCCAATCTCGCCCTGGCGGCGCTCGGACAACTAACGCCCGAGCAGCGTGAGGTGATCCACCTGCGCTTCGTCGAAGACCTTCCGCTCGAAGAAGTTGCCCGGCTCACCGGGCGCAGCATCGGCGCCGTCAAGTCGCTCCAACATCGCGCCCTGGGGCAGCTTCGTTCTCAACTCAGTCTGAAAGGTCCAGGAGGCCTCGACCATGCATAACCCATTTGCTTCAAACGAAGACACTCAGGAAGACGAGACTGCGGCATCCGCTCTGTTCGGCGAGCTTGGATCGGAGGGGCTCTCGACTCACGCTGGACATTCCATCCGAGCGAGCATGCTTGCAACGCTTGCCGCGACCGGCAGGGCCGTGGCCACTCCACGCCGATTTGCACTGGCCGGCTCGGCGCTCGTCGCACCGCTCCTCGTTGTTGGCGCAGCGAGTGCCGCAACCGGCACATCACCTCTGGAGGCTCCGGCAACGGTTCTGCAGGTGGCCTCCTCCGCCATCGGCATCGGTGGGAACAGCGGCGACGTCCGACAGGATTTACAGGTCCGCAATGCAGCAGCAAGCGACAACGGCCAGCCGGGTTCACTGCCGGGGAGTACGGCAAGTGCTCCGGGCCTGAACGCTGCCACCAGCGGAGACGATGGGGGCGGCACCGATTCCCCCGCAGCGCTGGACGATTCGGATACGAATGAACCGACTTCCGACACAACAGACGTTTCCCCAGAAGAGAAGCTGCCGCCCCACGAGAATGGCAAGGGTTGTGACGACGTGCTCTTCGCCAATGGCGAGCCGCCTTTCGCTTCACCCGGTGGTCCCGTTGGATGTGAAGTCGGCAACAGCGCGGCACACCGCAAGAACGGCGCTAAACAGGACGCCTCGGATACGGAAGAACCAACCGCGGACGTGCCTGCCGATGATGCTGCAGTGGACGACGAGGACACCCGGGGTGGCACCTCGCACGGACTTGGCAAGGGCCATGACGAAGACCCGCCAGGCAATGGAAATGGCTTCGGCCACGACAAGCACGACCACCAGCCCAACCCGAACGGCAACGGTCCAGGAGGGCCGAATACCGATCCGACTCCCACGCCCGACTCAGCTCAGACCCCGACGGCGGGTTCGACAGGCCCGGATTCAGCTGCGGCTGACTCAACCGCGCCCGGGAAGTCGGGCGCGGCGCCCGGGAAAAACAAAAACAAGTAGTTCGTTTTCAGTCCTCAAGGCGTCGAGAACTTACGCATTCGAGTTCAGCAGGCCAGTTCGATCACTACATCTGCAGTGGTGCAGTTGGCCTTCTAGTCCACGACCACAACGCCGAGCATAGTGCTGGACGTGAGATGGTTCGCGACGGTTCCGATGTACCACCCGGAAGTCGGTGGTACGTCGGCATAATCGCGGCCGACCGCGACGGTGACGTAGCTTGAGTCCGGTCGGCGTCCGTGGCAGCGGATCGAACGGGACGGCGACCAGTCCCGGGTCACCATTCGAAGGCGCCGCGAGAACCTCGACCCAGGCGTGCGTCGAGCCTTCGCCGAGCATGTGCCCCGACACATACCGTGTTGGAATGCCGAGGACGCGACACATCGCGATCATCACGTGAGCGTGGTCCTGGCAGACTCCCGCCCCAATTGCCAGGGCTTCAGCTGCGGTAGTTTCGACCGCGGTTACGCCCTTCTGGTAGCGAATGTTGCGGTGGACGGCCTGACATATGCGTTCCGCCGTCTCCATCACGCCACCGGACCCAGCGGCCGCGTCCCGCGCTGCCGCAACGAGTGCCTCACTCGGTGCGGTCAGCACCGTTGGTGCGAGAAACGTCGAGTCCGGCCCCGATTCTGATGAGAGGATCATCGGTCGTGGGACCGGCGCTCGCTCGATAAGCGCTTCGACGGAGAATCGGACCGTTTGAACGACCGACGGAACGAGCAGCTCCGCGACAGTGTTTCCGAACGAATCCACAGACCAGTCGAATTCAGAGTCGGGTTCGACTGAAAGACGAAGGAACGTCCGCTGCTGGTCGCCGTGAAAGACAGGAGGGAATGCCAGCAGTCGCTGCCGAAGTCCCGAAACGGGTCCCGAGTATGTGTAGGCGAAGGTCTGAGAAAGGACGAACCGGAGCGCTCGTGCGGAACGCAGTTCATCGGATTCGAAATCCAGAACTGTTCTGGCTTCGGCCAGGAATTCCTGTAGTTGGTCCTGGTTCATTCGGCTTCGCCCGCGGTCTGATCGGCCCACACCAGCATCGTCTCAAGTTGCGCATTCCCGTAACTCGTAAGGACTGCGCAGTCGAGTGCATCGCGACCTCTGCCAATCAGAACCCGACCTTGCCGCGCACAGTTGTTCCGCGGGTCGAAGGTGTACCAACGATCCCCCAGCCAGACCTCCATCCAGGCTGCGAAATCCATCGCTTCGCCATCAGGAGGGACGCCGATGTCGGGCAGGTAGCCGAAAGCGTAGCGAGCAGGGATGTTGAGAGCTCGGCAGAAGCTGATAGCGAGATGCGCGAAGTCGCGGCAGACCCCAAGTCCGTCCCGGTACGCGTCTACTGCAGTTGTTCGTGGAGAGCTGGCGCCGGCACGCCATGTGAGCGACTTATGCACGTGGTCGACAATCGCCTGGACTCGGTTCCAGCCGGGAGCGACGGAGCCAAAGAGCCGCCAGGCCTCATCACCGAGTTCGTCCGAAAGGCAGTAGCGGCTCGGCAATGTGTAGACCAACGTCTCATCCGGGAGCGAAGGTGGCGGAACCTCGGGAGCAGAGGGGTCTTGCTCGTCTTCGACGCTCGGAGCATCGACTAAAGCGGAATAGGTCAACGAAGAGGCCCCCGGAGGGACATTTATGCGCTGGCAGAGGTTGCCGTAGGTATCTCTGTACCCTCGCCGTCGAACCTGTGGGTGATCGAAGGTCCACGATTCGCTCGCGACCACGAACAGGTCAGTCCGGCACGGTTCGATCTGCACGATCGCATGGGTAGGTACCTCGGCAACGAATCCGAAGCAGCAACCGACCTTCACTCGCAGCGTGGATGTCACCCGCCGAGTATTGCACGGGTTTGTTTCAACGAGGGGGTGCGGAGTCGGTGCGACCGAATGGAGAGAAACTCATCATGAAGAGCATGGACATTAAGATGCCCAACGCGCCAACGCCCATGAGAATCCATCCGATTGCCTGGATGTCGATTCCGGAGACTGTGGTCGTTGTTGAAAGTGCGAAAACGAGAACCGCCCCAACGGCGATCAGGAATAGGCTTAATCCGAGAGCTGGCACGAGTGTTCTCCTTGACCAGACCGGCTCTGAGCCGGTCGGCAAATGTGCGGTCTATGAGGCGGGGTAGACGTCCTGATGGTTCGGTCTAGGCTTCCGCAACCACTGCAACCGGTCGGTCCTGCGCGACCAGGTCGTTGAATAGCCACCGGTAGTGGACGAGCGCCTGGCGCAGGTCTTCCGTAGATGTCTCACCACCTGAGTGACGTGCCGCCAGTGCGTGTGCGGCCCTGTAGTTCGCTACGAACTCGGCGTGATTGACGGAGATGTCCGCGGCACGTTGTTCAAAGTCGCCCACCGGATATCCGCGGGCCTGCATTACTTCGCCGAGGAGGCGGTCGGCATCGGTAATGGCCCCGCCTGGATCATCGACGAAGCGTGACTGCGTTGCGGTCCAGAGGCCTGTGAAGCGGTCAACTTCTGCGGGCGAAAGCGGGTGCAAGGAGAAGCCTTCGACGCGCTCTTCACGCTTGGCCAGTTCGGCCTCGCCCTTTTTTCGGCCAACACCTTCGACGGCGCCGCCGTACTCGGTCCCGAACTTCTCTTTCAGTCGGGTCGTGCCCCGGTGCTGGCGGTTGCTATTTATTCGAAGCGCCAGAAGCGCGCCGATGATAATCACGATTACTGCCGTGATCACAAGGATGGTCCAAACTGCCATGGTGGTTCGCTGCCTTTCAGGTTCCTGAAACGAATGGTCATGAACGGAAGAGTGGCATCGACGGATGCCGGCGCCCGTCTAACGCAGGATGAGAACGAGGATCACGATTACAACCAGGAGGCCGAGTCCGCCACCGCCGTAGGCATAGGAGCTGCCGTCGTCACCTTTCGACAGGAGTCGGAGAAAGTTTGTCTTGATCTTGAACACTGGGTGGGATTCCTTCTGCGAGTGCCAGACTGAGAACTCGCTCGTCGCGGTCTCTCTTCGTGGCCTCACCCACCAGTAAAGGTATCTCACGCCGTCTGTCCGAAAGTAGCGGAGTGACGATCAGCTCGATCATCTTCCGCTGCCGCGATCGGGCGCCGGACGAGTTCGTGGCCGCAGGCGGCAGCCTTGCCTCCCTGGGACTTACGGCGTTCCAGCCGATTTAGCCTCGGACTCCATCTTGTGGAGGCGGGTGTAGTAATCCGGGATCTCATTGAGATGAGCCAGTGCGATTTTGCCGGTTATCAGCGGATCATCGTTGGTCACATTGGTTCCCTGATCGATGCGGCCATGCTCTGCTTCGACGTCGAGACCGGCATGGAACTGAGCGAGGTCAAACGGCACCTTTGCGAAGTCGATCTTCAGGTCCCCAGCGACGGCGATGGCTTCTTCGAGACTGTATACGCGTTTCATAGCGTCCTTCCGTTACGGGCGCCGCGTCTGCTGCGACGCGCTCCAACTCCACCGTAATACGGTCGGTGCCCATAAGGAGGGACATTGGGGCCGCGCAATTGGACCCTCTTGGTCGGGAGATCTCTTGGTGGAATCGGTGGCCAAGGGTGCGGCCGCACGGCATTCGCTCTGTCAGCTTCGGACAGACAGGCCGTTGGATAATGCCCGTAGGAATCTTTAGTTCCTCGTAGCTCACGACTACACGAGAAAGTTCGTTCGAGTTTGGCCTTAGCACCACCTTCATCGCGCTCGGTGTGATCTCCGACATAGGCCGTGACTCCGCCAAGCGCGAACTTCCGCAATCCCGGCTATACGCGGTTCACGCTGCATAGCGCCGGCCACGAAACATCACCAGTCCACGTAACTAAGGGAGGCCACCAAATGGCATCAGTACTGTCTGCAAGCTCCATTTCCAGTGACGACGTCAAGAATCTAGAGGGCGAAGACCTTGGCAAGATCGAGGACCTCATGATCGACCTCAAGAGCGGCCGGGTGGCATACGCCGTGGTCTCGTTCGGCAGCGGGTTTATGCACAGCGGAAAGCTCCTGGCGATCCCGTGGGCGTCGCTCGCCGTCGACCAGGCGGACCAGAAGATCATTCTCAACGTGCCCCGCGAAACCCTCGAATCCGCCGAAGGCTTCGACAAAGACCATTGGCCAGACATGGCCGACGAGGCCTTCCGCACTCGCACCTACGGCCACTACGGCGTGCAGCCCTGGTAAGCCCAGCCGAGGACCTCACCGGTGGGCGACGGCTCCCCATCATGACCGAGACCGAAGGAGAAACCAGATGACTACGGTAGACGACAAGGCGAAAGCCAAATTCAACCAGGGGTCCGGTGCCGCCCGCGAAAAGGTTGGCGAGCTAACCGGTGCAGAAGGCATGAAGGCGAAAGGCGCCCGCCAACACGCCAAGGGAGACGCCCAGGAATCAGTCGCAAAAGCGAAGGACAGCGTCAACGAAGCAAAGAAAAAGGTGAAGACTGCGCTGGACCTTTAAACGCGCGGCACCGGTCTCGCAAGTAAATCAAGTCGGGCGCGAAAGCCCGGAAGGAGACACACCATGTATATCGGCGGCGGAATCCTCGGACTCATCGCGCTGGTCATCGTCCTCATCGTTCTCTTCTAGTCGATGAGCCGTTCAAATCGCAAAAGCTCCGTTTTCGGAGTTCGAGGGGCAGGAGCGGGCCCCTCTCAGTTTCACCAAGAAAGTTGGCTCAAATGAGCAACGGTAGTATCGGTCTGAATCTCGTACTTATTGCAATCGGAGCCGCTCTTACCTGGGCCGTGGATGCGACCGTGTCCGGCATCGATATCAAGGTGGTCGGGAGTAATCCTCATGCTGGTCGGCGTCTTCGGGCTGGCTTTGACGTTGTTGTTCTGGGCGGACTTCGCTCCGTTTGGCCAGGCGGCAGGCACCCGCAGGCTAAGCCCAGCCGCTCCGCGAAGTGACCTCGACCGACAGAATCCTGTCATTCGCCAGAGCGACCTTGAGCGCCAGAACCCCGTCGTTCGTCGCAGCGACCTTGAGCGCCAAGACCCGGTGGTCCGGCAGGAAGACCTCGACCGGCAGAATCCCGTGGTCCGGCAAAGCGACCTCGAGCGCGACAACCCCGTCGTCCGCCGGGACGACCTCGTTCGTCGAGACCGGCAATAACGGCAGTCTAGTTGATCCCGATGCCGAATAGCTCTTCTTCGTGGGTCGCGCAGGCTCGCTTGCGGTGCAAGCCTCCTGCTCAACAAAAAGAGGCGACATTATTGTCGCCTCTAGATTCAGAATTGTGGTGCTGAGGCTCGGGATCGAACCGAGGACACCGGCATTTTCAGTGCCGTGCTCTACCAACTGAGCTACCTCAGCAACCGCTCGATCGTAGGTTTGACCCGCCAGACCGTCAACTTCCGGCTTGCCATAACCGAGTACTGGTCGACTATCTCTGGTCCAGCTCAACCACCAGCGTTGCCCGGTCGCTATCGATGGCGCTGATCGACACTCGCGACACGCCATTCATTTCAGAAAGGCGCTCCTGGAAATCGAGCAGTTCGCCGAACCCGGAACCGTTCACGTCGACCTGCATCTTTCGAACCGGCTTGCCTGGTTCGCGAGGTTCGCTTGTCTCTGAACTTTGGTTCGCCTCCGGTTGAGAAGGCCGCACGCTGGTTGCTGGACGAGGGGACATGTGCTGGCCTTTGAATCCGGTGGCCAGCCCTTCCAGGCCCGTGACGACGCCTTGAAGTCCAGACATGGCTGCGAGGTAGTCATCGCGCAATCGCAGCAACGGTGCCGCAATGGCCTCCGCTATGGATTCCGAAATCCCTCGATCAGTGGGCAGATTCGCCTTCGTGCTCTCATCGAGTCGAGTTTCTAGTTCACCAAGCCGGTCAAGAAGCTCCTCGTAATCGTGACGAAGCAAGTCGTACCGCCGACGCAACTGGCGCAACGCAGTATCGCCCGACGCGGCTTCGTTGAGCCTTCCGAGCAGAAAATCTTCTGAGCCGTTGCTTTCGTCGACCAACTATCACTCCCGGCGGTGTGTCCAGCGTGGCCGGGAGCCAGGGTGCACTAGGCGGTGCTCGCCGTGCGTCCTGTTGCGGGAGCTCTGCTCCCACCTTCCAGCCGGTACCCGAATCCGCGAACCGTTACGAGGTAACTGGGTTCGGTTTCGTTGATTTCCAGCTTTCGCCGGATGCGCCGGACATACACTTTAAATACATCCTGTGCTTCGCGTGGAAGGTATTCATAGTCGCTTGAGACAGCGTTAAGAATTTCGTGTGGTTTCAGTACCCGGCCGCTGTTGCGAGCCATGTATTCAACGATTCGAAACTCCGAAGCTGTCAGCCCGACGAATACCCCCGCGCGTTGCACCTCGCATCTATCCATATCGACCGTCAGGTCCCCAACCTGAAGCAATCCGGAAACTTCGACTGCCGCGGAAGCGTACGCTCCGGCACGGCGGAGGACCGATCGAACCTGCGCGACAATGACGCGAGCGTCGGCTTCGAGCTCCAAACAGGCGTGCGCACCGGCCGAAAGAACTTCTGCGACCAGTCCCGGATCTGCTGGTTGGAGTACTGCGATAACGGGCACGCATTCGGAACTCAGTTCTTGAACGGCGAGCACCGATGCCGCGGACCGTGGATCGATGAACCAGGCGACTGCACTGAACTCTCGAGACCTCGCGAGTTGCAGCGCACCATGTTCAGGGTTGCGTTCGAGAACGGCGAACCCGCCTTGGTGCAAGGCACGGACGAACGCAAGCGTGTCGATATCTGGGGGCGCCACGAGCAAACAACTCGCGAACGATGCGTCTTCGTAAGTAGTCAAGCTCCCTCAGCCCGAGACCCACCTCTCAGGCATTCCGCGATTATAGGGTGAATTGTCAAGAGGTAAAGCCCTTATTTATGACATTCTAGTTGCCTACTCTGAGGCGGAACGACCGAGTACGGACAAATGCACCCCGAACAAAGTCGCAGGAGTCCACCGAGAGCCGAAGATGTCGGCGCAGGTCGGCGCTCCAGGTATGGATGAAGATCTGCATGAGCGCCGTCGCTACGTCGTGATCGTCAGTGAACCCATCAACTTTGAGTTCGAACGTTTGAAGCGTCTTTGAGTTCGAACGTTTGAAGCGTCTAATCGAGAAGGCAAGGCGCACCGTCAACCCGTAGGTCTTTGTTTGCCGGGGCATCGGGGCGCTCCTATACTTGCGCCACAACGCGCCGAAAGCTCGGCGCTCGCCGTTGCCTTTCGGAGTCTCTACATAAATGCCGATCACGACGAAGCGCGAATGGCTGCAAGGGCCCTACGCCAAAGCCACCGACAAGTCCCCTGAACGTTCGAAGGTCTTCGAAACCACCGGGAAGATGCCCATCGAACCGGTCTATACACAGGACGACCTGAAAGACTGGGACGCGCAACAACAGCTCGGTTTCCCTGGCGAATATCCATTCACCCGTGGCATTCAGCCAACGATGTATCGCGGCCGCTTCTGGACCATGCGCCAGTACGCGGGCTTCGGAACAGCCGAAGAGTCCAACCAGCGCTACCGTTACTTGCTTTCGCAGGGTCAGACCGGCCTTTCCGTCGCTTTCGACCTGCCGACGCAGATTGGGTACGACAGTGACGACGCAATGGCCGCCGGCGAGGTCGGTAAGGTCGGCGTTGCCATCGATTCCATAGAAGACATGCTCACCCTGTTCGATCAGATCCCGCTCGACAAGGTGACGACCTCGATGACCATCAACTCGACTGCGGCGGTGATGCTCGCGCTCTATGTTGCGGTCGGGAAGCACCAGGGAATCTCGCCAGACAAGCTCGGTGGGACAGTCCAGAACGACATACTTAAGGAATACATCGCGCGCGGGACGTACATCTACCCGCCCCAGCCGAGCATGCGGCTCATCACTGACATCTTTGCCTACTGCAAAGACGTCGTGCCGCAGTGGAATACCATTTCAATCTCGGGCTATCACATGCGCGAGGCAGGCTGCACTGCCGCCCAGGAAATCGCGTTCACGCTCGCCGATGGCATTTCCTATGTTGAGGCGGCCATTTCGGCGGGCCTCGATGTCGATGACTTCGCTGGCCGACTTAGCTTCTTCTTCGCCTGCCATAACAACTTCCTCGAAGAAGTCGCCAAGTTCCGGGCCGCACGGCGGCTGTGGGCGAAGATCATGAAGGACCGCTTCCAGGCGAAGAGCACTCGCTCTCTCATGCTGCGGTTCCACACCCAGACAGGCGGGGCCACGCTTACGGCCCAGCAGCCCGAAAACAACATCGTCCGAACAACCGTCCAGGCTCTCGCTGCGGTCCTCGGAGGGACCCAGTCTCTGCACACCAACTCCATGGACGAAGCGTTGGCACTCCCAACCGAAAAAGCAGTCCAGATCGCACTCCGCACGCAGCAAGTCCTCGCCTACGAAAACGGCGTCGGTGACGTCGCCGACCCGCTCGGAGGCTCGTACTTCATCGAGGATATGACGAATCGGCTGGAGGCTGAGGCCGAAGAGTACATCCGTAGGATCGACAACATGGGCGGCTCACTCGTCGCCATCGAGCAGGGCTTCCAGCAGAAGGAAATTCAGGAAGCGGCCTATCGCTTCCAGATGCAGGTTGAAACAAAGGAACGCGTAATCGTCGGCGTCAATGACTTCATCAATGTCGATGAGAACGCACCCGACCTGCTCCGCGTCGATCCTGCCCTTGGACAGCGCCAGGCCGCGAAGCTCGCGAAGTTGCGCGCCACCCGCGATGCAGGCGCGGTCGAAGCTTTGCTCAGCAAGCTCGAAGCAGCGGCACGCGGTACCGACAACCTCATCCCGATCATGGTGGAGTGCGTCGAAGCACGCGTTACCCTTGGCGAAATTAGCCATCGCCTGCGGCTGGTCTGGGGCGAACAGCGCGAGCCGGTGTTCATCTAGTGACTGACGACGATGTCCGGGCACGAGCTGACGAACGGCGTCGACTGCTCAATGAGTTCGAACTCGAGCGGAAACAACTTATCCGCAACATCGAAACGTGTCGCATTCGCGATATCGAACGCCCATTCATCGGCGAGTGGTCCCTCAAGGATATCGTCGGGCACGTGGCCAGCTGGGAAGCCGAATACGTATCTGCCGTTCGCGAACTCCGGTCCGGCAAGCCCTCCGGGTTACGTGAGTCGGACGAGTCGCAGCGCGACCACTGGAACGCGGATCATGTTGAGCGAAAGCGCGACCTGAACTTTTGGAGCGTGTTTGAACAGCTGCGCGGCGGCCGGCAGCGGCTCCTCGACGAACTCGCCGAGGTCAGCGACGACGACCTGACCTCCGATGAGATGGAGTACTCCGCCATCGTCCGTTCGGTCATGGACCACGATCGCGAGCACTGGCATCAGATTGCCGCGATCCTTGCCGGAATGGCTGGCGCCCGAAAGACCACCACTACTTCCGATTAACATCCGGCCCCGGCCGGGAGGAGAACAGAACTCGAATGCTCAACAAAATTCACCACGTCGGTGTTGTGGTTCGCAACGCCGATGAAGCGATGAAGTTCTATCGCGATGCCCTCGGGCTGAAGGTCACCGCCGATCGCGTGATCGAAGACCAGGGCGTTCGCGGTGTCCTCCTCGAAATCGGCGGGTCCGAAATCGAACTGCTGGAGCCGACTCGCGATGATACCGGCGTGGCGAAGTTCCTCGCCTCTCGCGGCGAGGGCATGCATCACATCTGCTTCGAATCCGACGATGTTGACGCCGAACTAGAGGGGGCTCGCCAGAAAGGCATCGAACTTATCGACCAGAAGCCGCGTCTCGGGCTCGCCGGCATGATCTGCTTCCTCCATCCCAAGTCGAACCACGGCGTCCTTGTCGAGTTCGCTACCCCGCTCAAAGACGGGCACGGGGCCTAAGCCATGGGAATCGGCGCCACTCATATCGATCACATCGTTATTTCGTCCAACGACAGCGGAACTGTTGCGCAGACATTCGCCGACAACCTGGGCATCGAAATCAAGCGAAAAATGATCCGCCCCGGGACCTCGGCGCAGTTGGCGTTCGCGAAACTGCAGGAAGTCGTCCTCGAATTCGCCGGCCCGCCCCAGGTGACACCTGGCGAAGAAGTCAAAGCGAAGCTCTGGGGTATGGTCCTGGCCGTCGAAGACATTGATTCGGCCGTCGCCGAGCTTCGTTCCAAGGGTTACGAAGTTTCGGAGCCATCAAAGGCTGTACAGCCGGGTGCCAAGATTGCTGCGGTGAAGGGTGGAACGAGTGGCGTGCCGTTCGCAATCATCCAGTACAACGCCTTACCGATTGAGGAGGCGTCCGCTTGAAGGCAAAACGCATCGACCACGTAGGGATTGTCGTTAAGGACCTCGATACAGCGGTAGCAACCTACGCGCGCAACTTCGGCTTCGCGGTCAACACGGCGAAGGGTGGCGAGAACGCCGCTCTTGGCATCAAGAACGCCTTTGTTCCCGTCGGCGACAGCGACCTTGAGTTCATCCAGCCAACCACTGAAGAAGGTCCGGTGGCGCAGTTCGCCAAGGACCGCGGCGAGGGCACCTTCATGCTGTCTCTCGAAGTCGATGATGTCGATGCTGCCGTTGAGCACCTCCGAGCCCAGGGCGCCCGCGTTGGCGCACCCAACAACGGCGTTGCATTCGTTTCCGCGAAGTCAACCCACGGGGTCAATCTCCAGCTCGTGCAGCGCAAATAAGCACGAACCGGTAGTCTTTCAAAAACAGCCACCATAACGAGGTTTCGATGAGTACAACGACGACAGCGCAGATTCGCGTGCTGATTGCCAAGCCCGGTCTCGATGGTCACGACCGAGGCGCGAAAGTTGTCGCCCGCGCCCTGCGCGATGGCGGCTGCGAAGTCATTTACACCGGCATTCGCCAGACACCGGAAATGATCGCCGAAGCCGCCCTCCAGGAAGATGTCGACGTTGTTGGCCTCAGCATTCTCTCCGGCGCCCACCTCGAGTTGTTCCCGCGTGTGGTAGATGAATTGAAGAAGCGCGGTGTGGATGACGTTCTCCTCTTCTGCGGCGGAATCATCCCAGAAGAGGACACGGCGGCTCTTACCAAGCTGGGTTTCACGGCCGTTTTCCGTCCCGGAACTAACACCCAGGACATCGTGAAGTTCGTCCACGAGAACGTGAAGAAGTAACCAGTGGATGACCTTGTCCAGCGGTTCTTGAATAAGGACCGCCGCGCGCTCGCGCGCATCATCAGCCGCGTCGAAAACGAGACTCCCGAGGGCCGTGAGTACTTCCGCGCGCTCTATCCGCACTCCGGGAAGACGCACATCATCGGTATCACCGGCGGCGCCGGTTCCGGCAAGAGCACGCTCACGGGAGCACTCGCTTCGGCCTATCGAAAGCGCGAAAAAACCGTCGGCATCGTCGCTGTCGACCCTTCGAGCCCGTTCACGAAGGGGGCCATTCTCGGCGACCGGATCCGCATGCAGGACCTTGCCCTCGATCCCGGTGTCTATGTGCGAAGCATGGCCGGCCGTGGCGCGCTTGGGGGACTCGCCCCCACGATTTCAGACGTCGTCTCCGTGATGGATGCTTTCGGTTTCGATGTCGTGATTATCGAGACCATCGGTGCGGGTCAGGACGAAGTAGAGATCGCCGGCACGGCCATGACCACGATTCTCGTGAACAATCCCGGCACTGGTGATGATATCCAGGCACTGAAAGCCGGCATTATCGAGATCGCGGACATCCTCGTGGTGAACAAGGCGGACCACCCGGGCGCGGACGTTCTCGTAAGCCAACTTCAGGCTTTGCTCTCACTGTCTCCGGCTGGCTCGCGACGGCCCCCGATCCTCAAGACGACCGCAATCAAAGGGGAAGGTCTCGACGCGCTCGTCGATGCCATAGCCGACCACTACGAGTACCTGAAGAGTTCAGGAACACTTGCCAAACACCGCGCCGAAGATGCTCGCCGCCAGGTGCTGTCCATCGCCCGCCAGCTTCTGCTCCAACGAATTCAGCAGACGACCACCGAAGCCGAACTTGAGGCGCTCGTCGAGAAGATCGCGGCCCGCGAACTCGATCCCCATACAGCTGCTGAATCGATCACTGCATTGGTTCGGAGCTAACACCTCGGTGGTACGATTCTTCGCGTGACGGCACAACGCATTCGAGTTTGGTTTCGCAAAGGCGAGCGGCTTCGCTACATCTCCCATCTCGACGTACTTCGGGCCTGGGAACGTTCGCTCCGCCGCGCCGAATTGCCACTCGCGTATTCGCAGGGGTTTACACCTCACCCCAAGTTGGCTTTTGGCTCGCCGTTGCCGATGGGCTTCATCTCCGAAGGCGAGGTGATGGATGTCACCCTCGACGAGCGAGTCGATGTTGGTGATTTCAAAAGGCGCCTGGCAGTCGAAACGACCGACGACCTCGCCCTGATCGGGGCCGAAGAGGTCGCCGCGAACGAGCCCGCGCCACAGGCCGCGATGCTCTGGGCCGATTACCGGCTCTCTCTTCCGGTTGAACCGGCCGATGCGGCGAGCGTGGTCTCGGCGTTCCTTCAGGAAGAGTCGCACCCATGGCGCGAGGAACGCGGCGAACGCATCCGTGAGTACGACTTGCGCTCCGCCTGTGCGTGGTTGCGTTCGAAGCCGACCGAAGGTGGCACGGAATTCGAAATGCGCCTGCAGGCGGATCAGGAACTAACAGCCCGCCCTGAAGCGGTCGTCACAGCATTGTTCCCTGGGCTTACCGCCCCGCTTATTTCACGCACCCACATCGTCCTCAACGAACATTCGCCTGCGAGGGACCTATGGCGTCGAGTCGGCCAGTACCAGTAGCAACTCACATAGTTCGCGCGGCCAACCCGGCAGACGGGCCAGCCCTGTTCGGACTTTGGCAACACCTGAGGCAACATAACGCGGAGACCGACCGGCGTGTCATCCCTGCGCCCGTAACCGAATCAGAGTTCATCGCGGATTTCAACCAGCTCCTCGCCCGTTCGCGCTCGGCCGCATTTGTTGCCGAGCGTTCGGGGATGCTGGCGGGCTTCATCGCCGGCACGATCGAGCGGAACCTCCCCGACCGGCTGCCCGAACATCACGCCACCGTTGGATATCTCTGGGTCGAGCAGAGGTTCCGCCGCATGGGAATCGCGCGTGCGCTGTTTGCGAAGGTCGCCGAATGGGCGGGCACCCACGAAGGAGTGGACCATTTTGAGATGGCCGTCCTGACGGCCGACGAATCCGCCGCTGAATTCTGGCGCTCCATCGGGTTCTCACCATTCATAGAACGTCTCTGGGCGCCGCTCAGCGCGCCGGAACGCGACGAATGACCGTCTACCTCGTTCGCCATGGAGAGACCGCACACAACCGCGACGGACTCGGCCTTGGTCGTGCCGATGTTCCCTTAACCGACACCGGCATGGCGCAGGCGATTGCCGTCGGAGTTCGGTTTTCGGAGGAGCCAGTTACGCAGGTGCTCTCGAGTCCGCTGTCACGGGCCTTCACGGTCGCGAGACTTGTGGCCGAACCACACGGACTCGAACCTGTCGCCCGCGATGAGCTAACGGAGCTGGATGTCGGCGAGACCGAAGGCCTGGGCTTCCCGGTGATGCGTGAGCGGTATCCCGAGTTCTTGAAGAACTGGGCCGCCGATGAAGGGTGGCGGGCACGAATGCCGGGTGGCGAGAGCATCGCGGACCTCGCGGACCGTCTCCATCCGCTTGCAGAGGATCTCTTGGCGTCCGAAGAGGGTGACGTTGTCGTTGTCAGCCACAACTTTACCCTTCGAGTCCTGGCCTGCCAGATGTTGGGACTTTCGCCGGAGCGATTCCGGTCGTTTGAAGTTGGATTGGCTTCTGTATCCGCACTGACAGTCAGGGGCGGGCGCTGCGGCGTCAAAAGTGTCAACGACCGATGTCACCTCGCAAACTTGAGCCTTGCATAATACGGACGTAGCGTGACCTGCGCGTATGGGAGCGCTTACCACTACTCGAACGCGCCTGTTGATTCTGCTCTGTTGTGGTGTGGCGTGTTACGGCCTCTACACTGCGGCGAACGGGTGGTATCGGAATAGCCAGCTTGATGATGATCGAGCGGCTACTGAGCTGCGCGTCGAACAATTGACCGCGAAAAAGGCATACCTTGAAGGTGTTCGCGAGTACGTAGCCTCGGATGCATATGTTGAGCAACAGGCCCGCCGACAGCTCGGATACGCTCGCGAAGGAGAAGTCGTCTTTGTCGTCACCAGCCCGCCGATCCAACAGCAAGACGAGCGAAGCGGCTCCTGGTGGGAACGCCTCTTCCCCAAGTAGGCCGGCAACCGATTCGACTCTAAAGAGTATTCGTTCGCTAGCGGACCGCGAGAAGATGTTCCGACGCGTCCAAAAGGTACTCGTGGCGCTTTCCGGCGGCGCGGACTCGACCGCTTGCCTGCTCGTCCTCAAGGAACTTTCCGGCCCACTCGGCTTCGAGGTCATGGCCTGTCACTTCGACCACATGATTCGACCCGAATCGAAAGCCGACATGGATGCAGTGCGCGCGCTTTGCCAGACGCTCGACGTTGAATGCATCACCGGCGAAGGCGATGTCCCCGGTGTCGCGTCCCAGATGAAGCGTGGAATCGAGGAGATGGCTCGCGAAATGCGCTATCAGTTCCTGGCGTTCGTCGCCGAAAAAGTTGGCGCAGATTGCATCGCTACCGGGCACACTTCTGACGATCAGGCCGAGACAATCCTTATGCGAATCGTGCGAGGCAGCGGCGTCCGAGGAATTCGCGGAATGCTTCCCGTTTCTGAAGTACCCGGTTCAGAAGCCCAGCGCCTGATTCGGCCGTTGCTTGAGACGCCCAAGTCCGACGCGGTCTCCATTTGTGCGGAGTTTGGCATCACGCCACTCGAAGACGCTTCCAATGCTGATGAGCGATTCACTCGAAACAGGGTTCGTCGCGAGGTGCTGCCATCGCTCGAGGGCCTAAATCCATCGGTCCGGGCCGCGCTTATTGGCCTCGGTGAGAGCGCGAGGGAAGCTTTTGGGCCGATTGAGCGACGTTCGTACGAAGTTCAGCCGTCAGAACGCGGACCGGTGGGAGCTATCTTCGACATCGCGAAATTCGAAGACGTGCCCGCGGAAGCCCTTGGCCTGATCATCGAACGCGAAGCCATGTTCTTCCACCTTCAGCCTGAAACAAATCGCACGCGCGTAAAGAATCTGCAGGAAGTTCTCGCGGGTGACTCGGGCTCAGTTTCGTTCGGGGACACCGTGGTTGAGGTTTCCAGCGGGAAAGTTCGAGTGGGGCCAGCCCTCGAGGAAGTGGAGCCGTTCCCTGCTGCGATTCTGGATGTGCCCGGCGCGACCCGTGCGGGGCCCTGGCGTGTGGACGTGCGCACGGATCCCCTCGAGTCGTCACTGGAAGCTCCGGTCGTGGCCGTCGATTCATCGGCGTGTTCCGGTGCCCTTCGCGTGAGGCCGCTGGAGGCCGGGGACCGCATCCTGATTCATGGAATCGAACGGAAGGTCTCGGATCTGCTAATAAACGAGAAGGTGCCGCTCTGGGAGCGCGTGGGCTCAGTCGTCGTTTCCGACAACCAGGGCGTTGTTGCCCTCTTTGGCGCCAAGCGAACCTTCACGCGCGACGGTACTGAGCCAGACCTCTGGGTTCAGCTTAGCGCTATCCCGCAGCGCTAACGGCGACCTTAGCCGGCGCGAACATCGGGATAACCTCCTCGGTCAGCCGTTGTGTCTGAGTCATGATGTCGTCATCGGAATCGGCGATCGGTCGCAACACAAACTTCGAAATGCCCGCCTCGATGTATTCCCGGACACGACTCGCGATGACTGCGGCGTCTCCTGCCGCGATGTAGTCGAACGGATCGGGCGCATCGGGAATTCGTGATAGCGCGAGCCGCCTGCCGCTGAACGACATCGTCGTCTTGTGACCCAAACCGAAACGCAAAACCGGCACCGTAATGATCGTCGTCCAGGGGCCTTCCAGCCTCTGCGCTCTGTTGACCGATCGCTGCTACCACGGGTGCCACTTGCGCCGGCGTCTGCAGTCCTGCGAGCCAGCCGGTGCCAATCCGAGCCGTACGCCGAATGGCGGCCGGCGAACTTCCGCCAACCCAGAGGGGCAGCGGCGCCTGGGCTGGCTTCGGGGTGATTACCGCGTCTTTGTACTGGTAATACTTCCCGTCGTACGTCACCGGTTCACCGGTCCAGAGGGCAGTCATGATGTCGAGGATCTCATCGGACTGCGCGCCGCGGCCCTTTGGGTTCCTCGAGGTGGCCCGGAATTCCGGGTTGACCTCACCGCCGACGCCGAACACCGGCAGAAGACGTCCTCCGCTGAGGTAGTCCAGTGAGGCGCACTCCTTGGCCAGGATGAGCGGGTCGCGAAGCGAGACAACGATCGCATTCATGCCGAACTTCAGCCGCTCAGTTCGGCCCGCGATCACACCGAAGGTGGTCATTAACTCAAGGCCCGGCGCGCGGGATACGATTCGCTCGCTCAGCCAGACTGAATCGACGCCGCGCTCTTCGCACAGGTCAATCCAGGAGAGAAACGGCTTCGGTCCCGAAAACGGGAATCCCGCGATGCCCAATCCAATGCCGATGCTCATGTCTGTCTCCCGAGTAGGTTGTGTGATGCAACGTTACCGCCACATCGAGCGCGCGTCATTCGCGCCGGAATTGTTGGAAGAACGTGGCAAGCCGCCCGTGTAGTCCGGGCTCAGCCACAAGGAATCCGCGCACGTACGGGTCTTCCTGGTTGAACGGCATCTCGTCGCCGAAGATGTCGCTGGCCCGGAGGCCTGCCGCCCTGCAGAGCGCTATCCCCGCCGCAACGTCCCACTCGGCTCGCCCCGAACCGCTCAAGGCCGCGTTCGATTCCCCACTGGCAAGCAGCGCGAGCCGATACGCAACGCTGCCCACTCCGCGGGTTTCGGTCTCCTTCGGAAGCGGAGGAAGCGCGTCATGCAGCTGTTCGCCGCGCCCGACCAGCACCTCAAGGGGCGTGCCTATCGACTCCGTCGGTGGCCGCTCGGTCGCACTCATGCATTCCGCTGCGAACAATTCACCGGTTGCGGGGTTGTGGACCACCCCGAGGACGGGCTCGCCCCCGATCGCCAGGCCGATCGAAATCGAGTACTCGCCGATGCCCTGGAGGTACTCACGTGTCCCATCGATCGGATCGACGATCCAAACACGCTCGCGCGTCAGTCGCTCGTCCGTGTCGTGATGCTCTTCGCTCAGCCAGCCGTCGTTCGGAAATTGCCCCGTGATCTCTGCATGCAGAATCTCAGCGGCCCGGATGTCGGCCTCGGAAACGAGTTCCCAGCCCTCCTTGCGACCGTAGCGGACGCCCTCACGCCGAAAGCGCGCAACTTCGATGCCAGCCTTCAACGCCGCATCGACCGCTACCTTCAGTTCTTGTTCGAGCACTCCAGCCATTGTCGCCGAGGCAGGAAATTCGCGCAGATCAGGCAAAGGCGGCGAACAGTTCCTCCATCGCCTTCACCTGCCCGCCACTGGTCGAAGACGGCACCAGGATCGGCGTTTTCACCCCTGCGGCGAACCACTGCTCGAGCCCTTCAAGTACCTGCTTCTTCGTTCCGTAGAGGGTGGAGTCGCTCAGCCAGCGGTCCGTCATCAGTCCGGGCAGCGCCTCGCGGTCGCCGCGGGCGAGTGCCGCTTCAATGGCTTCCATTTCCTCACGGTAGCCCGCTTCTTTCCAGTAGTTGCGGTAGTTCGGCAGCATCACGTAGCCCGTGAGCGTCCGCTTGCTGACGTTCGCGGCGGCCGCGGGGTCGTTGTCATCGATGCAGGTGGGGATCATGTCGCCGATGAAGAAGTCGCCGTCCCGCTTCTCAGCCGAAATGTGCGAAAGCGATTCGCCCATGTGCGACCGCGACGCATTCGCCCAGACTGCCCCCTCGGCAATCTCCGTTGAGAGTTCCACCATCTTCGTCCGCAGCGATGCAAGGACGATGGGCGGGAGCGGCCCGGTTTGCTGGACGGTGGCCCGCATCTGCTCCACATAGTTGCGCGTGTCGGTCAGCGGCTTCCCGGCCTCGACGCCGAGGCGCTTCAACGAAGGACCATGGCTAACGCCGATGCCCAGGTAGAAGCGTCCATCGCTGATCTCGTGGATGTAGGCCGCGGACTGAGCGAGGTCGAACGGTACCCGGTAGTAGATCGGCATGATCGACGTGCCGAACTTGATCGTCTTGGTGGCGTGAGCCATCGAAAGGCAGAGGCCCATGCCATCGCCGAAGCTGGCGCAATAGATTCCCTGGAAGCCGGCGCCTTCCAGCTTCTGGGCGATTTCGACGGTCCACTTTCGCCGTCCAGCGGCGGCAGCGAGGGCAACAGCAGGCATCTGCATGAGTGAAGTTCTCCAGTTGGGTGTGTGAGTTCGGACTATACGTTGAGCGCGGCCCGGAGGGGCGTGGCGCACGAAGCTACCGCTTAAAGCGCAGCATCTGGCCGCTGCCTACTCCCGTGTGCTTTCCGCCCTCGTACGCCACTCGGCCGTTCACAACCACCATCGAAATGCCAGCGGGTTCTTGCTTCGGTGATTCATAGGTCGCCAAATCCTGGACGGTGTCGGGGTCGAACAACACCAGATCCGCCCAGTAGCCCTCTTTCACCAGTCCCCGGTCGGTCAGGCCGAACCGTTCGCACGAGGCGCTAGTCATCCGCCGGATCGCTTCCTCGAGCGTGAGCACCTTGCGTTCTCGAACATAACGCGACAGCACCCGGGGCATTGTCCCAAACAGCCGCGGATGTGGATTTCCCTTGAGTTCCGGGATTCCGTCAGAACCGATGAGCATCTTCGGATGCCGCAGGTTCGTTTCGATATCCGACTCATCGATGATGAAGTGGATGCAGATAACCGAACGGCCCTTTGGGCTCGTCACGATTTCGCGGACCGTCTCGTCGATCGACCATTCCTGTTCGATTGCAATATCCGGCACCATCTTGCCTTCGAATTCGCGATAGTCCGGGCAGCTTGCGATCATCACGCCCTGTGCCCACTCCGTGTCGATCTTCTCGAGGTTCACGTACTGCCACATCGGGCCGCTGCCCGCTGTGTACGGATAAACGTCAAGCGTAATGTCCATGCCAGACGCATTGGCGGCGTCCACCTTCGCCAGCGATTCTTTCACTCGGCCCCAGTTCCGCTTCCCCGCTGACTTGTGATGCGAAATATGGAGCGGGATCGCCGCTTCCCGGGCGATCAGCATCGCTTCATCGACCGCTTCGAGGAGCTTGTCGCCTTCGTTGCGCATGTGCGTCGCGTAAATGCCGCTGTACGGTCGACATTCTGAAGCGAGGGCCACCACCTCATCCGTGTCGCTATAGCGGCCAGGTTCGTAAATCAGGCCGGTTGAGAAGCCCACGGCGCCCTGCTCCATCGCCTGCGCAACATGGCCGCGCATTTCGGCCACTTCTGCGGCCGTGGCGAGCCGTTTCTCCATGCCGACCACGTGCGCTCGAATCCGGTTGTGACCGACCAGCATCGCATTGTTAATCGCCGGTTTCTTTGCCAGGCAGGCCTCATAGAACGAATCGAGGTCCGTCCATCCGGAACCCGGCCCTGAGATATCGCCTGCCATGTATTCCCGGCCTGGTTCGTTCGGAATCGTGCTGAAACCGCAGTTCCCGCTGATATCCGTGGTCACGCCTTGTGCGAGCTTGAACGACATGTCCGGGTAGCGCAGGAATGCGCCGTCGTCGTGGGAATGGGTGTCAACGAATCCGGGGGAGAGGACCTGGCCCTTCGCGTCGATCTCCCGAGTGCCGGCGCCCGCGGTGCCGATCGCGCTTATGCGTCCATCCTGCACCGAGACATCCGCCGAAAACCCGGCAGAACCTGAACCGTCGATGATGCGAGCGTTGCGAATAACAAGGTCAGCAGACATGGCCGCATTCTGGAGCGTCGGCCTCGCGATTGTCGATTCCCTCGCCGCGCAATCCAACCGCACGCGGAGTTTGCTGTACGCTCGAACGATGCCGAATCGCCTCGCAAACGAGTCCAGCCCCTACCTGCTCCAGCACGCCGACAACCCTGTCGACTGGTTCCCATGGGGCGAAGAAGCTTTCGCCAAGGCGCGTGACGAAGACAAGCCGATCCTGCTTTCGGTTGGCTATAGCTCGTGCCACTGGTGCCACGTCATGGCTCACGAGTCGTTCGAGAATCCCGCCACGGCGGCGCTGATGAACGAGTTCTTCGTGAACATCAAGGTCGACCGCGAAGAACGCCCTGATGTCGACGGTGTGTACATGTCCGCCGTACAGGCAGTCAGCGGTTCTGGCGGGTGGCCGATGACCGTCTTCATGACTGCCGATGGGCGACCGTTCTATGCGGGCACGTACTTTCCTCCGGACGACGGTCACGGTCGGCCGGGCTTCGGTCGCTTGCTCACATTCCTTCACGAGAAATGGCTCTCTGACCGCGACGAAATCCTGGGCTCCGCGGAAAAGGTGACCGCCCACCTCCAACAGGCGACGCAACGTGTGCCCGGCGCGGGTGAAGAACCCTCGCATGCCACCACTTCGCGGGCGGTCGAGCACTTCGCCGAGGTATTCGATGCCGAGTGGGGCGGATTCGGAATGGCGCCAAAGTTCCCCAGCCCGACGAACCTCGCCTTCCTCCTCAGCGTGTATGCGAGAGACAGCGAGTCCGAAATTGGCCAGTCGGCCCTTGAGATGGTCCTGCATACGCTTCGCGCCATGGCCACCGGCGGCATGTACGACCAGCTCGGCGGCGGTTTCTCGCGTTACAGCGTCGATGGCGAGTGGATGGTGCCCCACTTCGAGAAGATGCTCTACGACAACGTCCAGCTCGCACGCGTCTACCTCAACGCTTATCAGATCACGAAGGATCCCGGGTTCGAACATGTCGTTCGCGAAACGCTGGACTTCCTCCTCGAAGAGATGCGCGACTCGGCCGGAGGCTTCCACGCCGCCCTCGACGCTGACAGCGAGGGCATCGAAGGCAAGTACTACGTTTGGACCGTCGACGAGATCCGGGAAGCAGTCGGCGGCGAGGACGCCAATGTTGTCATCGCCTGGTTTGGCGCCACGCGGGAAGGAAACTTTCGCGATCCGCACCATCCCGAACTCACCGGCCGGAACGTGCTGTTCGCACGAGCCAATCCGGAAGAACTGGCTCAACGATTCAAAATTACGCCTGACGAAGTGCTCGCGAAGCTTGAACCAGCCGTCGACGCGCTTCTCGCCGTCCGTTCGGCGCGTGTGCGCCCGGGACTCGACGACAAGGTACTCACCAGTTGGAACGGTCTCGCACTCGCTGCTTTCGCTGAGGCCGGCAGAGTTCTCGGCGAGGTCCGCTACCAGGTAGCTGCGGCGGAACTTGCGGCGTTCCTGCGGAACTCAGCGTGGTCCGAGGGTCGTTTGCTCCACACCTGGAAGGACGGCGTGGCGAAGGTTGATGGAATGCTCGAAGACTACGCGTACGTCGGGCTGGGCCTCGTCGAATTGTTCAAGCTAACCGGGGATGTCGCCTTGCTCGATTGGGCGCGCGATCTTTGGGAGGCAATCCTCTCCCGCTTCCACGATGAGGACCTCGGCGGTTTCTTCGAAACCCCTGCTGACGGCGAGAAGTTGCTGCTGCGCCAGAAGCCGTTCTTCGACTCGGCGACACCTTCCGGCAATGGGAGCGCCGCACTGTTCGGGCTGTGGCTCGGCCGTTACTACAGTCGCAGCGACTGGGAAAAGTACGCGGACGAGGTAGCGGCACAGGTTGCCGACCATCTTCTCCGGGCGGTGACTGGCTTTGGCACAATCCTTCAGGCAATCGAATTCCTCGCCACGCCGAGCCGCGAACTAGTCGTAGTGGGGTCACCCGAGCGCCGGGTGGCCCTGGAGGATGTCGTTGCAGAACGGTACCTCCCCTGGACCGCACTTGCGCCAACTCCAGACGCGGATGGGCTGCCGATGTTCGAGGGACGCGAACCGAGCAGCGACATGCCGGTCGCCTACGTCTGCGAGAACATGATGTGCATGATGCCTGCTACGTCTCCGGAACAGCTTCGAGAAATGCTCGGCTAAAGTCTTTGTACGGAGGGCCACCGCCAACCGCCCGATTGGACTTGGCGCTTTTCGAAAAGACTCGGATGATTCCCCCGGGGCCCGTCTGGCCGCGAAAATATGGTAGGTGAATCTGATATGACCCAAACCGAAACCTTAAGCAGGCCATCGGCGACAACCGAGCATTTCGACGTTCTCATCGTCGGTGCCGGCATTTCCGGCGTTGGCGCCGCCTATCACCTGACCGCGGAACGCCCCGACACCAGTTTCGTCGTGCTCGAAGCCCTCGATAGCTTTGGCGGCACCTGGTGGACCCATCGCTATCCGGGCATCCGGTCCGATAGCGACCTCTACACGTTCGGTTACCGATTCAAACCATGGACGAGCGCTCCAATTGCCAGCGCTGAGGAAATCCTCAAGTACATGGGCGACGTCATCAGCGAGAACGACCTGGGCAAACACATCCGCTACGGCCACAAGATCGCGTCGGCAAAGTGGAGCAGCGCGGATAATCTCTGGACAATCGAGGCAGTTCGTTCTGACACGGGCGAAACGGCGCGGTTCACGACGAACTTCCTCTGGATGTGCCAGGGCTACTACCGCCATTCCGAGGGTTACACCCCGGAATGGCCCGGCATGGAAAAGTTCGAGGGGCAAATCGTGCACCCACAGTCCTGGCCGCAAGACCTGGACTACACGGGTAAGAAGGTCATCGTCATCGGTTCCGGCGCCACGGCCGCGACGCTCATCCCGGCGATCGCCAACGAGTGCGAGCACGTGACGATGCTTCAGCGGTCGCCGACCTATTTCATTCCTGGCCGGAACCAGAATGACCTCGCGGACACGCTCCGCGAACTCCAGGTCGATGAGTCGTGGATCCACGAGATCGTTCGACGAAAGATCCTTTTCGACCAGGCGACGTTCACAAAGCGGTCTTTCGAAGAACCCGAAGCGGTAAAGCGCGAACTCCTGGGCGGCGTCCGGGCGTACCTTGGCGACGATTTCGACATCGAAACGCACTTCACCCCGCGCTATCGCCCCTGGCGTCAGCGCATTGCGTTCGTGCCGGATGGCGACATCTTTCGCGGCATTCGCGGTGGGAAAGCCTCGGTGGTCACCGATGAAATCGAGAGTTTCACCAATCGCGGCATCTTGCTGAAGTCCGGGGAGGAGCTCGAGGCTGACATAATCGTCACCGCCACGGGATTTAACTTGAATGTGCTCGGCGACATCGACTTCGAAATCGACAGCAAGCCACTCGTGTTCTCGGACTCGATCACGTATCGAGGAATGATGTTCACCGGAATTCCGAACCTCGTCTGGGTGTTCGGTTACTTCCGCGCGAGCTGGACGCTGCGGGCCGATCTGCTCGCCGACTTCGTCCTCCGCCTGCTCGGACACATGGACAAGAAGAATGCGAAGCGAGTCGAAGTCGCCCTGCGTCCAGAGGACGAAGGAATGGAACTGCTCCCCTGGATCGACCCTGAGAACTTCAACCCGGGCTACATGATGCGCGGCATGAACTTGCTGCCGAAACGTGGCGCGAAACCCGAATGGCAGCATTCCCAGGACTACTGGCGCGAAAAGGACGAACTCCCGGCCATCGACTTGGATGGCCCGGAGTTCCGATATTCCTAGGTAGCCGGGTGTCCCCTCTCTCCGCTCAGGGAGAGGGGACAGGTTCGATGTCTAGAGGCGCTCCACCGAGGCGAGCGGCGGTTTCGCCGGGTCAACCAGGTAGCGGAGTTCCGGCATCTGAATGTCGGCTACCGCATACGAGGCCGACACCGGCCAATGAGGCTTTGCTCCGGGAAGATTGAATGCATCGGCGTCGAAAGTCTGGAGTTCCGGTTTACCCCGGTCTGCGCTTCGGAAGACATAATCCGGGTCGACCTGGATGAGCCGCGAAAGCGTTGCGCCGTCTCTCTGAATCTTCGCGACGTTCAGGCCCGCGAGGTACTGAATGTCGTTCCCCGCGATTGGCTCCGGGTTCATCATTCGCATTTCCAAGACGGTCGTGCCGCCGCTAACAACCTTCCCAATCACTCGGTCGTACCGCTTCGTCAGCGAAACCTCTGCAACCTTTAGCGGATAGCCCCACCGCGCCGAGAGCTGCTTGGCTGCTTCTGCTGAGCTGCAGAAGCCAGCGAACGAAAGACCGCGCGGCCGTGCACCGGAGCGCGCGCCAATCTTCGCTTCAGCCATCACGAATGGCCCGGCCGGGCTGTCCGGGACGTTTGTGATGGTCAGCACCACCGTTGGCGGAACCGTGGGATGGAGGGCTGGCGCCAACAGTGAAGTGACTGCTTCAGCGTCGATCTCGTACATGATTTGCAGGATTCCGGAACTGGCCAGCTCCCACGCGTCGCCCTCCGGCTGCGTCACGAGCGGACCAGAATCGAACGAGGTGAGTTCGCGCGTGCCTACGAGTGGCATCAGGCGCCCCCTGCTGCGCTGCCGGCCGCTACCGGCTCTTTCTTATCAGCGAACTTCGGCATGACCTCTTTTGCGAACAGTCGCATAGAGGCGAGGACTTCTTCCTGGGGAATGGTTTCCACCGCGTTCAGCAGGAAGTTGATGCGGTCGACACCGACCGATTCCCAATTCTTGATGACTTCGACGATGCGGTCGGGGTTGCCTATGGCGAGCCCTTCAGGAATCTGGCCCTCGGGAGAGGTGGAAGACTCACGGCGCAGCGCCGGCAGCAAACCAAGGTTTGGGTACGAGCGCGTCGGGTAGGCCTGACGCGCAGCAAGAAGTTGCTCGGCCATGTAGTTGAAGGTTCCAGCGAGGCGCTGGCCCGCCTTCGCGCCGTACTGCAGGTCGGGGTGGCACATGAGGAAGTTCACCGTGTTGACCTGCTCGTTGACGAACGAGCCGACCGGGTCGCAGTACTTGATCCGCCGGCGGTACTCGCCAATCTTCTTCTCTTGCTCCTTGAACCCGCCGAAGGTCAGGCCAAGGCTACCCATGCCACGGTCGGCCGCGTCGAGTTCCGTTCCCGGGCTGGTGACGGCGACCCACATCGGCGGGTGCGGCTTCTGGAGGGGCTTCGGCAGAATGGTGCGCTGCGGCATCGAGAACGCGCGTCCCTCATAACCGAATCGCTCCTGCGTCCACATCTTCGGGATGATTCGAGTCCATTCGTCCCAGGTCTTCTTGGTCTCGTCCGGGTCCGCCCCGAATCCTCCGAGCTCAGTCCAGGTGGCGGAACGGCCTGTTCCGAACTCCAGGCGCCCACCCGAAACGAGGTCCATGGTCGCGGCAACTTCGGCAGCCTTAATCGGGCTGTTGAACTGCGGCACGCAGACGACAATCCCGCGCCCGATTCGGATGTTCTTGGTTTGCATCGCGCACGCCGTGAGGAAAATCTCCGGCGCGGAACAGTGCGAATACTCTTCGAGGAAGTGGTGCTCTACGGCCCAGACCTGGTCGAAGCCGAGTTCGTCGGCAAGCCGAACCTGTTCGAGGCAGTTCTGATAGACCTCGTACTCGGTGGTCGTCCCCCACGGTCGCGGCACGGAGATTTCGTAAAAGATTCCGAATTTCATTCTGTGGCTCTCCAATTCCAGACTCGGGAATTTCGCCGCGACTGTAGCACAGCGAGGCCGCGGAAGGCGCGGGCGGCCCACGGTGTTAACAGTTAGCGAAAGACATCCTCGACCTTCGTGATATTGATCCGCTCGGGTGTCAGCGCGAGCGGATAAGCCCCGACGAAGCACGTCCTCTTCCAGTAGTTCGGCGGGCTTTTCGCCGTCGTAGTGGATAACGGCTGGCTCATCCGAAAGCAGTTGCTCGCGCATTCGCTCGGCATTGGCCGAAATGATGACGGCCTGGAGATTGTCGGCGGAGATGTGCGTTCGAATCGCGGCGTTCACCTGTTCGACGGTGAGAGCGGCCAACTGGTCTCGGATGTAGGTCGTGAACTCGGGAGTTCCGTACCAGTCGCTGTCGAGCGCATATCCGAGTTGCTGGTCCTGCGTCTTCGTCAGGACGAACACGTTCTTGGCCAGGTACTCGCGAGTCGCTTCGAAGTCCTCGGGGCTCAGGCCTTGCTCCACGAACTTACGCAATTCGTACAACGCGAGCTTAAAACCAAACAACGCCTGGTCCGGCTGCAACGGACGAATCCACACTTCAAACAATTGCGCCCTCCGGGCCCGGTTGGGGTCCGGGAAGAACTGGTACATGCCCCGCGGGAACGCCTCGATGTATGCATAGTCGCCGTAATTCATGCCGCGGATTTCGCGGATCCGGTTGTAAAGCTGCCCGTTAGACGCCCGGTGCTCCCCGAGCCACGCCCGAGCGAGCCAGAGCGCGACGAAGTCAGGATGCCCCCTTCGCACCCCTATCGGGTGACCGAACGAAATCGCCACTGAGCGCGTCTCTTTCTCAACGATCTCGACGTGCAATCCCGTTGGACTACTGGCCGAAACTGGATACGAAAGTCGTGGATTACCTTCTGGGAGGCTTCCCAACGCCCGCTTCAGCGCCGCCTCCTGCTCGGGTTGTATGTCTCCGGCGACGCCAAGCGTCAGGTTGGCACGGGTGTAGTGCTTCGAGATGAACTCCCGTACGTCCTCGATTGTGATGGACTCAATCCCCGACGCTGAGCCCAGTGCCGTGTGCCCGTATGCGGTGCCGCTGAAGACCAACTCTTGGAGGCGCTCCTTGCCGAACTCCTCCTCGTTGTTCGAGCGAAGGTCCTGCGTGAGGGCATTCAAGTGCTGCGATTTGACTCGCGAGAAGTCGTCATCGCGTAGTCCCGGCGCCAGCAATTGTGGAAGCGCCACTTCGAGGAACTGGTCGAGAACATCGACATGAGCGACGCCCGTGAAGGTCGTCATGTCGCGGTCTACCTGTGCCGAAAAAGAAGCTGCCAGCGGGAACAACGCTCGGGTAATTTCGTCGTAAGGCATTTCGGCACTGCCGGCCTCGTCCACCATGGAAGCGGCTAGCGCTGCGAGGCCGAACTTGCCCTCCGGATCGTCAGCCGACCCGGCCCCGAAGAGGAGCTTGAAGCGAACCAGAGAGGACGGTCCCGGCAGGGAGATTGTTTTGATAGGACCAGCGTTCGAAACCGGCGCGGTCAGCGTCGGTGCGGTGTTCAGAGCCGTTGGCGCTTCCTCGTGAGAGAGCGTGGCAACGACCATGTTCGATTCCGAGAGGTAGCGTTGTGCCGCGCTCAAGAGGTCGACCGGCGTGCACGTCTCGGAGATGTCGAAGAGTTCGTTCAAGGTGTCATAACGCCGTTCGAAGCGCACGAATCGGGCAAGCGTTGAGGCAATCGATTCCGAATTGTCGAGAGTGCGGACGAACGCGTATCGCGCGTGTGACTTCGCTTCCTCCAACCGCTTCGAAGCGATCGGAACGGTGGCAGCGCGCGTTAGGGTGGAGGCAATCTGGTCACGCACATATGGCACATCTTCGATTCGCTTTACTCGCGCGAAAATCGTGGCAAGTCCCGGATCATGGGAAGACGGCAGGTACGGCAACAGTTCGTCGACGACCTGTTCGCGCTCTACGAGCTTTCGGTAGATGTCCGACGTCTCCGCGAACATCAGGTCGAGAAGGAAGTCGAGTGCGGCATAGTCCTTCGTAGTTGTCGAGAACGCCGGCCCATGGAAACCGACCGAAAGCCACGGGAGCGTGGCAGTTTCCCAATGATGGTGCACCAGCGTGGGAACGGAATGAGCCGGCTCTTGCGGCACAACCACACCGGAGTCGTTGCCCGCCTCCCACGCGGACCAGTATTTTTCGACGAGGGCAGTGGCAGCGTGTGGGTCGATGTCGCCCGCCACGATCACCGTGGTGTATCTCGGGCGGTACCAGCGATCGAAAAAAGTTCGTGAGTACTCGAACTGGTTCGGCATGTTTTCGATGTCGGCGATGAAGCCCATCGTGGTGTGCTTGTAGGTGTGGGTCTGGAAGGCGTGGTCACGCTGGACTTCGATCAGCTTGGTCAGCGGGTCGGCCGCACTTTTGTTGTACTCGCCGAGGACGGCGCGGGATTCCGTCTTAAAGTCGGCCTCGCTGTACTTCAGGTTCATGAAGCGGTCGGCTTCAAGTTCGAGGACTTGCTCGAGGTCTTCTTTCGCAAACGTGATGTGATAGTTCGTGTAGTCGTCGGTGGTGTAGGCGTTCTGGCGCGCCCCCGAACGCGTGATGATGTCCTGGTACGCCTCGGCCGAAAATCGTTCGGTGCCGCGAAACATCATGTGCTCGAAAAAGTGCGCGAAGCCGGACTTCCCTGCTTCGACTTCGTTGCGCGAACCGGTCTGCACGGGGATTTGCAGGGAAACCAGGTTCGGGAAGCCCGTATTCAGGGCAATTACCCGCAGACCGTTCGCCAAAGTAGTTTCGAGCGCGTTGAAAGGGAGTATCGGAGGCATAGCGGCTCGCTCCTTCGTTGTAGAAGGCGAGTTTAAACGACACTGAGACGCAAGCCGAACGCAGTTCGAAGCGACTAGAACCCGTTCGGGCAGTACGGCGCGTGCTTCGTCCGGAAGAGGTCGTCGGCCGTTTGCAGTGCTGCATCGTCCTTGGCGACAAGCCGTCCGGCCCGCGCGAAATGCGAAGCGGGTCGATACCCAGAGATGAGCGAAGACAGCACGTTCGGAGAGGTAGTGATGTCTGCCTCGCGGTCAATTCTCCTGACGGAAGCGCTCGGACCGTCCGTTTCGAGGAGGTAGGTGCCAACGTTCCACGGGCAGATGTCGTCGGTCTCGATGCGAATAGTGAGTTCGCCGCGCCGCCCGTACGGTCGCTGCGGCAGCGCCTTTTCCGCATCGACGACCCGCATCCAGATACCGTCCCACGTGCTCCGTTGCAGCATTCGCGGTTCCAGGAGGAGTTCCGGAGCCGGATCGTCTTCAGCCACCCGCATCTCGATTCGACGCACCAGGTCATGCGCGCACAAGTAATCCCACAAGCCTCGATAGGCCTCCAGATCCCGAGCGATGAAGTCCGCGACCTCCATCACCTGGCCGGGACCAGCGTCGGCAAACTGGCCTTCTTTGGTCTGGTACACGGCGTGGCCGGTAACTTCCCCATCAAGGTTCCGATACACGGCGCAATAGACCGGGTGGTCTTTCACATTCGCGTGCAGGGTGCTCGCCTGCCAGAGCACCGTCGAGCGGTGAATCGCAAGGTTCTTGTCAGCCACCCAGAGGATGTAGTTCTGTTTTATCACCGGGAAAGCGTCATCCTTCTCCATCAGTTCGATGGTTCCGGGCGCGGTGGAACCTGACTGAAAACGACCGAAACGCGGGTCGAGCTTGTAGCTCGCCGAACCGGTCGCGAGGCCATATCCGAACCGCTGATAGATAGCGGCCATGCTCGCCCAGAGGATAGCCAACGACTGGTCGCGGTCTCGCATTTCGCTGAGCGCCTGTGTCATGACTTTGCGCAGCAGGCCCTGTCGGCGATATGCCGGGAGCGTGCCAACGGCGGTCACACCCCCCATTTTCACGGGGTTTCCATTGAGCCGAACAGTGAATGGAAGTGTTGTGAAGGTCGTCGCGAGTTGGCCATCAACGAGGGCGCAGGTCGTCCAATCTGCCGCCGGCGTAGTCAGGTCGTCTTCCGGCGAAGGCGCCGACGCGAAGACATAGTTCACGTTCTTCTGGTATTGCTTCAACTCTTCGGCATCTCGAAGGGCGCGGATTTCAACAGTCATCGGAACCTCCGGCGCATACGACGGCGCGCGAACGGCGAGTATAGCGAAGCCTTACGGTTGAAGTGGGACCAGGGTCGCCGGGGCGTCGAGCAGAATCTGGTAGGTCCCGCACGCTTCGAGCGTCGTGAAGTCCTGCGCCCACGCCGGGACGCTCGGGTCGCCGAATCGCTCCCAGGTCTCCTCAGTGGCGTCATATCGATAGAGGCCACGGAAGGAACCTCCAAGGCTGGACAGCGCATCAAGCGCGTGTGCCGTGGCGCCGAGGTAAGTCAGGTCGTTATTTCCCGCTTTGAGTTCGACCGGCACTGGGAACGACACGGAAAATCCGCCTGCCAGTGTGACCGGGCTGGTTGCATAGAACCAATACGATTCGCCGGGTTGCACCGTGTTCAGCGTCCTTTCCGCGGCCGTCCCCTTAAACCACCGTTGCCATATGTTGGTGCCATCCACGGTCCGGAAAATGGCCGTGATACTCCCGCTCGGGTCCGCAGGGAAGGTGTCGAGCAGCGCGACAGTCTCGCTCCCGAAATAGCCCACGTGATTCCATCCGACTTGCAAATGCACATTTCCGCAGAGCACGGCCCCCGAGCCAACCCGGGATGGCGGGCCGAACTCGCTCGTGTTCCCGTCCGCGTCGGTGGCCAGAGCGATAAGCCAGTCGCCCGCTGAAGCTGCCGGGTTGTTGATCTGGAAGGCTCCGGTCCCGTCGGCTTTGGCGGAACCGGAGGGCATGGGCAGGCGACCGTAGTCGGTCATTCCGCCGGGGAGGTGTTCCGCCAGGTAAAGCTGCACATCGCAACCGGCGCAGGCCGTGCCCGAAACGCTCAGCTGCGTCGCCCGGGAGATGATCGGATGGTTCAGAAAGTTGTTTGGGCCAAGGTCGAAGTCGCCTTGATCATTTGGATTTCGAACTTGGTCGGCACCAAGATCGATTGCCAGGCCACCGATCGCCTCAAAAGTGTTGAGCTTGAACGTGTTTCGAATGACTGACGCCGCCTGATCCGCACGAACCTGGATTCCGGTCTGGGCATGTGCGATCGAGTTTTTCGTGACCATGGAAACACCCGAGGGTTGCGAAAGAACGACACCAATTCCGACCGCAGCGGACTCGCCGTTCGGACGGTTCCCGATGACGTTCCCTTCGATCTGGACACCGCTGAAAGAAGGCCCTGCTCCGGCCCCGACGAAAACGGCGACATCAGCAAAACCGATCACGTTGCCCGCGCCATCCGGGGAATCCGGGCCGCCGACGGTGACACCGCCCGCGGAGACGATGACCCCGGTTTGAACCGAATCTGAGGAGCCGTTGGGAAGGAACCCGATGACGTTCCCGGCGATCTTTGAACCGTGACCTGCAACGGCCACACCGTTGGCACATCCCCCGAATACGTTGCCTGAACCCGGGCTACCAATCTCGGCGGCTTCGCCAGTCGCCGCCAGGCAACTCGCCGAGAAGCCGTGAATCCGAACATTCCGGAGGCCAAAGTCTTTTCCTGTGGCGGTCAGCCCGTTCTGCGCGGTCGAAAGGGCATTCGATTCACTTTCGATGGACACCCCTCCGCCAATTCCATCAATCGAAACATCTTCGCGGGAGATCGTCGGAAGTGGTGTGCTGCCTACGGAGATGGTCACCGGAGCATCTATGGGGAAGACGTCCGGGTCGAAGAGTATCTGAAACGTTCCCGGGTCGGCGTCGACGTTCGCAAGTTCGATGGCATGTCGAAGGGTGCAAAGGGTCGGGTCCGGACAAACGGCCCCGGAAGCTCCGCCCGCATCGCCCGAGCTAGTAACGACAACCCCGTGTTCGACCGCAAAGGCGACGCTCTCAGGCAATGCGGCTCCTCCTAACGTTAGGGCCATCGAAACGATTGCCAGGAGAAGGAAACGCCGCATTGAGGCAACCTACGACGCCGCGCCAGTGAACGGCAAACGAGACGTCGGGTTGGTTAGAGCGCTCGAAACGTGCGCTTGCCGTCCAGGCGCTGAAGCCGACCCATTCCCGGATGTTCCCAGTGCCCTGCTAGCCACGTTCGTTCTTCGTCGATAGCCCAGTCGAAGAGCTTTTCGCGTGTCTTCGCGGATTGCACCGGATCGACGTCGAATGTGGGTGACCAGTCGGGATGAACGAGCTGCACCGGGTGATGCGACGCGTCGCCGACGATCACTGCTCGCTCACCCTGGGACGCAATGCCGATCGCGACATGACCTGGCGTGTGCCCGGGGGTCGGGACGTATGTCAGGTGCTCGTCGATCGCCTGTTCCTTCTCGGCGAAGGTGATTCGTCCGGTATTCCTAAGCGGTTCGACGCACTCCACGAGGTGGGCATTGCCCGGGTCGGCGAGCCGTTCTGGCGTCATCCAGTAGTCCCACTCGCCTTGCTGAAACCAGAACTGCGCCTTCGGGAAGAAGATGTCGCGCGTCCCGTCGTCTTTGTCGATTGTGTTCCAGCCCACGTGGTCAACGTGCAGGTGGGTGTTGAGCACGATGTCGATGTCTTCGGGCTTCACGCCCGCCTCGGACAACGAATCGTTGAGGTGCCCGAGCGGCATGTTCGGCCGTCGTCGCCGCCCGATTCCAGAGTCGACCAGGATCGTTTTCCCCGCAGAGCGTAAGAGGAAACACGTGACTGCCATCGGGAAGAGTCCGCGCGCGTCCGCCTGGTGTGCGTACTCGGCGACAAATTCGTCGGCGTGGGCGGGAATGAACATGTGGGGGTTCATCAACATTCGTGAATCGAGCAGCGGCGTGACTTCGACCGCTCCGATGGTGAGGTTCGGCATTGGGATACCCTCCGGCGCCGGATTCTACGCGCGCCGGGCTATTTCGTTCGGAGTCAGTTCATTTCGAACGTGAAACGCTCGCGGAAACGCACCAGTGCTCGCAGCAGTGGCCCTCCAACGAAAACCAGCACGACAGCGTTGCATGCGCTTCGCAGCAAGTCCCAGCCGAAGCTGGTCAGGAAGTAGTAGTTCCAGTACCGGCGAAACGTTTCAATTGGCCCCAGTCCGGCTTCGTACGAGATGTCCGGGCCTGCCGCGAAAAACGGCCACGACCAGAGATTGGTGATCGCCCCGAACAGCAGGCCCCACACCACGCCGAACCCAACGACTAGCAGGACCTCTGTCCGCCGTCCTGCGTGACTGTGGACGACATAGAGCCGCAACAAACCCGCACTTGAGCCCATCCAGGCGCTCGCGAACATCTGAAACGGCAGCCATGGGCCAAACCCGCCGGTGACCACCGCGCTGAGGAAGAACGACAAAGCCCCGAGCAAGAATCCCATGCGGTAGCCGAACGCGTAGCCGCCGAGGATGACCAGGAAGAAGTACAGATTGGCTCCGGCGAGCAAGGTAATGGTCCTCAGGACTGCTGCGAGCGCCGCCAGGACTCCGAGCGCAGCCAACGACTTGCTGTTCAGCCCGCCGGCGGTGAGGTCTGCGACGGCCAGCACCATGCACAGCGCTGCCGTTACGGCGAAGACGATTGGTGCGTCCGTTTTGTGCGCGAACGAGTTGATGCCGTCGTCCCCAAGACCTGGCGCGAAGAAAGGGTTGAGATACGCCACAAGTCCGACGAGGTTGAGGACGATGAATATCGCGATCCCCGGATCAATGTTCCTTAATCGCCCTATAGCCCTAGGCACGCTTCGACCTCCAAACAACGGCTGCGCCGATTGCAGCAACGAGGGCGAGGGCAACGGCGCCAAACGAAATCAGCGAGGCCACGGAAGAGTCTCCGTTCTTGTCTTCCGAGTTGGTCGTGGGCGAAATTTCAGGGGTTCCAGACGGTTGCGTTCGAGGCCACGCCAGTCAGCGTGACGAGCGGTGTAGTCGACCCAGTGGGTGGTGCAACCGTCACCGACTGGCTCACGGGTTGGGTTGGTGGCTCGGCCGTCTGGGTCGAGGCGGTGGCCGTACTCAGTGTTGCCGACGCCGTTGCCTGCAGTGTGGGTCGAAGTGTCGCCGTCGCCGGAATGGGCGTAGGTGTCGAAGCTCCGCCCTGCGGTGAATGGCCGCAGATCTGTTCGAAAGTGACGTCCTTCGGTGCGGGGGCGCTGTTTGGTCCGCCCTGGCCCCATTTCCAGCCGTGCACATCGCCGTCCTTTGCCTTCAGTAAGTTGAACGCGAGGGATGAATACACCCAGTTCTTTCCATAACTTCGAGTGAAGAACGCCCAGTAGGTGCAACTTCCGCCCTGGCATTGGCAAAAGCACGACGAGAACGAACTCGCGTCTTCGCAGCCCCGTCCGCTGACCGAGCAAACGGCGAGACCACTCCCGCCGCCGTAGGCATCGAATGTCTGTCCTGCAGCCTTCAGCAGTTGGTCCCCGGTAATTCCGTCGCCAGTGAACGCAATGCAGAACGTTGTCACCGTGTCCCCGTCCTGGATGACGATCCCGGCCTCGCCATCTGCGCGAGCATCGGTGAGGAACGCAAGTGCCATTACGATCGAAACCGCCGGAAGAAGTGTCTTAGCGATTCGCACGTCGGACCTCGCTGGCCGTGATCGCTCCAGGTACAAGCCGGGCCACCTGGGTTGCGTGTGGCCCCGTTGCTGCGAATGCCGCACGAGCTGGCAAATCTGAGACGATGCAACCGCCGTCGAGCGTGAGTACTCGCGTTGCGAATTGTGCAGCTGATTCGATGTCGTGGGTCGCCACAATTGCGGCGCCTCCGCGAGAGGCGTGCGCGCGCAATCGCTCGCCGAGTGCGCGCTTAGCTGTGGCATCCGCTCCTCGCGTGGGTTCATCCAGGAGCCAGACCTTTGGCTCGTGCGCCAGCATCGCCGCGACTGCCACCCGTTGCTGCTGTCCTACCGAGATGTCCCGAGGGTTTCGAGATGCGAGCGCAGCCAGTGACCATTCCTCGAGCGCCCTTGAGATTGTTGCCTCCGCGACTTTGCCGCTCTTGCGGTTGCCGAGGCTTTCAGCGATCTCTTCTCGCACTGACTCGCGATAGAGCGCGATGGCCGGGTCCTGCGGGACGAGCCCCGCGAACTGGGTGATTTCGCGTGTCGTTTTCGGTTGTGCGCTTGTTCCGTACCGGATCGACCCCTCGAATGCGCGCGTTAGTCCGGTTATGGCGCGGAACAGCGAACTCTTCCCGCTCCCGTTCGGCCCTACGAGTGCGATCAATTCGCCCTCGTGCAGGTCGAAGCTGGCCTGGCGAAGCGCCACATGTTCACCGTAGGCGACTCCCACGCCAAGAAGACTCAGCAGAAGGTCTCCAGGTGAAGGGTCGGCTCGCGGTTCGATTGCCAGTTCGCCGGGTATCTTTAAATCCGGCGTGCCCAGCATGGGCGTGAGGCCAAGTTGCCGAAACAGTTCTGCCGCCGCCGGCACCGCGTCGAGTGTGCCGAGTGCTTCTTGCGGAGTCATCGAACGCACGGTGCCCCCCGCAACCTCGACCACTCGGTCAACCTCCGGGAGTAACCGGTCGAGCCTGTGCTCGGAAACAAGAATCGAAAGTCCTCGGCGTCGCTTTAGGTCCAGTAAGGCCGACATCAACGAATGGGCGCCCGCCTCATCGAGTTGCGAGGTCGGTTCGTCCAAGAGGAGCAGCCGCGGTTCCATCGCCAACACGGCGGCGATCGCGACTCGTTGGCGCTCTCCGCCAGAGAGGGTTTGTTGTCGTCGGTGCCGCAGATGTTCGATTCCTAGCTCGCGAAGCAGTTGGTCGGCCCGACGATGCATCTCATCTCGTGGCACGGCGCGCTGTTCCATCCCAAACGCGATCTCTTCGATAACGGTTTCGGCCACCGACTGGGCTTCGGGTTCCTGGAACACCATTCCGGCTGACAGGGATAGCTGGCGGGTCGGCGTTCTGATTGCATCCAGGCCGTCGACAGTGACAGCGCCAGAGATCATCCCTCCGTGGAACTGAGGCACCAACCCGTTGAACAGCCTCAGCAGCGTAGATTTGCCGCCGCCGGATGGCCCCGCGACCAACGAGAGCTCCGACTCCTTGAGCGAGAGGCTCGCCTCCCGAAGCGCCGGTTCCGTCGCCCGCGGGTAGGAATAGGTAACGGATTCGACGTGCGCTACTGTCACGTGGAAATCTCCGGAACTACAACGGTCGCGGCCGCCGTAATCGTCGCCTGACGCTCATTTGCCACCAGGATCGCCGCCGGCCACGCACATGACGCAACAGCAACGGCAGCCCAGATTTCGAATCCGGGGCTTGGAAGTCCGGCGAACGGGTTGTAGGCGAACGAACCGACGCCCGCCGTCCGGAGACCGATGACACACACCATCGCTGCACACGACGCCGCAACCGCGATTCGTTGGCTAACAGGCAGCGGGTCCGCCGAAAACGAAGTTGTCAGATGGACTCGTCGTGCCTCCCAGAACCACCAGATGAGCGCCATCGTTCCGAGGCCGCCGCACCCGGCCCCCACGTACTTCCACGGCGCATCGCTGTAGAACCAGAGCCACGCTGCAGCCACCAGGAGTGGCGCCGAAGCGGCCGCGGCCAGCCGGGCACGAGCCGGTGGCAGCGCGGACGCCGCATATCCTCTCGCTTCCATCGCCTCGGCAAGCTGCATCGACCGTTCGAGTCCGTTGATGACGGCCGGGACGATGAGGGCGGGGAGGTCCCGAAACCCTCCGCGTGCCCCTCGGAGGGCGCGCATTTCCCGGATTCGGCGGAGGTCTTCGATGCTCGCGGGGAGGAGGGTCAGGCCGACCGTAAGCACAAGGCTGGCGTGAAAAAGCGCGCCCGGCGTAGTTCGAAGTACCCGATGTGGGCTGACCGCGCCGTTAAAGACCCCGAAGGCAAGGAAGATCGAGAGGATCGCCATTCCTCGGACGCAGGCCGCAACCAGGCCTTCAGCGCTGACCGGCCCGCCGAGGCGAAGACCTCCAAGCCAGTTCGGGATTTCCGGCCCCGGAACGGTGAAGAGGATGTGGTCCCCGTAGTTTCCGTTGATGGTCGCGATGAACACCGAAATGACGAGCATCGAGCAACCGAAGATGAGCATTACCTTGAAGCTCGTGGCCGCTGTTTCGGTTCGAGGTGCCAGGACAGCGACCAGGACGATGCACAGGAGCAGGATCGCCAGATACAGCGGGTTGGTGGTGGCCAGCGCCACCACCGATACCAGCGTCACCCAGGCGATCCACGCCCCGGTGTGCATTGGTTGCTATCCCTGACGCTTCGCCGCAGCGAAGCCAGCCATGCCGGTCGCCGCTGCGAAAAGGGCTATCACCAGCATGGAAATGTTGCTGTTGCTGCCATCGTCCGCGGGTCCCGTACCTGTCGAAGGGGGAGCAGGAACGACTGATGGCCGTGGCGTCGCTGTTGGCGTTGGTGCCGGCGGCGTAGCAGTGGGTTCGGGACGAACATTCACAACGGGCCTATATGGCGCGTCGCAGAAGCTCACGCCTGCGAGAGCTGGCAGGACCTGGTTGGTGCCGTACGCCGGATCGAATCCCTTGAACGAACCGTCGGGCAACTGCTGCGAAAGCAGGTAGGCGATCGGCGTAACTCCCGAAACGGTAAATTCGGCCGAGGCCGGGTCGGCACCGGCGGCGTAAAGCGCCTGAACAACGTAGGCAGTCGAGGAAACGTTGGACTCACTGGGATCGAAGCCCCAGCCACCGTCCAGCCCCTGGGTCTCTTTGAGGAAAGTCAGCGCCCTGGCAACTGGCTCGTCAGATGCGGAAGCACCCGTGGCCAGGAGCGCCTGGATCGCGATCGCCGTCGTATCGGGATCGGGGAAGCCGCCGAAGCCCCAGCCGCCGGAATCGGCGAGCTGCTGGTCGCTAAGTGCAACGCTTGCAGCGACTGGAACGTCGATTCCGGAACACGCCAGCCCGATCATCGCCACGGACTGGCTGAACGCGTCCTCACCGTAGACACCGGTAGCTGAATCGAACCCGGCTTCGGCTTTTGCCACCAGGTCCACACCGCCCACTGAACGCGGATCGAGGCCCAGGGCTTTTGCCATCAGAACGGCCTTGGCGGCGATCGCAGGCGTCGTCACCTGGTCAACATTCGCCGCGAGGAATTCGGCGGGGCCTTTGCCGCCGACCTTATCCTTCGATGGATCGAAGCCGGCAGCTCGAACTGCGAAGACTGCGTCCATGTTTTGGGACAGGCTGTCCGAGCCATAGGCTCCGCTAGCTGTCTGTAGCGACTTGATGTAGCTCGCCCCGGAAGCAATCGCCTCCGGAGACGTGGCCGCGTGCGCGACGAGCAGCGAACCTGCCGCCATCACGGCAACGAGAGTAAGTACCAAGCGTTTCAAAAATCATCCCCAACAACTCTTGGCCACCGTTTGAACGGAGGCATTCGAAGAGACATGGGCGGGAAGAACAAAACCCGCCAGGTTGGCGGGTTTCAGGTAATAAAAACCATCACTCCGACCCCTTTCTGCACGAAGGATCATCGGTTGCGGAGAGGGAGGGTTTTCTGGCTCGGCCCGATTAGGACCTTACAGTTGCGGCACAGCGCCGGATTTTCACCGGCTTGCCCCGGGTTCCCGCCATTGGCGAGACCCTCTCCAATATTCGATTGTCACGACGGACTGTCTAACTTTCGCTACCGTCCGTCAAGAGGTTCTATTTAGCGGAACTTCGCGAAGCCACATCGGCCATCGCGTCGCCGAGCCGGTGGATGCCCTCTTCGATCTCTTCCATGGCGACGTAGCTGAACGCGAGCCGAACGTGATTGGTCGCTTTGTTATCGGCGAAGAATTGCGGACCCTGTCCAACTACGACGCCTCGTTCGTTCGCTGCCATCTGCACATCGCGGGAACTCATGCCCGGGCGAAGCTGAAGCCAGAGGAAGAAGCCGCCCAACGGTCGCGTGTACGTCGCGTACTCCGATGTATATCGCTGGAGCGCGTCTTCCACGCGTTCCAGCTTCTTGGCGTAGGTCCGGCGCAGGTTGAGGACGTGGCGATCGAGGTCTCCGTTGCTGATCATTTCGGCGATTACGCGACCGAGAAACGGGCTGGAGCCCATGTCGTACCGCAGTGCGGCGACTCGTGAGACGAGGGCGGGCGGACCCATAATCCAGCCCATCCGAAGCCCGGTGGCGATGATCTTCGAAAAGCTCGAGACCTTGATTCCATGGTCGCCATTGCTCAGAGCGAAAATCGAAGGCGGCGGTTCCTGATCGAACCAGAGTTCGCCATACGCGTCGTCTTCGAGCACGAAGGTGTTGTACTTGCGGGCGAGTTCCACGAGTTTCTCGCGTCGGTCGATGGGCATCGTGCAGCCGGCAGGGTTTTGGTGAGTGGGAATGCAGTAGATGAATTTCGCGCGCTTCCCCTGGTCCGCGAGCTTCTGAAGTTCAACTTCAAGCGAATCAACCCGCATACCGTGCTCATCCATCGGCACGGCGATCTGCTCAGCGCCGAACGAGCGCATAGTCCGCATGCTGCCCGGGAAGTTCGGACTCTCGACCAGGACGATATCTCCCGGATCGAGGAGCGTTTCACAGACCATTCCGATCGCGTGGGCCGACCCCGAAGCGATGATTACGTTGTCGCGTGTCAGCGGTATGCCTTCAATTCGCGATGAGCGCTCTGCAATCGCGTCTCGTAATGGCGCCGGTCCGAACGTTCCGCCGTACTCGAGCGCTTCTTTCTGTTCACGGTCGATGACGGTTCGGGCGGCTCGCAGTAGCTGCTCCCCGGGCAGGGACGGGATGTCCGGCAGGCCCCCGGCGAACGAGATAAGGTGACGCGGATCTGGCGTGGCAGCAGCCCAAACCTGGGGTCCCAGGATTTTCGAGCGGGCGCTCACCATCTCTTCGACGTTTTCGGGAGTCCAATACAAGTCGGCCATGGCCTCACTCGGTGTAATTAGATTCGGAATACCTTAGCACCAACATGCGTTCCACAGTCGGAACCACATAGGGCGCTGGCACTCGACGAACTGGTTGACTGCTGCGTTATACTGCAGGCTCACCTTTCTGTTCGCCCGAAGTTTGCGAATGTTTTCACAATCTGCGGCAGGGTCGCTCTCTCGCGCCGCAGGGGCCGTGCACATTCCCAAATTTAAGGTGAATTAACTGATTTCGAATCGAGGAAGACGTCGATGGGCCATCCGCATTTGCCGTCCGCTCAGGGGCTCTATCGCCCGGAATTCGAGCACGACAGTTGCGGGGTCGGCTTCATCGTCCACCTCAAGGGTCACCGATCGCACCAACTCGTCACCGATGGACTCAGTGCACTAGAACATCTCAATCATCGCGGAGCTTCCGGTAGCGAACCGAACACCGGCGATGGTGCCGGCATCCTCATCCAGACTCCGCATGAGTTCTTCCGTCGGGAGTGCGCCCAACTCGGCATCAGGCTCCCGGAAGCGGGCCAGTACGGCGCTGGACTGTTTTTCGCGTCGCCGGATCCGAAGGCACGTGCCCAGGCGATGGCCCTGTTTGCCGCGATCGTTGAAGAAGAGGGGCAGCACCTCCTCGGCTGGCGAGAAGTGCCCACGAACAACGCTTCGTTGGGACAGACGGCCCTTGAAGCCGAACCTGCTTTCTTTCAGGCCTTCGTCGGTCGGGGTACTGAAATCAAGAACACCGATGAGTTCGAGCGTCGCCTGTATGTCATTCGCAAGCGGTTCGAAAAGGCCATCGATCGTTGGGGCATTCGCGATTCTGACTGGTTTTACTTCGCCAGCCTCTCCTGCCGGACCTTCGTCTACAAGGGCATGCTCACCGCGGTTCAGCTCCGTGACTACTTTCCGGAGCTGAGCGACAAACACCTCATCAGCGCGATGGCGATGTTCCATTCGCGGTTCAGCACCAACACCTTCCCGAGCTGGGAACTGGCGCATCCGTACCGCATGGTCGCCCACAACGGCGAGATCAATACGCTGCGCGGCAATCGCAACTGGATGTCTGCCCGCGAAGCATTGATGGAGTCGCCGAACTTCACCGACATCCAAAAGATCTTCCCCATCCTCAATGAACACGGCAGCGACACAGCGAGCCTGGACGAAGCACTCGAGCTTCTTGTGCTTGCCGGTCGTCCGCTCGCCCACGCCATGATGATGCTGATCCCCGAGGCCTGGCAGGGCCACGAGTCCATGAGCGCGGAGAAGAAGGCGTTCTATGAGTTCCACAGCTGCTTGATGGAACCGTGGGACGGTCCGGCGTCCGTCGCATTTACCGACGGCAAAGACATCGGCGCCGTGCTCGATCGAAACGGCCTGCGCCCCTCGCGCTACTACGTCACCAGCGACGACACCGTGATCATGGCTTCGGAAGTTGGCGTCCTTCCGATCGACCCGGCGAAGGTCATTCACAAGGGCCGCCTGGAACCGGGAAAGATGTTCCTGGTCAGTCTCGAAGAAGGACGAATCATCGCCGACGCCGAGTTGAAAGATCGCCTTGCAGCCGAGCATCCGTACGGCGAATGGCTCAAGCGAAATCTCGTACCGATCGACGACATCCCCGAAGCCGAGGCTCCGCATCCCCTCGATCGAGAGGCATTGCAGCAGCAGCAGATCGCCTTCGGTTACTCGATCGAAGACATGAAGTACATCCTCGGGCCCATGGCGAAAAACAGTGAAGAGGCCCTCGGTTCGATGGGCACCGACACACCGCTCGCTGTTCTTTCGACCCGTCCGCAGCCGCTCTACAACTACTTCCAGCAACTTTTTGCCCAGGTAACGAATCCTCCGCTCGACGCGATTCGCGAAGAGCTTGTGACCTCCGTCAAGACAGTCATCGGTGCTGAAGGCAACCTCCTCGGTGCGGAACCGGAGGACTGCCACCTCATCAGCCTGGAAAGTCCATTCCTGAGCAACTCACAGCTAGCGAAGTTGAAGTCGCTGAAAGATCCGCGCTTCAAGTCGACGGTCATCCCAATGCTGTTCCCGGCGAAGGCAGGTCCAGCCGGCCTGGAACCTGCTATGCAGGCACTGTTCGCCGCGGCCGATGAAGCCATGGAAAAGGGAGCCAGGATTCTCATCCTCTCCGACAGGGGCGTCGACGAAGAGAATGCCCCGATTCCGTCGCTCCTCGCCGTTTCCGGGCTGCACAACCATCTCGTTCGGGAAAAGAAGCGGACCCAGATGGGCCTCATCGTCGAATCCGGTGATGCTCGCGAAGTGCATCATTTCGCGCTACTGATTGGGTATGGGGCAGGCGCCATCAATCCCTACCTTTCGCTCGATTCGCTTCAACAGGCGCAAGAGGACGGATTCATTGTCGAGGGCATCTCGGTGGACGAGCTGCGCGCGCATTACCTGAAGGCCATCAAGAAGGGCGTCGTGAAGGTGATGTCCAAGATGGGTATCTCCACAATCCACAGCTATCGCGGCGCCCAGATCTTTGAGGCAATCGGCCTGGCCGAACCGTTCATCGATGCGTACTTCACGAAGTGCGTTTCCCGCATTGGCGGCATCGGTATCGACGAGGTCGCGGTCGAATCGCTGGCACATCACCAGCGTGCCTTCCCGCCGCGCGATGGCGGTCTCCACGAACTCCAATGGGGCGGCCAATACCAGTGGCGCCGCGACGGAGAATTTCATCTCTTCAACCCGGACACCGTTTTCAAGCTGCAGCACGCCACGCGCAGCGGCCAATTCGACATCTTCCGTGAGTACACGACTCTCGTGGATGACCAGGCCGAGCGCATGTGCACGCTCCGTGGGCTCTTTGAGCTGAAATCGGACCGCAAGCCAATCCCCATTGAGCAAGTCGAACCCGCGGAAGCCCTTTTCAGGCGCTTCGCAACGGGTGCCATGTCTTACGGGTCAATCAGCGCAGAAGCCCACGAGACGCTTGCGATCGCGATGAATCGGATCGGCGGCAAGAGCAACACCGGCGAGGGCGGCGAAGACCGCCGCAGGTTCACGCCGGATGAGAACGGGGATCTTCGCCGAAGCGCAATTAAGCAAGTTGCCTCGGGTCGTTTCGGTGTCACCAGCGAGTACCTGGTGAACGCCGACGAAATCCAGATCAAGATGGCCCAGGGAGCGAAACCCGGCGAGGGCGGGCAACTGATGGGCACCAAGGTCTGGCCCTGGATCGCGGAGGTGCGGCTCACCACACCCGGCGTCAGCCTCATCAGCCCGCCGCCTCACCACGATATTTATTCAATCGAGGACCTCGCTCAGCTCATTCACGATCTCAAGAACGCAAACCCTCGCGCGCGCATCAGTGTGAAGCTGGTCGCCGAAGTTGGCGTCGGCACCGTAGCGGCGGGAGTTGCCAAGGCGAAATCCGACGTCATTCTCATCAGCGGTCACGATGGAGGGACCGGAGCGAGCCCGCTCACTTCGCTGAAGCACGCTGGCATCCCATGGGAACTCGGACTTTCCGAGACGCAGCAAACGCTCGTGCTGAACAAGCTTCGCGACCGCGTCGTTGTCCAGACCGATGGCCAGATGAAAACCGGTCGCGACGTGATCATCGGAGCGCTACTGGGCGCTGAAGAGTTCGGCTTCGCGACCGCCCCGCTGGTGGTGATGGGCTGCATCATGATGCGCGTCTGCCACTTGGATACCTGCCCCGTGGGTATCGCCACGCAAAACCCTGCTCTTCGCGAAAAATTCAATGGCAAGGCGGAACACGTCGTCAATTTCTTCCGCTTCATCGCGGAAGAGATTCGCGGCTACATGGCCCAGATGGGTTATCGGACGCTCGACGAACTGGTCGGCCGCAGCGACCTCCTTGATGTGAGGCGCGCAGTGAACCACTGGAAAGCCCAGGGTCTTGATCTCTCCGCCATCCTCTATCGCCCGGAGAATGCGGCGCAGACACCGAATCGATGCGTCGCCGAACAGGACCACGGGCTGGCCCGGGCCCTCGACAACAAGCTGGTGGAACTGGCCGCGCCCGCCCTAGAGCACGGCGAACCGGTGAAACTCGACATTGCCATCCGGAACGAAAACCGAACGGTCGGGACAATTCTCGGCAGCGAGCTAACGCGGAAGTACGGCAAGAACGGTCTCCCCGACGACACCATCGACATCACGTTCCACGGTTCCGCTGGCCAGAGCTTCGGTGCGTTCGTCCCGTCGGGCATGACGCTCCGCCTGGACGGCGACGCCAACGATTACACCGGCAAGGGTCTTTCAGGTGGAAAGCTCATCGTTTATCCGCCAAAGGACTCGCCATTCGTACCCGAGGAAAACATTGTTATCGGGAACGTTGCGCTCTACGGCGCCACGAGTGGCTCTGCATTCTTCCGCGGTGTGGCGGGCGAGCGCTTCATGGTCCGGAACAGCGGCGCCCTTGGTGTTGTCGAAGGCACCGGCGACCATTGTTGCGAGTACATGACTGGCGGACGAGCCGTAATCATCGGAAAGACCGGACGCAACTTCGGCGCGGGCATGAGCGGCGGAATCGCATTCGTTTTGGACGAGGACGGCACATTCCACACGCGCTGCAACCTGGAGATGGTGGGACTCGAAGCGCTCGAAGAGCACGAAGACCTCGACCTCGTCCAGGGCCTGCTTCAACGGCATCTCGAATACACGGGCAGTACCGTCGCCGAGCGAATTCTTCGGGACTGGCCCGCGATGGCGACGAAGTTCGTTAAAGTGATGCCGACCGAATATCGCCGCGTACTCAACGAAGCCAACATGCGCTCGGGTTCGGATGAATCGCGCGAGGCTGCGGGGGTGGCGGGTGGCTAAACCGACAGGTTTCCTGGAGTTCAATCGCGAACTCCCGACTCGCCGTCCGGTTGGCGAGCGCGTTCACGACTGGCTCGAAGTGTACGAAGACTTCCCGGTCGATCACCTCAAAAAGCAGGCGGCCCGCTGCATGGACTGCGGGATCCCGTTCTGCCACCAGGGCTGCCCTCTAGGTAACATAATCCCCGACTGGAACGACCTCGTATACCGCGAGAAGTGGCAGGATGCGATCGATCGGCTTCACGCCACAAACAATTTTCCGGAATTCACTGGAAGGCTCTGCCCGGCCCCTTGCGAGGGCGCCTGTGTGCTGGGGATCAACAGCGATCCCGTGACGATCAAACAGGTCGAACTGACAATCATTGAGCACGCGTTCGAAGCCGGATGGGTGACCCCGGAGCCGGCCGAAATCAAGACCGGGAAAACCATCGCCGTGATTGGCTCTGGGCCAGCGGGACTCGCGGCCGCTCAGCAGCTGGCTCGCGCGGGACACGGCGTCACGGTATTCGAACGCGATGACCGCATTGGCGGCCTCATGCGCTACGGCATCCCGGACTTCAAGATGGAGAAACACTTCCTCGACAGGCGCATCGAGCAGATGGAGGCGGAAGGCGTCGTCTTCAAGCCCGGCGTGGCGGTCGGCGTCGATATCGACGCTCGCGAGATGCTGGCCCAGTTCGATGCGATTTGTCTTGCGGGCGGCGCCACACATGCACGCAACCTAGATGTTCCGGGTCGCGACCTCGAGGGCACATATCTCGCGATGGATTACCTGCCGCTTCAGAACAAGCGCAACGCGGGTGACGAAATCCCCGACGCGAAGTTCATCTCGGCCGAAGGAAAGCGCGTCATCATCCTCGGTGGCGGCGATACAGGGGCCGACTGTCTCGGCACGGCTATCCGCCAGGATGCGAAAGACATTCTCCAGTACGAGATCATGCCGAAGCCACCGGCTGCGCGGGCCGAATCCAACCCGTGGCCGCTCTACCCCAACATTTATCGGGTCACCTCCGCGCACGAAGAAGGCGGCGAACGCGACTACGGAATCATGACCAAGTCGCTCTCCGGTGAGAACGGCAAGCTGACCACGCTAAATGCCGTTCGCGTTGAGTTCGTCAACGAAGGTGGTCGGCAGGTCATGAAGGAAGTCGCTGGTTCTGAATTCAGCGAGCCGGTCGACTTGCTGCTCCTCGCCATGGGCTTCCTTGGTCCTGAAAAGCCGGGAATGATCGAGCAACTCGGCGTGGAACTGACCGAGCGCGGCAACGTGAAGGCCGACGAGAACAAAATGACGAGCGTCCCGGGCGTGTTCACGGCGGGCGACATGACCCGCGGGCAGTCACTCATCGTCTGGGCGATCGCTGAGGGTCGCGAAGCCGCTCGCGGCATCGACCAGTACCTCATGGGCGAAACGCTGCTTCCGGTTAATTAACTAGCGCTCTTCACTCGAAACGGCCGGTCCTAGCGGCGTTTGATGCGCAATAACTCGCGCAGGAACCCCGACGGCCGTGCAATTCGCTGGAACATCGGAGAGCACTACAGCGTTTGCGCCAATTCGCGCGTTCTCACCGATTCGCACGTCCCCAAGGATCTTGGCGCCGGTACCGATGAATACGAACTTGCCAATCTTCGGCCCTTCGAAGGAGACGTCCGGACCACCGGTATTCAAACCGAGCGTCACGTGCGGAGCGATCGAACATAACGGGCCGATGGTCGTCACCCCATCGATCACGACGTGACCGTGGTTCATCAATAGACCAGGTCCGATTGTCACACGGTCACCGATTGAGACACCGGCCAGGATCATAGTTAGGCGTCGGCACAGGTTTGGCAGCAAGGGAATGTGATTCGCTTTCGCCCACGCTTGGAACCTGTAGACGAGGACAACTTGCAGTTCGCCCGAGAGAAGAATTGCAGCGACGGTCTCTGCTCTGGCACCGAGCGTACGCGCCACTCCCGGCACGCTGTGCCAGGCGACGCCGAGCCGGATGTCCTCTTTAACGCTTTCGAACACGAAGTGAAGCTAGGTGAGGACTTCCGAACGAGCAATGGAGTTCTACCGATCGCGCTCCACGAGGTATGTCCCCACCTCCCGCAGTTGCTGAAGTGCACTTGCGGGCAACTCGAAGTCGGCAAGCATCTGGTTGGCATCCGCAACAAGTCTCTCTGCTTCCGACTTTGCAAACGCGTCCGAGCCGGATTCCTCAAGGACGCTGACAACCCGTGAAATGTCCTCCGCTCCGAGGGACTCCCTCTTGTAGAGCTCGCGGATCACGGTTCCGCGGTCCGCCGACATGCCATGCACAATCGGCAGGGTTTTCTTCTTGCGAACGATGTCGTTCACGTTGGATTTGCCGGTCAGATTAGGGTCTCCCCAGATTCCGAGGTAGTCGTCCTGGACCTGAAAGGCGAGCCCCACCGTCTCACCCCACTGTTGGAGTCTCGTGGCTTGGCCCGTGTCCGCACCGGCGAGCAATGCGCCCATCGCAAGGGGAGCGCCCAGCAATGCGCCGGTCTTGCCACGGATCATTCCTAGATACTCGTTGGGTTCTACGCTCACGCGGGATTCGAAGGAGATGTCAGCCCACTGCCCGGCGATCATCCGTGCCATAGCCTCGTTCAGTACCTTTAGCGCGGCGGTGCGCCGCTCGGGCGCGCCTTCCCCCGACAACAGAGCGTCGAAGGCGCGAGTGATGAGGAAGTCACCTGCGTTGATCGCCTGGCCTTCGCCTTTCAGCGCCCAGACCGTCGGCCGGTGGTGGCGCTCCGCGTCGTGGTCCTGCACCTCGTCGTGAACGAGCGAGAAGTTGTGGATGAGTTCGACTGCTACCGCCCCGGGCAGGGCATCTCGAACATTTCCGCCAAACAACTGCGCGGCAAATACGCAGAGGGCTGGCCGAATCCGCTTACCTCCGGTGACGAGTTCCTTGCCGTTTTCGTCCTCCCAACCCATGACATAACGCGCAACATGAATCAACTCGTCCGGGCCGTCGGTGAGCGCTTCGCGAAGCGCATCTTCGATCGCCGTCAGGTTTTCAGTGAGCGAACTCGGAACTGGAACCGTCACGGACTAGTTCGAAGCCAACGTGGGCACTGGCGCGGATTCCACAGCTGACGGTTCTCGCATGAGAGCTTCTTTGGTACGCGCGGCGATTCCGGCACCGTCCAGCTGATGAATCTTTCTGAAGGTCGTCTGAGGCCCGTGGTCGACAATGGCGTCGGGCATGGCCAGGTTTGCCAGGCACGTATCCGCAAGCCCATGGTCAGAAAGAAGTTCGAGCACTGCGTCGCCGAATCCTCCGGCGCGCACGTTTTCCTCTGCCGTGATGAGGCCACCGGTCTCCCGTGCGTAATGCAGGAGCAGCTCTTCATCGAGCGGCTTCGCGAATCGCGCGTTGATCACAGTTGCATCGATCCCAGATTCATCGAGGATGTCCGCCGCACGCAGGCACTCCGTGACCGTGGCGCCGAAGCCAACCAGCGTTACGTCCTTGCCTTCGCGCAGGACTTCGCCCTGGCCAATCGGCAGCGCTCGCATAGGTTCGTCAGTTGCCGCTCCCGGTCCCGCGCCGCGAGGGAAGCGAAGCGCAAACGGGCCGTCGTGGTTCACTCCTGTGTAGAGCATGTCGCGAAGTTCCCGTTCGTCCTTCGGAGCGGCCACCACCATGTTCGGCAAGCATCGCAAGTAACTCACGTCGATGAAGCCCTGGTGCGTTTTCCCGTCGTCGCCTACAAATCCGGCGCGATCCATCGCGAACACCACCGGCAAGTTCTGCACAACGACGTCATGGACCACCGAATCGAATCCGCGCTGGAGGAACGTCGAATAGATCGCGCAGATTGGCCTAATTCCCTCGGTCGCCAGCCCGGCAGCAAACGTCACAGCGTGCTGTTCCGCAATCCCAACATCGAAGACTCGGTCAGGGTGCTTGGCATGCACCGGCGCCAGGCCCGTGCCCTCGAGCATTGCCGCAGTCACCGCTACCACACGGGAATCAGACTCAATGAGTTCCTGAGTGGCCTGGGCGAATACCTGGCTGTAGGTCGGCTTCGGCTTGGGTGCGTCGGCTGCGACGGGTTTCTTGAGCCAGTACGTGCCGCTGTGACTCTTAATCGGATCGGCAGCGGCTTCCGGTACCCCGTGGCCCTTTTCCGTCAGGATGTGTAGCAGAACCGGCTTTCCGGGCACGCGTTTGATTGAGTCGAGAGTAGTTTCGAGCTCCTGGATGTTGTGCCCATCGATAGGACCGTAGTACTCGAATCCAAATTGTTCCCAGAAGCTCGCAGGCACGAGCAGGTCTCGCATGCTCGCCTTCACGCGTTTGGCTCCCTGCCAGACCTGGCGGCCGAGTGGCAGATGCTCCACAAACTCGCCGAGGTCCTTCTTCGCGTTCCGGTACAGCGGGTCGATTCGAAGCTTGTTGACGTTCTTGCTCAAGGCTCCAACGTTCGGAGAAATCGACATGGCGTTGTCGTTCAGGATGACGATGAGCTTCTGGAGGTTCATGTGCCCGGCATGGTTCATTGCTTCCAGCGCCATTCCGGCCGTCATCGCGCCGTCGCCGATTACAGCAATGGAATAGAAATCGTCGCTCTTCAGGTCACGCGCGACGGCCATCCCGACCGCCGCGGAGATGGATGTTCCTGCGTGGCCCGCGCCAAATGCGTCGTGCTCGCTCTCGTTGCGGTCGGCAAAGCCCGAAAGGCCCTCGTACTGCCGAATGGTCTTCATCCGCTCTTTTCGGCCCGTAAGGAGCTTGTGAACATAAATCTGGTGACTCACGTCCCAGACGATTTTGTCCTTCGGTGTGTCGAACAGCCGGTGGAGTGCCACGGACAGTTCAACAACGCCGAGATTCGAGGCCAGGTGTCCACCGCCACCGATGCAATCGACGGTCTCGACGAGGAAGTCGCGAATTTCGCTTGAGAGCTGTTCGAGTTGTTCGTAGGAGAGGCCGCGGAGGTCCAGCGGTCCGTCAACTCGGTCGAGAAGTTTGGTCAACCTTCGAGTTCCTCCGCTACCAAGTAGGCCACCGCTCCACCCAATGTGCGGTACGTCGGCTTACCTCGACCCCGCGAGGGACCGGAGCGCCGTCAACGTACGGTTAGCAATTCTGGGGGTCAACTTTCCCGGGGCGACACGGCAAGGGGCTTTTCCGCGGCCGTTCGCGACGCCTTACTTCCCATGACCGGAGGGGCTGGCGCCGCAGGCAACCGAATTGCGAATGTCGTGCCCTTGTCCTCCTCGGAAATGACTGAGACGGTGCCACCAAGGGATTCGACAATCTCTTTGACGATGGCCAGCCCGAGCCCAGTTCCGCCCTCACGCCGGCTGCGGCCTCGGTCCACACGGTAGAACCGGTCGAATATGCGACTGAGGGCCTCTTTCGGAATGCCAGTGCCGTTGTCCGCGACTTCGATGACGGCCGACGGGCCATCAAGCATCGTCCGGATCGTCACCGTGCTGCCTTCACCCGAGTACTTGATTCCGTTGTCCACCAGGTTGAGCACACATCGATAGAGCAAGTCCGGGTTGGTTTCTACCTCCAGGCCCTCGGCACACGAGCTAGAGAGCGAAACGTTGCGCGTTTGAGCAACGGGCTGGAGTTCTCGCACGACTTCTCGCGCGAGCGCGGAGAGTTCGATCGGTTCAGGTTCAGGACGGTCGTGATCCTCTCGAGTCAGAAGCAACAGGTCCTCGCTCAGGCGGGTCAGCCGGTCGGTCTGGCCCTTGATAGTCGTGAGGAGTTCCTGGTACTCGGCGGGGCTGACCTCGGGGTCCATCTCGGTGACTTCGATGTTCGTGCGGATTGCCGCGAGGGGCGTGCGTAACTCGTGCGAGGCGTCCTGGACGAACTGCCGTTGTCGCTCGAACGAGTGCTCGAGCCGATCGACCATGGAGTCAAAGGTTTGCGAAAGTGCCCAGAGTTCGTCCTTCGGACCTTCGTAGTTGATTCGCTTGCCAAGGTTTGAGGCAGTGATTTCGGCCGCCGCCTCCGTAATGTCTCGCACAGGCCGCAACATCATTCCCGACAGTACATAACCCCCAACGCCCGAAGCTACCGCAAGGCCAACCACACTGATAAGTGACCACAGTCTCAGGCGGTCGAGGTTGTCCGAGTAAATCTGATCCTCTGCATCCTTCACCAGGAGCACCGGGTTCAGGACGCGTCGCGGACCCATGATCGCTCCGCCTGGGCCCGGTTGTGCCGGCTCGTACTGGTCCGTGACGATGCCCTCAATCGTCACCAACCGAGGCTGGTCGAGACGCACGGCAATATTCAGGGCGAGCACAAAGGCCACCCCGAATACGAGCATCAAGCTTGAATACCAGATCGTCAGACGGAAGCGAATGCTTCCCGTGAACGCGGGCATGTGCACCCTAGAGGACGTAACCCTTTCCGCGAATGGTTTCAATGAGCTGATCTCCGAATCCCTCGTTCAGCTTGCGGCGAAGGTTGTTCATATGCACTTTCACGGTCTGCGTGAATGGGTTCGCGTGCTCATCCCAGATATGCTCTAGGAGTTCTTCCTGCGGCACCGCGCGGCCTTCGTTCCTCGCTAGATAATAAACCAGCGCGAACTCCTTCGGCGTGAGATGAATATCTCGCCCCTCGCGCTTGGCGCGGTTGGTGTTGGGATCGAGTTCCAGCCCACGGGTGTCGATGACGGGCTCCCGGAGGCCTCCCTCGCGGCGGGTGATCGCCCGGATTCGTGCCGCAAGTTCGCTGAATGCGAACGGCTTCACCAGGTAGTCATCCGCACCATAGTCGAGGCCTTCGATGCGCTCCTTAATGGAGCTACGCGCAGTCAACATAATGATGCCGCCACCGAATCGGTCTTCCCGCAGTCGCCGGCAAACTTCGAGGCCGTCAATCCTGGGCAGGTTCAAATCCAGGCAGATGACGTCGTAGTTGTTCACTGTCGCTTTATCAAGGGCTTCGGCCCCGTCATGGGCAATGTCCACGGCGTATCCCTGCTTCATCAGGCCACGTTCGATGGCGCTTGCAATAGCATCTTCGTCTTCGACAACGAGTACGCGCATGGTTCAACTCCGTGCTCAAGGTATGCATCCACCGTAGATGGAGGGTGCCGAAGTAAAGGTAAAGATTTTCGGGGCGACATCTTCTGGCCCGCCTGCGGGCAGGATTTTCGTTCGACGGGCTTGCATTGGGTGCTCTTGGTATGATGCAGATACGGGACATGGCGGACACCCGGGATTTTCAACGAGGGATAGTGATGGTACTCGCGGAAGCTCCGGCTCAGAATTCGAGCCTTTCGAAAATAGCCGATCTGTTGGGAAACGAAGCGTCAAACCTCCTGGAGCACACCTCTGCCACCATTCCTCGTGAATCGCTCCACCTTCCAGGCCCGGACTTCATCGACACCGTATGGACCCAAAGCGACCGCTCGCCACAGGTACTTCGAAATCTCCGTGCGATTCACAACCATGGCCGCCTCGCGGGCACGGGCTACGTTTCGATTCTCCCGGTCGATCAGGGCATCGAGCATTCTGGTGGAGCGTCGTTCGCCAAGAACCCGGCCTACTTTGACCCGGAGAACATCGTCAAACTCGCCATCGAAGGCGGCTGCAACGCGGTCGCGTCAACCTACGGGGTGCTCGGCGCGGTCTCGCGGAAGTACGCACACCAGATCCCATTCATCGTGAAGGTCAATCACAACGAGTTGATGACCTATCCGAACAAGTTCGACCAGATCCTCTTCGGGACCGTGAAAGAGGCATGGAACATGGGTGCGGCCGCCATCGGTGCCACAATTTACTTCGGGAGCGAAGAGAGCAGCCGCCAGATTGTCCAGGTCGCTGAAACGTTCGCCCATGCCCACGAACTTGGCATGGCGACCGTGCTCTGGTGCTACCTCCGAAATCCGGGCTTCAAGGTCGATGGCGTCAATCATGAAACATCCGCCGACTTGACCGGGCAGGCTAACCACATCGGCGTAACCATTCAGGCCGATATCGTGAAGCAGAAGCTTCCAGAGCAGAACGGCGGCTTCAAGGCGTTAAACGTCAACGGTGTCAGCTATGGCAAGAGCGACGAGCGCATGTACTCGAAACTGTCGAGCGACCACCCCATCGACCTCACGCGCTACCAGGTTGCGAATGGTTACATGGGTCGAGTCGGCCTCATCAACTCCGGTGGTGCGAGCTCAGGCGATAGTGACCTCGCTGAGGCGGTGACCACCGCTGTCATCAACAAGCGCGCTGGCGGAACCGGACTCATCAGCGGCCGTAAGGCCTTCCAGAAGCCAATGGCGGACGGAGTTGAACTTCTGAACGCCATTCAGGACGTCTATCTCTGTGAAGGCGTGACGGTCGCCTGAGCTCTCCGTGGACCAAACAGAAAGGCCCGGCGAACTCGCCGGGCCTTTTCTTTTTCCTGAGACTTAGGTGGGTGCTACGCCGCTTCCGCGACCTTGCTGTCCGACCGGCGGTTGCCGCGGCGTTCGAGCATGTAGCCGAAGCCCCGGACGTTAACGATGTAGCTCGGCTCGCCCGGGTCCATCTCCACCTTGCGCCGAATCCGGCGGATATAAACCTTCACGATTTCCTGGGCCTCTCGATCCGAGTACGTGTAGTCCTGTACGGCGCGGAGGATTTCGACCGGGCTGACGACTTTGCCGGCGTTCTTCGCGAGGAAGGCGAGAATCTTGAATTCCGTTGGGGTGAGAGGAATTGTCTCGTCGTCGCGAACGGCCTGGCAGCGGTCGAAGTCCAGGACAAGGTCTCGGACGGTGATGGAGCTCGGGCCATCGTCCCTATCATCCTGGGCCGGCGGTGCCTTTCGGCGAGCGAGCGCGCTGAGCTGGGCGCTCAGCAGTTCAACGCCGTCGGTGTCCCGGAGGCAGACGTCAGCGCCGGCTTCAAGCGCCAGGCTCATGCCATTGGTGTGCGGGCCTGGGGCCAACACCAGCAATGCTGCGTTGCTTGCACGGGCCACCTGGCGCACCAGGGCGATGTCTTCGTCGTGTCGCGGGTCCACGGCCAACACAACGAGATCTGGTTCGAACTGGCTGATGAGCCGTTCGGTCTCTCGATCGTGTGGTCGCTCGGTGGTGGTGAATCCGTGCCGTGCAAGGGCCGGTAGCACTTCCGAGGAACGGTATTCGCGGGTGTGGGTTACAAAGGCAACCTGACTGCGAAAACCCTCGTCATATCGATCCGCCATAACATCATCCCCCAGGTTCCCGGAACATGTCCGAAAACTTGTCGTTTCGTAGCGAACTGCAGGCGCAGTCCAATCGGTGTCAATTACTATCTTCGGCAGCAGTTCGCTCCCTAATAGGGTCAATGAGGCTCTCGAGTGGCAGAAAAGTTTCGGATCCACCCGTTTGTCCACCCGAATTGCCCCTGGAACTACTCCTATTGGTTCGGTGGCAGACAACCGAAACGCCCGGATGGTTGATCTGGGCGTTCGATAATGGTGGACGAACAGGTGTCGTTGCCTCGGTCAGGCAACCTCGCGGAGGAGCGAACGGCGAAGCCGCTTCACTGCCTGCGCGTGCAGCTGGGAGACTCGCGTCTCCGAAACTGAAAGAACGATCGCGATGTCTTTCATCGTGAGATGCTCAACATAATAAAGAGACACCACGAGCCGTTCTCGTTCTGGGAGTCCCTGGACTGAACGAGCGAGGTCTTCGTAAAGCTCTCGACGTTCGAATGAGCGGGTGAAATCGATGTCTTCTTCCGCGGTGGGCATCTCAGCCGCAGGGAAAGAGTCCCCGTCGTCGTCGCGCTCGAGCATGCGGTCGAGTGACACGGTTACCCAGCGCGAATTCGAGGCGGCATCACGGTACTGGTCGATCGTGATGCCAAGGTGGTCTGCCGCTTCCTGGTCGTTCGGCGAACGTCCGAGTACTGTTTCAAGCTCGCTCTGAGCACGTTGTACGTCTCGCGCCTTCTGACGCATCGTCCGGCTCAGGCGGTCCATCCGGCGGAACGCGTCGATCATCGAACCGCGGATGCGCTGAACGGCGTACGCGTGGAAGTTCGTGCCCTTCGACGGGTCGTAGCGGCGAACCGCTTCTACCAGCCCGCAGGTCCCGTAACCCACCGCGTCTTCGAATTCCAGGAGGCCCGGGATCTCGAGCGGCAGTGAACGGGCCACGCGACGCACCAGAGGTGCGTATTGCATAACGAGTTGCTGCTGCTCTTCGAGCGTCAGGCGGACGGGCTGTGTTGTCTCTTCGACAACAGTTTCTGTGTTAGTTGACGGCCATTGCATTTTCGCTGCTCCCCCGAACAAGCACCCCGATCGCAACCGGTCTTAGATTGGTTGTCGATTGGATACAGGGATTGTTCAGATCCAGCCGGTGACAAAACAACGCAATAACGGTGACGGCTCCGTGGTCATTCCGTAACAACGGGGGACATAAGGGAAAACCCTATGCACCCCTCGCAGGTTCCCGTAGGGGTATTTCCCAGCTTCGTCACTGCATAACTGATATAGTGCGAAGTTGCATACGAATCTCAAACCCCCTGTTCTGGCCCGAACCCCGGCCGTACCGCCACAATCCTTCTTGAATGTCGCAGCTCGCGGTCGCCGCACCGAACAGTCACGTTTCTCTGTTTGACCTGGATCTCCAGGCCGACCGCTGGCGGGCAGAGCCGACAGAGACCGTTGATGGCTTCTGGCCGGTGCCGCGTCCCGGCGGCGAGTGGACTACATCGGTCGTGGATAGCTCAGGCCGCCTCGAGCACCGGTCGCCCATCGGCGTCTACCGAAGTACCGGGAGCCACCACCACCCCTCCGGCCCTCATCGGGGCGCGACTTGCTCACTATGCCTCGTGGTCACCTGACGGAAGCCAGTTATGTTACGTCGTGCCGGATGGCCGGGCTCTTTCGTTGCGCACATGGGAGCCCGGAGACCAGGGGTTTCACACGCACCTGAGCGCCGCGCCACTCTTCCCAGTCTGGGTTCCGGGTACGAAGTGGCTCGTGTGCCACCATGGCGCCACCCTCACGGCCTTCAACACCGAATCTCGCGAACAGCGCACGCTATCTGCGACCGCCTCCGGCTTTCGGACGCCGGCCGTGACGACAGACGGCGAGGCCATGGCATGGGCTGAAGTCACAGACGGAGCTGTCGTCGTCTTCATGGGCGCGCTGAGCGGTGAGTCCACCGTGGCGGCCCGCCTGGCAGGCGGCGTCGCACTCGGTTTCCGCCCCGGCACCCACGATCTCTTCGGGGCAGTCGCGAACTCGCCTGAGTCTGGCGTCTTCTCTTATGTTGCGAAAGTATCGACCGGTGAGGTCGAGCCAACGCGGATCGTCCAGGGGCCGCTCGTGGCTTTCTGGTGGTCGCCCGACGGAGAAAAGCTAGCGACCTTCCATCCCACCTACTCCGGAGACGGCCGCTTCCAGGTGCGTCTCCACGACCCCAACGGCGAATTCCTCGGTGCGATGGAGCCACTTATCCCGTCCGCGGACGTCGCCACCATGGTTGGATTCTTTGACCAGTACGCCACGTCGCACCCGTCGTGGTCGCCCGATAGTCGCTGGTTTGGGATTGCCGGAAAGCTTCTTTCCGAAGGGCCACACTCCTCGTTTACCGGTGGCCGACCCGACGTCAGTTATATATGGGACACGGTGAACCGCGGGCCGATAACCGCCCTTTCCGAAGGGACTCTTGTGGTTTTCCAGCGGCCCTCAGGTAAATGACGGGTAATTCATCAAATTGAAGCCGTCGAATTAGCACCTGTACACTCGCCATATCACTTCGGTTGTGCCGAAGTCCCAAAGGACACACTGCAACTGATGGAAATTGCACCCGGCCCGCCTCAGCCCGGCTTCGGTGAACGGTTCACACGTTCCGCGGTCATTGTCTTTCTTATGCTGGCGATGGTTACGCTGGCCTTTGGCCTCGCCTGGGGCATCCAGGACCTTCGCCAGGACGACGGCGGAAACTCGCCTTCGAATACAGTTGCCAACCCCGGTTCGTCGCAGGAGAGCGTTGGCGCGGCGATCATCGATGAGATTGTCGGCCTGCTGAAGAACTCGTACGTCGACAAGTCGATTCTCGACGAGGACTCCCTCCGCGCTGCGGCCATCCAGGGCATCATCACCGCCCTTAACGACTCTCACACTGAGTACCTGACCGCCGCCGACCTCAAGGCCGGCGCCCTCAGCCTCGATTCAAGCTATGACGGCATTGGTGCGAGCGTTTCTGACTCGACCGGCGTCGTCACCATCGTTGCGCCATTCCGCGATTCGCCAGCAGAGGCAGCCGGCATTCGCCAGGGTGACACCGTCCTTTCGGTGGATGGCGATTCAACCGAAGGGTGGACATCCAGCCAGGCGGTAGAGCGCATCCGCGGCAAGCAAGGGACGCCGGTGAGGCTTGAGGTGAAGCACACCGACGGCACGATCGAGACGCTCACCATTACCCGTGGAAACATTCCCATCGACAGCGTCTACACCGAACCGAACCTGGAGATCATCCCCGGTGAAAGCGGGACCACCCTCGTCGACCGCGATGGCACCCTCGTCACCGATATCGGTTACGTCAACATCACCCAGTTCCACGACCGCACCGTCTCGGAACTGAAAACCAAACTCGCTGATGTCGAAAAGCAAGGGTATGTCGGCCTAATCATCGACCTGCGGGGCAACCCGGGCGGGCTCTTGCAGGCCACCGTCGATGTCGCGGATGAGTTCCTCAATGGAGGCACGATAATCTCGGAGGTCGACGCGAACGGGAAGAAGACCTCATGGAGTGCCAAGTCCGGCGGCCTAGGCACGAAGATTCCGATCGTCATCCTTATCGATGGCGGCAGCGCCAGCGGCGCCGAAGTCCTCTCGGCGGCTCTCCACGACAACGGTCGTGCCCAGATCGTGGGCGTCCGCAGCTTCGGCAAGGGCACAGTGAATCAGCTGCAGCCACTGAAGAACTGTGGCGACCCGGCTGGCTGTGGGGCGCTCTATCTTTCCGTCGGCCGTTGGCTTACCCCGAACGGAGACCAAATCGAAGGCCTCGGCGTGAAGCCGGACATCGAACTCCCGATGACGTATGACCAGTATGTCGACCTGGGCGACATTCAGATGTTCAAAGCCATCGACCTGCTCCACGGCAAGTAAGCCGCGGGGTACACTGGAGCAAGAACCGAGTCGGCCCCGTCGCCAAGGCGGGGCCGTTTTCGTGTCGAACTGACAATGGCAGATTCAAGCATCGCCCAAAATCGTCGTGCACGGCACGATTACGAGTTCCTCGCGAAGTACGAGGCGGGCATCGCTTTGACCGGTTCCGAAATCAAGTCAGTCCGTGAACACCGCGTCCAGCTCCAGGGCTCCTATGCCCGCATCAAGAACGGCGAAGTTTGGCTCCAGGACGCCCACATCGCGCCCTACGCCAGCGCTGGCTACTCCGGCCACGACCCGACCCGCGATCGCAAGCTCCTGCTCCATCGCAAAGAGATCCGAAAGATCGACGAGATGATGGCCGGCAAGGGCCTCACCCTCATCCCGCTCGCCATGTACTTCAAACGTGGTCGCGCCAAGGTTGAGCTCGGAGTCGGCCGAGGGCTTCATCATTATGACAAGCGCGAGAAACTGAAACAGCAAGACCAAAAGATGGACATGCAACGGGCTCTGCGGCGCGGCTAAGGGTGGGTGAGGAGAGCGAATCGCTCCTTCATCCCGAATCGCGACCCCGTGCTTCTCCTGTCCCCCGCTCTGTCTATTCATTCCCAACGACGGTGATAGACGCGCGATAGAACCGCGATGGACCTCTCTCTCCCTTTGAGCCCGATGCTCTGAATCAGGTTCAAACAAGGAGACAGGACATGCTTCAGACCCGTTCAACCACACCCATTCGCTTCGTCGCACTCATGCTCATCGCCGTCATGGCGGTGCTCGCCGTCGCCTGCTCAGGCAACGTCGGTGGTAACGGTGGCGGCAATGGCACCACGCCCACCCCCGATTCCACCCCGACTCCGTCCGGTACTGGCTACAGCCCGGACCCCAAGGTCAACGAACTTCTCGCCGCCATGAAGACCTGGAATCCTCCGGTCACCACTGCCGAAGACACCCGCGAACTCCGCGCCGGCGCGTTCCGCCAGGGCAACTACAACTACCAATGCACTGTCGACCCGGGCGAGACACTCACCCGCCGCTTCGATGAATTCCCGGCCGTCGCCTTCCAGGGCAGCCTCGCCCCCGGACTCTTCATCGACGGACAGGAACTCCTCGCCGGCAAAATCCAGGCCATCCCGCTCGAACGCGCTCCCATCGACCTCGTCATCAGCCTCGCCAGCCAAAACCCTGTCGTCCGCGTCGACGCGCCGACAACAGCGACCATCCAGCAGGCTGTCGCCGCGCTTCAGCGCGATGCTGACAGCCGCCTCTCCGGCATTGACGTGGTCCCCGCCGACATCGAATACGTCCGCAAGGAGGCCTACTCGTTCGAACAGACCGCCCTCGAACTTGGTTTCTCCGTCCGCTACGACGGGCCCCTCGCGCAGGCCGGCCTCGATGTCGCCTTCTCGTCGGAGAACTCCTTCGAACAGCACACCATCCTGGTTCGCATGGTCCAGCCCATGTACACGATCTCGTTCGTCGACGACCACGTCCTCGAACCCCGCCAGCTTCTTGGCCCGAACGTCACTGCCGAAGAAGTCAACGCCGCCATCGCCGCTGGCCGGCTCCAGAAAGACCGCCCTGCCGTTTATGTGAAGTCCGTGACCTACGGCCGCACGATGCTCTTCACAATGACTTCGACGCAGGTCGACAAGACCTCCGAACTCCTCGTTGCGATGAACGCCGCCTACGGTTCCTGGTCTGGCTCCGGCCAAATCAGCGAGAAGGACAAGCAAGTTCTCGCCAACACGGAGATCCGAATGGTCGCTGTCGGTGGCAACACCGCTAACGCCGAAGCCGCCATCAAGTCAGCCAACCCGAGCGACTACTTCAACGGTGCCGATACCGCCAACGCAGCTCCCCTCAGCTTCCGCGTCGCAACCCTCGGTGGCGACCAGGCAGCCGTCGAGGACATGGTCAGCTTCCAGAAGCAGGACTGCAGCCGCTCAGCCTACGTCGCCCCAAAGCCCACCTACGCGTTCCGCTTCGTCCTTTCGCAGGTCGAAGGCTGGGCCGACATCCGACTCGGCGATGCCATCAAAAAGAGCGTCGAAGGCGACGGCTGGAACCAGGGCCACGGCGAATACACTTTCCAGGGCGGCAACCTCCCGACCGGCAATCAGACCATCAACATCCACTACGGCCGCGGTCTCTGCCTCGATTCCAAGGTCGACGTCAAGCTCTATGTGAATGGCAAGTTCGCCGATGAGCAATTCTGGAACGGCTGCGCCTTCGATGGAACGTTCGGCTACTCCATCAACAAGAGCACGGGCAACTGGTCCCGCAAGTAACCGGCACCGGGCCGCATTTCGAAACCGCCTCTCCCTTTCCGGGAGGGGCGGTTTCTGGTTGTTTAGCTACGAAGCCAGGCCGCTGAAGTTCACCGAGAACGGGTTTTGGCCAACCTCGATATTCGTCAGACCGGCTGCGCGAAGGCGTTCCTCGAGCGTCGCGGGTTCGATTGGCGTGCAGATATCGTCCTCGTGGAACTGGCGGAATTCAGGGCTATCGAGGCTGTCGCTCCCGATGACCACGCCGCCCTTCCGCACAACCCGGTTCAATTCCGCGAACAGCCGATCCTGGTCCGCAGCCGTTGGAAGATGATGAAGCATCGTTAGGCAGATCGCGGCGCTGAATGTCCCATCGGCGAACGGCGTCGAGGTCGCGTCTCCGTGATGAATCGAGACGTTTTTGCCCGCAAAGCGCTTCGTCAGTGCGGTCGCCAGTTCCTCATCCAGTTCCACGGCGGTCATTCGCGGCACCATCGTCGCGAGGACATCGGTGGTCAGTCCCGGTCCGGGACCAACCTCGAGCAGATGATCACCAAGGTTCTTGCCGGAGGTTGTACCCGGAACCACGTACTTTCGGACAGTCTCCGCCCACTCGGGGCTGGCGCAATAGACGAGATGCTCTTTGTTCATGACGGAGGAGCCTACCAGAATCGGAATAGCGTGTGCGAAGGCCCTTGCTGAAGCCCGAACGCTTGTGCTACGATTGTTCCATCACACGGGGACGAAGGGATTCGACAGGGAGCCAAGTATCCGGATAGCAGGCCGAGGTTGGGCGTCACCCTCGTAAATCAGGCGGCCAAAAACAAATGGCAATAATCGCCAACTCGCACTCGCTGCTTAAACCCCAGTAGAGGCTGTCCCTCCCGAAGCCCGGCCTGGTAGCGTCGGGAAGGGGCATCGCAAAAGCCAGGATGCCGCGAACTCACGCCGATAGCGTTCGCGAAAGACTCATCGGCTGGCCAGGTTGCGTGAGGACCACCATCGCAGCAGCCCGGCGAGACCCCCATCGGTGGGAAAGCCTGTAGGACAATTCGGAGCCGACCTTCGCTGGACCGGGAGTTCAACTCTCCCGCGTCTCCACCAATTTCCAAATCTGGCCGGGAGCAATCCCGGCTGGCGAGCGACTCTGACTAGCGGCCCGGCCGCACATCCGGCGGTCCACTTGAGGCACCACCGACCTTGTCGCCCATGTGGCGGTTCAGGCGCTGGCTCATGGCCTTGCCTTCGACGGCGAAAAGCGCCTCCATCAGCGCGTCGCCCAAGTCCCGGCGCAGTCGTCGCGTGTCGTCAGACTCAGGGAAGCTTTTGAGGTCTTGGCTGACGTCTTCAGCTTCCTTGAGCAGCCGACGTCCAGCAGCCTTCGCAGTCGTCCCTTTCGTCTTTCCGTCGAGGATGGACGTGCCGAGTTCGAAGGTTTGGGCGCTCACTCGCCGCACGCGGCGAGTCATGACTTCCAGGCGGAGCGCATTGAGGCGGGCCTTCGCGGTCTTGTTGCCTGCCTTGGTTTCGAGGTCCTTGCGCTGCTCGGCGTGGATCGCTTCAGCGTCAGAGCCGGAGCCCGCTTCGCGCTTCCAGTCTGCAACGAGCGCGGCGATCAGTCGCCGGGCCTCCTTAAGTTCATCGCCCGCGAGCTCTTCGGCGAATCGCGCCTCAAGTTCTTCGGCCATGGACGGGTTCTTCTTCGCGTCGGTCATCGTCCCCTTCTCTCGCTTCCTGCAGCACTAGGTAGTCTTCTTCTTTATCTTGGCCTTCGCGGCAGCGTAGTCCTCAGCCTGCATTGATTCCTTGAATTCGGCCCACGCCCCTTGCATCGTCGTGTTGAACCAGTCGGCGAGGAGCTTCTGGCCGCCGCCAACAAGGTAGGCCGTCCGCAGGTCGGCCACTGGCAAGCCCGCCGCAATCAGCCCTTCGACGCAGGAGAGCTGATCTGGGTAGCTCTTGCCGTACGGAGCCGAGGCCGCGTTGCAGGCTTCGAGTGACAGGAACTCGGTTGTGCCTTCATCGAACTGGTTGCCGACGACGGCGCGCCAGTCACCGGCGGTGTTGTTGTGCAGCATTTCGTGGACAACGGTGCCGATGTTCGTACCCGCGTTGTCCTTGTTGATGTAGTTGATGTTGTCGTGGGCGAAGCCTTCGAGGTCGCCGAACTTCGGCACGACGTAGTTGTCCCAGGAGTACGGTCCATCGCCGTAGATCTTGTCGAAGGCTGCCTTGAATTCTGCCAGGGGAAGCACCTGGACGTCGCCTTCAACCAGGCCTTTTTTCACCCCGCCGAAGGTATCGGTGATAATTTTCAGAGCCTTGCTCTTGGCTAGCGGATCATCCGGCTCGGCCTTGGCCTTCGGCGGCTCGACCTTCGGCGGTTCAGCGGTCGATTCCGGCGTGGGCGTAGTCGTAGTCGTAGTAGGCGTACCCGTGACTTCGTCGCCGTCGCGCTGGAGCGCAGCCGGCTGGGAATGCTTGTCCGAGTCTGTCGCCTCCCGGTCCCGCTGGACGAGGCGCTGCACTGCGCGGTTGCCGGCGAGCCGTCCTAGCGCAGGGGCGGCATCCGCGGTCAGGCGCATGCCGGTACTAGGACGGAGACTTCGTTGCTCAGATACAGACAAATTCAAGCCGAATGGCTCGACAGTCTTGGTGCTTCGAACGGACCGCTGCGCGGACGCATCATCAGCTTTTGTGTGGACGTTGGAGTCAGGCAAAAGGAGCCCCCGACGCGAGGTTCGGCTAATGGGCCTAATAGGACAGCGCGCGAGGCACGGTGTCAAGGTTGAAAGCCAGTGGAACCTCGTGGACTAGAACCACCAAACGACTCGGCTCACGTGCCAATGACCGCTCACCCGCTAGTAAACTCCGTCGCATGTCTCCTGATGACGCCTTGGACAGGCTGGCCACCATTGAGGCGGAACATCTCCGACTACGAGAACTCTTGGCCGGCAGGAGCGACGCCGTGCTGGCAGAGCGGCCGCCCAGCGGAAAGTGGTCGGTGACTGAGCACGTTCGGCTTCTTCTATTCGCTGAACAATCCCACCTCGGCCGGTTTCAGCCGGGCGGCCGCACCTGGAGTCCGCTCGGATTGCCGCCGAGCAATATGCAAGGTCAGCGTCAGCTTCAAGTGATGGCCGGAACGACAACCGCCGTAGTCGCCGAAGTCTTGGACACTCTCTCAGAAACGCAGCGTCGGTTCGCGGAGGCATTGAGAACGACGCACGAGCAGCGGAGCGGGCGCTCGACCGCAACTTCCGCCATCTCCGTGCCCACATCAATGTTATCGAGCGCCTTCTTCGAAGGAGTGGCTGAGGCCTCTTGTAGAGATCGGGGATTACTCCTCGCAGCCGTCGATAGTGCTTGGCCAGGAGGCACCGACCTCCAGCGCGCCGAAGCATTTCTTTTGAACCTTGATGTCGACGAAGGCAAGCGATGCGCCCGATGACGTAGTGCCCCCACCACTCAGTTCGCCGTGTACGGGCAGCGCTGCGCAGATTCCGTCCGTCGACAAGGTCTCGTGTCCGCTTTCATCCGAAAGGACGCATTGCGCAGGGACGACCACACCTATCCGGGCGAAGTGTTCCCGAGATTCGAGCCGCAGCCCAAGAATACTTAGGCCGCCGCTCTTGTGGAGTTCGAAGACCACGCCCGAACTGCCGTCTTCTGGCGGGCCGGCGATGGCCGTGCTCGGCCCCGACTCGATGGTCGTGTAGGTTGTGCCAAACGCCCCGAAACCCAGCGCGACAACGCCGACCAACAGAACAACGCCGACCAGGACTGCGATACCTGCGTCACGACTCATCGTTGAGATCATAGGTTCAGCCAGGGCAAGACGACGACTGGGTCCGGGAACAGCCCGGCGAACGTCACGCGAACCATGCGCGAGGCCTAGAGAGCAACACGTTCCTGCAGCGGGTGACCGGAAAACGGCGCTCCTAGTTCGAAACCTGGGCATTTTTGAGTCCCCTGGCGGCGACGCGAACGACGGATGCCACTCTGTGCGGCATCCACCCCGTCGCCGTAACCCAACCTGCCCCACAATCCCAACATGCCCGCAACCGCCGCCTGCTGCATCCTCGATGTCGCCTTCAAGCTCGCCACCCTCGTCCTCCTACTCACGGCGGTCTTCTTCCCCGACCTCCCGCAGTTCGAGGGCAAGGCGTTTGGATCGCGGGCAGTCGCCTACCCGCTCGCGACGCTCATCATCCCCGTCGCCTGGTGGCTTCGCTGGCGTACGAGTCCATTTCCAGTACTCGCCGACCTGCTCTGGACGCTGCCGTTCTTCATCGACACGGCAGGGAACGCCCTCGACCTCTACGACACCGTCGACTGGTGGGACGACGCCAATCATTTCTTCAATTGGATGCTCCTCAGCGGCTCGTTTGCTGCTCTGGTTAGGTCATCGGTAGATTCGAAGTGGACGCTTGCAGGGCTGGCCATCGGCTTTGGCGCGACGACTGCCATAATCTGGGAACTGCTCGAATACTGGACGTTTATCCGCGACTCCCCGGAGCTCGCAACTGCATACGAGGACACCCTCGGAGACCTCGGGCTGGGACTCAGTGGTTCAGTCGTGACAGGGCTATTCTCCATCTGGTTCACCCGACGAAAGACTCTGCGGCGCCCGGGTTAGGCCGATCTCGTTTCCTGCAGGGTCGCGAAATGCCGCGACGACCACATTCGGCGCCACCTGTTCCGGCCTTCGGAGTACTTGGCCGCCGTGTTCCACGACTCGCGTCAGCGCCGCATCGAGGTCTTGAGCCTGGATGTAGACGGTCACCCCGGCCGGAGCCCTCGAGACTCCTCCAGCGATGCCGGGTTCGTACGCGCGCCAATATGGATCATCGGGATACTTCCACCCGGGCTGGCCCCCACTCGATCCCACCATGACACCCGCGTTCATGTGCGCGTCGTCACCGGTATAGGTCGTCGCTCCACTGGCTTCGTCGTGCGTGTGACTGCTCGTCTCGACTCCCGCGTAATCCTCGGTGAACTGGAACATCTCCCACCCGAAGACGTCGCTGTAAAATTTACGGAGCAATGCAGGCTCTGGGCCTCGAATTTCAAAGCTCGTGACTGGATTTGGCATGCTGCACCCCCGCGAATTGCGGTCGCATTCTAGCCGAGCGAGATGGTGTCGCCCACGGAAGCCTTGCCCTCCACCAGGACTGAGCAATACATACCCGCGCATGCGTTGTTCAGTTCGCCAGTCTTCTTCAAGACGGCAGGCGTCGATGCCCCGGTGTCAGGGTCGAGCGTGATCATGTTGCAGCGCCTGTCAGGCTCGTGGACCGCAATGGTCACGCCGCCGAACGTGACAGCCTTGCCTGCCCAGGCGTTCTCACCGAACGGCTCGTCGCCGATATCGACAACGAAGTTCATGCGGAATCGGCGCTGGTCATTCTCCACGCCGCCAGCTTCGCTGAGTGCTCGGATAGTCGCAGTCGAGATGACTGAGACGTAGGCGACATCCTGGCAGCCGCGATAATCCGAGCGGAGCGAGCTGTAGCGTCCACTCCATGCGTACAACTTCTCGCGGAATTCGGGACTCCCCAGTTCGAAGTCGCCCTCCGGCGTCTCGACCGACATTGTGGGCCACTTGCCATCGCCGCCGATTACCGGCCGGCACTGGAGCATCTGTGGACAATCTCGGGCTGTAAACCACGGGAACGGCGAATAGTCGCCGTCCCTCACAAACGCGAACGCCCGGTCCAGCGGTAGCCCCACGAAGTCGATATCTACCGTTTCGAGCGCTTCGCCTCGCATCGACTTAACGGGGTAGCGGGTAATGTGCTTAATTTCGCCCAGGCTCACGCGGTTGCTCCTGCAAGTTTCTTCTCTTCGATCAGAAGATCCAACTCGACCTTCAACCGGTCGAGAACGGTGTCGTACGGGAACGCGCCCAGTTCGTCTTCGCCCTTCTTCAAGTTTACGAAGTTCGGCGCGCACCAGAGCCCAAGGTCGGCATCATCCGTCTCGCCCGGTCCGTTCACTCGGCAGCCCATAATCGCAATCGTTATGTCGTATTCTTTGGCGTACTGCGACATTTCTCTGACGCTGAACGCGAGATCGACGAAGGCTTCGTTTTCGACCCTGCTGCAGCTCGGACAACTGATGATATTGAGGCCGTGATCCTGGAACACAGGCACGGAGCGGAACCGGCCCGCTTCAATGTCCTCGATGATCTTGTTGCCTGCTTCGACTTCCTTGTACTTGTCGGCGAACGGCAGAGTGAGCGAGACCCGCAGCGTGTCTCCTATCCCGCGGCTGAGGAGCTGTTCGAAGGCAATCCGCGTCTTGATCACGCCGTCCGGCAGCATCCCGGCTTCGGTCACGCCCAGGTGCAGCGGCACATCGGGCCGCGCATCGGCGAATCGCGTGTTGCCGGCGATAACCTTGCGCGGGTCGCTGTCCTTCAGTGAGACAACGTACCGAGTGAATCCCAGGTCATCGAGCATCCGGCAGTGATCGAGCGCGCTTTCGACCATCGCCGTCACACCGGCCAGTTCCGGCGGGTCCGAACCATCGAACTTCTCCGCCATCGCCGGGTCAACCGACCCGCAGTTCACGCCAACGCGAAGCGCGAGGTCGTGCTTCACCGCCGTTTCGGCGATCATCGCGACCTTGTCACGAACGGGCTTCTGCTTTTCGTGGTGGTAGAGATGGCCCGGGTTATAGCGAACTTTGTTCACGTGCGGCGCCACCAGCGTCACGAGCCGGTAGTTCTCCTGCAGGTCGACCACCAGGTTCGCCTGTGGCACGCGCTGGCGAATGATTGCGAGCGCCTCGACGTCTTTCGGGTTATCGACGGCAATGCGCACGAGCCCGGCACCTGCGGCATGGATCATTTCCGCCTGGTGTACGGTCGCTTCGATGTCCTGCGTGCGCGTGGCACACATGGATTGAACGACGATTGGGTTGCCGCCGCCGATAGTCACGGAGCCGGCGCGGACGGGTCGAGTGTTTGCGCGCTTCATGCTCGAAGTTTAGCAGCGGCCGGTCAGTGAAGCGTTATCAGCCCGCCGACCGAAACGCGGAAAGGCCGGTGCGAAGAGCACCGACCTTTCCTGACTAACCTTCGCCGCTTCAGGAAACGTGAATGTCGATGACCATTCCCTGAACCGTGTGCGACACGGCCTTCCCATCGATCATCTCGACCACGTCGCAGGAGAGCTGATAGTCGCCAGCCTCAAGGTCGACGGTGAGTAAAGCGTTGCCGCCAGGTTTGATTTCGCCGGTTCGCCCGACGAGGTCGAACGACCCGTCAGCCAACTTCTTCAACACGACGAGGTCGTGCGTCTGGCCAGCTTCGTTGGAGTTGCCTCCGTGGCCATGGCCCTCCTCCTGGTGGACCGCGTCGAACGTGACCTTGCCCGCCGAGAATTCGGTCTTTGCCGGCTCCACCTTCCAGTTCGAAAGGTTCACCAGCACGGCTCCGGGCGGAACCGAAGTTCCGTCGCTTCCGAACCAGTGGCGGTCGATCCCCGTGAACGTCACCAGCGGCAGAACGAGTAACGCGGTCGCTGCCGTCATCGCAAGGATCGGACCGCGGCTCGCGTTGAGGAAGTTCGTCTTCGAAGCCGCATATTCGTTCCCGCTCGCTCTCGCCAACGTGCGGGCTTTGGTCCGCAGCCGCAGGCTGTTCGCCATCACGCTAACCGAACTAAACGCCATCGCCGCGCCCGCGAGTACCGGGTTGAGGAGCCCAAGCGCCGCGATCGGGATGGTCACGACGTTGTAGCCGAACGCCCAGACCAGGTTCTGGCGAATCGTCGCGAGCGTCGACCTCGAGAGCGCAATCGCCTCCGCAATTTTGGAGACATCGCCATTGAGTAGCGTGATGTCGCCGGTCTCGATTGCAACGTCGGTGCCGGTGCTCATCGCAATGCCGATGTCAGCCTGCGCCAACGCCGGCGCGTCGTTGATGCCGTCGCCAACCATGGCCACCGAAAGGCCTTCGGCCTGTAGCTTCGCTGCACCAGCGCAAGCTTATCTTCGGGCTTCGCGCCGGCGTGGAACTCCTCGATACCGGCACGTTTCGCCACCGCGGCAGCCGCAAGTTCGTTGTCGCCCGTCATCATCACGACCCGAAGGCCCTGGTTGCGGAGCGATTCCACAGCTCGCGCAGCGTTCTGCTTCACGTCATCGAATATCCCGAGGATTCCTTCGATTTTGCCGTCGATCGCGACCAGGATTGCGGTTCGACCACCCGATTCCAGCGCCGTGAGCTTGTCGGCGAACTCACCCCCGACCGTGAAGCCGGATTCCTCGAAGTGCGCCCGGTTGCCGGCGACGACAAGTTGTCCATCCACCATTGCCTGCACACCTCGGGCGGTGATCGCCTCGAACTGCGACATCGCGGGGACGTCCAGCTTTCGCTCAACCGCTGCGTCGACGACGGCGCGGCTAAGCGGATGCTCGCTCCCGGATTCCGCCGCCGCGGCAAACCGGAGCAGTTCGTCGTCATCGAGGTCCCCCACCGACACGATATCGAGGACCTGCGGGCGCCCTTCAGTCAGTGTTCCGGTCTTGTCGACCACGACCACATCGAGGCGCCGCGTCCGCTCGAGCACTTCAGCGTTCTTGATGAGGATTCCGTGTTCGGCTCCCAACCCGGTGCCCACCATGATCGCCGTTGGAGTGGCGAGCCCCAGTGCGCACGGGCAGGCGATCACGAGCACGGCAACTGCCGCAACCATGCCGTCCTGCCAGTTCCCACCGAGCGTTCCCCAGAGAAGGAAGGTAATGCCGGCGAGCAGAATTACGACCGGTACGAAGATCGCCGCGACCTGGTCCACAAGCTTCTGGATCGGCGCTTTCGAGCCCTGCGCGTCTTCGACCATTCGGGCCATCCGTTGCAGTGCGGAATCTTCGCCGACCGCCGTCGCTTCGACGGTGATAACGCCGTTCTGGTTGATGGTGCCGCCGATAACGGCATCGCCCGGCTTGCGTTCCACGGGGATGGATTCCCCGGTCAGCATCGCCTCGTCGAGCGTCGAGTTGCCCTCACGCACGATTCCGTCGACAGGCACGCTCTGGCCGGGTCGAACCATAACCAGGTCGCCCCGGTGAACCTGTTCGACGGGAACTTCAACCTCTACGCCGTCGCGAAGGACGGAAGCACTCTTCGCGCTCATCCCGAGCAGTGAGCGAATCGCACTCGAGGCCGCGCCCTTCGAGCTTTCTTCGAAGTATTTCCCCATAGTGATGAACACCAGCACGGCAGCGGAAACATCGAAGAACATATGGTTGTGGCTGTTACTTATGACAACCCAGGCGCTGTATGCGAAAGCCACCGACGTCCCCAGGGCCACGAGAACGTCCATATTGGGGTTCAGGTGCCGAAGACTCGTCCAGCTCCCGCGATAGAACCGCCACCCCAATCCAAGTTGAATCGGTGTTGCCAACGCGAGGACGATCCACCCGTGGAGCTTCGGGTCATCGTTAATGTGCATTCCAGCGATGTCCATCGCCATCGCGAGGATGATCGTCGGCACTGCGAGTGCACCGAAAACGAGCAGTTGGATCAGCGTCTTTCGCGCATGGTCATCGCGTTCGCCCTGGCGATCGGAATCTGCGCTCGCCGGAGCGGCGGCATAGCCCGCCTTGGAGACCGCTGCAATTAGCGAATCTACCTCCACGTCAGAAGCGAGCGTGACGCGCGCAGTCTCCGACGCGAAGTTCACGCTGGCTGTCTCGACTCCCGGGACTTTTCCCAGCGCTCGTTCAACGCGCCTCACGCAGGAGGCACAGGTCATCCCCGTGATATCGAGCGTCACGGCTGAATCTGTCTTTGCCATTTGGAATCTTCCTTTCCCCGCTGCGGGGATGGGCTTTTACCGCAATGCTGCGGTGTAGCCCTCTTCATCGACGGCCGCTATCAGTGCCGAAATATCGACTTCGTCGGCGGTCACAACCGCCTTCTTGTCTTCGAGGCTCACGATTGCGTCCGAAACGCCTGCCACGTCCTTCAGTGCGCCCGTCACTGCGTGAACGCAGTGGTCACAGGTCATTCCGGTGATGTCGAGTTCAATTGTCTTAGCCATGGTTTGAGTTTCCTTTCGAGGTAGCCACCGCCTCACCGGGACCTTGAACCCGGTACAGGCGGAGAAGTTCTGAGATTGCTTTGTCCTCTTCGCCGCCAGTCATCATTTCGATGACGTGCGTGCGAAGGTGACCTTCGATGACGAGTCCATCCAGGCTGCGTAGTGCTTTCTGGATCGAGAGCGAGAGGTCGAGGATGTCCATGCAATAACGGTCATCTTCGAGTTGTTTCTCAAGGGCTTGCACTTGCCCGGCGATGATTTTCATTCGGCGCAGAGCTTGCCTGCGCGTCTCTGGGGTCATTCACGATGACTCCTCAATAGGGTACCCCCCTATCCTAATTCGGCTCGTTCCGTTCGGCAAGAGCCTGTGCCTCATCCTTTCGGCGGAGTTCGTCCTGTGCCAGAATCCCGGCGCTATGAAGATTGAAGACGACAACGGCATCTCCAAACTCCTCAAGGGCGAGGAACGCAAGCTCTGCGGTGGGTTCGGGTTCACCGAAGGACCTATCTGGATCGCCCAGGACAACGCCCTTGTGTTCAGCGACATCCCGGGCAACACCATGCATCGCTGGCGACCGGGCACGACCGAAGCCGAGGTCTATCGCAAGCCCAGCGGTTGGTCGAACGGCATGACCCTGGATTCCGAACAGCGACTCGTCGTCTGCGAGCACGGGGGTCGTCGCGTTTCTCGCGGCGCGTACGCAACTCCCGAAGTTACCGAATCGCTCGCGACCCAGTGGTCCGGCAAGGACCTGAACAGCCCGAACGATGTGGTCATCCACTCGAGCGGCGCCATCTTTTTCACGGACCCCACATACGGGCGGGATAGCGGCCGCGTTCCAAGCTTCGGCAAGCCGGGGCAGCAACCCGATCTCGACTTCCAGGGTGTGTATCGAATTGACCCCGATGGCTCGCTAGAACTCGTAGTCAGCACCGGCTTTAGCCAGCCCAACGGCCTCGCGTTCTCGCCTCACGAAAATGTCCTCTACATCGGCGACTCAGACGCGCGCCTCATCTGGGCGTACGAAGTCCGGGAGAACCTGTCGCTCTGGAATCGTGCGCTCTTTGTTGACCAGAAAGACGACCCACGACGCGGCGCACCAGACGGGATGAAAGTCGATACCGAGGGCCGCCTCTGGACAACTGGCGCCGGTGGAGTCTCGGTGCACACACCAGACGGCGACTACCTCGGGGTCTTCGAACTCGAAGAACACGCGGCAAACATCACTTTCGGCGGCCCCGATTTTTCGACGCTCTTCATGACCGCGGGCACAAGCGTCTATGCAATCGAAACCAACGCACGAGGCATTGTTCCCGGTTCGAGGTAACCGGCCGTGCCCTCTCCCGCGACTGGGAGAGGGCGAACGTGTTGGGGCTATCGCGCTCCGATCGCTCCGGCGTTCTTCAGCCGTTCGATCTCGTCCCATTCAAAGCCGAATTCGAGCAGCACTTCTTCCGTGTGCTGGCCGAATTCCGGCGCGCCGTGGCGAATCTGTCCCGGCGTGCTTTCGAGTTGGACAGCCGGACCGACGATCTTCCGACGTTCACCGGAGGGATGGTCGTACTCGACGATGTAGTCGTTCGCGACCACCTGCGGGTCTTCGATGATCTGCGCATAGTCTTGGATCGGCGCGCAGGGCAGCCCCTGTCCGCACAGGTATTCGACCCACTCCCATTGGTCTTTCTCGGCAAACAGCGCATCGAGGAGCTCGATGATCTCTTCACGGTGTTCGTAGTGGTCTGGGAGTTGGTTGTAGCGAGGGTCGTCTCGCCAATCAAGCCTGCCTACGGCCTCGCAGAACGGCTTCCACCACCGTCCAATGAGCGACATGCTCAGCGCGATCCAGTTCCCGTCCTTGCACTGGTAGACGTTCCACATCGGCGCCGCTTGTTCCCGGGCGCGCTTTGGCGGCACCGCGCCAGTGAACAACGTGCCGGTGACATTGAACGATTGCAGCATCACCTGACCGCCAAGCAACGATGCGTCCAGCTGCTGGCCTTCGCCCGTGCGCGACCGGTGCCAGAGGGCGAGCAGGATTCCATACGACAGCGAGATAGCGCCAACCTGGTCCGCCATCCCTCCGAACGAGAATATCGGCGGCAACTCTGGTGGCCCCTGCGTCATCATCGTGCCGCCGCGCGCCTGTCCGAGAATGTCCATCGCGGGCCATTGCCGGTGTGGTCCCCGGGCGCCGTAGCCGCTCGCCGAGGCGTAAATGATCTGCTGGTTCCGTTCCCGCACCGCTGCGTAGTTCAGTCCGAGCTTATCCATCACGCCCTGGCGCATGTTCTGCACGAACACGTCCGCCTGCGCCGCCAGTCGCAGAACCGTCTCGCGGCCTTCCGGGTGTTTGAAATCGATGACTATGCCGCGCTTATTGCGGTTGTGGCTCTGGAAGTACGCATCGCTCACGCCACGGCCGGGATCAGGCGAATCCGGTCCTTCAATCTTGATGACGTTAGCGCCGAAATCGGCCAGCATCGCGCTGGCATAGGTACCTTGTTGCCAGATCGTGCAGTCGATCACTGTCAGTCCCGAAAGCGGGAGACCGGTGTTGGGAACATCGGGGAACATGCTGCCTCCGCGAACTCAGCGTTCGCTCGCGCCGATCTTGGTGAGGCGTGCGAACCGTGTCAACGCGGGAAGGTGATGGAACCAGTTGCTCCTGCGATAGTTGTCCGTACTTGAAAGGCAGGCAGACGATGCGAATTGGCGCGCACATCTCAAGCGCGGGCGGACAACACCTGGTCTTCGAGCGTGCTCGGGCAATAGGCGCGGAAGCCGTCCAACTGTTTATCACCGCCCCGCACCAGTGGAAGCTCCCAGCCTGCACGGACGAGCAGGTCGAATCGTTTAACACGGCGCGGGGCCGCTACGACTTGCCCGCTTTCTTCCACGGTGTCTACCTCATGAACTTCGGAAGTACCGATGAGGCCATGCTGGAGCGCTCAAAGGCATCGTTGAAGTCCTACCGCCACTTTGCAGGACTAATGGGCGTCACCGGGACCATTTTCCACGTGGGAAGCCATCTTGGCGCAGGGTTTTCCGACGAACTGGTTACACGCATCGGCGGCATGCTCCGAGAAGTTCTCGACGATGAACCAGACAATCCGTCGCTGCTCATCCTCGAAAACAACGCCGGGCAGGGGAACTGCATCGGTGGCACCTTTGGCGAACTCGGTGCCCTCATCCGAGCCGCCGACAGTCACCCTCGCCTTGCAGTCTGCATCGACACCTGCCACGCCTACGCGATGGGCTACGACCTGGCGACCGTGGACGGCTGCGAAAAGGCGATGGCAGAGTTCGATACAGAAATCGGCTTCGCAAGGCTCGCCGCCGTTCACGCCAACGATACGAAACAACCCCTCGGCACGTTTCGCGACCGCCACGAGAACATCGGCGAAGGCCACATCGGGCTCGCCGGGTTCAGAACGTTCATGGCGCATTCAGCATTCCGCGATGTGCCGTTCTTGCTTGAAGTACCGGGATTCGATGGCTCGGGACCGGACAGCAAGAACATCAAGCGACTGAAATCAATCCGCAAAGAAGTCGGGATAGAAGCACCGAAACTTCCCCGGATTCCATCCACGAAGAAGCCAAAGTAGGCTGAGAGCACATCAATCGGTTCCCGCGAGGTAGTAATGGCACAGACCGGAAAACTTCAGGGCGCGCTCCTCGCCGAGTGCGGCGAGTGGATCTGGGAGCAACTGCAGGACGATGGCTATCAGCTATCAGGTGAACTCGTCGACTTGATTCTCGAGACCGAGCGTGAGCTGGCAATCCACACGAAGCCGTTGGACGAAATCGCCTCGATGCTCGAAGAGGAATTCCGGATGCGAGGAATTCAGGCGCAACCGTTCGGGCTCGAGGCCTCGTTGATAAAGGCCGTGCTCGAATGGGAGGACGATTTCCTCGGGTTCGCCGCGATTCCTCGCTCAGAAAGTTGACCATCAGCGCTGGCGTGCGGGAAACTCGCCACCAGTAACACGTTCGGAGGTGACGGCAACAACACCCACCCCACAGCACACAGAGAGCCAGCAACGTAGCGCCAGGTCCTTCTCCGGAAGGATGACGAGGCGGGGGCAGTATCGAAACATTCGGCGGATGGCCCCCCGGCCGGCACAGCCGCAGGCGGCACACAAACCAGTTCGGGTAACCGGCTGACAAAGGTGCGCCAGGTGCCAGGGATTCGCAGTTCCTTTTGCTCTCCTAAACACGGATTTCCCGTAGGCCCGAAGTCGTTCGGGTTCGTGTGCTGCCGCCGTGCCCTTCGCGGGCACATGGCAAAGGAGTTCCTCCCACATGTGTGGAATCGTCGGTTATGCGGGTGACAGGCCTGCTATTCCTGTGCTGCTTCGCGCACTGAAAGACCTTGAATACCGCGGCTATGACTCCGCCGGCATCGCCACGCTCGATGGCGTAGGCGAATCACTCGTCGTCACAAAACGGCAAGGCAAAATCGCCAACCTCGAAGCCGCGCTCTCGGCAGAACCCAGCGATGCCACCACCGGCATCGGCCACACCCGCTGGGCTACTCACGGAAAGCCCAGCGACCAAAACGCTCACCCTCATCTCAGTTGCAACGGCGAAGTCGTCGTCGTTCACAACGGCATCGTCGAGAACTACTCGGACCTTCGCCGGGATCTTCTCTCGCGCGGACACACCTTTCGAAGCGAGACCGATACCGAAACAGTCGCGCACCTTCTCGAAGAGCAGGTCAAAGCGGGCCTAAGCCTGTTCGACGCGTTGCTTCAGACGGCGAAGATGCTGGAAGGCTCGCAAGCCATCGTCGCAATGGCGCCATCCGATCCGGGCGCCATGGTGGCCACCCGCATCGGCAATGCCGGTGGTGTCGTCATCGGCTACGGCGAAGGCGAAATGATGCTCGCCAGCGACCTCGCGGCCGTCCTCCCTGTCACTCAACGCGTTGCCTTCCTCGCAGACGGTCAGTTCGCCCGAGTCGACAAGTCTGGCGCCACCTTCACTGACGGCTCAGGAAATGCCATTGAGGTCGCTATCAAGCGAATCCCCATCGACCCGGTGAGCGCGCTCAAGGGCGACTACCAGCACTTCATGCTCAAAGAAATCATGGAGCAACCCGCGGCGCTTTCAGACACGGCCTGGAGCCTGGCAACGCTTGAGCCACCGGAGCTGTCCCTCAACGACCTTGGGGCTGCCGCGGACCGTCTCGCGAGCATCGAGCGAGTTGTTCTCCTCGGCATGGGCACGAGTCTGCACGCGGCCATGATTGGCAAGCGCTACTTCGAGGAGTTTGCCCACGTCCCCGCGGAAACGGACAACGGGAGTGAGTTCCGCTATCGCAATCCAGTCCTCGGCCCGGAAACCCTCGTGGTTTCGGTCAGCCAGTCAGGCGAAACCGTCGACGTCCTCGAAGCCATGGAGGTGGCACGACAGCGCGGCGCACTGCAAATTACTGTCTGCAACACCGAAGGCGGACAAACCACACGCGTGGCCGATGGCACCGTCTACACTCGCGCCGGCCTCGAACGCGGCGTAGCGAGTACGAAATGTTTCACCGCAGCCGTAGTCGCTTTGTACCAGCTGGCTCTCAAACTCGCCCAGGCAAAGGGCCAGCTCTCGAACGAAGCCCTGCATGCCCGCCTCCAAGAGCTCTCGCACCTGCCAGATGCGGTAGCACGGGTACTTGGAAATTCGTCGGCGCTCCAGCGGACCGCCAACGAATTTGCGACGGCAGAACACATCCTCTTCCTGGGCCGCGCTCTCGCCTTCCCGGCCGCAATGGAAGGCGCGCTCAAGATGAAGGAAATCTCCTACATCCACGCCGAAGGCTATGCCGCGGGCGAGATGAAGCACGGGCCGATCGCGCTCATCGAGCCTAATTTCCCAACCATCGCCATTGCCACCAAGCATGCCCTGCGCTCGAAGATGATTTCCAACATCGAGCAGGTCCAGGCACGGGGCGGAAAAGTCGTTGCCGTGGTGACTGAAGGCGATTCGGAGATCGCCGGGCTGGCCGACAATGTCATCGAAATCCCGGAAGTCTCAGAACTTCTTGAACCTATCGTGGCTTCGATTCCGCTCCAACTGCTGGCCTACTACGTTGCTGTCCATAGGGGCTGCGATGTCGACCAGCCTCGCAATCTTGCGAAGACGGTGACGGTCGAATAGCCCTTCACTAAACGTCGACTTGTCGCTGGCGAGGGGGTGAATCCTTCGCCAGCAGCAAATTGCCATGACCGGCGCTTGCCGGTCCGGACGCTGCAACGCCACTTTTACGCTGCCGTCGCCAATTCCTTGGCGACTCCGGCTTCGGTCGTCTCGACAGTGTCCTTAAATCTGACGACGTTCGGACTGAGCGCAAGCCGCGCATAGAAGGACGACCGGCGGAAGGCATCGACGTATCGCTCGTCGACCCAGCCAAAACTCAACGCCCAGCCAGATTGGGCCCGGGCGGACCTGCCGTGGGCGGCCAGCCCGTCGAACTCGGACAGTCCGAGCCGCAACGATTCGACATAGTGGAATTCCTGGCGCTCCGTCATTCCGCGAAGCGTGAAAGTAAAAGTCTGTCGTTTCATGATGTTTGCTCCCTTTGGACCAGTCGTTTCGACCGGCCGGTAAACAACTTCCCAGCCGCCGAGCAAATGCTCCGTCGTGCGCATCACACAGGCAGAGCGATTCCGCCGAAGGTCTGAGGAAGCATCAAAAGGCGGAGAGCGACCGTTGAAGTCGCCCAAGAGCCGTAGAATGCCGGTGTGGACCTACACCAGGTGCGACGCCGCCTTGAAGGCAACGAGCAGCGGCTCAGCCCATATGCGGCGAGGACGTCGAGCAGCCGAGGTCGCGCCCGGCCGGAGGCACCATCGCCGGTCCGCACCGATTTCCAGCGAGATCGCGACAGGATTCTCCACACGAAGGCGTTTCGTCGTCTCAAGCACAAGACCCAGGTGTTCATCGCCCCCGTGCAGGATCACTACGTCACGCGGCTGACGCACACGCTGGAGGTCGCCCAGGTAGCCAGGACCATCACGCGCGCCCTAAACCTCAACGAGGACCTCGCGGAGGCGGCGGCGCTTGGCCACGACATCGGCCACGGGCCTTTTGGCCATGCCGGCGAAGAAGCCCTGGCGAGTTGCCTCCCGGAAGGCTTTCGCCACAACTATCAGTCGGTCCGCGTCCTCGACAAACTCGAAGGCAATGGCGAGGGCCTGAACCTCACCTTCGAAGTACTCGATGCAATTGGAAAAAGTTCCAAGGCCCGCGAGGACATCTTCGCCGAAGGCTGGGGAGTCCCTGACACGCTCGAAGGGCAAGTCGTAAAAACCGCCGACGCCATCGCCTACGTGAATCACGACATCCTCGACGCCATCCGCGCGGGACTCATCAGCGAAGACGACCTCCCCCACGCCTCGAAACACCTGCTCGGCCGCACCCACTCGGAGCGTCTGAATACGATGATCTGCGATATCGTTGCCGCCAGCTGGGATGCGACGGGTGCGGGTGATAATCCGGTCATCCAGTTCAGTCCACGCATTCACGAGACGGCCAATGAGCTTCGAGAGTTCATGTTCCGCCGCGTGTACCTTTACGACTCCCAGCTAGCTGAGGCGGCTCGCGCCAAAATCATCGTTCGCTTCTTGTTCGACCACTTCGTTCGTCATCCGGAGGGCATCTCCCCCGATTACTCGCTGGCGGATGATCCCCTCGAACGGCGTGCAGCTGATTACGTAAGTGGAATGACCGACAGGTTCGCCATCCGCCTTGGAATTGAACTCGGATGTACGGAAGCGATCGGCTGGAACATCTAGGTTTCGGTTAACGTCCCGTCAGTATTCTGACTCGTCCAGCCGGTCTCGTGTTGCTGGTAGATCCCCTCAGCCAGATACTCGGGTAGCCCGCATGAGTGATCGAAACGACACGAACTACCCGGACGACGAACCTGTCATTGGTGCGACCTACGCACCGCCGCTCCCGCCTCAGCCTCCCACAATCGGCGAACCGCAATACATTGGCGGGCCCGGCCCGGCCTATGACGACGCTCTCGCAGTAGGTGCCGGAGAGGACTACGACGAGGAATCGTACGCCGAAGACGAGTACGCCGAAGACGATTATTACGAAGAAGACGACGAGTACGGCTATTACGACGAGGATCAATATGAAGACGCCGTCCCGGCTCGCCAGCCCATGTTCTATGTGTTCGTTGCCCTCGCTGCTCTCGTCGGCGGGATCGTCGTTTTCTTGCTTTTCTCTCTGGTGAACAACGGCGGCGACGACGGTGGGACTCCCGCCATTGGCGGGACAAAGTTCGCGGTCGTGATCGACTCCCCTGCCGCCGGCAAAAAGATCAACATCGGCCAGTCCGAGGAAGTCATCGTCCAGGCATCGGCCACTGAACCGATAGTCCGCTTCGAACTCTTCGTCGGTGACAAGCTCACCGACACCGTGAACGTCACGGAAACTCCGCCCGATAACAAGTACCGCGCCGTCTTGAAACTCACCCTGCCGAAACGCGGCGATTACGAGCTCATGGTGAAGATCACAGCTTCGAGCGGCGCCACCAAGGACTCATCAAAGACCAAGGTCACTGCCATCGAACCAGTTGGGGAGCGCCCCCAGACGATAAAGGGCAAAGTGGTCGCCGATAGCACCCTCCGCATTGGCCCCGGCGAGAATTATGCCGAGGCTGGCACGCTCACGGCCGGCACTGAAGTCGTGATCCTCGGCAAGGACCGAGCCGTCGATTGGCTGCTCATCGATTCTCAGCAGGGTCAGCGATGGGTGAAACGCACCGCCATCTCAGAACTCGACTCACTCGACCTTGTCCCAACCCGGGACGTCACTCCCACCCCTGCGCCCACCCAGCCTCCTACAGCGACGACTTCGCCATCGCCATCGGTGAGCACCAGCCCAACTCCGAACCCAGATGCGCCGGACTTCGTGCCGACGAATGCCGTTCTCGTAAACGGCGGTGCCGCCCTCCGGGTCACGGTTCAGAACTCGAGCACGAACCCGTACAACGGTCCGCTTGTGATCTCGGTCAGCGGCGATGTCCCGGCGGCGGAAGTGGTTATCGATGCAAAGCTCGGCGCCAACGGTTCCGCCACCGTCGACTTCGAGGTCAGCCCTCCGATAACTTCCAGCGGCAAGAAAGCAGTCATTAGCATCGACCCCAAGAATGCCGTCAAAGAGGCTCGCGAGAACAACAACGAAGCGACCTTCGTCCTTCTGCCGCCCGAAGAGTCGCCGAAGATATCAATCGATGCGCCGGTGGTCGCCGACAAAATCACCATTACGATCCGAAACACAGGCGGACCACTCGCTGCAACAACCGTTACCGTCCGCGTGAAGGCGGAGAATTCCGAAGCTGCGCAGTCCCAGAACATTGCTCTCGCCAACGGCCAAACTGCAACGTTCGTGGTGAGCAAACCCGGTACGGGTGCTGCAACCGCCGAAGTGCTGATCAACAGCCAGGTAGCAGCCAGCGCCGAATTCACCATCGAACCGTGACGTAACTCCGGAACGGAAGTTCAGAACCGGCCCGGAGTGCCACAAAGTCGTCATCCGAAGTCGCGTTCCCACTTAGCATTGCGTCAATGGACGTCGTCGAGGCAATTAAGCGGGAAATCGATCCGGTTGAGTTTATCGGCCGCGTCACGCCACTTCAGAAGTCCGGCCGCAGCTTCAAGGGCCTCTGCCCGTTCCACACCGAGAAGACACCGTCTTTTTACGTCTTTCCCGACCGCGGCACCTGGCGATGTTTCGGCAGCTGTGGCGAGGGCGGTGACATTTTCACCTTCGTCCAGAAACGCGAGAACTCCGATTTTCGTGGAGCGCTTCGGACGCTAGCCGCTGAGGCGGGCATCGAACTCACGGCCGAGGACTCTCGCAAACGCACACAAAACGAGCGCCTCGCCGCCACCATGTCGGCTGCGGTCGAGTACTACCAGCGCTGTCTTCGTGAACCCGGTGGGGTAGCTGCGATGGCTTATCTCACCGAAAAGCGCGGCCTCGAACAGCGGACGCTCGAGGCATGGCGCATCGGCTGGGCACCTGACGGCTGGCGCGGGCTCCGAGACTTCTTGCGTAACCGTGGTTACGAAGACCGCGACATGGTCGGCGCTGGTCTTCTCATCGAGGGCGAGAACGGCCGCGAAGGCTACGACCGTTTCCGGGGCCGGGTGATTATTCCCATCGCCAACGAGCGCGGCGAGTTCGTCGCGATGGGTGGCCGTGGCCTCCAGGGCGAAGAACCGAAGTACCTCAACTCGCCGCAAACTGACCTCTTTGACAAAGGCCGCACACTCTTCGGCCTGAACCTCGCCGCGCAAGCCATTCGCGAACAGGGCACCGCAATCGTGGTCGAGGGGTACATGGATGTGCTGGGGCCATGGCAGGCCGGTTTCCCCAACGTCGTCGCCACCATGGGCACGTCCCTCACCGAAAACCACGCCTCCCTGCTCAAGCGTTTCGCGAAGCGGATCGTCCTGGCGATGGACCCCGACGCCGCCGGTTTGGCCGCGGCGGAACGCGCTGGAGACCTGTTCCTCGGCATGCAATCGGCAGAACAGGTCGGACAGACGGCCCGCGCCGCCGATGCACTGACAAGTTCCAACCAGATCGACCTGCGCGTCGCACCGTTACCGGCGGGGAAGGATCCTGATGAGGTGGCGCGCGAAACGCCCGAAGTTTGGCGCGCGGCGATCGAAGATGCGCCAACCTTCCCGGAGTTCCTCCTGAAGCGCCTGATGGACGCGGAAGTCATCGAATCGCCGATGCAGGCCCGTGCCACCGTCGATCGTCTTCGCCCCGTGCTCCTCGCCGTATCTGACCCCGTGGAGCGTGCCATGTACGTCCAGAGGGTCGCCAGGCACCTTGGGATCAGCGAAGACGCGATTATGGAACGCCTTCGGGCCGGGTTGCCCAGTCGGCCCGGCGACTTCGGGTCGTAGACCGCAGCAACAGGTCGCACTCCACCCCGAAGACGTGCTCCTCGCGCTACTGCTCAAGCACTCCGGGCTCCGTCAGTACTTCAAGAACTATCCGCTCACGCTTTTCACCGGCGCACTCGAACGAGAACTCTTCTCGCGCTGGCTCAACAATGGCGAATTCTTCCTTGAAGACGACGAGGAGGACCCAGTCGTCTTACGTGCCCGTACGCTCGAGCAGAAACGGCTCCCCCCGCTCACGGAACCGGAGGCAGGGCGCGCAGCCCAGGAGAAAGTTCGCGAGATACTTCGGGACCGCATCGTCCTGCACCAGGCCGCCGGCGCCGAAGATCTCGCCCTGGCAGAGAAGACCTTCGGCGCTAACAAGGTTGCCGAGCTCGCCATGGCGACATGGCGCGGAGGAATGCCAGATGAGCATGAACGGACTCTTGCGGAGTCAGTCATTGAAGAACTGCAACTCGGATTGAGCATTCATCGGCGCGAAGGTCCCGGTGCCGCCTAGCACTCGCGAAAAGAAATTTTACAATTCGTCGTGAATCTGCGAAGCCTTGCTTTAACATCAACTGTATTGACACCATTCGGCCACTGACGGTATTACATACCCGTCAGTCTTAAAAAGGCTGGTGAGAAAGCGGGAGGTGCCTTATGGCAAAGCTCCGGACGCTCCTCGTACTTGGTGCTCTGGCTTCAGTTGCTGTCGTTTCCGCGGCAGTTCCAGCCCTGACCATCAGCTGGTAACGAGGAACACTTAAAGGAAGAGGGGGCCGAAAGGCCCCCTCTTTCCGCGTCTTCCGAATCTTCCCGATCAGCTGCCGGCTGGTTGTTCCGCCGTGTCATCGACCCGCCGGTACAGCATTCCGGCATCAATGAACCTGGCCGTACTCTCAGCAAAGTCCAACGACGCCGCCGGGCTCATGCCCTGGTCGATCGCCGCGCGCGAAAGCGTTCCGAGTCGTGTTTCCACCATGCGCTCAACAACTTTTCGGACTTCCGGTTCAATCGCCGCCGCCCGCCAGAGCTCGGAAAGCAACGCAGCGTGCTGAGTGTCACCACCGAGTCCCAGGTACATCCGCGATGCCTCGAGAGCGTTTGCTCCATTGCGAATCGCGAGTGCTACGCGCTCCAGGCGCCATTCCGACTGTTCCAGAAGGACATTCAAAACTTCGAGATAGAGATCCAACTTCGATGGAAAGTGCGCGTAAACCGCACCCTTCGAAAGCCCAACCGAAGCGGCAATCGCGTCGATCGAGGCGCCGTCGTACCCACGTTCGGCAAATGCCATCGCCGCGGCCCGCAACAGCGCGGCCCGCGTCCTAGCCCGCCGCTCTTCCTGGCGCATCGCTGTCGTCCCTCCACGCAGGGAGGTACAGGGGCTTCCGTGAATCCCCGTGATCCTCATCCCGCCATCGCGGGAACGCTGCTTCGAAGGCCTCGACAACCTTTGGATCGAACTGCGTCCCAGCACAGCGAAGTATCTCAGCTAGAGCAGCGTCTGGCGACTGCCCGTCACGGTATGGCCTGTCCGAGATGATGGCGTCGTACGTGTCACAAATTGCGAAGATTCGGGCTCCCAGTGGGATGTCCTCTTCCTTAAGCCGCCGCGGGTAGCCGTCGCCGTCCCAGCGCTCGTGGTGGGCCAGCACAATCTTGGCAGCCGGCCGCAGATATGGGACCTGCGCGAGGATTCGATATCCCAGCGCAGGGTGGCGCCGCATGAACTCCCACTCTTCTTCAGTGAGCTTCGCTGGCTTCAGGAGAATCGCGTCTGGTACCCCGATTTTTCCGACGTCGTGCATCAGAGCGCCGCGGTACACAGTGAGGAGTTCATCTTCGTCTTTGATCCCGAGCATCTTCGCCATGTCTAGCGAGTGCGTCGCGACTCGGACCGAGTGGCCTCGCGTCTCCTGGTCGCGGACGTCGAGCGCCGTCACCAGTGACTCCAGGGTTCCGGTGTATGCGTCCTTGAGCTCCTCTGACATGTCCCGGATTTCAACGTAAGCGTGCTGGAGTTGGTCGTTCGATCGCTCCAGCCGCAGCACGTTCTCCCGGGTCTTTTCGACGAACTGTGAGATCGAGTACCGGCTGAGGAGTAGCGGTAAAGTGAGTACAAGAATCGCTGCTACGCCGAGTTCTCCGTAGAGGACCGCGAGCCCGCCGGCAACGACACCGAGGACGAGGTAATGCGGTAGCAGCCACGCGAAATTCTCTCGGTAAGCGGTCTTAATCGATCGGCTTGAAGTGATGCTGATGATTCCGGCCACGGACCAGCCATCGATGGAGAAGAGAATCGCCCCGCCCACGACTCCCCCGATCAGCGCCTCCGCCGGTCGCGCTATGTCATGCTGTGTTCCGCTCAGCCCAAGGGCGAGAAGACTCCAGCCAGTAATTCCTGCGGCCAGTGTTTCGTGGCCGAAGTTAAAGACCAGCTTTCGCGGATTTCGGGAAGCAACAAAATATCCGGTCATAGCCGTGGCTGATGCAGCCAAAACCCCGCCAAGCGGGCCGAACAATATCGCGCTAAGAAGCGTGCCGACGAAGCTAACCGACACGCGACCGTCGAAGTACATCCGGACGGAGAGTGCCTCGCAGAGCGCCGTCATCAACACGATGCAACCAAGCGCAAAGGGCTCGTCCATCGTCTGTGTCAGAAACGCGATGGTGAACGAGACGGTTCCAGCAAGGAACATCGTCGCGATCAGCCAGTCTTCTCTAACCTTGTTGTCACGCTTCGAAGACATCTCTTAGTTTCTATCGGACGTTTCATGCCCTTCTGACAGCGCACAGTTTGTAAAAACGTTGCGAATTGGTGGCCAAAACCCAACATTTGCCTGGCCGTTTCATCAGAAAGTGAACGATTTGGAACCCTTGAACGGCCCTGGGTTTAGATTCGTCTCAGGATGAGAACTCGACCTTCCGGGAGTACCGGACAGCGATCTGGCGCTCAAAAGTGACAAAAGTGTCAATTGAGTGAACGCTTAGCTGGATCCGACACGAACGCTCGGTGCCGATTCACGTAGACTCCCGCTATGGCACGACCACTCGATGGAATCAGGGTTCTCGACTTCACTCGCTATCAACAAGGTCCCTTCGCGACTGCAATTCTCGGCGACTTCGGAGCCGAAGTCATAAAAGTCGAGGATCCGGGCGGTGGAGATTTCGGGCGGAGGATGTGGCGCGAGCCGGACGGGTTCAGCGCCTTCTGGGAATCGCTCAACAGAGGCAAGAAATCCATAACCCTCGACATGCGCCATCCCGAGGCTCGAGACCTCGCCCTACGCCTCGCTGAGAATGTCGACGTCCTCGTAGAGAACTTTCGACCCGGCACCATGGAGTCGTGGGGACTCGGCTACGACGCCGTCAGAGAACGGAACCTCCGGGTCGTTTACGCCCAGGCCACCGGCTGGGGTACGAAAGGTCCGATGGCGAATCTGCCTTCGTTCGATCAAATCTCCCAGGCGTACAGCGGGTATGCCCAGCACAGCGGTGGTGGACCCGGAGCTAAACCCGAAGTTGCATATCCGGGCGTGGCCGACCAGAGCGGCGCCATGAACCTCGCCCTTGGCATCATGACTGCGCTCTTCGTCCGCGAGCGCACCGGCATTGGCCAGCGCGTCGAGGTTTCGCTTCTTGGCACGCAAATTGCCCTGCAGGCACCTGAAATCCTCCACTACCTGCACTTCGGCCAGGAGCATGACCGCGAATTCCGCGCATCACCGACCGTGGGTCACTACCAGTGCAACGATGGCAAATGGATCATGATCGTCGGCATCGATCAGAAGTTCTGGCCTCGAATCGCCCGCGCCCTTGGCCTCGACAACCTCATCGCGGACCCCCGCTTCGTCAAAGGTTATCCGCGCTATCTCAACCGCGAGGAACTCCAGCAACTTATGGAAGGTGCGTTCGCATCAGCCGACTCGGAACACTGGCTCGCGAAACTCCGCGAACAGGACGTACCGGCGTCCCTTGTGCAGGACTACGCCGCGCTCTCCGAACAGGAACAACCGTGGCAGAACGGGTACCTCGTCCACCAGGACAACCCGAAGTTCGGTGACCAGCGAATCGTTGGTTTGCACATCCAGCTCAGCGAAACACCGGGTATGCCCGGTTCTCCCGCCCCGGAACTCGGCGCCGACACGTCTGCGGTACTCTCAGGTCTCGGCCTGGATTCGTCCGAACTCGATCGATTACGCCGTGACGGCGTTACGGCACCGCGCTCTAAGGATTAAGGTCGCCGTTCGCCGGCCCGCGCGCCCCGGCGAACGCAAAGCCCATGGTCGCGAGGGCCGAACGAAGCGCTGCGGCATCGCCGGCCTCGGCACTCCCTCCGATCACGCGCGAAGCAGCAGCGTCCAGCGCTTCCAGGGCCGCTGGCGCCTGGAAGTCGTTGTCCATGTGCGACTCGAACTCGCGTTGGAGCGCGTTTCCAGTTGGTTGAGCCACCCCGGATCCTTCTGACGTGGCAGCCAGCTTCAGGCGCTGGTACCGCCCTTCGAGCGCGTCGATGTTGCCTTCGTGGTAGTTCGCATGATCACGCAGGTGAGTGCTCAGCAGGTACAGGCGAAGGTGGTCCGGTTCGATGGTCTGCATCAACACTCGGGCGAGCACGAGGTTACCTAACGACTTGCTCATCTTGACCCCGTCGAGCTGGAGCATGCCGTTGTGCAGCCAGTGCCCGCAGAACGGCGCCGGTCCATACGCCGACTCCGCCTGCGCGATCTCATTTTCGTGATGCGGATAAATGAGGTCGCTGCCCCCGCCATGGATGTCGATCTGTGAACCAAGGTGCTTCACCGACATCGCGGTGCATTCGATGCTCCAACCCGGCCGGCCGGCGCCCCACGGGCTGTCCCAGCTTGGATCGCCGGGGTCCACTTGCTGCCAGAGCAAGAAATCTAAATGGCCGCGCTTCTTTTCCGCGCGCTTCGACTCGGGGTTTTCCAGCTTGCCCAGTTCGTCAAAAGACAAGCCGTTTAAGGCGCCGTAGCGATCGAATTTCGTGGCCTCGAAGAACACATCGCCCTCAACCACATAGGCGTATCCGCGCTCGATGAGCTTCGCGGTGGCTTCGAGGATCTCGGGAATGTGATCTGTCGCGAACGGGTAAACACTCGGCCGCAGTACGTTGAGCTTGTCGAGGTCGGCCCGAAAGATCGCGTCGTTCTGGTCGCGGATCTCCGCAATGGGCCGTCCGCCTTCGCGCTTCGAGACCATGATCATGTCGTCATCGATGTCAGTGACGTTCTGGACGTAGCGAGTCGCGAATCCGCGGTACTCGAGATACCGCCGGAGCGTATCGAACTGAACGTAAGAGAACGCGTGGCCGAGATGGGTGACGTCGTAAGGCGTGACGCCGCAGACGTACATCGTCGCGCGGCCGGGGGTCACTGGCCGGAATTCTCGAATCTCACGGCCAAGCGACGAATACAGACGCAGGGTCACTGCATGCTCCGAAAAGAGGTGTCCAAGAGCGTAGCAGAGCCCACCGCCGGTTGTCCGAACCTCAGGTTAATGCACCGTTGGCCATCAATTCGGCGATCTCTTCGTCCCCCATCCCCAGCACCTCGGTCATCACGTCGAACGTATCCGCACTCAGCGGGCGCACGGCTTCGTAAATTTTCGGGCGGTTGCCGTTGAAGAGCGCCGGAAACTGATCGATCTGGCGCTCGCCCCAGTTGTCGGACGATGTCGTGCCGAAGAGTCCGCGAAAGCTGATCTGCGGGTCGCGCTGCGCCAGATCCTCCGCGTTTTGGACCGGTCCCGCGCAGATTCCGGCAGCCTGGCAAATTTCGGCAATCTCGAACCGGCTCCTGGTTATGGTCCATCGTTCGATTGCAGCATCCAGCGGATCCTGGTTCGCAATCCTCAGCGCATGCGTCACGAATCGGGCATCCCCAGACACTTCATGGCCTACGAGCTGCGCGAAGCGACTCCATTCCTCATCGCCGCGCACCGCGATCGCGACCCACTCGTTATCACCCGCCGTTCGGTAAATCCCGTGAGGCGCCCACGCAGCGAATGGGTGGCGGTTTCCCACCGGCTCCGGGTTCGCCCCATTTGCGAGGTAATCGAGCAGCGCAGGCCCCATCAGCCCCAGCCCCAGTTCGTACTGCGAAAGGTCGATGGAGAGCCCTTCGCCGGTCCTGTCGCGGTGTGCGACACCTTCAAGCGCAGCCAGCGCCCCGGCGAGTCCACTCAGGTGGTCAGTCAACGAGAACCCATAACCCAACAGATGCTCGCCCGGCGGGTTCGTGAGGTAAGTCAGCCCGGTCAGCGCATGAATGGTCGGCGCAAAGGTCACGAAGTCACGCCAGGGCCCATCCTGACCCATTCCTGCCATTGAGATGACAGTTACTCCGGGGTTCACCGCCGCCAGACCATCTCGGTCGAGGCCCCACCGCTCAAGCACGCCCGCGCTGAAATTCTCGATGATGACGTCGCACTTCGCCGCCAGCTTTCGAGCGACTTCCCGGCCGTGGGCTGTCGTCATGTTCAGCGAAATGCTGCGTTTGTTGCGGTTCCACATCATGTAGTAGGGGTGCTCTGGACTGTTCGTGAGGCTCGCTCGCGAAGTAGTGCCGACCTTGAGGACGTCGGCTCCGAGGTCTCCAAGTACCCGCGTCCCGAATGGACCTGCGAGCACATGCGTGAAGTCCAGGATGCGCAGTCCTTCGAGCGGCCGTGCCGGGTTCGCTCCACCGCTGATCGGTGCTTCCCTCGGCTCCCAGTCGACGGTGTCCACTTCATGCGAAGGCTCAGGGTGCGACGTATCGGCGTTCGTTCGAAACAGCCTCCCGGGGAAGCGAACCGCGCCAACTCCGGCCACTTCGACTGGCTGCAGGTAGCCACGTGATTCGATTTGGGGGCTCAAGGTGAGTGCCTGTTCAATGTTCCAGACCGCTCCGAAAGGCTGGTGGCGCTGCTGACCTTGAAGAAACACCTCGCCACCGGGCTTTGTCGCGACCCAAGTCGCGCAGGACCTTCATCACGTAAGGGAGATTGCGGACCATCGAAGCAACGTCTGGGTACTTCTCCGGGTCGCCGAGGTCTTGCGCCGCCCCTTCCTCTTTGAGCCAGGGCAAGAGAATGTCGGCGAACCTCAGCGCTGCCGTAACCATAACGCCGACGCCGTCCGAGCCCGGATACACTTCGTACGCTCGGCTCCAGTGAAGGCTCCCCAGCCGCTTCGCGATTGCCGTGCCCCAATTCCAATCGGGAAAGAACCACTGCATCAGGACCTGTTCCGTGCAGGTCACCAGTGCCTCGTGCTCGGAGAGGTCCACCCGTTGGTACGAACCCGACGCTTTCGCAGTCCGCAACGCGGCAAGAGCGCAAATCGCGACGTACATCCCGGCCGTATGGTGCGATTGATTGCCGTATCCGGTGATCGGCGGCGTGTCTTCGTTCCCGGTCACTGAGGCAGCTCCGGAAAGGGCGTTCGCGACGAGGTCGTTCGCCTTCCAATTTGCCCGTGGCCCAGTCAGCCCAAACGGCGTCACCGAAACGTGGACGAGATTGGGCCGGGCCGCTTCGAGTTCTCCGGCAGAAAACGGGCTCGCGCGCCGGAGCCCAGTCTTCAATCAGCAAATCTGTGCCCGTGACGAGGCCGAGGAACGTTGAACGGCCCTCTGGGTCATTGAGGTCCAGGCGCAGTAAGCGCTTGCCCGCGTTGTACCACGTCGACTGAATCGAAGGTCCCTTGGCGTGAAAGAACGGCGGCTCCGAGCCAAGCGGGTCGCCTTCGACTGGCACGATCCGAACGACGTCGGCACCCGCGTCCGCCAGCAGCCGCCCCGCGAAGGCGTTCGAAAATCCGCCCACTTCTAGTACTCGAATGCCCGCGAGGGGCCTTGCAGATGTCATCCCGCGGGATTTTACGGGAAGATAACGAATTGCATTTCTCGAAGTATTATGTAACGTCCGGTATCAGAAGTTCCCTGATTGACCCTTCTTTCTTCCCTTGTGTGACCCATTTCATAGCAATCCCAACGCGAAACCCTGTTGTTCGTGGCAAATGGGTGCGATAGCTTGCCTGAAGCCCTCAGGGGAACTGAAACAGGTGAACCGATGCCGATATCCCGACACCGGCCTGCCCTGGCAGCCATCCTGGTCGCCTTTGTAGCCGCTTTCATCGCATTCGCTGCCCAAACGCCAGCGAGCGCCGCTCCCACTCCCAACAACCCCGTAGTTGCACGCGCACTGCGCGATCTGGGGACCTATCAGGGCGAGTGCTGGCAGTGGATGAAGGCCGTCGTGCTCGATGCTACCGGTTCGCAAGTTGGCTTCGACTACCGCTACGGCTACCTCGACGCCGGCGCGATTGAAGTTCCGCTCTCCGAAGCCGGCCCCGGCGACATTATTCAAATCGCCGACGACGAGCTGGTCGAGTGCCGACGCCGACTACTCAGGCCTCCACACCGCGATCGTCATTTCCGCCAACGGCGACGGCACGTTCGAAGCGATCGACTCGAACCAGAACTGGGACGGCGTAGTCAATCTGCGCAGTGGATACGATCCGGCAGCGCGTGCGGCAGCGGCCGGTCTGGATGTACACGCCTACCGCTTCGGAAGCGATGCGCCCTCGCTACTCCCTCCAGCTCCGCCCGTAGTTACCGTGGCGGGTCCGGTGACCACAGGCGACAAGGCGCGCGTGAACACTCCCGGTGACTGCCTTCGCCTGCGCGCGACTCCTTCGGGGACAATTACGCACTGCCTCGGCCATGGCACTCAAGTAACAGTCACCGGCGAACCACGACTCGTGGACTCGACTCTGTGGGTCCCGGTTTCGACAGCCGCAGGCAACGGCTGGATGGCATCCGATTACTTGCTCAAAGAAGCGCCGAGCAGCATCGCGAACCCTTCAGGTTCAGGGCCCGTCACACCCATTTTCCGCTTCCGCGCATTCGTCACCGTTTCCGTCGATTAACTCATCGATATAACGGTTCGTTGCGGAGTCGACGGCAGACGGTCGCGCCCCTCCGGGTTACGCTGAACCAGTCAGAATCGAACGACTCGGAGCCTCATTGAGCGCAAACCCCGTCGCGCCGGGGCGACTCCGTCCCGGACAGGCACAGGCACTTTCGAGCTTTGCGGCGGCCCTTCGGGGTGGTTCGAATACAGAACTCGTCGTCGTTCCGGTCGGTTATGGCAAGACCGTCATCGGCGTCGGCTCCTTCGAAGTCTCTGCCGCGGCCGCACAGGCGGATACCTGCCTCTACCTCACGCCAACCGATGTCCTGCGAACCCAGGTGTACCAGGGTGTAGAGAAAGCCCTCGGCGTTATCGGGAGCGCTCGGCCCATACGCAAAATCCTGGCCGAAAACGCATCCCTGGACCGGATCGCCGCGAGCGGCGCGAACTTCATCGTTGCGAGCTACCAGCAAGTGGCTGCAGCACCGGAGCGATATCGCCGCCTGTGCGCGAGCCGCCGTGTCCATCTCGTCTGCGACGAAGCGCATCACCTCGGAGAACGCGGGACCTGGGCAGCGGCAATCGCTCAGCTGCCAGTGACCACTTCACTCTTGCTTTCGGCAACACCCCTGCGTCTGGACCGGGATCCGATCGCCGGCGCCCGCTATATCGATGACCCCGAAGGCCAGGGCCTGATCATCGACCCTCTGATTTACGTGACCATGCGCCAGGCGTGGAAAGAGGGACGCATTCTCAAGCGTCTGAACATGCAGATGAAAGACTATGCGGTGGAGCTCAAAGACAGCTCCGGCGACGTTTACGAGTTCACCGCCTCCGAAATGGCCGAGCTGCCTGATTTCGACCAGCGATGCGTTCGCCAGCAACTCCGCTGGAACGAGGACTACGTGCAGCCGCTCGTGCGTGAATTCGCTCGCACGCTGCTCGCGAAGAACGAAGCGGCGCCCGGGAGGCACCAGGGCTTGGTGTTCGCAGCCACCACGGAACACGCGAACCATCTCCACCGGGTTTTCGGAAAGTGGCATCCATCACTGCGCTGCGCCGTCGTCCATTCCGGCGAGGACCTCAGCGACTCAGAGAACGACCGCCGTCTGAAGGACTTCCACGCTGGGAAGTCGGATGTCCTCATTCAGGTGAAAAAAGCCAGCGAAGGGTTCGATGCGCCCACGGTGAGCGTCCTCCTGAAGCTCGACGCGGTATTCAGCCGCGAGCCAGTGATTCAGCAACTCGGCCGGGGCCTGCGATTCAATCACGCGCTTTCGGCTGCCCAGAACATCCTCCACGTCTTCATTGGTCGCGACCCCCGCCTCGGCTCAATCATCGAACACCTCGAGCGCGAAGCGCCCCCGGTGGCGCTGAAGCCAAATGCCGAGGGCCTCCTCCTGGAGCTCGATGAGACAGCGGAATCTGAGGCGCCCGACGAATTGCTCGAAGACGAACGCGAGGCAGTAGAGATCCTCGACGTTGTCGAAGCCGGAGACGCCTACCTCGATGAGACCGGCCGCTTCGTTGAGGGCCAGCAGCTGACGATGTTCGGTGTCGCCGCGCCGCCACCCCGTCCAGAAACGGTCTCAGTGCCGATTCAAGTCGAAGTCGTGGATATCTATGCCGAACTCCAGGCGGCTATCGAATACAGCAAGACCTGGACGAATCGCGCCGCCCGCGAACGTTCAAAGCGAATCCCCGCCGCCGACAACCACCACGCGGCGCTGAACCTCGCCTATAGCCGCGAAAGCGGGAAGAAGGGCACCCTGTCAACCGCAGCGGAATACCGCGCAAAGGGCGACTGGATGAAGCGCAAGTACATGGAACTGATGCGTTAGGGGACGAACTCCAGCAACAGTTCAGCGATGCGCGCCGGCTGTTCGAGCATCGGCAGGTGGCCGCATTCCGGTATGAGTTCCAGCCGCGCCCCGGGAATCCTTTCGGCGATCTGGCGGCTATTTTCTGGAGGCACCATCCCGTCGTCCGCTCCGCAAAGCACAAGCGTGGGACAACTAATGGAACTCAGGCGGTCGAGGCTAGTCCATTCATTCAGAGATTCCTGCTGGTGAACGACGGCGAACCTCCGTGGTGGCGCCTCGAGATCGATTCGCATCAAGTAGTCGAAAGCCTCTGGTTCTCGCTCCTTCCACCGCGGCGCCGCCATCGCGATGTTCTGCGTTTCGAAAATCTGCTCGCGCGTCATTTCCGGGGTGAAGTTCATCGCCTTGTTGACCGCGTCAGTTGAACCCACCGAACCCGGTCCTCGATGGCTCGTACCGCTCAGAATCAGCTTCGATACGCGGTCCGGCGCAGACAGCGTCACTTCCTGGGCGAGCATTCCACCCCGAGAGCGACCGTAGACCGCTGATCGCTCGAGCCCGACCGCGTCCATAACGGCGAGAACATCCCGTACTTCATCGTGGACTGTGATACGCCTCGTCCCGGCGTTCGCTCTTCCCCATCCCCCTCGAGTCAAACGTCACCACGAACAGGCGATCGGAAAGCAGGGCTGGAAGCTTCCCCCAATGCGGCAGCCGATGCGACAGTCCGAGGATCATGAGCAGCGGAGGGTTGCTCCGTTCGCCGTGAGTTTCGTAGTAGATAGACCAGCCACTTGCGTTCGTTTCCGGCATTCAGCACCTCCCGTGAAATCCTACGCGCACGGTTGAAACGTTTCCGAACCTATAATCCCGGTTGTATGCGCTTCCGCTCCCTGACCGCTCTCATCTCCCCGGGTCTGCAGGTGGCGCTTGGCATGTTCGGCCTGGTCATCGTGGTCGGGACGGCCGGCTACATGGTGCTGGCCGACCTCTCGTTCGTCGACGCCTTGTATCAGTGCGTTACCACACTGAGCACCGTGGGCTTCCGAGAACTCGCCCCGTTTGACACCACGACCAAGCTCTTCACCGTCGCCCTCATCCTTGTTGGGCGTGGGCACCGCGCTCTACACACTTACGCTCGTCATGGAACAGGTCCTGGAGGGCGACCTCCGCTCACGCTTTCACGCCCGGAGGGCAAAAATGCAAATCAATGACCTCACGGACCATTATGTCCTCTGCGGCTTCGGGCGCGTTGGGCAAGAGATTGCCCGGGAACTCAACGAACGAGGCGTCGACTTTGTCGTGGTAGAACAGACTCCCGAGCAGGTCGAGCGCGCTACGGCATTCGGATATCTCGTCATACACGGCGACGCCTCGGACAACCGCGTCCTCAACCAGGCGAACATCCGCACCGCCCGCTGCCTCCTCGCGGCCAGCGACAGTGACGCCGGAAACACGTACATCACCCTCACCGCAAAATCCATCAACTCAAGTTGCTACGTGGTCGCTCGCTGCGGTCTTCCGCACAACGAAGAGAAGCTGCGCCTCGCGGGTGCCGACCGTGTGCTTTCGCTGTACAGCCTCGGTGGTCGACGCATGGTGCTTGCGGCATTGCAGCCGCTCGCCGCCGATTTTATGGACACCATCGCCAGCGGCCGCCATGGCGGTTTGATCCTGGCCGAGTTCGAAGTCGATGCTGCCAGCGGCCTCGCGGGGCATCCGGTCGGAGAATTCCTCGCAGGCCGTGACAGCGCCAAATTGCTTGGAATCAGCCGCGCTCATGGTTCGCTCGAAATCGGCCCGAACCCCGACTCTGATCTCGCGCAGGGAGACATCATCATCGTGATGGCCGACGAGCGCGACATTGCCGCCCTTCACTCGGTGAACTCGCAAGGCTAGCGCCATTCACTCTCAAGTTCCCTGGGGATTCGATAGACCGAGGGTCCCAGGTCCTCACTAATGCACCCGGACTCGGTGGAAATCACTCGTCGTGTCCGGACCGCAAAACGCCGACCGCCTTCCTCCCGGTCAGGCATCAAATCTGGCGCGGAGACCTCTATGCGAACGTTTACCGGCATGGGTAACGAGCCGCGTATTGCGCAGCGTATACGGTCATTCAGCACGTGAACTTCGAGCCGTACAGGTTCCTCATGCCGATTTCGGAATCGAAGGTCCGTGTAGCCAAACTCGATGGCGGCATCCCTTCCAAGCTCGAAATACCGTCCATTCCCGTATGAATCTACGCTGTGGCATCTTCGTTCGGAGACGGTCATCCCTGAGAGCAGAGCGGCGTTGTACAGCGCGGTGGAAAGGAGACAAACCGCTCCTCCCGTATCTGTCGTCAATTTCCCCGACTTTAGGGCAGCGGCCTTGAGGTAGCCCTTTGCCTTCGAAGGACGGCCTGCCAGCTTCCAGACGGAGAACGTCTCTCCGGGAGCGATCACCGTGCCGGTCAGCGCTCCGGCCAACAATTCCTGGTTCCGCCTTTTTGCTCCGGCCAGATGTTCTTGGCCCGGATAGTCGATCAACGGTCGTTCGTACTCCGCCCACAGATGTCGGAGAGTCCCTTCGCCATCTTTCGCGAGAGCGAACTTCTCCCCGGCGCTGTGGTCTCGAAACCAACGAATGCTCCGCGCACGCCAAAGACGGACCTCGTAAGGGACCAGCGGCCTAAGTCGCGAGCGGAACGACATACCGAATACAACGTACAGAACATCGTCAATGTTCCCGTCCGCCTTCAGACCGCCCGGACGAACCTCGCTGATGTCAGCTCCAACAAGTCCTCGACGGCCATCCTGACGTCGAACCCACGCTGTCCCGCGCTCACCAGTACCTCGTCGAAAAGTTCCGCCGACTCTTCTACGAGGACCTCGAATCCTCGCCCGAGTAACGCAAGCGCACTGATGCCCCCGACCTTGAGCCCCGTGTATCGTTCGGCGTCCCGGTGAGATGCCATCCGGAGCTTCTTTGCGCCGACACTCGTCGCCAGCAATTTCAGGTCAACCTCCAGTGAGGAAGGCATCATCACGAGATACGGCTTCCCTCTTGGCGGATCCGTCTCGATAACGAGTGTCTTCAGCACCTGTTCTGGCGGCATTCCCGTGACACGTGCAACTTCCGTGGCCGAACGGATCGAATCATCGAATTCGAACACTTCGTGCCGAATTCGCTTCTGTTCGAGCATCCGAATGGCGAGCGGCTTAGCGTTGGCCACAGTTGCCTACAGGTGCTGGCTTATGCCGCCGTCGACATGGAACACTTGCCCGCTGAAATACCCGGCAGCATCAGAACAAAGCAGCACCGCCAGCGCCGCAAGTTCCTCCGCTTTGCCGAAGCGTCGCATCGGCACAAATCGCATCAGCAGGTTCGCTCCAAGTTCATCGGGACCACGCCCGGGCGTCCAATCCATCCAACCCGTGGAGATGCAGTTTGCGGTTATGTCGCGCGCGCCAAGTTCCTGGCTCAGCGCGGCACTGAGTCCGATGACTCCGGCTTTGGCCGTCGCGTAAGCGGTGAGATTCTCGACACCGCGCTCGGCAAATATCGAGGTGATGAACAGCATTCGCCCGGTCTGGCCTTCTGGAAACTCCTTGAGGAAGGACCGTGCTGAGTAATACGCGCCGCTCTGGTTCACGGCCTGAATTCGACCGAACTCCGAGTCAGTCACTTTCTCGATCGGTTTCGCAAGCATTGCATCGGCGTTGTAGACCATGATGCTCGGTTGGCCGAACTCTTTGCCGATCTGCTTCAACCCGACCTGGATGTTGGTCGGAAGTGTCACATCCCAGCCCTGCGAAATCGACTTTCGGCCCATCCCTTCGGCGGCCTTGGCGATTCGCTTCGCTTCCATCACTTCGTCGCCTTCCAAAGACGCCGAAACGATTGCGATGTCGGCCCCTGCCTCGGCGAGCCCGAGAGCAATAGCCCGCCCTGAAGGATTCGAACATCCGATGACGAGGGCTTTCTTGCCAGCTTAGGTCGAATCCTGGCTTTCGGTTCCAATCAGCCACGGGACACCGCCGATTCCGCGATCGCGTAGCCAGTCGGTGCTATCCCACCGGTAAGCCCACCACCGTCGATTGAGAACGACTCTCCGGTCACGTAGCTCGACGCATCCGAGCAGAGGAAGACCGCAAGCGGCCCCAATTCCCAAGCCTCGCCGAGGCGCCGCACCGTGATGAACCGGCCGCGCTGCTTCCGCATCGCCGCCTCCTCGTCGTCTCGCACCGGGCTCTGAGCGACGAACCCCGGAATAATGCAGTTGACTCGAATGTCCTCGCCGACCAGCTGCGCGGCCATGCTCTTCGTCAGCGAAATTACGCCCGCTTTCGCGGCGGCATACCCGAGTGACTGCGGCGCAGAACGCAGGGCCGTCCCGCTCGCCACATTCAGGATCACTCCGCCTGGGCCTTGCTTGAGAAACTGGCGGGTCGCAGCACGCGAACAATAGAAGGTGCTGTGCAGGTTCACCTCGATGGTGTCATGCCAGTCCGCGTCTTCGAGGTCCTGGATCCGGTTCCCAGCTCCTCGCCGGTCGCCGATCCCGGCGTTGTTGAGCATCACATCGAGCCGCCCGAAGTGTGCGACCGTTTTTTCGATGAGCGCGTCGCAGTCTGCTCGCGATTGGACGTTCGTCGGTACGATCAGCGGGTCTCGCCCGCCAGCAGCTTTGATCTCGGCTGCGGCAGATTCGAGTTGGCTCACGGTTCGGCTGGCAATGCAGACGTCGGCGCCGGCTTCGGCGAGTGAGATCGTCATTGCCTTGCCAAGCCCGCGGCTACCGCCGGTGATGATGACCACCTTTCGCGGCGGACCATCAAGGCGCAGTTTCTCCAGGACCATAGTTGCTTCCTCCGGGGATGCGTGTGCTCCGCATCATACGAGCGCCTTCGCCCGCCTGCTCACATCACCCGAAACGCTCCTATAGCAAGCGTTATCGCGGCAACTGCGACCCTGTACCAGATGAACGGAATCAAGGTCCGCGTCCGTAAATAGCGCAGCAGATAATGGATCACTGCGAAGCCAACCACCGCGCTCGCGACGAACCCGATGGCCAACTCGGCTGACTCTCTACCGCTCAGGTTCGCCAGGTCGTTCGACTTGAGGATGGCTGCACCGATGAACGCCGGCGTACCAAGGAGAAATGCGAATCGCGCCGCCGAATCTCGCGTTAGGTTCCGAAACATCCCCATGGAGAGCGTCGCCCCGGAACGCGAGACGCCCGGGAACAGCGCCATCGCCTGCGCAAGTCCAATCAGTACGGCATCACGCACGCCCACCGACCGCATTGTCCGGGATTGATTCGTCCAGCGGTCGGCCGCCAGCATTACCAGGCTGAATCCGGCGAGAGCCAGCGCCACCAGCCATGGTTGTCTAAGGTTCTCCTCGATCCAGGAGTCGAATAACAGGCCAGTAATCCCGGCAGGAATAGAACCAAGCGCGAGCAGCCAAAGCAGTTTGCTGTCTTCGGAATGCTCGCGGAATCGAAATTGATACCGGAGAAAGTCGGGGACACCGGCCCTGAACATGCACCACCAGTCGTGCCAGAAGTACACGAGTAGAGCCAACAGTGTCCCGAGATGTAGCCCAACATCGAAGGCAAGCCCCTGGTCGGGCCATTTGAACAATGCGGGGACGAGAATGAGGTGACCGGAGGACGAAATCGGCAAGAACTCTGCGAGGCCCTGGACAATCCCGAGAATAGCCGCGCGCAACAGGTCCATCTAACTGAAAGGTGTGGTCACCCGCAGTAACGGGCAACCACACTCTCGATATGACTTAGTCGACCGACGCGATCCGGGTATAACGTTCGATCACAGGTCGACCGGCGAGCACACCGGCAAGCTTCGCGCCCATCGCTTTCATGTGGTCAGTCGTGTTGTGCGCAGTCGCCGCATCAGCGTCGCGATAGTTCTCATAGAACAAGAACATCGTCGGATCCGTATCGGAAACGTGCAGGGAGTATGTCGGCACAGCGCCGGCTTCGTGCTTCTTCACGTTCCCGACCATTTCGCTCAACGTCGCCTTGAGTTCATCTTCCTTGCCCGCCTGGGCTTGCAACTTCGCCACAATCGTAATCATGAGGCTGTCCTCCTATTGGTATGCGCGCGATTCTACGTCAGCCACGGTGGAATATCCGACGGGCGAGGGATAGCATCGTCCCCGATGTTGAAGCGCATGCCCCGTGGGCGGGCGAACGAACTCGTGGAGTCTGCCTCAAGGTTTCCCACCAGCGATCCGCGCGTGAAATACCCCGCGTGGTATCTGCATCGCTGGCATTTCCTGCCCGAGGGTTACCTCTCCAGACGCAGCGCCGCAGGTTACGACCTCATCGTTCGCCACGTCTACAACCAGGGTTCGGAAGCGTCGATCATCCGAAACGTTGCCGACGAGGTCGCAGCGCTTTCGCCGGAAGCCGTGATCGAAGTGGGATGCGGTCCGGGACGTCTACTCGGTCACCTCGCAGATCGGGGCACCGCGACCGACCTCGTCGGGCTAGATCTCTCGCCATACCTCCTTGAACGTGCCCGCCGGAGGATCACCAACAACTCTGTCAGGCTGGTGCACGGCGACGGGCTCTCAATTCCTGCGGACGAGGGCGCCTTCGATGCCGCAATTTCTTCCCACTACATTGGCCACCTGCCTGCCCGGCTCCGGAAGGCCGCCATCGCGGAAATGGCGCGCGTTGTACGACCCGGAGGTCACGTGATCAGTGTCGATCACCGCTGGCATTCCTGGCCCGGCACAAAGGCCTTGAAACTGGTCGGTCGCGCAAACCAAACGTTCGGTTTCATCGCGCTAAGCGTCTTCGAACGCACCGACGAGCCAGCCGGTCGTACCGAATGAGCGTCCCGTCTCCCGAAGAGTTCCCGAAAATCCGCGCCTGGATCCAGTCTGAAGCCAAGAAGGACCTTGAAGAGATCAAGGCGTCGGTCGACGCTCGTGCGACTGCGCTCTTCGACGCTGCCAACGCTGTTCCCGAGGCACAACTGACCGAAGCTGCGGATGAGGATTGGTCACCGCTCGACGCACTGAAGCACGCCGTCGAATGGAATTGGCAGGTTGGCGAAGACGTGCTCCACGTTTCGCTCACCGGCGAGCGGCCGGGAAATGCCCAACCAGAGTTTCAGGCCGACCGCGACAGTCTCATCGCACGTCAGCGTGAGTCGCTGGAGTCCATCTGGGCCCACGTTACCGCTGCCGATCCCCAGTCATTCCTGGAGCTCACTTGGCCGCACCCGTTCTTCGGCGAACTGAACTGGCGCGAATGGTTCTTCTTCATTGGCGTCCACTGCTACGACCACACCGGCCAATTGAAAGCCATGAGCGAGCCGCAGGGTGCCTGATCGAAAGCCCCTGCGCATCGTCCACACCTCCGACGTCCACCTCGGTGCGTATGAAGGTTCAGGCGACGAGAAGTGGCGCGCCCGCCGCGAGCTCATGGAGCGCACGTTCGTCCGCGTAATCGAACTCGCAAACGCACAGAACGCCGATGCGCTGGTAATCGCCGGTGACTTCTTCGACAACGATCGGGTCTCGTCGGAGACCGTCTCGTTCGCGGCCGAAACGATTGCCCGATTCAAAGGCCAGACGTTCCTCATCCCGGGAAATCACGACCCGATGGACCCCGGCAGCATCTACTGGCGTCACGACCTCGAAGCCACGGCGAAACGCCTGACTATCGTGCGTGAACACCGCGGGGAATTCGTCGAACCCGAGGGAATCGACCTCGTGCTGTGGGGTAGGGCTTACCTCGACACCGATTGGCACTTCAAGCCGCTCGACGGACTCCCCGAGCGCCTCGACGACCGCTGGCACATTGCCATGGGTCACGGCCACTTTGTTCGCGAAGACGGCGAAATGCACCGCTCGCTGCTCATCAAAGAATCCGAAGTCGCGGCAGCCGCCGGCCACTGGGATTACCTGGCCTTCGGACACTGGGAACCCCATGCCGACGTCAGCACTGGCGGAGTCACGGCCATCTACTCGGGCGCGCCGATGCCTTTGAGCGACGCAAACCGTCGCGCCGGCATGGCCGCGGTAGTCGATTTCGACGACGACGGCATCCGCTGGAACATGCATCGAGTCGACCCAAGACCCGTCGAAGAAGTCCGCACCTAAAACAGGTTTCCGCTATCAGGCGGCATGCTAAAGTCTAGGTTCGCGGCAGGGTAGCTCAGCTGGTCAGAGCGCACGACTCATAATCGTGAGGTCGGGAGTTCAAGTCTCCCCCCTGCTACCAGATTTCTGAATCTGAAACGGGCACCTTGGCGGTTCGTGAAGGGCCGATTTCACCGACTTACTACCACCGTTACTACCACCCGCTGCCGAAAACTCCTCTACAGAGCCGCGAAAGCCTTATCGATGTGCTGCATCTCGTGGCGCTGGAAGGCGGGCATGACGTGGGAACGGAGGTCGACAGTGATGATGACCGGCGACTGTCCGAGAATTCCTTGACCTGCGCAAGATTCACTCCTTTATGAGTAACCTCGGGCAGCCCACGTATCGCAAAACATTCAACATAAGCAGCCTCGATCCGGAGACCATGCGATAAAGCAAGTTCATCGCAAGCCGCCATCCGGCGCCGCAACGTTCCCCAATAGCCCCAGTCGCTGAGTTGCCTGCGACGCCGTTAACTGCAACCTTTATTGGTAATGAAGCAGGTGTTGATCAACGAAACGTCGTTGGTTTCGGACCTCCGGATTGCGAAGAGCGTCGTTTCGCGTACGCGCGGGTTGATGCTCGCCGCGCCACTTCAACCGGGTCAGGGTCTCGAGATTCGCCCGTGCAACTCCATCCACATGATGTTCATGAGGTTCCGGATCGACGCAGTCTTCTTCGACAAGACCGGCTGCGTCGTGAAGGTCGGGAGAAGTGTGCCGACGTGGCGTGGACTCGCGTTCGGTGGTCGTCGGGCTGTCGGGGTTCTCGAACTTCCGAGCGGTGCTGCTGCCGGAGTTTCCGTTGGAGACCAACTTGAGTGGCGTGAGTCGCTAGTCGGAGAAATGTGACCCATGCCGACTGCAGCAGAACGCGCGGCGAAGGCCCGAAAGGCTCACACGGGAAAGCCATCGAGCCGACGGGTCTCGATCTTCGTCGGCGCGACCGTCGCTGCAGTCCTGGTGCTTGGTGTGTTCCTGGTTGCTCTCAATTCTGGGAATCCCGAAAAAGACGACACAGACCAGTCCGTCGGCGGGTTTGTTCCGACACCGACCGCAACGATCGATCTCGCCCAACGTCCGGGAGGATTGCTCGAGGGTGCCATGGTCCTTCCTGCGATTGCGCCCAGTCCGTCGACCTCGGAACTCCGCTCGGCCGGGGGCCATCGATTCAGCCTCCCGGTTAAAGCTCACGCGGGAATCGAAGACTATTTCGGATCACCTCGGTTGTATGGCATGCGCCATGCCGGTGTCGATTTCTCGCTCGTCGGGCTGAAGGACATCTCGGTTGTTTCCGCATGTGACGGCACCGTCCAGTCGACGGGAGAGACTCAAGAACTGGGCCTCCACATCATCATTGACTGCGGTGAAGAATGGTCGACGGCCTACGGTTTCCTGCAAAGTGTCTCGGGGAAGAGCGGCGACGCCATCAACGCCGGGGACGAAATTGGGAAAGGCTCGCCAGGGGAACATTTGCACTTCGAGATCCGCTATCAGGCCGTTCCCGTCGACCCCCAGGGTTATATCGATATCCCGCCGAAAGTCTTGCCTACTGCCACACCGACGGCGACCTCTACGCCTTCGGCGACCCCAAAGCCGAAGCCGACCACAGCTTCGCCTCCGGGCGGAAACACTGGCCCGGGTACCCAGGCTCCAGCCACGGCGACTCCGAAGTTCACGTCCACTCCTACCGACACACCGACAATTACGCCGACAGCAACGATTACACCGACGCCGACGTGGACGCCAACGCCGACTCGTACGCCACGTCCTCCGGCAACGCCAACACCGCCTATTCCGGTTTCGAGATAATGGATTCGATGTACAACGCCGCCAACGTACGTCAGCGGGTCCAGGCCCATCAGCGAAAGATTCGCGTCGCGGCCGCCGGGGTTGCCGTCGGAGTGGCGCTGTCTCTCGCCGGGGTGGTCGCGCAGCAGCCGCCAGACAGAATCGAAGTCAGTGCCACACGTGTCGAGGGCTCGAACATCGTTGCCTCGCTGGCAGTACTCGATGCCGCGAGCAACCCGATTACCGATGCCACCACCGACCAGTTCAAGGCCCAAATCGACGGCGCGAGTGCCCGGGTCGTTCTGGTCGACCCGAACGCCGACGCTGCGCTTCCGCTGGGCATAGTCCTCACAGTCGACGCCAGTGGGAGCATGGCGGGTGATGCAATTGCCTCGGCACGGAGCGCTCTTTCGTCCGCGGTCGGCGCTCTCAGGCCCGGCGACCAGGCGACACTGATTTCGTTCGCTCAGTCGGTCGCGACGCTCGCGCCACCGTCCGAAGATCACGCCGTCCTACAGAGCGCCATCGATGGCCTGAAGGCCTCTGGGAATACCGCCCTGTTCGCCGGCGTCGCCGCCGCATCGACTGCAACAAATCAACTCACCCAGCCGCGAAAGGCAGTCGTTTTGCTCTCCGACGGCGAAGACTTCGGCGAGGCATCTGGCGGCATCACCCGCGCCAATGCTCTTGCCGCTGCTCGTAACGCCGGGGCCCCGTTCTTCGTCGTCGGACTGGGGCGCGAGATCGACCAGCAGTTCCTCACTGAGTTGGCCACCGCCACGGGCGGCCAGTACTTCGCCGCCGCAGCCCCCGCCGAGCTGGCGCAGTTGTACGGCCGAATTTCCGAGCGGCTCCGCCAGCAGTACACCGTCGCGGTCGAACTTCCGGACAGTCTCGCCGCTGGCTCGCATCAGGTGGACTTCAGCTACGGGCCCGCGAAAGCCCGGGCCACGTTCACGACAACTGCCGTACCAGTCCCGATCATCGCGCGATTCTCGCAGTTCCCATCTGAAATCGCGGAAGCTACCACCCTCTCGCTCATCGACGTCCCCGCGGGCACTATCGCGAAATTCACCGTCAACGGCCAACCGGTGAACGCCGAAAGCAACGGCCGTTCAATCAAAATCGACCCGTACGCTTTCTCCCCTGGCAGCGCCGAGACGATCAACGTGACGTTTGTTCCAGCGGATTCCGCGCCGCCCATTGCGACGACCTTCAAGGTCGCGGCACTGCCTCCGAAGCTCATCGAGCCCACCGAACTGCCCGACTTACAGCCCGGCGACCTCGTCCGGCTGACGGTTCAGGCCCAGCCCGGCTCGACCACCGCTTCCTACCTTGTCGATGGCGTCGAAGTCGAGCGCGACACCGAACCCCCGTTCGAGTTCGTGCTGCCGGAATCGGACTACGCAAGCGGAAATCACAAGTTAGAGGTCGTTCTCTCGAGTCCCGGCGGCAATTCGAGCGCTACGTTCGCGTTCGTCGGACCCAAGAGCGCGGGGACAAACATCGCCGCAATTCTGCTCCTCGCCCTGTTGGCACTGGCGTTGATTGTCGCCGGCATCTTCGGCCTTCGACGGCTCAAGACATACCTCGCCAACCGGGAACCCGCTACGCCCCAGGGTTCGCCGCCTCCGGACCTGGCGAACTGGGTCCAATCGCCCCGCGCCGGGATCACCCCGCGCACCGAGCCGGACGCGGCGCCGCCCTCGCAAGACGCGGTGACCTGGGCAACCTTGCGAGTCATCGCCGGCCCGGATTCAGGAAAGGTCTTCGAACTCTCCGCCGAAACCGAACTCATCGGGCGAGGCAAGTTCTGCACCGTTCGCCTGAACGATTCCGCCCTCAAGGACGCCCACTTCATCCTCACCAGCGCCGGACAGCTCGTTCCATCGGCTCCCGGCAACGAAGTCGTGGTCGATGGCGCCCCCGTGAAAGCCACCCGCATCGGCGACCGCACCATCATCCAGGCGGGGTCGACGAAGTTCGCGTTTGAGCGAACCGGCGACGCCAACCCGTAACGGATCGGACGAAGTCGCGTCGATCTTGCGAGGCCCGGCGCTAGCCCGGGTTGGGAGTAGTGCGTGTCTTTTTGGAATGCGCAGCGGCGGACGATCTATCCGCGAATCATCGTCGCGCTGGCGGTGTTCTGGTCGGTCGTGGGATTCGCCTATCTCTGGCCAAACTCCGCCGCGCAGGATAAGCGGTATGGCGGCGACTTCGTCGTCTTCTGGTCGGCGGCCAACATCGCGGCCGATGGAAGTCCCGAGAAAGTCTTTGACTTTGAGGCGATCCACGCCGAAGAACAGAAGACCGTTCCAGACTCAGAACTCTACCCCTGGCACTACCCACCGCAGTTCCTGCTAGTTGTGCGACCGTTCGCCGCGCTTCCCTACTGGGCGGCGCTCGTGGCGTGGTCCGCACTTGGGGTTGCTGTACTTGGGGCCACGGTCTTCTTATGCGGTGGCAGAAGCGTTGGGGCCGTTGGGCTGCCGCTCATGGCCATAGTCACGAACCTCGGGTTCGGCCAGAACGGCTGGCTCACGGGTGCGATTCTCGGTGCGAGTCTGTCCCTCCTCAATGCGAGACCGTTCACAGCGGGCCTCGTGCTCGGGCTCCTCAGCTACAAGCCCCACTTTGCGCCACTCGCCATTCTCGCTTTATTGGTAATGCGTAACTGGCGAGGCGCTCTTGGGCGTCGCGACAAGCGGAGCCATGCTCGCCCTGGCCAGCTTGCTGCGTGTTCGGGTTCGATATCTGGCGCGAGTTCTTCGCGAACAGTTCCTTTGCAGCAGACACGCTTTACATGCCGGGAGCCTGGGAGAAGATGCCGGGCGCGACGTCAGCGCTCATGCTCGCCGGTGCACCAAAACTGGTCGCGCAGGCCGGTCAGGTTCTCTGGACTCTCACGTTCGCGGCGGCGGTGATTTGGCTCATTCGGTCCAAAGCGAGGACGAATCTTCGAAATGCTGGGATCGTCGTGGCATCACTCGCCGCATCACCGTACGTCTTCATCTACGACCTCGCTGCTCTGGCAGTGGTCTATCCGTGGATCCTGGCCGACGGCAAGGTCCGAGCCTTTCAACACTGGGAAAGAGCAACTTTGGGACTGGCGTGCATTGCGCCGATAGGCGTATGGGCGGTCGCAGATCTTACCAACGTCCAGCTTGGCCCCCTGGTGTTCCTGGCGCTCATGTCGGTGATCATTTCTCGAGCGGCGGCAGTACAGACTGGATCAGCGCCAGTGGCGGAGTCGATAGCAGGCAATTTGTTAGAAAAACGTATCAATCCCGTACATTAGGGCCTTTACCTAGTGACAAACCCGTAACAAACAGGTGAACGCTGCGTCTTATCCGTACACAGCAAGCCGCGAGTCGAGTCGCTGGCGTGTAGTGGCGGGGGATTCAGTTGGCAAGTCTTGCGACGCTCGCATCACCGGTTATCGGACGGCGAACACCGCGAAGGACGCAGTGGTTCGCGATACCGAATGGTTCAGCGATCTCTACGAGTCTTCGATCGATAGCGTCTACCGCTATGCGCATGTGCTGGTGAAAGATCCAGACCGCGCTGAAGACGTTGCCGCCGATGTGTTCTTCCGGGCCTGGCGAGGCCGTCACGGTTTGCGCGACGACGCGACCGCCCTCTCATGGCTCCTGACCATTACGCATAACTCGGCCATGTCGATGCTTCGCGCCAGCCGCGAAACGTCGGACATCGACGCCGTTGCCGAGCCGCAAGATGAAAACGCGGACCCTTCGACCGAAGTCTTCGCCGCCTTCGAGGCGGACCGGGTGCGCGAGGCGATCACAAAGTTGACACCGGAGCAGCAGCAGGTCGTCTTCCTGCGCTTCTTCGATGCGTTGTCCCACGAAGAGGTGGCTCAACGCTTGGATAGCAATTCGAATGCGGTACGCGCGACCCAGTTCCGGGCTCTCGCTCGCCTGCGCAAGCTTCTCGTGGAGGATTCCGTTGCCTACACAGTCTGAATCAGCCGAACTCGCCCTGGATGCCTGTGTCGATGACCTGATTGCAGGCACGGACTGGAAGGCGAATCTTCCGAGCAATGCCGATGAGCGGAACCAGGTGGCGAGCCTGATGGACATCGCCGCCGAAGTCTTCCGAATCGCGCAACTCTCAACCCAGATCGAGTCCGTTCGAAGGAACCGAATCTGGCGCCGTGTCGAAAGCCAAACCACGCAGAAACAGGGCCGCTTGCGGGCAATCGCCTTCTACCGGCTGCCCTATCTGCCACCCCTCTGGATCCGTCCGGAGGCCTGTTAAGCCGACAACGCGCAGGGTCCGCTGGCGCGTTTGCCGGGAGGCAAAGGTCATGTGCGGACAAGCAAGTTCCCGCGGAACGAGCAGAACAAACCAAACACCAGTAGGAGAGTCACACAAATGCGAAACCTCATGCTCAAGGCTTCCGCCTGGGCCCAGACCCGCTACCAGCCCCGCGAAGAAGGCCAGACCGTCATCGAATACGCGCTCGTTACGGCGGTGGTCTCGATCGGACTTATCGTCCTGATGGCCAATTTCGGGTCGGGGATTATCGGCGACGCGAAGAACAAGCTCGACAACTACATCAGCTAGCGGACTCTCCGAGGAGGGGCTGAGCGGCTGCCTCCTCGGTAGAGCGACCCACAGAAAGTGCGGAACCAGTGGACCTAAGACCCGAGGTAGGACAGACCAACATCGAGTATGCGCTGATCGTAGTCGGTGTTTCGTTAGTCATGGTCGTTGCTTTGATCGGCTTTGCCTCAGGTCTGATATCTGACGCGGACGCGGTAATTAGTGGGTGGTTCTGAGATGCAACGCCTTAAGCGATTGAGCCAACACCAGGGCCAGGCCGTAGTGGAATTCGCAGCAATCATGCTGCCTTTTGCGATACTGTTTCGTCCTCGCCCTAGATGGCGCACTGTTCTTCTTCGGCTACGTCACCGCTGCCCATGCCACGCGCGAAGGCGCACGATGCGGAACCGTCGGCGGGAGTACGGCAATATCCAGACCAAGGTTCTCGGTGAACTTCCCGGATCCGGGAAGTCGGTCACCGTTACGACGCACCGATGTGAATGGCGGCGGTGTCAGGGATCGGGGACCACATCACCGTGAGTGCGACCTGGACGTACAACTGGGTTACGCCCTTGTCGCTGTTCGGTCTTGCCGATGGAACGACTAAAACATACAAGGCCGATATGAGGCTCGAAACCGACAAGACCAACAAGTCTTGTACCTCAGGTCCTGGGAACAAACCGATGAAGGAACTACTAGCTCGCGAAGACGGCTCAGACGATAGTGGTGGGCGCGGTTGCGTTCCTGGCGGTAATGAGCGTGCTCGCGGTGAGCTTCGACATCGGCGGAGCCTGGCTTCAACGGAGAAACCTGCAGAACGTTGCTGATGCGGCGGCCCATTGCTGGAGCGCAGTCCTTGACCGGCCAATCAGCTGGAAATTCGGCGGCGGAAACAGTTGCGCTTGACTACGTCGCGATCCACTCGGGCCTCTCCGCGTCCGATGCCAGTGCCACGGCCGCTGACACGGAAATTACTGTTGTAGTGACCAAAGGATATCGCCCGGATCATCGCATGGGACGCTGGGCCTCGGTAATGACGACGATCACCGCTCACGCGAAAGCACGGGATCGCATCGCAGATCTGCGCCGGTAAGGGAGTTGTGCCGATCGGCGTCGAAAGGGCCGACGGGACAATCGAACCTCCGGAGACATCCTTCTCAAGGGAGAGGATCAGAAGGACGATCCAACTGGTAATTCTGGACTGGTTCAACTTCTCGGCGATACGGGGGACCAAATACGCGACGGGCTCAAGTACGGATCTGATGTCCCGTTACAGCCGAACACTCAGGACCGAACCAGCGGGACATTCGGAAAAGCTTACGACAAATCATAACAGCGGTCTCTGGGTTCGCCTCAGTCGGGCGCTGGCCCATATACGTCCAGATGACGATTCGAAACAGTTGCTACACCTGGGCCGATGTCCAACCCCCGGCGTCCGGAGTGTGGCCGTGCAGCCCATTTGCGGCGACTGAAAGCGACGGCGTACAGGCAACCTCTGTAATCCTAGTTCCCATCATAGTTGAAGAGTTCACCAACTTCACTGGTCAGAAGACCATCCACGTGTTCAAAGACGGCGAAGTCTACATCTTGGCTTACTTTTGGGTGGATGGAAATAAGACCTATGTTAGATCCGGCCAATGGGAACTTTACAGCGCGACCACGCCCAAAGGACGAAATCTGGGGGCAATTCATCGAAAACGTGCCTACGCAGCTAACGGTATTCGATACCGGTAACTGCAAACTATCCGACGGCTGCCAAATCGTCGATTACGACCCCGATTCAATACTTAAAATCGTGCAGCTGGTCGAGTGCGCCTCGTCCAACTCATCGACTAACCAACTCACCCACAGAGGTACCAAACAATGACGCAGGCAAAGACTTTTCAACTTGGTGGCAGCTCCCGAACCGGGCTGTTGCTCGCCCTCTTCCTCGCGGTCGTCACCGGGCTCCTTGTCTTCGCCGCGTTGAGTGCTAACGACAACGGCGACGGCGGCACCAAGAGTGCGACCGGCGGCCCAGAGACTACCGTCGTAACCGCGAAGCAGAACATCGCAGCCCGCACCGAAATCAAAGCCGACATGGTCGAACTGACAAAGGTTCCTGCGAGCGCCCTGCTCGGCGGCGCCTTCTCGAGCAGCGACCTTGTGGTCGGGCGCATCGCGCGTATCCCCGTCTATAAGGGAGAGCAACTCGTCCAGGACAAACTCGCTTCAGATAGGGCCGACCTGGGCCTGAGCTACATCGTTCCCGAAGGTTCACGGGCTATGGCGGTCAAGGTCGACAAGGTCATCGGCGCCGGCGGCCTCATTCGCCCGGGCGACCGCGTCGACGTCATCGCGGTGGTAGACGTGAAGTACACGGACCTGACCACGGACCGCGAATTCACCGAGACCCGCAGCTTCACCCTCGCCCAGAACATCTCGGTACTGGCCGTCGAGCAGAAGCTGGAAAACCAGGTGCCGCCGCAGACGAACAACCAAGACCGGCGACGCCGCTGGGACGACGCAGGAAAACGCGCTCGTCGATCAGCCGGACGCCCAGCCTGATGGCACGGTCGTGACCTTGGCGCTGCTCCCTGAAATGACACAGAAGATCCTGATCTCCGAAGAGAAGGGCAAGATCCGGCTCACGGTCCGGGCGCCCGGTGACAACGAGATCATCGAAACCGACGACACCACCTTCCTGTCACTCGCCGATTCGAACTTCCAGAAGCTCATCATCGACGCGCTCAGGACGACCAAATAACCACTCGCGAAGCGGACTAGGAGACTGGCCATGGGAAGAAACCCACTGGTAATGATCATCGACGAGGACCCGATCTTCCGGCAGGAATTGCAGGCGATGCTGACCCCTGCCCGGCTCGCGGTCGTCGCGGAATGCGGCTACGGCGTCGAGGCTGCCTCGCTTGCCGAAGAGCTGAACCCGGATCTGTTCCTCTGCGCCGTCGAAGAGCCGGTGTCCCGCGCCGTCCAGACCATCGAAGCGGTACGTGCGATTCGTCCCGGCGCCCCCGTGATTGCGTACTCAAGTTCGACCGAACTCGCGATCGTTCGCCAGGTCATGCATGCCGGCGCAAGGGACCTGCTGGCACATCCCTTCAAGGTCGGCGAACTGCTTACTGCCATCGAAATGGCCATGCGCAACGCGGACAAGGAGCCAGGAGTCGGTGCGGCTCCTGCTCCGCCTTCCGCCGGTACGATCCTGACCGTCTTCGGCGCAAAGGGCGGCATCGGCAAGACAACTATCACCACGAACATTGCCGCCGCAATTGCTCGCAACACCGACAACTCGGTGCTCGTGATGGACCTCGATACCCGCTTCGGTGACGTCGCCATCATGCTCGACATCGAACCGCAACAGACGGTCGCCGAGATGGCATCCCAGGTGCAAATGCTCGACCGGGCAACCTTCAAGGAAGCGCTAATCGAGCACTCATCCGGCGTCTACGTCCTTCCCTCGCCCAAGCACCCGAACCATTGGCGCCAGGTCGAAGCGGAAGACATCAAGGAGCTGGCGCGTTTCGCGAGCCGAATCTTCGACTACGTGATCCTCGACACTCCGGGCGCCTTCAACGACATCGTCGGCGCCGCCCTCGACGTCGCGACGCAGGTTCTCGTGGTCACAAGCGTCGATATGGCCAGCATCAAGGACACTTCGTTCGTCCTCGATGTACTCGAGAGCGAAGGATTCCCCGAGGATCGGCTCTACCTGACCGTGAATCATCCGAACGGCGCTAACGCGATTCGTGCGGCGGACATCGAGCGCGTACTCCGCAAGAAGGTGTTCTGGGAAATCCCGCACGACTCGCAGATGACGCTCTCAACGCAGGTTGGCTTGCCCGTGGTATTGGCCAAACCGAAGTCTCGCGCAGGCGTCAACCTCGCCGGCCTCGCAGCCAAGATTACCGGCACTACAGCAACCCAACCGAAGAAAGAGTCGCGGAGCCTACTGCGCCGGCTCATCCCAATGGGCAGCTCCAACTAAGAAGGCTCCAGACAGGCGGAAACAACCATGAGTGAATTCGGACGGACCGACCAGGAAGCCAGCATTCGACCGAATGGCATCCCGCGAGATGGCATCGCCACGCTGATGTCGAACACGCCGCGGAACGTGCTCAAACCATCTTCAGGTCCAGACATGGCAACGATGGTCGCGCGACTCCACGAGGCGTTGATCAGTTCGATCGACGTCGACAAGCTCGACGCGGTCGCGCCGACTGAAGCTCGCAAGCTCATCATGGAGGCGGCCACGGCCACGGTCGCGACCGGGGACTACCCGGTCTACGGAGAAGTCCGCCAGCGACTCATTTCCCTGGCGGCTGACGAAGTTCTCGGTCTCGGTCCGGTGCAGGCCCTTGTGGATGACGACAGCATCACAGAAGTCATGGTGAACGGTGCAAGCTCGGTCTATTTCGAACGCGATGGCGTGCTCCACCCCAGCGACATCACCTTTCGGGACGATGCCCACGTACGGCGCGTGGCGGAGCGGATTCTTTCGCAGATTGGCCGCCGCGTAGACGAGGGGACACCCATGGTCGACGCCCGCCTTCCGGATGGCTCCCGTGTCAACATCACGGTCCCGCCGGCAACCCCGCAGCATCCCACGATCACCATCCGGAAGTTCCGCCGCGACAGGTATCGTGTCGAGGACCTCATTGCAGCCCACACGCTCGACGAACGGATGGCCGAGTTCCTGGGCGCCTGCACCACCTACAAGATGAACATCCTCATCTCAGGCGGTACCGGCAGCGGGAAGACGACCTTCCTCAACGCGCTCTCCGCGTACATCCCGCGCAGCGAGCGAATCGTCACGATCGAAGACCCGCTCGAACTTTCGCTGCAGCAGCGCCACGTAATAAAAATGGAAGCGCGTCCTCCGGACATGACCGGTGCGCACTCCATCCAGCAACGCGACCTGCTTCGCAACGCGCTCCGCATGCGCCCTGATCGAATCATCATCGGCGAAATTCGCGGCGCCGAAGCATTCGAGATGCTTCAGGCGATGAACACCGGCCACGAGGGATCGCTGAGCACCGTCCACGCCAACAGCCCACGTGATGCGCTTGCTCGCGTCGAAAACATGGTGCTGATGGCCGGCATCGAGCTTCCCGTGACAGCAATCCGCGAGCAGGTCGCGGCTGCCCTCCACCTGATAATTCAGCTTCAACGGTTCCCTGACGGGATCCGCCGCATCGTTCGCGTCACCGAGGTCACGGGAATGGAGGGCACGGCCGTTTCGCTCCAGGACCTCTTTGTCTTCAGGGCCGAGGGACTGAGCGAAAGCGGCCAGGTTCTAGGTCGATACCGGCCTACAGGTATCCGGCCAACCTTCTCCGAACAGCTGTCGCTTATGGGATGCAACCTGGAACCGGAACTCTTCCTCGAAGGAGTCCTTCGATGATCCCGGCCCTCGCCGGCGTATTCGGCGCACTCACCATCTTTGTCGCAGTTGGCGCTCTCACGGGCCAGTTCTCGTTCAACCAGCGGCGGTTGGCCGCCCGAACCGTGACGCTCCAGCGCTCCGGCGTCGGCGGAGAATCCACCTCGACCAGCATTTCCGCGAGCGTATTGAAGGACGACACGCTCTCGGGAAACGCGGCCATCAGTTCGATACTTCGAAAGTATTCGTGGATTTCGTCGCGCGCTGCCATTCTCGAGCGGGCCGCCTTGCCATTAAAGGTAAGCGAATACCTGCTTCTCCTGATCGTCACCTTCTTCGTCGTTACTGCGCTCGTGACCCTCCTTTCGAAGCTGCTCATTGGCGGCCTGCTAATTGGTGCGTTGGCGGTTGTCGTCATTGAGTTCTGGATTCGGGCGCGGGCCAAGTCGCGATTGGCGTTGTTCAACAAGCAGCTTCCCGTCGCACTCCAGGTAATGGCCACGACCCTGCGAAGCGGTTTTGGCGTCATGGAAGCAGTGCAGACAGTTGGTCGCGAAATGGACCAGCCCCTTGCGGGCGAATTCGAACTAATCATTGACCAGGCTCGCGTCGGTGGCTCGTTCGAAGCGGGCGTTGAGAACATGGTCCGCCGTGTCGACAGCAACGACCTGAAGATCGTCGCGCGCGCTCTCGAAATTCACAGAAAGGTCGGTGGCGACCTCGCCGCGATTCTCGATAGCGTTGCCAGCACAATGCGGGAGCGCGAAGAGCTACGCGGCCATATCACCGCTCTGACTGCTCAGCAGCGCCTCGGCGGAATGGTCGTGGGGGTACTCCCCGTGTGGGTTGTGGCGTTCTTCCTTGTCGCGAATCCCGATTTCATTTCGCCTCTCTGGGAGGAAAACGTCGGACGCGTCCTTCTCGCGGCCGGCGCCGCGATGGAAGTCGTCGCGTTCTTCGCAATGCGCAAAATCATGACGATAGAGGTCTAGTCCAATGATCGTGCTTCTCGCGGCCTTCGCGGCCTGTGCCGCCGTTTTCGTTGGCGTCTACACACTGGTGACGCCAGAACAGCGCAAAGGGGTTCCCGACCGCCTTAATCGCTTTGACCGTGGTGCTCAGCCAGGCCGAGATGAACTCCTCGCGGAACCATTCGCGACCCGAGTCGGCCTTCCTGTTCTTGGCCGGATTCGAAAGGTTTTCGCGGGCACGCTTCCTTCGTCGATGGTTCACTCCATCGAACAAAGACTCCTCCTGGCTGGCGAACCAACGAGCCTGCATGCGTTTCTGACGGTTCAGCTGGCCGCAATCGCCGCCGGAGTCTTTATTGTCATCGCCGGGCTGGCTGCTGCCAGCACCCTCGTCCAGGCGCTCGGGGCCCTGGTAGCAGGTCTATTTTTAGCGATAGTGCCCTTGTACTGGCTCCGCATCCGAGTGGCCGCACGCAAAAAGGCCATCATCAAGGCCCTCCCAGATGCTGTGGACCTCGTCGTGACGACCGTGGAAGCCGGCCTGGCCCTCGATGCCGCCCTCGCAGAGGTTGGCCACGAGACCGATGGCCCTCTTGGCGAAGAGCTGCGCCTGACGGTGCGCGAAACTACCCTCGGGAGAAGCCGCCGGGACGCCCTGACCCGTCTCATCGACCGCACTCAGGTGCCGGAACTGAAGACGTTCGTCCAGTCGATTATTCAGGCCGAGCAAACCGGCATCCCCATCGGCCAGGTATTGCGCACGCAGGCAGCTCAGATTCGACTCAAGAAGCGGCAATGGGCCGAAGGGGAAGCGCAACGCGCGCCGGTGAAAATGGTTATCGTGCTGGCGCTGCTCGTGCTGCCGGCCATGCTCTTGCTAGTCATCGGCCCGGCGATCATCCGGATGAGTGAGCAGATCTAGCTTCCGAATGGCTGGCTACGCAGCTCGGAGTTCTTCCCGCTCGGTTCGTCGGAAGTCATCGAGGCGGACAATCGTGGCCGGCCGAGATTCCGCAATCTGAGCTGCGTGGTACGAGCGAACCGTCATCCGTGCCTGGAGGACCGAGAACGGGACCAGCAGCGGGATGAAGAGTATCGGCGCGTGCATGTTGCCAATGAGGTGTCCAAGTCCAACCGCCAGGTACGCAGCTGCGACGATGGCTCCCACAAGCACCCAGTCGAATCGCGTCTGCTTGTCGAGCGGGGATTGGCGGCCAAGTCGAACATTGAGAAACGCTTGCCCAAAAGACAGCGCCGACCTCACACCGGCTACGGGTGCGAACAGCCAGCCAAGTGGACCCATGAACATTAACACCGCCCAGAGCCCCACCAGCGAGCCGATGCGGAAGTGGGCAGAAACTCGCCAGTTCCAATGGGTTTCGAGCCGGAGTGCACGAGCAGTCACAAAAGAGTGTTCGGCAGATGCCGCCGACCTCCGCAGGGTGACTCCTCAGAAACTCTTTCGATTTTCGAATGAATTTATGCTGGTTTCTGCCGAACGCGCCGAATACCATAACGCGCAGGTGGGGCCTTAGCGCGCGTTTTCGCGTTCGCGGGCTCGGGGGAAGCGGGAGCGCGTGCAAGACGCTTTTTCATTGCGGCAGAAGCTCAGTCGTGCCTCAGGGACGACCCGGCTCGATGTCCTCGCCCGCCTCATCGCTTCTGGCGACGAAACAGCATTTGAAACCATCTACCTCGAGACAGTCGACCGAGTCTATGCGTACGTGCGCGGTCAGTGCCGAAACGACGCTTCCGCAGAAGACATCGTGGCGAACGTCTATCTCAAGGCCTGGAAGTCAGCTGCGACCTACCGTCACGGCTCGAACAACTACCAACGCTGGCTCTTTACCATTGCCCGCAACGCACTCATCGATCACTGGCGAAGAAATAGGGAAGTCAGTCCGTTCGACGATCTGAATTTCCCGGACATTGCCTCCGACGCATCCGAATCCGCCGTTGAAGAGGACTATTCAATGGTTTCCGAAGCGCTGAATCGACTTAATGCCGAACAACGCGAAGTGGTAGTGCTTCGCTTCTTCAACGAGCTCTCTCACGCGGAGATTGCGCAAATTCTCGGTAAACGCGAAGGCGCGGTCCGTGCTCAGCTCTTGCGGGCACTCCGGCAAATGCGAAAGGCTATCGGTAATGCTGCGACGTAGACCGGACGATCGTTTCGAACTGCTCATGGTTGAGGAGGCTCTTCTCGCGCTGACGCCGCCGCCGCTTTCGTTGGAACGGCGTGAGGCGCTCCGTCACAGAATCATGAGCGGCATCGGGGCACAGGATCCCGAAGCTTCGTGGGGTATCCGCCCCGGAGAGCGCTGGGTGTTGATCCCCGCCGGGATTGGCGTCGTCGCAGCGATCCTCGCGGCAGCCAAGGTGGTCCAGGACTCGCAGCAACACGACCAAACTGCTCCACAGCTGGTCTCCCGGCTCAAGTTTGAACCCGGGGACGCCGAAGCGACTTCCTCGAATCATTGGTTGAGCTTCGGTCGCGAAGTCGCGGTCGGTGCGGAACCGGGTACTACCATCGACAACATTGGTGGCAGTGGATCGGTCCTGCTTCAATTCCGGGGCGGTCGTGCAACCGTCGCAAACGCGACAAATCCGATGACGGTGGCGGGAGATGGCTTTACGGCGAGCTTGCCGGCCAATTCAGTGGCGGTCTTCGAAAGCGTGGGTGATTCCACCATCATCACGGCAATGTTTGGGCAGATAGTCCTGGCCCTCACAGACGGCAGCCACCTGACCCTCTCTGGGGGCGCATCCTACACGGTTGCAACGACGCCAGTTTCGACTGAGACCGCCGATACAGGCCCCGACGGACTGGGGCTAGAAGCCAATTCAGAAAGAACCAATCCAATCGTCGTGGACGCCCCAAAGGTACAGCCGGCGCCCGCAAGTCCGATTATACCGCCGACGAAATCTACTCCACCACTAAATGTCGTCGTAGAACCGAAGCCTGGGAGTCCCTCGTCTATTGTCATGCCCGAGATGCCTTCTGGCTCCCCTGCCGAAGTTCCGACCTTTGACCAGCCGTTTGTCTCCCCGTCAGGTGAAATTCCTGAACCGATCGTGACGCCTCCAACACAGAATCCGTCAGCCGGACCGGAGGATAGCGGCCAGGGTCCTTCGAACGCGGCGGACGACGGCACCAGCAATGACCAACTCGAACGCAGGCGGCAACGGGAATGGCAATGGCGCCACCAACTCGAACGCGGGCGGCAACGGGAACAGCAACGGCAATGGCGCCACCAACTCGAACGCAGGCGGCAACGGGAATGGCAATGGCGCCACCAACTCGAACGCGGGCGGCAACGGGAACAGCAACGGCAATGGCGCCACCAACTCGAACGCAGGCGGCAACGGGAACGGCAACGGCGCCGCGAATTCGAACGCAGGCGGCAACGGGAACGGCAACGGCGCTGCCAATTCGAACGCAGGCGGCAACGGGAACGGCAACGGCAACGCGAATTCGAACGCTGGCGGGAACGGGAATGGCAACGGAAATTCCGCCGAAACGAAGGTCCAAGGCCCGAAGAAATAGAGCCCCTTGGTTCCTGCCCAAAATCTGGTCGCTCTAGCGAGCCCAGGACCCGTAACGCGAGAGCCCTCGAATCCGTACTACTCCTTGAACGAACATGTTGTTCGCCCGGTCTGGCTCTCGACAGCGCACCAGACCCACGCGAACAACGGTTTGTGGAATTGACTGAGGGCCCGTCCCCCCCGGTCTTTGCGAGGCCCCGGCTCCCCCGGGGCTTCCGCATCTAACGATGAGGTCAAGACGAGACGGCTTTACCTTCACCGATCCCCGTAACAGTCCGACGAATTCCGCGTCCTTCTTATAGCAACGATGCCCGAGATGGCGCGCGGATACCCGCGCTCGCTACGGACCGGCGTGTTTTTGGGGTGAGGCATGGGTATTAACAAACAACGTTTCAATCGTTTTCGGCTGATGCAGTACACGTCGCTTGGAGCCCTGGGGATCGTTGGGGCCATTGTGGCCGCATTCGCGTTGGTGGTTTCGGAAGGCGCGTTGGCAGCCTCCGTCACGCCTGTCACGTTCGATGCTGCCAATCCCACCTGCGATGACATCGAAGGAACGCTCGCCGGTGGTCAGAACTGGATCGGCGTTTCGACTGGAAACACACCGACGCAGGGCCAGGTCCTGAACGTTGGCGGTGGCACCGTTACCATCACAGCTATTAGCGGCAATCCGCTGCTCTTCAACTGGACTTCCACGATCGGTATCGATGCGGTAATTGTGAAAAACGCGGCCTCGAACCACAACGTGTATGTCTACGCGCCGAATGCGGCATCTCCGGAGTCGTTCGGCGACACCGGGCTTCAGTCGAACGTCAACCCTGGTTCCATAAGCCACGCGGTGTTCTGTTACGACGTCAGCGATCCAGTTACGAACACGCCGACGAACACGCCCGTGACCCAAACGAACACCTCGACCAATACGCCTACTAACACCCCTGAGACACCTACCAACACGCCGACTAATACCCCCACACCGAGCATCACTAATGTGAATCAGACGCAGGTCATTGAGACGCCGACGAACACACCGACGCCCTCAAACACCGCCACACCCACCAACACGCCGCCGCCAGGCTCAACGAATACGCCCACGAATACGGCGACCAACACTCCGGGAGGAACAACCAACACGCCGACGAACACGCCTGCGACTCCAACGGCGGAGACCACTTCGACGAGCGGGAACTCCGTGGTAAATACGCCAACGAATCCGCCAGCTACATCGAACGCGACTTCCGTCGCTCCGACCGCCCCTCCGTCGATCTCTGTCGTTGAGGGCGAAAAGACTCCCGGGCCAACTCCCCAGGCTCCTAGCACGGGGAACTCTCGCAGTTTCGGCGAAGGGTTCGACCTGCTCGTCGTAGTAGCCGGGCTTGCGGCTCTGAGCCTGGGCTCCTGGATGGTAGGGACCTCGAGACGCGGCTAGCGGATCTGACCGAGGCGGAACCGGCGATTCGTGAGTTGCAGCCTCCGGGCCTTCGGTTTCCGCCTGATACCAACGCTGATGCCAACAACCGCGAACTTCCAGACAATTCAACGGACGATTGTTCAGTCGTTACCTCCATCCGGGGTTCGCAGAGGGACGCAACAACCCTTCACGGACGCCGCCCGTAGCACCTCATATCGTGAGGTCGGGAGTTCAAGTCTCGCCCTGCTACCAGATTTGATTCTGGCAGTCGCAAACTGGCCCCAGTGGTGTGTGAATCAGACGCCCGCCTTGCCCACTCCGCCAGGCTCTTCATTGAATCCGCTGCTTCGCCGATTAGTCGATCCATGACCTGCGCGACAGTCGTCTCTTCGGAATACCAGGCGATGCCCTGGCCGAGCCCAGAACCGATCAGTGGCTCCACCTCGTGCCGCTGGATAGCCCCAAGAAGATCACCAACGAGGATGTCGTGATAAGGCATTTTCAACGCGATTGGCGAGCCCGGCGCCTCCCACTCCTCCGTGTAGGCTGTTCGGAGCTGACGGTTCGTCTTACCGCTTACGGCGCGAGTAATGACGGTGTCCTCAGACCCAGCCGCCAGCAGCTTCTTCATCACCACGGGCGAGGTATGCGCTTCCTTGGTGACCAACCAGGACGTCCCGATCCAGACACCTACTGCACCCATCGCCAACGCCGCGACGATGTGTTGGCCGGTCGCTACACCGCCGGCCGCGAGGACGGGAATGTCGCCAGCCATTTTGACGATTTGAGGAACGAGGGAGAACGTCCCAATTGGCCCGGTGTGGGCACCTGAGTCATGGCCCTGCGCAACAAGGATGTCGGCGCCGAGGTCGAGTGCCCGGCGCGCGTGCTTCGGAGAACCCACGAGGGCGACCACGCTCTTGCCGGTGTCTTTTGCCGCGGCTATGAACTCGGGTGGGCTGCCGATCCCCATAGCGAAGACGTTGATATCCGAATCCAGGACGACGTCGGCCTGCCTTCGGGCCATCTCATCGGACCGAACGAACCGCGAGCGTGGTCCAGGTTGTCCATCCCTCGGCACGTTGTACTTCTCAAAAAGATGGTCGACGAACTCACGATGCTCCGTCGGAATCTCCGCCTCGATATCCTCACGGTTGTTCCGCTCAGGCATGCCTTTCGGTAGTACGAGGTCAACACCGAAGGGACGGTTTCCGACCCGGGAGCGAATCTCCCGAATCGACTCGCCAATCTCTTCTGGAAACATCCGCGTGGCGCCGAGAATGCCCACACCACCCGCTTCGCAGACTGCCGCGACGACATCGGTGCTGTGGCTGAACGCGAAGATGGGCTGCTCAACGCCCAAGTCGTCACAGATTCTCGTGTGGATGGCTGAAGTCTCCATGTTGTCGTCCTTTCGACATGGCTCGCGGGCCTGTTGCCTGCCGCCACGATGCACACTAGTCTAACGTTCGATTCCACAAATTGAATCGATTCACCGTGACGCGGACTCCGCCGAAACGTCTCCAATAGCCCCCAATTGACGGGGACAACGCACATGCCCTGGGTCGGCGACAGTCGCTCTCTCATCGACTCACACAACATCAAGCGGAGGAACACGATGAATTTCACCTGGAACGAGGACGAGCAGCGATTCTCCGATGAGATGGAGGCGTTCTTCCGACAGAGGCCTGCCAAAGACGCCCCGGCCGAGGAACACGAAGCCTACCGAAGGGAAATCTACCGTCGTGGCCTGCCCACGATGCACTGGCCCGAGGAGCACGGCGGCACCGGCGCCGGCCACATGGAGCAGCTCCTGCTGAAGGAAACGGCCCACCGACACGGGGTCCGGATTGGCACCCCGGCTACAACCATGGTCGGCCCAACCATCATGCTCCACGGCTCCCCGGAACAGCAGAAAGAGTTGCTTCCACGTATTGCGGCTGGCGATATCGAATGGTGCCAGGGGTTTTCCGAGCCGGGAGCTGGCTCCGACCTCGCGTCCCTCCAGACCAGGGGCGAGCGCTCAGGAGACGATTATGTCGTAAACGGTCAAAAAGTTTGGACCTCGTCGGCTCATACCGCCGACTGGATCTTCGTATTGGTTCGCACAGACAAGGATGCCCCCAAGCATCGCGGCATTTCCTATCTCCTTGCCGATATGAAGACGCCGGGGATTCGGGTTAATCCGCTCATCAATCTCGCCGGCGACCACGGCTTCAACGAAGTGTTTTTCGAAGATGTCCGAATTCCTGTGGCGAACCGGGTCGGCGAGGAAAATCGCGGGTGGTATGTCGCCACCACGACACTCGATTTCGAGCGTTCCGGCATCGAACGCGTGTTGACGGCAGACGGGGACCTTACCCGTCTCGAAGAGTACGCCCGAACGCAAGAAGACCGAACCAGCCACAGAGCCCATTGAGGCAGCGAAACGAGAGCGCATGGCGGAACTGCGAGTCGAAACCGAAATCTCCCGCCTCCTCGCCCACCGCGTGGCCTGGATGCAGAGCCAGGACCTCGTCCCGAACTACGAAGCCTCGATGGCCAAAATGTTCGGCTCCGACGTCGGCCAGAGCGTGGCCCGCCTCGGTGCAAATATCGACGGCATGCATGGCCAACTCGGCCCGACGAGCCGGCTGCTCCGCTCGATGGTGCGCTGTCGTTCCGCTATCTCGATTCGGTCCGTCTTACGATTGGGCAGGGCACCGGCGAAATCCAGCGGAACGTCATCGCGACTCGAGGGCTCGGACTTCCAAGAGGTTGATGAACTGAGCGGAAATACGGGCGTCGTGACAATCCAGGATGTCGCGAAACACGCTGGTGTTTCGGTTGGCACGGTTTCCCGCGTCCTTAACGAGCATCCGGCGGTGAGGCCGAAAGTGCGCAGCGCCGTGCTCAGCTCCATCAGCGAACTCGGCTATCGCCCGAATAGTTTCGCTCGGGACTTGCGGCGAACCCGCACACGTACGCTGGGACTAATGGTGAACGACCTCAACAACCCTCCTTCCGTGGGACTGCTCAGGGGCACGGAGGACGCTGCTCGCGAGGCTGGCTATTCCGTGATCATCGCCGAATCTCGCAGCGACATCGAAACCGAATCACAGAACCTCACGGCTCTGCTGGCGCGTCGTGTTGATGGGTTGCTCTGTGTCCCGGTCCACTCGATCGATGCAATTGCTGAGAAGGCGGACGCAGCCGGAGTGCCGCTGGCGATCCTGAGCCAGCGTTCGCCTCACCGGCGAGTGCCAACGGGATTCGTAGACGAAAATCCAGCGATCGAGGCCGCGCTGGAATCGCTCGTGGGGCTCGGACACCGCCGATTCGCGATGATTCACCCTTCAGGGGCCGCCTCCGCCCGCGCCCGTGCCGAGCGTGTACGCCAGTACCTGGCGGGCCGGGGGATCTCCGGGCCATCTTCCGGACAATTGCTTTGGTCGTTTTCCGGGGAGGGCGATTGCGAACAAGTGGCGACCCGGCTCCTGTCTCAGCCGGAGGCGCCGACCGCCGTCATTGTCGGCGCTCACCACTATCTTCCCGAGGTCCTGATGGCGGCCAGATCAGCGAACATGCGGATACCCGAAGACGTCTCACTCGTTGCCTTCGGCGACTCGAGTTGGGCGGCGGCAATGTCTCCGTCCATCAGCGTGATTGCCTTCGACCAGAAAGAGCAGGCGATAGAAACGACGCAGATGCTGCTCGCGATCCTCAACGGAGACGAAAACGCACCGCGAAGTGTCTCATCGACCTCAGTCTTCATTCAGCGGGAGTCATGCGTTGCTCCCCCGAACGTCGCGGTCCCTGTGAGTCCCGACGAAGTGGACGGGAGGACAAATTCGACCATGGCGCCGCGCGTGTTTTTCGACGTCGATGACACGCTCCTGGCCTCGAATCATCGGCTACGCCCGCATGCCCGCGAGGTGATTGAGGAGACCGCCGCCCTTGGGTTCGACGTGTACATCTGGTCTGGTGCCGGTGTCCGCTGGGAAGTGGTCCACGTTCACGCGCTCCGGCCGTTCGTTGTCGATTGCTACTTGAAGCCACTCTCGCGCCACCGGGAAAGCCTCGGCGAACTCGGAATTGAAGCCCCGCCCGACCATGTAGTCGATGACGACCAGGAGATCGTGAGGGTGTTCGGAGGCACGCACGTCCCGGCGCCAATGGAACCATTGAGCGAGGACCGCGAACTGCTTCGAGTAATTCCGGACTTGAGACGGCGCTTCCCGGACTTCCTCAGCAACAGAAGCCGGGCCCCCTCGACTTCGCCTTGAATTTCACACCGACAGAGCCGTATTCACTCAAGACAGCCAAATGGAGCCCGCAATGACCAGTCCCCAGAAACCGCGAGTCCGAGCGATTGATTCGTTGGTGAACTCTTCGTTCCTGAATCCGAACCCCGGCGCAGGACTCGAATACCTCTTCAAGGGCATAAGCGGACAGAAGGGAATCGAGACCGCGGAAGACCTGCTGGCGGCGCTGAACGCCGCGGACATAGGAGCAGCGGTTGTCAGCATCATGCAACCAGAGCATGCGGAATGGGTCGCGGCGGCTCACCGTGCATATCCCACGAAGATCTTGCCGGCGATGATTGTCGACCCGACGCGCGGCTATTCCGAAATCCAACGAGTCGTGCAGTACTACGAGGAGCACCATGTGCGCTGTCTTCGTATTCCGCCGTTCAGGTACTCGTTACCCCCCACCGACCGTATTTACTGGCCGTTCTACGTGAAGGCGATCGAACTCGACATCCCGGTGAGTATGAACTCAGGCATGCCAGGCCCACGCCGGCCGGGCTGGGTCCAGAATCCCATGTACTTCGATGAGGTGGCATTTCACTTCCCCGAGCTTCGCCTGGTCATGACTCATTGCGGACAGCCGTGGGTAGATGAAGCGATTTCAGTCATGTCTCACTGGGACAACGTATTCATGTCCACCACTTCGGTGGCTCCAAAGTTCTGGACCAACGAGTTCGTGCAGTTCATCAACACGAGGGGCCGTGAAAAGATGCTCTACGGCACCGAGTTCCCAACTATTCCCTGGGAACGCTCGCGAGCCGAGATCGATGAACTTGAGATCCGCCCAGCGGTCGAGGAGGCCTTCTTTGCGAACAACACCGTGCGAGTATTCAAATGGGACGCCGACGTTGGCTAGGGCACGCCACCAATGAGTGACACTATTCAGACGTCCATCCACGGACAAGTCTTTCTCATCACGTTGAACAGGCCCGAAAAGCTCAACGCCATCAGCGCGGAACTCTCCGAAGCACTGAGCGCCGCACTCCACGAATTCGATAGCTCGCCAGAATTTCGGGCAGCCGTGATAACGGGAGCTGGCCGAGCCTTTTGCGCCGGCCGGGACCTCGTCCAACGTGCCGGTGAGACTGCCGCTAAGCCATCGGTGGGAGCCGAACTCGAGGAGTTTCTTGCCTCCAGGCCGGATAGCCGCTTCTCGACATGGACGACGAACAAACCACTCATCGCGGCGGTCAACGGCCATTGCCTGGGTGGTGGCTTCGAATTGGCCCTCTGTTGCGACATTCGAATCGCCTCGGAGACGGCGACCTTCGGGTTGCCGGAAATAACCCGAGGGTTCTTTCCTGGTGGCGGCGGGCCGCAACGAATCGGGCGTGCCGCGCCGCAGTCATTGGCGATGGAACTCCTGCTGACCGGAGATCCGATTACGGCTACCGAGGCACTGTCCGCCGGAATAGTCAGCCGCGTTACCGCGCCAGGCGACCTTGTTGAGGTTGCACTCGGCGTCGCCGGACGAATCGCCCGAAACGCGCCGCTCGCCGTCCGTGCTGCGAAAGAGCTGTATCAACATTCGCAGGACCTCCCCCTCGCCGAATCCCTGCGATTTGGCTCGGCCCTTCGCTGGATGGTGCAACAAACCGACGATGCGAAAGAAGGCCCCAGGGCTTTTAGCGAAAAGCGCGCACCGGAATACAAGGGCCGATAACTAGTGACCGGCGGCATTTGCGCCTGCCGACGTACGGCTCCATCACAGAACAGGCAGCGGATTGGAAGTGCTAGATGACATCAAATAGCGGCGACGTGGCGTCGAAGCCCGGCCCGTTGGACGGCATCACCGTCCTGGAATTCGCACAGGTGATCGCCATCCCCATGTGTGGATTGGCGCTTGCCGATATGGGCGCCTCGGTCATCAAAGTGGAGCCGCCGACCGGCGACTCTTCTCGCGCAAACCTCTCGCCAATCCTGCCGACGGAAAGCAAGAGTTTCGCAGTCTTCAATCGAGGCAAACAAAGCGTCTGCCTCGATATTGCCAATCCAGTCGTCAGGCCCGTGATTGAGGCACTTGTGGCGAAAGCCGACGTGGTCTTGATTTCGTTTAAGCCACCCGACATCAAGCGGTACGGACTGGATTACGAAACCCTCGCCCAACTGAATCCTCGGCTCATCTACCTCGAACACATTCCACTTGGAGCGAAGGGACCGTACGCGGGCATGGGCGGCTACGACGTCATTGTTCAGGGCCTCTCTGGAATCGGGGCCATCACCGCCGCTCCAGGTGACGCCCCCCGGAACATCAATCCAGCTTATGCAGACCATGCAACGGGTTTCATTTCCGCGCTGGCGGTCGTCGCCGCCCTTCGCCACCGGGATCTCACTGGCGAGGGCCAACGCGTCGAAACATCGCTCTTGTCGACAGCACTGGCGCTTGGAGGAAACCTCCTGAACTGGTTCGGAGCCACCGACCCAGACGTGTGGGAGTCGTTCAGCAGCGAACTGGCTACAGCGCGCGAGGCTGGCGCGGACTTCGGGGAGCAGCAACGGCTGTACTGGCGGAGCGCTCGAGCCGGTGCCTTTGCGAACATCTACTTCCGCCACTTTCGGACGAGCGACGGGATTGTTTCGGTTGGAGCACTTAGCCAGCCGCTCATCCAGCGATTCAGGGCCGTCACCGGGGTTAATGACCCGAGGGTGGACCCAGATTTTGAACTCGGAACGCCGGAGGCATTCGATCGCCTCAGCGAACTAATCGTCGAGGCAGAGGCGCTGTTTCGCTCCAAGCCGTCGGCGCACTGGATCAAAGTCTTCAGCGAAGCAGGAATACCTGTCGGCCCGTTCCTATTTCCGACAGAAGTCTTCGACGAACCGCAAATCGTCGAAAACGACTACATCGTGGAGCTTGAGCACCCGCTGTTCGGATCGTACAAGTCGTTCGCGCCGCCCTTCCGGATGGATGCCACCCCGGTGATGCCACGTGCGGCTTCCCCGCTCCTGGATGCAGACACTGACCGTGTTCTTTCCGAGCTCGGCTTTTCCGACGCACAGATCGCTGACCTCCGGACGGCTGGAGCGGCCGGAAAACCGGACGGTTTCGGGCTGGACTAGGAGACAACCGATGGAAAACGAACAAAACTTTGCGGCCATGCAAGAGGTCCAATGGGTACGCGAAGGCGCAATCGTCTCGCTCGTCTTGAATCGACCGGAACGCCGCAACGCTATCACTACCACCATGCTCGCCGAGCTCCTTTGCGCGGTGGAAGCCTGCGCCGAGGACGATTCGGTGAGGGTGGTCGTTCTCAGGGGTGCGGGAAAGGGCTTTTGCCCCGGAGACGAACTTCGCGGCATGGGCGGTCTTCCCGACGATTTCGCGTTCGTGCCGCAAGGCCCGCTGTCACATGCCACGCTTCAGGCCACGCTCAGATCAATGCCCAAGCCCACGATCGCCGCGATCCACGGCTTCGCCTTCGGCGTCGGCCTAGACCTCGCGATGGCCTGCGACTTTCGCGTGGCAACCGACGATGCGGTCCTCCGGGATCAGCGGGTGTTCGAACGCGGCATGCATGCAGTTACTGGCTGCGCATGGTTTCAACCGCGAGCGCTGGGAATTACCCGTGCCCTCGAATTCCTGATACTCGGACGGCCCTACGATGGCAAGGAAGCGGTCGAAGCGGGGATGGTCACGCAGTCCGCGCCAACCGACGAATTCGACGACGTCGTAAAAGACCTGGCCGAGCGCCTGGCAACTGCCCCGACCAAAGCAATCGGTCTGATGAAGCGGCAGGTGTACTCCGGCCTCCACATGGAGCATGAAGAATTCATGCGGTTCGCTTCAGCTTTGACTTCGGAAGTCACAATCGAAGACTGGCAAGAAGGGATCCGTGCCTTCCTTGAGAAGCGCCCAGCGAAGTTCACCGGACGCTGATTCAAGGAACCGCAACCGTCTGTTTAATAGTGGCCCGAACTGACTCAAACGAAGCAACGAAAGGCTAAGGTCCCATCGCATGGAAATCCTCGCGGTGATGGCCCTGGCAGGAATCGCCTCGTTCGCGCAATCACTGAGTGGGTTCGGCTTCGCACTCCTGCTGGTGCCCCCGCTGGCCATCATCGTTGGTCCGAAGGAAGCGGTGGTGATCGCCACCTTCCTCAATGCCGTTTCGAGCGCCCTGACTATCGGGTCCCTACGCTCGTCGGTCGACCGCAGATTGGTGGTGAGATTCCTTGTTAGCGCGCTGCTCGGGATGCCCGTCGGCTACGTTGTACTCGCAACAGTTCCCGCAGCGGCGCTGCAAGTTGGGATCGCCGCAACCGTACTCGTCGCGGTTCTGCTGTTGTGGCGCGGCGCGACCATCCCCTGGCATGGTCGCCTCGCGGACTCCACGGCGGGGGCGCTCGCCGGAATACTGATGACCTCTACGAGCATGGCTGGTCCGCCACTCGTGATTTACCTGCAAGACCGAGGCCTGCCGCCGCGAGTGTTTCGTGCGACGGTCAATGCGTTCTTCTTTTGTGCGAGCGCTCTCGCTGCCGGCATATTCCTGTTCGGCGACAGGGTAGGTTCTGACGAAATGACAGCGGTTCTTTTCGCGGCGCCAGCGGTGTTCGCGACCTGGTTCGTCGGCCACCGCTTGTTCCACCGCCTCAACCCGGAGCAATTTCGAGGAACGGTGCTGGTCGTACTCGTGGTGAGTGCTGCGATCGCGATCGTCGGGCCGCTGATGCCATCTTGACCCCGCAATCACACGACTCTAGCATCGCGCAAGTGAATCGATTCATCCGCATGCGCCCACCAGCAATCTCATTTGGCGCAGTTCGATGACGGCACGAAGGGGATCCAGTGAGCACAGATAACCCGGAGGGCCTCGTGCAGGTCTCGCGTCACGACGGTTGGGCTGAAGTCATATTGAACCGGCCAGAGAGAAAGAATGCCCTCACTGGGCCGCTGCTTCTCGAATTGGCTGACGCGATCCGGAATCTCTCCACCGAGGATGACATCGCCGCCATCGTCCTGCGCGGAAACGGTGGAGCCTTCACGTCTGGACACGACCTCAAAGCGTTGCAGGCCGACCCGCCGCCCGCCTGGGCGGCTTCGCTTTCGGCAATCGCCCGAGACGCGCACCTCGCGATTTTCCACTGTCCGAAACCGATCATTGGCGCCCTGGAACTTTGCGCGATCAACGCCGGGGCAGCGTTAGCGCTCGCGTGTGACGTCCTCATCGCCGGCGAGACGGCGTTCCTGCAGGTCGGTGAAATCCAACAGGGAGCGCCGATTGCGATGAACGCCGCCTGGCTCCGATTGAAGGTCGGCGAAGCTGCCGCCGCACGCATCGTGCTCTACGGTGACCGGGTGCCGGCAGCCGAACTCCATCGCCTCGGAATCGCCGCCGAGGTGGTCCCCGACGGCGAAGTTGTGAATCGTGCGCATGCACTCGCCGAAAGGATGACTGGATTTCCGAAGGGCAGCCCGACCCAAATCAAAGCTGACATTCGTGCTCAGTCGCGCATAGCGGATGCGAACGCGTGGTTCCGCCAGCAGGAGACCCGCGTTCTGCTCAAAGCCGGTACGGTCAGTTGACCGCGCCAGGGGAGACACAACCGAGCGGCGAGCGACTGTCTGACGACGAAGCTGTCGAGATTATGGCCAAATTCGGCAGGGCAATCTTCCGCAAAGACCGGGAACTGCTTGCAGAGGCCATCACCGAAGATGCCGAATGGCACTTCGCGATCGGAACTGACGGCCCGAACGGCCGGGTGCGCCGTGGCATCGACGGCTTTATGCAAGGCACCGCGGAAAACGACGCCATGTTTGAGCGTCTCCGCTTCGAGGAAGTCGAAATCCGGGGGCTTTCGGCCAACGAAATCGTCATGACCTACCTCGCCGACGGAAAGCACCGGGATGGCGACGCCTTCCAGGTCCGCGGAATCGAATTGATTCGTGTCAAGAGCGGCCGCCTCGCCCTGAAAGACGTGTTCTGGAAGCAACGCCAATAAGTTCCTGCGAGGCCTCTCGGTCCGGCATCGCGATTCCCCGCCCGACGCCTCGATCTACGCCTACGGGCGACACGCGTCTCAGGTCCCCCTTTTAGTTAGCTAACGAACCCCTGGGCCAGATTACGTCGCCGCGTCACCGAGCATCGCGGTGTCGACCACTGCCGCGAGATCATCCAGCGAGAACGGTTTCGGCAGAAGGGGCTCACCCTCCATGTCGGTTTTCGTCGCAAGGAAGTCAGGGGTGTACCCGGACATGAACACGACGGCGAGCCCGGGGATTAGGAGCCGGATTTGGCGTGCCAGCTCCCGGCCGTCGATTTCCGGCATCACGACGTCGGTCACCAGGAGCCGCAAATCACGACGGTTGTCCTCGGCGAGTCGAATCGCTTCGCTTGGGGATGACGCGATGAGAACTCTGTAGCCAAGCCGTTCAAGGTGACGTTGGCAGACCCGGAGGATCGCTGGTTCGTCGTCCAGAACCAGGACGGTGGCTCCGTTCCCGCGTCCTGCGACCGGCGCAAAATGAACCGACGATCCCTCTTTCTCACCGTAGTGTCGGGGGAAGTAGCAACGGAGCGTCGTGCCGCGACCAGGTTCGCTATCCACTTCTACGAATCCTTCGGCCTGGCTAACGGCCCCGTGTACCAGTGCGAGCCCGAGACCGGTCCCGCTGCCCAGGCTCTTGGTCGTGTAGAACGGCTCGAATATCTGTCGCGCTTCTGAGCCAGACATGCCCCGTCCGCTGTCTTCAACGGAAAGGCAAACAAATTCGGCGGGTACTCGCCCCCGGTAGCCCGCCACGGGCTCGCGAACAGTTACGTTTTCCAGACCAACGGTGACCCGGCCAGGGCCAGACAGCGCGTCACGCGCGTTCAAACACAAGTTGGTCAGCACCTGATCCAGTTGGCTTTGGTCTACCCGGACCAACCAAAGGTCCCCCGGGGCGAACAAGCGAAAGTCGACATCCTCACCGATGGTTCGGGCAAGCATCTTGAACGTCGGGCTGATGGCCTCCGCGAGGTCGGTCAACTTCGAATTGACCGGCTGCTTCCGGGCGAACGTGAGAAGTTGTTTGGTAAGTGCTGCCGATCGTTCCGCGGCGTCGTGAATTTCCGTCAGCGATTCGGCCAGGGCCGCGTCCAGCTTTGGATTACTTGAAGCGAGCTGGCAGTTGAGGAGGATGACCGCGAGCATGTTGTTAAAGTCATGCGCGATTCCGCCCGCTAAACGCCCAAGCGCTTCCATCTTCGATGTTTGAGCGAGCTGCTCGCGGAGGAGCTGTCGGGATTCTTCTCCCAGATGCTCCGCAGTCATCGATTCGTGGGAGACAACGACGTGGCCAGAGTCGTCCGCGAAACGCGTCACCAGGACTCTAAACCAACGCGATTCACCACCGCCATGGCAGGTGTATTCGTAGCTAAACTCCACCAGTTCGCCGCGAGAGACTCGGCGAATGCCGTCGGCGACCGCCGCGCCGTCAGCCTGGTCTTGTCCGGAACTTGCAGCCTCGCAGACTGCAATGTAGTTGGACCCAATGGTATCAACCGGAGGTTGCCCGTTTGACCGATTCCTGGCTGCAAACTCACGCCAGGCACGATTTACGGCAACGACCGTGCCCGAACTGTCCAGGACGCACATCTGTGCCGAAATCGAATCAATCGTCGCCCGGGAAAACGCCCTGGCGGCCTCGAGGTCCCTCTCTGATCGCTTTCGCTCGTTGATGTCTATCGCCGTCACATGGCACTCAACACCGTTCGAAGCCAGGCTCCAATCGAACAGGACCGCCGTAGGCCTTTGCTGACGGCCAAAGAGCTCACCTTCCCACGTCCCTACGGATTCTCCCGCGAAGACTTGAGCAAGACGCTCGGTGAATTCCTTCTGAAAGCGAGGCAAGAGGTACTTTGCGAACTCGAGGCCCACGCATTCGGACCGGTCGATGCCCAGCAAGGCGGCTGCCGCCAAGTTCGCCTGAAGGATGTTTCCGGTGGGGGAGAGGTTGAAGTACCCAACGGGTGCGAAATCGAAGAGCTCTACGTTTTTCGAGACGGCTTCTTCCAATACGGCACGGGTTCGCCGCATCTCTTCGTTCTGCATCTCCAGCTCGACTTGATGCACAAGGAGCTCGTGGAGCATTCGTTGAATCTCTTCGGGCTTCTGGTCCGGCCCGACGCTCGAAGACGTAGCTCGGACTCTAGCTTCCGCTTCAAGCCGAAGATCATCGGCCCCCGAAGTGCCCTCGTTGGACATCACAACCCCTTTGGTGGCGCTGCGTGACCGTCACGCGCCTTTTGCCGCAGGGTAGAAAGAGAAGCGGCCAAAATCTCTCTCGCATGCTCGTTCGAATTTATTCCGGTTAATTCTGAATTCCCTGAAGCTGCCTTGGCTAGTGGCGTTTCCCCCAACACTTCGATGGCTTCGTTTATCGCCAATTCAAGCGTTCTGGCAGCGGTTGTATCGACGAACGTGACCACCAACCCGTGAATCCGGTTGTCGCCCGTTCTGTACGGCATGATGCGGACGGTGAACCACCTGCCATCACGGGAAACAACCACCCGCTCCCGATAAATGAGCGTCCGCAATACTTCGTCGGCATCAGCTGCGAGGTCTGGGTATACGAGCGAACTCGTAAGGTCGGTCACCGGCCTGCCAATATCTGCAGGCAGCAGGCGAATAAGTTTCGTCGCCTCGGTGGTAAATTTTCGAATCGCGAGGTGCTCGTCGAGGAAGAGCGTTGCGAGGTCCGTGCTGTTCAGCAAGTTCGTCATGTCGTCGCTCGCCTGGGACAGCTCCTCAAGCTTCTCGTGAAGCTCATGGTTGACGGTCCGCAACTCCTCATTCATTGACTGCGACTCTTCTTTAGAGGTGGTCAACTCCTCATTCGTGGATTGCAGTTCCTCGTTGGCCGACTGCAATTCCTCGTTCATCGAGCGAAGCTCTTCCTGGGACGCCTGCATCTCTTCGCGGGTTGTCCGCAATTCTTCTCTCGAACGTTCCAATTCCAGCAGGAGCTCTTCGCGGTCCAAATTTCCACCTGCCTTCGGGTTCCCGCTCCGCCCGGGCCGGCCAGTTCGGGCGCGCACGTCGGATGCGAGGAAAGTAACCAGGACGAGGCCGGGTAAACCCGTCCGGCCCAGACGTTGGACCACCAGATCGACGAGCTTGCCCGTCTTGGCTCCACCTACTCTTACCTTGGGACTAACTACCGGGTCGTCCGCCCTCAGCGCCCTTCCGAACGCCTCATTCAACACGCTACCGAGCCCTTCCCGTGCCATCGCGTGGATATTCAAGTTCGCTTTGCCGACCGCTGGTTCGAGATAATCCCCGGTCTTGCCGCTCACGTAGACAATGTCCCCAGCTTCAGTCGTGACCACCGCCGGAGGAGCGAATCGCCCGAGCAGAAAGGTCTCGATGAGCCTATCCATGTGCTGAGAATCAACCGCTGCAGGCGATCCTGAATGAGCGGGCGCCGGCACAGTCGCGCGCCTCGCCGTCGCGAATGCGGGAGCGGTCGTTATGTGCGCCGTGTTCGCAATTTCCCGGCGACGATAGATTCGGCCTCCGCCCGGAATGGGCTCGAACAAGGTATTTCCGGTACCCACCGTTTCCGCAGACCCGAGTGACAGAATGCCGTTCGGCAACAGGCAGTAATGGAACATGGACACGAGCCGTTCTTGAAGTTTCGGTTCGACGTAAATCAGCAGATTCCTGCAGCTAATGAAGTGCAGTTTCGTGAACGGCGGGTCCATCGTCACGTTATGCGGGGCGAAAATCACCATGTCTCGAACGTCTTTCGTGACCTGATACCCATGCTCGTCTTCAACGAAATTGTGGAGGAGTCGAGCTTCCGTAACGTCAGCCGAAATGTTCGGTGGATAGTGGCCAACCCTCGCGACGTCGATGGCCCGGCTGTCCAGGTCAGTGGCGAAGATCTGCAGCGTGTAACGTTCCCGGGGCCGGAGACGGGCGATTGCATCCTTGAACACAATGGCCAGCGAATACGCTTCCTCACCCGTCGAACAACCCGGAATCCACGCGCGCAATTCTCCGCCGCCGGGTAGCGATTCAATCAGCCCGGGGATTACTTCCGACTCCAACTGGTCCCAGGCGGCCGGGTCCCGAAAGAAGCTCGTCACTCCGATGAGGAGTTCCTGGAACAGGAGTTGGAGCTCCTGGGTATTCCCCCGGAGGTAACGCGCGTAATCGGAGAGCTTCGCAAGCTGATGGAGCCCCATTCGCCGTTGAATGCGGCGATGCAGGGTGCTCTTCTTATATTCGGAAAAGTCGTTGCCGGTTTCGCTGCGAAGGAGAAGTATCACCTTCTCGAAAGCGTCGGCATCGCCTTCGGACTCAACAAGAACCGCATCCGATAAATTCAGGCCACGGCCCAGCAACCGGGCCAGCGACTTGGCAAGTTCCGCGGCTGGTGCAACGACATCCGCCAGCCCGCCTTCGATCACGCTTCGCGGCATGCTGTCGAATTTCGCTGACTCGAGCGACTGGACGTAAACAAACCCGGCATGTTCCTTGAGCGCCCTTGCACCGAGTGTGCCATCCGAACCCATGCCAGACAGAATCACCGCGACACAATCGCCCGGTTGATCGAGAGCGAGGGAACGCATGAATGAATCTATTGGGAGGCGATGCCCGCGAGGCTCCGCGGCATCAAGAAGGTGAAGTCTCCCCTGGAGAATCCCCAGGTCCCGGTTCGATGGGATCACGTAGACATGGTCAGGTTGAACGGTCATCCCGTCAGAAATTTGGACGACGGGCAGATTCGTCGCTCGTTGAAGCAGTTCCGGCAACATCCCCTCGTGCGTTGGATCTTGGTGCTGGACGACCACCCATCCCGCGCCGGTGCGAGTGGGCAATGCGGCAAAGAACTCTTCAAGCGCCTCGAGCCCGCCGGCCGAGGCGCCGACTGCCACGACGGGAAACGTCTTCCGTTGGGACGTTGTCGGCGCAACCGAGAAAATTTCGTCGGCGCTAGAGTCGGGTCGCTCAACCAATGCCTGCTCCCCCGACCGTAGCGTACGCCTAATTGGGAATCGTCGTGCCAAACCGCCCCGACTCGATGGAAACACGACCGTACCCTGGCTAGGCCCCGTCGGCATCGGAAATGTCGCGGCAGAGAGCGTCACTCAAGGTGTGCGGTCACTAAGTCGAAGTTGGGCTACGAAGCGGAGTCGCCCGCCTTCACCTTCCCTCGAGACCTCAGAAAGTTCACTAACGAGATAGTCAGTCGCGGTCCGCTCGCTATTAAGGGCTGTCCCTCATTCACGTGCCAGACCCTGCTCCCGAAGCTTCACACAGGGTTCGGCGGCCTTCCGGCACGCCTCCCAAGGGAAGGGAAACTTCAACTCGCATGTCCTGGTTCAACAACCTCGGGATCCAAACCAAGCTGCTCGCCGGATTCGGCGCGACCAGCATCATCCTCGCCATCATAGGTCTGCTGGGTATCTCCACAGCCCGAAGCATGAGCAACAACGTTGAATACCTCGGCGGGAACGCCCTTCCCAGTGCTGAGTTCGCCGGGCAAGCTGAGATTCAGCTCGTAGAAGCGCAGCGCGACGTAAGGACCATTTTGCTCGCTTCGGACGATGCAACCACGAAAGCTGCAAACGAGAGTTTCAACGCAGATCTGGCGTCTCTAGACAAGGCATGGACAGACTACAAGGCCCTCGATGCGAGCCCAGCAGAGGAAGCGCATATCGCGGCCATTGACGCAAAACTCGGTGAGTGGCGAACCGGGATGATGAGCGTTCGCGATAAGGGGATGCAGAACACGCCCGAAGCCACGCGCGAGGGAACCGAACTCCTGCTGACCAAGGTCGTTCCAGCCGGAGCCACGCTCGTCGGTGACTTCGACGGCATTTCCGAACTGCTTAATTCACAGGGCGAGGATGCCCACGCTTCCGCGATTTCAAACTACAACCGTTCCTTCAAGATCCTGCTCGGCGCCATGGTCCTGGGTGCTTTGATCGGTCTCGGCATGGGTCTCTACATCGCGCGGCAGATCAAGGGCGCCGTAGTGATGGTTGTGGGGCGCCTTTCGAGCCTCCAGAGCATCTGCGTCACAAACCTTGAGCACGGTATCAAGGCTATCGCCGCGGGTGACCTGACGGTCGATGTTCAACCAGCTACTCCATTGATCCCGAACCCCGGCAAGGATGAGGTGGGGATGGCCGCTCAGACCGTGAACCTCGTGCTCAAGCAAATGGTTTCCACCATTGCTAGCTACAACGAGGCTCGTGGCGGCCTGGGGAGCCTCATCGGGGAAGTCCAGCAGGGCGCCAACAGCATCAGCGGCGCAGCGGATTCGCTCCGAGAAAACTCAGACCAAATGGCAGCTGCCACCGGGCAGATCGCAACCGCGATCAACGAAGTAACGCGCAGTGCGGTTAACCTCTCGGGCCTATCGCAGGAATCCGCACGCGAAATCGAACGGGTCGCCGCCGGCTCGCAGCAGCTCGCTGCAAGCGCCAGTACTTCGGCTGACTCCGCTTCCAAGTCGAAGGAAGAAGCAACCCAAATCGGCACACGCATCCAGCTGGTTGCAACCGCATCACAGCAGGTCGCAGCAGCCGCCGAAGAATCGCGCATCGCCGCGCAACAGGGCCAGAGTGCCGTACGCGAAGCCGTCACCTCGATGGAATCCATCGCGACCGCCGTTCAGCGTGCCTCCAAAACTGTCGATCAGCTCGGAGAGTACGGCGTTCAAATCGGCGACATTGTGAAGGCGATCGATGAGATTGCCGCTCAGACCAACCTCCTCGCTCTGAACGCTGCAATCGAGGCCGCTCGTGCGGGAGAGCAGGGTCGAGGATTTGCCGTCGTCGCCGAGAATGTTCGGTCACTCGCCGAACGCTCGAGCGAATCGACCAAGGAAATTGCCGACCTCATTGCGAAGGTTCGAAGCGGCACCGAAGAGGCTGTTGAAGCGATGGCCATCGGAGTTCGCGATGTCGAAGCCGGCCGCAGCATCACAACCCAGGCAGGGGAAGCCCTCGAGTCGATCATTACTTCGGTGCAGCAATCGGCACAACAAATGAAGCAGATTGCTTCCGACGTGGACGACCTTTCGGCTGGGGCCGGACGGATTGTTTCGAGCGCCGAAGGCATCGCAGCCATGGCGATTGAATCGGCAAACGGCGCTAGCGAAATGGCGTCGGGGACGACTCGGGTAACCGAGGCGATTGTCCAGGTCTCGGCGAGCAGTGAAGAAACCTCTGCCTCCGCAGAGGAAGTCTCGGCCAGCACCGAGGAACTTTCGGCTCAGTCCGAAGAACTCGCTGCAACGGCGAATGCTCTTCGAGATATGGCCGGGGGACTAACGAAAGCCGCAGGCAAGTTTAAGGTCGCCTAATTCTCGTCCGACCGACAGCAGTACAAGGAACGGTGTTGTGGCTCCTCCGCAACACCGTTCCTTGCCATCAGTTGCCGCGCCAACACCGGAATGCAAAACTGAAACGAGTCCATGACACGTTTTCCAAGTTGTAATCGACGGAACAATTGACCGAGGTGAGCGGCCGTGGCGGATGAAGGTCCAGCGTTTCAGCCGGAAGTCGAGAAAATGATCGGGCGTCCGACGGGCGGCGGCTGGGAACGTTCGGTCTTCGATTCGCTGCCAGAGGAAATAGCGATCATCGCTCGAAGCGGCGTCATATTGGCCGTTAACGAGGCTTGGCGACGATTCGCGAGCACAAGCGGAACGAATCCCGAATCCGTTGGACCTGGGACGAACTACCTTGAGATTTGCGGCAACACGAGTGGACAAGACGCCGCAGTGGCGCAGGAGGTCTCGGAGGGAATCCGGAAAGTCCTTGATGCCGAGACCCCGCTGTACCAGCGCGAATATCCTTGCCACGGCCCCGAACGCGAGGCCTGGTTTCAACTGCGCGTGGCGCCTCTTTCCGCCGGTGATGGCGTTAGGGGAGCTGTGATCTCGCATGCTGAAATTACCGAACAAAAGAGAGCCATGGATCGTCTCAGTCAGCAGGCGGCACTGCTCGATAAGGCGACCGATGCCATCGTCGTTCGAACGCTCGACCATCGCGTGACCTTCTGGAACAGCAGCGCGGAGCGCCTCTACGGCTGGAGTTCGGACGAGGCCATCGGAGAAAGCGTCCGAGATCTCGTCTTTGGCAGTTCCGCCGAGTTCGACGCTGCCGTCGGTCAGCTAATGGCTGAGGGACACTGGTCCGGAGAACTTCCGGCGAGGGATCGTCAGAGCAGGGAACTGATCGTAGACGTCCGCTGGACGCTCGTTCGTAATGAGGATGGCGAGCCCGATTCGGTCCTGGCGACAAACACCGACATCACCAGTCGAAAGAAACTCGAACAACAATTCTTGCGAGCTCAACGTATGGAGAGTCTCGGACGCCTCGCTGGCGGCATCGCACACGACCTGAACAACGTACTCGCCCCAATCGTCATGGGACTCGATCTGCTCAAGAGTTCCGAGGCCGACTCAGACAAAATCGAACTCATCGAGATGATGAAAGCGAACTCTGAGCGTGGCTCCGAAATGATTAAACAAGTCCTCGGCTTTGCACGTGGTGTCGAAGGTAAACGTGTCGAAGTCGAGGTTCTTCAGGCCCTTGAAGACGTCCGTGGGATCCTGGTAGAGACATTCCCGAAGAACATTTCGGTGTCAGTCGACGTTTCCGAACAACTGTGGAGCATTTCGGCGGACCCGACCCAACTGCATCAAGTCCTGATGAACACATCGATCAATGCCCGCGACGCGATGCCCGATGGCGGAATTCTGCGCTTCTCTGCCGCGAATCTCATGATTGACGAGCATTTTTCAGCACAGGATCCGGAAGCGTCACCCGGCCCCTACGTCCGAATTCAAATTGAGGATACGGGCGACGGCATGACGCAGGAAGTCCTTGATCAGATATTCGAACCGTTCTTCACGACAAAAGCGTTCGGCCAGGGAACCGGGCTGGGCATGTCAACTTCGCTCGCCATCGTACGCAGTCACGGAGGCTTCATCCGTGTGTACAGCGAGCCTGGCCGCGGCACGACGCTGAGGGTCTATCTACCCGTTGGTGATGCTGCCGCCAGTTATGGAACTGAGTCTTCCGCTGAAGCCATCAGGTTACTTCGAGGCAACGGGGAAACGATCCTGGTCGTGGACGATGAACCTTCTATCCGCCACACCACCAGGCTCACGCTCGAGGCCTTCGGCTACCGCGCGCTTGAAGCCCATGACGGCCCGGACGCGGTGGCCACCTATGCACGGTCCATGTCCACAATTGCGGTTGTGCTCATGGACATGATGATGCCGGCGATGGACGGAAGGCAGACCGCGCAGGTCATCCTCCGCCTCAATCCTCATGCAAAGATCATCGCCACCAGCGGCATGGAAACAAATGCCGGAATTGCTGGCATCACTCAATTTCTCGCCAAACCATTCACGGCGGAAACACTCCTGACGGCTATCTCGGCAAGTCTAGCGGAGTCACGGGACGGTACTTAAGACACACTCTGGTTCGCCAGCGCTGGCTGGCTAAAAGACCTCAGAATCAATATCCTGATCGCGAAACGCATTATGTCCCGTCGGAGGTTCAGAATTCCGGCGGTTGCCCCGGACAAACTGCCGGGACACGGGCTAGGAGCAGACCCGGCAGGCCTTACGAACGACGCGACGGTTATCGACAGCGACGACCCAGACGGCATCGTGTTGGCATGTCACCAGGGTTCCAACGATGGACGCGTCCTGTTGTCCCGGCAAAGGAATGCGTGAAGCCGCCTTCGACCTTGTCGCCACAAAATCAGATTCATCGACAATCGGGTTACCCACAGAACTCGCCACACTTTCTATTCAGTTCCAGAACCTGGGATGCACGAATCTGGCGTGCCTACGCCCGAGACGGCTTCGGTTCTGATCCGAACCTTGGAGATTCATTATCCGATTGGCCGTCTGTCCGAAGCTGACAGAGTGGGCATCCTTTCCCACGGATGCGGTCCGCTCAGAAGCGACCCGACACCGATCGTAGTTAGCCGTCAACGGCCTCGAGAATGAGGCAAACACCCCATGAAGCACCCAGGCCTGGTGACGTAATTTCTCTTTAGATCTTGGACGGTGACAACGTTATGTACTTGAATTGGCCACGGCTCAGCTTGCTAAGCGGGGTTCTCTTCGTCTTATTCGTCGCCGTGGGATTCGCCCTCGTAGGACTTTCCGGGACCGACAACAGCGAAAAGCTAGTCCGAGATTTCGCAGACCACCGGGAACGCATCCTGATCGGTGGCTACCTCGTGTGCCTCGGCCTTATCGTGTTCGTCGCCTGGGGCTGGGGATGGCAGCGATTACTGGCACGCACGGAACACTCCCACCTCGGGATTGCGATCCTCCTCGCCACGGCGCTAACTGCTGCCGTTGAGTTCCCGGTGCCGGCTCTGTTCATGAGTCTGGCATACATTTCGGACCAGCCTGTCGACCCACAAGTCGCGCGCGCCTTCGCCGCAAGTGCCCAGGTCTTCAGCTACGTGGATTACTTTCCCACCGTCTTGCTCTTCGCCAGCATGGGTTGGGCGATCGTCGCTTCGAGGATCATTAACCGCTGGTTTGGCTACGCCGCGTTTCTAGTAGCCGTGGTTAGTCTCGTGGTCGCCTATCCGCCCCTTCAGGCTGACATCCTCGGAGCCTTCCTCGATGGCATCTGGATAGCAGCCACCGCGGTCGCCCTGTTCGTATCACCTGCAGCTCGCTCCGCCAGCTAACGTCGCGACGGGGACAGCGCTCGTTCTCGTTCACCGTCGGAGGCTGCGATACCGCTCGATTAGGGTCGTCGTCGATGAATCGTGAGAATTGCTCGCCGAATCGTCGCTGAGTTCGGGCACGATTCTCTCCGCCAGGACTTTGCCGAGTTCCACGCCCCACTGGTCGAACGAATCGATATTCCAGATGGCGCCCTGCGTGAAGACCTTGTGTTCGTAAATCGCCACGAGCTGGCCAAGACTGAAGGGCGTCAACTTTTCGAGCAACAACGAGTTCGTGGGGCGATTTCCATCGAATACGCGAGCAGCCACCTGGTTTTTCGGCACCGCTTCTGCTTCGACCTCTTCCCGTGACTTTCCGAAGGCCAACGCCTCCGTCTGGGCGAAAAAGTTCGCCATCAGGAGGTCGTGGTGGTCTTCGACCTCGTGATTGGGCTGTGCGAAGCCAATAAAGTCGCAAGCCACCGGGAAGGTGCCCTGGTGCAGTAACTGGTAGAACGCGTGTTGGCCGTTTGTCCCGGCCTGCCCCCAAATGATGGGCGACGTCGAGTAGCCAACCTTGTTGCCTTCGAGGTCTACGGACTTGCCATTGCTCTCCATCTCCAGCTGCTGAAGGTAAGCCGGAAGGTCAGCGAGGTACTGGCTGTAAGGGAGTGCGGCATGCGTCTCCGCGCCAAGAAAGTTACTGTTCCAGATTCCGACAAGTCCTAACAACACCGGCAAGTTCGCCTCGAATGGGGCGTTCCGGAAGTGCTCGTCGATCGAACGAAACCCTTGAAGCATCTCCTCGAACTTCTCGGGGCCGATGGCAACCATAAGCGACAGCCCGATGGCTGAATCCAGGGAGAACCGCCCGCCAACCCAGTCCCACATCTCGAAAACGTTTTCCTCGGCGATCCCAAACTTCAAGACCTCACCCACGTTGCTGGAGACGGCCACGAAGTGGTGCTTCACGACGGATGCGTCGCTAGTGGCGCTGAGCAACCACTCCCGGGCCGACCGCGCGTTCCTGAGCGTCTCCTGCGTCGTGAATGTCTTCGAACATACGATGAACAACGTTTCGGCTGGGTCGAGATCGTGCGTCGATTCCCAGAGCTGCGTTGCATCTACGTTCGACACGAAGCGAAACGTTCTTGTCCGGTCGCTGTAGTCCTGCAGGGCGGTGTAAGCCATGCGCGGACCCAGATCCGAACCGCCAATCCCGATATTGACGATGTTGCGAATTGGCTTCCCGGTGTAGCCCTTCCAGTCTCCGCTTCGGACGCTGTCGCTGAACGCTGCCATCTTCGCTCGTGTCGCGAGCACCGCTGGCATTACGTCCTGGCCGTCGACCTCGATGCGTTCACCGGCTGGCGCCCGCAATGCGACGTGCAGCACCGACCTGTTTTCGGTCACGTTGATGCGCGCACCGGAGAACATAGCTTCGACCCGATCACGCAGCCCCGACTCGGATGCCAGCTGCAGGAGCAGCCCGATCGTTTCGTCGGTGACCTGGTTCTTTGAGTAGTCGAGGTAAATTCCTGCGGCGTCCACGGCGAAGTGCGTTCCGCGCAGCGGGTCTGATTCAAAAAGCCCGCGCAGGTGTGTTCCCCGCATCCGCGCGGCATGCTCCGAAAGGGCTCGCCATGCCTTGAGGTCCGTCAGCGAAGTAGAAGTGTTCGCGATTTTGTCCTTCCCTCGTGCCGTATCGGCAACGGTCTCCCGGCGTCGCGGTACCGGTGATTCTCTCCGCGCCCGGCGGAGCAAGAGTCAGCCGGTGTTGCCCGGGTTCATCTTCTCCGAGACATCGGTCGCCGAATCCTGGTCCTCATGGGGGTTGTCCATCTTGTAGGCGCCAAGGTCGGCGTCCCTCACCGTCAGCGTGACCCTTTCGCTGGTGGCTTCGGCGGCCAGGCTCAGGTAGAGCCAGTAATCGAACTGTCTCGGCGCATCTACGAGAAACGCCGTTTCGCTCACTTCCTTGACCCGACCCAGATCCTTGCCATCCGAGGTGACTACGCTGGCGCCAACCGCTATCTGGTCCGGCATCAACTATTCCCCCTGCTTGCCAAGATACTAACGCTCGGCGGGATCTTGTTGCATTAAATCGGAAACGTTCCTTAGCGTTCGGGAGCGGCGCTGAGCGGCGTTCACGGAGTCGGCATGGCCGTTCCTGCCGTGCTTGCCGACGCGGTCAATGTGGCATCTGGCGCCTGTGATGGAGGGGGAGTCTGGGTTCCAGACTCGACCGTCCCGCTTACGGTTGGGGATCCCTCTCTTGGCTTCGGAGTCCCCGACGGCGAAGCCGAATGCGAAGGAGTAGCTGTCGGGGACTTTGTTGCAGCCACCTCACGTGGGCGCGCTCGTGGGAGTCGCTGTCGGTTCGTCGGGCTCGGGCGGTGCGGGAGGCAAAGGGACGTATTCCGGAAGGTCCGGAAGGGACTGCTCCGAAGCAACGAAAGAAAATGAACTCTGGGTGCTCAGTACTTCAATGAAGACCGGCCCTCGCTCAAAGCTGATCTCCTTGCCGGCGACGTCATAGAAGCGAGTACGGGACCCCCGGTCCGTCTTTTTCCATGTGCCCTCAAATGCCTGACCGCCCGTAAAAACAGTGGCCGGGCCGGAGCCAAACTGCTCGTAGAGCACGTGGCCACTCTCGTCCGCGACCTGCGTCGGCGCGGTCATCACGACGACGGTCGAAAACGCGAGCTGCTTTCCGCTGACAGCGTCGACTTGCGGCCCACCGAACTGAAATCGAAGGTATCGCTTGGCGGCGGCATCCCACTTCCACTGGATGTACTGCCACGAATACAGGTGTCCCTGGAAGTCCACCTCTATCCCTCCCGCAGGCTTTCCCTCTGGCGCAGTCGCACCCGGGTCGCGAAAGAGCCACGACGAAACCGTGGGCGTTCCGCCAAGGCCGAGTTGGCCCGCGACATCTCGTAACGCGCCGGTGCTGGTCGCCAGGTCGTACGGCCCGAATCGCTCGTCGTCTCGGTAGTACGCAGTGTTCGAAACCGGCGAAAACGCGTTCAAGTCGGGCACGCCCCACTCATAAATCTGTCCGATGGCATTCGCGTCGTTGTCGGTCTGCGCGCCACCCGCGTGCGAATACAGCGCGCCCAGTTCACTCGCCCACACGACAAAGGGAGTCCGAGCTGATCGAATCGGCTCGAGTTTTTCCGCGTCCTCGCGCCAGTAAACGGCCATCAATCGCGTAATACCGCCCTCGACGAAGGCCTCGTAAACCAGGTCGGCCCGGTCGAGTCCTGAATGCGGGTTGGCATTCGCCGTGTTGTCGAACATCACTGCAAGTGGAAGCAGATCTTTTCGCGCGACCCATTCGGCATCCGTCATCGGCGTCCCGTCGAGAATTCCAGAGTGCAGAATCGGTGTCGGCGAAGCCGTTGGCGTTACGCTCGGCGTGGAAGTGTTGGTCGCCGGCGAAATGTTGGAAGGGCTCGCCGTTGGCGTTCTATCAGCGACGTCGGCCGCCTCAGACCCTCCGCCAAAGGCCACCACCGTTACCACGAGGATCGCCACCAGCGCGCCCGCCCCGACCCCAGCCAGCGCAAACACCCTCCTCCGTCCAAGCCGCCGCAGACTCTCGCGCATGCATGGATGCTACGACTGCATTGCCACTGAGCAACGGATGATCCCGTCGTCCCTATTGGTCGCTGCGTAGCCAGGTAATTGGGGTTGAATCGTGTCCGCGCCGTCCAGTTGCGTCGAAACTAAACGAATCGTCGAGCCCGTCGGCCTCAACAAGTTCGTCCCAGGTCAGCGAACGCAGAGAGAATTTGCGCCGCCAGAGCCAGGGACCGGGCGTCCCGTCCTTACGCCAATTGAGGTAGAGAAACTCGTCGCCCGGCCGGCCGTGAGCGTAAGGCCCCAAGAACGTGACCTGACCCGATTCCTTGTTTCGGCTCGCAACCACGCCGACACGGAACAAGAACCGTCCTTCATCCGTGATTTCAGGAAGCAAGAGCACCCCGCTCTTGTTCGCCATTCCGAATTCGGCTCCAACAAGTTCAGGGAACTTCGCCGTGTCGAACGGGATCAAATGGAGTCGCAGCCGGACAGCCACGGATTCGTGCACCGTCCGATTCTTCGACCGCTCGAACGCGACGAAAGCCTCGTCCAGTCCCGCGAAGTTGTGCGTCATCCGGTCCATGGTCCGAAACTATAATCTGAACTCGTGGACAGGCGCCCGCCTCCCGCGACGCCCGCCGCGGTTGCTACTTCCGAGTATGTCCGCGAGAGTGACCGTATGAAGCGAATCGGCATCCTCACGAGCGGCGGCGACGCACCTGGTATGAATGCCGCTATTCGCGCAGTCGTCCGGATGGCCTCGCGCAACGGAGTTTCCGTCGTTGGGTATCTCGATGGCTATTCTGGTTATGTCGCGGGCGAGTTCGTCGAGCTAGACGATCGGGCGGTTGGAAACATCATCCAGCGCGGCGGCACAATCATCGGTACTGCGCGCTGCCCTGAGTTTCTCGATCCTGCTGTTCGCCGCGCTGCTGCCGAAGGCATGCGCGCTGACGGGGTCGAGGGCATGGTCATCGTCGGCGGCGATGGCAGTTTCCGTGGTGCGCTCTGCCTCCAGGACGAATGCGATGTGCCCGTGGTAGGCATCACCGGGACTATCGACAACGACGTTTACGGCACTGACGAGACGATCGGCTTCGATACCGCGGTAAACACCGCGTTGCTCGCCATCGACCAACTACGCGACACCAGCGAATCAACCGGAATGATGTTCTTCGTTGAAGTCATGGGCCGGACAAGTGGCGCGATAGCTCTCCATACCGCGGTGGCCGGCGGCGCGGCCGGCGTCCTCGTGCCCGAGGCCCAAGAGCAGACATCGGTGCTTATCGAACAACTTCGGGGCTCGATTGGGCGCGGAAAGCGGAGCCACATCATCGTCGTCGCTGAGGGCGATGAGGCCGGCGGAGCCTTCGCTGTCGGCGAGCAGGTGGGTAAAGCACTGGATCACCCCTACCGCGTCATCGTGCTGGGACACATTCAGCGAGGTGGTCGCCCAACCATGCGCGATCGAATTGTTGCCAGCGAAGCCGGGGCGCTCGCCGTCGAAGCCCTCATCGCCGGGCGCTCCGGAGTCATGATCGGCCGCGAGGGTGGGCGTTCAGTACAGGTCCCGCTCACCGAAGTCGTCACTCGCCAGCATCCACCCCCGAATCTCGCGTTGCTCTCCCTCGCCCAGAAGCTTTCTGGCTGAACTGATCCCCGAATACGATTATCCTTGCCGACAAGAATCGGGGGACCAAATGGCGCTACTCGCGGTCGACTCAAAGGCACCGGCCTTCACACTCCAGGATCAATCGGGCGAAGAAGTATCCCTCGCTTCACTGAACGGGAAGTGGGCCGTCATCTACTTCTACCCGAAGGACGACACCCCGGGATGCACCAAGGAAGCCTGCAATTTTCGCGACAACTTCAGTGCATTGAAGGCAGCGGGCGCGACGGTTCTCGGAGTGAGTGGTGACACCGCGGCGTCTCATCAGAAGTTCGCCCAGAAGTACGAACTCCCTTTCACACTGCTCGTCGATGAGGGCAACCAGTTGGCGAAGGCTTTCGGCGCGTATGGACCGAAAAGCATGTACGGCAAGACCTACGAGGGAATCATTCGCTCAACCGTGATCCTTCGGCCCGATGGCACCGTCGCGAAGGTGTGGTCGAAAGTGAAACCAGATACCCACGGGGCCGAAGTCCTCGAGTGGCTGAAGGCGAACGCGACCTAAGCTTCTCCCTTCACTTCCGTCCCTCTACCATCCACCAAACCTCATCGGGAGCGAGTCTATGTCGCTGTATGGAGAACGCATCACCTGCGGGGGGCTCGCCGACGATTCAGGCGTACCCGCCCATGCACTTCCCGGAGACCGACCCGTCTGGTCCCGCGACCGCGTTGTCGACGTAAAACACTCCAAGATCGATATCAAGCTCGACCTCACGGAGAAACGGGTCGCTGGTACCGTCACCCACACCGTCGCGCCCTTGAACGAGAACAGCCGCTTCGTCCATTTCGACGCGATCGACATGGATATCACAGCGGTCTCCGTGGCCCGCAAACCGGCCGAGTTCTCGTACGACGGCGCCGTCCTCCGCATCGACCTCGGCGATGGAAGGAAACGCGGTCAGGACCTGCCTGTAGCCGTTACCTATTCGGCCACGCCGCGAATCGGTATGTATTTCATCGGCCCGGACGAGGGCTATCCCGACAAGCCAGTCCAGGTTTGGACCCAGTGCCAGGACGAAGACACGCGCTATTGGCTCCCCTGCTTCGATCATCCCAGCGAGAAACAAACAAGCGAACTGATCGTCACCGTCCCCGGCTCCTGGTACGCACTTTCGAACGGCCGGCTGCTAGAAGACAAGGCCAATCGCGATGGAACTCGCCGCTTCCATTGGCACCAGGATCGGCCCCACAGCACCTATCTCTTCACGCTCGCGGCCGGCGAACTCGACCGCATCGACGCATCGACCGGTGGACTCACCATCGACTATTTCGTCGAGCCAAAGGACGTCGCCGATGCCAAGAAAGTCTTCGCAAACACGCCCGCGATGATCGCGCTGTTCGAGCGCCTCTTTGATGCGAAGTACCCTTGGTCCAAGTACTCCCAGGTTGTGGTCCGCGATTTCGTTTTCGGCGGCATGGAAAACACAACCGCAACTACCATGACCGAGAACATCCTTTTCGATAGCAAGGCCGCTCGCGACTTCTCCAGCGACCCGCTGATCTCTCACGAACTCGCCCACCAGTGGTTCGGAGACCTCCTCACATGCCGCGATTGGTCGCATGGATGGCTCAACGAAAGCTTCGCGACCTACCTCGAGATGCTTTGGGACGAACACCACCAGGGCATCGACTACTACCGCCAGGGTCAGGTTGAGAACACCGAACTCTATTTCGGCGAGCGCTATCGCCGGCCCATCGTTACCAACGTCTTCCACGAGCCCATCGACCTCTTCGACAGGCACCTCTACGAAAAGGGCTCGGTCGTCCTCGCCATGCTCCGCGGGCTGCTTGGTGACGACCAGTTCTTCCGCTCGCTCCAGCGCTACGTGCGCGAAAACCAGGAACGCAGCGTCATCACGCAGGATCTGGCCTCGGCAATCTCTACTGAAACCGGCCGCAATCTCGATTGGTTCTTCGACCAGTGGGTCTACAGGCCGGGGCATCCGTGCTTCCGCGTGTCATGGAGTTATGACGACGACCAAAAGCTGGCCACAGTCTCAGTGAAGCAAACCCAGTCGACGTCCGACGGAACCGCGATTTTCCGAATGCCTGTCACAATCGATTTCCGCAAGGGAAAAGGCCGCGTTCAGTCGTTCCGGGTCGAAATAACGGATCCGGAGCACACTTTCGCATTCCCCGTCACACAAAAGCCCGACCTCTGTCGATTCGATCCCTACGGCGGCATTTTGAAAGAACTCGATTTTGAGAAGTCGGTTGGGGAATTGCGCCTACAGCTGCGCGAGGATGACGACATTGCCGGCCGTCAATTTGCTGCCGAACAACTCGGGAAGAAGGGCGGCCGAGAAGCCATCGCAGCCCTCGAAACGGCCGTCATGAGCGACAAGTTCTGGGCCTGCCAGGCGGCGGCGGCGAAGGCGCTCGGCAAGATCCACACGACTCCCGCTCGTGACGCCCTTCTCCGTTGCCTGCCCACCGTCCGGCACTTGAAGGCCAAACGCGCGGTGGTCGCAGCCCTGGGCGAGTTCCGCGGGGACGAATCCGTCTTGCAAGCGCTCACCCCGATAGCGCGCCGCGACCGTTCGTGGTTCGTCGAAGCCGAAGCCTGCCGCAGTATCGGCAAGCTCCGGTTGCCAGGTTCGTTCGACGTCCTGAAGGCGAACATCGATCGACCGTCGTTCCGCCAGGTCGTCCGTATCGGCTGCATCGATGGCCTCGTCGAACTTCGCAAGGATGCCGGACTCGAGATCATCTCGCGGGCCGCCCGATACGGAGAACCTTTCCAGGGGCGCACGCCCGCCGTTGGGGCACTTGCCCGGCTTGGCCAGTACTTCCCGGCCCGGAAGAAGGCGCTCGGGGAAGAGATTGCCGAATACCTCGAAGACCCGGATTTCCGCGTCCGAATCGCCGCCGCAAACGCACTTAAGACGCTGAAAGACGACTCGCAGGTCGCGGCGCTGGATCGAATGGCTGCCCGCGAATTGGACGGCCGGGGTGTCCGGATGGCACGCGAGAACGCCATCGCACTTCGCAAAGGCGCGGGCACGGACGACGAAATTCGCAAACTCCGCGACGAATTCGAAGCGCTCCGCGACGAGAACTCGAAACTGAAGGAACGGCTCACGTCACTGGAGGCCAAGAAGTAAGCCCGGCGTGTCCCGGAACCACGGTGTTTCAGGCCCGGCGCGGGCCCGAAGCATTCCCTCCAAACGGCTAGGAGAGATAGCCCGGTATACTTCATTTCAGTGCAGATGCCGTACATCCTCGCCATCGATCAGGGCACGACGAGTTCGCGCGCCCTCATTGTCGATGCCAATGGGGACGTCGTCGGCTTGGGCCAGCAGCCCTTCCAGCAGATTTTCCCGCAGCCAGGCTGGGTAGAACACGATCCGGAAGAAATATGGTCTTCAACCCTCGAGTCCATCGGAATCGCTCTCGCGCAGGCCCAGATCTCGGCCAATGAACTCACGGCAATCGGGCTGACCAATCAGCGCGAGACGCTGGTGGTTTGGGACCGCCTCACTGGCGAGCCCGTTTACAACGCGATTGTTTGGCAGGACCGGCGAACGGCCGGAATATGCGAAGGCCTTCGCGGCGCCGGGCACGAACCGGCATTCGCCAAGGCGACCGGACTGAAGCTCGACCCGTATTTTTCCGGGACGAAGCTAACCTGGCTCCTCCAGGCGCACCCCGACATTCGCGCCCGGGCTGAGGCGGGCGAAATCGCCGCGGGCACCGTCGATTCATGGCTCGTTTGGAAGCTCACGGGCGGAAAACGGCACGTCACCGATTTCACCAACGCCAGCCGAACGCTTCTCTTCAACATCAACCGTGGCCGCTGGGATGAGTCGCTCTGTGAGATCCTTGGTATTCCGCGCCAGATGTTGCCGCAGGCACAGCCCTCCCGGTCATTGTTCGGTACAACAGACGAAAGCGTCTTCGGCATCAATATCCCCATCGCCGGGATTGCGGGCGACCAGCAGTCAGCCCTCTTCGCGCAGGGCGGCTTTATGCCCGGCGTCGCAAAGAACACCTACGGGACCGGGTGCTTCCTGCTTGGGCACGCGGGGCGACAACCCATCCATTCCAAAACCGGACTCCTGACCTCCATCGGTGCCGGCGCTGGACCATCCGGCCCGGACTATATCCTCGAGGGCTCCGTCTTTGTCGCCGGGGCGCTAATTCAATGGCTCCGCGACGAATTGCGCCTCTTCGCACGAAGCGAAGACGTGGAAGAACTCGCGAGGTTCCGTACCCGATTCCGGTGGCGTTTCAATCGTGCCCGCGTTCACAGGGCTCGGCGCGCCCGACTGGGATCCACACGCGCGAGGCGCCATTCTCGGGCTGACCCGCGGGACATCGGCCGCTCACATCGCCCGCGCTGCTCTCGAGGCCATTGCCCTCTCCAGCGCCGAACTCGCAGCGGTCATGGATGAGGACCTTCCGACCCCCATCGCTACTCTGCGAGTCGATGGCGGGGCGTCCAATAACGACCTCCTCATGCAGATGCAGGCGAATTACCTTGGCGTCCCCGTGGAACGCCCGCAAAACACCGAAACCACGGCGCTTGGAGCTGCTTATCTCGCCGGTCTGGAAGCCGGCATATGGTCCTCGAACGCTGAAGTCCTCGAGTTGCGAAAGGTAGACAGGGTGTTTGAACCGCAGATCTCCGGCGCGGAACGAAGCGCTCGATTGCATACCTGGCGGCGCGCCGTGGAACGTTCACTCGGCTGGGCCCGCGAATGATCTTGTCGGAGCTGGCCGAAGCAGAACCCTTCGATGCCGTCATCATCGGCGGTGGCATCAATGGTTGCGCCATCGCGGAAGAGTGTGCCGCCCGGGGGCTTCGTGTCGCGCTCTTCGAATCGACCGACTTTGGCTTCGGGACAACCTGGCGTTCGACGAAGTTGATCCACGGTGGCCTCCGATACCTGGAGCATGGCGATGTTCGCCTGGTTCGTGAGTCCTTGCGCGAACGCGCCTGGCTGCTCGAGACCCGCCCCTACCTCGTGTCACCTCAGCGCTTCGTACTTCCGATGCTGCCCTGGTCCCGGCGGCCGGGTTGGCAGATACGCATAGGCCTCGCTGCGTATGATTTGCTGGCGCTCTACCGAGGCGTCCCAAGCCACCGTCGCCTCGGCCGCGACCGTATCAAGAAACTCGCTCCACAACTCCCGCCTGAAGCGAAAAGCGGATTCAGCTTTTTCGATGCGCGGGTGCACTCACCGGAACGCCTTGCCCTCGAACTGGCGCTGTCAGCAAAGCGTGCCGGCGCTCACATCGAGAATCACGCGACGGTGGCCTCCATTCGTAGTGAAGCGGGCGCCGTCACGGGCGTGGAAGTCGTGCAGGACGGTGAGACACACTTCGTCCCCTCACGAGCCGTCGTCAACGCCGCCGGCCCATGGGTCGATGCGGTGAACCACCACGGCGGGCTTCCGGATGTGGAACTCCTCGGGGTGACCCGTGGTACCCATATCGTGCTCGAACTACCGCAGCCGCTCGGCCGCGACGCTGTCTTTTCAACTGCCAAAAGCGACGGGCGCGTGCTCTTCGCCGTGCCCCAGAACGGCCTCCTGCTCTTCGGCACGACCGACGAGCGCTTCGACGGTGAACCATCGAGTCTCCGGCCCACGGTCGACGATATCGACTACCTGCTCACGGAGGCCCGCGAGCTACTTCCGGGCTTCGAGATCGGGCGCGAAAACGTCCGCTACGCCTACGCGGGCCTTCGCCCGCTGCAGAAGGTCGCGGGTGGCCCCGAAGCCGCGATCAGCCGAAGACACACAGTGATCCATCACGCCGACCACGGCGGCCCGAACGGCATGCACAGCCTCGTCGGCGGAAAGCTCAGCACTTTTCGCCCGCTCGCCGAAGAAGTCGCGAAACTACTCGGTGCGCACGAAGCCCGGGGCCGCAACTCAGCCGACCTCGCGCCCGATTGGCGTGAGACACTCAAGGCCTCGACCCTTTCGTTGAAGCAAAAACATCACCTGCGAATCTACGGACCAGCCATTCAAGAAGTCCTCGAGATGGGCACTGAACCGCTTTGCGAGCACTCTGGTGCCGTAGAAGGGGAGGTTCGCTATGTCGCGCGAAACGAACACGTCCAAACGCTCGCCGACATCATGATGCGCAGGACAGGGATCTCCTGGGGTTCATGCCGGGGTCTCTGTTGCGACGAAACTGTTGCCGCGATCGCCGCCAAAGAACTTGGATGGAAGGCGCCCGAACGAAAGCGCCAGATCAAAGCTTTCCGGGCCGAATTGGACTTTCACCTCCCGACGCTTGAGCTACTCGAGGGAGAACAGCGGTGACACCTGATGAACTCGACACGTCGCTAAAGGCAGCCGCAGCCCTTTTTCGACGAAGTACACACGCCGTCGCGTTGACTGGGGCTGGACTCTCCGCAGAAAGCGGTGTCCCGACATATCGCGGCCCCGATGGCGTTTGGACGAAGTTCGGCGAACCGACGATCGACGGTTGGGATCTGTTTTGTCAGGACCCCGAAGCCTGGTGGAAGCTCTCGATCGAGCATCGCGTCGGTGGATCAGCGTTCAGCGAGGCAATTGACCGCGCAGTGCCGAACCCTGGGCACTACGCGATGGCAGAGATGGAACACATGGGCCGCCTCGCCCACGTAATCACCCAAAACATCGACAACTTGCAGAACATTGCCGGCAGCCGTCATATCACCGAGATCCATGGCAACCGTGCGAAGGTTCGCTGCATGTCATGTGGTCAGCGCTACCGCCTCGAATTGGTCGATACCAGCAACTTGCCCCCAACCTGCCCTGAATGCGGCGGCATCGAAAAGAACGACGTCGTGATGTTCGGTGAACCAATCCCGCGGGATGCCCTCGACGAGTGCTACCGCCAGGCGTTCCGCGCCGACCTGTTCATCACCGTCGGCACTTCCGCCGTCGTCTACCCTGCTGCAGAGTTTCCCATCATGGCCAAACGCCGAGGCGTACCGCTCATCGAATTCAACCCTGAAGAGACCGCGTTGAGCCCGGTAGCCGACCTCGTCGTCCGCGCTCCCGCCGGCGTGGCCCTCCCCGCCCTCGTGGAGCTCTTGTTGATCCCCTGAGGCGTGAGTCTGCCTTCAAGGTAGGAATCCGCGAGAGCGTTAGCTATTTTCGTAAGAGTTTAAGCTAGTAGAGGCCAGGAATCAGGCGATAGCGGACGCGTTCTTTGTAAGCGGCATAAGAGCTCGTCGCGATAAGTACGCGTTCCTCAGCGATGATCCGAAGAACCTGGAAGGCTGAGAACGTCAACAGTACAGCGATGTTGAACCACCACAAGTTGGCAAGCACGAACCCGGTCATCGTCACTGCGTGAGCAAAGTAAATCGGGTGCCGCACGATTTGATACGGCCCACCCACTTTCAGGCCCCGATTCGCGGCGACCACGCCGAAGCTTCGCCCAAGAGTGCTGAAACTAATAACTACCAGGCTCAACCCAACAACCTGAACAATGGCTCCAAGGGTTTCGATGCCCCCGCCAGATTCATGCGGACGCATGACGAGCGGAAGCCATCCGCCAAGCGTTGCGACGACCCAGTCCATGGGACGGGACGAAGTGAACTCGCTTCGGCGCCTCGTTAGGAACATTCCGACGAGAAGTGCTTGCTCAATCGCGAAGAAGACACTCGCAAACCCGCCCGACTCCATGAAATGCGCGAAGTGGACGTAGAAGAACAAGCCAGAGATCAGAACCAGTGAAGCGTCCTGAATCAATGAAAGCATTCGCGACCAGGGCGGAGCCTTCCGCGGATTCTTCGCCATCGTTGCTTCCATTCTGGTGAACCTCCTGGTGGACGACCGTGCGGTTGCCGTATTCCCTAATACAGCTTCGACACCCAGGCCCCTGTTCCGCAGAGGTTTGTCCGCGAGGCGTCAGGTCTGGCCGAAAGAGTCAAGACGGTGAATAGCGAGTGAACCGGCTTTAGGACTCGGCAAGTACGTCGAAATAGTCAGTAGCTTCACCGACGAAGCGCCCGGTCCCAAAGCAGGACGACGGCGAAGGCCAACTCGTAAAGCGAGACTCGCCAACGTGCTGCCAGGGACAACTGGACAAGTTCCAGGGGAGGCAGGACGCAGCGTCGGGCCGGCAAAAACACCGGGGCAAAGCCCCAAACCAGGAAAGAGGTAGAACTACTATGTCGAAGATCAAGAACTGGGCCATCAGCAAAGTTGTTAAGTTCCAGGACGCTCGCGAAGAAGGACAGGGTCTCGCCGAATACGGCCTGATTCTCGCCCTCATCGCCGTCGTCTGCATCGCCGCCCTCACCACGATGGGCACCAGCCTGTCTGGGATTCTCGGCCAGGTCAACACGGCCCTCTAAGCCACCGATCCCCGGTCGCAAACCCGGGGACCAACGAAGGGGTGGGTGGCTTCGGCCACCCACCCCTTCGTCACTCTGAATGGAGGGCCACTGCCCTCAGGAAAAGCGGACTGGATGGACTTCGCACCTAACAATCTAAATCTCCATCGCCCGACTGGCTCTTTCGCCAAACGGGCCTTTCGCCGTTTCCGTCAATCCGAAACCGGCCAGGCACTCGTCGAATTTACGATGGTATTGCCGATTTTCCTGCTGCTGCTGTTCGGCATGATCGACTTTGGTCGCGGCTTTTACACGTGGCTCATCGTAACCAACGCCGCTCGCGAAGGCGCACGGGTCGCCGCAGTTCAGGCGGACTCCAACGCGGTGAACACGCGCATTTACAACAGCTTCTGCAGCAACTATCCGTCGAGTTGCAGCCTCAATCCCACGAAGCTCACGATCAACAAGACCAATGTACAGGGTTCGCGGGGACAGGCCGTAACAATCGACCTCTCGTACGATTTCGATTACGCCACTCCCATAGGGAACATCGTCTCGTTCTTAGGGGGTTCGCTCTCCGAACCGACCATCTCAGCACATTCTTCGATGCGTCTCGAATAACTTCAGTCCTAACCGGAGGCTGCTCATGCGGTCCAACATTCCGCCGAAAAATTCTCGGGAAGCCGGCCAGGCCCTTCCCTTGTTTGGCTTGATGATTTTCGTGCTTCTGGGGTTCGCCGCCATGAGCGTCGATGTCGGCCGATACGTTTGGGCCCGCACTTCGATGCAGGCCGGTGTCGACGCCGCCGCCCTGGCAGCTGCCCAGAGCATGCCCAGCCAGACGAACGCCGATGCCAAGGCCGTTGAATACTGGATCGATAACTCGGGCTTCATTCAAAGCCAGGGTACGAACGTCCAGTTCACGGTTTCTTATCCTCCCGGGAACAAGGCCATCAAGATTGAGGGCGCGGCGGACATCCCCACGTGGTTCGCAAAGTTCTTCGGGGTGCCAAAGTGGCACGTTACCGCCGAAGGCCAGGCTGAGTCCCAGGTGCTCGACATCGCAGTCGTTCTCGATATCTCGGGCTCCATGTGCTACGACCCCCCGATGCTTCATATAGAGACTTCCGAATCGACGTTGAATGGCCCCGGCCACTTCAGCCCGGCGTCCAGCCGTCCTGTTCTGGTCGATGGCGTTTACACCGGCGCGGGCGATAACTCTCCGCAGGACATCCCCTCCGGTGGTAGTAGCCCTATAACCATCAAGCTCAACACAGTCTCAGGATTCAGTGTCGGCGACCGGATCGTCATTCACACGGGGCTGAATGGCGCGGGCAGCTACGAAATCTTCAAAATCAGAAGCAGCGGCATCAACACGACAAACAAGTCGCTCTATCTAGACAGGTCCCAAACCAACAATTTCACCAACACATCAACTTCAAAACTTTCGCACGTTGTTGGCGCAGAAATCTGGCAGAACTGGGGTAACTCTTGCTCGTCTGCCGTCAGAGGTACGACCGCCCCCTGGGGCGCAAACCCGTTCGACGGCACCGTTGCCGCGGCGGAGTATTTCACGACGCTCTTTAACCCAAGTTACGACAAAATCGGTGTTGCGAAATACTCGACCAACAGCGCGAGCGTGACGTCACTCAGCAGCAACCTCAGCAGCGTAAAGAACCAGATCCATAACCTGGTGCCTCCTTCGGGAAGCACGAACATTGCTGGAGGTCTCGCGGCCGGACGGCTCATTGTCGATGGGTCCGGGAAGCGCGCCAACGCCGTTAAGGTCATCGTGCTGCTAACCGACGGCATCGCGAACTACGTCTGCGGAAACAACTCCGCGTACGCGACCAGTGATTACAACAATTTGCCGTGCTCCAGCACGTACAATCCGAATAGCACCAACACCTCGCAGAGCCATGCCTATTCCGAGGCCCAGCGCGCGGCCAATGGCGACATCATCATCTTCACAATCGGTCTGGGAAATGATGTCGACTCCAGTTTCTTGGAGCGGCTGGCCGACGGTGGTACCTACGGAGTCGGAGCGTGCCAAAACAGCCAACCAGGGTGCCGGTACTTCCACGCACCCACCACCGCCCAGCTCGACGCTGCCTTCCAGGCAATCGCCGAGCAAACCCATATCGCCCTTGTGAAGTAATTCACTCCTAGATCGTTCACCTTGAAACCCCGCCCAAACAGGGCGGGGTTTCACTTTCTTCACGAACAGGGTTTACCCGGCCTGTAGGAACTCGGTTAGACCGCCGATATAGCAATGGAAAGGGGAGGAGTAGCACTGTGAATCGCACTATCGCGGCTGCCTCTAGCAGTTCATCTCGAAACCGGGGCGTCCTTTTGTTGGCCGCCGTCTTTGGCATCCTGAGCGCAATGCTCATGTTCGCATTCTTGAGTAGCCGTGGTGGCGACAATGGAATCTCCGAGCAACTTACCTCCGGCGAAGGCGCCGAATCAGTCGTGGTCCTCACCAGGAACGTCAACGTTGGTGAGAAGATCACCGCCGACATGCTTGGCACCAAGACGGTGCCCGCGGTCGCCCTCGTCGATGGCTACCTCAAAGACACCGAAGCGACCTCACTGGTCGGCCAGATCGCGGTTGCACCGATGTACACCGGTGAGCAAGTAATCGCGAACAAGATCAGCACGTACGCCGCGCAGAACACCATTACCTGGAAGGTTCCGGATGGGATGCGAGCCTTGAGCCTCATGGTTCCTCATGAAGCATGGATCGCTGGCGGCCTCCCTCAACCCGGTGACCGCGTCGACATCCTGGGCATCACCGCCTTTGTCACAACCGACCCGCTCACCGGACAGGAACGCCCGGACCTCCTTGCCGGCTATATCGCGCAAGACGTCGAGATCCTCGCGGTCTCCCAGAAGCTCGTGAAGACGTATCCCAAGGTCGCGGATAAGACCGACTCGTCTGGCGCTGCCGCCGTGAGCACGAACCCCGCTTCCCAGGCTGTTGCCCAGGATGACGATCCCGGCACCTTCGAGGCGGCGATTTCGATCACCATCGCCCTCCCGCCGGACCTCATCGCCAAGGTCGCGCTCATTGACGCCATGAAGGACGAAGAAGCTCAGTATCGGATCCTCCCGCGCCAGCGCGGCGATTCGGACCCGATTTCGGGCAAGACCACCTTCAGCTACGACGACATCTTCCCGTCCAGGTAGATCGGTCACGTATTCACCCCGCGCCCACCGTCCAGACGGTCGGTGGGCGCTCCAGCAACTCGATAAGGCCCCCGGTGGTCCCTGGGGTGCGAAACGGTGGAGGAACATTCATGGCACGGGTACCGCAACTTATAGTTGTTGATCCGGACCGCGAGAGCTCAGCGGAGATGGCGAAAACCCTCTCGATGCTCGGCTTTCAGGTCCAGGCGACGGCCGGATATGGAGTAGAAGCGTTCACGCTCTGCTTCCAGATGCGCCCAGACCTCGTTCTGATGCGAATCGAAGAGCCCCTGGTCCGCCCGATCCAGACGCTCTCCCGCATCAACGATGGCCTTCCAGACCTCCCGATCATTGTGTTCTCCACGGAAGCCAACATCAGGTTGATGCGGCAATCAATGGTCGGCGGCGCCTCGGATTACATCCAGGAACCGTGCAGCTCGGAAGAACTCGAAGCCTCGATCATGAAGGTTCTCGAGAAGAAAGAACGCGAAGCGATGCGCCGCCGCGGCGAGCTCGCTGATCCGGTTGCCCAGGGGACCATCATTACTGTCTTTGGCGCGAAAGGCGGGATCGGCAAGACCACCATTGCCTCGAACCTCGCCGTCGCCCTTGCGACCGAAGCGCACCAAACCGTCGCGCTCGTCGATATGGACACCCGCTTTGGCGATGTCGCCATCACGATGGACATTCCGGTTGAACGCTCAATCGCCGACCTGGCAAGAAACCTCGACAACGTCGATCGCAACAGCCTCAGCGAATACCTGGTCCAGCACGAGTCTGGGGTTCGGATTCTCCCGGCGCCGACTCGTCCCAGTGACTGGCGGAACCTGACTTCGGCACACATTCGAGATGTGGTCGACGTACTGTCGCAAACCCACGACTTCGTGATTCTCGACACACCCGGCACGTTCAACGAAATCGTGGCAGCGGCAATCGAAGTCGGCACCATGATTCTCCTCATCACCACGCTCGATATGGCCAGCATTAAGGACACCGTCCTGGCCCTGGAGATGTTGAACGAACGCTTCGGCAGCGACGACGAGCGGATCAAGGTCGTCCTCAACCGAGCAGGGATGGACACCGGCGTCCGCGAAAAGGATGTCGAGCGCACGCTCGACACTGACCTCTGGTGGAAAATCCCGCAGGACAACGAGGTCATCAAGGCCGCTCAGCTCGGCCGGCCCATCGTCATGAGCCGGCCCAACAGCCGCGTCTCGCAAGAACTTCGCGAGATGGCGCGGGCCCTCGCAGGCATCCGCCAGCGATCCAAGTCTCAACGTAAGGGCGGCGGGTTCAGCTTCAGTCGCCTGTTCAAGAAGAGCGCCTAATACCACCGGGAAAGACGAGGTACCTTAGCCATGGCTGATGATTTCCGTGAACGCCGTGCATCTGGTGACGACGAACGACCGTCCTTCGGTTGGTCTGGTGCTCGTCGCCGCCTCGGCGGAGAGCCCGAGCCGGAACGCCCGGCAAACGAAGAGCGCGCGACGGCTGGCCCTGGGCCGGGCCCCGCGCCCGAACCCGGCAAGCTTCGCCCGTCGGGTCAGCTAGGGGGCCGATCGGCTCCTCAGGGCCGAACCTGGGGAGATGTGGAAAAGGTACCTCCTCCACCACCTGGAATTCCCGGCCAGTCCCGCATGAATACGCTTCGTAACGCCGCAGCCGCGACTGCTGAACAGGGGAACGCTCCGCAGCGCGCCACGACTCCCTCGCGCCCAGACTCGTTGCGGCCCACTCCCCGCACCGTCGAGGCGGTATCTGGAGTAGGGAAGAACGCGAATCCACAGGCCGAAGCCGCCAAGATTCGCCTCCACGAGCTTCTCATCGAAGAACTCGAACACGGCGCACTCGAAGGCCTCGCACCCGAACAGCAGCGTGATGCGGTCATGAAGGCCGCCAGGGAACTGCTGCAGCAGGAAGGAATCCAGCTGGGTGGTTCGAGCCGCGAGGAACTACTCGAATCAGTAGCCGACGAGGCTTTGGGCCTTGGCCCACTCGAGCCCCTGCTCCGTGACCCGTCTATTTCGGAAGTCATGGTCAACGATGTCGATAAGGTCTACTTCGAACGTGAAGGCCGCATCTTCCGCAGCCCGGTCCGTTTCCGCGATAAGCAACACATTATGCGCATCGTCGAACGAATCGTTGCTCCACTGGGTCGCCGAATCGATGAATCGAGCCCAATGGTAGACGCTCGGCTCCCGGACGGTTCCCGCGTAAACATCACGATTCCACCGGCATCGCCGAAGGCGCCCAGCATTACCATCCGAAAGTTCAAAGCGGACAAGATGCGCATGGCCGACCTCATCGCCGTCGACGCTCTGAGCGAAGCGACCGCCGAATTCCTGGCCATGTGCGTACGTGCTCACATGAACATCATCATCAGTGGCGGTACCGGCACCGGTAAGACCACCATGCTCAATGCGCTCTCGGCGTTCATCCCGAACACCGAGCGAATCGTCACCATCGAAGACCCTTCGGAACTTCGGCTGCAACAAGATCATGTCATCACCTTGGAAGCTCGCCCGGCGAGCATCGAAGGCAAGAACCAGATCAAGCAGCGGGACCTCGTTCGTAACTGCCTTCGCATGCGCCCCGACCGAATTATCGTCGGCGAGGTTCGCGGCGAAGAAGCCTTCGACATGCTCCAGGCGATGAACACCGGCCACGATGGTTCGGTTTCAACTATCCACGCCAACAACCCTCGCGAAGCCCTCGCCCGAATGGAGAACATGGTTCTCATGGCTGGCATGGATCTGCCCTCGAAAGCGATTCGCGAACAGGTTGCCAGTGCAATTCACGTCTTCATTCAGATCAGCCGCCTCCAGGATGGCTCCCGTAAAGTCACGCACGTTACAGAAGTCAGCGGCATGGAAGGCGACACGATTACGCTCCAGGACATTTTCCTGTTCAAGTTGGACAGGGTTGACGAAGACGGGAAAGTCCATGGTGCGATGAAGCCCACCGGAATTCGCCCCGGGTTCGCCCACAAGTTCGCCATCGCTGGCATCCAGATGCCTAACTCACTCTTCGGCACCCCGGAAGGCTGGTAGAGACATGTTGATGATTCTTGCCGCACTCTGCGCGGGCGGATTTGCGACCACGGGCGTGCTCTGGTTCTCCGGAGCTGGCGCCCTCAACGTGGCAGCATCCGCCCGCCTCAACAAGCTCCGCGAAACCGACGTCGCTTTGCCGACGAACAGCAAGTCTAGCCTCCGCACCCGCGGTGCGGTGAACTTCGCCGGCATCACGTTGCTCTCGGGCAATCTGGCTTCGACCTGGACCAAGGACCTCGAGCGAGCGGGGCTCGCCCTGACAGCCAAGGAATACCTCATCGTTCGAAGCGTGGTTGCGCTTGTGATTTCCGCCCTCATTATGGCCGTTGCACCTGTTCCAGCACTGGCCCTCGTAGGTTTGCCATTCGGTTGGTTTGCGACCGGGTTCTGGGTCAAGCGTAAGAAGTCATCTCGTCTCCACAAGCTTGAGGCGCAGATGGTCGAGATGCTGCAAATGCTCTCCAGCGGGCTCCGTGCCGGATTCGGGCTGTTGCAGGCTCTCGAGGCCGCTTCCGACCAGAGTCAGGCTCCGCTGCAAACAGAACTCCGGCGAACCATGCGGGATACCGCTATGGGCGCGAGTGTCGAACAGGCACTAACCTCATTCAACGAGCGAGTCGGGAGCGCGGATTTCGACATTGTCATCACCGCGATCCTCATCCAACGCTCAGTCGGCGGTAACCTGGCGGAAATTCTAGACAACATGCAGCAAACGATGCGAGAACGAGAACGTATTCGCGGCGAAATTCGCACACTCACTTCACAGCAACGACTCACAGGCTATGTGATTGGAGGCATACCTGTCGGCCTTCTGTTGGCGATTTATGTTGATCAGCCCTCAATTCACTTCGATGCTCTTCACTGATCCATTGGGTCAGAAGTTATTGGCGGCGGCGGCCGTTTCTGAAGTCATCGGATTTGCAGTCATCCAAAAAATTGTGAACATCGAGATTTAACATGGAACTTATCGTTGCGGTCAGCACGTTTATCACAGTCTCGCTCGTCGTCTATGGCCTTCTTCACAAGGCCACAGACGGGGGAGACATGGACACGCGACTCGGCGGCCTCCGCTACTCGCGCCCCTCTAAGGAAGCGCTTCCCGATCCCGATGCTGCGTTCACGCAACGCGTGATTAGACCGATTATCAAAGGAATGACTCGAAAGGTCACAGGGATGCTCCCGTCGTCCGTGTCGGAGCGACTGGAAAAGACCATGGTCCAGGCCGGGCTCAAGATGAAACCGGGCCAATTCCTGATCATCTGCGCAATCACAGCGGGTGTGCTGCCAATTCTCGCCACGTTCTACATGGCCAGCATCGGTCAGTCCTTCAAAATGATCCTTCTCGCCTTTGGAGTTGCGACAGGGCTGGGGCTCTACGGACCTCGGATTATTCTTCTCGGAAGAGTGAAGCGCCGACAGAAGGAGATCTGGCGCTCACTTCCTGACGCCTTCGACCTTATCACCGCGTCCGTCGAGGCCGGCCTCGGCATCGACGCAGCATTCAGTCGAATTATTGAAAAGGTTCATGGACCGTTCGCGGAAGAACTCACTCGCACGATGCGTGAAATCCAAATGGGCCGCTCCCGCCGGGAAGCGTTCCTGGACATGACCGAACGAACCGGTGTGGACGAGCTGCGTCAGCTGATCAACGCGGTGGTGCAGGCGGAAGCTATGGGCATCAGTGTCGGAGGCGTCATTCGCGTTCAGACCGGGGTGATCCGAACAAAACGTCGCCAGAAGGCGGAAGAACAGGCCTTCAAGGCACCGATCAAGATGGTGTTCCCGCTAGTGTTCTTCATCTTCCCTGCGATTATGATCGTCATCGGCGGACCCGCAGTGATTCAGCTGAAGCAAAACCTTTAGCTGGCGAATTGCGCCATGAACTCGATGCAAAGCGGGCCGACGTAGTAGTCGGACCGCTTTGGTTCATTTAGCGAAGGTCGGCAAACAGGAGCACGAGTCCTGCGCCCGCTGCCAGGTACGGTCCGTAACTGAACGTGGCTCCGCGCCCCTTCCGCACCATGAGCACTACCGCGACGAGCCCGGCCCCAAGAACACCGTAGAACAGGGCAGGCAATATTCCCGGCCAGCCGATCATTGCGCCCATCAAGATCATGAGTTTTCCATCACCAACTCCCAGGCCGACCCCGCCTCCCCCGAAGAAGACACCCAATCCAACAAGCAGCACTGCCGCCAGTGTCCCCACGCCGGTTCCAACCAGAATGTCTTGCACCGTCCGGTCTGGCCATGCCCAGCACAATGCAAGAGCGAAGAGAAACGCAGGATATGTCACTTTGTTCGGAATCCGGCGGCGCTCGAAGTCGGTGCTGCTCACTGTCACCAGCACGAGGATAAAAACTGCGGTTAGAAGCGCCGGTCCGAGATCATAAAAGTCCTGCCGAAACGCAAGGCCCAATCCCGCGCCAGCAGTCGCCATGGCGAAGATTCGAAGCAACCAAAGCGTCCGTCCCGTAGCTGGTGCCGCCTGGAACTCTGCTTCGGAATAAAGGAACTGTTGTCTGACCGGCAGAAGCCAGCCAAACCCAACGCCGACAGCCCCCGCGACGATTGGCAACACGGCATCCATTCCGTGACTATCAGTTTCAACCGCCGTAGCCGCAATTTCAGCGGCCCGCATCGCTCTGGTTTAGTCGGCCCCCAAGGCGTTTAGAGCCCGTGCTTCTTCGATAAACGCTTTCAGCGACTCTTCGTCGAATTCGGCCAGGGGATCGCCGCCGAGTTCCGCGAACCATCGTTGGGCGAGTTGTTGAACCTCCGGCGCAACGCCGTTCCCTGCTCGCGTCAGCCGTGAAAGCATTGGCGAAAGCGGCCGCCCAAGATCGTCCAGCGTGACATTGCCTTCCAGGACCTCAATCGCCTTGAGGAGATGGGACGCATCTACGACTGGTACTCCCAGGTAGTTAGCAATCGCACTACTGGTCGTCAGGATTTCCGTGAGCCGGAGAGCATCTGTCATCGCACCCGGCTTATGAGTTTGAAGAACTCTCGGCGGCAAGGTCCTTCGCGCGGCGCTCCCGGCCCGAGGCGACAAACTTCTCGACCGAATCCCGGAACGTCGCCACGTCCTCCTGGTTCATGCTCTCGAACAGGCTGCTGAGGTACTCGCGCGTCTCTTCGCGAAGAGATTCCGAGACTGCTCGGCCTCGCGGTTCGAGCCAGATATTGATTCCTCGGCGATCGTTCTGGGAAACCTCGCGACGAATGAACCCACCGCGCTCGAGCCGCTCGAGAAGTGCAGAGACCGACGGGCGCGTTACATAGAGACGGTCCGCCAGGTCTGCGTTGCTCAAGCCTTCCTGCTCTCGAAGCTGTCCTAACAGACGCAATTGCGTCACCGTCAGGTTCTCCCGGTCCCATATTCGCAGGCGAATCTGATCCAGCAGCGCACTCGCCTGGAAAAAGGCGGTCATCGCTGCTTCAAGGTCGGGTGTTCGCTTTGGTGGAGTCTTCTCGGTGGGCACGATTTGCACAGGTCCAGGCTGGTCTGTTCGGCATTCTCTAGCCTCGCCCTTTGCGGCGCAACGCGAAGGGACCATCTGAACCTGAATTTCCGACGTGATTGTTTAAACCATCGAGATTCCCTTAGCACCGGGCTAACAGACTCTGCTAGACTTCCCGCATTACGGAGGAATCGAATGAAGTTCGGAATTTTCTATGAACACCAGCTCCCTCGGCCCTGGGATGACGGCCAGGAGCTGAAGCTCTTCCAGGATGCACTCTCGCAGGTTGAGTTGGCCGACAAGCTTGGCATTGAGTATGCATGGGAAGTCGAACATCACTTCCTCGAGGAATACAGCCATTCTTCCTGCCCCGAGGTCTTCTTAGCTGCAGCCAGCCAGCGCACCAAGAACATCCGCCTTGGCCACGGAATCAAGCTCATGCCTCCGGGATACAACAACCCGGCACGTATTGCCGAAGAGATTGCGACCCTCGACCTCGTTTCCAACGGCCGAGTCGAGTTCGGAACGGGCGAGTCCGCCTCACGCGCCGAACTCGAAGGCTTCGGGATCAACCCAATGGAACGTCGTGCTATGTGGCGCGAAACCGTCGAACAGGTGGCCAACATGCTCGCCATGGATCCCTACCCGGGATTCCAGGGCAAGTACTTTTCGATGCCGGTGCGAAACATCGTACCCAAGCCTGTTCAGAAACCGCACCCACCGCTCTGGGTCGCGTGCTCGAACCGCGACACCATCCACCTCGCCGCTCAGCTTGGCATCGGAGCACTGACCTTTGCCTTCGTCGATCCGGCCGAAGCCAAGAAATGGGTCGATGACTACTACGAGACGTTCAAGAACGAATGCGTGCCGATCGGGCACACGGTGAATCCAAACGTTGCAATGGTCACCAGCTTCTCATGCCACCCGGATGCCGAAGAAGCCTTCCGCCGTGGATTCGACGGCTTCAAGTTCTTCCAGTTCGGACTCGGCCATCACTACGCGTTCGGGACGCATAAGCCGGGCCGCACCGATGTCTGGAAGCAGTACGAAGCCGTGAAGGCGGCAATGGGCACGGAATCGCTCGACTTCTTGGGAGGCGGCGGCGACGGCATTGGCACGCCCGAACAGCTTCGAACCCACCTCCGCAAGTTCTCCGACGCCGGCGTCGACCAGACGGTCTTCATCCAGCAGGGCGGCAAGAACAAGCACGAGCACATCATGGATTCGCTCAACCTGTTCGCCTCTGACGTGAAACCCGAATTCACCGCCGAAATCGAAGCCCGCGAGAAGAAGAAGGCCGATGAACTCGCGCCCTACATCGAGAAAGCCTTCGCTCGAAAGCAGTGGATGAAGGAACTCACCGACGACGAGATCCCTTCGTACCCCGCCTACGGCGCCATGGTCGCCCAGATCGACCCTTCGACCCTCGACGACACGGCCCGCACTCGCATGGAGCGCTGGACCAAGATGCGCCAGGTCCTGAAGGAGATGGAAGAGAAGGACGCCGCCGCGGTCCGGTAGTATTGCTCCACCTGCTGAGTGGGCCAGAATCCAACCAAAGCGGAAACGGCCCGGGAGATTCCCGGGCCGATCCCGTTTGAACTCCGGCCACGCGGTCCCGGAATGGTGGCCGAGTAGCCGTCGCCACAGGTCGACGAGTGCTGTTCACTGTCATCATGATGCGCAGAGTCTCGCTCACGCTCGCCTGGATCATCGGATTGGTGGCAGCATTCGTCTTCGTCTGGACGAGGCTCCCGATCACGGTCTGGTACCGCGATGGACGTCCGACTCGATTCGGGCGGCTAACGAACAGGGCGATGGGCCGCTTCGCGAGCCTCGGCGTACCGTCCTATTCGATGGTCACGCTAGAGGTACCGGGCAGAAAGTCGGGCAAGGCAACTTCTACCGTCCTCGTCGTCGCCCGGCACGGAGGAGCGGAGTACCTCGTCTCGATGCTCGGCCAGCACGCCGATTGGGTTCGAAATGCCCGGGCTGCGGGTGGCCAAGTGACGTTGCACCACGGCGAGAGGAAGGCCGTGAGATTGGTCGAAGTCATTCCCGAAGAACGCGCCCCGATCCTGAAAGCCTACTTGCGGGCCGCGCCCGGCGCCCGGCCACATATCCCGTCGACCAACATGCTTCGCCGGAGGCGTTCGACGCGGTGGCCGAAGAGTTTCCAGTGTTCCGCATCGAGCAGATTGCCACTTAGCGCGAATCGCCGCCAGTTAGCTCCGCGCGAACTCTACGCCGGCCAGATTGCCCTCCGCCTTCCAATCCTCCAGCACTTTCGCAAATCCCATCACGCCCGGCGCGTATCCCCCATTTCGGCGGATGAGCTCGCCGTTGGGCATGCCTTCGTTGTTGTAATACCCGGGCGTGCACTGCTCCAGGAAGCCAACGTTCGCTACTGATGCATCGACGACGGTCTGCACCCACCTCATCTCGGCTTCATCGCTCACGTCGACCTCGGTCGCCTCGCGCTTGCGAGCTTCGTCGATCACGTAGGTAACGTGCCGGCTCTGGACGTCGAGGACGTGCGGGATGTTCGCTCCGCCGCCAACCTGAGAAAGGCCGATGATGAAGCAGTTCGGAAAGCCTCGGCTCTGCATCCCGAAAAGCGTCGAGACCCCGTCTTCCCATTTGCCCTGGAGCGTCTGCCCGCCCCGTCCGTAAACCTGGTACCCCGCCCGGCGCGCCAGCTCCGTGCCGACCTCAAAGCCGGTCGCGTAAATCAGGCAGTCCACTTCGTACTCAACGCCGTTCGCCACAACGCCGCGCTCGGTCACACGGTCGACACCCCGGCCGGCCGTGTCGATGAGGTGCACATTCGGTCGGTTGAATGTGTCCAGGTACTCGTCGTGGAAGCATGGGCGCTTGCAGAACTGCCTGTAGTACGGCTTCAGCGACTCGGCGGTCCGCGGGTCAGCAACAATCGCCTCGGCGCGAGCCCGAATCTGGTTCATCTTTTGAAAGTCTGCCAGTTCCACCGTCCGTTGGATCGATTCGGGATCGATCCCTTCCTTGCGCTCGCGCATCGCCCGCAGCAGCCCGCCGATAATCTCGGTCCAGCCGTCCATCACGAGGTCTTCTTCCGCGAACCCGCCGCCGGTCAGGAGCGAGAAGTTCTCCATCCGCTTGCGCTGCCAGCCGGGCTCCAGCGTTTGCGCCCACTCGGGATCGGTGGGTCGGTTCGCTCGGACATCGATCGATGAGGGGGTGCGCTGGAAAACGAAGAGTTCCTTCGCACTGGCGCCGAGGTGCGGCACGCACTGGACCGCCGTCGCCCCCGTGCCAATGATGCCGACTCGCTTGTCCTTCAGACCATCGAGCTTCCCGTAGCTATCGCCGCCCGTGTAGGCGTAGTCCCAACGGCTTGTATGGAATGAATGCCCCTTGAAACTCTCGATGCCTTCGATTCCCGGCAGTTTCGGACGGTTCAACGGCCCGTTCGCCATGCAAACGAACCGCGAACGGAATTTGTCTCCGTGGTCGGTCGTTACCATCCAGGTAGTGCTCGCCTCATCCCACTTCAGGTCGATGACAGCGGTCTGAAGCAGCGCGTCCCGGTAGAGGTCGAAGTGCCTGGCGATCCGGCGACTGTGCTCGAAGATTTCCGGTCCCTTCGCGTACTTCTCTGTCGGCATGTAGCCGGTCTCTTCGAGCAGAGGCATATAGATGTACGCCTCGGTGTCGCAGGCAGCGCCAGGGTAGCGGTTCCAGTACCACGTGCCCCCGAAATCCGAAGCCTTGTCGATCATCCGGATGTCGTCGACCCCGGCCTCCCGCAGCCGCGCCCCGATGAGCAGCCCGGCGAATCCCCCGCCGATGATGGTTACTTCGACCGTATCGGTCTTCGCTTCGCGTTCGATCCAGGCCACGTTCGGCTCGGCGAGGTAGTGAGCGTACCGTCCGGTAACCTCGGTGTACTGAGAATTACCGTCGGCACGCACGCGCTTGTCCCGCTCTTCGCGGTATTTCTCGCGCAGGGCGTCCGGGTCGAACCCAAGGTTTTCCGATGTTGCGGTCTCAGTCATGCCCGTCCCCTTTGTTTCGCTCGCGGCTAACGAATTTCCGGCATTCTACACACGGAAGAACATGGCGAGGGCAAGGTTCGGCGAACGAGCTCCCGCTCCTACCCCTTCTTCGGCGGCGGCGTGCCCAACCCGGCCATTGGCACAAGCTTCGTCATGTCGATATCGATGAGGTACGGGCCCTCCTCAGCCAGTCCGCGCGCGAAGGCATCGCGGAAACCAGAAGCCGACTCCACCCGTTCCGCTTTCATGCCCATGCCGTTCGCGACCATCACGAAATCCGGCGTAGCCAGCTCCACTCCGAACTGCCGGCCATCGAAGGTTCGACCCTCGATGGAACGCAAAACTCCGTACCCCTTGTCATTGAACACGCACGTCACGACCGGCACTTTGTACTGCACCGCGGTCGCGAGCTCGCCGATGTTGAGCATGAAGCCACCGTCGCCCTGGATCACAGCCGTCTTCTTGCCGCTGCCAATGGCCGCCCCGATGGCCAGCGGCAACGCCGGCCCAATCGCGGCCGATGTTGGGTTCATCGAGGTTCGCGGAGAAAGGATCGGCATCAGCCGGTTGCCCCAGAGATACGCGGGCACCGTCGCATCGCGCACGACATTCCCGTCTCTCGGCAAAAGTTCGCGCATCGCGTCCATGATGCTCTCGTAGTCCGGGCCAATTTCCGTCCGAATCTGCTGGCGCGTGGCATCGCGCAACTCCTGCGCACGCGACAGGTAGGCACCGTCACTCTTCGCTCCATCCAGGCTCTTCAGCAGCGCCGAAAGGCTCAGTCGCGCGTCGCCGACGACGGGCACGTCCACTTTGTAGTTTCGCCCGATTACTCCCGGGTCAGCGTCAATGTGGACCAGCTTTCCACCAAGCGGCAAGGACCAGTTGCGGGTCTGGCCCGCCTGGAATCGCGTGCCCACCGCTACAACGACATCCGCATCGGCTAGCGTTTCGCCAACCCCGGGCTGGGCTGTCAGCGGCCCCATGCACAGTGGATGGTCCTCCGGCAGGCTCCCGCGCCCGTTTCCAGAGGTGAACACGGGCGCTTGCAATGCTTCTGCCAACTGCTGCAGTTCAACTTCTGCGCCCGCGGTCAGGACCCCGCCGCCGGCCCAGATAACCACCTTCTGGGCGCCTTTGATCGCCTCGGCGGCGCTCACGACGGCGGTGCGATCCGGTGCCTTTCGCAGCCACGCTTCGACGTGGGGAATGTCGATTTCTGCCCGCGCATACTGGAAGTCGATCGGGATTTCGACGGCCCCCGGCCGCGGTCGACCCGGTGTTTACGTCCTGCGCGACCCGGAACACCGCTTCGCCGATCTCTTCTGGTCGGCGCACAGACTCAGTACGTCCGGTGATCGTCTGAAGCATCGGCAACTGGTTCTCGGCCTCGTGAAGAAACCCCTTGCCTTTGCCGTAGTACACGGAATCGATCTGGCCGCAGATCATCATTACGCGGCTGCTCGCGAAGCCCGCCTCGAACATCCCGGTAACACCATTGGTGACGCCCGGGCCAGTACTCGTTATGGCAACTCCGAGCTTGCCCGTCGCTCGGGCGTAGCCGTCCGCCGCATGCACTGCGCCCTGCTCGTGGCGCACCGCAATCGCCTTGATCCCACCGCCTCGATGGATCGCGTCGTAGATAGGGATGTTATGTACGCTGACAATCCCAAACACCGTATCGACGCCCAGCGCCAACAACGTCTCGTAAACCGCGTCGCCGCCGGTCATTTCTCTCATCAATCTGCCTCACAAATACCCGAATAGAACGTGCGGGGACGCTAGCTCCCGTCTGCCAACAGTGTCAATCTCGGGAGCCTTTGCCGGCCTTCGCCGCTTTCCTCTCGGCCAGTTGTTCCCGAGCCTCCCGCACTCTGAACTCCACGATCTTTCGTATGAGTTCGACCGGCAACGGCCTGTCCGAAGGAAACTGAATGGAGCCCTTGGTCGTCTTGTTGGTGCCGATCTCGTCCTTGAACGCCTCGGCCGCGCCCGAAGCACCATACAAACCGATGTGCTTCTTGAACGCGGCGAAATGAACCAGCGTGCCGCCTTCTTTGAAGGTCGGCATGCCGTAGGAAATCACTTCGGTTGCATTCGGCGCGATCTCACGGACGAGCGCGCGGACTGTTTGCAGCCGCTTTTGTACCTCCGCCGGGAATCCGGCGATGTAGTCGTCAACCGTGGAAACAGTGGGCTTCGCGTTGTCCACTCTCGATCCTCCCGATTCGCGTCAGACCCGCAGTTGAGGTTCGCGTCACCACCTGTACTGGCTAACCGCCCAGTCTGCATCGTAATACGGACTTACGTTTGTCCCCGGACGAATGGTCCGATCGATCTCCTTCAATTCCTCGGGAGTGAAAGTCACGTCCGCTGCCTTCAGGTTGTCCTCGAGTTGTTCCATCGTTCGCGGCCCAATGATTGGGCTCGTGACGCCCGCAGCCTGCATCGTCCAGGCGAGCGAGAACTGCGAAAGCTCGACCTGCTTCTCTTTGGCTATAGCTTCCAGGCCTTCGATAACGTCCCAAATGTTGTCGTTCATCCGGCGGCGATACATCGGGTTCGCACTCGAATTCGCGTATCGGCTGTCCTCAGGCGGCGGCTCATTCCGGCTGTATTTGCCCGTCAGCAGCCCTCCGGCCAGCGGGCTCCACGGGATAATCCCAACACCATAACTCTGCGCCATCGGCAACAACTCACGTTCGATGCGCCGATCGAGCAGGTTGTATGGCGGCTGCTCACAGATGAACCGGTTGAGGCCGTACTCCTTCGAAACCCAGAGCGACTCAATCAGCTGCCACGCGGCGAAGGTGCTGGCTCCGAGGTAACGGACTTTGCCCGAACGCACGAGGTCGTCGAGCGCCCGAAGCGTCTCGTCGATCGGCATGTCCGATTGCGGGCGATGAATCTGATAGAGGTCGATGTAGTCAGTGCCCAGCCGCCGCAGGCTCGCTTCGCACTGTTCGATGATGTGGCGACGGGTGTTGTTCATGTCGTTCGGGCCTTCGCCCATCTTCCCGTGCACTTTCGTCGCGAGAATCACCTGGTTCCGCTTCCCGTTCCGCTTCAGGGCTTCGCCGGTCGCCTCTTCGCTCCGGCCCTGGTTGTAGACGTTCGCTGTGTCGATGAAGTTGATCCCGCCATCGATCGCACGGTCGATAATGTCGTACGAATCCTTCGCCGTGGTCTTGCCGCCAAACATCATGCAGCCGAGGCAAAGCGTGCTGACTTTCACGCCTGTGCGTCCCAAGGATCGGTATTCCATCGCAGTTCACCTGTTTCGAGTTAGTACTCCGAACATACCCGATCCCGGGCCTCACCGGGTCCAAACGCTGACCTTCAGCCTCGCCTTCCGCTAGACTCCTCCCGCACCAAGTCGCCGGAGGCAACCCCCATGTCCGAATACGCTCACCCCGAACTCCTCGCCGAGCCCGATTGGCTCCAGGCAAATCTCGAGAATCCGAATGTCCGCATCATCGATTGCGCCACCGTCGAGGCTTACCGCCGGTCGCACATCAGTGGCGCCGTCCAGCTTCCGGTTCACTACTACATCAAAGAGAACGACCCCGCCGGCAGCGATCACGGCACCCTCGTGATGTCGCCTTCCGAATTCGAGGCCCTCATGGGTAAGCTCGGTGTCTCGAACGACACCCAGGTCGTGACCTACGACGACAACAACGGTCTCGTCGCCTCGCGGCTCTGGTGGGTGCTCAAGTACTACGGCCACACCAACGCCAAAGTCCTCAACGGTGGTTGGCACCGCTGGATGACGGAAGGCCGCCCGATGACATTCCACGCGACCCGCGCCCCCAAGGGAACCTTCAAAGCCACACCGAACCCGGATATCTATGCGTCAGTCGACTATCTGAAGCAGAGCCATACGAGTTCAGCCTGCCAGGTTCTCGATGCCCGCACCGACGGCGAGTGGGAAGGCACCAACGACCGCGGAAACAAGCGCGTCGGCCGAGTCCCCGGGTCGCACCATCTCGAGTGGCTCCGGTTCGTAGCGACCGATGACTCCCGAAAGTTCCTCCCAGCCGATGACATCCAGTCGCTCCTCGACGAGGCTGGCCTGGAACGCGGCAAGGAGACGATCACCTACTGTCAGGGAGGAATTCGAGCTGCCCACGCTGCCTTCGTGATGGAACTACTCGGCTACGACAACGTCCGCGTTTACGACGGCTCGATGCGAGAGTGGGCGAATCGCGAAGACACCCCGCTAACGCTCAACGGCTAACCTCACCGTCAAACATCGTTGAAACTCGCGGGGGAAGCGTTTGGCGAGAGTCTTTGTCAGTTATCGGCGAGCAGACGGTGCCTACGGGGTCGGGTGGCTCGCCGAAAGACTTCGTTCGCTGGACTCCATCAACGAGGTGCAAACGGCTTTCCACGACGGTGGATTAAAGGCTGGAGATAACTTCCACGACGCACTCCACAAGGAGATCGCAGGCTCCGACCTGCTGATCGCGATCATCGGACCGCAATGGCGCGGGGACGCAGCCGATGGGCCATCACGCATCCAGGACCAGGACGACTGGGTAGTCCGCGAGATTGCGTCGGCCTTCGAACAGCACAAGTTGGTCATCCCGGTCATCCTCTCCGGAGGCGAGCACCCTCTCGCCTCGCAAGTCCACCCCTCAATTGCGGAAATCGCCAAGCTTCACGCCGTTCGTTTTACGAACGAACGCGACCTCAACACACTGGTCGACCAGGTTGAGCAGAGACTCCACGACATTGACCTTTCACGCGCGCGAATCGCCGGACTTGAGTCCCCGATCGAAGTGCCGCGCCTGAAGAACCCCTGGCTCCTCGTACTTGCCTGCCTGATTGTGGCCGGTATTTGTGGGGCCCTCGGGGGATGGGCGACACGCGAAGGCATATGTACCGGCAAATGCACGTTCGGCGACTCCTCGCAGGAGACGCTGATTGTCATCCTGCTGCCACTCATCGGCGTCTACATCGGGGCCATTGCACCGGTCGGGTTCGTCTTGGCGAGACGCATGGCTCATGTTGCAGACTTCAAGTGGCTGCCTCTTCTCGCAATTGTCGGATTCTCGGCCGCCGGAGTTGCCCTTGCCCTGGCGAGTTTCAACTCAAGCTCCGAGTCCCCCACCTCGTCGAATGCCGCCCCCGACCCTCGCATTTGGTTCTTCTTCGCAGCCGTGTTGGTGATGCTGTTCCCGTGGACACTCGCCCTCAATGCTGCCAGTTGCAGCGCCCCCCGTGCACAGCCGCACGAACTTGCACGCCGCGTGGGCTACGTCGGTTTGTTGGAGGACACGGAGCGTTGGGCGGCAATGGTTCTCGCGGTCGTAATTGCGGCCGCCGTGGTCCTGGCGGCTGCCGTCGCAGAAACGAGCGACAAACTCGAGTTCAACCCACTCCTGCTGCTCACGTTCGCCGTTCTCATCTCCGCACTCCTCATCGGAAGCCACCTCTGGAACGAGGCGAAACTGGTGGAATACGAATCCGTCCTCAAAGAGGACCTGAAACAGTTGCCTCCGCGCTACCAGAAGAACGTACGAACTGGCTCCGTCGCCGCTACCGCGCTCGGTCAGGGCGCCGGATTCGCGTCATTCCTTGCGCTCCCTGCCGTCGTCGCCGTTGTGGTGGTGTCCCTCTCCGCGTTCTAAATGACCGCCAAAAAAGAATGGCCCGCTTTCGCGGGCCTTTCTTGAGTTCAGAGGTCGTGGCTGATTAAACGGCGGGCGTGGCTGGCTCTTCCACAGGTACCACGCGTTCGTATTTCAAGAGTGCTTCGAGGGTGAACCCAAGGTCCGCCTTCTCACAGAGCGAAGAGCAATAAGTCATCTTCATGGTGCTCGGCGACTTTCGCCAGTCGTAGCGTAGGTTGCAGCGAGAACACACCTTGATGTTGTTCAGGTTCATCCCGGTTGGCCCGGGTCCGATCGGTGTGTCAACCATTGAGTTTCAATCTCCTCGCCCCTGGCTTCCCCGCCTCGAAGATTCGAGGTCGGGTGCCCGGGCTATATCCAGCGTAGTCCCGTTCTATGAGTTGCGTAAAGAGACCGACCTTACGTTCACGTTACGAACGGGTTCTTATGCCGCCACCGGGGCGACTTCACGTTCGTATCGGAGCAGCGCTTCGATGGTGAATCCCAGGTCCGCCTGTTCGCAGAGCGAGCCGCAGTAGGTCATCTTCAGTGAGCTGCTGGGCGACCGGCGCCAATCGTATCGAAGGCCGCAGCGTCGGCAGCTTTTGATGTTCGCCTGGTCGCTGATAATTGTGATGTCCGTTGCCATGTCGGTAGTCCTCCGTTGGGTCTGTTGCCTTACCCAGTTAGCTTGCCATCACGCCGGTTGGCGTACGTGGTGCGCTGGGAGCACTTGCCCTCATCCTTAAGACCTACGACAGACGTCGATCTTACGTTGGAGAGCAATCCTTTACCTCGGGTTCAGGCTGCGAGCAGCCCTTTCCAGTCGAGCCGATACACCTGGACGTCGTTGAGCAACGTCTCGATCGTGAATCCGAGGTCCGCTCGTTCGCAGAGGCTTCCGCAGTAGGTCATTTTCAAGGAGCCGGAAGGCGAACGCCGCCAGTCGTACGGAAGTCCGCAATGCTGGCAAACGCGCATGTTGTTGGTCATGGCCGTGCTCCTGGAGCCGAGGCTTGGTTCAGCCTCAATGGCTACCTGTCATCATCTTCGGCACAACCGATCCATCTGTTCACTAGGGGGAAACCCTCAGCGCCGTCGCGGCCGCACCGAACTGCCACAATCCGAACCCGAATCGGCGAAACGAGGCATCCTTCGTCTCGCCCTCGCGCAAATTTCTGCAACGCGTTTGTAACCCGAAGGACCCAGCGTCTCCACCGCAAGGTAGGGATTTCCCTACAGCAGTTCGTCGAAGATGGAAGCACGATGAACGGCAACTCAATGCGAGCAATCCCGTTTCGGAAGTCGAAGAACCGGCTGGCCGTGTCCTCGACATGGCCCCCGCGCCGCTTCTTTCAGGCGTCGGAACTCGCCGTCACCGGCGAAGTGGCAATCCCCGTCAAAGACCGCACCGCGCAGCGACCGCCGACTTCTTAGCCGCGACGGAACAGAGCCCATACTCTTTGGTCCACTTCCCAGGCGTTCGCAAGAATCGCCTTAGACCTAGATACTCGAAGGGTGTCTGATCGTCTCAGCGGCATCCTCTTGCACCCGACATCTCTCCCCGGACCCGGCGGTCTCGGGCAAGAGGCGCGTAACTTTGTCGACTTCCTCGAAGCTGCATCCTGCGAGATCTGGCAGATGCTCCCACCCGGGCCTGTAGGTCCCGGAAACTCACCGTACGCAGCCCGCTCAGCCTTCGCCCTCGACCCGATGCTCATCTCGCTTCCGGAACTCGCGAAGGAAGGCCTTCTCGACCCGAACACCGAGTTCGCTCCAGAGCCAGAAAATGCGCACCGGCTCGCCTTCGAATCAATGCGCTCCTATCGCGAACCGCTCCTTCGGGCCGCATACGCGACATTCATCCAATCTCACGCGACCACTGAACTCGATGCCTTTAGCAAGCCTTCGACCGTGGCTGCTGCCGTACGCCCACTTCGCTGCTCTTCGGGAATCTCGCGGAGAGCCGTGGTGGCTCTGGCCCGAGTCGGAACGTGACGGCTCACTTGGTGGCGACCCGATTAGTCCGTCCCTCGAACGGGAGATTTCGTTCCAGGTCTTCTTGCAATGGGTCCTGGAACGCCAGTGGAACGCGCTCCGAACCTATGCCACCACCCGGGGTATCGCGCTTTACGGAGACGTCCCGATCTTCGTGGACCTGGATAGCGCCGACGTCTGGGCGGAACGCCGTCAGTTCAAGCTCGACCAGCGCGGCATGCCCCGGGTCGTTGCCGGAGTGCCACCTGACCTGTTCTCGGACACAGGACAGCGATGGGGCAACCCCCACTACGACTGGAAAACCATGCGCAGGGACGGTTACGCATGGTGGGTGAAGCGAATGCGGCGCACATTCGAGCTCTTCAGCGGTGTGCGTATCGACCACTTCCGAGGATTCGAATCGGCATGGGAAATCCCGGCGACCGAAGAAACGGCTGTAAAAGGCCACTGGGAACCGGGTCCGGGTCGCGATTTGTTCGACGCGATGGCCTCGGCGCTCGGGAAACTGAACATCATCGTTGAGGACCTCGGACTCATAACGCCCGAAGTCCGCGCCCTTCGCGATGCGCTGGGGTACCCAGGTATGGCCGTGCTGCAGTTCGCTTTCGGAGATGACCCGGCAAATCCTTACCTGCCGCACAATCACATCAAGAATCAGGTCGTCTTCACCGGCACGCATGACAACGACACCACCCTCGGCTGGTATCACAAGGCCTCTCCCGCTGAGCGAAACGGCGTCTGCGACTACCTCTCCGTCGACGGGCACGACATCGTCAACGACCTCATCCGCGCCGCGTACCACTCAGTCGCCGACACAGCAATCATCCCCATGCAGGACGTCCTCGAACTCGATTCTGAAGCCCGCATGAACGTCCCCGGCAAGCCCGAAGGCAACTGGGGCTGGCGCTTCACCTGGGACCAACTCAAACATGGCCGCACCGAGTGGCTCGCGCAGCTCGCGGAGGAATCTGGCCGTGCGCAACCGCATAATGTTGCCAAATGACAGACCTCCTCCTTTCGGTCCTCGACCAATCACCCATTCGCAAAGGTGGCACTGCCGCCCAGGGCATCGCCGAAACACTCGAACTCGCCCGCCTCTGCGACGAGCTTGGCTACCATCGTTACTGGCTCTCCGAACATCACGGCACGAGCCTCGCCTCGGCGACACCAGAGATACTCATCGGCCACATCGCCTCCCAGACGAAGAACATCCGCGTCGGCTCCGGGGGCGTCATGCTTACGCACTACGCCCCGCTGAAGGTCGCCGAGCAGTTCCGCATGCTCGAAACGCTCCACCCGGGACGGATCGATCTTGGCATTGGCCGGGCACCCGGTAGCGACACACGCACCGCCCGCGCACTGGCGGACGGCCACGCCATGACGGACGTCGACCGCTATCCCGAAATGCTCATGGACGTTTATGGCTACATGGCCGGCAACCTTCCCCCAGACCACCCGTATCACGGCCTCAAGGCCCAGCCATCCGGTGAAACTCTCCCGGAGATGTGGCTACTGGGCAGCTCTCGCGCCAGCGCCCACTACGCCGCCGAACTCGGCTGGGCCTTTTGCTTCGCCCACTTCATCAGCCAGGAAGGCCCTGAAACCGTCCTCCGCGAGTACGAGCAGGCCTTCAAGCCGTCTCCCTTCCTGTCGGAACCACGCACCGCCATGGCCGTCTCGCTGACCTGCGCGGAGACTCACGAGAAGGCGGAATACCTGAGTTGGAGCCGCTGGGGTTCGCGCGTGGTCACACGAGCTCGCGGGCAGCAGGGCGGCGGCATCATCACCCCCGAAGAAGCGATGGCCATCGACTTCACCGGGCCTGAGCTCGACTACCTCTCCTACCTCCGCCAGACCTACATCCACGGCACCCCCGGCACCGTCCGCGCACGCCTCGAAGACCTTGCCAACGTCTACGGAACGGCCGAACTTATGCTTGTAACGATTACTTACGATTTCGAGGCCAGGAAGCAGTCGTATCGCCTTCTCGCGGAGGAATTCGGCCTCACCTAGGAGCGGGGCATGTTCACGAACTTCGCCGAGAACTTGGTTGCGTACGTACCCATAGCGGTCATTCTCGTTTTCGTCATCGTGGAACACCGGACGCCGTTTCGAAACGTATCGACCAAGGTCTTGGCTCCGGCGATTGCTTGTCTTGCTATCGGGCTATTCGTCCTCGACCGTGCAACCATCGGCTCGGTAATGAACTGGTACTCTGCCGCGATATTCGGCCCGTACTTTCTGTGGGGATCCCGTCGACCGAACAGGTGGTCGGCGCCTCCGGAGCACCTGCTGCGTGGGCCGATCGGTCCCGCCAGTCGAGCATTCCAACCTCGGCCACGCACATCCGCGCCTCCCCGGTAATCGCCGCTAGCGCCGAACGAGCTAAACCGTAACGAAGCAACCACCTTGTCTCCCCTCGCCCGCAACGCAGGAGTCGGGAGAGTGGCCGGGGTTGGAGGCCCCACAATCCACAACAGCCTCGTATATTATATACTGTCCACAGAGTCCGTTTGGCGGGAGGTGCGGCTCATGGACAGCCTCGGTTGGGAATTTTTCAACTTCGCCTTCTGGTTTGGCACGCTCGGCATGCTCGGCTATTTCTGGCGGACCGGGCGAATCGGCGGTCGTTTCGTCGCAACCATGTTCTTCCTGGGCGTCGCCCTCTGCGTGGTCGACTTCCTGACGTACGAAGCTCGAAACGGTGCCCCGTTCGTGTACGGGTGGTGGGCGGTCGCCATGCAGGCATTTCGCGGACCCCGGAACATCACTCCGCCAACTTCACCACAAGTTGGTCCCGCCAGCCGCGCGTTTGAAAGTCGCCGCACGCCTAGGCAATTTCCGCGCTGATGCGAATGTTTTCGGGTTTGCAGGTGTCGCTTTATTCCGACTCATCTCCTCGGTTCTGGCCAATTCATTCCACTCTGCCGAAATTATTAGCAGCATGAATAGCGCCGGGGCCGATTAGTGTTCGCACTAGAACTCCTGCAGAGTATTGCACTTGCGCTTCCGGCCTGGCCGCCGGTCTTCGCCTTCATGTGGGCGGAAAGACGATGGTTTCGTCGCACGTCCATGAAACTCATCGTGACAGCGAGCTTCTTGATTTTCTTTCTGCTCACGGGCCTGGACGTCGTCACATTTGATACCGGAATGGATTGGATGTTATGGGGCTTCATGGTCCCGGTCTTCGTCTGGCAGGCCCGGCGAGCGAAGCCGCCTCCATCGCCAGTTGAGGGCTCCGTCGGCCCTGCCAGTCGTGCGTTTCAATCGCGCGGCTCGGTCAGTGCGTATAATCCCCAACGACCCCCAATTGTCGAACCTGACGTCAAAGGGCCAATCGGCCCCGCCAGCCGCGCATTCCAACCCCACCCACGCTCAAACCCACCCCGCCCGTAATTGCGAGGAATGCGGCCGTTGGCAACCTATGGCTTAGGACTGACGACCTAAGACCTCGTTAGTCCGGCACCGGCAACTGTGGCGTCACCGTCCCCACCGGGAAGTTCGGATTCCCGGTGGCCGTCGGCTTCGGCGTACCGTTGGGCGGGGTCGGTGTCCCGAACGGATTGTTCGGCACCCCCGTCCTTCGAATGTTGATGACCACCGAAACCTTCAGCCCCTTACCATCGTCGGTCGTAAGGCGAACGGTATGGACCGTGTTGTCCTTCAGGTCGCGCGGCTCGATAACTCCGAGCGGACTCTCCTTGGTCAACGGCGTCGTGCCGCTGCCAATCGCCTTCCACTCTGTTGGGTTCGACGACTCGCCAATTTCCAATGTCCACTTCTTCAAGTCCGGAACATTGACGGTGCCCGTCACCTGGAACGTGGTACTGATCGTCCGGCCGTTCTGCAGGTTCGAAATCGAGAGGGCTGCCTGGCCGTTGCTCTTCTCTGTTGGAGCTATTGGAATGCCGCGCTCCTTCGCAAGCTCTTTCGCCGGCTCGGGCTTGAAGGTCGGGAGCTTCACGAACTTCTTCAGCTCGCGGAACGCCGCAGGGGTGTCGGGCGTAGAGAGCAGCCCGTTGCGCGTGTCGATTTCCTTTTCTTCGCACTGCGATTCGTAGGTCACGTCCGTTCGCACCCACGCCGTCACCTGCTGGTCGCAATACTTGAAGTCAGGCCCGTAGGTCCGATCTGTTGCAGGAGAATCGAAGCCTCTAAGAGCGACATTCGATGGTTGAATGTCGCTGAATCCTTCCGCGATGTCGGTGACGCCACGCGAGGCCAGCAGCTCGTGATACTGCCCCATCCAGCTCTTCCAAAGCCGCACTGTTGCATTAGCGCTCGCAAACTGGCGGTCATTCACGTTCTCGTTGGTGGCGTTACCGACCCAAACGGCCGTGGCGGCGTGCCGGGAATAGCCAGTCATCCAAGTCTCGAGCGTATCCCGCGCACTCAATGCGCCCTGCTGGGTGCCCGTCTTAACGCCGGAAGGGATCTTTATACCGTTCGCGTAGAAGTCGAGACCGAGGTCGCTGTTGGAGCCACCGCAGCCCCAAATGATGAATCGCGCGGTGCAATCCGACATGATGCTGTGGACGAGCCACACCGAGCCGGCGTCGATGGTCTGCTTTGAGGCCCGCTGGTCGGGTTCCCGATACACGACATTACCGTCTTTGTCCTGTACTTCGAGCACTGTGACCGGGTCGAGCTCGCGGGTGCCTTTGAGCCTGATGTTCCCGCGCCGGAACTCGATGCTCTGCTTGATTGCCGTGTCGTATGCGGCGCCGGTGCTGGAGTATGTGTCTTTAAGGTCCCCCAGGTTGACGTATTCGGCGTAGCTCGGAGTACCGATCATCTTGCCCATGTTCGCGATGGTCGCGTCCATGTAGGCCATATCCACTGCTTTGATGTTCGCTCCACCGGTGGCGATTGAGGCGCCATAGGTAATCGCTTCATGGTTGCTAAACGTTGGGTCGAAATGCTGATCGAGCGTGGTGATCCCGAGCTTCTTCGCTGTCGAAATGACGTTGTCGACCCCACCCTCCGTGGCCGCGCGGAACGCCGGTACGTTCTGGGAGCCACCCATGCCGGCGCGAGCGGATATCAGTCCCTCTGATTTTTGGCCGTCGTTACGAGGGTTCGTAATCTCAGTCCCTTCGACCGCGAGCGGGCTCGTATCCCAGAAAATGCTCATCGGCGACTTGTTCTGCGTGTCGAACCAGTTCAGGTAGACGGCAGGCTTAAACGACGAACCTGGTTGATTTATCTCGACTAGCTGGTCGACGTTGCCGGCAACCCGCGGATCGGATCTCCATGTCGGGTCGATGTTTGGTGAGTAAACGATGATCTCGCCTGTCGTCGGTTCGATGGTTACGACTGCTGCGTTGTGACACTCGCATCCGTTCGCCAGACCAGCATCGACCCATTCGTACGACTTCAGTCGCGCAAGTTCGGTCGCTTCGTAGTCGAGTGTGGAAGTCACTTTGTAGCCCGCTGAATGAACCCACGAAAAACAGTCGTCAGCTTCCTTCGGCATTGGAAGCAGTCCGGCGTTGCACATCCGCACCAGGCGTGGCTCAACCTGATTGTCTATCCATGCTTCTGCCTTCAACGGGTTCGACGACTGGTAAACGTAGATGTCTTCCGTCTTCGCCGCGGCAGCCTCTTCGGCTGATACCCGCCCGTGTTCGACCATCAGGTCCAACACATCTTCCTGTCGCTTCTTCGCCTCGCCTGTGACCGTTGACCGCCCCAGGACATCTATCTCGCAAGTCCCATCGTCGTTGTGGACGCAGTTGTAACGCGGGTGATACTTCGTCGGGAACTGCGGTACACCCGCCAGCAGCGAGGCTTCCGCCAACGTGAGATCCTTGGCGGCCTTGTGGAAGTACCCCTGGGCGGCCGCTTCAGCGCCGATGTAGCGGTCGGCGTAGGAGATCTGGTTCAGATACCACGTCAGGATCTCTTCTTTTGTGTAGTCCCGCGTCAACTCCACGGCATAGACAATTTCGCGCAGTTTGCGGTCGAGCGTCCGCTCAGCCGTAACGCAGCGCGTCGGATCGTCGCTGTTGGTGATACTCGGGCAGATGTACACGTTCTTGATTAACTGCTGCGTGATCGAAGAACCGCCGGTACCCGAACCGAACTCGTTCAGTACGTAGTTTTCATATGCTGCGCGAGTCAGGCCGGTGAAGTTCACTCCCGGGTTGTCCCAGAACGAATTGTCCTCCGTCGACACCGTGGCGTTTACGAGGTAGGGCGAAATCTCATCGAGCGGCACCGGCTGTAGCAACTGCGCATCAGGGTTCGTAAGACTTCCCAGCTCCACCCCGTTATCGGGGCCGCCGCGGTCGTAGATCGTCGTCAGGCCCACGCTCCGTTGGAGCAGTTTCTCTTCAATCGGGACGTAGTCGTTCGCGTAGCCGTTGTAAACGGTGAAAAGCGCACCGACGGCCGCGGCCGCCACGGCAGTTCCGAGCGCGAGCAATCCGACGAGGGCAATGAGGATCGGACGCGCGCCCGAACCGTGCCGCTCCCGGCGAGCAGCCAGCCGCCGCCGCACAACATGCGAACTCAACGCAAGTCACCCACGAGTGTGCCCCGAGAACTCAACATTCAATTCCTGCACACCGTACCAAACCCCCATCACCCGGAGAATCCACCGGTTAACCCACGGAAAACGAAGATCAGTGGCACGGAGCTCACTGTGGGAAGCACCCTCCGCCCGAACGTCGCTCAGGCGGTTCGAAGTTCGCCGTTCCCACTTCTCCCTCCACCCCGTTCCCTTTACGCTGAACTCATGGCCCTGACGTCCGAAGAAGTCCTTCACATAGCCCGGCTCGCCCGCATCGCACTCACCGACGAAGACGTCGCGCGCTTTACGGCTCAGCTCTCCGGCATCCTCGATCACTTCACAGCCCTTTCCGCGGTTAGTACCGAAGGGCTCGAGCCCACGGCGCACCCGCTTCCTCTCTCCAACGTCATGCGCGCCGATTTAGTTGCACCCTCCTTGTCCCAGGATGCTGCACTCGCGAATGCCCCTCGCACCGAAGAAGGCTACGTACGCGTCCGGGCGGTGCTCGAATGAGCGACCTCTGGCGGCTCACTGCCCACGAAGCCCACGAGAAACTCCGCTCAAAGGAGTTCTCGTCCGTCGAGCTGACTCAATCGGTCATCGATCGCATCAACGAGGTTGAATCGAAGGTCCACGCCTACATCACCACCACGCCAGAACTCGCCCTCGAACAGGCGAAGGAAGCGGACGCGCGCTATGCCAACGGCACCGCCACGCCGCTCACCGGCATCCCGGTCGGCGTGAAGGACCTCATCGTCACGAAGGGCACGCGCACCACCGCCGGCTCGAAGATCCTCGAGAACTTCATCCCTCCCTACGACAGCCACGTGTACGAACAGCTGCGCAAGGCCGGGGCCGTCATGGTCGGCAAGGCCAACCTCGATGAGTTCGCCATGGGCTCCAGTACCGAACACAGCGCCTACGGCACCACCCACAACCCCTGGAACCTCGACCTCGTCCCCGGCGGCTCCTCCGGAGGCTCCGCTGCGGCCGTCTCCGCAGGCGAATGCCTCGTTTCCCTCGGCAGCGACACTGGCGGTTCGATTCGCCAGCCATCAGCCTTCTGCGGGGTGGTCGGCCTCGATCCCACCTACGGGCGCGTCAGCCGCTTCGGCATCGTCGCCTTCGGCAGCTCGCTCGACCAGGTCGGACCCATCGGCCGCGATGTCGAAGATGTCGCCACCATGCTCCAGTGCATCGGCGGCCACGACCCCCGCGACAGCACCAGCAACCCCGAACCTATGCCCGACATGCGCCACTACCTCGGCCGCGAAATCAAGGGCATGAAAATCGGCGTCCCGCGCGAATACTTCATCAGCGGCATGGAGCCCGGCGTGAAGGCCCGAATCGACGAGGCCCTGAAGACCCTCGAATCGCTCGGCGCTGAAATCGACACCTCGCTCTCGCTTCCCGAGCACCGAACACGCCCTCGCCGTCTACTACATCATCGCCCCCAGCGAAGCCTCCGCGAACCTCGCCCGCTACGACGGCGTGAAGTACGGCTTCAGCGACCGCTCCGGCCCCACCATGTGGGACAATATGGAGCAGACCCGCGCCCAGGGCTTCGGCAACGAAGTGAAGCGCCGCATCATGCTCGGCACCTACGCGCTCTCGGCTGGCTACTACGACGCCTTCTACCTGAAGGCCCAGAAGGTGCGCACCGTCATCAACAACGAGTTCGCGGCCGCCTTCGCGAAGTACGACGTCATCGTCACGCCCACCACGCCGACCGTTGCCTTCCCCATCGGCGCCAAAGTCGATGACCCGTACGCCATGTACCTGAACGATGTCTACACCTTGCCCGCTTCAGTGGCAGGCCTGCCTTCCATCAGCGTCCCCTGCGGCTTCAGCGAAAATCTCCCCGTCGGACTCCAAATCATCGGAAACTTCAACGATGAAGGCCGCGTCCTCCAGGTCGCGAGCGCGTTTGAGGGAGCTTCGAAGCAGGCGAACTTGCTGGCGAACCTCTAGGCGAAAACTAATCTGTCTCGCCGCTTAAGACCATGCCACCCAGCGTCTGCTGTAGAACCGGAAGTGGCGCCGTTCGCCACCGGCAGCGAAAGGTTCACGCTCTGAATCTCGTTCAACGCCACAACCTGAAAACGAACAAGGCCGTCAACCCGGCGAACATGCTCGCGAACGCCATCCCCCAGGCGAGACGGCGAATCAGCGGCGCGAACCATGTGGGCCATACACCGCCACGAACGCGCATCCCGACAGCTGCCGGCACTAGAACCAGAGCCCCAACAACCCCGGCTGCGACCGATGCCGCAGTCAGGAGAATCAGGATCCAGACGATCCAGGCTAAGACCCCAAGCAGGTACGGCTCCCTTCTTGCGAGAGACCGAGAGACGCTACCGTCTCGGCCGGATTTTTCGCTCCACAACGGCAATATACAGTCTCCGCTATGCCGCTGCCATGGTTCGCAGCGGAACTGCCTGCCCTTCTCTCTTCCGCCGCTTAACCGCAAACTGATCGTTATGACGCGCTCAATCCTCGCGCTTCTGGCAATCGCCACCGCCGTCGCCTACTTCAACCCCGCCGGTTACCGCTGGGTCGGCATCGCGGTGCTCGCGTGTCTCGCCGCGTTACGTCGCGCTCAAACTCCGCGCCATCCTCCGCCGCCGCGCCGCCCGTCGCACCCTCATCGGCCTGCGCAAACTCCATCCACACGAATTCGAACAGGAAGTCGGCCGTTGGCTCCGCCGCGATGGCTGGCGCATCGAACACCGTGGCGGCACCGGTGATGGCGGCATCGACCTCATCGCCCGAAGGCAGGGCGTAACCGTCGCCGTCCAATGCAAGCGCTACGCCGAACACGCAGCCGTCTCCGCAGCCCAGGTCCGAGACCTCTACGGCGCGGCCGTCGCCCTCGGCGCAGACGCCGCCCTCCTCGTGACCACCGGCCGAATATCCGCACCCGCAACAAACTGGGCCGCCGCCCTCCCCGAAGGCCCGCCCCTCCACCTCATCGACGCCACCACTCTCGCGCAACCCACCACGCACAAATCCCCCCTCTCCCAGATCCTGGGAGAGGGGCAGGGGGTGAGGGACCGACCTACTCGAGACTCGGAACTCGCCCGTGCCACTCCGTCGCAGCCTCGTAAGCCCGTGCCGCGCGCAAGACCAACGACTCCTGGAACGGCCCGCCCGCGATCTGCAACCCAATCGGCAAGCCCTCCGAATTGAACCCGCACGGAAGCGAAATCGCCGGCAGCCCCGAAAGGTTGAACGGCATCGTCAGCTGAGCAAACGCCGCGCTTGGGCTTAGCGTGTGGCCCTCCACATCCACTTCCTCGTTGCCAATCACCGAGGCCACCTGCATCGTCGTCGGCGTCACCATCAGGTCCACGTTTTCGAAAGCCCGCCGCATTCCTTCCTTGAGGTCGTAACTCGCGCGGTACCCCTCGGTCAGCCCGATCGCATCCGGCAGCGGCAGCCTGAGTACCGCCGCCAGCTCCGCCCCATACATCTCAGGATGCTCCCCGAAGTAGGGCCGATGGTGCAATTGGCCCTCGGCCGTGACCAGCACCCACGATTTGTTCGTCTGTTCGCGCGTGTACCCGGCATCAATCTCCGATACAACAGCGCCCATGCCCTCCAGCACCGCGATCGCCTCTTCCACGGCCACTCGCACCTCCGCATCAAGCAGCCCGAAGAACTGCTCGCGCGGTATGCCAATTCGTAATCCTCGAACGCCGCCATTGAGGCCCTCACGGTAGTCCGGAACCGGCATCGGCACGGTCGCGAAGTCGTCGGGGTCGTACCCGGCGATCGCCTGCAGCATGATCGCGGCGTCCTCCACCGTCCGGCAGATCGGCCCCGGGTGGTCGAACTGCCACGACATTGGCAGCACGCCCGCCTTGCTCACGCGCCCGAACGTCGGCTTGATCCCAACCGCCCCGCAAAGCGCCGCCGGTATTCGTATGCTCCCGCCGGTATCGGTGCCCAGCGTCCCGCCAGCCATGTGTGCTGCGATTGCCGCCCCACTTCCGCCGCTCGAACCGCCGGGTACCCGGCTCAGGTCCCACGGATTATGCGTGGCACCGGTGTGCACGTTGTTGGTAGTCGTTCCCCATGCGAATTCGTGCGTGTTGGTCTTACCCAGCAGCACAGACCCGGCCTCGCGCAACTTCCGTGCCGGGGCCGAATCTTTCTCCGGAACCCGTCCTGCCAGCACCTTCGAACCGCCAGCCGTCTCGATGCCCGCCGTGTCGTACAGGTCCTTCAGCCCAATCGGCACCCCGTGAAGCGGTCCCTTGTACTCCCCGGAACCAATTTCGGCGTCCGCCCGCTTCGCGTCCGCCCGCGCCCGCTCCGCGGTCACCAGCACGTACGCATTGATGGACGGATTCAGGCGCTCGATCCGCGAAAGGTACGCCTCGGTGAGTTCGCTCGAAGAAATCTCCCGGCGCACCAGCTTGTCAGCGGCTCCCGCAATCGTCAGTTCGGTAAGTTGTTCCTGTCCCATGAGTCAGCCCCCAAAATCCTTGCGCACGAATACTCGCGCCATCGAGCCGAACTCACAATGCTGTCGACCCCGCAACTCAGGGTTTGCACTATTGATCCTATTTGATACAGCCGACACAGTTACGTAGCGAAATGTCGAACGACACCATCTTCTCCGCTTCCCTCGCTACGGCCGCTGCTGCTGCCGCTGCGCATGCGCGCGGGCAATGCTGGCGGTCGGTCTGACCAGGCACTAAAACCAACACGAAGACCGCCCCCGAGGCGGTTTTTCTGTGACAGGGCTGCCTTGAGGGAGACAGGGGAACCCAGATGACTACCGTAAGCGCCGGACCGGAACGGTTCGTCTCGCGCAGAATGCAATCGGTGCCGCCCTCCGGCATCCGAAAATTCTTCGATCTCCTCAGCACCATCGAAGACGTGATCTCTCTCGGTGTCGGCGAACCCGATTACATCACGCCCCAGCCCATCTGCCAGGCCGCCATCGACAGCATTAACCGTGGCGATACGCACTACACCTCCAACTATGGCCTTCCGGAACTCCGCGAGAAGCTCAGCGATCACCTCTTCCGCCTCTACGGCGTCCGCTACGACCCGCGCACAGAAATCATCATCACCAGTGGTTCCAGCGAGGCCTTCGACATCGCCTTGCGTGCCCTCCTCGATCCTGGTGACGAAGTCCTCTGCGCCGACCCCTGCTACGTCGCCTACCTCCCTGCAACCCTGATGGCGGGTGGCAGTTTCGTCCCCGTGCCGACCTACGCCCAAAATGACTTCCGCCTGCTCCCAGCGGACCTCGAAGCAGCGATAACGCCCCGGACGAAAGCGATCCTCCTCGGCTATCCGTCGAATCCCACCGGCGCAACCATGGGCCGTGAGGACCTCGTTGCCGTCGGCGAAGTGGCCCGCAAGCACGACCTCGCCGTCATCAGCGACGAACTCTACGACCGGATGACCTACGTAGGGCAGCACACCTGCTTCTCCGGGCTCCCCGGCATGCACGGCCGTACCGTCCTTCTTGGCGGGTTCAGCAAGACCTACGCGATGACTGGCTGGCGCCTGGGATGGGTTGCCGCACCCGGACCGATGGCCGAAGCCGTAATGAAGGTCCACCAGTACGTGATGATGTCGGCGCCCACAGCGTCGCAGTACGCCGCCGTCGCAGCTCTGGAGCACGGCGAATCGTTTGTGACGGAAATGGTCGAGGAATATGACCGCCGTCGGCGACTAATAGTCGATGGCTTTCGCGCCATCGGACTCCCGACCTTCGAACCGCGCGGTGCTTTCTATTCCTTTCCCGATGTTTCGGCAACAGGCCTCGACAGTGTTACGTTCAGTGAGCGGTTGCTCGCTGAAGAGCGCGTCGCGGTCGTGCCCGGAAGCGCTTTCGGGGCGTGCGGCGAAGGCTATGTCCGCGCCTGCTACGCCAGCAGCTTCGAGCAGATCGAACGCGCGCTCGAACGAATCGGGCGCTTCGTACAGAGGAACCAATGACGCAGTCACCACGGAAAGCCAACACCGTGTCCACCGCTCTGCTCCACAACTGTGCATACCCATCGCCGCTATACGTTCGAATTCCTAAAGTGTTGGGAGAACACATATGACAAGACAAGACACTCTGGATGCTGAGGACCTCGCATCCGACCTGCCACCGGGCGTCTCCCACCTTTTTGGTGAGATAGCACACCTCAACCACGACAGTTCGACGGCTTCCCGAGTGCTCTCACACGACGAAGATTCGCACCTGCGACTAAAGCCATTCGCAGGATTGGCTGGCGAGTTCAATCTCGATGACTTCGGACAGGGTCGGCTTACGCTCGAAGAGACCTCCGTCCCGGGCGAAGTGCACATCGAAGCGGACATGCTCACTACCGGCGGCCCCACGATTCATATCGACGCACACGTCCGCGAGAGCTGGCTTTCCCGCACCGCCTTCTCGAACGATTCAGCACCCGCCAAAGTTCGCGTGGTACAGGGGCTGTTCCGCCTGGCTGAAATTCCGCAGCAATCGACGGTGAAGGTGATCGTCCACGCCGACTGACCGGCCCGCCGTGGGTTTTGGGCACAAATGCGTGCCGATCGTGGCACGTTGTGGCACCAATGAGCTATAGATAGCAAGACACTCATGAATTAAATCTTGTAATCGAGCGAGCGGCTGTTACGATTCCGCGCCATCGGGGCCATCTGCCTCTGGAGGGAATTGTGACTGTATTTCGCCGCGTTCTTGGTATCACCTTCGCCCTGTTCGTCGTTGCCGGCGTCATACCGCTAGCGGCCTGCGGAGGAGGTGGCGGTGATGACGGCGGCGATATTGGGGATCTCTCTGGCCAGGTGGAGCTCAAGACAACTGTGCCGCTCGAAATCCCGGATCAAGTCATCGAAGTCAAGGACAACTCGTTTACGCCGGACACAATCACCATCAAGGCCGGCACGAAGGTTGTTTGGAAGTGGGTCGACACGCAAAACAACCACTCGGTCCAATTGAGCGGCACGACCTCCCCCGAGCAGAACTCGGGCACGTTCGAACGAGTCTTCACCGAGAGTGGCAGCTCATTCGCCTACCAGTGTGGTGTCCACAAAGCAGCGATGACGGGCCGAATCGTCATCGAATAGGTTCACTCAAATTCGACTCGGCCTCCCGCCGCCGCTACGTCGCGTGCCAACGCTCGCGCGGCCTCGGCGGGGAGAGCCTTGTCGAGTAACGGCCTCGCGCCGCGCTTCGCCTCATCGGTCAGACCTTTCGCGTCCTTCAATCCAATCTGAAGGTGGCCGCGGAGCGCCTTGATAACGGCAATCTGGTTCTGTCCGACGCTCGCCAGGTGCACTTCGAGTTGCCCTCGGCTTGCAAATTCCGAGTCGACACCAGCTCGAGCATCTGCAAGCGCCTCGATGTTTGCCGCGAGTGTCGAAACTTGTTCCTGTAGGGCGCGGCTTCGCGGCGCGGAAATTGACTCCTTCGACCGCCTTCGCGTCGGTGGGCCTGACAGTCTGGCTGCAACAATCCCGCCGATAGCCATGGCCCCAACCGCCAGCGCCGCTGAATCTGAGGCGCCACGTGTTATCGCCAGGTAGGCGGCGCCGCCGAGACAAGCCAACGTGAAAAACACAAAACGCAGCTGCACAGCCTCAGCGCCTTCTGGGCAGGACGAAACGGAATGGCTTTAAAGCGCTCAACTCAATTGGAGACGCGAACCTAGAGTCCGGGACGGCCTGTTCGGCGCAAAGCGTCTGCCTGAACCGCGCCACGATCGAGTGATGCGGGCGGAGCTTCACGGAAGCCATTGTGGTCGAAGGGCCGGTCCATCTTGTAGCCAGCAACCTCAGACTCCGCGATAGACAGATCCAGTCGGCTCTCTGTTGCCTCAGCCACGAGTGTGGACTCGAGCCAATAGTCCAGTGCACGCGGAGCGTCCACATGGAATGCGGTCGCCTCGACCTTCTTCACTTTGCCGATTTCTTTTCCGTCGGATGTAAATACGGCCGCGCCGTCCACGATTTCTGCTGCCATAGCTTTCGCCTCATGTTAAGGAACTGGAACGTATCTTACATACTCACGCCAGTGCGTGTTTTTCCATCTCATGAAGAGTTCTGTTCGCTCCCGGCATTTCGTCGGTCCAATCAGCGCAACAGCATTTCCTAAAACTTCTTCGCTTCGGACGTATAACTCACTGTAGTTAACCCGGCGATCCAGGAGCCACGATTTGCCGTTGATCGAAGGAAATGGCCTCGTTCGCGTGTTCGGCAGCGTGGGGACCGAAGTCGCGGCGCTGCGCGGCGTTGACATCACCGTCGAAGAAAGCGAAATCGTCGCGATCGTCGGACCGAGCGGATGCGGAAAATCTACCCTTCTCTCGATTCTCGGCGGCCTGGACCGCCCAACGAGCGGCGAGTTGTGGCTCGACGGACAACGAGTCGACGACCTCTCCGCAAGCGCCTGGGCGCGTCTACGCCGCCGAAGCGTCGGGTTCGTTTTTCAATCCTTCAACTTGGTCGAAAACCTCTCGGCCGCCGACAACATCGAACTCCCGGCACTTATCGCCGGTTCCTCGCCGAAGCAGGCCCGTGCCCGCCGCGAAGAACTCCTTGCCCGGCTTGGGCTTTCCGCACGGGCGAAACTCTTGCCATCGCAACTCTCCGGCGGCGAACGCCAGCGGGTCGCCGTGGCCCGAGGAGTCGTGAATAGGCCATCCATCCTCCTTGCTGATGAACCAACCGGCGCGCTCGACTCCGAAGCCACGACCGCAATGCTCGACCTCTTTCGAGAGCTTCACCGAGACGGCCAAACCACCGTGATCGTCACTCACGATCCGGCGGTCGCAGCGGCCGCGAACCGCGTCGTGACCATGAAAGATGGTTACATCGTCTCTTCGGGTCCGACTGCCACCACAAGATCAGCGGCCTCGTGATGTTGCGGGTCGCATGGCGTCTCTCTTTGGCGGAATTCAGAACAAGACCTCTGCCGCTACTGCTTGCTGGCCTTGCGGTTGCCTGCGCCGTTGGGCTGGCCTCACTCGCTCTTGGCGTTTCGGCTGCCAGTGGCATCGGCTACGAACGAGTGATTGCGAACTCCGACGGGGCTCATGCTTGGATTTTCAACGACTCCCAGGATCTTCCTGCCCAACTCGCGACAATGTCTGGCGTTTCGGAAGTCTCGCCACCCCTGCGACGCGCCCAGGCCACTCTTGTGGCAGGCGAGACCACGCTCCCGGTTTCGTTGTGGGCCGTCCCTCTCGAAGCACCGTCGCCAACGCCAACGCTCATCCAGACCGGTAGATGGCCGCAGTCGCCGTTCGAAGGCGTAATCGATAGCGGGCTGGCCGCGCGTGCCGGGCTCTCCCTCGGTGACACCATCGAGGTCAATGGGACAGCGGCCTCGGCAAACATAGTGATTGTGGGCTTCGGCCTCAGCACCACCGGTGCCCCGTACCCGTTCAATCGCCCGGCCGAACTGTTCACCAGCCTCGAAGTCGTCGATTCCGTTGCCGGCGGCCGATTCGCAGCGAATGCAATCGGCGTTCGCCTCGCCAATTCCGGCGATGCCGAACAATTCTTTCAGCAAGCATCGCAACAAACTGGAACGTCAATCGGCGGGATAACCTGGCTCGAAATCCAGAAGACAATCGCCAACACGAGCCGTCCGGCCGAGATCCTCCTCGGTGCTTTCGCTGTCTTCGCGTTTCTTGCCGCCGGGTTCGTACTGGTCAATAGCGTCTCGGCGGCTCTCCTCGGCAAACGAAGACAAATTGGTCTCCTTCGCGCCACCGGGCTAACACCCTTGCAAGTGGTAGCGCTTGTTCTTGGGCAATACGGCGCCCTCGCCGCCGTATCAGGCGTGCTTGGCGTAACCGCAGGTTGGCTGCTAACGCCACTCTTCGCAGGACGTGTCGCGACACTGCTCCGGTCCCCACGGCCACCGTTTGATCCAGTACTTGCAGGTCTGCTGGTCTTGCTCGGTGTGATCCTCGTTGGGCTTTACGTACTCGTCCCTGCACTGAACTCCGTACGAGGAACTATCAACGAATCTCTCCATGGCGGGGCGCGGAGGAATCCCGCACGAACCCCACTCTTCGTTCGAATCGCCGCCGCAGCTCGAATGCCCGTCAGTTTGAGGGTCGGCGGCAAAGACACATTTGCGAACCCGGCCCGCGCGTACATGACCATTGGCGCCATCGCCCTGGCAATCGCGACGATCGTCTTGTCGCTCACCCTTGAAGCAACCGCCCGCGCGATCGCCGACGACCCCCGGATTGTCGGGCAGCCGGCCTACCAGTTGCGACTCACTCCGCGAGGCCGAATCCGCGGCGGATACGACCGGGTCGCAGCGGCGCTCGAGACGATGCCGGGGGTTCTAACCGCCATGGTTGAACGTACCCAGCGCGGAACACTCATCGAAGAAGTTCCTGAGCCGGAACCGCAAAACACCACTCCGTCTGCCACGGGAACCCCGGTCGCACAGTCGCAGCCGCAGCCGGAACGCGCCCCCTTCGACTTCGTAGGGCTGAGCGGCGACATCGACTCGATGCCGTTCAATGTTGTCCAGGGCCGCATGGCATCAGCGCAGGGAGAAGCCCTCGCTGGGCTTGGAATGGTCCGCGATTACGGCGTCGTCGTCGGACAGGTCATGCGAATTCGCGGCGAGGACGGCACTGAGTTCGTTGTGACCATCACCGGCATCGTTCCGAACGCAAGTTCCGACGACAAAGTCGTGCTTTATCGCGGTATCAACGCTGGCGGACGCTCGTCGATCGTCCTCCGGACACAGCCCGGAACTAAACCTGCCGACGTTGCCGCTGAAATTGAGCGAAACTCGCCCGGTCGCTACGACATCGATAACCTTGCCGCCGCATTCGCCATCGACCTCCAGGACCAGCGCGACAACCTCCGCGCGGTGCTGGTATCTCTGGACGCCGCCCTCCTCGTCGTCGCTCTCGCCAACCTCGCCGGCGTAATGGTGCTCACCGTTCGCGAACGCACACGCGAGATTGGAATCCTCCAAACGCTGGGCTTCACCCGACCGCAAGTCTTTGCCAGCATTTCAGTCGCTGCGGGCATCTACGTGATCGCCGGTGTAGTAATCGGGGGGCCAGGTGGCTACCTCATTACCCGTGGCCTCTTCGAATATTACGGTGGTCAGGCTGGCTGGCCCGGAGGAATCGCCCAGGTGCCGCCCGTCACGTGGTTCGTTGGAGCAGGCGTCGTTGTCCTCGTCGTGTTCTGTGTGCTGGTATCGATACCCGCCCGGATCGCCACCCGTCTCGAAATCCGCGACGCACTCGTCGCCGATCCGTAAAACCCCGGCCCCACTTCATCACGATCGCCCACAAAAAGGTTGGTCGGGGTGCCGCGATTCGAACGCGGAACCTCTTAGTACCCCTTGAATCCGCGGCCAGTGGCAACGTTACCAATTGATGGCACGCAGATTCGAAAGTCCGGCTGAATCCGTCTTACTTAAAAGCGACCCGTCGACGCAATACGTGCATCCGTCGGAAGTCACCACGTTAGCAAAATAGTTACCAAATGATTGTTCGAAGCGAATTCGAATACGACGCCGAAGGGCTTCGTGCGATGGGAGATACCAGTTCGTTCTTCATGCTCCACACTGATGCGTGAATTCGCGAACAATGCAACGCGAGGCGCTAAGTTCGCCGTTGGAGCGTGTGGTGGCATCGCAGTCTCAGGCCGATGACGCTGATCTCGTTCAGCGAATCGACGCTCTATTGGCGTTTCTTCCCAAGCTGGAGTCCCGTGATGCTGGCCATTGGGAGGGCGGTGACCGTCGGCCCGATGGCACTATCACGCTGCCCTGGTTCGAGTATGACCCGGAGCTAATCGAGTTCCACCGCGCCTGCGGACGGAACGGCTGGATCGAGGTCTTCGAATGGCCGGCCTGGCAATCCGTGGCCCTCAACTACTACGAGAATCCGGGCGCTCTGGATACCGCCGGTGTCGACGACATCAGAAAGCTACTTACCTTGCACATTCGTAAGGACCGGTTCTCAGAAGGGCACCTTGCAACGATGGTCGAGAACGGCCACTTGGCCGCCATCCTCAAGCGACTGCAGTCCATCCGCTCCTCGATACTCTGACTGCTAACGACTCGAACATCATGCCTACTTCGTGTAGCGACGGATTCGCCGAATCTGCGAACGGCGAAGTCGCGAATCGTGAAGAACAGCGTGGGGCATCGCAGGGGGCCGCTTCGGTCCGAGGATCCTGCGTTACAGGAACGACGGCTCGGTGTCGCTTTTTAGTGAATTGTAGAAAGCCGCGGGACTCGCCAGATACGTTCGCCAGCCCAGGGCACAAGAACGGACCCAGAATGCCGCGATTCGGCGCCTCAAGACGAGGTCTTCTTTCGGCCGCGTTGGGCCTCCATGCGTGAATTTAGACTTGCTTCCTTTACCGCAAAGAAACTATTCCGAAGTCCGCGACTCTTTTCGAACAACGCCGGCGATGTGTCTACCAGCACGGAGACAGCGTGATAGGAGTAAACACATGAACAGAGTGAAGACCATCATTGGTGCAGTGATAGCCGCAACGGCCGCAGTGTTCGTTATCGGTTCGGTCGCCCTGGCTCAGGGCGCTGACGATGCGGTGAACGGCAGCGGCAGCCCGTCCCCCAGCACGACCTCCACAGCAGCCGGCACGACCACCCCTCAGGCGTTCGCAAGCGTAGCCCTGGGCAATTCGCAGCCGTCGCAGGTGGACGACAACGGCGGCATTCGACCCGCCGGCGTGAGCGACGATGGTGCGCTCCATGACATCAATGACGACAAAGGCGGCCTTCGACCCGCCGGCGTGAGCGACGATGGCCCGCTCCATGACATCAATGACGACAAAGGCGGCATTCGACCCGCCGGCATGAGCGACGATGGCCCGCTCCATGACATCAATGACGACAACGGCGGCCTTCGACCCGCCGGAATTAGCGACGACGGCCCATCGCACGACATCAATGACGACAACGGCGGCCTTCGACCCGCCGGCGTGAGCGACGATGGCCCGCTCCATGACATCAATGACGACAAGGCGCCCGACCCCGGCGTAACATGGCCCGCGCATCATCGTCGAGCGGTTCCTCCAACTCGAGCAGCAACAGCGGCAGCGGATCCTCCGGCAGTAATAGTGGCCCGAGCAGCAACAGCGGCAGCGGATCCTCCGACAGCAACAATGGAAAGGGCAAAGGCAACTAGCCACCGCAAGGGCACCGATGGCCGGACGAACGTGTCTGTCTGGCCATCGACCTCGATTGGACCCACGACTACCGTGACACTGCCAGGACTGAGGAACACCACGTGGCCGACCAGGATTCCGTTTCGGACCTCTTAGCTGACCTGCTTGAAGGGCGAATTGTTGCCCAGACGGTGGGTGGCGAAGCCACGTCCCTGGCGATGCTCGCGCGACGAATCGAGCGGCTCGCCGTTCCGGGACCCTCGCCCGCCTCCGAGGTGCACATCCGGACGCGCGTTATAGAGATGTTGGAAGGAAGAGGCCTGGGGCGAGCATGGCTGGGAGGTTGGCTTGGTGGCGCTACGGCCAGACCCTTACGGGAGCGTCTCGCTGCTGGTGCGCTGCTGTTCGCTGTTGCCGGCGGTACTGCCAGCGTCGCGACGGGAGTCTCACCGGCGGAATTTGCCATTGGAGTCGGCGAGTTCGCGCGGTCCGTCGTCGTGAACCTGACGCCCGGCGAAGGCTCCGGCGAAACCGCCGTCCAAACTCCGGAACCCAGCCCGAGCGGTACAATCGCAGCAGCCGCACAAGCGACACCGGATGGAACCACCACACCGAATCCGACCGCGCCAACCAGCGTTGCGACACCTTCCAACGGGTCGCCCGCGACGTCCGCCGCAACCCAGCCTGCCTTCCCTCCGCCGTCGGCAACATCACCGCTTTCTCCGACGCCCTCAATGGCAACACCGAGGCCATCGAGCAGTCCTGCCGCCCAATCGCCAACTCCGGAGACCCCACAACAGACGACGACACCGATCCCGACGCCGGGAGCGAGTTCAACGCCCGACGATAGCAATAACCGAACGAGGACGCCGGAACCTGGCGACGACAGCGGTGGCGGAAATTCCGGCTCCGGTAACTCCGGTTCGAGCAACTCAGGGTCCGGCAATTCAGGTTCGGGCAGCTCAGGTTCTGGCAATCCTGGCTCCGGGAGCGGCATTTGATGGATGTCGGAGTCCTTCCATGGCGAGTTCGCGGTTTCGCAGCCATTGCACGCGCGTCTGCACCACCGGTGTTGGGACCGAATGACAACCACCAGTCCGAAATCGGCGCCCTTCGACAGCGCGATCCAGAAACCTGGCGAATTCTGTTCGAGCGAGAAATGCGGGCAATCTACCGTTACGCCTTCGGAAGACTCGGTGACGTTGGACGGGCTGAAGACGCAACCGCCGAAGTCTTCGAACAAGCCTGGCAAACGGTAGATTCGCTCCAGGACCGGGGACTTCCGGCGCGAGCGTGGCTCTTCGGAATTGCGCGCAACGTCATCAGCACGCATTGGCGCAGGTGGTTTCGCCAGCCCCCGCAACTTTCGCTGGACGCGTTCGATGCGCCGTCAACAGAGAACTTTATGGACCCCGAACGGCTGGACCTTGCACGGGCGATCGGCAGGTTGGACCCCGCGCACGCCGAAGTGATCATTCTGCGCTTCTTGCATGGCCTGTCGCTGGCCGAAGCGGCGGCGGCACTGAACACGACGGTAGATGCGATCAAGGGCCGGCAGGCGCGCGCACTGGCCGGATTGCGAGACGAACTGACAGTCCCGGCCTAGTGCTTCGGTGCGACAGATCCAACACAAAGACGATGCTTTTCTTAGCTCGTGGTTCGGCGCGAAACGAGGGCATAGAAGTCGCCACCCTGGCGAAAAGGCCACGTGGGTCCAAGCCGATCGTCGGCAGCCGTCAAACGGTCTATGACCCGCGGATGGCGTTCGGCAAAGCCACTGAAATAGGACGGCGGGCAAAAGACGCAGAACGACCGTTTTCCGACAGTCTCGAATTCTCGTCCCAGTGCACGCTCCAGCTTTCCAACACTGTGGTACCACACGGGAACCTTCTCCCCGGCGACATTCGCAATGGTCCCGTTCCGAGAAAACCGACGAAGGCCGACGTGCCGGATTCCCTTTAGGGTGAGCGCAATTTCCCATGGACAGATTCGGGGCATGAGGACGAGGACACTGACACCGCCCGGACGGACGACTTCTGAAAAATGACGGGTTACTGCCGTGAGGTCTTCGATACAGTTGAGCCCGCCGAGGTTCGAGAACACGAGGTCATAAGGCCCGCCTGAAACCGAAGACAGGTCCGTGAACGAGAGGGCCTCGACCGTGAGACGCCCGCCGAGTTCGGGAGTGGCTGCCTTGACCCGCAACGCATCAAGCATTCCGGGAGCCACGTCTGTCGCATGAACGTGATAGCCCTTGCGCGCGAAGTACGCTGCGTCGAGCCCGCTACCCGCGTTGATCTCCAGGATTGAACCTGCCGGAGTCAGCTGGGCTTCAACGAGCGCGCGAATGCTGGTCCGCATCCACTTCACGATTCGGTTGGTCTCCGCCATTGCGTCGTACTCCGCTGCCATTGCCGAAAAGCCGCGCTTCACCGCTTCCTGGTCGGCTCCGTTGGGACCGGTGATCATTGGTCCTCCTGCGCGGATGGCGTTGCCGCGTCCCCTCGGACGAGCGCGATCGGCAGCACGTGCTCGCGCCTTCCGGAACGGCGTCGTTCGCGGGCGAGACGAGCCCGATGAATGGGCAGAATTGTTACATCCCTGAGTAGCCCGGCGGCAGGCCGTAACCGGCCCCGCGCGAGATGACTGGCAGCGCTTCGGACCACGCCCGCCTGGGAAGTCGCCTTTCGGATTCGGAACTCGGCATGGAGGGAGTCATGGAGCCGGTGGTAAAACCTCGTGGAGTATGGGCCGGCATAGAGCATCGGCATTTCAGCTGAGTCGACCCAATTCCCCGGCCCCGACATCAGGTGTTGGACGCGTTCGAAAAATGGCGTCCCTGGCAGCGGATAGGAGACGGATACGCCGATGTCGTCAGGGTCGCATTCCCGCACCAGACGACGCGTGGCCTGGATGTCGTCCCATGTCTCTCCCGGGTAGCCGAACTGTAGGAAGAACGCGCACTTGATCGATACGGCCCTTAACTTGCTGGCGGCCTCCCGAATCTGTTCGACGGTCACCCCCTTCTCCATCGCATCCAACACCGTCTGTGACCCCGACTCCGCGCCGATCCAAACGGTCTGGCATCCGGCGCGCTTCAGTGACTCGATCTCACCCGGCCGCAAAAGCAAATCCGCGCGGCTCAGACACTTAAATGGCGTCCTAATTCCCTTCTCTTCGACCATATCGGCGAAGCGCGCGAGCCACTGAGGCGTGATGCCGAGGATGTCATCCATGAACCAGAGGTGATCAACGCCCATCGCCCGGAGGGACTCGATTTCTGCAACGACACTCTCCGGGCTGCGAACGTTGTATCGCTGGCCCCAGATAGGTTTGGCGCACCAGTTGCAATGGAACGGACAGCCTCGCGAGGTAACCAGGTTCATCGAAAAGTAGCCATGGCGGCGCCAGGCCTGGCGATATCGTTCGATATCTATCAGGTCGCGAGCTGGAAGCGGAAGGCTATCGAGGTTGCGCATGACGGCGCGCGGCCCGGTCGAATAAAACGCGCCACTGGAGTCGAGAGAGGCCAGACCAGGAATGTCGCGAAGGTCACCCGTCCCGGCGTCGAGCGCAGCCAGGACTTCTAAGACCGTAGCTTCCCCCTCGCCGATGACGGCGACACTCGGCTCCATGGTCGAGGTAGTCGTTGGCGTTGTCAGTAACGTCGGCGCCAGCCGCGATCGTCTGACACCCCGCGGCCGCCGCCGAAGAGAGCATCCGAAATGCGGCCTCGCGCATCCTCAACAGGCACATCTTCGACAAGTAGTTGAAGTTGTCTTCGAAGAGAATCGCGACCGAAGGGCGAACTGTCCGGAGTAACTCATCCCATTCAGCGGTCGATTCCGCGAGCATGGCGTCGAAGACGTGCACCTCGTGTCCGGCTTCCCGCAGGATGGCGGCGGCCTGGAGCGTCCCGAGGGGCGGGTAAGGTTGCATCGCGCGCCAGAGTTTCGGGTCGAAACGCAAGAAGTACGAATGCCCAAGCAGAATGCGGGTCATCTTGCTGTCTCCAGTAACGCCTTCATGCGTTCGTCAAGGGCGCCCTCAGTGCGCGTTCGCCAGTTTTCGAAGTGGCCTTTGCACATCTCAGCGTCGAACACGGCCTCGCCCGTGGTCGCCTTGCGCCGAAGCGGCAATGCCTGGCGTTGCATCAACCATCGCTCTGCGCGATCGAAGGCTCCAAACCTCAGAACGTGTTCGATGCCCCTTCGAAGGCGCGACGGGGTGCCGATGGACGCCATGGGTCGAGGCGTGGCATTCGGCAGGTAATCTCGCCACCAATCGTTTGAATTCAACATCAGCTCATACGTGCGCGACCGCCCAATCGGGATCATCTGCAATAGCTCTCGCGCCGTGTATCGGTCACGCTCCGGCAACTCCAAGGCAGACTCGGAGAGCAAGTAATTGGGACAGACCGTAATGCTGCGAAGTCCGTAGAGCCGCACGAGCACCATCATCATCGCCCGAACGGTCCAAATGCGGCCGGGCGCTGTGATAACCATGTAGTCGAGGTCTGAACCACTCGCGGCATTCTCGGCCGCGACCGAGCCAGTAATCGCAACGAGACGAACAAACGGGAGTGCCGAAATGATTCGCCCGCAACGCTCGGCTGTCACGCGAAGGACGCGCGTGGTTGCCTGGCGCTGTGCCCGGATGCCGACTATCTCATCCCGACCCCGCAAGACAACACACTCGCCGCGGCGCACGACAAGCGGCGACAGTGTTTCTGAGCCAAGTAATTCGTCGACATCACACTGCGAGGCGACTATCGGAAGCCACCGTCGCAGTTCTTCTGGCTTCAGTGGAAAGTCGAAGAGGTCGGAATAGACGATTGTTTCAAGGGCGGCCAGCTCCAATGTGGAATGTCCGTGTTCGATTTCGGTGGGCCGGGTTGTCATAGTCATTCGCCTGCCGACGGTGCTGGAGACGGGCCGGAGAGCATCCCCGAATTCGAGAGCCTAAGGCGGCGCAGTAGCGCCTGGGTCAACGTGCTTCCGGCCGTGAAACTCAGGCCGAACCCAAAGATCAACGAGTAAACGGCAATCGGCCAGGCGCCGACACGGATTGCAAAGTAACTCGTAGAGAAGTTCAGGGCAGCGAGCGCCATCTCGCCGTAGACGATGGGATCAATCGGATTCTGGTAACGCAGGCGCATCCAGTCCTTCTTATCACTTGCCTCAATCCCGAATTTCGCAGTGCGTTCGAAATCAGTTTCGCGATTCGAGAACGCGCGCCACGCCGCCCGTGCCGTTGTGAGCATCATCCCCGCTCCGAGGAGGCTCATGAGGACGACCATCGGGAACTGGGCCCACCATCGCCGGCCCAGTTGCTGCTGCGCCGTCGTGAACAGTGCCAGGGGCGCCAGCCCTGCGATATTCCCGAGCGCCAAGAAGCTAAACAGCGAGAGGAGCGCCGGGTACTTCGTAGATTCGAGGAGGATGAGTGGGTAGAGGAGCGACACCGCGAGCAGCAGGAGATGGATCGAGTATCCCGTGAGGTGAAGGGTCGCCTGGATCTTCTGCAGGCGGCGGGACTTCGAACGCCAAACAGTGGGCACGTGTTTGATAGCGCACTGCAGGCTGCCCTGGGCCCAACGCTGCTGCTGGCTGCGATAGGCGTCGAAACTCACCGGTAATTCAGCGGGCGACTCAACTTCCCGAAGATAGGCCGCGCGCCAACCCCGGAGGAACGCCCGGTACGAAAGGTCCAGGTCTTCGGTGAGTGTGTCGTGGCTCCAACCCCCGGCATCCTCGAGTGCAGCGCGACGCCATACTCCCGCCGTTCCATTGAAGTTGAAGAAGTAGCCGCCCTTCCAACGTGCATGCTGCTCAATCGAAAAGTGACCGTCGATCGAGAGCGACTGAAGGAACGTCAGGAGCGACTTGCTCCGATTCGTGTGGCCCCAACGGGTCTGGACAAACGCCAGTCCTTCGTCTGCATGGAGCACCGGGTACGCCCGTTTCAAGAAATCAGCTGGTGGAATGAAGTCGGCGTCGAAGATGGCAACGAACTCGGCGGAGGTAACGGCCATACCTGCTTCCAGCGCGCCCGCCTTGAAACCGTGGCGGTCTTCTCGACGAAGCACCTTGATCTTCAGACCGCGGGCACGCCAGTATTCGACCGATTCATCGACTACCAAGCGGGTCTCGTCAGTCGAGTCATCGAGAACCTGCACCTCAAGCTTGTTGGTTGGGTAGTCCAGTGCGCAAACCACATCGATTAGACGTTTCGCCACATAGAGCTCGTTGAAGATCGGCAGCTGCACGACAATAAGTGGCCACTCAGCCGGCTCCTTGGCAAGAGGCGTGGCGCGTCGGGTCGCGATCGCGAGTACGGTGAGGTGAAAGAAGTTCGCTCCGTAAACGAACAGCGCCACCAGGACCCCGAAGTACACCAGCAGCACGGGGATGAACGCCACTTCAAGCATCGGCGGACCGCCTGGTACTTCTCCGGAATTCCACTGCCCAGAGAGCCAGCACCAGCCAGAACCAGATTCGCCCCGGAGTCAGGCTCCAGGTGTAGTAGTCGAAGAACCCAACGACCGTGACGGCAAGCAACGCGCCAGAGACGCCGATGAGTTCGCGCGAGAGCCTTCGGCGATAGAACCAGAGCATCACCCAGGGGATCACCATCAGCAGCCCATAGGCGAACGCGCCAAGCAAGCCAATCTCCGCCGCCACGACGACGATTGCCACGTGCGCCGGCGCGTAGTCGTACTCGAAATTCGGGAACGCCTCTCGCATCGCTGTCGGTAACGCCGCGAGGCCGACTCCAGTCAGCGGATGCTTCACGAAAATCTCGTTCGTATTTCGGATCAGCGCCTCGCGCTCGCTGAACGAGCGTTCCTCCGTGCTTCCGGCCTCTTGTCCAGCGGGATTCACGCGTGGAGCAACGTAAGCGGAGAACGGTTTTAGCAGCATCAACGCGAGCAGCCCTCCGATCGCAAGAGCAACGAACCAATCTCTGACCTCGGGCCAGTCCCGCCTGACGCCGAAAATAGTCAGTGCCAGTCCGCCACCGGCGACCAGCGCAAGAACAGCGGAGCGAGAAAACGTCAGCGCAATAACCAGCATGCCGAGCCCGAACGCCAGGTTCGAGAGGGTTGCCCGCGTCCCCCGGCAACGGGAAAGACCGGATCCAATTAGCAGAATCGCAAATGCGATAACACCACCGAGAATGTTTGGGTGGTCGGTCATCCCATAAGCACGGAGCAACTTGGGATGGCCTTCGGTCCAGACAATGCTGACGCCGCCCACCTCCGGGTCCAGCTTCAACTCGCCGAAGTGTTCTAAACCGAACGATTCCTGGCCAACGAACTGGGCAACCGCGATGACAGCTTGAATCACCACCATCGCAGCCAGCGCAGGCACAAGTTGATTGACGTCCTCAACCTCGTTGAGGACGAAGAGCGCGAGCCCAACAAACATGAAGACCGACATTGCATGGAACGATGAGAGCAGCAGGTCGACTGAGAACGGCGCCGAGAGTATGACGGCGGCAAGGAGCGCAAATACGGGAATTCGAAGGATTATCGGCCCCAACTCCAATGGCCTTGGCTTGAGGAGCATGCTTGCAGCCCAAAAGACGAGGCATGCGAGAATCGCGATTTCATTCCAGAAAAGCAGGAGATCCCGGTAGTCGGAGTAGACCGGAGGCACCCCACGGGATTCCAAAACGATTCGGGCGCGAAAAGGGCTCAGCACAATTGCTACGCTGAGCATCACGAGGGCCGTTCCCCTCGCCACTTCCGCCACGGCCTCCCGGGCGCCCGCCGTGGGCGACGAGGGCGCGGCAGACCGGAAAAGCGTGAGGCGCAGCAACTTAACCAACCTGCGCATCGAGTGCCGGTGTCGTTGCACGCCACCCAAACGATTCAAGGGCGCGGCTCAGGCCCTCCCGGAACACAGGAATATCGAAGCGTGCCGCCGAGTCACGAAGGTCGGTAACCTGGAGGGCTCGAATGGCAGCTCGCAGCATCGCCTCACCGATCGCCTCAGAACTTTGGGTCTGGAACAAGAAGCCGGTGGCGCCATCGTCAATAATCTCAAGTGCTCCGCCAGCTGCGTAGGCGACAGGGGGTCGTCCGCTCGCCTGCGCTTCTGCGGTGACGAGCCCAAAATCCTCCTCGCCGGCGACCACCACGGCCGTGCATTCGGCCATCGCCTGACGCACCACGTCATCGGGTTGCCACCCGAGCATGCGAACCGAGGGGCCGGCAAGGCGCGCCAGTCGAGCGAACTCGGGACCGGCTCCAATGACATCCAGCGGAAGCTGGAAACGGTTGGCGGCTTCGACCACCTGCTCAACCCGCTTCGAACGGACCAACCTCGAAACCACGAGGAAGCGGGCCGAGCGCTCCTTCACCGGGTGAAAGCGCGCGACTTCCACCGGTGGATATACGACCGTCGCGACGCGGCCGTAAACGGTTTCGATGCGGCGCGCGACGTGCCTCGAAACGGCGATGTATGCGCTCACTCGCGCGGCCGCTTGCAGGTCGAGTTTCCTGAGCGCATGCAAGAGGGGAGCGAGGGCGGCCCGCTGAGCCCCGCTTCCCCGGAAGTACTGGTCCGGTTCCCATAGAAACCGCGGTGGTGTGTGACAAAAGCAGACATGGATGGCGTCCGTGTCTGAGCGGATATGGTGCGCAAATGCACTCGAACTCGATATGACTAGCTCGCACCGGCGGGCGTCGAGTGACGAGACCGCCCTGGGCAGGAACGGGAGCATGCCTTTCAGAGGGGCGCGGGTGTAGCGTTGCAGGAAACTGGTCTCCCAACTCCGCCCACCGATGTATTCGAGGGGAACCTTGGACTCGCGATGGACTGACGTTAGAAGGCGGGCTGCCGGAAACTCTCGCGCCAATATTCCGGCGACGCGCTCGGCGCCGCCGAGTTGCGTCATATAGTCGTGGACGAGCGCGATGCTTCCGTTCGGCGGGCCAAATGCGTGAGAAGGCGGACGGGTCATCGTCACCAGGCGCCTCGCATCGAAACGACGGCGCCGACGGTACGGACGAGGATGCTGAGATCCAGCTGCAGTGAACGGTGAGAAGCGTAATACCTATCCATGGCCATTCGGCGCTTAGTTCTTACGCTGCTACGCCCACTCACCTGCCAGAGGCCGGTGAGACCTGGCTTTACGGCCAATCTCCGATTCCATGAACGTGGGTAGCGGGCGACTTCTTCAGGCAGCGCCGGTCGTGGACCGACGAGCCGCATTTGGCCAGCCAAAACGTTGACCAACTGAGGGAGTTCGTCGATCGATGCTTTTCGTAGGACTCTCCCAATCCGGGACACGCGCGGATCATTCTCTGTTTTTTCGAAGAGCACCTGGCGCCCCAGAGGCTGATCACCGGGTTCGCCCGTGTCGGTATGCATCGTTCGCAGCTTGAGCATCACGAATTCCCGGCCGAGATGACCAACGCGTTTCTGTCTGAGCAGCGGAGCTTCCCCGGTCCCGATGATGATCGCGACGCAAGCGAGAGCCATTACAGGCGTGGCGAGCACGAGAAGCAGTGCCGAGACCACGATGTCCATCGCTCTGGTGGTCGCGTAATACGCGATGTGGGGCTCCGCTACTTTGAATGGTCCGGTCATGGTCCAGGCGCCGAGGGAATGGTGTGCCTCTCCTGGCCAACCGGTTTCGCGGCGCCGCCGCTGAGTTTTGGGCGTCGTCACCTAGGTTGTTCGTTTCTGGACGTGGATCGGATGTCAAGAACCATTTACCTACTCCGGGTCCGCGAGCGGAGCGCCGTTACCCTGGCGACCATTCTGGCCAAGACGAATCTCATCCAGCGGCGTCGGCTTGGCCTGTGACGCCGCCAATTGTAGGCATGAAGCCGGCGCCTCGATTCGATTTCGGCCCATTTTCCCCAGTCCACGTCTGACCGCCGCGCCAACGAAATACCGTGTCCCGGCACACTCCAAATGACATTCATTTCTGGCGGATACATCTCCAGACCGTATTCGGCGACCGCATGCCGGACAGGACGGGTCGTGAGCACCAGCTCGGCCATCAGGTTCTCCCGGCTCTTCGTAGCGTTCAGGTCAACGTCGAAGTCGTCGGCCGGCAGATCGGGTGCAAGCCTCCGCAAGCCGCCCGGAAGTACTTCGAAGAAGCTGTCGTAAACGGCGAGCGAGTCTTCGAAGGCCCGCAATTGATAGTTGCGCGGACCAACTGGCAGGGGTGTCTGAAGCCAGGACGTGCTCTTTGAGAAATGCTCGCCCGGATCGCCCCACCCGATGGTTACGGAAACCCGCGGAAAGCAAACGTAGCGACCATTCGCGACGAAATATTCTGCCAGCTGCGGAAACCATTCATCGGGGCCGAATTCACCGAACGCCGGGTGAAGATTCGCCGTCTTCGCGCCGCAATCCCCGTTCGCCCAGCGCTCAAGTGCATCCCACTGGCGTGCGCTGAAACAGAGTCCCTGCGTATAGGGCAATTGCAGGAAGAACACGTCGGAGCCGTCATCGAGTGGTTGGAAAGGTTCGCCCGTGAAGCCGTTGAACCAGAGTCCATACAGGCATGAGCCACCCACGCGCTCATCGGCACCGTAGGCCCCCAACGCACTGACAGCGAAAGCGTAGAACGAAGTCGCGACGACCAGGTCATCCTCGAGGAGGATCGCCGAACCGTAGATGTGTGTCAGGCTGCCTGACGCCCAAAAGTGGCCAACCAGTCCGAGATGTTCCGAACGCTCGATAACTTCCTTCGGTCCGTATGGCCATTGGAACTCTCGCGCCGCTTGCAAGGTCTCCGCCCATAAGGGCCCGCGATCCAGATCGAGGTCAATCGAGACCACCAGTTGAACTTCGATGCCCTCCGGGTATTCAGCACGGCTCATCGAGGCCAGCAAACGGCGCAGTGCCTTGGGGCGGTGGTACGCGAGGACCACGATCGCCGGAGTCATTCGACGAGGCAGGCTATGGCGATTTGGCTGAGGCTCCTCAACGTCGCGTGAATGCTCTTCATGTCCAGCGGCGGGCGCCAATCATCCAATGTCACGTCAGCGGCAACGACGATCGCGGCTGCTTCAATTCCGAGTGAGGCGGAGACAGAAAGCACTGCCGCGGTCTCCATGTCGACGGCTACCGCTCCCCGCCCCCGGGAATCGGCGAGCAGCGCGGGGGTTTCGCGGTAAATCGCGTCAGTCGACCAAATAGTGCCACGGGAAAAACCGATATCGCAGTCCCGGAGCCGCTGAGCAATGGCGTTCGTGAGGTTCGTACCAGGCCGGGCGATGTAGTTCGAGCAGTAATGAGGCGACGTGCCGTCACCGCAGAGGGCACTATCAACGAGCATCACGCTCCCGCTGGTCAGGGCCGGATCGATGCTCCCCGCCACATTGATGGCAATGATGCGCCCGACTCCGAGCACCGCAAGCTCTTCAATCGCAACTGCCGTGCCGGGCCCACCTACGCCGGGGCACACCACAACCGACACGACGTCTCGATGGCTTCGAACCAACGACACATCGAAAGAACCGACAGTTCGCGCACGGCGTAACGTCAGGCGGCGCGGCCGCGGGAGCAATGGCCGCTGATGCGTGAGGATCACGGAACGAGTAACGTCGATAGCCTTACCTTGGCCGCTGCTCCGACGCCAGCCCACCACGCGAGCGGCGGAGAGGAGTGGCGATTGGTCGAGCGCCTGATGCCGAAAGTCGGATCCCTTGGTCATGGGCGGCATGTTAGCCAGGTGTGTCGGCCGTGGAAACGGATTGCTGTTGGGTTTACCACGCGATCTTGCGGAGCGTTCCTTAGAGCAGGGAGACTGCGCCAATACCTGGAACGGTCAGAGCCTCCACGGGGTCGGGTATCGGGAGTGGCCCATCCCACGAGCAACGGGTTCATCTGTAGAAGTGCGAATGGCAGGACAGCAACGACGACGACTAGGACGGCAACCCTGGGCCGCAGTAGAAGGTTTGTTTGGAGATGGTGACTGAGCCGCTCGGTTGCAGCCGAATAAGCTTCCTCGACGACGCTCAATAGCAGCCGTCGGGATAGTTCCGCGATTAGCGACAAGCCGCCTTGCGGGGGCCGGAATGCGAAAACACCGAAGCGTGCCACCATCCCGGTTCTGACGCGCACTACGGCTCCACCACGAACCTCCCGCTATCGCTCCGCCCGAACGTCCCGGGGAAGTACGCTTTTTCCGCATGCGCAGGTCCGACGAAGAATTCGCCCGGCGTGGTGGCGCGTGCGCAGTACGTGTATTCATAGACGCCTCGTGGGAGGTCGTCGGCGATTAGAACGGTCCTATCGTCGCGAGTCTCCGTGAACTGCCATGGGCTCCAGTACCAGTGGAACGAGGGCGCGATTCAGCCACCACGCTCCGCCAATCCCAGATTCAAAAAGGTTGGTCGGGGTGCCGCGATTCGAACGCGGGACCTCTTGTACCCCATGAAGCCGCTGCCGCTGGCAACGTCAGCAACCGACGGCACACAGATTCGAGAGTCCGGCTGATTCCGGCTCAAAAGCGACCCGCTATGGCAATAAATGCATCCGCCGGAACCCGTCGCGTTAGCAAAATTGTTAGCAACGTGATTATTCCAAACGAATTCGAACATGGCCCCAAAGGGCGCGTTCGGGTGTGAACCTCCCATACGGATTTCACGATGGGCGTAACTGAGATATCCGCACTGGCATCGAACGCCATGTCTGGGTAGACGCTGGCTCGCGCGTTAGAGAACCGTTAGAAACCTCGCACGGACCCAACTTTTTTGACGTATAGAAGCTTAATTGGTGACAAACGAGTGTCATCTATGTTAACTAAGCACTCGCACTTATCACTAGGGAAAACCCTAGGTAGGGACGGGCTCCTGTCGCGGTCGAGCGCGGCAGGGCGGGGGAGCACTGTTCATGTTGGGAAATACCAATCCGCTGGCGCGCGGGCGCAGCGGCATTCGCCTGATTTTCCTGGTCAGTTCGCTACTGGTGTTGTTGCCGGTCCTGGCGAGTAGCCAGTCTCGCGTCACTGCGTTGGGGAGCACTTCGCTGTCGCTGAACGGCACGTCACAACATGCGACTCTTGGCACGAGCACCGATTTGCGGACAGGCGAGTTCACTATCGAACTCTGGTTCCAGCGGACCGGCACAGGTGTTGGAATCAACACGGGTAACGGCGGAATCGCGAGCGCGATACCGCTGATAACTAAGGGTCGCGCCGAAGATGAAACACCGGCCCAAGACGTCAACTACTTCCTCGGCATCGACACGGCCAGCGAACACTCTTGCCGCGGACTTCGAGGCCGCTGCTGGCAGCGGCAATCACCCGGTATTTGGTGTCACGCCCATTGCGGTTGGGAGTGGTTGGCACCATGCGGCCGCGACTTACGACGGCGCAACCTGGAACCTCTACCTCGACGACGCGCTCGAAGCGACCCTGGTGGTCAACGTCGCCGCGAACGAACAGACCAACGTCGTAACGGCGGTTGGCACATCGCTGAATACGGTCGGAACGGCCGCCGGGTTCTTTGCTGGACTTGTCGATGAAGTACGCATCTGGGATGTGGCACGGACGCAGGCTCAGATCATGGCGACGAAGAACACGACAATCACGAGCGCCCAGACCAACCTGATCGGCGCCTGGAACCTGGATGAGGGTGCAAACGCAGTCCTCGGCGACAGTTCAGGCAATGGGATCACCGGGGCAGCGGTCGGCTCGCCCATCTGGGGGGCCGGATTTATCCCTCAGGATCCAACGGCGCTGCATTTCGACGGCGTGAACGATTACGTGACCTTCGGGGCGGCCCCCTCGCTGGGTCTCCCGGCTTTCACGCTAGAGGCATGGATTAAGCGCACAGGCACAGGTGCCACGACAACTACGTCGGGGTCTGGCGGAGGTGGGCTGTTTAATTTCGTGCCAATCATCACCAAGGGCCGTGATGAGAATGACGGCTCCAACGTGGACTTGAATTACTTCCTCGGCATCGACTCGGCTGAGTAACAAGTTCGCGGTTGACTTCGAGGAGGGGGCCGGTGGAACAGGGCCGCTCGGACAGAATCATCGCTAATCGGGAATACAGTAGTCACCAACGATGTTTGGCACCACGTCGCAGCGACCTACAACGGTACCTGGACGATCTACCTTGACGGTGCACCCGATGGATCGTTGGTAGTCAACGAACCGCCTCGGGCCGACAGCATCCAGCATGCCGGCATCGGTACCGCGATGACCTCTAGCGGGGTCGCGGCAGGGTTCTTCCAGGGTGAAATCGACGAGGCACGCATTTGGAGCGTTGCCCGAACACCGGCCGAGATCCTGGCGACCAAAGACCTAGAAATTTCGTCCGCTACGGGCCTGGTCGCGCGATGGGGCCTGAACTTCGGTAGTGGGAATATTGCCGCCAACTCGGTTGCGCCGTTGGCTGGCACGTTAACCAATGGCCCCACGTGGGTCGCTGGGTTGAACCTTGTTGCCACGAATGTCGCGCCAGTGGCTGTCGCCGACTCGTTCAGCACGCCGGTCGACACGCAACTCGATGTGATCGCGCCCGGCGTACTTGCGAACGACAGCGACGGGAACAGTGACCCTCTTATGGCTGTCCTGGTCGACGACGTCTCGCACGGCGCGCTCACCTTGAACTCCGACGGCAGCTTCAGCTACACACCGGCGGGCGGCTACTTCGGACCCGATAGCTTCACCTACAAGGCCAACGACGGCACAGCAGACTCCAATACGGTCACCGTTGACCTCACCATCGACGCGAACAACGTCCCCGTGGCAAACGACGATAGCTATTCGACGCCGTACAACACTCCCCTGATCGTGGCCGTAGGTCTCGGCGTCCTCGGAAACGACACGGACTTGGACACCGATCCTCTGACCGCTTCGGTGGTGACCAACGTCGCTCACGGCGTACTCGTACTCAACGCCAACGGCGGTTTCACCTACACACCGACGTTCGGCTATGAAGGGCCAGACAGCTTCACCTATCAGGCGAACGACGGCACGGCTGACTCGAACACCGCGACCGTTTCACTGACGGTTGATAGCCCGCCGACCAATACCGCCCTCGACCTTGGGCTCCTCGGGAGCGTACGTAACCTTCGGCGACCCGGCGAAACTGGACCTCGCGACCTTCACAATCGAAACCTGGTTCAAGCGGACCGGTACCGGTACGGAGAACACCACCGGCACCGGCGGGATCACGATTGTTCCGTTGCTGACGCATGGGGCACCGCAAGCTGAAGGCTCGAACGTTGACGCGAACTGGATTCTCGGCATTAACACTGCCGGGAACGTCATTGCGGCGGACTTCGAAGGGATCGACGATCCCAGGCTCCGACCGGCCAGAACGCTCCGGTCTCCGGCACCACCGCCATCACGAACAACGTTTGGCACCACGCTGCGGCGACCTTCGACGGCACGAACTGGAAGGTCTACCTCGATGGCAACCTCGAGGCGTCGATAACCCCAGGGTTCCATCCGCGTAACGACTCAATTCAACCGGCGGCGCTCGGGACGATGATAACTTCCACGGGTACCGCCGTTGGGAAGTTTCAGGGCGTCATCGACGAAGCGCGCGTTTGGAACTACGCCCGCTCCCTGGCGGAAATCCAGGGCGCGAAGAACAGTGAACTTACCAGCGGGGCAGGTCTCGTGGCCCGCTGGGGTCTGAACGAAGGTTCCGGCGCGAGCGTCGGAGACGCTACGGCGACGCCGGCCATGCCGGGCACGGGCGCCATCACCGGTACGGGGTATTCCTGGGTTGCGGGCTTTGTCCCGCCGGTAGTAAATGGTGCGCCCGGCAATTCCAACGTTGAACAGCCCTGCAGATGCGGCTACGGGCGTGAGCACGGGTCCGACGTTGAGCGTCAACGTCTCCGATCCTGAATCCGACCCCATGACGGTCACCTTCTACGGGCGGCCGTTCGCAAGCGGCGTATTCGCACAAATCGCCCAGCATGTGGGTGTCGCGTCGGGAGTCGATGCGACGCCCTGGACCGGCTTGAGCGGCGGCCGCACCTATGAATGGTACGTCTCGGTGAGCGACGGCGGCGTCACGACCACTGGTCCGACCTGGACCTTCCACACCGCTCTTGGTCCCGACCCAGTGTTCGTCGGCGCTGGCGACATTGCCGACTGTTCTCGGACCCAGGACGAGGCTACCGGCCTGGCCATCGGCGCCATCGACGGAACGATTTGGACGGCCGGAGACAACGTCTACCAGAACGGCACTGCCGCCGAATTCGCCAACTGTTACGACACCGGCTGGGGTGGGACGATCAAAGACCGGACACGTCCGGTCCCCGGCAACCATGACTGGAACTCCGGGAACCTTGACGGCTACACGGGCTACTTTGGCCTCAACGCCACCGATGCCAACGGAAAGAGCTACTACAGCTACGATATACCCGGCAGCAATTGGCACATCGTCAACCTCGATAGCGAATGCGCCAAGGTGAGTTGCTCCGCTGGCTCAGCTCAGGAGTTGTGGCTTCGTGCCGACCTGGCCGCTAACAGCACCAAGAACGTCATCGCGATCTGGCACAAGCCTCGATACAGTTCGGGCGTAACAACGCTGACCGATATGCAGCCGTTCTACGCAGACCTGTATGAGTTCGGCGTCGATATTCTTCTCAACGGTCACGACCACCTTTACGAACGTCTCGAACCGGCCAAGTCCGGCGCGACGCTCGGCTCCGCGCCGGTGGCAGATCCCTTGTACGGCATTCGCCAGTTCACCGTCGGTACCGGCGGCGCATCTCTCCAGAGCACGTTCAACGAACTCGCGGTCAGCGATGCGCACAGCACGACGGCCTACGGCGTGATGATGTTCACCCTCCATGACACAACCTATGACTGGGAGTTCATCCCGATCGCCGGCGGTACGTTCTCTGACTCAGGGACCGGTACCGTCCATGGCGCGCCGCCTGCACCGAATACGCCGCCAGTTGCAACCGGCGAGAGCTACTCCACGGACCAGGACACAGCGAAGGTCGTCCCTCTACCCGGAGTGCTTTCGAACGATACGGATGCTGAACTAAACCCGCTTACCGCCGTCCTTGTCGGCAATGTGAGCCATGGGGCGCTCAGTCTTTCTGCGAACGGCGGCTTCACGTACACACCCGCCGCTGGCTACAGCGGCCCGGACAGCTTCACTTACAAGGCGAACGATGGGACGGCGGATTCCAACACAGTTACGGTCTCGCTCACCGTCATCCCCGCCCCAGCGAACGTCGCTCCGGACATGCCGGTGGTGAACACACCTACCAACACGGCGACAGGCGTCAGTTTGTCGCCGACACTGCAGGTCGGGGTCTCGGACCCGGACGCAGACCCGCTGACGGTAACGTTCTACGGACGGCCACTGGCGAGCGGCAACTTCGCCCAGCTCACGCAAATTCCGTCAGTGCCATCAGGCAGTAACTCAAGCATGGCCTGGAACAACCTCGGAGCAGGCCAGACGTTCGAGTGGTACGTCACCGTCTCGGACGGCGAGTTCACGACGACCGGTCCAACCTGGACGTTCCACACCATCCCGAGCGTCGACCCCGTCTTCGTCGGGGCTGGCGACATCGGTTCCTGTTCGGTCACCGAAGACACGCTCACCGGCAACATCATCAAGGGAATCGATGGCGTCGTCTTCACAACAGGAGACAACGTCTACGACAACGGGACGGCGACGGAATTCGCCGACTGCTACGCGACGACCCCGTGGGGTGAAGCTTCGGTGCTCGACCGGACGCGTCCCGTTCCTGGAAATCACGACTGGGGTGCCAGCAATGGCAGCAACAACCTCGACGGCTATTTCGACTACTTCGGCTTAAACGCGAACGCCGGCGGGACAAGCTATTACAGCTACGACATCGGCCCGTACTGGCACATCGTCAACCTCGACAGCCAGTGCGAGCTCGTGCCAGGTGGTTGTGATGTTGGTTCGCCGCAGGAGGTCTGGCTTAAAGCTGACCTGGCCGCGAACAGCACAAAGAACGTGATCGCTCTCTGGCACAAGCCACGCTATGGCTCGGGGGCCACGAACTACACGCCGGTCCAGCCGTTGTGGGACGCGCTCTACCAGGGTGGAGCGGACATCGTCCTCGATGGCCACGACCACATCTACGAGCGTCTTGCACCGATGAAGTCCGGCGCGACGCTCTCCGACCCGCCGGTAGCTGACCCGACCTACGGCATCCGCCAATTTACGGTGGGCGTCGGAGGCGAAGGCCATCACGGGCTGGCGACAACCGCGCCGACGAGCGAGGTGCGCAACGACACGACGTTCGGCATCTTCAAGCTCACGCTCCATGAGTCCAGCTACGACTGGGTCTTCCTGCCTATCGCGGGCAGTACCTTCACAGACTCCGGCACTGGTTTTGTCCACGCCGCCCCGGTGACGGGACAGACGATCACTTCCCCGTGCTTGCTGATGCGAGCTTCGGAGGAACGGCACCGGTGCCCGCGGCAACCGCGACCTCGGGTCTGGCCGTGAGCTACAGCTCGACGACACCTGCCACCTGCTCGGTAGCGGGCAGGTCATCAGCCTCCTCGCCGTCGGCGATTGCACTATCGAAGCGAACCAGGCCGGGAACGGCACTTACAGCGCCGCCGCCCCCGTGCAGCGCACCTTCGCCATCAATAAGGCCGACCAGGTCATCACCTTCGGCAGCCCTCGCCGACAAGATCCTCGCCGACTCACCGGTCACCGTCGGAGCCACCGCAAGCTCGGGCCTCGCCGTGAGCTTCGGCTCATCGACACCCGCCGTCTGCACGGTCGCCGGGACCTCGGTCACCCTGCTCTCCACCGGTCTCTGCACCATCGACGCGAACCAGTCCGGCAACACCAACTGGAACGCAGCGCCCCAGGTCAGCCAGTCCTTCAACGTCAACCTGACAACCCAGACGATCACCTTCCCGGTGCTTGCTGATGCGAGCTTCGGAGGAGCGGCACCGGTGCCCGCGGCAACCGCGACCTCGGGTCTGGCCGTGAGCTACAGCTCGACGACACCTGCGACCTGCTCGGTAGCGGGCAGCGTCATCAGCCTCCTCGCCGTCGGCGACTGCACTATCGAAGCGAACCAGGCCGGCAACGGCACCTACAGCGCTGCCGCCCCGGTGCAGCGCACCTTCGCCATCAATAAGGGCGAGCCAGGTCATCACCTTCGGCGCACTCGCCGACAAGATCCTCGCCGACTCTCCCATCACCGTCGGAGCGACGGCAAGCTCCGGCCTGGCCGTGAGCTTCACTTCATCCACACCCGCCGTCTGCTCGGTCGCCGGGACTTCCGTCACCCTTCTCACCACCGGCCTCTGCACCATCGATGCCGACCAGTCCGGCAACACCAACTGGAACGCTGCACCCCAGGTCAGCCAGTCCTTCAACGTCAGCCTGACAACCCAGACGATCACCTTCCCCGTGCTTGCTGACGCGAGCTTCGGAGGAGCAGCACCGGTACCGGCGGCCACAGCGACATCGGGCCTGACCGTGAGCTACAGCTCGACGACGCCTGCCACCTGCTCGGTAGCCGGTACGCGTCATCAGCCTCCTCGCCGTCGGCGACTGCACCATCGAAGCGAACCAGGCCGGCAACGGGACCTACAGTGCCGCCGCCCCCGTGCAGCGCACCTTCGCCATCAATAAGGCCGACCAGGTCATTACCTTCGGCACCCTCGCCGACAAGATCCTCGCCGACTCTCCCATCACCGTCGGAGCGACGGCAAGCTCGGGCCTGGCCGTGAGCTTCACGTCATCGACACCCGCCGTCTGCTCGGTCGCCGGGACCTCCGTCACCCTTCTCACCACCGGCCTCTGCACCATCGATGCCGAACCAGTCCGGCAACACCAACTGGAACGCAGCACCCCAGGTCAGCCAGTCCTTCAACGTCGACCTGACGACACAGACGATCACCTTCCCGGCGCTTGCTGATGCGAGCTTCGGAGGAGCGGCACCGGTACCGGCGGCAACAGCGACCTCGGGTCTGGCCGTGAGCTACAGCTCGACGACACCTGCGACCTGCTCGGTAGCGGGCAGCGTCATCAGCCTCCTCGCCGTCGGCGATTGCACCATCGAAGCGAACCAGGCCGGGAACGGCACCTACAGCGCTGCCGCCCCGGTGCAGCGCACCTTCGCCATCAATAAGGGGAGCCAGGTCATCACCTTCGGCAGCCTCGCCGACAAGATCCTCGCCGACTCGCCGGTAACGGTGGGAGCCACCGCAAGCTCCGGCCTCGCCGTGAGCTTCAGCTCATCGACACCCGCCGTCTGCACGGTCGCCGGGACTTCGGTCACCCTGCTCTCCACCGGCCTCTGCACCATCGACGCGAACCAGTCCGGCAACACCAACTGGAACGCAGCACCCCAGGTCAGCCAGTCCTTCAACGTCAACGACAGTTCAGGTCTCGTCTGGTATTTCGCCGAAGGCTACACGGGCGCTGGATGGACCACCGAACTCCGCCTGTTGAATGCAAACTTGACCGACGCCAACGTGTCTGTCACCTACCTGCTCGATACCGGTACAACCGTTACGAAGGCTGTGGTGGTTTCGAGTCAAAGCGAACTCACGCTGGACGCGAGCAACGTCGCGACGGGTCCAGGCGTCGACTTCGCCTTCGGCGTTCGCATCACGTCGGATCTGCCAATTGTTGCCGAGGAACAAATGTATGCGGGTTCGTCCGGCGACTATGCGCATGGCACGACCGGGAGTCGAATTCTTTCCAACACGTGGTACTTCGCTGAAGGCTACACACAGTTTGGGTGGCAGACTTTCGTTCTCGTCGCCAATCCAGGAGCTTCCGCGGCCGACGTAACGATTACGTACGAGAAACAGGCCGGAGGCACCGTGACTGACACAGTCACTGTTGGCGCTGGGCAACGTTATACCTTTGTTGGTCACGTCGATGTCCCGAACGAAGCGTTCTCCGTTACCGTGTCATCGACCCAGCCCATCGTCTCTGAGATGTCGATGTACGACCCGGGCCGGAGCATCGCTCACCGGACGGTTGGCGTTCCCGCCCCTGCGACAACCTGGTATCTCGGGGAAGGATTCACGGGAGCTGGCTGGCAGACCTTCATTTCGATTGGAAACCCGGGCGCAGCCGATGCAACGGTAACCGCCACGTTCAACATCGACGGAGAAGCCCCGGTCGTTCGCAACCTCTTGATACCAGCTCATTCCCGTGGCACGTTCATTGCGCATGAGCTTGCCACCGGGGTTGGCGTCGATAAGGCGTTCGGGGTCTTCATCGTTTCCAACGCTCCCGTCGTGGTGCAGGAAGTCCTGATCGATCCAGCGGATGGCGCAAGCCGATCAAACTCCACCATGGCCGCGTCGAGCCTCGCCTCAGAGTGGTCGTTCAGTGGTGGGTCGAGCATGCCAGGGAACGTCACTTTCATTACTGTCAGCAACCCGGGAATCGCCGAAGCAACGGTGACAGCCACGTATTACTTCAACGACGGCACGGCGCCGGTTGAGCAGCAACTGACCTTGCCAGCACAAAGCCGCGGCACTTTCAGCAGCAACGATGGCATTCCGACAGGCAAGACCTTCGGAATCGTCGTCTCGTCCTCTGGGAGTCCCGTCGTGGCTCAGGAAGCCGTTTACGACGAGCCGTTGTTCCGAGCCTTCAGTGCTGGCGGAGCGTTGACGCCATGAAAATCGAAGCGGACGCATCAATCCAGGCGGAGAATTTTCGATGACCGTAATTTCGATCGGGAGGGTTCGCCCTCCCCTCAGTCGGGCGTTGCCCCTCCTAAATTGGCAGCGCGTTTTGTCCTACCTCGTCGTGCCTCTCGTTTTAGGTTGGTTCGCTTTCGCCTTGGTGGATTCGGTCACGAACTTCGCACCCCAAACGATTCGGCTGTCGGCCGATAAAGACTACGATCCATACTTCGACGACTTCGCCGTCTTTTATTCAGCGGGACACGTCGCACGCGGCGACGACGCGGACAGACTCTATGATCCATCCACACTTCATTTAGCTGAAGCAAACGAACTCGGTGTCCCCGCCGATTCCATTATCCGCCTGCCTTTCTACAACCCTCCGGGGACTGTCTTCCCTCTACTAGCTCTTTCGCTGCTAAGCCTCGCGGGCGCTGCCATCGCATGGACGGTGCTTCAACTTGCGTTCTTTTCTGCGGCCTTTGTGGCTTTAGCTCGTGCCACAGTCAGTCGCCAAAATGCCCCGCTGTTGGGAATCGTCATCCTTGGAACGGTCTCGTCGATGCCTTTCCACGAAACGGTTCTACACGGGCAGATGACGATGGCATTGCTCGCTGGCTGGGTTGCAATTTGGTTCGGTGCGTTCCGAAATCGAAGTGATCGTTGGGTTGTTCTTGGGCTGACCCTCGTGGGAATGAAGCCACAGTTGGTGGTTGTACCGGTTGTCTATCTACTTCTGACTCGGCGTTGGCGCGCGGTCGGTCTAGCCACGGCTGTTCAAGCGCTGCTCGGACTTGCTGCTGTGTTCTTCATCGACCCGATGGTTCAGATTCGCTGGGTGCAACTCATGATTCACGCGACTGGCTGGGAAGACCAAAACGGGATCTGGTTGCATGCGATGTTCGGCTGGAATGCCTTCGTGCGCGCGCTCGTAGGCCCAGAGCATCATCTAATTCGCACCATCTTGGCCGCTGTCCTAACCACCGGGACAGCCGGATATTGCGTCGCCGCCGGTCGAGCCGCTATGAGGCAGCAACGTTATGCGGAACTGTTCTCGATGCTTGTTTTCGCCAGCATCCTGATGAGCCCACATTTGTTCGCCCAGGACCTCTTGCTAGCAGCCGTACCGCTCGCGATTCTGTCGCTCACCACTGCCGGTCGCCAGCGTATTTTCTGGCTTGCATTTGGCGGGCTTGGTTGGGCCCTGACTTTCTTGCACTTCGACGTACTGATGGGGCCGCCCGATGAGTTTGCGATCAACCTCGTAAGCCTTTGGCTGGCTGCTGGAGTACTCTTCGCCGGATTCGGTGCGGTTCGAACATTATCGAAGCTTGGCAGCCCCGAGATTACACATGCCGAAGGCAAAGCCACGCATTCGCGACTCATCCCACAGCTAGCTTTAGCGGCCCTTGTCGCGCTCATTTTGCTGGTCACCGTTCCGGGGTTCGCCAAACGTACGCTCGCGGAATCGCTCCAATACAGCTACTCGGCCCAGACAGGCATCACCTATCGAATCCTGCTCCCGTACCTCGCTGGAGATGGACCGAACTAACCCGGGCGGAAGACTGGAAACGGACGGCCCCAGGATGCATTCACAGGGCGGGCACTAGGCTTCGCGTCAAGAACAACGGTGCCAGCCGCAGTCAGTCGAGATTCCGGTCGAGTCGAACGGTGCATAGTTGGCGTACAGCCACGGGGCACCGAAGGAGGCCGCGAAGGTGCAGACACCTCACGTCAACTTCCAATGCATTGAAGATCCACCGCTTCATCGCAACCCCATGGCGGTATGACGCCACCGGTCCACCAAAAGTGCCATTCGTTGTTGCTGGCCGACCGGCTGACTCGAGCCCGCGGAACTGGAAGCGGATATCCAAGCGTTGGAGGATTTGGGTAACAGATATCCGCAAGCGACGAAGCTAATTGGTCGAACGATGTGGTCGCTCCAACCGTCGATGCCCGACCAAAACCTTCATAACTAGGAACAGCCTTCGAGAAATCTCGTTGGCTGGCGTCTTTACGGTCGTGACACCGCACTTCCCAACCCTTGACTTCAATATGCGTGCCGAACCGCCGACGAGCGCAGCGTCTCGGCCATCAGCCTGCGCCTAACTCCTGAAACGGGAGCGAATTAGGTCGAAGCTCTCGTGCCCTGGATGCGGCCATCCGAAATCGCCCGCGAAGCCGAGTTGCCACTGACCAAACCGTTGGTTGTTAGCAAATCTGTTAGCAAGGCGTCCAAACGGACGTTTCGCGCCGCCGCGCTCCGCCCAATCCCAGATTCAAAAAGGTTGGTCGGGGTGCCGCGATTCGAACGCGGGACCTCTTGTACCCCATACAAGTGCGCTACCAGGCTGCGCTACACCCCGAAGACCGCTGGCGGCCCCGCTCCGGGCCCCGATCAAATCTAAGGATTACCTGTCGCCCGGTCAAAGAATTCGCAAGCGTCCATAAACGCGGACCAACCCAAATCCTAGACCTCGAGTTCGATTCCGACAGGGCAATGGTCCGAACCCATCACTTCGGCCTGGATAAACGCGTCTGACACGCGTGGGGCGATGCCGTCGTCAGCCATCACATAGTCGATGCGCCAACCGATATTCCTGGCCCGGCGGTCGCGCCAGGCGTCCCAATAGCTGTAGGCGCCGATCGCGTCTGGATGCTTCGCCCGAAACGTATCGACGTACCCGTTTTCTATGATCTTCGTGATCCAGGCGCGCTCTTCCGGAAGGAAGCCCGTCCCCTTGAGCGCCTCATCGGGCCGAGCGAGGTCAATTTCGTGGTGCGCGACATTGAAATCGCCCATGAAGATCACGCTTCGCCCCTGTTGCCGAAGGCCGTTTACGTGCTCCAGGAAGGCCGCATAGAAATCCAATTTGTATTGCATCCGCTCGACGCCCCGACCGGCATTAGGGAAATACGCCGTAATTACTGTATAATCCCGGTAGTCGGCTTGGATGACGCGACCCTCGACATCAAATTGTTCGAGGCCCAGGCCGAGGTGGATATCGAGCGGCTCTTCTTGAGATAGCAAGATGGCACCGCTGTAACCGGCACGCTGAGCCGGGTGCCACCAGCTTCGGTATCCGAGGGCCGTCCAGGGCTCGTCCGGCACCTGATCCTGAGTCGCTTTCACTTCTTGGAATCCAACCACTGCCGGCCGGCTTGTATCTAGCCACGCCTGCAAGTGACCCGCCTTGATGGTTGCCCTGAGGCCGTTCACGTTCCACGAACTGATCTTTACGGTGCTCACCGCGAAACGGTGGCGCACCTCCGCCAGTGGCGCAAGCCACTCAGGCATCTCGCATGCGAAATGCCACCGGCTTCACATTCGAAGCCGCATCCATGCCTGCAAACTTAGGTCGCTCGCCTACGCAGGTTTCGACACATACAGGACACGTGAGTCTGACGAACGGGTAACCCCTGATCGATTTGTTCACGTAAACCTGCCGATACTAAGAAATAGAAAGTAGTAAGAGGAAACACATGACCGCATGTCCTCGTTGCGATGCCCGATTCACGGGCGCGCCGGACATCGAGCGGCAGTGGATCGAACGCCACAGTGGACGCCACGGCCAAACGCGCCTGGCTCTCATCACTCGTGAACCGAATCCCGATCCCCGCAAGCTCAATCCAGCCGCCTAGATAAGGCACGCAAACAGACCGCAAAAGCCCTTCCTTGGAAGGGCTTTTGTCTTTGCCGCCTAACTCACAACCCTCGCCACGACGACCGCGGCGGATGCAATCCCTGCCACAACCACGTACTCGGCGGCGGTCATCAGGTCGAGGTCTCTGTCGAGCAGATGGTGGACGATTCCTGTCGCCAGGTAGAAGGCGATAAGCAGTAACGCACCCGCCAGCAGGCCGTCTAACGGGAAGAAGTACAAGACGAGCCTGAACTCACCAAGCGTTAGTCCAATCGCGAGTCCCACGAGGAGACTGCTGATCCCGATGATCCTGCTTTCGCGCAGGAGCTCCATCGAGAGCAGCCCGCTAACTCCGGCGACAAACATGCCTGCGAAGGGCACATCGAAGTCGCGGCTATAAATCACGGTGAAGAACGAGAACGCCACCAGATAAGTCGCAACGGCCATGAACACGCGAAAAGGCCCGTACAGCCGACCATCCGGGTCCACCGTCTGGAATTCGCCGAACGCCACGAAGCCCACGGTCAAGCCAGCTGCCAGTGCAGCCCCTTGTCGGCCGTAGCTCTCAATCGCGTGGTCGATGAACAGGCCCGAGCCAAGCACGGCCAGCGCCGGAAGAAACGTGTAAACGATCGAGTCGATAGGCCGCAGCGCCGTCCAGTGGGGGTGGCTCTTCACAAGGCCATCCGTCCCAAGCGCCACCATCAACGTTGTCAGCAACAATATCCAGGGCTGCTCAGGCCGCATCGAGACATACGCGCCGATCCCCAACGCCGCCAGACCGCCGATGAGGACGGTGCGAGCGCCCACGCTGGTCGCCCCCGGCACGGGCCGCATGTTCGCTGCCGAAACCGTCACTCCGCGGCGAAGGTCGGCGTTTCGAGGCCGTACAGTTCAGCGCCGTTTCGCCACCAGAGCCGTTCTCGTTCGTCGTCCGTCAGTCCAAGCTGGTCGTAGATGATTTCGAAGCGGTCGATGTGCGCCCGGATTTCATCCATGCCGCAGTCGCTGCCGAAAATCAGCTTCTCAACGCCGAATTCGCCCTGTGAGTTTGCCGCCAGCAGCTTTCGCTCGACCATGTGGCGCTCAATCGTCTCGCCGCCACTCATGTCGAAGTAGACATTATGTCGCCATCGCGCCGTGGACGTAGCGAAGTCGTAGTTGCCCTGGTTCCCAAGGTGGGCGCCGATAATCTTCAGCTTGGGCAACCGGTTCGCAATCGTGTCCAGGTGGAGCGGCGACATTCGCATCGCAGAGACGTTTCTCGGCGGCATTCGGTCCTGCATCGCCGTCATCCGTGCGTACGCCTGTGCCGCTGCCGCATCGCGTCGCGGATGGGTGATCGAGTAGTCGAGTCCCCCACCGATGACACCCATATGGAACAAGATCGGCATGTTCAGTTCTTGCGCCTTCGCGTAGGCGGGCATGTAGTCGGGTTCGTCGTAGGGCCGCTGTACGCCAATGAGTTTGAGGCCCCGATAGCCCATTTCGTAGAGCCGATGCACGCCTTCGCCATCGATCTCTTCCGGGTCGATTACGGCGACCGGAATGAACAATTCTTTGTAGTTCTGGGCGATCTCCATGCCTCGCTCGTAACTTGGCCCGAATCGACCGCCGGTCAGCAGGCAGGCTTTCGTCACGCCGGCATCGTTCAGCCGCTCGACAAGCTTGTCGACCATTGGGGCCGGGTCCTCGTCCGGGTTTTCCCAGTTGCGAGGGAAATGCACATGGATATCGAAGATCTTCATCAGGCCTGCCCGCATTCCAAAACTGTGGTTTCGAGTCTAGCAGTTGACCGGCGACTGGGAACCCGTGCGGGAGCAGCGTGATCCGAAAGGTCAAGGAGGTTAACGCCTCCGCGATTTGCTCCCGCCGAATATCCCGAGGAACGGCGAACCTGCCCCAAGAAGAAACCCGAACTGGTACCAACCGCCATCGCGAACGGAGTTGTAAACCGGGTACTGATCCCACCAGTCGAATACGTGCGCGACGAGTAGCGGCCATGCGCTGATCCCGTTCCAGAGTCCCCAGAGAAAGTCTTCCATCGTTCCATTGAACCGCATCCGCCAAAGTTCGTCGCGGAGACTCGATAACCGTCACCTGCTAACGTCGATCCGTGCGCTCTCGTCCGTTCATCGCCCTCTATGTCGCCGTATTCGTCGCGACGATGGGCATCTCGATGGTGTCACCGCTGCTACCTGTGTACGCCAAGGAACTCGGCGCGAGCGGCGTTTGGCTGGGCCTCACCTTCTCCGTTTTTGCGATCGTCCAAACGTTTTTCGGGCCATTCGCAGGAAGGCTCTCTGACCGCTACGGCCGCAAGCCGTTCATCGTCGCCGGGTTGCTCGTCTATCTCATCGCGGCCATTGGCTATCTCTCGGCCCAGAGCTTCTACCAGGTCATCGCCTTCCGGGCGTTCAGCGGCCTGGGCACAAGTCTGATCTTTTCCGTGGCGCGCGCCTACGTGGGTGACATGACTCCGAGAGGCCAGGAAGGCCGCTGGCTTGGTGTCTTCGCGACCGCCGACATCATTGGCTTTGGGACCGGCCCACTCTTCGCCGGAATCCTGCGCGAAGTGGTCGGCTTCCGCTCCGTCTTCGTTGCAATGGCGTCACTCATGGCCCTGAGCGCGTTCATCCTCATGTGGTGGTTGCCGCGTCACAGCCCCGCCGAAGAGCTCCGTCGGGCTCATCTCGCCGCCGGCGGCACCCGAGAGAAGCAAGTGGCGTTCGCAGTCGCACTTCGCGACCGCCTCGTGCTGGCCGTGACGGCCCACCAGGGCCTCATCTCCCTCGCGATGGGGGCTTCCTTCAGCTTCCTTGCGTTGCGCCTTGAAGACGGACTCGGCGTTGGGCCGCTGCTCATCGGAGTCGCCTTCGCAACTCAGGACATCACCGGGGGACTCGCCCAACCGATCTTCGGGCGCATGGCCGACCGCTACAACCGGCGAGCACTGGTTTCCCTGGGCCTGCTCATAAACGGGTCGCTTCTCGCCTGCGTCGGCATCGTCCCATCGTATTGGCTGATGATCGTGCTGCTCTTCGCGATGGGAGCCAGCGGCGCGATTTCCCAGGTTGCGGCGGGCGCCATTCAGGTCGTCGCCGGACGTCGAACGGGCATGGGCACAGTGCTCGGGCTCGGCTCCGCCGCGAACGGCGCCGGGATAGTCATCGGATCGGTCCTCAGCGGGCTCATTGTCGATATCGAAGGGCTTGCGGCAGCCTTCTTCCTCGGCGGCGCCATCATGATCGCGGGAGTCCCGGTCTTTCTCATGCTTTCTCGCGGTCTCGTCACGCATGAACGCGAAACACCGGGAATGCCCGGCTCAATCGCCGAGGCTGCCGGAGGCAGATAGCCGCCCCGGGTCCGGCTTCAGCTCTTCTTCTTCCGGTCGCTGGCCTTTCCCCTTCGAAGAGCTTACCGGCGGCGACTCCGAAATCCGGCTGGGGCACTCAAGCAGCGGGCATCGCTCGCATGCCGGGCGTCGCGCAATGCACGTGCGTCGGCCGTGCTTAATCAACAACATGTGGAACTGGTAGTAGTCCTCGGGCGCAACAAGCTGCTCCAGCAGTTCATGCGCCTGGTCGGCCGTCGCTTTCTCGGGAATCAACCCAAGACGTTTGCTCACGCGCTCGACATGCGTGTCCACCGGCAGCGCCGGACGTCCCAGCGAAAAGAGCAGAACACAGGCGACTGTCTTCGGCCCGACCCCCGGAAGCGCTCGCAACCACGCCCGTGCCTCCTCCAGAGGCAGCTCTTCAAGAAAACCCAGGTCCCAGTTCGGCGACCGCGCCGACACTTCCCGCAGGATGCCCTGGATGCGTGGCGCCTTTTGCGGCGCGAGTCCCCCGTTCTGAATCGTTGCTATCAGTTCATCTAACGGTGCATCGCGAATCGCATCCCACGATGGATATCGACGCATCATCTGGACGAACGCCCTGCCGCTATTGGTGTCGGCAGTGTTCTGGGAAAGCACCGTCAGGATGAGTTCGGCAAGCGGGTCATGGCTCGGCTGCGGCACGGGTCGCCCGTAAACCGGCACCAGCAGTTCCATCATCTCTTCCGGCGAATGCGTCATTCGCGGTCGAGCATTCGCTGCGCAAGGCCGGGCAGAATCGGGATTCGGCTCGCTTCGCGCGCATAGGTCGATTCCCCCCGCTGAACCGCGAAGAACGCATCCCAGAGGATACGGGAACTTGGCACTTGCGAACATCCAAGGCCTCGGGGCGCGCCGCAACATGCCGTAGAACATGAACCCGATCTGCCTCGCCGCCCGCAGCTCGGGCATGATTTCTCGGTCCACATCCGCCTGGTATCCAGTAATCGAACCTCCGCCAAGGCCACGCAGAATGTTTCGCGCGGCCAGGCGTCCGGACTCGATCGCGTACGAGATCCCTTCCTCGGTGAATTCGTCCGCAAGTCCGGCGCTGTCGCCCGCCAGCAACGCCCGCTCGTTCACGATCGCCTCTGTGCGCACGACGAAAACGGATTTTGTGCCCCCTCGCGATATCGACTTCGGCACCTGCGAGGCCCAACGAATCGATGTACTCCCGCACGTATTCCTTCATTCGTCCGGCCTGTTCAGGCGGCAAAACAATCCCGATTGAGAGAACCTCGGCCTTCGGGAACACCCAGGCGTAACCCCACGGCTTGTATCCGAGATGGATCAGCGCCGTGTTTTGGTAAGCCTTCTGGCGAATCGCTGGTGCCCGCACTTCGACTTCCCACGCCGCGCACTCCGCGATGCCATCCCCCAACCCCACCATCTTCCCCACCGGCGAATGGGCGCCGTCTGCGCACACCAGGAATTCAGCTTCACCCTCGAATCCGTCCGCATGGACACGAACCGAGCCGTCCGTCGACACCTCTCGCACGACGGTCCCGGCCCGAAACTCGGCTCCCGACTTCTCAGCCTGACCGAGCAACAACTGATCGAAACGCTCACGCATCACCATGTGAGCAAATGCCGGACCCGAATCTCGCACGAATCGTGAACCGCCCTGGTGGCTGACCTGCAGGAGGCTCACCGAATCTTCGACCACTGAATCGATCGGAAATGGCAAGAGCTTTTCCGTGCGCAGCGGAATGCCACCGCCGCATGCCTTGTACCTCGGAAATTCCGCTCTATCGACGATGAGGACGCGCGCTCCCGCCGCGCTCAGCTCTCTCGCTGCGGTGCTGCCGGCAGGTCCCGCCCCAACCACAATCGCGTCGAATCTCGCCACCATCAGAAGGTATCAGGTGTGCTGAATCGGGTCTCAGCCGGTACAGATGTTCCAGGCCTGTTCGAACAGCCGCCGCGCAACCTGCGCCCCCGGACAGTGATTCTCCACTCTCGCACCCTCGAAGACGCCGTAGAACCGCGTGAACATGCCGCCGTCCTCGTCCATACGTTCTTTGGCTTCTCCGTCGGCCACCGTCTCGGATTCGGCTAACCTTCCGCGGCCGCGCCAATAGTCGGGCCGCTCCAGAGGACGGAGTCGAGCAATCCGGCGACGGAGTCGACGCCCGCCTGGATTTCCGACAGCTGGTCCCTGTCGAGACCCCGTTCCGGCCCCACCTCGGACAGCAGCTCCTCAACCCCGGTGCGCCATGCTTCCGTCACGTTCGTCGCCGGCAGGCGGCGCCGCGAAATCGCGGCCGCACGACGTCCTCATCGAACAGCTCCGGCAAGCAGATCCACGGCGTCGTGCAGTCGAGCAGCGAACCCCGCCTCGAACTTCGAGACCAGGATGACTCCACCTCCCTCACGGACGACTCTCCGGGGCCCCTCAATGCGGATCTCCGCCCAACCATTCTTGAAAGCGCCGTAGGCGTTCCTCATCCACTCCGCCGAACTATACGGTTCGCATTCGACCGGTACCGGCTCGGTCTCCCCGCCGGGACGGGTGTCTCCATGCTCAAAGGCCCCGTAGACTTCCGCCGCATGAAAGTGCTCATCGCCGGCGGCGGAATTGGCGGACTCACGCTGGCGCTCTGCCTGGACCACGTGGGAATCGAGTGCGAGGTCTTCGAATCGAGCACCGAGTTCAAACCGCTTGGGGTTGGTATCAACCTCCTCCCTCACTCGGTCCGAGTCCTCACACTGCTCGGGATTCAGCCGGCACTCGCCGCAAGCGGCATCCCGACAGCCGAACTCAGCTACTTCACAAAGCACGGCAAGCTCATTTGGTCCGAACCTCGTGGCCTCGCCGCGGGCTATCGCTGGCCTCAGTACTCGATCCACCGCGGCCACCTTCAGCTGCTTCTGCTCGAAGAAGTCCACAAGCGCCTGGGCTCAGAACGCGTGCACCCGGCGTCGGCCCTAACGTCGTTCGAACACGCCGGTACCGGGGTAGAGGCCCACTTCCTTGATCGGTCCAAGGGCGACGCTCCCTTCTCCGTCCATGGCGACATCCTCGTGGGCGCCGACGGCATCCACTCAGCTACCCGCCACGCGTTCTACCCCGAAGAATCGCTCCCGAAATTCTCCGGGCGCCTGCTCTGGCGCGGCGTTACCGAGGCCGATGCGTTCCTCACGGGCCGTTCGATGATCATGGCTGGCTTTGCCTCCCAGAAATTCGTTGCCTACCCGATTTCCGCCGAAGCCGCCGGTCGCGGCCGTTCACTCGTGAACTGGGTCGCAGAACTCACCGTCGGCGGCGACCAGGAACCGCCCCGTGACTGGAATCGCGAGATCGACCGCTCGAAATTCCTGCCCGACTTCGCCGACTGGAAGTTCGATTGGCTCGACGTTCCAGCGCTCATCCAGGGAGCGGAACACGTCTACGAATTCCCAATGTCCGACCGCGACCCCGTCGATCGATGGTCGTTTGGGCCAGTCACCCTGCTTGGCGATGCGGCCCACCCGATGTACCCCATCGGCTCAAACGGTGCGTCCCAGGCAATCCTCGATGCCGCCGACCTGGCCGAAACACTCAAGGCCATCCCCGATCCCAGTGGCTGCACTCCGCGAGTACGAATCCCACCGGCTGCCGCCAACTTCGCGAATCGTCCTTGCCAACCGCCAACAAGGCCCCGAAGCCGTGATGCAAATGGTCGAAGACCGAGCGCCTGGCGGCTTCGAAAACCTCCATGATGTGATCTCGGAGTCCGAACTCGAAGAGGTCGCCAGCAAATACAAACAACTTGCGGGATTCGATAAGGACTCGCTCAACTCGAAGGATGATGCCTGCCTTGCCTGATCTTGAATTCGCCTTCATCACCCACGTCGATGTCGCACAGGTTATGGACATCGGGCCAACCGTCCGGGGACATCGCCGCATCGTTCCAATCATCGGCGGCACATTCGAAGGGCCTCGCGTCAAAGGTATCGTGCTTCCCGGCGCCGACTGGCAGGTGGTGCGGCCCGATGGAGTCCTCGAACTCGAAGCAAAATATGCGCTCCAAACCGACGACGGCGTACTCATTTCGATCGTCAATCGTTGCATCCGTCGCGCCTCGCCCGAGGTCATGGCCAAGCTGAACGCCGGCGAACCAGTGGATCCCAATGACGTCTACTTCCGAACGACGCCCACCTTCGAAACAGCGGACCCTCGGTACGAATGGATGATGAGTTCGATGTTCGTGGGCACGGGCGAGCGCCGAGCCAACCAGGTGATCATCAACTTCTTCGAAGTCCTCTGACAGGCATCAATCGACAAGTCGCGCACCGTCCTACCATGATCGTTTGGTGACCTCTCCCAGGCTCTTTGGAAACGACCCGGCCGAGACTCCAACTTCCGGCACCCGGTTTGTCGAGGTCGTGGTCAATGCTGGCCAACCCGCGCGTGTGCCCTTCACGTACAGCATTCCGGAGGGGCTCGATGTCGCCGTAGGGCAAGCGGTGTTCGTCCCCTTTGGCCCCCGAATCCTCCAGGGAGTCGTCGTCGCCGAGGCCGAAACAACCACGCTCGACGCCGTGCGCCCAATTGCTGCGGTTGCCGATCCTGAACCGATCCTCGACGACGCGCATATTCAACTCGCGCGTTGGATGAGCGGTGAATACCTCGCACCGTTGTGGGATTGCTTCGCCTGCTGCCTGCCCTCCGGCTACGGACAGAAGGCGGTCACCATGGTTTCGCCGGTCGATGTCCCGCCGTTGCTCCCCATCGCCCCGAAGGAACAGAAGATTCTGCAGTTCATCGCGGAACACGGGCGCGTCACCCTCGAAGCGCTCCGCGAATCGGTCGGGCCAATCAGCCCGGCGCTTCTCGACCGAATGCAGAACGATGGCCACCTGACCGTCGCCCAGGGGCTCGCACGTCCCTCCGGGAGGCCGCGTTTCGAACGGAGAGTCGCGCTGGTAGGCGACCCAGCACCCGCAGTCGCCCATGCGGAATCGCTGCAAGCCCGGAATGCGAAGTCCGTCGAAGCACGCATACTCCGCCTGCTTGCAGAGTATCCGGATGTCACTCTCACGGAAGTTCGGGAACTCGGCGCCGCACCAACCCACCTCCGCCATCTCGAATCCGGCGGATACCTTCGCGAATATGAACATCAGGTCGAGCGAGACCCGTTAGCGGACTACAAGTTCACCCACCGCCCTCCTCCAAGGCTTAGCCCAGAGCAGCAAGCAGCCCTCGAGGCGGTGCTTGCCCACCCCGGCACAACGCTCCTCCACGGCGTCACCGGCTCAGGCAAAACCGAGGTTTACCTCGAACTCGTTCGTGAATCGCTCGAGCAGGGCAAGGGAGCGATAGTCCTCGTCCCGGAAATCGCCCTCACTCCCCAGGCAATCCGCCGTTACGGCGAACGCTTCGCCGAAACGCTCACGGTCTTCCATTCCCAGCTCTCGACCGGCGAGCTTCACGACCAGTGGTACCGCGTCCAGCGCGGCGATGCACGACTCGTCGTCGGTTCGCGCAGCGCCATCTTCGCGCCGATGCCCAACCTTGGGCTCGTCGTGCTCGATGAAGAACACGAATGGAGCTACAAGCAGGTCGATCCGCAGCCTCGCTACCACGCTCGCGAGGCCGCTGAGCAGCTCTGCAAGCTCACGGGCGCGCGTCTCGTGCTGGGTAGCGCAACTCCGGATCTCGTCACCTACCACCGCAGCGAAGTCGGTGCCATCCAGCGCGTTGACCTGAAACAGCGTCTCGCCCCCACCGCGGACGGCTCCGTCACCGCAGGCACACTCCCCTCCGTCAACATCGTCGACATGCGCGAAGAACTCCGCGATGGCAACCGCAGCATCTTCTCCCGGCCCCTTGAACGCGCCCTCGTGGAGGCACTCCGCAACGAGGAGCAATCAATCCTTTTCGTCAATCGCCGTGGTTCCGCGCGATTCGTTCTCTGCCGGGATTGCGGTTTCATGCCTCTCTGCCCCTCGTGTGAAGTCGCGATGAGCCTCGACGTCCAGAGCCCAATCAGCACAATGCTGGTTTGCCACCATTGCGGTCGTTCCCGCCGCCTCGAAGATGAATGTCCAAAGTGCGGCAGTCATCGCTACCGCCCGTTCGGTGTGGGCACCCAGCGAATCGAACAGGAAGCCCGCCGGCACTTTCCCGGTGCCCGAATCGCCCGCTGGGACAGCGACGTCTCCGGCCAAAAGGGGAGCCATGAACGCATGGTGCAAGCCCTCGAAGCCGGCGAAATCGACATCCTCGTCGGGACGCAGATGCTGGCGAAGGGATTGGACCTCCCCCAAATGACCGTCGTCGGCGTGGTAGATGCCGACGTGGGCCTTAGCCTGCCCGACTTCCACGCCCATGAGCGAACGTTCCAACTGCTTTCTCAGGTAGCTGGCCGCGCCGGGCGCCGAGAGAAGCCGGGCTACGTGTTCATCCAGACCTACGAGCCTACGGCGGCGCCCATCGTCGCTGCCGCTTCGCATGAATATCGGCCCTTCTACGAAGAGGAGATCGCTCACCGGCGCCGGGCAGGATATCCGCCCTTCAACCGCCTGGTTCGCCTCGTCTATCGCCACCTCCGCCAGGAAAGCGCGCTCGAGGAAGCGTCAAGAGTCGCCAACGAACTCCGCGTGGCGCGCGACACGGCCGGGCGCTCGGAACCGGACATCCTCGGTCCAACCCCGGCATACATCCCCAGGATTCGCGGCGAATACCGTTACCAGGTGCTGATGCGCGGGCGAGCACCGGCGCGTCTCCTCGAATCCATCCGCCTTGGTGAGCATTGGCACGTCGATGTCGACCCGGCCAGTCTCCTTTAACGCGACTTGCCCTCCGAGATGTTCCAATCGTCCGCTTAGGCCACACCAATGTTCCGTCGCAAACAACTGCATCGCCTCGCTCATCCTCGGCGTCGAGCTGCCAAATCCGGCAGCCGGCAGCGACCCCGTAATTGCGTTCGCTCCTCAAAGGCCAGTCTACCCAGACCCGGCCCCCGGCTCGTTGCCGGAACGTCAGATGTCCAGTCGCACGAATCGTTCCAATGCCCGTGCACGCTCCCCGGTTCCGGCCGCTTCGTTCGCCTCACCCGAATCGTCGCCCCTCTTCAGACACCCTGTTATCCTCACAATCGAGATTGGCGCTCAAAACGCGCCGTCTGGAGGGCAACGGTTCAACCATGGACCAGGAAGTGAAGCCTTGGGGGCGCCTCGCTCTCATCTTCCCCGGCCAGGGGTCTCAGTACGTTGGAATGGGCCAACGCCTTTCGCAGGTCTCGAAAGCGGCCCGCGACATCTTCCAGCGAGCCGATGACGTTCTCGACCGCGACCTCTCTCGCCTCTGTTGGGAAGGACCCGCAGATGAGCTCGAATCCACCGCGAATCAACAACCGGCGAGCTTTGTCACCTCTATGGCCTGGCTCGAAGCGCTGAAGGAACGCTGGGCAACCCTCGACCGCAAGCTTGAGCCTGTCGTGTTCGCAGGGCATTCAATGGGCGAGTTCACCGCTGCTGTCGCAGCCGGCTCGCTCGAATTCGAAGAGGGTCTGCGCCTCGTGAGCGAACGGGGGCGACTCATGGGCGAAGCCGGCACCGAAAACCCGGGCGGCATGGCCTCTATCCTTGGCCTCCCGGAAGAAAAGGTCCTCGAAATCTGCGCCGAGGCCTCTAAAGAGGGATACGTCGGTCTCGCCAACGCGAACTGCGAAGGGCAAAACGTCATCTCCGGGTACCTCAAGCCACTCAAGATCGCGATTGAACTGGCCGAAAAAGCAAAGGCCCGCAAAGTCGTCCGCCTGCCGATCACAATCGGCTCGCACTCTCCACTCATGGCGAAGGCCAGCGATGGCATGAACGCACTCCTGCAAAAGATGCACATCAAAGACCCGATCCAGCCGCTCGTGGGGAACGTCTCGGCCGACGTCCTTTCCACCGGAAACGAAGTCTATGAAGAGCTTCGCGACCAGCTCACGCACGGTGTGCTCTGGCAGAAATCCATCGAAAAGATGCGCGACCGTGGCGCCGATATGTTCATGGAAATCGGCCCTGGCAACGTGCTGACCAAGCTTGTCCGTCGCATCGATTACGAAATCAACAGCATTTCGATCAGCGACGACTACGAGGGCCTCCTGAGTGAACGCTTCCAGCTTGTGGAAGGAGCAGCACTATGAACCGTCGAGTTGTTGTAACAGGGGTAGGCGCAGTCACCGCCGTCGGACACACCGCCGAAGAAACGTGGCAAGCCATGCTCGCCGGCCGCAGCGGTATAGCCCCGATCACCTTGTTTGATCCGGAGCCGTATCCCATTCGAATCCAGGCCGAGGTCAAGAACTTCGAACTCGGCGATCGAGTCGATGCCAAGCAGCAGCGCTACATGAACCGCGGCGTCACATTCGGAATGTCGGCCGCCATCGAAGCGCTCGAAGATAGTGGCTTCAAGATCACCGAAGACAATGCAGACATGGTCGGCGTCATCTTCGGGTCCGGCGCGGGCGGCACCGACATGATCCTCGAACACCAGCGCATCCTCGATGAGAAAGGCCCCCGCCGCGTAACGCCGTTCCTCGTAGCCAACTTCATCCCGGATGCCTGCAGTGGACACATCGCCATCCACACGGGCGCGCGCGGCCCGAATTTTTCTCCCGTGGCGGCCTGCGCTACCGGCGCGACGTCTCTCGGCGAGGCATTCGAGACCATTAGGCGCGGCGACGCCGATGCGGTCATCGCCGGTAGCGCCGAATCAGTCCTCCTCCCCATCTACCACGCCACCTGGTGTTCCATGCGCGCACTCGCCGGGGACAACGAGCATCCGGAAAAGGCGCTCAAGCCGTTCGACCTCAATCGCGACGGATTCATCGCCGGCGAAGGCGCCTGCTCGATGATCCTGGAGGAGTACGAGCAGGCCAAAGCACGCGGCGCGAAAATCTACTGCGAAGTCATCGGCTACGGCTCCTCCAACGACGCCTACGACATGATTTCGCTGCACGAGACAGGCCGTGGGCTGAAGCGCGCCGTCAACGCGGCGGTTCGGAAGTCAGAGATCGGTGCGGGCGAGATCAACTACATCAACCCTCACGGCAGCGGCACTCCGCTGAACGACAAAGTGGAGACCCTCGTCTTCAAGGAGATCATGGGTAAGGCAGCGTATGACGCCGCTATTTCATCGGTGAAACCCATCACAGGGCACTGCATGGGCGCGAGCGGTTCCGTCGAAGCTCTTGCCTGCGTCATGGCCATCCGCGACCAGAAGGTCGCTCCCACCATCAACTACACAACACCCGACCCGGAGTGCGACCTCGACTACGTCCCCAACGTGGCCCGAACCATGCCGGTCAACATCGCCATGACTACGTCCGTTGGCCTTGGCGGCCACAACTCGGCCGTCATCTTCCGGAAGGTCAACTAACCCTGGAGAATAATCTGTGACCCGAGCTTTAGTGACCGGGCTGGGGGCTATCACGCCCATCGGCCTGACCGCCCACGATTTCTGGGAAAACCTCGTCGCGGGAGTTTCCGGTGCGGGAACCATCACCCGCTTCGATACCACCGACATGCCCGTCACGATCGCGACCGAGGTCAAGGATTTCGAGGCCGGGAACTACATGGATTCCAAGGGTGCGCGGCGCATGTCGCGCTTCGCCCAGTTCGCGGTCGCTGCTGCTCAACTGGCCGCCGACGATGCAAAATTGGTACTCGCCGACGATGAACGCCGCCGCGCGGCCTCGGCCATCGCAACCGGCTCCGGCGGAGCGATCGACACCATGGACGAGGTGCTGGTCCTCAATAACCGAGGCCCCGCTCGGGTCAGCCCGTTCTACATTCCGATCATGGCCCCCAACATGGGCGCCTGCCAGGTGTCGATGCACCTCGGCCTGCGCGGTCCGGCGCTTGCAAGCGTCGCCGCCTGTGCGAGCGGACTTTACTCCTACATGGAAGCCAAGCAGCTCATCGAATCCGGCCGCTGCGATGTGGTGCTAGCCGGCGGCACCGAGGCGGCGCTGCACAGACTCCCAATCGCCGCTCTCGCCAACATGAAGGCACTCAGCCGCCGCAACGACGAACCGACCCGCGCCAGCCGGCCCTTCGACCGTGACCGTGATGGCTTCGTCTTCGGCGAAGGCGCCGTCGTCATGGTCATTGAGTCCGAAGCCCGGGCTACCGCCCGAAAGGCGCGCGTTTACGCCGAACTCGCTGGCGGCGGCCTCAGCTGCGACGCGTTCCATATCACCGCGCCTCTCGAAGACGGCTCTGGCGCCGCGGACGCAATGGAAGAAGCTCTGCGAGACTCGGGCATGCAACCTGAAGACGTGGACTACATCGCCGCCCACGGCACCGGCACGCCGCTCAACGACGTCTCGGAAACCCGGGCGGTGAAAGCAGCCTTTGGCAATCACGCCTACAAACTCGCACTTAGCTCACCGAAGTCGATGGTCGGCCACCTCCTCGGTGGCGCGGGTGCGGTAGGGGCGCTCGCCGCCGTCCTGGCCATCCACCACGACATCGTCCCTCCGACAATCAACCTCGAAAACCCGGACCCGGAATGCGATCTCGACTACACGCCGTTGAAAGCACGCTCACTCAAAGTTCGGGCAGCCGCGGCCAATGGGTTCGGATTTGGCGGCCAAAACGGAAGTGTGATCTTCCGTAAGTACGAAGCGTGACCTAACCTACGCCCGCCTGAATGGTCACGGGCGGGAGTCTCGCTCCCACAATTAACTTTTCGCTGGAGGCCCCCACCCCAATGGCAACTGTGTTTGAACGTGTGAAGGAAGTCGTCGTCAAGCAGCTGAAAGTCAGCCCCGACGAAGTCACCCCCGAAGCAAACCTCGTCGACGACCTTCGAGCGGACTCACTCGACATCGTCGACCTCACGATCGCAATCGAAGAGGCCTTCTCCGAAGACGCCGAGTTCGAAATCCGCGATGAAGACGCCGAAAACATTCACGTCATCCAGGACATCCTCGACTTCCTCGCCACTCAAGGACTCGAATAACCCTGAGCCGCCAAGAACGCTGAGGCCGCCAAACATGGACGAACCGGGAGCGCGGCTCGATGCCTTGGCAAACACAGTCATCGGCGCTGCGATCGAAGTCCATCGCCAATTAGGGCCTGGCTACCTGGAATCGGTCTACGAAGAGGCGATGGCTGTCGAACTCTCGCTCCGAGGCATACCCTACGTTCGACAGCCTGGCTTCAAAGTCAACTACAAGGGCCAACCGGTCGGCCATAGTCGCCTCGACTTTCTCATTTCGAATGAACTCGTCGTTGAACTCAAGTCAGTAGATCAACTCGGGCCAGTTCACACGGCGCAAGCCATCTCGTATTTGAAGGCAACAGGACATAGGCTGGCGTTGCTCATCAATTTCAACGTTCGAATACTCTCCCAGGGTGGAATCAAACGGGTCGTTCGATCTCAATAATCCTTGGCGGCCTTAGCGCCTTGGCGGTTTCGAAAAACGATCGCCGAACCGGGTAAACTGGCATCATGGGCCGCATCTACCTCGACCACGCCGCTACCACACCACCCGACCCGCGCGTGATCGAGGCGATGATGCCGATGTTCACCCGCTTCTGGGGGAACCCTTCGTCGATCTATCTCGAGGGTCAGGAAGCTTTCCGGGCCATCGATTCGGCACGCAAGGTTTGTGCCGATCTCCTCGGCGCGGTTCCAAAAGAGATTGTCTTCACCGGCGGAGGTTCGGAATCCGACAACGCCGCCATACGCGGCGCCGCCTTCGCCCAGCGAGAACGCGGGCGAGGAAACCACATCATCACCAGCGCCATCGAGCATCATGCCGTCCTCCACACAGTCGAACAGCTCGAACGTGAGGGCTTCACGGCCACGTATCTGCCTGTGGACACAGAAGGCTTCGTCGAACTCGTAGCGCTTGAGAATGCTGTCGGCCCCGAGACCACAGTCGTTTCGATCATGACCGCAAACAACGAAGTCGGGACCATCCAGCCCATCGCCGACATTTCCCGAATCGCCAAAACGAAGAACCCAAACGTGGTGGTTCACACGGACGCCGTCCAGGCCGCCGGTGCGCTCGATATCACCCCCTCGGCTCTTGGTGTCGACCTGCTTTCCGTCGCAGCGCACAAACTCTACGGACCCAAGGGCGTAGGGCTGCTCTACATCAAGAACCGCACACCCTGGCAACCAATGATTCTCGGTGGCAGCCAGGAAAAAGAAAGGCGAGCCGGAACGGAAAATGTGCCCGGCATCGTCGGACTCGCAGCGGCCATGCAGCTGGCCTGGGATGATTCGGATTCCCGAAATGCGCACTCCATCCAACTGCGAAATCGCTTGCTCTACGGCCTCCCAGAACGAATTCCTGACACCATCGTCACCGGCCCCACGGATCCATCGAAACGGCTCTCCAACAACTTCAGTTGCTGTTTCCAAAATGTCGAGGGCGAAAGCGTCCTCCTCGCATTGGATATGGCTGACATTGCCGCCAGCAGCGGTAGCGCCTGCACGACCGGCTCCCTCGAACCCTCGCACGTGCTCACTGCGATGGGGATCGACTCGGACCTGGCGCACGCATCGCTCCGCCTGACCGTCGGTAAAGACACCACCGAATCGGACATCGACCGCGTACTCGAAACGCTTCCCGGCATCGTGAGCAGGTTGCGCGCACTGGCCGGAACACCTTAATCCGCGCTTAAATCGACCCGTTGCAAACGAGTGCTATACTGCCCTCGGCACAACCTTCTTGGGAGTGGGCTCGCAGCCCACTTTTTTGTTGGAACTATGAAAAACGACCTTTTGCTCGCTCTGAGCGCGCTCGCAGCCGAAAAGAACCTCCCGCGTGAGATCGTGTTTGAAGCGGTCGAAGCGGCGCTTACCTCTGCCTTCCGCCGAGAGGGCGACAACGCACCGAACATCAACGTGAAAATCGATCCCATCGGCGGAGACATCAAGGCGTATCGCCAGATGGTCGTCGTCGAAGAGGTCGAAGAACCGAACGTTGAAATGACGTTGGTTGAAGCCAAGAAGTGGAAGCCCGACGTCCGCACCGGCGACGTTCTCGACTTCGAAGAACAGCTCCCGCCAAATGCTGGCCGTATCGCCGCACAGACCGCTAAGCAAGTCGTCCTTCAGCGCCTCCGCGAAGCGGAACGCGACGCCGTCTATGACGAGTTCATCGGCAAGGAAGACGAACTTATCGTCGGAACCGTCCAGCGCGTGGAAGCCCGCCAGATGGTCATCGAACTCGGCCGCGGCACCGAAGCAGTTTTGCCGTTCAGCGAACAGGTCCGGAACGAACACCTTCGCCCCGGCCAGCGCGTAAAAGTGCTCATCCTCGAAGTGATGAAGGCGGTCAAAGGCCCTCAGATCGTTGTGAGCCGTTCACACCGCAACCTGCTGCGCCGGCTGTTCGAGATGGAAGTGCCTGAAATTAAGGCTGGCACCGTCGAGATCAAGAGCATCGCCCGCGAAGGCGGCCATCGCGCGAAAGTCGCCGTCCATGCGCGCAACCCCAACATCGACCCGATTGGCGCCGCTGTCGGCATGCGCGGAAGCCGCATCCAGAACATCGTCAATGAACTCGCTGGCGAACGCATCGACATCATCAAATGGGATCCGGATCCGGGTAACTTCGTTTCCAACGCGCTCAGCCCTGCCCAGGTGCTCGAAGTGGAAGTTGACGAAGAGGAACATCTCGCTTCGGTAGTCGTTCCCGACCGCATGCTTTCGCTCGCCATCGGCAAAGAGGGTCAAAATGCCCGGCTTGCTGCCAAGCTGACCGGCTGGCGTATCACGATTCACAGCCAGGCGAACAAGGATCTCATCGAAGCTGGCGAACCTGCGGAAGCGCTGAACTTCGAACCATTTGCGCCCGGCGAGACTCCGGACATCGACATCATTTCCGACGAAGCAGAAATTGCGGCGGAAGTCGAAGTCGAACCCGCTGCTCCTTCGGAACTCGCGGCCGTCGCCACCGTCGAAACGGCTGAGGGTGAAGCTCCCGCAGCAGCGGTCGCGGAAGAAGAGGATGTTTCCTTCGCCGCCATCGTCAATCAGATGCCCGTACCGAAGGGCGAGGATCGTGAGTCTGAGGACTACGGAGAGGACGAAGACGAGGAATACGAAATTCCAACGACCGTCGTCACCGAGTCGCGACCAGTAGCAATTCGTTTCGGCGAGGACCTGATTCGTCGCGAAGAGCCCGAAGCAGCCAAGCCTGCCGTGAAGAAGCAGCGTCGTCCTTCTCGCTTCAACGAAGAGGAAGAAGACGACATGGACGACATCGAATATTCGGGACGCATTCACTAAGAAGGAGCATGGGCGTGACTTCGCCAGGTCCACGGCCACGCCCTATCCCTCAACGAACCTGCCTCGGCTGTCGCGCCGAACAAGGCAAACGTACTCTCGTTCGCATCGTCCGGACGCCCGAAGGAAAGGTCACCGTCGACCTGACCGGTAAAGCAAACGGACGCGGCGCCTACCTCCATCCCCTCCGCGCGTGTTGGGTGAAAGCCCTCAAAGGCGGTACCATAAGAAACGCACTCAAGATCTCCCCGGCGTTAGACGATATCGAGGCCCTTCGCGCCTTCGGAATGACGTTCCCGGTAGAAGAAAGCGACATCGTATGACCGCACAATCAACTTCTCAGGTCGTGAGCATCCCTCGCGCCCTCACCGTTAAAGAACTCGCCGACCTCCTCGACGTCACAGCGATCGAAGTCATCAAGCGACTGATGACGAACGGCGTCATGGCCAACCAGAACCAGACGATCGATTACGACACCGCCGCAATCGTGGCCGTTGAGCTTGAGTTCGACCCGGTCGAAGCCGCAGAACCAGACGCTGCGGTCGAGGCGCAGGCAATCGAAGAAGAAGACATCGTCGACGATCCGGCGACGCTTAAGCCCCGTCCTCCAGTCGTCACGATCCTCGGCCACGTCGACCATGGCAAGACAAGCCTTCTCGACGCAATTCGCAAGACAAAGGTCGCGGCCGGCGAAGCCGGGGGCATCACTCAGCACATCGGCGCCTACCAGGTTGAGATGGACGGCAAGCTCATTACCTTCATCGACACACCGGGCCACGCAGCCTTCACAGCCATGCGCGCTCGTGGCGCACAGGTCACTGACATCGCCATCCTCGTAATCGCTGCGGATGACGGTGTTATGCCCCAGACCATCGAGGCCATCAACCACGCACTCGCGGCGAAAGTGCCGATCATCGTCGCCATCAACAAGATTGACGTTCCGGCGGCGAACGTTGACCGCGTGAAGCAGCAGCTCACCGAACACAACATCGTCGTCGAAGACTTCGGCGGAGACGTCGTCGCCGTGCCCGTTTCTGCGGTGAAAGGCGACGGACTCGCAGACCTTCTCGAGGCCATTAACCTGGTCGCCGAAGTCTCAGAACTCAAAGCAAACCCAGATCGCCCGGCGTCAGCAGTGGTTATCGAAGCCGAACTCGACGCCGGCCGTGGCCCTATCGCAACCGTCCTCGTTCAGGCCGGGACGCTCCGCCAGGGCGATGCACTCGTCGTTGGTGAAACCAGCGGCAAAGTGAAGGCGATGTTCAACGACCTTGGCGAGCGCATCAAGGAAGCGCCGCCGGCGTTCCCGGCAGTAATCATGGGTCTCGAAGCCGTCCCCGAAGCTGGTGAGCGCATACGCGTCGTCAAGGATGAACGCCTCGCGCGTCAGCTCGTCGAAGAACGCCGTCGCGACCGCGAAGCCGATGAGCAGACCGAACACGCGCACGTCAATCTCGACACACTGTTCAACGAAATCACCACCGGGAAGCTCAAGGAACTCATCGTCATCTTGAAGGCCGACGTCCGCGGAAGCGCCGAGGCAATCAAGGCCTCTCTGGAGCGCCTCAGCAACGACGAAGTCAAGGTCAAGGTCATCCATTCGGCGACGGGCCCGGTTAGCGACAGCGACGTCATGCTCGCCGAAGCCTCAAACGGCATCATCGTGGCCTTCAACACTCGCATTGATAGCTCCGCAAAGAAGCAATCCGAAGTCTCCGGCGTCGAAATCCGCTCCTACAACATCATCTACCAGGTGCTCGAAGATGTGGACAAGGCCCTCCAGGGCATGCTCGAACCCATCTACGAAACTGCAGTCGATGGTCACGCGGAAGTGCGTCAGCTGTTCAAGTCGAGCCGCCTTGGTGGCATCGCTGGCTGCTTCGTCCTTGATGGCACGCTTCGCCGCGGTTCAAACGTCCGTGTCATCCGCAACAAGCAGGAGATCGCGCGGACACGCTGCGAGGGCCTCAAGCGCTTCACCGACGATGTTCGCGAGGTTCAGACGGGTTACGAATGCGGCATCGTGTTGAGCAACTTCGACAAGTTCGACGAAGGCGACATCATCGAGTTCATCCACGAAGAACGCGTCCGCTAGCCAACGCTATGCGGGCCGGTCTTCTGCCTTACCCGCTGCGATAGGCTCATTCTTATGTCTTTACGAACGACTCGCGTTAACGAACTGCTTCGTGCCGAAATCAGCGAACTGATTCTCCGAGAAGTGAAGGACCCTCGGGTTTCCGAGGGCCTCATCACCGATCACGGAAATTCGCGTCTCGCCCGACCTGCACCACGCCACCGTCTTCGTTTCCCACATGGGCACAGACGAGGAGCGCAAACATGCGCTCGAAGGACTTCAGAAGGCCGCGCCCTTCATGCATCGCGAACTCGTTCGCCGGTTGCGCATGCGCGCCGTGCCAAACCTGTCCTTTCGCTTCGATCCCTCCATCGAACGGGGCGCCCACCTCTCCGACCTCATTCGCAAAGTGAGCAACGAATACCGTGAGCAGGCGGACTGATAGCGGCCTCGACGGCATTCTCCTCATCGACAAGCCCGCCGGTTGGACAAGCCACGATGTCGTCGCCAGGGCCCGCCGAATCACCGGCCAGCGCCGCATCGGCCACACCGGCACCCTCGACCCGATGGCCACAGGCTTGCTCGTGCTCTGCCTGGGCAACGCCACGCGCCTCGTCGAGTTCCTCACCGGCCACGACAAACGCTACACAGGCACACTCACGCTCGGTCGCACCACAACCACCGATGACGCGGAAGGCGAAACCCTCGCGGAGTTCCCGGTCCCGTCGCTCACCCAGGATTCCCTTGATGCTGCCACCGGGCAGTTCCGCGGGCCGATTCAACAGTTACCGCCGTCGTTCAGCGCCCTGAAGGTTGGCGGCCGCCGCGCCTACGCTTTGGCCCGAAGTGGCGAAGTCCCCGCGCTCGCGCCGCGACCAGTAACGATCCATTCGCTCGAAGCCACGCTCGCAACGAACGACACCATTTCACTGGACCTCACATGCTCAAGCGGGACCTACGTTCGCAGCCTGGCGCGTGACCTCGGTGAGGCACTTGGCACCGGTGCTCACCTCTCCTCGTTGCGTCGTGAGAGCGCTGGACCCTTCTCTCTCGCCTCCGCAGTAACGCTTGAGGCAACGGAGCAAGCGGCCGCAACAGCGGCCCTCGATGGACTCATCGTCCCCGCCGACGAAGGAATTCTCGAGCATGGAAGCCGCCATCTTGAGCGCCGCCGGAGCCCTTTCAGTCGTCAATGGAGTGGCCTGGAACACGGCGTTTCCGCCCGCAGAAGACCTTTCGCCAGTCCGAATCTATTCAGATCTCGGGCAAGCTTCGTTGGCGTCGGTTCTGTGTCGAGTTTGGGCCGGATCCACGCCTCCAGGGTGCTCCAGCGTAACAAATCCCTCAATTAGAGTCATTATGTCGCGTCCAGACTCGATCTAACCCTTGACACGTGGGCACTCCACTCCGAATATGCCAGATGGAACCCGGCGAACCTGCGCAACCGCGTAGGCACTCTATCAATTCGCCGGATGCCGCCCACCCGCGGGCGGAGAAAAAGAAGGAGGACCAGTTGGAAGCCTACTGCCTCAAGTGCAGGGTAAAACGGGATATGAAAGACCCGAAGCCCATCACGATGAAGAACGGCAAACCCGCAACCGAGGGCACGTGCCCAGTCTGCAGCACAAGGATGTTCAAGATCGGGAAGGCCTGATCAGAGTCTTGCTTTAACCGAGCAAATCGAAAGAGGGTTCCCACAGCGGGGAACCCTCTTTCATTTCCAGCCGATGCCGTTGGAACTTACGAGCCCCCGGCCAGCGTCGTAATCACAGCCTCGTGCAGCAGTCCATTAGTTGCCACGACCGAGTCGCCAACACCCGGCGTCCCGTCCCAGTCGAAAAGCCGCCTCCCGCTTCCGTGATCACCGGATAGAGCGCAGCCGCATCCCAGAGGTTCATGACCGGGTCAAGCATCACTTCGGCACGGCCCGGTCGCCACCATCAGGTATCCATAGCAATCGCCCCAGGCGCGCGCCAGGCCGCAACTCGCCGCCAGGCGGGCCATCCCGTCAGCCTGGCCCTTGAGCATTCGTGAGACGCTTGTCATCGAGACCGTTGCGTCCTTGAGGTCGGCGGTCTTGGAAACGGAACACCGCTCGCCGTTCAAGTACGTCCCGAGCCCCTCCGCCGCCGATACCGTCTCGCCAACCGCGTGGCAGGCGATGACCCCGACCACCGGCACCCCGTCGCGCTCCAACGCGATAAGCGTCCCGAACAGCGGCACGTGATGAATGAATGACTTCGTTCCGTCGATCGGGTCGAGAATCCATCGATGTCGACCGTCTCCCGGCGACTCACCGAATTCCTCACCGAGGATCCCATGGCCGGGGCACTCTCGCGCGAGAAATTCCCGGATCGCCAGTTCGGCATTCTTGTCCGCCGCCGTCACCGGCGTCCGGTCGGCCTTTAACTCGACCGTCGTCCCCGAGTTATAGAGCGGCATGATGACTTCTTCCGCCACCAGTGCCGCCCGCCGGGCTATTGCAAGCAGGTCTTCGAGCTCGCTCACTAGCGGGCTGAATCGCCGCGGCGATACGGCGTCGTAAGTTCGTCCAGTTGCGCCTTGAGGGCAGCGTCCATCGGGGCCTCAGCCGCCTTGAGCGTGTCGTCCAGTTGCTCTGGCCGACTTGCGCCAATAATCGGCGCCGTGACCGCCGGATGGGCCATCACCCACGCCACGGCCATCTGGGGCAGCGACATCCCGGCTGACTGCGCAATCGGCCGCAACTGCTCGACCGTCTCGAACATCCCTTCGTGCCAGTAGCGGTCCTGGTAGCGCTCCGCGGCCGTCCCGAGGGTGAATCTCGAGCCCTCTTCCGGGCCGGCGTCTCTGTTGTGCTTGCCGCTCAGCAGGCCGCCAGCGATGGGGTTGTACGGGATCACGCCGATCCCTTCCTCGCCGCACAGCGGGAGCAGTTCCCGCTCGATCTCGCGGAAGAGCAGGTTGTAGCGAGGTTGCACCGAATCGAACCGGACAACGCCCATCGCCTCACTGCGCCCGATGGCCCGCGCCACCTGGTATGCCATGAAGTTCGAGCAACCGACGTACCGGACCTTCCCGGAGCGAACGACATCTTCCAGCGCCCGCAATGTCTCGTCGATTGGCGTCTGAGGGTCCGGGCCGTGCAACTGGTACAGGTCGATGTAATCGGTTCCGAGCCTTCGCAGCGAAGCATCCACAGCGTCGAGGATGTGTTTGCGCGAGTTGCCCTGGTCCCATCGTGCCGGGCCCGAACGCCCAAAGCACTTGGTCGCGAGAATGATCTTCTCGCGCCGGCCCTTCAGCCAACGGCCAACGAACTCTTCCGTGCGGCCAACCGTCTCGCCGGTGCCCCCAAGCGGGTAAACGTCGGCGGTGTCGAAGAACGTGATTCCGCCATCGAATGCCTTGTCCATGATCGCGTCCGAAGCCTTCTCATCGCATTGAAGGCCAAACGTCATCGTCCCGAGGCACAGTCGGGAAACCTGCAGGCCAGTTCGGCCCAGGCGTGTGTATTGCATCAAATCACCCCAATTGAGTTCGTAGTGTGCCGATTATAGGGATTGCGCCGCTGACTCTTCTTCCGGGTGCGTTAAGGACTTAGTGCTTCGCCCGGTCGATGATCTCCTCGGCTGCGCGAACTGCCGCGTCCGAGTCGTCCACCGCATCTCCGTCATCATCGTCCGTCGAAGGCGGCGGGGGCGGCGGCACTTCCTGCAGGTAGGTGCAGTACTTGCAGGAGTTCTGTGAACCCATAAGCGCGAGCGCGAAATGCGCCACGTTCCGCCCGCAATACTGTGTCCGTCGCTGCCGTACGCGGGCCTCCCGCGTGCGCTGGCCCGGGGCCTTTGCCTGCTTGGCCTTGGGGATCCCGGCGGCGATCCCGCCCTTGTCCTTCATCGCGATCAACGAGTTGATCAGATAGATGGCCAACGGGACCACGCCCACGATTACGAAGATCAGGAACGACGCCACGGTGACATCCTACTACTCTGGGGAAGTCCGTGGAGAATCTCTCCGCCTTGACCTCAGACCAATCTTTCCTCGCGCATCTCGATGAGGGACCGGCGCCAGGCTTCAACCGTCCGAGCGATGTCGTCTTCGGTGTGTACCGAGCTGACCAGGCCGCCCGCGCCGAACAGGTGAGCCCCATGGTTCGTCATCGCCAACTGCAGCATTCTGGCACTCTCGCCCTTCATGCCCTGCTCAAGCAGCGACCAGGGAAGGTCACGCGGGTCGTAGTCCTGAGTCTCCGGTACCTGCGTGCCCGCAACGACAATCCTGAACTCACTCGCCTGTCCGTACACAAACCCGGGTATTCCCAGTTCGCACATCGCACCGTTCATTCCGGCCCGAAGCTGCGCGGAGAGTTCGTTCGCACGCCGTTGGTGCTTCCCGTCAGCGATCTCCCGCAACGCAGCCGTGCCAGCCGCAGCCGATAGCGGGTTGGCGTTGAACGTCCCGGGATGCCCGATCTTCGAAGCTTTCGCCCCGAATTCAAGATGCTCCATGACGTCTCGGCGTCCGGCGACAGCGCCGCCGGGGAAGCCGCCCGGCAAGGATCTTCGCGAGCGTCGTCAGGTCCGGCTTCAACCCTTCGACTTCCTGCACGCCGCCCGGCGCCCACCGGAACCCGGTTACGACTTCGTCCATGATGAATACGATGCCCTCGGAGCGGCAGAACTGTTGAAGCTCCGCCAGGAAACCTCTTGGGACCGGCAGCTGGCCGCTCGAAGCGCCCGCTGACTCGACGATCACGGCGCCGATATCACCACGGGTGCTCGCCGTCGTCCGAACTTCGTCCATGTCCAGTGGCAGCACCGCGACCGAGTCCAGGGTCGCTTGCGGCACTCCCGCCGGCGCACCCGCGGAATACTTCGAGTTTCCAACTACATAGTCGTGCCAGCCGTGAAAATGCCGGTCGAACTTGATCACGCCCGGTTTGCCCGTGTACGTCCTCGCCAACCGCAGCGCCATCAGCGTCGCTTCGGTTCCTGAACTCGTGAATCTCACGACCTCGGCCGAAGGCACAATCTTCGTGACTTCTTCGGCCCACTCGATCTCTTTGAGCGTGCTGGCCCCGAGATGCGTACCAAGCGCGAGTTGGGCCTGCGCCGCTTCAATCACCGACGGGTAGTTGTGACCGAGCATGAGCGCGCCGTGGCCCATTACGTAGTCGATGATCTCGTGCCCGTCCACGTCCCACTTCTTCGAACCGGCCGCACGTTCTGCATACAGCGGAAACGGCGTCATGTACCGGCTGTCATGCGTCACACCACTTGGCAAAACCTTCCGCGCTCGCTCGTACAACTTCGCGGAACCTGGGTGGCGTTCGATGTAAGTCTGTTCGATGGTCATGGCGGGCCTCCACTGCGGATGATACGGGTGCCGAGTCCCCCGCCACAGTCACCGGGGGACTTTCTAGCCGACAGGCTGTTAGAGTCGTTTCGCGTGGTCGATCAATCTATCCTTCTGCCCGGCAATCTCCTGATGGTGCAGGAACGAGAGCGCTTCCTTGCTCGGTTCCTAGGCAAGAACGGTTGGTCCAATCTCGAAGAACTGCGCGCGCTCGAGGCCGGATGCTCCACGGGCTACAACCTGCGCCTGTTCGTCCAGTGGGGAGCGCGCCCGGAAAATCTCGCGGGGGTAGATCTCGATCCCGTCGCTGTCGACTACTGCAAAGCTCACTCTCCGGAAATCCGCGTCCACGGCGGCAGCGCGGCCGAAATCAGTGAACCCGACGCCGCGTTCGACCTCTCGATCGCGTTCACGCTCTTCAGTTCCGTTCCTGACGAGGACGTGAGCCAGCAAATCGCAACCGAGTTGCTCCGCGTCACGAAGCCTGGCGGGTTCATCATTGCCTACGACATGCGCCGCCGGAATCCGTCCAACCGGTCGGTTCATCCAATCACTCAGTCCGACATTCGCCGCTGGTTTCCACGCTGCTCGCATCGCGCACGGACGATCACGCTCGCCCCGCCGATCGCTCGCCGAGTTGGTGCATGGGCGCCGTGGCTGTATGGCCCGTTGGCCTCAATCCCGCTGTTGCGAACGCATGCGATGTACCTGATCCGCAAACCGCAGATTTCCTGACCGAACCGAGGCTAGGCAGTGAATCGCCAGCGCGTATAGGTCTTCCCGAACTCCATCCCCGGCTTCAACATCCAGCCCAGCGCCTTCCGCGGACGCAAGACGTACAGTCCGCCCTCGTCCCACTGGTCGGGCGACGGCGCATATTCGTGCGCCGCGTACTTCGCCGTGTACAGGGCAGCCAGCTTTTCCGCGAGTTCTCGCTTCGGCGGCTTCGTCTCGGAAGCGGCTGTACCTTCCACGATGACCACCTCATCGCCGCTCTCGAGATGCACCGCGACCTCGGGATTGGCAGCGATGTTCTTCATTCGTCGAGCCTGGTCGCTGCCATCGAAATACAAAGCGCCCTCATGCCAGACGCCCCACACCGGGGTCGCATGAGGACGGCCACTCGGCCGAACCGTCGAAATCCAATAGTTCATCGCGCCGACGAGTCGCTCCTCGGCCCAGGCCCATTCCAGGATGCCTTCATCGTCTTCAGGTAGTCCGTACCCTTCAGGAACCTCGGGGCGTTCGGTCACTACAGTCGTCATGCGGTTCACCATCCTTCTTTCAATCTAGCGCGACCGCAAAGGATGGCGGCCGAACGCGACATCTCATGTCGCGAACGTTGTCTTTTTCTTCCAACATTCTTTTGTGAACGTCCCGTTATTATGTTGCTGATGACGAACGAAGAAAGCGCAAGCCCGCTCGACGAACTACTCACCGTCACGTGGCCCTCACGGTCCGAGCCGGGAGACGGAGCGGCATGGGACGCCGCCTTCGAGCGCCTTCTGTCGTTCATGACTCGGGACGACGCGATTGAGGATGACCGCCGCCCGTTCCTTTCGGACCTTGCCGCCGAAAAACTTGGCAGAGCATTGCCGGCGGAAGCGGACACGAGGTACGACTTTGTTTGGCCGCCTGTTCTCGAAGTTCGGAAGCGCCTGGATCCTATCCTCGCGGCCATCGAAGCCCGAGAACGTCGTGAGCCGGGAGCTCTCGAGGCCTTCTCCTACGGATACGGATGCCTGAACCTTCACCGATACCACAAGCTACTTCAAGTGCTCATCTTGGATTGGCTCCAGCCACTTCGCGACACCGGACTGGACACGCCGGGTCGTCTCATCGCCGAGATTCGGCTGTGGCCCTGGGGCGACAGTGAATCGCGCGCTCGTCCGAAACTCATCGAGTTCCTGTCCCACGAGAACCTGCTCGTCCGAGCAGTCGCGGCGAACGAACTCGGCAAGACCTTGGATGACATCGAGCCCCAGTACGCCAGCGAATGGTCAATGGTCGCATCGGTCCTGGAGGCCGTTAAAACGGCAGAAGTGGCGAGGCCTGGAGTGGCATCAGCCTTCATCTGGGGTCTTTCGTTTTTCATCCAGAAGGACCCGCGACTCCAACAATGGGTCTTCGACGTGCTTCTGGCACGGACGGGGCCGGAACTTGAGGTGCCCTATTTCAACTCGCTTGAGTGGGTTGCCGCAGAGGACGTGCTGAATCAATCCCCAGGATGGATTCCGAAGTTGGTGGAGGTGGGCAAGGAAGACCTCGCGAACTGGGTGGCGCTGTCCACGAAAGTTCGAAGCCCTGAGGTGGCCGCCCACCTCGCGGCGATGACGTCCCTTCCTGACGACAGCACAGCTCGAGACGCTGCCACAGAGCTTGTGCTGCGCTACGCAAGGACTACGCCGGAAGCTTCCGCTAGGGGCTTTGTATCGGTCATCGACGGACACCCCTTGCTCAAAATGTTCGCTATCTACGATCACGACGACCTGGATCATGCCCGAGTCTTAAGCTTCTATCCGCGACATCCTCGCAGAACTCTAACCACTGAAGAGGCGAATTCTCTGGTCGATGCCGTCTTACCGACGGAACTGCGTGGCGAAGAAACATTCGAGCGCTGGCCAACAAGAGGAAGACGCCAATTCGCGAACCGCGTCTACGTCACGTATCACTTCGGAAGCGAAAAGAGTCACCGGATCCAGCGCGTCGAGGTCATTGGAAACGGTATTCAGGGTCCAGACTGGGACCCGGTCGCCTTGTTTCGCGACTGGGCGGACGAAGCCCCCTGAACGGCATCCATTGTTGCAGCGCCCGAACCCCCTGACCCCGCCTCGATGACCGCGGATCGAAGCTGCGGCAAGTCTACGCTGGCGAGCAATATCCGCTGGACAACCCGGCCACTGGTTGCGACAGTGGAAGCGTGAACCGCGGCGGAATTAAGCGGACGCTCATGACCTCAACCAAACCTATGGTAGTCTAGGGGAGAGCTATGGCTGACTACGATGTCGCGGTAATTGGCAGTGGGCCAGGTGGCTATGTCGCCGCTATACGCGCCGCCCAACTCGGCAAGTCCGTCGTCATCTTCGAACGCGACCGCGTCGGGGGCCTCTGTCTCAACTGGGGATGCATCCCCAGCAAAGCCCTCCTCAAGAACGCTGACGTCGTAAACGTGGTTCGGGATGCGGCAAACTGGGGCATAAAGGGCGTCGAGAAGGCCACCTTCGATTTTGCGGCCGCCATCGAGCGCAGCCGAGGAGTCGTCGACAAGGTCGTGAGCGGCGTCGAAGGCCTCATGCGCGACAACGGCATCACGGTCGTCTACGGCTCGGCCGCACTTAAAGACACCCGCACAGTTACTGCTGCTGGCAAGGACTATTCCGCCTTGTCGATCATCATCGCGACAGGCGCTTCCACGCGCGCGCTCCCAGGCATGCAGCCCGACGGCAAAGTCATCGTCACCAGCCGTGAGGCGCTCGAACAGGGCAAGGTGCCGAAGCGCGCGATCGTTATTGGCGCTGGACCGATTGGAGTCGAGTTCGGTCACCTCTGGGCCAGCTATGGCGCGGACCTCACCATCGTCGAACTGCTCGATACGCTCGTCCCACTCGAAGACCCCGACGTTGGTCGCGCCCTCAAGCGCTCGTTCGAAGCCCGCGGAATCAAATGCCTCGTGAAAACACGAGTCGAGAAGGTCGAAGTGAAGGGTTCGAAAGCCACCGTCACCGTGAAGTCTGATGAGGGCGAGCAGAAGCTCGAAGCCGAAGCTGTGCTCCTCGCGGTTGGCTTCGTACCCCACACAAAGGGCCTGAACCTCGAAACCGCCGGTGTCGCCACCCAGCGCGGCTTCATCACTATCGATGACCAGATGCGGACCAACGTGCCCGGCATCTACGCTATCGGCGACGTCACCGGGAAGTTGATGCTCGCGCATGTCGGCATGCAGCAGGGCGTCATCGCGGCCGAGCACATCGCCGGCAGGACCGTCCCTGTCCTCGACTACGTCCAGATGCCCAGGGCAACCTTCTGCCAGCCCAACATCGGCTCCATCGGCTACACCGAACAGGCCGCCAAAGACGCGGGCTTCAAGGTGAAAACCGGCCGCTTCCCCCTCACCGCGCTCGGTAAGGCCGTCGCCGTCGGTCACACCGAAGGCTTCGTGAAAGTCGTCGCCGATGAGCCCACCGGCCAGGTCCTCGGCATCCACATGATCGGCCACGACATCAACGACCTGCTCGGCGAAGCCACGATGATCGCGCTCCTCGAGGCAACCACCATCGAAGTCGGCTTCGCGGTTCACGCTCACCCAACGCTTGCCGAAGCTATTAAAGAAGCCGCACTCGCCGTCGACGGCGAGGCAATCCACATTGCCCGGCGCCGCGCCGGTGCTCAGCAGCCACAAGGAGCCGCCACAGCGTGACGACGCCCAGCAAACGCACCCCCAAGCCGAGAGTCGGCGAAGAACAACTCGGCCTCTTCCTCTACCAGATGATGCTCATTCGCCGCTTCGAAGAGAAATGCGGCGAGCTCTACACCAAAGGCAAGATCCGCGGATTCCTGCACCTCTATACCGGCCAGGAAGCCTGCGCCGTCGGTGCCTTCGCCGCACTCGAAGACCGCGACAAGATCGTCACCCATTACCGCGACCATGGGCACGCCCTCGCACGCGGCCTCGACCCCAACCGCGTGATGGCCGAACTCATGGGCAAAGCCACCGGCGTCAGCGGCGGCCGCGGCGGCTCGATGCATCTCTACGATGTCGCCAAGGGATTCCTCGGCGGCTACGCGATCGTCGCCGCCCACCTGCCCCTCGCCGTCGGTCTTGGTCTGGCCGCGCAGATGAAGAAGGACGACTCAGTCGCGCTCTGCATCTTCGGCGACGGCTCCGTCGGCGAGGGCGAATTCCACGAAGCCCTCAACATGGCCGCTCTCTGGAAGACCCCAACGATCTTCTTCTGCGAGAACAACCTCTACGGCATGGGCGTCCCTTTCAAGGAATCCCTTTCGACCGACATCCCGAAGCTCGCCGCCGCATACAACATGCCCGCCGTCTCGATCGACGGCATGGATGTGCTCGCCGTCAACGACGCTATGAAGAAAGCCGTCGCCCATTCACGAGCGGGCAAGGGTCCCTACTTCGTCGAAGCCATGACGTATCGCTACCGAGGCCACTCCATGGCCGACCCGGAACTCTATCGCCTCAAGGATGAGGTCGAGGAGTACCGCAAGAAGGACTGCATCGACCGCCTCAAGGGGCAGATGATCAAAGCCAAACAACTCGACGATGCGAAGTTCCAGGAGATCGCCGACCGCGTAGAGCAAGTCGTCAACGACGCCGTCGAATTCGGCGAACAAAGCCCGCAGCCGGCCCTCGATACCCTCATGGACCACATCACCAAGGAGCCCGCCCGTGGCTGAGATGCGAATGCGCGATGCCCTCCGGGAAGCCCTCCGCGAGGAGATGATCCGCGACGAGACCATATTCCTCATGGGCGAGGACATCGCTGCCTACGGCGGCTCCTACGCTGTCACGAAGGGCCTCCTCGAAGAGTTCGGCGAACTCCGCGTGCGTGATACCCCCATCGCTGAATCCGGCATGGTCGGCATCGGCATCGGCGCCGCAATGGCAGGCTTCCACCCCATGGTCGAGATGATGACCATCAATTTCAGCTTCCTCGCGCTCGACCAGATCGTGAACAGCGCCGCCAAGCTCCACTACATGTCGAACGGCCAGATCACCGTGCCTCTCGTCATCCGCATGGCCAGCGGCGGCGGCTCGCAGCTCGCGGCGACGCACAGCCATTCGCTCGAGGGCCTCTACGCGCACTTCCCCGGCCTCAAGGTCGTCTGCCCTTCGAACGCCGCCGACGCCAAAGGCCTGCTCAAGCGCGCCTTCCGCGATGAGAACACCGTGATATTCATCGAGCACACCGCGAACTACGCCCTCCGCGGCGAAGTCCCCGACGACCCCGACTACCTCGTCGAGTTCGGCGTCGCCAACATCCTCCGCCCGGGCGACGACGTGACCATCGTTGGCTACAGCGGCAGCGTCCACCAGGCGATGCGCGCCGCGACGATGCTCGAAGAGCAGGAAGAGATCAGCGCCGAAGTAATCGACCTTCGCACCATCAGCCCCCTCGATATCGACACCGTGATTGAGTCGGTGAAGAAGACCAACCGCGCGGTGATCGTCGAGGACGACTGGATGTTCGGCGGCTTCGGCGGCGAACTCAGCGCCCAGATCATGGAGAAAGCGTTCGACTACCTCGATGCGCCCGTGGCCCGGGTTTCCTCGAAAGACGTCCCCCTGCCCTACAATCGCAACATGGAATTCGCCGCCCTCCCATCTGAAGAGGATGTCGTCGAAGCTGTCCTCCGCACCTTCAAGGAGTAGCCCGTGGCCTTCGAAGTGACCATGCCCCAGATGGGTGCCGACATGACCGAAGGCACCCTCGTGAAGTGGTTTAAGAGCGTCGGCGATACCGTCACGCGCGGCGAGATCCTCGCCGAAATCGAGACCGACAAGGCCGACGTCGAACTCGAAGCCTACGAATCCGGCACGCTCATCAAGCTGGTCGTCCAGGAGGGCGAAGTCGTGCCCGTGGGCGAAGTCATCGCGCTCCTCGGCGCCGAAGGCGAAGCCGCTCCGGACGTCGAACGAAAGCCAGCCGCGGAACCCGCCAAGCGAACCATCGAACCAGACGAGCGCGCCGAAACCCCGAAACCCGCCGCCGTCTCAGTGGCATCTGCGAAGCCCACGGACGCTCCCCCTCGCCATGAAATGGAGAGGGGGCCGGGGGGTGAGGGTCGAATCCGCATCTCGCCAGTTGCCCGCAAGATCGCCGATGAGGCGAACCTCGACTACTCCGGCCTGCAGGGCACCGGCCCCGGCGGCCGCATCCTCCGCAAGGATGTCGAGTCGGCCATCGCCGCAGGTTCGACCCCTAAACAGCCAGCTCGCCCGAAGGCAGGCGGAACTCCTCCTCTCCATGGCATGGAGAGGGGGCCGGGGGGTGAGGCACTCTCGAAGATGCGCCAGGCCATCGCCCGCCGCATGACCCAGTCCAAGACGACCGCCCCCCACTACTACCTCACGCTCGACATCGACATGACCCCCGCGCTCGAATTCCGTTCGCAGATCAACGCCAATGCGACCGATGAGCAGCGGGTCAGCATCAACGACCTGATCGTGAAGGCCTGCGCCATCGCCCTCGAGCGTCACCCCAAGTTCAACGCCGAATTCCACGACACCGCCCTCGTGATGCACGACCGGATCAACGTCTGCATCGGCATCGCCCTGGACGACGGGCTGATTGCGCCGGCCATCCTCGATTGCCAGGCGAAGTCGCTGGGCAGGATCGCCGTCGAAGCCAAGGACCTCATCGCCCGCGCGAAGGACGGCCACCTGAAGGCCGACGAGTACAGCGAGGGCACGTTCACCATCACGAACCTCGGCGCCTACGGGGTCGAGACCCTCATCGGGATCATCAACCCGCCCCAGGCGGCAATCCTCGGGGTCGGCTCGGTGATGGCCCAGCCGGTGGTGAAGGACAACGCGGTCGTCGTCCGCCAGGTGATGAAAGTCGCCCTCAGCGCCGACCACCGCGTCAGCGATGGCGCCGAAGGCGCGGTCTTCATCAAGGAGATCCAGAGCCTCCTCGAAGCCCCGGCGGCGCTAGCGCTGTAGAAAGCTGTTAGCCGTTGGCTGTTAGCCGTTAGCTCGGTCCCGCTGTTGGCCGTTAGCCGTTGGCTCATTGCTCATCGCTCGTTGCTCATTGCTTCTCTGTCCAGCGTCGATCACCCATCCCGCTCGCCAAACCCCATGCTCCCGCGCCGGAAACTCCCCGCTCCCGGCCAACTACAAGCCTCCCCTCCCAACCGACCCCACAACCTGAACCGCGCACGACAGTAAGCGGGGCGCCCACCCACCCAAATGCAACGCATGCACCACCACCGATCGCCGGAACGACCGGCGCCCGGCCCACCACAAACTTTCCCATCCCCGAGATGAACAACTCCCCTCTCCCAGACTTGGGAGAGAGGCTGGGGGTGAGGGCCATGCTCCCGCGCTGGAAACTCCCCGTCCCGGCCAACTCCAAACCTCCCCGCCCGCCCGAACCCATGAGCCGCGCACGGCAGTAAGCGGGCCTCTGGGCACACTCGAAACCGGGGTGAACAACCACTCGGTCCGCCTGTTTGGCTTCGTCCTGAACAAGCATCGCCTAATTCCATGCTCCTGCGCAGGAAACTCCCACTTCCCGGCCAACCAAATACCTCTCCGCGCCCGCGCGCGCAGCGAGTCGGAGAGGGGCTGGGGCTGGGGGCTTCTCAGTCGCCCGCAAGGTGATGAAAGTCGCCCTCGGCGCCGACCACCGCGTCAGTGACGGCGCCGAGGGCGACAACTATCCGGTCTCTGTGCAGGCAGGTGTTAACGCGGCATTGTCCCTCAACTTCGACAGGGTCCAGCACAGAACAATTCAGTTTGAGTCACGCCGGTCACACGGGAGTCGATTGAGGAGGTGCTTCTTGGCCGCCGTCTTCGGGCGAACTGAGGGCGCGTTGGCCAAGCATCTCAACGGCGTCGTCATCCGGCGGGATGAGTGCCTTCAGAATGGCAGTTGTCCGACCCAAGAGGCGATAGAGGGATGGAATCACGACGTGGCCCTTCAGCCTCTCCGGGACTCCCTCGGAGAAAACGATATCCATCGCGATGTGCCCATACACGTCCACCTTCGGCTCAGCGCCTGACGGAGACCATATCGACTCCCACGTAAACCAAGCAGCTGATGCGTCATCCTCGAACGTGCATTGGGTATCCAGGGTCCACGCGATGTCTGTGATGTGGGTGTCCCCGACAGTTTCGGCTCGCAACTCCATTCGCTCGGGGACCACGGCGTGGACTCCAAGCACTTTGTGCTTGTCTGAGATGTCCAACTGATTCAGCAGGTTCAAAATGTCCCCAACGGGATCCTTCCTTCGATAAGGCTGAACCCATCGGATGATTGCCCGAGCGCGTTGGTCGGTGACCTTCGCGATATAGCCCCTGCCAAAGTCACGGAATTTTCTTGGGTCGTCGAAGACCGGAAACTGAGTACGGGTGTCCTGAACATCGAAGGTCTGCCCGGTGAGTTGCCATACGGCATGATCGAGGGCAGACCGCGCGTTATGCACGCAATCGGCGACGATCAACGACCATCTTTGGAGGGGTGGCGGAGTGTCGATACGAAGGGCGACTTCGATCCGCTTCTCCTCCAAGTTGTCTTTGAACCGAAGTCCACACTCTTTAGATTCCGTGAAGGCATGCGATTCCAACTGAAGGGCGTGGACATGGTGGTAGGCCCAACCCAACTTGACCCACGCGCTGATGCTCACGAAGTACACCTGCAAGATGGAACCCACACAGAAAACGCCGAAGAAAGCGGAGATACCGATCCCAAAACGGGCAGCTCGGGAGAAGGTCCTTGGCAACGCGGCGGAACAGCAAGGCTCAACTACCAACCGCCCGCCAGAGAAGTAGAATGGTGCTTCTCATTCTGAAGAGACAGCTTCCGCCGGCGCGCCACGAAATCAGATGCATCCAAAGTGCGCCGATTCTAACAGTAACTCCAAGTCCCCTCTCCCACGCGTGGGAGACGGACCGGGGGTGAGGGACATCCACCCCTTGGCCCTACACCCCACCCCAAACCAACCTCTCACCATGACAACCCCACCTCGCTCCCTCGCGGCCCTCGCCAAACAACTCCAAAACGCCATCCCTAAAAACTTCGAACACCAATTCGACGCCGAAGCCTTCCTCAACGGCACCTGGTCCTCCCCATTCGAAGAGCGCTCTCCTCTCCCGGCCATGGAAATCCAAAATCCCCAATCCAAAATCCAAAATGATTCACACCACCCCGACTGCCCCGACGCCCCCTGGAACGCACCACAACCAACTCCCGAACAAACCCCGCAGCCAACCTCCGCTTTCGAATCTGACGACACTCCTTCCGACTCCTTCAAGCAACCGAAAAATTTCTGTGCCGCAACCAGTCGGTCCGGCAAACCCTGCCGCGCCTATCCCCGCCTCGGCGCCGAGTTCTGCATCTTCCACGACCCCGGCTACGCCCCCAACCTTCGCGAAAGCGCCGTCCGCGGCGGCCAGGCCTCCCCGGCACGCGCCGTCGCACTCGGCCTCGATGAAATGGAAGTCGACCTCCATCACCGCGTCACCTTTCACGCCTTCGCCGAAGCGTTCCTCCGCATGCAGCTCGCCGGCTCCATCCCCAAAAGCCAATCCGTCTACATCCTCCGCACCATGCAAATCCTCGAGCGAAATCTCGGCAGGATGATGGGCAGCACCGAGGGCCGCGATTGCGCAACCTACGAACGCGCCCTCGTCAGCGGCCTCGATGCCGCCCCCGCCGTCGCCGACCGCCTCGAAACCCGAGACATGGTCGACCGCGCCCGCTCCATCGAAGACACCGGTGCCAGGCGCCAGGAATTCCTCAAGGCGAACGAGCAATTCGGCCACAACCAACCCCGCCCCGCCCGCACACCCTCCCCCGCATCCCAACCCTTCTCAATGCCACCCTTCCGCGGCTAACGAAAACGCCCGCTTACTGCCGTGCGCGGCTCATGGATTCCATCACGACCACGAAAACTCCCTTCTCCCAGACGTGGGAGAAGGGTTGGGGATGAGGGCTCGTGCAGCGGGGACCGAGCCCCGCGACTCCAATCCAAAATGCAAAGCCCGACCCAGGATTCCCGAACCACCACGCACACTCCCCTCTCCCAGACGTGGGAGAGGGGTCGGGGGTGAGGGACTCCAATCCGAAATCCACAATCCGAAATCCGAAATGGTCAGCCGGGGATGAGGGGAATCAGCCGGGACATGCCAACAGCGCAGCGCTCCTTACCAGTCGCGCCTTGTGCTCTCCGTGGTGATTCGAAATCCACAATCCGAAATCCGAAATCCGAAATCGCTACACCGGCCGGCAGATGTCGCAGGGGGCGAAGCCGGCGGCGATGGCGGCTTCGGGGCGGGTGAAGCCCTTGAGGTTCTCCGGGGGGCTGGTGTCGAGGCCGCCGCAGGCCGGGAGGCAGAATTCCATGCTGTCGAACTGGGCGACGTAGCGGGGGGCATGCTGGATCCAGTCGAGTTCACGCGCGGTGAGGCCTTCCATCTGGAGGACGGCCTCCTTCACCTCGGGTCCGCCGGCCGAGTACTTGCCGAGCGACCAGTCGGAGCGGACGACGCGGTGGCAGGGGACGATGAAGGGCACGGGGTTGTGGCCCAGGGTGGTGCCGGTGGCGCGGACGGCGCCGGGGTTGCCGGCCTCGCGCGCGACCCAGCCATAAGGGCGGATGGCGCCACGGGGGATGCGGGAGGTCGCGCGGAGGACGGACTGCTGGAAGGGGGTCAGTTCGCCGAGGAAGGCGATCTCGTTGCCGCGCTTGCGACCGGCGAGCACCTGTTCGGCGGCCTCGCGGACGCGCTTCGATTCGGCGTGGGCGGGTTCGAAGCCGAGTTCGTGTTCGGCGCGGAACTCGTAGCGGTGCATGTCGTTATCGACCATGTGGACGAGCTGCTCGTCGTGGACGAGGCGGATGGTGCCGACGGGCAAGTTCGAGGTCGAACCACCAGAGGTTCCGGGTGGCGCGAGCCTGGCGTCCGCGAAGTTCGGCACGGAGGCGAGGGGCGAAGCCGGGGTCGGGTTCGCGGCGCACTTCGGCGAGGACGGCGTCATCGAGTGCGGTCGGGAGATCGTTGGCGTCAGTCATGGTGTTCATAGCCGGCCTCTTCGAGGAGTTCGCGCAGACGGTTCACGGCGCGATAGGTGAGTTGTTTGATGGCGGCTTCGCTCTTGCTGAGCTCGTCGGCGACCTGGCGGACGCTCCATTCGTGCCCGAAGCGCAGGACGACGACGCGGCGCTGGACTTCGGGCAGCTTGCGCACGCAGACCTGGACGACGGAGCGGCTCTCGGCGCGAAGGAGATCGACGCCGGGCCACTCTTCGCGGGCTTCGTCGTGGTCCATGAGGGGGATCTCGCGGCCAGCCTTGCGGCCACCATCGCGAGCGAGGTTGCGGACGATGGTGAAGAGCCAGGCTTCGAACGGCTTGCCGCGGTGTTCGTAGCGGGGCAGGTTCACGAGCGCGCGGCGGTAGGCTTCGGCCGTCAGGTCTTCGGCGCCGGGGTGGTTGCCGGCGAGCGAGTAGGCGAAGCGGTAGACCGCGGGCTGTGTCCGGTCGTAGAGCTGCGCGAAGGCATCCGGGGAGGCCTTCGCGGCGGTGATGAGGGCCAGTTCATCCATGCACACAAAGCGTAACGGGCGGAATTGACTCTGGTAACGCGGTGGGCGCCGGGGTATCGTTCGGGCCGCATACGAGGGGGATTCCGATGCCGAAGGCAGCCACTACTGAATCGAAGCTCGCGAGCCGTTATCCGAAAACGATCAAGGCGGGCGACCGGCAGCTGGAACTTCGCCTGATGGGCCGCACAGACGTGCAGACGATGGTGAAGTTCGCGAAGGCGCTGCCACCAGACGACCTGCTCTTCCTGCGGCGCAACATCACGGACGAGGGCGCTGTCGAGAACTGGGTCGACAACATCGAGTCGAACCAGGCGGTGGTGATCCTCGCGTTCGAGGGGAGCACGCTCGCGGGCTACTCCTCGATGAACCTGAACCTGACGAACTGGATGCGGCATATCGGCGAGATACGCTTGCTGACGAGCACGGGGCACCGGGGCATCGGGCTTGGGCGCATCCTCGCGGACGAGATCTACGCGGTCTCGCGGATGCTGGGGCTGCGGAAGCTGAGCGCGCAGATGACGCTGGACCAGGCGGGCGCGCGAGCGACCTTCGAGCGACTGGGCTTCCGGCCGGAAGCGCTGCTCACGGACTGGGTGATGGACGCGAAGGGGCGCACGCGAGATCTGCTGGTGATGGCGTACGACCTGGACGGCCTCACCGACACCGTCGACGCGTGACCGAACCGGCAGGTAGCGGGCGGTGGAACCTGCTGCCGCTGCACCTCGATACGGTGCACTACCCGGAGGGGCACCCTCGGGCGGGTGAGTTCGGACCGGTCTACGCCTACCTGCTGGAAGACGACGAACACCTGGTGCTGGTGGACACGGGCATCGGGCCTTCGCACGAGGTCATCGACCGGCTGTACGCGCCGACGCGGCGCGATGTGGTGCTGGCCCTGGCGCAGAACAACGGCATCGAACCGGCCGATGTGGACGCGATCGTGGTTTCGCATCTGCACTTCGACCATGTCGGCGGGGCGCAGTTCTTCGGCGATACGCCGATCTACGTGCAGCGGACCGAGTGGGAGGCAGCGCAGGCGGAGCAGTACACGATTCCCGAGTGGTTGACGTTCGAGGGCGCGAACTTCGTGATGCTGGATGGGGATGCGGATCTGGCTTCGGGGCTACAGCTGGTCGTAACTGGCGACCACACTCCGGGGCACCAAGTGGTGGCGGTTTCGACGCCGGTGGGGACGATTGTGCTCGCGGGACAATCGGTGGAGACGTGCGCGGAGTTCGAGGCGATGGTGGCATCGGGTGAACTGAGCGCAGGGGCGCGGGCGATTTTGGCGCTTGAGCCGGCGCGGGTGATGTTCAGCCATGACCACCGGGTGTGGGAGCGCTAGGCGGTAGCCATTGCGGCTGACTTGAGGCCCTCGAAGGCTTCGGTGATGTGGTTGGCGACTACCGAGACGTCGGGGACGAGTTCGGGGTCGGCGACGATGCCCCAGTAGAGGACGCCGTTGTAACTGGTAAGGCAGGTGTTCATGCCCAGGCCCATGCTCAAAGGGACCAGCGGATAGTGAGCCTCGACCTTGCGCCCTGCCAGGTAGAGGGGGATCTGGGGGCCGGGGACGTTGGTGCAGATGATGTTGAAGAGCGGCTGCGAGTTCGGAACCATGGCGCCTGCGGCGGCCTGGACAAACGGCGGAATCTGCTCGGAGAGCTTCGAGAGGACAGCGAAGCCACCGGCCTGGTTCGCGCTCTTGAGGCGGTTCATGCCTTCGATGACGGCCGAGTGACGAGCGGAATGGTCTTCTATCCCGACCGGTAGCGAGGCGATGAGCATCGAAACCTGGTTCCCGAGGGCGGACTTGTCGGTCTCGGAGCGGACGTTGACCGGGACCATCGCGCGAAGCTCGACGCCGGACGTCTTCTGTCCGAGCCCACGGAGGAATGCGCCGAGACCGCCTGAGAGAGCGGTGAGGACGACGTCATTGATGGTGCCGCCGAGTGCACCGCGGATGCCCCGGATTTCGCCGAACGGCATGGCGACGTAGGCGTAGTTCCGCTTCGCGGAGACTGGCCGGTTGAATGGAGTTGTGGGCGCAGGCTGCATCAGTTGGGGGGCGGCCGAAGTCATTGCGCCGACGATTGCTTTGAAGTCGTTCGCCTGTTGCTGCGGGTCGAGGCTCCAGCGGAGTGCTTCTGTAAGGCGCCCGGCAGATTCCTCTGCGGCATCGCGCCAGGCCGCCTGGATGCGTTCGAACGTGCTCGGCGCCGGGTCAGCCGAGAACTTCGATGGCGGGTCAGGGTCAGCGTCCTGCTGGAGGTCACAGATGGCAGTGAGCAGTTCGATGCCTGAAACACCATCGACCATGCAGTGATGAACGAGCGACACGACCCCAGTACCTCCGCCGGGGAGACCCTGGATGAGGATCATCTTCCAGAGAGGGCGGTCGCGCGGGAGCATCTGGCCGTGAATGTTGGCAATGGCCTGCAGTAGTTCGGATTCTGTCGCGTTTTTCGGTAATTCGACTTCCTCGATGTGGCGACCGACATCGAAGTTAGGGTCGAGTTCCCAGCGCGGGTGGGCGATGTTCATGCCATCGAAGGCGGCGAACTGGCGGTACCTCGGAATGCGGTCCAGGCGGGAGCCGATGTGGCTGACGATGGTTTCGCGGTCGACGGGGCCATCGAGAATGAGGGCTGAGCCGATGTGGAGCGGGAGCGTGGGCTTTTCGAAGTAGAGAAAGCTCGCATCCATCGCAGTCATTCGATTGCGGAGGGCGGCAGTTGGCATGTGGTGTCCTCCTCCGGGGCCAGTCAGGAAACGCCCCACCTCTTGCGTAGCATAGACCGTGTCGATGATAGTGATAGTGACAGCACGTGACATATTCACGTTGCGACGAATTCGCAATGTGAAGTTGCAGCAATGAAATCGCATCTGTAGCGTTCCGCGGGTACGTTAGACCTACCGAGCGGAAAACAGTGGGGGGATTGATGAGTACAGCAGAGTACTCCTTCAGCACGGGTGCTGGAGACCCCTTTGATCAGGACCCTTCGCTCCAGCCTTCTATGACGCCGATCTGGCGGGAGGCGATGTTCGGCCTCGATTGGATGGCTCTCCACACGTCGCCGGTGTACTTCGGATGTGGCGTACCGCACGGGAATGGTGAACCGGTCGTCGTCGTGCCGGGCTTCCTCGCCAGCGACGTCTCGCTTATGGAGCTCTACTGGTGGCTCTCCCGCATCGGCTACAAGCCGTATTTCTCCAACATCGGACGTAATGCTGACTGCCCGGACCACATCGCCAGCCTCCTGCTAGAGACAATCAAGCGCGCGTATCGCGAGACCGGCCAGCGAGTGCGGGTCATCGGCCACAGCCTCGGCGGAATGCTGGGACGCCACGTGGCACTCGACTACCCGGAGTACGTAAGCCTCGTGATTTCGATGGGATCGCCATTCCGGGATTCCGTGAAGGCGCACCCGATACTCATTTCCGCCACGGCCGCACTGCGGGGAACACACGGCCGTCGAGTTGCTAAGAACGTGAAGCCCTCGTGCTTCTCGGGCCACTGCACCTGCGCGTTCGTCAAAAACATGATCGCGCCGGACGATTACGACATGGCGCACTTCGCTATTTACTCGAAGAACGATGGCGTGGTTGAGTGGGAAAGCTGCATTGAAGAAGACCCCGCGCTTAACGACGAGGTCAACTGCACCCACATTGGCATGGCGTTCCACCCCGGTGTGTATCGAGTGCTAGGCGAGCGGTTGCGGCAGGCTTCCGACGGGCACCACGTAGCTGCGAGCTACTAGACTTCGCGTCGGGTCTCGCCGGGCGGCGCGATGGATTCAATTGCCATCCGCGTGTGTTCGAAGACATTTTCTCGGCCCAACTTCTCGATGATTCCAAAGCGATCACAGGCTTCGAAGACCTCTGGCTGAATTGCCGTGAGAATCATGCGTCCTCCCATTTTTCGGCGATGTTCGATGATGCCATCGAGGGTAACGAGGCCGGATGCATCGACGTGGTGAACATCGCGCATGCGGAGAATAAGCGGGCTGCGGGTGTGTCCGGCAAGAGCGTACTCAAACGTCGCGGCGCTATGGAATGAGAGCATGCCCTGTGCATTGAAGAAGGTGATGTCCGGGCGGGACTGAATCAGCGCGGAGAGCTCGGGGGTTACCTGCCGGATATGGCCACTGGCGTCGGGCAAAAGCTCGTGCGCCGCCGGGACACGGGAGAGCTGACGGACAAGCAAGACCAACGACGCGAGAACGCCAAAGGCGATTGCATACGTGAGGTCGAAAAAGAGCGTGATGCCAACGGTAGAGAAGAGGATGAACGCATCAGCCCGAGCGGACCGGACAAGCAGGCGAACGACTTCAGGAATGTCGGCGATGTTCCAGGCGACAACGAGGAGGACGGCGGCCAGCGCCGTCATCGGGACGTGGCCCGCGACGTTGCCGAGAACGAGAATCCCTGCGAGGACGGTCACGGCGTGCGTGATCCCGGTCAACCGGCTCGTAGCGCCGTTGCGAATGCCGGCCCCGGTGCGGGCGATTGCGGCGGTCGACGGGATGCCACCGAACGCTGCCGAGGCCAGATTTCCGAGCCCCTGGCCGAACAGTTCCTTGTCAGAATCGTGGCGATCCGCCTCGCCCGACATACCGTCTGCGACGACCGCGCTCAGCAACGATTCCACGCCAGACAAGATCGCGACGGAAAGAGCGATCGGCAGCAGATCCTGAATGAGGCCCCAATCGAGGAAGTCCGAGGTGAAGCTCGGAAGCGACTGCGGGATGGCTCCGTAACGACTGTCGATGGTTGGGACGTCGATGTTGAACGTCCATGTGAGCGCTGTTGCAGCGGCGACTGCCACCAACGGTCCCGGAATCAATTTCAATCGCGGTATTCGCGGCCAAATGACGAGAATCGCCAGCGCGATGAGCCCGACAGCGGGCGTATTGAAGCCGACGGTATCGAGGTGGCGAATGCTGTCCCAGAGGCGTGCATGGAAGTGCTCCAATGAGCCATCGGTACCGGTGATGTTGAGGAAATTGTTGAGCTGGCCAAAGGCGATCGAAAGCGAGATACCGGCCGTAAAGCCGACCACCACGGTGCCCGGGATGTAGCGAACCAGCTTACCGGCCCGCAGGAGACTCATGACGATGAGCATCAGCCCGGCCATGAACCCAAGGACGGGAAGCGCCCCGGGTCCGTGGAGGATTACCGCGTGGCTGAGGACCGGAACGAGTGCTGCGGTAGGACCGGTGATGTTGAACTTCGAACCGCCAAAGGCGGCGGCGATGCTGCCAGCAATGACGGCCGTGTAGAGACCGGCCACGGGCGGCACTCCAACGGCGACAGCCAGCGCGATCGAGAGGGGGAAGGCGATAATCCCGACGACGAGACCCGCCGCGATGTTCGAACGAACACTCGTCGGGCGGGAAAACGTGGGCAAAAGCGAGATAGCGGTCAAAGCAGTGCGCTGAGGTTCCAATCGAATTCGGAGTCGGCAGATGTGTTCCTATCTTCGAACATTCGAATGTTGTGGAACAGTGGTAATCTTGGTGCGATGACGACGCTCCAGGACTTCAAGGCCGAACTGTTCAAAGCGCTCGCGAACCCGATTCGCGTGAGGATCATCGAAGTCTTGCGCGCTGAAGGCAGCCTCACCGTCGGCGACATCCAGGCGCGCGTAGGGATCGAGCCTGCGAACGCATCCCAGCACCTCTCGATTCTCCGCGCACAGGGGATCGTCGAAGCGCGCCGGGAAGGCACCAGCGCGTGGTACAGCATTGCGGCGCCGGAGTGTCTTGACATCCTTGATGCGGGACGAGCGCTGTTCGAACGGCAGCTGGCGGCCCAATCGGAGATGTTGGCTGCGGAGGCCTGAGGCGGAGACTCGCCCCGGAAGCGGGAAAGTCGACGATCGTCGGAATAAGAAGAAGGCCCGGTCGAGTGACCGGGCCTTCTTCGTTTTGGCAGACGATTGGCGGGATTAGGCGGTTGCCTTTTCCTTCTTGGCCTTCGGGGCGGCTGGCTGCATGGCCTCGAAACCCTTCTTGACGAAGTCGGTCATCGGGTTGGCGGTCGCCCACTTGCGGGAAACTTCAACAGCCGCGGCGGCGGTTTCCTTGTTGGCGGCGACGAGCTTCTCGATGGTCTCGCGAGCTTCGGCGCCGGCGCCCATGGCTTCGCCGTAGGCGGCCTGGGTGAAGGCAAGGGCACGGCCCTGGGCAGCGGTAGTGGCCTCGAGGACCGAAGTGTAGAACTGGCCGAGGTCGCTGGGCTCGCCGGCGAGCTTCTTACCGAGTTCGAGGGCTTCGCGCTGGCCCTTGGCGACATCGCCGACGAACTGCTTCGTCACGGTGAGGCCGCGCTCGTTGGCCTTGGTGACCGCGTCGACGAGGACGTCGTAGCTGGCGATGAGGCTGTCGTAGTACTTCTGGACGTATTCGTTGTTAGCCATGGTGAGTGAGTTTCCTTTTTGATTGATTGAGCGTTGGTGCGCTCCAGCTAGATGCAAGTTACACATAGGTGCGAGACTTGTCAACACTTTGCCCCTAGGTGCATAATGCATTTACCAACAGGAGGGCCATCGTGCCTAAAGACACACCAGACGTGAAGCCTCGCCTCCATGGCGAGTTGCTCTCGACCAGTTTGCTGGCGTTCCTCAAGGGATGGAACGCGTATGGATACCAACTCGCGCAGAAGCTTTCGGCGGCGGGCCTGCCCGAATCGGACAGCGGCACCGTGTATCGCACATTGCGCCAGCTGGAGAAGACCGGGATGGTCTCCTCCTTCTGGGACACTTCGGAGAATGGACCCGCGCGGCGGATGTACAGCCTGACGAAGGCCGGGGACCTGTTCCTATCGGGATGGATCGATGTTCTCCAGAACTACCAGAAGATATTGTCGGCGGCAGTTGGCGGGCTTGTTCCCGACGACGCTATCGACGAGGAAGACGACGCACCGGCTGCCGCCGGACGCTAGACTGCGGAGAGCAGTCCCACGGGAGGACACGAATCGATGGCAGATCAGCGCACACCAGACCCCTTCGCCATGTTCCAGGAATGGGTGGCGAATTCTGAACGACAGTGGAACGGATTCCTGAACAACGCGATGGCGACGGACGAGTTCAGCCAGACGATGGGCCGGATGATGGACGTCTACCTGAACATGCAGAAGAACCTGAACGAAGTGATGGGCCGCTACCTGCAAACCATCAACGTCCCTACCCGAAACGACATCCTTGCCATCGGCGAGCGGCTCTCGCAGATCGAAGATCGGCTAGACCGGATTGAGAGCAGCGTTGCGATGGCGGCGCGGGTCCAGGCTTCGTCCAACGGTGCTGCAGCAGCCTCGGCCACTCCAGCAAGGCCGCCACGGACAAAGAAGCCGACCAAAGCTTAATCAACCGTTCATCCAATATTGACGTTTCGGCAATGGTGTTTCCGCCATTGTGTTTACTGGATATGCCCTCGTTCGGCGCCTACACTGCCGTCCACGTCGGCGAATCAGCGGCGTCACCGAGCATGCCTGGAGGTCTTTCATGACTGCGCCCGCACGCGACACCACGGTAGAAGAACGTGTTCGACAGCAGGTCGAACGGACGATTCAGCGGAGTATCAAAGGCCTGGAGTACATCTCCACTGGTGACCCGGCGGTTGGCCTGACCCCTAAAGAGGTCATTCACTCCCAAGGGACGCTGAAGCTGTACCACTACGCTGCCCAATCGGACGAGGTCTATCGCGTGCCGGTGATGCTCGTGATGTCGCTGGTTTCGAAGCCATACATCCTCGACCTGACGCCGGGGCAAAGCCTGGTCGAGTTCTTGCTGAAGAAGGGCTTCGACGTCTACATGATCGACTGGGGCGTGCCGCGGGCGGAAGACAGCCGGCTAAAGCTGGAAGACTACGTGCTGGACTTCATTCCCGACTGCGCCCAGCGCGTGCTCGATGATTCAGGCGAAGACGAGCTTTCGGTTGTCGGATACTGCATGGGCGGTCAGCTGGCGACGATGTATGGCGCGCTTCACCCTGATGGCCCGATGAAGAACCTCGCTTGCTTCACTACTCCAGTGGACGCGAACGGGATGGCACTGTTCAAGCAGTGGACGGATCGGCGCTATTTCGACGTCGACCGGGTGGTGGACACGCTTGGGAACATTCCGCCGGAGTTGCTGTTCGCGTCGTTCGACATGCTGAAGCCGGCAGCACGCGTGGCAAAGAACGTGCAGCTGTGGGACAAGATTTGGGACGACGACTTCGTGAAGTCGTACCGGATGTTCGACCGCTGGGCGGCGGACCAGATTCCATTTCCGGGCGAGACGTTCCGCCAGGTGACGAAAGACATGATGTGGGACAACAAGTTCGTGAAGAACGAAATGGAAGTCGGCGGGAAGCGGGTGGACCTCGGGAATATCAAGGTCCCGTTCATGCATGTTGTCGCCGAACACGACCATATCGTCCCCTACGAAGCGGCGAAGCCGCTGGTACCAATGGTCGGTAGCGAAGACAAGAAGGAAGTAATGCTGAAGGGCGGGCACGTCAGCCTTGTTGCTGGCGGTAACGCCATTTATCGTCTCTGGCCACAGCTAGAATCGTGGCTTGGAGAGCGTTCCGTATGACCGTCGAAGGGATCCGTACCTATCCAGTGACCCATCGGGCGGGGAACCAGGACATTACGCTGCGACCGATGACGCGCGGACGACAAGGCAGGCGTACTGGCGTTCGCGCGAGAGCTCCCGGAGCACGACCTGCTGTTCCTGCGACGCGACATTACCCAGGAACCGGCGATGGACGACTGGGTGGTCGGAGCTGAAGAGCGGCGAAATCGCGACAATCCTGGCGCTCAGAGGGAACGAAGTTGTTGGATACGCGACGATTCACCGGAGCTTGCTGCGCTGGACGGCACACGTGGCTGAACTTCGGGTGATGATCGCGGAATCGATGCGTGGCGCGGGCTTTGGCCGCGTCCTGACGCAGGAGGCGTTCGCGACGGCACTCTCCGAAGGCATCGAGAAGATGGTCGCGCAGATGACGCTCGATCAGAAGGGCGCGATTGCCACGTTCGAAGGTCTCGGCTTCCGGCCGGAGGCGCTGCTTCGCGACCAGGTGAAGGACCGCGAAGGCAACAAGCACGACCTGCTTGTGCTGAGCCACGAGGTGGCAAGATTCGAAGCTCAGCGCGCAGCTTACGGCGTGGCGGATGCCTTCGGGTTCTAGTGTTGAGAGACCGGCGCAAATTACACCCGGTTGTTACCAGGTGGTCATTGTTATGGTGAGTCGCTCGGCGGAACATGACTCGTATGAATCTTCTGCAGGCGCTCGCACCTACTACCATCTCTGTAGACCCGATTGAGGGCATCCAGGGCCGCGTTGGTTTTTCAGCCGCTGTCGCTGTGGTGAAGGCAGAGAACGAGATGGCGAAAGAGGCCGTCCAGGTTCTCGACTCGAACATCGGTCGTCACGTGGACTTCAAAGCGTAGCCTTCGTCACATCGCGTGCGCGGGCGAATTTGGTACGCTTTCGGCTGTCCATGGCAACCGAGGCATCAACTCCTATTCTCCGAATGGTCTCAATTCAGGACGCCGACCTCGACGGTCGTCGCGCCACTGGTGAATCGCGCGTTTGGCATTTACTCGTCGATGTTCCAGGGTCAACGCACTTCTCCAACCGACTATCGTGACGAAGCAGGGGAAGATGCTCGCGTTATTCTCATCGAGCAAGACGGGCGACTCCTCGCGACATCGATGCTCACCCGAGCCGAGCCATTCACTCTGACCGACCAGTTGGGTCCAGCCGGGACGGTACGTCCGGACATTCAGGCGACAACGCAGGCGAGACCGCCTCACCCCTGGGACGGAGCACTCTATTTCGGCCTCGCGGGAGTCGAGCCGGAACTCATGAACCGCGGCCTCGGCCGAATGATGGTGAACCACTTTGAAAGCGTCGCCCGGAAAGAGGGCTTCCGAACGGCTGCCCTGGGGACGGTGCGCGAGTTCGGACTGGTCGAGTACTACGAAAAGCTCTCGTACACGGTCACACACGAGCAGCTCTACCCGATTGGCCACTGGGATTTCGTCGTGCCGCACTACCACTGCGAGATGATCAAGGCCCTGTGACGTACCCGATCACCGCGGCGGAACCTTGTGATGCGGTCGCCATCAACCGCGTCATCAACGCGGCGTACCGGGTGGAGGACTTCTTCAAGGTTGGGGACCGAACGGACGTCCGTGAAGTGGCGGAGTACCTGCTGCACGAAACGTTTTTGATTGCCAGGAACGCAGACGACGACATCGTCGGCGTAGTACGCGTTTCTACTCACGGTGAGCGAGGCCATTTCGGCATGCTTTCGGTGGCGCCCGAAGCGCAGGGCACCGGCCTCGGCCGGCGGCTACTGGAATCGGCAGAGGCGTTCGCGCTGGAGCGTGGCTGCACCTGCATGGACCTCGAAGTCGCGAGTCCGCGGGTGGAACTGCCGGCGTTTTATCGTAAGTTCGGATACGAAGTGACGGGACGCGCGGAGTGGCCGGAGAAGGAGCTGAACCTGCTTAAGGCGCCGGCGTATTTCGTGGTGATGTCGCGGTCAGCTCGAGAGATGCGCAACGGCTAGGTCGTTTCGGGCCAGCCACCCCGGTCTCCTCTCCCACGTCTGGGAGAGGGAGTGCTAGCATCGTTTCGGCTTCAAGGCCCTCGGCGGCCTGCGGCCTGGAGGGTGGCGGAGCCGGTCGCTCACGCTCTCGGTTCTTATGGGGCGCGAGAGAGTCAGTGGACATTTGTCTCGGCGTCCCGGCCCTCACCCCCGGCGCCTCTCCCATGTCCGGGAGGGGGAGTGCCAGCGTGGTCTTGGCTTGACGGCCCTCGGCGGCCTGCGGCCTGGAGGGTGGCGGAGCCGGTCGCTCACGCTCTCGGTTCTCATGGGGTGAGGGCGAGGGGAGCATAGGCGTCAGTGTGGATCGTGTGCCGGACCGTTTCCGAAGGGCACCGATTGCTGCGGGTTGACCTTTCGGGTTCACAGGAAGGCCCGCTTACTGCCGTGCGCGGCTCATGATTGGGCGACGGTTGGGTCTTAGCGGCGGCCGAATTGGCGTTCGATGGCTTCGGTGCCGAGGTGGACGAGGGTTGGGCGGCCGTGGGGGCAGGTGCGGGGCGCAGTCGTGCGCTCAAGGTCTTCGACGAGGCGACGCATCTCTTCCATTGCGAGAAGCATGCCGGCGCGAACGCTGCTGTGGCAGGCCACGGTCGCCGCAGCCTTTCCGAAGGGGTCTTCGACGCGGCGCTCGCCTTCGAGCTTTCTGGAGGAGGGCGGTGACTTCTTCAACCACGTCTCGCGCGCCTAGACCGGCCGGTACGGAGCGGATCAATGCAGCTCGCTCGCCGAATGGTTCGATTTCGAGGCCCAGGCGGGCCAGCGATTCTCGGTGTTCGTCGAGCGTGGCAAAGAGGGACGCCTCGAGTTCGAGAACGATCGGCTCCATGAGGGGCTGGACCGCGCCTGCTTTTGTTGCCGGGCGCGCGACAAGGCGGTCGTAGACGACGCGCTCATGTGCGGCGTGCTGGTCGAGCAGGTACATGCCGTCTGGGCCTTCGCAGACCAGGTAAGTGGCGTTGAGCTGGCCGACGACGCGAAGCATCGGGAGCAAGCCCCGCTGGGTCCGCTCCGAGGCGGAGGCGGCTACCGGCGATCGGGAAAGTTCGAACGACGACTGCAGCGGCTCGGGCGGGCGCAGCAAGGCCGGTGTGTCGTTATGCAATGCACTTGCTACCACGGAAGCAGCGGACGGAGCCTCATTCCAGGCGACCGGGCGACTTTCTTCGAGGGCGTGGGCGATAGCGCGGCGAACGGCGCGGCCAACGGCGCGTTCGTCACGGAAGCGGACCTCGGCCTTTGCGGGGTGCACATTGACGTCGACATCCTCGTCCGGGAGGCCAATGTGGATGGCGGCCAGCGGAAAACGTCCCACCGGAAGCTGGGCTTGATAGGCATCGACAAGCGCGAATGAGAGTGGGCGGCTCTGAACCCAGCGGCCGTTCACGAAGAGCGAAATAGCGGCCCGGTTGCCCCGGTGCACGGACGATGGGCCGCAGAGCCCGGTGAGGTGGACGCCTTCGTCTTCGAAGTCGACGTCGAGCATGGCGCCAGCAACCTCGGCGCCGTAGATGGCCGCGAAGGCGTGGCGGATGTCGCCGTCGCCGCTGGTTGTGAGCGTGCGACGACCGCCGACAACCAGATGAAATGCGATACCCGGGTAGGCGAGCGCGTAGTGCGAAGCGAGGACGACGATCTGACGCCCTTCGCTGCCCGGGGCGTGGAGGAACTTCCGGCGGGCGGGCAGGCGGAGGAAGAGGTCCCGGACGGAGATAGTGGTGCCGCGCGGTGCAGGTTTGGCGTATCGGCGGACGACCTTGCCTTCAACGAGGACCGCATTTACGCCGACCGGTTCAGATTCGACGCGGGAGAGCAATTCGAGGTCACAGGCGGCAGCAATTGAAGGCAGGGCCTCGCCGCGAAACCCGAGCGTGTGGACATGCCCGAGGTCGTCGAGTTCGGCGATTTTGGAAGTCGCGTGCCTTTCGAAGGCGAGTTCGAGATTCCTCCGGGAGGATGCCGCGACCGTCATCGGTCACGCGGATGAGGGCGAGTCCGCCTTCCTCGATTTCGAGGGTGATGCGACCGGCGCCGGCATCGATAGCGTTATCAAGGAGTTCCCGGACCACAGAGACCGGACGTTCGACGACTTCGCCGGCGGCGATACGGGCGGCGACTTCGGGCGAGAGGATGCGGATCCCGCGGTTCCCCGAACGGTCCGACGCGGAAGTCATTTGCCGGGGCCTTCGAGGCCCGCTCGCGCCTCGGCGCGGAGTTCGTAGAGCTTCTGGATGGCTTCGATCGGCGTCATGCCGTCGATGTCCATGCGGGCGAGGGTCGATTCCAGCGGCGACGGTCCGCCAAAGAGGGCGGGCTGGAGTGTTGGCGTGGCAGGAATGGACCGGGCCGGCGCAGCGTTGGACCGAGTGGCTTCGAGCTCGGTGAGCAGATGCTCCGCGCGCGCAACGACGGCCGAAGGGAGCCCAGCGAGGCGAGCGACGTGGATGCCGTAGCTGCGGTCGCTCGGCCCCGGAAGGATGCGGTGTTCGAAGACGACTTCCGCGCCTTCCTCGCGAACTCCGACATGCATGTTGTGGACACGCGGGAGGACATCGGCGAGGGCGGTGAGTTCGTGGTAGTGGGTGGCGAAGAGCGTGCGCGCGGCGACTTCCTTACGGTTGTGGAGGAACTCCACGACGGCGCGAGCGATAGCCATGCCGTCGAAGGTGCTAGTGCCGCGGCCGACTTCATCGAGGATGACGAGCGAATCCGGCGTGGCCTGGTGAAGGATTCTGGGCGGTCTCAACCATCTCCACCATGAAGGTGGACTGGCCGGCAGCGAGGTCGTCCTGGGCGCCAATGCGACTGAAGATGCGGTCGAAGAGGGGTAAGTCGGCCGACGAAGCGGGAACGAAACAGCCCGCCTGCGCCATCAGGGCGATGAGGGCGACCTGGCGGAGGAAGGTTGACTTGCCGCTCATGTTTGGGCCGGTGAGGACGACCACCTGGGACTCCTCGTCGAGACTGCAATCGTTCGGGACGAAGTGGCCGGGGCCTACCGCGACTTCGACGACGGGGTGGCGACCGCCGACGATGCGTACGTGGCTCTCGCCGAACTTCGGGCGCACGTAGCCACGTTCGGAGGAGACCTCGGCGAGCGCGAGTGCGAGGTCGATCGACGCGACGGCATCGGCGACCGACTGGAGGTTCGCCAGTTCGGCGGCGAGCGACTCGACGAGCTGGGCGAAGGCCTGCTTTTCGAGTTCGACGAGGCGGTCGCGGGCGCCGACGAGGCGGGATTCGTGCTCTTTCAGCTCCTCGGTGACGTAGCGTTCAGCGCCGACCAGGGTCTGGCGGCGCTGGTAGTGATCCGGCGCGAGGTGGGCGTTCGCCGAAGAGACTTCGAGGTAGTAGCCGAAGACCTTGTTGTGGCCGACCTTGAGGGTCTTGATGCCGGTCCGTTCCCGTTCGAGGCGTTCGAGGCCGAGGAGAAAGCCACGAGCGTCGCGGGTCATGGAGCGGAGCGAATCGATCTCCGGGGAGAAGCCCGGGCGGATGACGCCGCCTTCATCGAAACCGGCCGGCGGGTCTTCATCGAGAGCGGCATCGATGGTGACGAGGGCATCTGCGGAGGCTGCGAGTCCGCGGAGTGCATCACGGAGGAACTGGGGAACATCGTTACCGGAGAGGTGCATGCCGAGGTCGAGGCTCGCGCGAAGGCCTGTGCGGAGGCCAGCGAGGTCACGAGGGCCCGCGCTGCGGGCGCCGACCTTCCCGAGGATTCGGGCGATATCGGGGATGCCGCCGAGGACCATCTGACAGCGCTCACGCTCCAGGGGGTGACCGATGGCCCATTCGACCGCATCGAGGCGAGTTTCGAGGAGAGCGGAGTCGCGCAGGGGGTGGGTGAGCCACTGGCGGAGGAGGCGCGCACCCATGGCGGATTTCGTGCGGTTGAGCACCTGGAAGAGCGACGACTGATGCCCGGGTTGCGGCAGGACATCCAGGTTTCGGAGGGTGCGAGGATCGATGGCGAGAAGACCGGCTGCGTTGACGCGGCGTACGCGCTGGAGCGAACCGAGCGCTGCAGCATAGGTTTCGCGCAGGTACGCGAGGAGGTGGGCGAGAGCTGCCGCCTCGGCACGGTTGGAGACGACGGTGTCGCGAGCGTGGTCGCCGAACTGTTTGGCAAGTTCGGCATCGGCAGCTGTGTCGCTCATCTGGGGCCGGATGACCCTGGCTGAATCGCCGGTGGCGTCGTTGGCGTCCTCGACGAGCAGTTCCGCGGGGTTCGAACGAGCGAGCTCGAGAGTGGCTTCCTCGCCGGTGGCAAGGCGGACCTCACCGGTTGTGATATCGGCGAGGGCTAGGGCGCGGTCGTTGCCGCGGACTGCGATCGCGCCGAGGTAGTTCGGAGCGGCGGAATCGAGGGAGGCGTCGGCGGTGACCGTGCCGGCGGTGACGACGCGGACGACATCGCGCGGGACGATGCCTTTGACTTCGGACGGCATCGGCCATCTGTTCGCAGATGGCGACGCGATGGCCGTTGCCAACGAGCTTCGCGACGTGCCCATCGATGCTGTGGTAGGGGACGCCCGCGAGGGGGACGCGGATGTCCTTGCCCATCGGTTTGGAGGTTAGGGTTATGTGGAGTTCATCTGCGACGGTTTTGGCGTCGTCGTCGAAGGTTTCGTAAAAGTCGCCGAGGCGGAAGAAGAGGATGGTATCGGGGTAGCGCTGCTTGAGTTCGAGGTATTGCAGCCGGATAGGCGTGGACACGCAGCGGGACTCCCGAGGGGATAGGGCATTGTAGGGCGAGGCGAACGTTTGTGCTTCCCTCAACCGCCAGGTAGTCGCGCCGCTCAGTCGGCGCTGGGCCCGGGAGGGCCACCACACTGCCGGGAGGTTAGACAGCGGTCCAACTGTGACACCATTCGTCCCACGCCTTCACCAATCCAGCCTCAACCGGGTTGAGCAAGATGTACTGGAGTACGCCGTCGAAATCATCCTGCCTGATGGAGCGATCCCAGAAACTGGGTTGCCACAAAGGCCCGCGATGTCCGGCTCCCCAGGCCAACCGAGTGGTCCAACTCTTCCAGCGGTCGAGAAATGTGACGATGTCCAGACGGCCGGGCCGAAGTAGCAAATGGAGATGGTCGGGCATAAGGCACGCCGCGATCAGGACAACCCGTTCACCTTTCGCCTGTTCCACCACGGCTGCCCAAACCGCGTCACGAACCGCGTCGCAAAGCATTCCGACTTCTGGGTGTGTTCGGACCACGATGTGAAACACGTTGTCCGGGTTGGCGTAGGCCTCTGGTTGGAGTCGGATGGACTTCGGAAAGTGCATACGCGGGGAGTTTATAGGACTTTGTCGGCTGCTCGAACGCCGGGGCGACATGACCCATCGCGTTGAACGGAGAGCATGTCGCTGGCCCTCCCGGGCCCAGTGCCGACGGAGCGGCACGACTACATGCCAACGCTTCGCTTTTAGTCGGCGGCGGTGCCCAGGTTGTCCAGCGTTTGCTCAGCTTCTTCGATGCTTTCGAGTTTTACGATGCCGCGCTTGAGGGCGTAGCGGATAAGGTCGGTGCGGGACTTTGCCTTGAGCTTGTCCATGATGTGCGCTTTGTGCGCCTCGACGGTTTTGACGCTTACGACCAGTTCCTCGGCGATTTGCGAGTTGGTGCCGCCTTCGGCGATGAGCTGAAGGACTTCGCGCTCGCGGGCCGTGAGGGTGTCGAGGCCGGTCTTCTGGTCGGGGCGGCGGGCCTGCATTTGGAGTTCGGGAATGTCGAAGCCTTCGCTGAGGGCGGCCGAGTAGTACTGGTTGCCGCGGTGGACGGTCTGGATGGCGAGAACGAGCTCGGAGACGTCGCTGTTCTTGACGAGGTATCCGGAAGCGCCGCTGCGGAGGGCGCCGGTGATCTGTTCTTCGTCGACGAAGCCGCTGAGGATGACGACGCGCGTGTCAGACGAGGCCTTGCGTATCTGGCGAGTGGCCTCGATGCCGTTGAGGCCAGGCATGACGACATCCATGAGGACGACATCGGGCTTCAATCGTTCGACTATGAGGAGGGCTTCGCGGCCGTTTTCGCAGTCGGCGACGACTTCGATTTCGGGGCGGCTCTCCAGGAGCATTCTCAGCCCCTGGCGAATGACGGCGTGGTCATCAACAACAAGAACGCGGATTTGCCTGCCGTTTGTGGCTGAAGAAACGCTCCGGCCAAGAGTTCGATTCATCGTCATATAACCGCCTCGCTGCTCCCCCGATGCCGCCACCAGCGCGCTAGGTCCGACTCGGCTTTCCGAGCAGTGTACTCGGATGGGGAAGCATCTCAAGTAGTTCTATTCTTGGCAATCACTAAGCTTTTATGACGAACAGGCTATCGGGACGGACGTGAAGGGCACTCGCGGCAGCGTTCCAGGGAGTCCGAAGGCGACCGGCACTCGATGCCTGCCGCTTCCAGCAGGTCCTTCGTGGTCCAGAGCGGGAGGCCCATAACCGAGCAGAAACAGCCGTGGAGCCGAGAGACCGTCGGGACGTCCTCGTCCTGAATGGCGTATGCGCCGGCCTTGTCCATCGGGCGCCCGCTGGCGATGTAGGCGCGGATTTCGTCGTCGGAGAGCGGCGTGAGTTCAACGTCCCAGGCCTCAGTCAATTGGAGGTTGTTTGTGGCGCTCACGACCGCGACGCCTGTGGCGACCGTGTGCAGGCGTCCCCCGAGTCGCTTCCACATGGTGAAGGCGTCCGTGTCATCGACAGGCTTTCCGTAGGAGCGCTCGTTGTCGAAGACGAGGGTGTCGGAGCCGAGGACGATGGCGTCCGGATTCTCGCGGAGGACATCCGTGGCCTTTGCGTAGGCGAGGCGCTCGGCATCGACGAAGCCGTCGCCGGTCAGGGTTTCTTCGACGGAAGATGGGATGACTTCGAAGTCCGCGACGAGGGCAGCGAGCAGTTCACGCCTGCGGGGCGAAGCCGAGGCGAGGATGAGACGCATCAGGCGTCCTCGGCGTCCAGAGTTTCGGCGTCCGGGATCTCGTCGGAGAGAGGGCCTGGCTCAGGCTCCTCAGTTTCGGGAAGGCCGACGAAGGTCAATCGCGAGACACATTCGATGTGTCCCGTCTGCGGGAACATATCGAGCGGCGTGACCCAATCGAGCTGATAGCCACCATCGACGAGGATGCGGAGGTCCCGGGCGAGGGTGGCCGGGTTGCAGGAAACGTAGACAACTGCCGCCGGCTTGAATTCGAGGATGGCGCGCATCACGGGCGGAGCGCAGCCGGGGCGGGGCGGGTCGAGGACGATTGCGTCGGGGCGATCTTCGAGGCTCGGAAGCACGTCTTCGACTTTGCCAACGAGCATCTCGACGTTCGGCGCCTGGGCGAGGTTGCGTTCGCTATCGCGGGCGGCGCTGTTGGATTCTTCGATGGCGAGGACGCGCTGGAAGCGGTCGGCGAAGAGGACGGCGAAGGTTCCGACGCCAGCGAAGCCATCGACAAGCAAATCGCCGCTCTCGGGGAGCGCCTCGCCGACGAGGCGGACCATTTGTTCGGCCTGGTCGTGGTTCACCTGGAAGAAGGCTGACGCACTGACATCGAATCGGCGGCCGCCGAGTTCTTCGATGTACGCCTTCTGGCCGGTCTCGACCGGGATGGCAGGAATCTCCGGGTTGATGAGGAAGGTGTCGGTCTCCGCGGAATGGCGGACCTGAACCTGGTGGAGGCCCGCGCCGTGACCCTGGAGCTTGGGCAGGAGTTCGTTCACCCAGTCATCGGAGATTGGACAGTTTTCTACCTTGAGGAGGCCGTAGCCCTTGCGACCTATATATCCGACATCGCCGTACATCTTGCCTGTGGAAAAGCGAAGGTGATTGCGATAGCCCCATGGGTTGGCGGCGCCGACGATCGGGCGCACGACGGAGTCATCGAGCCGGCCGATGCGGCGGAGTTGTTCGCGGACGACGGTTTCCTTGGCGGCCAATTGAGCCGGGTAGCTCATGTGTTGGAGCTGGCAGCCACCACACTCTCCGAAGAGTGAGCAGCGCGGTTCGACACGATCCGGAGATGGTTCGATGACGCGGCGAGTAACTGCCTGAATGTAATCCGGGTATTCGCGTTCGACCTGCGCCTCAACGAGCTCGCCGGGGGCGGCGAAGGCAACGAAGACCACGCGCCCATCTTCGCCACGGGCGAGGCCAGCACCACCGAAAACGAGGGATTCGACTCGGACGGTGATAAACGTTGGTTCTGCGGGTTCTTTGTAGCGTTGGCCGCGGCGTGACATTGAGATTCGAGGGTATGGGCTGCGGGAACTCTGGGCGAATGGGCCTAGAAACCTTCGCAAACGGCTTGGGAAGGTAATCGCGTCCGAGGGCCGGCTGCGTTGGAGCGCGACGACTGCAGGCAGACCCGGGTTCCTCACGCACGATCTTCATCCGGGGAAGCTCCGAGGCGATTCACGGCCGACTTCGCCGCTGTAGAATTGCGCCAGGTACGGGAGGTGGCAGAGATGTGGAAGCGACTTCTTGCGGGCGGGATAGTTGGCTCACTGATGCTCGTGGTCACGTTCTCGGGGGGGTACGGATCTGCAGGCGCGGCCACAATTCGCAATTGGCGAGGCGCACCTGGCTCTAACTGGTCCGAAGCGACGAACTGGAGTCCTGGCGGGGCGCCGGAGACCGGAGACTTCCTTACCATCGGCAAACAGGCCACTGCGGGCACGGTCAACAACAACATCTCCAACCTGTCTCTTCAACGGTTGACCCTGGACGATCGGGACTATGTGATCCAGGGCAACCCACTCAATGTCGCCGAGATCGTTGTCACGGACGGCGGCATCATCACCTACAACGCGATCACACTGAATTTGAGCGGCGAGGCAAGGACCCTCGTGACCAAAGACGGCTCTCTCAGCCTCTCGGGCGACAACACCTTCAGCGGGGACATTGACGTCTACGGTCGACTGCGCGTTGGGTCCAACACTGCGCTCGGGACGGCAGCCGGCCGAACGCTGGTGGGACCGGGCGGCGAACTCGAGTTGGCCGGGCGCGACCTCGGCGGCGAAATCGTCCGACTCTCGGGCGGCGACACGACTGCATACGCGGTCATTACCAACAGCCTCGACTCCGTAATCCCCAACCTCGAAGTGGGCGGCTCGGTCGCGCTTGAAAATTCCGGAACACTGAACCTCCCGAACGGCCTGAAAGAGTATTTCCCGGGGTTCGAGATGTTCCTCGCCGGTTCGGGTGACTTCCTCATCGGCGGGACGAGCAATGTCTCGGGCACGGTCTACCTCCTGGGCGAGGCGAGCCTCGCGTGGAATTCTGCGGGCCAGGTTGCCTTCATCTCGGACAACTCCTTCACCGACGAACCATCAACTGGCGACCTCACCGGAAGCGGGTCCGCGAGTTCGGTTGATTTCCGCGGCGGAACGTTCAGCCCGGGCGCGGGCAACGCTTCCGGACGTTTCACGCTGGCCGGTCCGCTCAAGCTCCAGGACGCGACGCTCTCGATCTTGATGAACAACACCCAGACTGCGACAGGCTACTCGCAGGCTCGCGCGGCGAGCGTCACCCTCGGGCCAAACGTTGAACTGCAGCTCGTGCAGAACTTCGATCCGGCGCCGGGTAACAACTTCCAAATCGTCGACGTCACCGGCACCCAACCCGTCAGCGGCACCTTCAAGGATCTGCCGGAGGGCGCGAAATTCATCCGCGGTGGCCACACGTACACAATTACTTACAAAGGCGGCAGCGGTAACGATGTGGTGATCACCCGCGTAACGGACGACCCGAGGCCCTTCAGGCGGGTTATGCCGATGGTGGCGAAGAACCCTTAGAACCTTAGAATCCCGGAACACGAATTTAGAAAGCGACTGGCATGACGACGCGAAGAACTATTGGTCTGATGATGACGGCCGCAGTCGCGTTTATGGCCCTTGCGACCTTGCCGCGCGACGCCAGCGCTATCGCTGTTCGGACGTGGACGGGAACCAACGACAACTGGGTGTTTTCAGAACCGACCAACTGGAACGGAAATACTCCAATCGCCAACGGGGATCTGCTCAGCTTCCAGGGCAACCATGAAGACACGCTGAGAAACGATATTCCGGGGCTCTCGTTGACCAGGCTGACCTTTGTGGACGGGTTTTTCACCATTACCGGCGATCCCATACAGGTCGATGACATCGTTGCCAACGAGAACGGTGGGTACAACACCATCACGGCGAACCTGAGCGGCATTGGCCGAACGCTCGTGGGGAAAGGCTCGACGCTCGGGCTTTCCGGTACGAACACGTTCACCGGTCAAATCGATGTTGCCGGTGGACTCGTAGCGAAATCGGACAAGGCGCTGGGAAGCCCGGCGGGCGCAACGCGAATTTTTCCCGGTGGGTTCCTGGAGTTCGGCGGACGGGACCTCGGGCTTGAGCCGATCATTATCGAAGCCGAATCAGGCCCCATCACGGACAGTGGATGCGCCATATACAACACCGAAGGGGCGTCGTTTCTTCGCAACGTCAAAACGAGTGGCACTTCGTGCTTTCTCAATTCTGGAGCGATTAGTTATCCCAACGGGATTCAGGAACTTTCCGGCCCGTATGAAATCTTTCTGCTCTCCGGAACACACATCTTCGGAGGATCTGCCCCAGCGACCGGGGTAATCCACATTGGTGGCGAGGGCACAGTCATCTGGGATGCAACCAGCCTCGTGAGTATCTCGAACGCCTCATTAGGCATCTTCGGCCCGGAGGGCACTGTCATCGGAACGGGAACCGCAGCGGGGGTGGACCTCGACCAAGGGACATTCGCACCGGGAGAAGACACCACACCGGGAATCTTCACTATCGCCGGCCCTTTGACGTTGCAGAATGCCGCGTTCGAGGTTCTGATGAAGGGCGCAGCTGCCGGGACGGGTTATTCACAGGCAAAGGTGAGCGGGCCAATCACGCTTGGTCCCGAGACGAGCCTCAACCTTTTACTCGCTTTCACGCCGGGTTCGAACCAGAGCTTCCGGATCATCGACAACACCGGGACCCAGGCAATCTCAGGGACCTTCAAGAACCTACCGGAAGGCGCGACATTTACCCTCGGTGGGAAGACGTGGACGATCACCTACAAGGGTGGAACCGGGAACGATGTGGTGGTCTCGACTTCCGCTCCGCCTCCGCCTCCGCCGAGCGACCCGCGGCCCTTCAAGCGGGTTATGCCGATGGTGGCGAAGAACCCGTGAGCATGAACGCCGCTCCCCGAAGGCACAGTCGGTGACCGAGCGACGAAGGTGCCAGAGTCCTCGATTTTCGAATCTGAACCAGCGATTGTTTACCTTGAAATGTTGCAAAAGGCTTGCTACAATTCAAAAGGCGCAGTATGCCCTGCGCGTCTAGCGTTCGTTCCCCGTTCATAGAGGTATTTAGCTACAAATGACAGAAGATGTCCTTACTGGTACGGCCCCGTCGAGCGACGGTGCCGTCATCGACGGCGTTCTTAGCCGTCTTTCGGCGTTGGCTGACGACGAATCAAACGAAGACGAATTGAATGAATCGTCCGAAGAGGATGAAGAAGAAGATGGCCCCACAGACGAAGAAGAGGAAGAGGAAGACGCCAATCTCGCGCTCCTGAGCGAGGAATCTGAGGGCATCGACGACCCGGTCCGGATGTACTTGCGCGAAATCGGCAAGGTCTACCTCCTAACCGCCGACGACGAGAAGCACCTCGCCCGCCAGATGGAAGAGGGCCTTCACGTCGAGGCCATCGAGCAGGAATACGTCTCCAACTATGGTCACCCGCCGTCCGCGGCGCGCGTGGCTGTAACGCTGCTTGAGCAATGGGGCGCACTGCTCCCGGTCTTCAAGGAAGCCAAGCGCTTCGTCGACGACTTCGACAAGCTGGTGCGGCCTCGTGAAGAGGGCGAGCTTCCGGTCACGCGCAAGTGGCGGAACGCCGAAGGCGCAAAGGTCAAGAACCTCTCGTTCAGCGAAACCATTGCAGACCCTCAGTTCCGCGGGTTAATCGACGGCGAGATGGATCCGGACCTCAGGCTTCAGGTGATGAACAAGCTGAAGATCGAAGACGACGACTCGCACATGCGGATCGTCCAGCTTTCGATAATCACGCACATTCTCACGCCGGACCTGGTCGCCCAGATGGGCACCGAGGCCGGGACGGAAGACGACCTCGTGCCGCCGGTCGATGGTCTGATTGAAAAGATTTCGCCGCTCGAAGAGAAGCTGCGCTACCACTTCGACACGGTGAAGCGAAACGGTCAGAAGGCAACGCGCCGCCTGACCGAGGCGAACCTTCGCCTCGTGGTCTCGGTCGCGAAGAAGTACATCGGCCGCGGGATGTCGCTGCTGGACCTAATCCAGGAAGGCAACATCGGCCTGATTCGCGCGGTCGAGAAGTTCGACTACCGCAAGGGCTTCAAGTTCTCGACGTACGCAACGTGGTGGATTCGCCAGGCGATCACACGCGCGATTGCTGACCAGGCACGAACGATTCGTATCCCGGTGCACATGGTCGAGACGATCAACAAGCTTGTTCGTGTCAGCCGCCGGCTGGTGCAGGAGTACGGCCGCGAGCCCACGAGCGAGGAAATCGCGCGCGGGATGACCGAATCCGGAAAGCCGGAGCAGGCCGCCTCGTACACGCCTGAGCGCATTCGCGAGATCCAAAAGGTTTCGCAGGAGCCGGTCTCGCTTGAGACCCCGATCGGCGAAGAAGAGGACAGCCATCTCGGTGACTTCCTCGAAGACCCGACGGCGCTCGCGCCGGCCGAGGCTGCCAGCCAGCAACTCTTGCGCGAGCAGGTAGAAGACGTGTTGGCCAGCCTCACCAGCCGTGAACGGCGTGTGCTTCAGCTTCGGTTCGGCCTCGAAGACGGCCGCAGCCGGACACTCGAAGAAGTGGGCCGTGAGTTCGGCGTAACGCGTGAGCGCATTCGCCAGATAGAGGCCAAGGCGCTTCGCAAGCTACGACACCCAAGTCGAAGCAAGAAACTCAAGGACTATCTCGACTAAGCCCGGCAAGGAACACATGCCGTCAGCCGAACACCAAACCGGAAGCCAGCCGTTGCCGAAAGACAGCGACTGGCTTCTTCCATTTCTGGGTGACCTCTCACGAATAGGCCGTCGATTGATCGAAATCGGCTGCGGCCCGGGGCTCGACGCCGCGACTCTCAATCAGAACGGGTTCGATGTAGTTGGCTTTGACCGACGGTCGCTTTCCCAAGCCGCGGAAATCGCACCAACGGCGCGACTGGTCCGAGCGGACCTATCGCGGCCGTTCCCGTTTCGCGATGCCTCCTTCGACTCTGCGCTGGCCTCTCTCTCATTGCATTACCAGGATTGGCAAACCACGCGCCATGCGTTCACCGAAGCCCGCCGAGTGGTTCGGGAAGGTTCTCCGTTCTTGTTTCGCGTGAATGCCTACGACGACGTCTTCCACGCCGCGGGTGAAGGCGAAGAACTCGAACCGGGATTCTTCAGGACACCGAACGTTCACTATTCGGAGACGAAGCGGTTTTTCGACGAGGAGATGGTCAGGGCGATGGTTGCCGGGCTGTTTGAAATCAGCCAGTTAGAGCACAAAACCATCCATCGCTACGAGCAGCCGAAACGGGTTTTCGAATGCCTTTGTCGCGCGATCTACGCTTCCTAGTTCTCGGCCCAATCAATGGTCACAGCGTTTGGGCTATGCGGGGAGACGCGGACGTTGAGCGTTGAACCTTCGATTAAGAGTCCGGTGAGCGATTCCCGGACGAGGGTGGCGACCGTCACGCGATAGGGAACGCGCCCCGCTGGCGTTACCTCGAGTTCCAGCTCAAGGAGGCGCTGATTGCCTGCTGTCTCACCGCGATCCCGCTTCCGCATGATGATGGCCGTTTCGCGAAGTAGTTCGGAGTTGCTCGGTTCCAAGACCGTCGGCGGCGGTTCGGCAGGGGCATCCAAAGTGGACTGACCGGCGTGCACCACGTGTGCGCCACGCAGGGTCTCGGCGTCGATATTGACGCCGACCGACTTCAAGTAGGCGCCCAGCCCTTCCGGGTCGGTTGGCACTTTACCGGTTCGCTGCCCTCGCAGATCTATGACCCTGTGGTTGACCCGGGTATTTGCCTGTTGTGCGGCACTGAGGTCGATGCCAAAGGGTTCGAGGAAATCGCCAAGGCTCTCCAGCGTCGGTGTACCGAGACCTGGAAAGGTCGCCATGTGGGCGACGAGCCGTCGAGTCTTGCGGATGGCGTATTCGATCGCCAGACCAGTGATGAGTCCAGAGGCGATGAAGCAGACGCCGAGAATGACGAACGTCGAGCGTGCGCTTTGATCGCCGCAATTACCACTCTGACAGGTGGAGTTTGCGTCGAGCCAATTGGTAACGGCGTCAGTGAGGCCAAGGGCGAGGAAACCGATTCCGAGCAGGATGAAGAACACGGCCATTCCGTGCCCCAACCAGCGGCTCAACGTGGACATGCAAACCCCTTGAGGATGTCTCCCTTTGGATAGACCGGCGAACGTCGCGGATCTTACGGCTTCTCACGGTCTAATATCCGGTCACAACTTGCGGAGGATCGAATGAAATTCGAAGAAATCAAGAAGGTTGGCGTGCTTGGCGGCGGGATCATGGGCGGCGGCATCGCTCAGACGTACGCAGTGGCGGGTTATTCAGTCGCCGTTCGGGACATCAACGAAGACGCCATCAATGCCACGAAGCACGCGTTGTTCGATGGCAAGTGGGGGATCAAGCGGGGAGTCGAACGAGGAAAGCTTCCGTTCGATGACGCCATCGCCGCGATGGGCCGGGTGACGTTCGGTGAATCGCTGGAGGTGCTCGCGGACTGTGATGTGGTCATCGAAGCGATCCCGGAGAAGCTCGAACTGAAGCAGCAGGTGTTCGCGGAACTCGATGGAGTGGTGAAGCCCTCAGCGATCTTTGCTTCGAACACGTCTGGATTCGTGATCCAGGAAGTGGCGCGGGACGTTTCGGATGCGCGGAAGAAGTTGTTCGTGGGCATGCACTTCTCGAACCCGGTGACCACGATGAAGATGTGCGAGGTGATTTACACGCCCGAAGCCGAGCAGGACGCAGTGGATGCCATTGCAAAGCTGGGCGAGGCGGGCGGCAAGGTGGTTTCGATGGTGCGCGACACGCCGGGGACCTACGGGTTTCTGCTGAACCGAATCTTCGGAGCGGCCGCCCGAGAGGCGCGCGCTATCGCGGAGCAGGGGATCGCCACGAAGGAAGACATCGACAAGGCGATGATCACCGGACGGAACTGGCCATCCGGTTTCTTCGGTGCGCGGGGCGGCATCGGCAAGGAGTGGTAGAAGACCGCTACTCCATCACGCCATCGGCCATGAGCGACACGAATTCGTCGTCGCTCAGGCCGATGAGTTCCTTGTAGACATACTCGTTGTCCTCGCCCAGCATCGGTGCGGCCTTCGTCAGCTCCGAAGGTGTCTCTGAAAGCCGGAAGGCCGGGCCATCGTAGGTTCGGAGACCCATGTAGGGATGCTCGAGCTTCCAGTAGTGGCCGCGATGGGCCAACTGCGGGTCGGCGTGCATCTCTTCGGCAGACTGGACGATTCCGCAGGGAACGCCGAAAGACTGCATGAGTTCGACGACCTGTTTGGTCGTGAACTTGCGGATCGGCGGCGCATCCACGCCTTCTTCGGTCTGGAACTCGTCCTCGGCTTCAGACCGGGTGTAGTCCTCGAACCAATAGCCAAGGTGGCGATCGATCTCTTTGAGTTCGTTGATGCGTTGCCAGCGGCGGCGCATGCGGTCCATATCGCACCATTCGGGGCGACCGAGGGCGGCTTTCAGGCCCTCCCAGTGCTTCTCCGTGACGCACGCGACCGCCACCCAGCGCCCGTCCTTGCATTTGTAGGCGTTATGTGGAGCAGCTTCGGCGTCGTGGTTGCCGAGACGAATCTGCTCGTGGCCGTTGGCGGTCCAGTCGAGGATAGCGGTGCCGAGACCGTGGACGCCGGCTTCCATCTGGCTGAAGTCGATGTACTGGCCTTTGCCGGTGCGCCGACGGTAGTCAAGGGCGGCAATGACAGCGATGGCTGCGGTGTGAGGGACGAGGAAGTCGGTATAGGCGATACCCGTGCCGATCGGGGGGCCGTCTTCCCAACCGGTGAGGTGGTTGAAGCCCGATGCCGCCTGCAGAACGTGGCCATAACCCATGTAGTTCGCCCAGGGACCGGTCTGGCCGTAAAGCGGCATCGAGACCATCAGTACATCAGGGCGGATGGCTTTCAGGGACTCGTAGTCGAAGCCGAAACGCGCCATGGTGCCGGGCGTATATGACTCGGTGACAACATCGCACTTTGCGACGAGGCGCTTCACCAGTTCAGGGCCTCGCGGGTGCTTGAAGTTGACCGACATGCCGAGCTTCGAACTATTGAAGTTCGCGTAGTAGCCCGAACCATCGATGTTCGGCTTGTCTTCGGGGAAGGGGCCGACGCGCCGGAGGGCCTCCGGGTAGGTGCTCGATTCGATACGAATGACTTCGGCGCCGTTGTCGGCGAGGTACTTCGAAACAGTTGGCCCGACGCCCACCCATGCGAAATCAGCGACGCGAAGGCCTTCGAACGGCTTTTTCTTCGGTGTTTCAGGCATCGTCAAATCACCATCTTCAGCTTGAGGCGGCGTTGTTCAGTGGCGTCAAGCCCGAGGATGCCGCCATAAACTTGTTCGTTGTGTTCGCCGATCTGTGGCGCCCGGCCGCGATGGCGCCAGGGCGTGCCCTCGAGCTTGAACGGCGCCCCCGGGTAGATGAATGATTCGCCGATATCTTCGTGGACGACACGAATCCAGAAGTCGCGAGCCGCGAGATGCTTGCTTTCGACAATCTCCTGCGGGCCGAAGACCGGCGCCCAGCCGGCATTCCGCCGCTGGGCTTCAGCGACGAGCGGTTCTTTTTTGCGGCCTTTGCAGAAGAGACTCATGGTCTCCTCGACGTACGCGCGCTCGTCGGGTGTGAGCGGAGTGAGTGTGCTCAGCTTGAGCCGCCAGGCATCGGTCGCGAGGTCGCGGGCTTCACCGGTTTCGGCAAGCCAGTCGATGATCGCGTTAGCACCGAGGCCGATGAGGCCACCGGCCTGAAGCGCCGTAATCCAGCCGTCTGCGGTTTCGAAAAGGTAGCGTCCGGCACGAATGCCCGAGGCCTGGCGATTCACGCCGGGACCGAACTGTGTTCACGTGGCGGATATCCCAGGTTTGCTGTGCGTGATCCATCGCGTTGGCCATGGCTTCTTGCATAGAGACGTCCACGTGCTGTCCGAGGCCGTCGTTCACGCCACGCGCGTAGAGGGCGACCATGGCGCCAACGGCCGCCTGCGAGTTGACCTGCGCGAATGCCTGCGGAGCCGTAGTGCGAACCGGGCCGTGCTCATCGTCACCGTTGAGGTGCATGTGTCCGCCCATGGCCGAAGCGACCATATCGGACGATGCCCAGTTTGCGAGCGGGCCGGTTTGCCCAAAGTTAGTGATGCTCACGAGGATCGCGCCGGGGTTGGCGGAGGACACGCTTGTATAGTCGAGCCCCAGCGCGCTGGCCTGGCCAGGCGGATTGGTCTCGATGACGATGTCGGCGGTCGCGACGAGCTTCGCGAGGATGTCGCGTCCGGCTTCGAGCTTCAGCTGCAGCGTGATCGAACGCTTACCGGCATTCATCGCCCACCAGTAGAGGCTGGTGTTCGGGCTCTGCTCGCCCTTGAAGAAAGGGCCGTTGTTCCGGGTTGGGTCGCCTTCACGGGGCGGCTCAACCTTGATTACGTCGGCACCGAGTTCGCCGAGGAGCCGAGCGCAGAGCTGGCCCTTTTCGTCGGCAAAGTCGAGCACTCGGTACCCGCTGAGTGGTCCGTCCTCGTGCGGGAAGGGGACGGGAGGGCTTTCTGGATTCATAGGGCAGTTGTACTGGTTCGAGGGTCGCCGTTCAAACGGAGCGACCCACAAGTTCGGCGATGGAGGCGTCATCGTGCTCGAGGTCGCCGTCCAGCGCGTCTTCGATGCGGCGGCGAACCGAATCGAGACCCCAGCGCTTTTCGGCCGAGATAATCACGACATTCCTCGGCGGAGCACCGGCGCCGAGAATCGCTGCCCGGGCTTCGTCGAAGTCCGCGACGCGCGAGCCATCCTCGTTGAGCAGCAGGTCGACCTTGTTGAGAGCGAGGAGCGTCGGCTTTTCGCCGACACCGAGTTCCTTCAGCGTCGAATCCACCGTCTCGGTGTGCTCGTAGGCATTTTTGTGTGAGATGTCGATGACGTGAAGGAGGAGGTCTGCCTCTTCGAGTTCTTCGAGCGTGGCGCGGAAGGCAGCAACAAGCTGAGTGGGGAGCTTCTGAATAAATCCGACCGTGTCAGTCAGGAGGACGACTTCCCCGGAGTTCAGGCCGAGTCGCCTCGTCACCGGATCGAGCGTTGCGAAGAGCTTGTCTTCCGCGAGGACGTCGGCGCCGGAGAGCGCGCGCATCAACGTCGACTTCCCCGCATTGGTGTAGCCGACCAGGGCGACCACAGGGACATTGTTGCGGGCGCGCCGCCGCCGATAGAGCTCACGCTGGGTGCTGACTTCTTTGAGGTCGCGGCGGAGTTTGGCGATACGACTATTGATGAGGCGCCGGTCGGTCTCGATCTGGGTTTCGCCGGGGCCCCGGGTGCCGATGGCGCCTTCCATACGTTCGAGGTGGGCCCACTGTCCGGCGAGCCGCGGAAGCAAGTACTGCATCTGGGCGAGTTCGACCTGGACGCGACCTTCACGGGTCTGAGCGCGGGTCGCGAAGATATCGAGGATGAGTGCGGTACGGTCGATGACCTTCACGCCAAGGGATTTCTCGAGGTTTCGCTGCTGAGAGGGTGAGAGTTCATCGTCGAAGATGACGACGTTCGCGTCGAGACGTTTCCGCTCCTCGACGACCTCATCGACTTTGCCCGAGCCGATATAGGTGGTGACGTTGGGGTGCTCGAGCCGCTGCGTAGTCGAGCCAACGACCTCGGCGCCGGCCGTTTTCGCGAGTTCGGCGAGTTCGCCAAGTGACTCCGACGCGGGCAGGAGCGCCTTAGGAAGGTCAGCGGCGACCAAGAACGCCTTGTCGGCGACGGGTTTGGTGGAATGGAGTTTCGAAGGCATAGCCGAATGTTCCTAGCCGCGAGGTCGCGGAATCCCCAATCGCTTACAGATGAGACCGATAATGATGTTATCGAGTTCGCGGTGGCGCGGAATGCTCTGATCTTTGTTGTTCGCCGGATTGACCCAGATCGAGTGGCCGGCGCCCTCCCGCCGCAACTCGCAACCCTGGTCTCTTAGGTGACGAATCAGAGCGGACCGCTTCACCCGACGCTTACGGTGTCGCGTTCCGCCGATTCAGGCATCTGCTTCAGAGCCTCGTCGCGGAGGTATTCGAGCATTAGCGCGATGGAGCCCGCCAGATCGTCACGGGCAGAAGCCTGAGTGCGTCCCTGACCTACGGTCCCGGGTACTTCCGGACAGGTCGCCACCCACCAACCATCATCGCTAAGTTCCAAGATTGCGGTGAATTCGTTCTTCACAAGGGGAATTGTACCAGACCGCCAGAGGCACCCGAGCTATTTTTTCGCCCAGGCTTCGATTCGGCGGAGGCCTTCCTCCATCTGGTCGTCGGGGGTGGTGACGCTGAGGCGAATGTAGCCTTCGCCGTTTAGTCCGTAGCCGCGGCCGGGAGTTACGACGACGCCCGTTTCGTCGATGAGGCGGGCAGCGTAGTCGGCGCTGGTGACGCCATCGGGGAGCTTGGCCCAGACGTAGAGCGATGCTTTCGGGGTTTCGACGTCGAGGCCAGCGAGACGCAGCACTTCGACCATGCGGTCGCGGCGGCGCTGGTAGATGGTGTTGTGCTCGTCGATGCAGTCCTGAGGCCCGTAGACGGCCTCGATGGCCATCTTCTGGATAGCCTGCGGGATACCGCTATCGATGTTGGACTTCACCCGCATGAGGGCGTCGACCATCAGCGGGTTGCCGACGACCATGCCGATGCGCCAACCGGTCATGTTGTAGATCTTGGACCAGGAGTTGAACTCGACGGCGACATCGCGGGCGCCAGGCACCTGGAAGATGCTGATCGGCTTGTACCCGTCGTAGGCAACGTCGCAGTAGGGGTTGTCGTGGAGGATGGCGACGTCGTACTTCTTCGCCCAATGGACGGCGCGTTCGAAGAAGTCGAAATCGGCAACCGCGCCGGTAGGGTTGTTGGGGTAATTAAGCCAGATGATCTTGGCTTTCTCAGCGACATCGGCAGGAATGGCATCGAAGTTCGGCTTCCAGCCCGACTCGCGGGTGCAGTCAAGTTTGTAGCTTGAGCCGCCGGCGAACATCGTGCCGATTTCGTAGACCGGGTAACCGGGGTCCGGAACGAGGGCAATGTCGCCCGGGTCGATGAAGCAGAGGGCGATGTGGCCGATGCCCTCTTTCGAACCGATGAGGGGGAGCGTTTCCTTTTGTGGATCGAACTTCACTTCGAAGCGGCGCTCGTACCAGTCGGAGATGGACTGGCGGAGTTCGGGGAGACCTTCGGATTCCGGGTACCGGTGATTCACCGGCTCCTCGGACGCCTGGTGAAGGGCATCGAGGATGTGGCGCGGCGTCGGAAGATCGGGGTCGCCGATGCCGAAGGTGATGATATCGACGCCTTCGGCGCGCTTGGCGGCGATTTTCTTGGAGATTTCGGCAAACAGGTACGGAGGCAGCGCCTCGACACGCTTCGCGAGCTTCATAGTGGTAGTCCTGTGGTTCGGGTGGAGCGAAGCGCTCTGGCCGCCAAAGCTGCCCTCACCGGCCCCTCTCCCGACTCCTGCGTCGCGGGAGAGGGGAGTCAACGGCCTAGGGTATATGTTGCCTTCGCGATGCCTGTTAAAGCGATCCTACCATCATCCAGCGGCTCGGCCATCTTCGCGGTTGAGCACGGACCACATTTCGGGTTTTGAGTTGAACTTCACGCGCGGGCGCCCGCAGCGTTCGCCTTCGGCGAGTTCCGCTGAATCGATGGAGCACCAGTCATCGAACGTGGTGAATTGCACGCCTCGGCTCAGCAGTAGCGAATTCACCGAATCCTTTGCCGGTGCGCCGGGCGCCCAGCAGCGCCCAGCAGCGGCGTCTTCGAGCAGCGCGGCTACCGATTCAAGAGCGTCGGGCTTGTTCGTGCCAATGACTCCGGATGGGCCTCGCTTGATCCATCCTGCGGTGTATTCGCCGAGGACTGGTTCGCCGGATTCCGCATTGATGACGCGCCCGCCGGCATTGGCGACGACTCCCCAGCGGTCATTGAACGGGATGCCGGGAAGGCTCACGCCGCGGTAGCCGACGGAGCGGAAGACCATGCCGGCCGCGATGGTTTCAGTGGCCGGCGTGGCGACGCAGGAAATGGTGCCTGTTTCGCTCTTTTCGAGCCGGTTGCGGACGAGCCGCACTTCTGCGATTCCGCCGTGACCGTCATTGGCAAGCTCCGTTGGCGAGACCATGAAGCGGAGATGGAGTCGCCGCTTCTTGCCCTCCGGCGCCCGAGCGGCAAATTCACGGATCATCTCGACCTTGCGGGAGAGCATGCGGTCGCCGCTCGCTTCGACTTCGGCAGCGCTCAGTTCATCGAGTTCCGCTTCTTCGGGAAGGATCAGGAGGTCGGCCACGTCCAGTTCGCCCAGTTCTTTCAGCTCCGGGTTCGTGAAGGCCGCCTGCGCGGGGCCACGGCGACCGAGGACGTAGACATCCTTGATGCGGCTCTGGCTAAGCGCCTCCACGGCATAGGCGGGCATGTCTGTCTGGTGGAGTTCTTCCGGCGAGAGGCAAAGGATTCGAGCGACGTCGATGGCCACGTTGCCGACACCAACGATGACGACGCTCTCCTGCGAGAGGTCGAAGTGATGGTCGCAGTAGTCCGGGTGACCGTTGTACCAGGCGACGAACTCCGTTGCGGGGTGGCTACCGACGAGGTCCTCGCCGGGGATGCCCAACTGGCGATCCGTCTGGGCACCGGTGCAGAACATGACCTGGTGGTAGTGGCGCTGCAGGTCGTCGAGGGTGAGGTCCTTGCCGAACTCGACGTTGCCGAAGAAGCGGAAGCGCGGGTCGGCGGCCGTTGCTGCGAAACTCTTCGTGACGTTCTTGATTTTTAAGTGATCCGGGGCGACACCGTGGCGGACGAGGCCGTAGGGCGTGAGGAGGCGGTCGAACATGTCGACCGTCACGACTAGATTCGTTTGTTTCAGCAGGTGGTCAGCGGCGTAAAAACCGGCCGGACCGGCGCCGATGATGGCAACGCGGAGCGGACTCGCATCAGTTCCGACCGATTGGGAGTCTGCCATCAGGAGTTCATCAACCGCGTTTCGAGTGTGGCGACGGCTCCCCGGAACTCGGTGAGCTGCGCCTTCACGAGGTCGCCAATGGTGACCATGCCGACCAGTTCTCCATCGTCGACCACGGGTAGGTGGCGGAATCGACTCGTGGTCATGGTGCGGAGGACGCTATCCAAGTCGTCGTTCGAGGTGCCAATGGTAACCGGGGAGGTCATGAGATCTGCGACCGTTTCTGTAAGGACACCGGCGCCTTTCGCGAGGCGGCGGATGATGTCTCGCTCGGAAAGGATCCCGGTCGGAAGGCCTCCGGGAGCGGTCACGATGAGTGCACCGATGTTATGTTCGGCGAGTAAGGCAACGGCACTTGTGATCGACTCTGCCGGTTCGATGGTGAACACGCGGTTGCCCTTTGCGGCAAGGACAGCAGACAGCTTCATACGACGCCTCCAACGTTCATTCTTGCATGCCTAATCAATCTCCAGAGCGTCGACGGCCGAAGATCAGGGATTCGACTATCAGAGGGCAGGTGTGGAGATCGAGGGAACGCTAGAGTTCCTGCGACCGGCTTCATTTCTCGCGTTCCGGAGGATCTGGCCGGATTCCGAACCTTGAGGGTTCAACTTTGAACGACATCGAAACCGTGTTCCACCACATCCCGCACCCGCGGACGAAGCGACACCTCGACGGAACTGCCGGGCCTCCACCGAAGGTGAATGACGAACGCGTGGGGTTGAACGGTCGTTTCGGGCTGTCGATTACGAAACGCGTTGGGACCATGTGGGCGGCATACCTGTTCACGTGCCTGGCGTTGATCAGCCTGCCCGCCGCCATCAACAGCGGGAACAGCATCATCATCGTGGCGTGGATAGCGCAGACGTTCCTTCAACTTGTACTACTTCCGATCATCATCGTCGGACAAAACCTGCAGGCCGCGGCCGCCGATAAACGGGCTGACGCTACCTACCGCGATGCTGAGGCCGTCCTACATGAGTGCGTGCAAATACAGGAGCACCTCGGGGCACAGGACAAGGTCTATCTGGAGGAGATAGCTGAGCTGAAGGAGTTGGTGCGGGGACTGAAGGGCGGGTGACACTGGGGGTGTCCCGGCGAGATCGGACCAAGGCCACCAGTCTCGAACTGCCCCGGCGGCCCTGGTCGTAAAGTATTTCCGGAGCGACCACGACTGACCGGCGCCGGGGTGGCCGTTCCACGCACAGGCCCACCGAAGTGGAGGAGCGATTGCTAAGTGATCAGAGAATCCTCTTCGACATCGTCGGATGGCAGGTTGCGGAGGTCACGCAAATCGAAGGAGGCGCGGTCGTCAGACTCTCCCAACGAGACGAGTGGGCGCGGCTGATTCTTTCGTTGGATTTAGAAGGCTTGAGTCAGGATGGACTCCACGATTTCGCCCCTTGCGTGGTGACGGCAGCAAACTCCGACAACGGCACTTTGTCACTTGAATTCGACACTGGATGCGCAATTTCTGTTTCTCCGCGGTCCCAATTCGAAGCCTGGGAGATATCGCTTTCAGACGGTCGAATGTGGGTTTGCACGCCGGGAGGAGAGGTCGAGCAGTTCCACGCAGTGGCGCGATGGCAATCTGAACTCGAGTATTGGGTAAACCGAGTCCGCAGATTTTTGCATCTTTAGCTAAACGGAATGACTGTTAGTCGGGCCACTCCGTGTCGAAGACGCGGACGGCGGGGCCGGTCATGAAGACGGAGTTTGTGCCGTCCCATTCGAGGATGAGGTCGCCGCCGGGCATGTGGCTAACCATGCGGTCGCCGGTGAAACCGCGGAGGCGGGAGGCCGCGCATACTGCGGTGGCGCTCGTGCCGGAGGCGAGGGTAATGCCGGTTCCGCGCTCCCATACGCGGTGGTTCACTTCGCCGCGGTTGAGAACCTGGACGACCTGGAAGTTCGTGCGGCGCGGAAAGAGCGGGTGGTTTTCGACTTGCGGGCCGATTCGTTCGAGCGGGAACGTGGCCGGGTCATGGTCGATGTAGTGAATTGCGTGTGGGTTACCGACGCTGACTAGGGTGAGCTTCAGTTCCATGCCGTCGACAAGGATGGGGAGGTCGATGACCGGGCCGGGGCCTTCGACGTTCGCGGGGAGCGAGGACGGGTCGAAGTTCGGCTTGCCCATGTCGACGCGCGCGGACGTGATGACGCCGCTTTCGCGGAAGAGCTGGAGGATCTTGATGCCGCCGAGGGTCTCGACTGAGACGTTGTCGGCGTCGGGTGGGAGGAAGCCCTCCTCGACGGCGAACTTCACGAGGCAGCGGATTCCGTTGCCGCACATTTCGGCTTCGGAGCCATCGGCGTTGAACATGCGCATGCGCATATCGGCGACGTCGGAGTTCAGGCCGAGGATGAGGCCGTCTGAGCCGATACCGAAGTGGCGGTCGCTGATGGCGCGGGCGAGGTCTTCCCAATCATCGCGATCAGTGGTGGGCAGCGTGTAGACGTAGTCGTTGCCGGCGCCGTGCATCTTGGTTACGCGCATTGGGAAAGTTTAGCAGAGCCGAGTTCCGAGTTCCGAGTTCCGAGTTCCGAGGCCAGAGGCCAGAGAGGACCTAGCACTGGATCTGGCCGACTTCGACGCCTCGCTCCGAGCGACTAATCGGCCTGTTGCTCGATCGCTTGGGGGCGGTATCGCTTTCGACGGAACCACCAGAAGGCAATCGGAGCGGAGAGGACGAAGACTCCAGCACACCACAAAGTTTCACAGCCTTCGGCGCCCTTCAGGCTGGAAGGGACGGTGGCCGGTCGCTCACGCTCTCGGTTCGTATCGTGTGCCGGATCGCTAGCGGTTTTCGCCGCGGATCACGTTCGTGCAGGCACCGGTGAAAGTTCCGAGTCCGATCCGAGCCAGTGCCAGAGAGGACCTAGCACTGATCTGGCCGACTTCGACGCCTCTCGAGCGACTAATCGGCCTCTTGCTCGATCGCTTGAGGGCGGCATCGCTTTCGACGGAACCACCAGAAGGCAATCGGAGCGAGAGGACGAAGATTCCAGCACACCACAAGGCCAGCTTCCACTCTCCAACCGACACTTGGACCAGCAGACCTGCCCCAAATCGTGAGATAGGTATAAGCGGTCCATTGAACATCCTGGGTTACTAATCACTGTTGCTGGAGCACTCAGCAGTGCTCTTCGGCCTTCGGCGCCCTTCAGGCTGGAAGGGACGGTGGCCGGTCGCTCACGCTCTCGGTTCGTATCGTGTGCCGGATCGCTAGCGGTTTTCGCCGCGGATAACGTTCGTGCAGGCACCGGTGAAGATGTTGGCCTGGAGGTCGATGTCGTCGGCGTCGTGGACCCAGGTGATGCGCTTGTCGTCGCGGCGGAACCACTGGTCCTGGCTGCGGATGAGACGGTGGGTCGCGACTTTGGTGCGTTCTTTTGCTTCTTCGAGGGTGGCTTCGCCGCGAAGGAAGTTGACCGATTCGCCGTAGCCGATAGAGGACATGGCCGGGGCTTCGGCGGGGACGCCGGAGTCGAGGAGCGCCTGGACTTCTTCCAGCAGACCCGATTCGAACATCGTCTCGACACGCTGGTCGACGTGCGGGTAGAGCTGCTTGCGAGGCACATCGATGCCGAAAAGCAGGAACTCGAAATCGGGGTCGCGCTTGGCCTGCCAGTCGCTCATGGTACGGCCGCTCTTTTCGTAGACCTCGATCGCGCGGATCACGCGGCGGATGTTGCGGGCGTCGATGCGCTCGGCGGTGGTGGGATCGATGCCGGCGAGGCGCTGATGGAGGGCATCGGCGCCGTCGGATTCGGCGAAGGCGGCGAGTTCGGCGCGAAGCGACTCATCCGGCGCGACGTCCGGAACCTGCCAGGCTTCGAGCAAGCCCCAGACGTACTGGCCGGTTCCGCCCACGAGCCAGGCGAAACTGTTGCGGTCCCAGATTGCGTCGAGGGTTTCGCGGGCCTGCTGCTGATAGAGCGCGAGGTTGTAGCCGTCCGCCGGGTTGGCGACGTCGTAGAGGTGGTGGCGGGCTGTCTTGCGGTCTTCGAGCGAAGGTTTGGCCGTGCCGATGTCCATGCCGCGATAAACCTGGCGGCTGTCGGCGTTGACGATTTCGCCGCCGAGGCGCTGGGTGAGTTCGAGGGCGACAGCGGATTTGCCCGTGCCGGTGGCGCCAACGATGGCTACGAGGCGCCTTAGCATTTTGGATTTCGGATTTCGGATTTCGGATTGCATCTGGGGGTCGGCATGCCGCGCGAACTCCAACTCGACTCAACGCAAAGGCGCGGAGGCGCAGAGTTCGATTCGAATTGTCCTCTGAAACCCTCTACCCCTCTGCGTCTCTGCGTCTTCTTGAGGGCACTCATGCCCGGGCCGCGGCGCAGATAGCGGCGAACTGATCGGCCTTGAGCGAGGCGCCGCCGACGAGGGCACCATCGATGTCGGGTTGGGAGAGCAGGGTTGCGGCGTTCTCGGGGTTCACGCTGCCACCGTACTGGATTCGGATGGAGTCCGCGTGGATTGGGGCAATTTCGCGGAGCACGCTGCGGATGTAGGCGCAGGCTTGCTGGGCAACTTCGGGTGTAGCGGTTTCGCCGGTGCCAATGGCCCAGACGGGTTCGTAGGCGATGGTGACGCGAGGCGACATGGTGAGCCCGGTAAGGCCAGCGCGAAGCTGGCGGTAGAGGACCTTCTCGGTGAGGTCGCCCTTGCGCTCCTCGAGGAGTTCGCCGACGCAGACGATGGGATCGAGGTTCGAGGCGAGGACTGCGGCGACTTTCCGATTCACCCAGTCGTCGGTTTCGCCGAAGAACTGGCGGCGTTCGCTGTGGCCGATGATGACGAAGCGGCAGTAGTCCTCGAGCATCGGCACGCTGACCTCGCCGGTGAAGGCGCCCTTCGGCTCCCAGTAGACATCCTGTGCGGCAACGCCGACGTGGTTCCGGCCAGGGCATCACGGACAGCCGCCAAATGGGGGAACGGCACTCCGACAGCGACATCGCAGGCTGCACCGGCGGTTAATTCAGCGACCGCCGTCGCGAGGGACTTCGCCTCGGCTTCGGTTGTGTTCATCTTCCAGTTGCCAGCTACGAATGGCTTGCGCATCACTTGCTCCTCCGGCCCTTTCGCTTCGATGTCGAGAGCGCCCTTTGCGGCGTCGTTTTTGGTGGGCCGAAGCGTTCGACCAACTTGTGTGGGTTTCGGACGCTTACTACGACGCGAGTGGCTGAAACGCGCCAGAGTCGCGGCAGCAACCAGACCCGAATGGGGCGCTTCAGGGTGATTTCGGCGGAATAACCCCAGGCCGCCACCAGTGCAACGTCGCCACCGAAGGCCGTGCGGACGCCGAGTCCCTTCCACCATGACCAGGGAACAAGTTGTGCACCGAGGACTTCATCGGTTTCGACAATGGTATCGACGAATCCGCCGAACCTGATCCGCATTCGGTCCTGGGAGATGGCGATGAAGGACGTGGGCAGGCGCAGGGCCATGCCGAAGAGCCAGAGAAACAGGATGCCGAACATGATGGCGAGCAGAAGCATCAGCGGCTGGTCTTCCTCCAGATACGTCCTGAGGACGATCACACCGGAAATGGCCATGGCGCCGGCGGCGATGGCGACGACAGCCTGGAGGAAGCGGATTCCGCGAAAACCAAAGAGGAGAGGCACCGGGCCCGGGTCAGTCATGTCAGGCGTCCATGAGCGCTGCGACGCCTGGGAGTTCTTTGCCCTCGAGCATTTCGAGGGAGGCGCCGCCGCCAGTGGATACGTGCGTAAACCGCGAGTGAAGGCCGGCGAGGGCGACTACCGCAGCGGTTTCACCGCCGCCTACGACTGTGGTGGCGTCGAGGGCTGCGACGGCGCGGGCGAGGTCGAACGACCCGTGCGAGAACTTTTCCATTTCGAAGACGCCCATTGGGCCGTTCCAGACCACAGCTTTCGCCGATTTCAGGGCGGCGGCGTACGCCTTCACGGTCTGCGGGCCGATATCAAGGACCATGTAGCCGCGCGGAATCTGGTCGACGTTCCGTTCGAGGGCCTCGGCATCTTCGGCGAACTTGCTGGCGGCGATGACGTCCGTTGGAAGATGAACGGATATACCCAAGGTTTTCGCGCGGTCGAGGATGGCCTTCGCGGCTTCGACCTGTTCGTCTTCCACGAGGGACATCTGGACGTTCACGCCGGTCGCCTTGAGGAAGGTGTTCGCCATGCCGCCGCCGAGAAAGAGCATGTCAATCTTTGGGAGCAGGTGGTCGATGGCAGGAATCTTCGTACTGACCTTCGCGCCGCCGACGATTGCCGCGAATGGCTTCGGCGGGTTCGCGACGAGGGCGCTCAGGTAGCGAACTTCCTTCTCCATAAGGAAACCCGCAACCGCCGGGAGGTCGTGGGTCACTCCTTCGGTGGAGGCATGAGCCCGGTGAGCGGCGCCGAATGCATCGTTCACGAAGATATCGGCGAGCGCCGCGAGTTGCGCGGCGAAATCCGGATCGTTCTTCTCCTCTTCCGGGTGGAAGCGGAGGTTTTCAAGAAGGAGGACGTGGTGGCCCATCGAGGCGACCGCCAGCTCCGCGACCGGGCCGACGCAGTCTTCAGCGAAGAGCACCTCGGAACCGAGAAGGTTCGACATCCTGGCTGCGACTGGCGCCAGCGAGAGCTCGGGGTCCACGCCTTTCGGGCGACCAAGATGCGAGCAGACGACGACCTGCGCGCCGTGATCAACGAGGTACTTGATCGTCGGCAGCGACTCCTTGATGCGTGTGTCGTCGGTTATGACGCCGTTCTCGATCGGAACGTTCAGGTCCGCACGAACGAGGACGCGCTTCCCGGCGACATCGATGTCGCGAATGGTTTTCTTGCCGATACCGTCACTCATTTGGCTTCCGTTGCTCCGATTCCGCGGCGCTCGACCTTCGCGAGCTTTTCGCGGCGGCGGGCGTGGTTGCCGCCTTCGGGCTCGCCGGAGAGAAACGCCGTCAGACATTCATCGGCGACGGCGCGGCCGATTTCCCATGCGCCGAGGGCGAGGACGTTTGCGTCCGTGTGCTGGCGTGCGCGCGCGGCGCCCCAATGCGTGTGGCAGAGGGCAGCACGAGCGCCCGGCACCTTGTTGGCGACGACGCTGACGCCAACGCCGTTACTGCAGATCACCACACCAAGGTCGACCTGGCCGGCGACAGTGTCCCGGGCCACAGGCTCGGCGAAATCAGGGTAGTCGACGCTGTCTGCGGAGTAAGTGCCGTAATCCACCGGCTCATGGCCGAGGGAGCGTGCAGTCTCCATCAGGTGCTGTTTGAGTTCGAAGCCAGCGTGATCTGAGCCGAAACCGACCTTCACGAGCGGACGCTCCTCTGTACGGGGATGTGGGCCAACCCAAGTATACGGGCGACCGTTGCGCGGTCTATCGCGCCCTCGCGGAGTATCTGCGGGGTGTCGGTCGAGAGGTCGATGACCGTGGAATCCAGGCCGACCGCCGTTGGGCCAGAATCAATAGCGACCGCGCACGACTCGCCGACCTGCGCGACGGCCTCGTCGCAGGTGGTGGGGCTCTTTCCTTCGGAGATGTTGGCACTGGACGCTGCCAGTGGGGCGCCAAGGGCGTCGATGACGTCGAGGGTTACATCCACCGGGACCATCCGGAAGCCGACGGTTCGGCCACCGCTGAGCGCAGGGCTGTCCCAACTGTCCCGGGCGGGAACGACGATTGTCCAACCACCGGGGCCGAGGGCCCCGACGAGCTTGCGCGCTGAGCCGGTGATTGCGGCGTACTGCTCCAGCAGGACCGGGTTTCGACCGAAGAGCAACTGCAGAGGAAAGTCGGCGGAGCGGTGCTTTGCTGCGTAGATCGCCCGGACCGCGGACTCGTGGCGGATATCGGCGGCGATACCGTAGACGGTGTCGGTCGGGACGATGGCGAGTTCGCCGCTGAGTTAGAGCGCAGCACGGGCTTCTTGCGACCGCTTCGAGCGTGGGTTGGAGCAGCTTCAAACGGACATTCGCCTCGAGATTTGTGCAGATTCGAACGGGCGCGGCCGAATTCGTAGACCAAAGTCTACAATTTGGCTAGATTTGCGTATGGGTACCGCGCAATCGATGACCGACACCCTCTCCGAAGCTCAAAATTCCGCCGCACTCGATCCAGCCAAGGGCCACGAATCAATCGTGGTGCTGGATTTCGGCGCCCAATATTCGATGCTTATTGCCCGCCGCGTGCGGGAGCTAGACACCTACTGCGAGCTAATCCCGTGGGATTCGCCGGAGGAGCGCATCGCCGGGCTGGACGTCCGGGGATTCATCCTCTCCGGGGGGCCTTCGTCGGTATATGACGACGACGCCCCGCTTGCGCCGCAGTGGGTGTACGACTCAGGCAAGCCGATCCTCGGTATTTGTTATGGAATGCAGCTCCTGGCTCACCAGCTTGGCGGCGTGGTTGGGCCCGGCTCGGAGCGCGAATTCGGACCTGCTTCGATTACGCGTTCGGTAGCAACTCCGCTGCTTGAGGGGCTTCCTGAATCGCTGGAAGTTTGGATGAGCCACGGCGACCGGCTCGAAGCACTGCCGGAGGGCTTCCTCTCAATCGCGCACTCAGGGAACTCGCCGTACGCGGTGATGGCCGACCCGGCACGCGGGTATTACGGCCTGCAGTTCCACCCCGAAGTGGTGCATACACCGCGCGGCAAGGACATCCTCAAGAACTTCGTTCGGGATATCTGCCGCTGCGAGGGCACATGGACCGCGGGCAATTTCATCGACGAATCCGTCGCGGCCATCCGCGCACAGGTGGGAACCGGGCGAGTGATCTGCGGGCTGTCCGGTGGCGTGGATAGCGCGGTGGCGGCGGCGCTCGTTCACAGGGCCATTGGCGACCAACTGGTGTGCATCTTCGTGGACAACGGACTGCTGCGATCCGGCGAAGCCGAGCAGGTGGTCGAAACGTTCACCCGCAACATGAAGATCAACCTCGTGCACGTAGAAGCTGAGGATCAGTTCCTCGCTCAGCTTGTCGAGGTCACGAATCCCGAAACCAAGCGCATTCGAATCGGCAACACGTTCGTACGGATTTTCGAGCACGAGTCGCGCTCGGTAGAGGATGCGCGATTCCTCTGCCAGGGCACGCTCTACCCTGACGTGATCGAGAGTGGATCGCATGGCAAGGGCGCGCATGTCATCAAGACGCATCACAACGTGGGCGGGCTGCCTGCGGATATGAAGCTGGGATTGGTGGAGCCGCTTCGCTACCTGTTCAAGGACGAGGTGCGCCGTATTGGCGAGGCTCTGGGATTGCCGGAAGAGATGGTTTGGCGGCACCCGTTCCCGGGGCCGGGGCTGGCGATTCGCTGCATCGGCGAGGTGACGAAGGAACGTCTCGACATTCTCCGCAAGGCCGACTTGATCGTGATGGACGAGATTCGCGATGCGGGACTGTATCGGGACATCTGGCAGACGTTTGCGGTGCTGACTGACACGAAGACCGTCGGAGTCCAGGGCGACTACCGGACGTATGGCTACGCGGTGGCGATTCGGGCGGTGGTTGCGGACGACGCGATGACGGCCGACTGGGCACGGCTCCCGCACGAGCTGTTGGCGCGGATGTCGAATCGCATCGTGAATGAAGTTCACGGCATCAACCGGGTGGTTTACGACATCACGCCGAAACCACCAGGGACGATCGAGTGGGAATGAAACGATTTTGGATTGCCGATTTCGGATTTTGGATTGAGGGTGGTTCGTGGCTCGGGTTTTAGTTGTCGGCAGCGGGGCTCGCGAGCACGCGACTGTCTGGAAGCTTCGGCAGTCGAAGCACGTCGATGAGATTTTCGTGGCGCCCGGAAACAGCGGGACGGCGCTCCTGGCTACTAACCTGGAGCCCAAGTCCACGGATATCGACGGCATTGTCGAGGCTGCGGTGGCGCACAAGATCGACTTCTACCTTGCGAGCAGCGACGACCCACAGCCGCTCGGGCTGGTCGACCGCCTCCAGGAACGGGACATCCTTTGCTACGGCCCTTCGGCGGCGGCCGCGCGAATTGAAGGAAGCAAGGCCTGGGCCAAAGAGTTCATGGCTGCGAATGGCATCCCAACAGCCGAGGGCCAGTCGTTCAACCGGCTGAGCACGGCGACCGAATACATCGAATCTCTGCCAGCCGGGAAGCTCTGGGTGAAAGCCTCGGGGTTGGCCGCAGGCAAAGGCGCAGTCGGATGCGACACGCATGAAATTGCCATTGCGACGGCGAAAGAGATGCTGATTGACCGGCAGTTCGGGACATCAAGCGAGACGATCGTCATCGAGCGAGACATGCCCGGTTGGGAGACCAGCGCGCACGCATTTTGCGATGGCAAGACGGCGGTTCTGTGGCCCTTCTCGACGGACTACAAGCGCGCGCTGGATGGCGGCGAAGGTTCGAACACTGGCGGCATGGGGTCCTACAGCCCCAGCGTTGGCGTTTCGGAGAGCCTAGCCGGCGACATCAAGCGGATCGTGGTCGACCCGCTGATGGCTGGCATGGCGACGGCCGGTCATCCCTACAACGGCACGCTGTATCCCGGGCTCATGGTCACCGCCGAAGGCCCGAAAATCGTGGAATACAACGCGCGTTCCGGTGACCCGGAGACGCAGGTGCTTCTTCCGCGACTGGAGAGTGACCTGTACGAAGTGGCGCGGGCAGCGGCCCTCGGCGAGCTCGGAACGTTCGACGTCCGCTGGTCGCCGAACCCAACCGTTGGCGTGGTCGTGGCGAGCCGCGGCTACCCGGAGTCATTCGAAACGGGTTTCCCAATTTCGGGACTCGACTCGGTGGACGCCGATGTGCATGTCTTCCACGGGGGGACGCGGGCCGTCGACAACGGCTTTGTGACCTCCGGCGGGCGGGTGTGCACGGTTGTCGCGAGCGGCAAAACGATCCAGGAAGCGCGAGAACGTGCCTACGACAACGCTCGCCGAATTACGTTTGAGAACGCTTATTACCGTTCCGATATCGCCCAGGAGGCTGTGTAATGTCCAATCCACTCGTCGCGATCCTTATGGGTTCCGCAAACGACGAACCACTGCTCGAGCCGACCAAGAAAGTGCTCGACGACCTTTCGATCCCGTACGTCATCCGCGCCATGTCGGCGCACCGAACGCCGGACAAGGTGCGGGAGTTCGCAAAGCGTGCTGAGAGCGACGGCTTCGAGGTCATGATTTGCGCCGCAGGTGGCGCAGCACATCTTCCCGGCGCGGTTGCCGCGAACTGCACGCTGCCGGTCATCGGAATCCCGCTCGCTTCGAGCGAAGTGGCCGGCGGAATGGACGCGATCTTCGGAGTGCTGCAGATGCCGCCGGGAGTCCCGGTCGCAGGTGTGGCCGTGGGGGCGTGGGGAGCGCGGAACGCGGCATATCTCGCCGCCTCGATCCTGGCGCTCAAGCACCCGGACATTCGCGAGGCCTACAAGGCGTTCCGGGACAAGCAATCGCAGGGCTAACCGCGACTCGTCAGCGCCGGCGCGCAACCCAAATCTGCTCTTTTCCGTATGCGGGTGGGGATTTGTCGTAGTCCGAATATTCGGCGAGAACTTCGAATCCTGATAGCTCGAGCAAGTAGCGCATTTCGTATCGGTAGGTCCACCGCATGCGCAGGACTTCCTCCTCCTGGCGCAGTGTGTTTCCTTCGCGGTCGCGCTCGGTGAAGCGCCAGGTTTCTTCGAATACCTGGCGAACGGCGTCGTTTGAGCGACCAGCGGCTTCTACGCTCACAAGATTGAAGGACGTCGGGTGGGGAATAGCGCCCATAGGCAGCCAGTCTTCTTCCTGCTGGTCTGGAATCAACCGTTCGAGCCTGGGATCGAAGATGTCGATAGCCAGATTGCCGCCGGGCGTGAGGTGGTCGCGCACTCGCTCCAGGCAGCGGCGTTGTGCTTCCGGCTCAGTCAGCAACATGAACGAGCGGAACGCGATGAAAGCGAACCCGAACTTCTTTTCCAATTCAAAATCGGACATGTCGCCGAGAACCGTTGTGATCCTTCGGCGGATTGCGCCGCGTTCTTTGGCGATGCGCGTGGCGGCGACAGCCAACATCGCCGGAGAAATGTCGAGGCCGGTGATTTCCAGCCCGGCATTCGCGATTGGGACGAGCAGCCGGCCAGCGCCGCAACCGAGTTCGAGCACTGGGCCACCGGAAGCAAGCGCGAGTTCCGTGTAGAAGGCGGCGTCGCCATCCACGACCGGGAGATATGAGGTACGTAGCGGGTAGACGTCTACGTTCAGCCCGGGCTCGCGATAAAAGTCTGACGGCACGGCAAAAGTGTACGTGTTCCCTGTTCCGAGACGAGCGCAGCAGATACCATGTCTAGGTGATCCCCCGTTATTCGCGCCCCGAAATGTCGGCAGTCTGGAGCGACCAGAACAAGTTTCAGCGTTGGCTGGATGTTGAGGTCGCGGCAGTGGAAGCCTGGGCCGAACTCGGGCAGGTGCCGCAGGAAGCGGCGGCGAAGATTCGGCGAGATGCGGGCTTCGATGTCGCCAAGATCGACGAATACATTCGAATCACTCACCACGACGTGACAGCGTTTCTGCGATCCGTGGCCGAGACGCTTGGAGAAGAGGGCCGCTACGTCCACTTCGGCCTGACCTCATCTGACGTTTGGGACACCGCAACGGGCCTGCAACTGCGCGATGCTGCGGACTTGCTGCTCAAGGGAGTCGATGGGCTTTCTGCAGTGCTCGAAAAGCAGGCGGTGGCCCACCGGGACACGCTCTGCACCGGACGCACGCACGGCGTACACGCCGAACCGACAACCTTCGGGCTGAAGCTCACGGTCTGGGTCGATGAGATGCGCCGGAACCGGAAACGGCTTGAGGCCGCCCGTGAGGCCATCGCTGTCGGTGCTATTTCGGGCACCGTCGGGACACACGCGTCGTGCCCGCCCGAACTTGAAGAGATCGTCTGCAAGAACCTGGGACTCGGGATCGAGGCGGCATCGACGCAGGTTATTCAGCGCGACCGGCACTCGCAGTTCGTCTCGACGCTCGCGCTGATCGGCGCTTCACTCGAGAAGTTCGCGACTGAGATTCGGGCGCTTCAGAAGACCGAAGTTCGCGAAGCTGAGGAACCGTTCGACGAGGGGCAGACGGGTTCGAGCGCGATGCCGCACAAGCGGAACCCCGAGCTCTGCGAGCGAGTGACCGGGCTCGCCCGAATACTCCGCGGCTATTCCGTGACCGCTATGGAGAACGTGGCGCTCTGGCACGAGCGCGACATTTCGCATTCTTCCACCGAGCGGATCGTGTTCCCCGATGCGACGCTGGTCCTCGACTACATGCTTTCGATTTTCACGGGCGTGATGGAACGGTTGACGGTGTTCCCTGAACACATGCGGGAGAACCTCGAACGGTCGTACGGCCTGGTGTTCTCCCAGCGAGTGTTGCTGGCGCTGATCGAGACTGGACTCAGCAGGCAGGACGCCTATGCGATCGTACAGCGCAACGCGATGAAGGCCTGGAAAGCACGGACGCCATTTTTCGACCTGCTGATAGCCGACGCAGACGTAAACACACGAATCGGCGAAGACGAATTGCGCGGATTGTTCGATTACAACTTCTACCTCAAGAACATCGGCGCGACCTACGAGCGCCTCGGCCTGTGAATCTAGAGGACCCGACAGTCCCGGCAGCACCTTCACCTCCCAAGGCGCCTCCGACGTGGCGCAGAGCCATTCGGCTCGTTCGCAGCAATCGCTCGGCAACGATGCTGCCGCTGACGGTGGTACAGATCCCACTGGGAATCATTGGCGCGATCGTCTACTTCTACCTGTATCACGACGCGTACCCAAAGGCCGACTTCGAGTCGTTCAACCGGTTCGAGGATTCACCGTCGGGATTGATTCTCGCCCTGGTGCTGATGACTGCGACTTACCTGCTCTTCAGCCTCGTTGGGGCGGCGGCGACGATCGTGGCGGTTCGCGCGATACTCGAGAAGAAGCCCGCACGTCTCGCCGAGGCCCTGGATCCAGCGTTCACCCGCATGGGTGGCTTGCTGCTGCTCGGTTCACTGTTCTACCTGATGTTCCTCGCATCGGCTGCGGGAATCGTGGTGGTTGTCTACCTCATCATCCGCTGGGGACTTGCCGTTCACGCACATGTGCTCGAAGGGACACCCATTTCGGGTTCGCTCGGCACCAGCTGGCGGATGCTGCGAGGACGCATGCTTCGGTTTACCGGCGTTTTGCTGACGGCCATTCCGGTAGGGCTGGTGTTGTTCTTCGCGGCAAGCCTGGTCGTCGCCATCGCGCTGGCGCCATTCAGCATTGAACCCAGCCGAACCACCACACTGGTGGCGCAGTCCCTGGGGATTCTCGTTTTCGGATTCGTCGCTGTGCCGACGGGCGCGTACATGGCTGCGGCCACCACCATTTTCTACATCTCAGCGAAGGAAGAGTCCCGTGTCTGATGTCCTGATGGAATCGAATCTGCCGAACCGCACCTATCGCGGAAAAGTGCGTGATACGTACGACCTCGGCGACAAGATGTTGATCATCGCCACCGACCGAATCTCGGCAGCTGACATGGTGTTGCCGGCCGGGATTCCCGAGAAGGGTCGAATCCTGACTCGGCTTTCGGCGTGGTGGTTCGACCGAATCAAGGAAGTGGTACCGAACCACTTCATCGCGGTAATCGGCGAGCACAACAAGGACCTGGTGCCGTTTGCGCTTGGCCCCGAGTACTACGGACGCTCGATGCTCGTGCGGAAGGCGAAGCGACTGGACGCGGAATGCATCGCGCGGGGTTACATCTCTGGTTCTGGCTGGAAGGACTACCAGAGGACAGGCGCAATTTGCGGAATCCCGCTGGCTGAAGGTTTGCGTGAATCAGACCGGTTGCCAGAGCCAATCTTCACGCCGAGCACGAAGCCGGAAGTTGGTCACGACGAGAACATTTCTTACGAACAGCTCGAAGAACTGGTCGGCGAAGAAGCCGCGAATGCAATGAAGTTGCGGACGCTCGCGGTTTACAACTACGCACACACGGTCGCACTGGAGCGGGGGATTATTATCGCCGACACGAAGCTGGAGTTCGGATACTGGAACGAAGAGGTCATCCTCATCGATGAAGTGCTGACGCCCGACAGCAGCCGTTTTTGGCCGGCCGACCAGTACCGCGCGGGCGGCTCGCAGCCGAGCTTCGACAAACAGCCGGTTCGCGATTGGCTCGCCAAGAGCGGCTGGAAGGACGGCCAGCCGGTGCCCGATGTCCCCAACGACGTGGTTTCGGCGACGACAGATCGCTATCGCACCGCATTTAAGATGCTGACCGGTGAGGAGCTCCCGAATGAGTAAGAAGAAACACGACAAGAAGAAAGACTCGAAGCAGGTGGCAAAGACCAAGGTCACAGCCCCGAAGGCACCCTCGAAGCCGACGACATTCCTGGCACGGGTCTATGTGTCGCTGAAAGCGACGGTGAACGACCCCGAAGGCATCACCATCGGCGGGGCTCTAGGGTCGCTCGGGTTTGGCTCGGTGACGGGAGTGCGCTCCGGAAGGTACTTCCAGGTGACGCTCTCGGCGCCCGACGCGAAGGATGCCGCGTTGCAGGTCGACCAGATGTGCAGCCGATTGCTGGCGAACCCGGTTATCGAGACGTACTCGTTCGACCTGGCCAAGGCTTAGACCTCACCCCCCGGCCCCCTCTCCATTTTCATGGAGAGGGGGAGTGCTGTTCGATTTCGCCTCTCGGGTGCTGGGCTGGCGTTGTGCTGGCCGCCGCGGGCGTGCAGGCTTTCTGAGTGCCGCCACAACGAATCGTTTGTTTAACTGCTGAAACCACCGAGATTGCGTTTGCGGTCGGGGCGGGCGAGCGCGTGGTTGGTGTGAGCGGGTATGCGGTGCGGCCGGCGGAGGCGCGGAAGAAGCCGAGGGTGGCCGCGTTCCAGACCGCGCATGTGCCAAGAATCCTGGCCCTGGAGCCGGACCTGGTCCTCGGGTTTTCCGACCTGCAGGCGGATATCGCGGCGGAGTTGATCCGCGCAGGCGTAAACGTGCTAATCACGAATCAGCGGACGTTGGCAGAGACATACGAAGCGATCGCGCTTATCGGTGCGGTGCTGGGGGAACCTGGGCGGGGAGTGGCGCTCGCCAACGAAACGCGGAACGCGATTGAGTCACTGGCGCCGCCTGTTGGGTCGCCAAGGCCCAGAGTCTACTTCGAGGAGTGGGATGACCCGCTGATTTCGGGAATCGCGTGGGTATCTGAACTGATAGAGATCGTTGGTGGAGAGGACGTGTTCCCTGAATTGCGCGGGTGCGGAGGAGCGGCGGACCGCGTTGTTCAGCCGGAAGACGTCATCAAGCGAGATCCGGAAATCATCCTCGCGAGCTGGTGCGGGAAGAAGGCGCGGCTCGAGAAGATCGCCGCACGCGAAGGCTGGAGCCAGGTGGATGCGGTTCGGAACGGTCGCCTCTTCGAAATCAAGGCCCCCGATATCCTGCAACCGGGGCCGTCTCTTGTACATGGCGCGCGGCAAATGGCGGCGGTCTTCGAAGCCTGGCGATCGACTACGGCCGATTAATGGGCCCCGGGTCAACTGCGAAGTAGACCTCGCATGCTCGGCGGGCGGCGCCCGGTTCAAGGACTGCGGGCCGCTTCACGAAGCGCGACTCTTCGATGATGAGCTGGAGGACGTCACGCGGATGGCAACTGCGGAAGTTGCCGTTGCTTGCCCGACGAACCAGTTCGACCGCGGCCTGGATCCCGGCCGGTGGGGCTTCGACACCCATGGCGTCGGCGAAGCGTCGGAAGATTTCCACCATCTGCTCCGGAGTCGGTTCAGGGATACGAATCTTGTAAGGGATGCGGCGGAGGTGAGCTTCTTCGAGCATCGTTTTCGGTTCGAGGTTCGTGCTGAAGACGATAGTCGAGCGGAACGGGAAGGTGATGCGTTCGCCGGTGACGAGCGCCATGGTGTCTTCGCCGCGTTCGAGAGCCGCGATCCAGCGGTTGAGGAGGGCGTGCGGGGAGACCTGCTGACGGCCGAAGTCGTCGATGGCGAGGAGTCCACCATGGGCCTTCACGTGAGGCGGCGCCTGGTGATAGCCGAGGGCCGGGTCGTAGGACAGGTCGAGGTCTTCGTGGCGAAGTTCGCCTCCGACGAAGACGAACGGACGGCGAATGCGCAGCCAACGGCGGTCGAACTGCGAAGTCGCATCGTCGTTGTCGTCACCCTCGACAATTTGATGCACGAGGTCGTCGTAGAGGCGGATGATGTGCCCGCTGACGTACACAGCCATCGGCATGAGGGTGACGCCCTGGATGGCCTCGCTGGTGAGTTCGAGGATGGTGGTCTTGCCGTTTCCGGGAGCGCCATAGAGCATGGCGGGGCGCCCGGAAGTCAGTGCGAGGCACACCTTCGCCACGACATCGCGCGCCAAGACGAGCTGCTGGAGCGCGCGAGCGAGCCGGACCGGGTCGGGGGCGCCGACTTCGGTATCGCGCTCCAGGACCTTGAAGTAGTCCTGGATCGGCACGGGAACCGGGCCGACGTACTTGCTGCGCCCGAAGGCCGACTCGGCTTCGTGCATGCCGAGCTCGGTGAGGCGGTATTGCCATTCGGTCTCGAGTCGGCCGGAGGCGGAAGTTGTCTCAACGAGGCGCTGGCGCCTGAGTTCATCGAGGGCCTCACGGGCGACTCCGGGGCTGACGCGCATCGAGTTGGCGACGCCAACGGGGCTCGGAACGGTGATTCGGTAGAGCGTTTTGAGTGCGAGGTCTTCTATGAACCGTTCTGGGAGTCCGAGTTCGTGTGCGTGATCGGGTGCTTCCGGGAGGGACGGGAGCGCTTTGAGGTGTGCTGGCGCAGGGCGGGGCGCGTTGCGGGGTTCTTCTTCGAACTCCTGCTGCATCGCGAGGTTCCCCGACGTGCTTGGGTACGACTGCTCCATAACACCCTCTCACAGGCACCGCCCATTCGGATCGGACGTGGCACCATGCTCTACAAGGAATGTCGGCATTCGGGACGTTCTGCCCAGATCAGTCCGGTGCACATGGACGTACCGGCTCGTGACAGCGGAGTGAACGAACGGTGTCAGCGCTCGGAGGCAGCTAGCTCAGAAGGGTGGGCTGGAGCAGGGACGGACTCGTCTGAGCCAACCGTGGTTAGCGCCTGGGCGGAGGCGAAAGGGAAGCGTCCCTCGGCTTCCCAAAGCAGCCACCACTCACGCCGTACTTCCATGCGAAGGAGCACCTGGGAATCGCGAAAGACGCGCGCAGCATCGTCGAAGCCCGTGGCACGAAAAGAACGGATCGCGCGTTCGTTCCATTCCAGCGCATGCAGATAGACCAGCCGGACGGTCCGATTGTTCCAGACCCAGCGAAGGAAGATGGCGATTGCCTCACGGCCAAGGCCGCGTTCTCGGGCGCTGCTTTCGCCTATGGAGATGCCGAGTTCGGCGGAGTCGCCGTCGCGGCCGAGGTTGTAGAGCATCACCGTGCCGATGTGATGGCCATCCAGCGTCTCAATGGCGAACTGCTCGCGGTCAGTACGGCCGTACGCGAGTTCATAGCCAAACGCATCGAGGAATCGCTCGAACGGCTCCTTATTCGGTGGCCGTCCGTCGAAGCGCGCCGTCTCGGGGTCGCTGCGCCATCGATACTCGTCCGCTCCGTCCTCTCGGACACGCAACCGAATCCGAATGTTCGGACCCGAAACCAGGACGAGATGTTCGAGGGGGTCTTCGGTCATAGGTCGATTGGCTGTCCAAGTTTACGGGCGGCTTCGGCGACCAGCCCACGCTCGCCGTCGTAGGTGAGGGTGGCATAGGCCTCCGAGGCGGGAACCCAGCGCACTTCGTCGAACTCGTGATCGTGTTCGGATACATCGCCGCCGACCGGCTCCATCAACCAGTGGTGAACTCGCTTGTGGTAGCGGATACCGCTGGCTGTGAACCAGTATTCGATGGTCGAAAGCTGATCGCCCAGTCGGACCTGGAGTCCGGTCTCTTCGCGAACTTCGCGAAGGGCGGTTTGCTCCATAATTTCGCCATCATCGGGAGTGCCTTTGGGGAGTCCCCACATGCGATTGGCGCGACGGCCGCAGACCACCACTTCGATGTTGTCGTTATCGCCGCGCCGCCAAACGACGCCGCCGGCGGAGACTGCTTCCTGGATTGGGAGTTTACGATTCATTCTTCGTCACCATCTTCATCTTCGTCTGCATCCAATTCGCCGAACTTCCGGAACATGGTGCTCTCGCCGGCGAGGGTCAGCGCCTCTTCGAGCGCGACTTCGAACCCCTCGGGGGCGTGCGGTGCGAACTCGTTGAGGAGGTCGACTGCGGCTTCGCCGCCGATTTCGCCGAGTGCCTCGATGACCGCCAGGACGACTTCAGGATCGTCGTCCGCCAGAGCTTCGCCGAGGGGTTCGACCAGGGATTCGGCGCCATTCGCGCCCGCGGCAAGTACTGCCTCGAGCCGGAATTCGATCTCACCGGAGTAAAGCTGATCCGAGATGTACTCTGCCCAGCGCTCTTCGGCCGAATCGCCCATGGCACGAATTGCGGCGACGCGAAGTTCGCGTTCGTCGCTCTCGTATGCGTCGAGGATCCTCGTAGAGACCCACTCCTCAGGTATGGCACCAGCAGCTTCGAGAGCGGCCGCACGCACGCCCACGTCCGGGTCTTCCACCGCCTTCTTGAGGGAATCGGTAACGGCTTTCGCCGTGCGATCGTCGAAGCGGCCGCCGACAATCGACTCGACGTAGCCGTGAAGCGCGAGAGCTGCTGCTGCGCGCACGCCAGGCCCTTCGTCGGTCGTGGCGAGGTCCGCCAGGCGAACTGCGATCGAGCGATCTTCAGATTCCCAGAGCGTCGTGACGGCGCGTTCGCGGACTTCCGGGTGGGGGTCGTCGAGGGCGAGGCTGCCGAGTGCCTCGAAGTTGTACTCCAGGTTTACGTCGGCCAGTTCCCCAGCGCGTTCCATGAGCAGGGCCCGGGTCTCGACTGCGAGGGCTGGCCAACGCTCCCGGACCAGGGACGTGTCGTCACGGCTCAAGTCCGAGAACGCGGCGTATTCCGGCGTGGCGAGTTCGTGGCCATCGGCCAGCATTTCGAGCAATTGTCCAAGTGAATCCGCCATGTACTGACTTTAGCATCAGGAGAGCGAAGTGGCCTCCGGGCGGAGAGGGCGGGAAAGCAGCCCCGCCATGGCCTGAAGAATTGTTGCGCGGCCTTCAACGACTTCCGCGACAACGGCACAGATTGGGAGATCGACCTGATACTTCGCGGCGAGGGAGAGGGCGACGGAGGCGGTTGCGATGCCTTCAATCGCCTCCGCAATCTCATCCCGGGCCTGGGCGACCGACATGCCGGAGGCAAGCAGTTCGCCGAATCGACGATTTCGGCTGAGGGGCGAGAAGCAGGTGGTGGCCAGGTCGCCGACCCCGGCGAGTCCCTGGAAGGTCAAAGGATTGGCGCCCATCGCAGTGCCCAGTCTCGTCATCTCGGCGAGACCGCGCGTCATGATCGTGGAGACAGTGTTCGCCCCGAACTGGAGGCCGGTGGCGGCGCCTGCGGCGATCGCGATGACGTTTTTGTAGGCGCCCGCAAGTTCGACGCCGACGAGGTCCGCCGAGGTATAGGCCCTGAAGGTTTGGCCGGAGATTGCCGACTGCCACATTTCAGCGCTGGCTGCTGAGGATGACGCGATGACAGCGGCGGCGGGTAGGCCGCGGACGATTTCGTGGGCCAGGTTTGGGCCCGAGATAGCCGAGATGAGCGACTCGGCCCAGCCTTCGGCGGCCAGGACTTCGCTGACAAGAAGCCCTGTTGAATGCTCGATTCCCTTCGCCGCTCCAAGCACCGGGACCTGACGAGAGACCGGTAGCAAGTCCAGGGTCTTTCGGATCGCCTGGGCGGGAACCGCAACCACCACGCCATCAAGCCCTTCCGGCGCATCCGACGTGATTGTGATGTCGGGTGGAAGGGATAATTCGGGCAGCCGAGGCAGGCCGTCCGCGGCACGCACGGCCAACGCTTCTTCCGGCGTTCGCGTGACGATGACGACCTGGTGACCGTTGCGATGGAGCAACCAGGCGAGCGTGACTCCCCAGGAGGTGGCGCCGACCACCGCGAACCGGGACATCAGCCGGTCGCCGGGCGGTTGCCACCCTGCCCGATTTTCGGCTCGGTGCCGGCGCGGAGACGCTGAATGTTCGGAATGTGCTTGTATTCAACGAGGGCGGTCGCGAAGAGCGCGAAGATGAAGTACTCCCATTCGGTCCAACCGAGAGCAGCGGCGATGGCAATGAGCACCGTGCAGATTGGCACGCCGACGACGGACATCACCGAAACGGTACGGGTGGCGACGATCAACAGAGCACCAATTACAGGGAAGCCGAGGGAGAGCAGGGGCGCGAGCCCGAGTACGCCGCCATAGGTGCTGGCGACGCCGCGGCCACCGCGGAATCCCGCGAAGACTGGCCAAACATGGCCGACGACCGCAGCGGAAGCGCCGGCGACCGCAGCTCCGTCGTTATCGAATGCATAGCGGCCAACCAGGGCGGGGACGGCTCCTTTGGCGATGTCCAGAATCATCACGAGAGCAGCTGGAATCTTGCCGGCAGTGCGAAGGACATTCGTGGTGCCGGTTTTGCCGCTGCCGGAATCGCGGATGTCTCTACGAAGCCAGATAAACCCGACGATGAGGCCCCACGGCAAAGAGCCGAGGACATAGCCGAGGACAATCGTTACGGCGTATTCGGTCACGGACGCGGATCATCCTCGGTTCGAGCCCTGAACACCAGCTTTATGGCCGTGCCGTCAAAGTCTGCTGCCTCGCGAATTCGGCGTTCGAGGTAGCGACGGTAGCTGAAGTGCACCAGCTTCGGGTCGTTCACGAAGAGGATGAAGTTCGGAGGGTCGATGGCAGCCTGGGTGGCGTAAAGCAGCTTGAAGCGCTTGTTCTGCACCAGCGGCGGGACATGGTCTCGAATTGCCTTGTTGAGGGCGCTATTGAGTTCGGCCGTGGTGAGCCGGCGGCGACGTGCGTCCCGGGCATTCTTCGCCATCTTCAGGAGTTCCGAGGTGCCGTTGCCCGTGAGAGCAGAAATGAAGGCAACCATCGCCCATGGAGCGAACGTCACACGGCCGCGCATCTGGCCTTCGGCCCAGTTGCGGCGCTCTTCAGGGTCGACCCAGAGGTCAGTCTTATTCACCGCGAGGATGAGGCCACGAACGTGCTCCATCGCGATTCCGGCGATGTGCATGTCTTGCGAGGTGACGCCTTCGGTGCCATCGACAACCAGGACGGCGACGTCGCATCTTTCGACTGCCGATTCGGTGCGCATGGCCGAGTGCAGTTCGACGCCCTTACCGAGCTTCCCCGGACGCCGAATCCCGGCGGTATCGATGAGGAGGAATGAGCCCTCGGGGGTATCGATTTCGGTGTCGATGGCGTCGCGGGTGGTGCCCGCGACGTCGCTGACGATGACCCGCTGCTGGCCGAGGATCGAGTTCACCAGCATCGATTTGCCGACGTTCGGGCGGCCGATGATGGCGATCCGAACCCGGTCACTCTCGACGAGCGTGGAGTCTTCGGGGAGCAACTTGACGACTTCGTCGAGCATTAGGCCAACGTTGATGTCGTGCATTGCGCTGATGGGCAACGGCTCGCCGAGCCCAAGAGAGGACCCTTCCGCGATACCGGTGAGTTCGCGTCGCTCGTTGTCGGCTTTCGTGGCGACGACGATGGTCGGGCGGTTCGCGCGCCGGACGACTTCCGCCATGTCGTAGTCGCTGGCAGTGAGGCCGTCGCGGGCATCAAGACAGAAGATGACGACGGCTGCGCCGGCCATGGCAGTCTTGATTTGCTCGACGATCAGCGGGGCGTAGACGCTTTCGGCGTCAGTTTCATACCCACCGGTATCTATCAGGCGAAAGCGAACGTCTTGCCATTCGACATCGGCCTCAACGCGGTCGCGGGTCGTCCCGGGTTCGTCCTCAACGATGGCACGGCGTTCGCCAAAGATGCGGTTGAACAGCGATGACTTGCCGACGTTCGGGCGACCGACAATGACTACTCGAGCAAGAGCATCGGTGGACGCACTCATGGTGTGGGCGCCGCAAGAATGACCTGGATCGGCGCGACGGGCTCCGCCCGGACACCCAGATTCAATAGGTTCGCGGGGATGGTCACGGTGACCGGATAAAAGCCGGTGCCCGCGGTCGCATTCGCGAGCGACACTCGCGCCTGGATTGAGGTTGGCGTGAGCTTTTCTAACTCAGTAAGCGGTCCTGTGACCTGGACATTCAGACGCAGCACATTGGTGATCACGAGACCCGCAGGCTGGTCAACAGGCAGTGGCGGCACTGGCAGGGTAATGGCGTCGCAGGGCGTGGACGAAGTTGAACTGGCGCAGGTTATGGGCTCCACGCCGATTCGGACCGACACCTGTTTCAGCTCAAGGGTGAGGTTGTCGAGTTGGACATCGATGTTGCGCGTGAGACGCACCTCGCTTGTGGCGTTTGTCACCGGAACCGGTTCTGTGCGCAGTTCCGAAAGGCTGGCCATTTTGTCGGCTGGCCCAGACACGGAAATTGTGGCCGGGTCGGTGATGATGCTTGTGATGCGATAGCCCGGAGCTACCTGCCCTGAGGTAGACGCGATGACCGGTATGGCTCGCGTTATGTTTAGTTGTCGGACGCTATAGGTGACCTTGCCGCGGCCTGGCGTGACGGTGACCCCAATCTCATTGCCGACGAGCGAACGAGCACGGAACTCGCCTTCGATAACGTTTGAGCCTTCGCGCAGTGCACTCAGGTTCACGTCGAAATCGACGCTGACGACGTTGTCGATGCGCTCCTGGAGACCACTGACGGTGACGGTTAACGGTTCTATTTTTCGGTCTGCCACTTCGAAACCGGCCACGAGCTGTCCGCTCGGGTTCAATCTCACTTCAAATGTTTCTTCAACGAGTGGTTCAACCGTAACCGAGACGGATGCTGGGCGCACCGCGAGCACTTTTACGCCACTTCTCGTGGAGGTGACCCGCACGGGGACTTCGGTCGGCGTATTCGCGGGAATGTTTTTCAAGTCGATGGTTGCTTCGAAGTCGTCCACTGAGAGTGCATCGAGGTCGTCCTGGCGCCCTTCGATATCGACTGACACGCGGAACTCCTCGTTCGGTATCAGACGGTCAGCGTTCACCGGTTTGACGATGATCGATGCTGGAGTGCCCTCTTCCGGGAAGGTCGCTGTGATACGCGGATTCTCGACATCCTGGATGACGAACCAGATAACGAACGCGGCGACAATGCTGAACAGCGAAAGGCGCCAGTGCTCGAGGAAGCTGCGGAATATTCCGCGGGCAACGGTGATTGCGACGCGAGGGAAAGACATTCGTCCGTTTTCGTTGCGTTTTGGAGAGCTCATATGGGCGCTATTCCATCGCGGGTAACTGCCGCTGAGGCCGGCTCCAGTACCCACTCGAGGACGGCCTTCAAGCGGCGATCGTCGGGGACATGGGTGAGTCGTCCATGGAGGGCAACGCTGATGTCGCCGGTTTCCTCGCTGACGACAACCGTTAGCGCGTCGGTGGCTTCCGTGATGCCTATGGCGGCCCGGTGACGTGTCCCGAGGTTACGTTCGAAGCCGGGCAAGTCTTCGGCAAGGGGCAGCACGCAGCCGGCAGCGATGACTCGCTCATTCCGCAGAACAACCGCCATATCGTGAAGCGGGGAGTTTGGATAGAAGATGCCGGCGAGGAGTTCAGGGGAAACCTTCGCATCGACCGGGATGCCGGTTTCGATGACGTCCTGGAGGCCGGTTTCACGCTCGATGACAAACAATCCGCCATGATGCTCGGCCGACATGCGAGCGGCAGCCTTCACGACCGAATCGATCGCGTCTTCGTACTTCGTTGGGGCGAACCATTCGGTGACGCCAGTACGGCCAAGACGGTCCAGCGCCCGCCGAAATTCCGGCTGAAAGACGATGGCAGCGCCGATAAGGAGAGCCGTCACCGAGTTTTCCACCAGATAGTTGATGACGATCAGGTTCAGCGCCCGGCCGAGGACAACAAAGAGAAGGATCAACGCCAACATGCCGCGAAGTTGGGTCATCAGGCGCGTGCCGCTAGTGATTCGCAGGACGGCAAAAATGACCAGCGCGATGAGCAAAACGTCGATCGCGCTCGTCCAGTCGAACTGTGAGATCACCTCACGGAGGTGCTGAAAGTCGGGCATGTTGTTGTTGAGGCAAATCCGGAATCTGTCCGCATTGTAAACCGCTTAACGGGACAGCCGTGGTTAGCTCACCTCGTTCTCCAATCCGAGGAGGAAGGTGACCGTCGCAGCCTGGGCCCAAACACGGTTCTCGGCCTGATCGAAGACGATGGAGTTGGGGCTCTCGATCGCTTCTTCTGTGATCTCTTCGCCGCGATGTGCTGGCAGGTCGTGCATGACGAACGCGCCCGGCGCGGCATGAGCCATGAGCTCAGAGTTCAGCTGGTATCCAACGAAGGCGATACGACGGCGCTCCGCTTCGCGCTCCTGGCCCATGGAGGTCCAGACGTCGGTGTAGACCGAATTCGCACCTGCCGCAGCTTCGACAGGGTCGTTCACCAGGGTGAGTTTGCCGCCCGTAGCCTGCGCGCGCGCACTGGATTCGGAGATGACATCTTCTGGGAGGCCGTACCCCTTGGGGGCGGCCATGCGGACATCCATGCCCAGGGCTGTCGCGGTGAGCACGAGGCTCGTCGCGACATTGTTGCCATCGCCGATGAAGGCGATCGCGTGGCCCTTCAGGTTTCCTACCTTCTCCTGGAGCGTGAGGAGGTCGGCGAGGGCCTGGCAAGGGTGTTCTTCGTTGGTGAGGGCGTTGATCACTGGAATATCGGAGTACTCGGCGTATTCCTGGACGATCTCCTGACCGAAAGTTCGGACAGCGACGATGTCGACGTAGCGAGCGAGGACGCGAGAGACGTCTTTGATGGCCTCTCGTTCACCGAGGCCGACTTCTTGAGGCGCGAGGTAGATGGATTCACCGCCGAGATGGCGCATGGCCACCTGGAAGCTCACACGCGTACGCAACGACGGCTTCTCGAAGAGCAGAGCCAACTGACGATTCGCCAGCACAGGCTGGGGACGCTTCTTAAGCGACTCGGCGAGGTTCAGGAGGCGTGCGGTTTCCTCGGCGCTTATGTCGGCCGAAGAGAGGAGATGCCGTGGTTTTCGTTGCATCGCAAGAGTATAGCAACGCGCCTTGCTTCGGCCTTTAGGCGGAATTGATGGAGAAGTGTGAACAATTGCCTATGCGCTCGCCCCCATTTCCTGCCGTAATTCCATACAGGAGAAGAGATATGGCCGAGGACAGGGTTATCAAGCCGCTCTGGGAACGAAAATTTGCCGAAGGCAAGATGTTCGAACGGATGGAGTGCGACCGCTGCCGGGCGCCATTTAACTTCTCGCCAAGTGTGCGGGCGACGCGGATCCCGCGCTGCCCAGCGTGTGGGAGCATGGCCTCGCATCCACGGGCGGCGTAGCTGCCCGGGCGGTTGGTTGCTGGCATTTCGCGTGACGGTGTTTCCTGTTTGAGGTTCCCTGCTAATCTGGTTGTTCGCACAGGGGTGTAGCTCAGCTGGTAGAGCAGTGGCCTCCAAATCCACCGGTCGCGGGTTCGAATCCTGCCGCCCCTGCCAATGAATTTGTTTCGGTCCGACCCTCAAGCGGCTTGCCGCAGGGCCGAAACGGTTCGTACCATGCGTATTCGGGCCCAGGTGGTGGAACGGCAGACACGCTGTCTTGAGGGGGCAGTGTCCTTTTGGGCGTGTGAGTTCAAATCTCACCCTGGGCACCAAAAAATTGGTTTACACAAGGCGCCATGGCCAAGTGGTAAGGCAGAGCTCTGCAAAAGCTCCATCGCCGGTTCGAATCCGACTGGCGCCTCCAAGACATTCAAACGGGCTCCCGAAATGGGGGCCCGTTTTTCGTTTGACTTGCGCGAACTTGGTTCTATCATGCATTGCATGATAGCAAAGGAGCCTCAGCGCTCGCAGATGCTGAAAGGCATCCTCGACCCCTGCCTGCTGGCGGTTATCGCGGAGCGGGAGGCCTACGGATACGAAATTGTCACGCGGCTCGAACGTGCGGGCCTTGGAGACGTGGCTGAGGGCACCGTGTACCCGGCACTGACGAGGCTCGAACGGGGGGGACTGCTCGAATCTGAACGACGCGAGAGCGAGAGTGGCCCCCGGCGCAAGTACTACCAGTTAACGCCGACCGGCCGAGAACAGCTCGTCGCCTGGCGAGAAGAATGGACGTCGCTTGCCGCATCGGTCGATTCGGTCTTAGGGGGAACATCGTTCCAAAGAGCAAAGGAGACAGCATGAAGCGTGCCCAAACGCCAACCGGACTCGAACATCCCAAAGCGAACCCAACGGTCGAGGTCGAAATCAGAAAACTAAGCCGTCGCCTCCGCAGCTATGGACTTCGACGAAGCGCGGTCGAAAACATCACGGGAGATCTTCGTGTAGACCTCAACGAAGCCATCGCCACGGGCGGTACCATCGAATCCGTCCTGGGCACGAACCTGGACGCATTCGCGGCCGAAGTAGCCGAGGCCCATGGCCGGGCGGCTGTACCCGGCCGGTTCGTTCTAATATCGCTCTCTCTCGCGGCTCCTCTGTTAGCCGTTGCCTTCGTCACATACGTCTGGATAGCGGGGGGCGGTCCAGTGCTTGGGCTCGAATATCATTCGATCACATTCACATCACATGAGACCACTCTCTCGGAAGACGGCTCGAGCAGAACAGCGGAGGTCGGGAACTTCCCGTCGTGGACTCCGCTGGCTGTCTATGCCCTGGCCACGACTTTCGGGGTGAGTGCCGCGTTTGGCCTGATGGCGTTGGTCCTTCGAATCGCCCGGGACTCCAGAATCGGGCCGACCGTCTGGCGGCTCATGATGACGATGCCTGTTGGAGGGATTGTCGGCATCACGGGTTCGATATTGCTGGGTGCTGCGACCAATTACAGCACTCGGACACATGTGATTGCGGCCGAATGCATGGTCGCCGGGGCTCTGGTCGTGGTCTCGATTGTTGTGGGTCGAGAGTGGGCACGGCGATTGCCGCGCGAGCGAATTCAGATGGGTGCGCGACCGTTCCGTCAGCCCGCCGACTCGTAGCAACGGCCCGCCCACGATGTCCACGGCGGGCCGTGGTGGCCTCGACAGCGGAGCCGTAGACTCCGCGCGAATTGAGGAGGTTCGGAAAATGAATGTTCGCCGCGTGGTTACCGGCAAGAACGCCGAGGGTAAGTCGGTGTTTGTGAGCGACACGGTGGTGACGCCCATCACGCCCGTCCTGACGCCCGGCGCCGAGTTTCACACCATCTGGGGTAGTGACGTGGTGACGCAGCTGCCCCAGGACGGGACGGTTCCTTCATTCACGCAGTGGTTCCCGCCGCCCGGGGGCTATCGCATCGGGTTCTTCAGCGTCGCGCCGGCCAATGGCCCGGCACCGCAGGTGACGGACATGGCGGCCGCGTTCGCCGACCTGGAATCGAAGCTGCCTGGGTTAGCCGGGCATATGGAGCCGGATGCGCCAGGGATGCACACGACCCAAACGATCGACGTGGAATACGTGATTTCGGGCGAGGTGTGGCTAGAGCTGGACGACGGCGCAGAAGTTCGCCTCGGACCCGGCGACACCGTCGTGCAGAACGGCACGCGTCACGCATGGCGAAACAAAGGCGATGTGCCCTGCGTGATGATGCTGGCGCTGATCGGGGCGAAGGCGCCCTAGTTCGAAGCTTCTTCCACTTTCGCACCCGGATAGCCGACCTGGCAGAAGCCGTGGTTGCAGTAGCCGTACGGGTTCGTGTGGAGGTACTGCTGGTGGTACGGCTCGGCGTAGTAGAACTCACCGGCGGGGACGATCTCCGTTGAGATTTTGCCGAAGCCGCCCTTATCCAGTTCGGCCTGGTAGCGAGCGAGTGAAGCCTCGGCCACGGCGCGCTGCGCCTCACTGGTGACGAAGAGCGCGGAGCGGTATTGGGTTCCGATGTCGCCGCCCTGGCGGTTGGGTGTGGTGGGGTCGTGGTTCTCCCAGAAGACCTTCAGTATGTCCTCGTACCTGACTTTCGCCGGGTCGAAGACGACGGCGGCGGCCTCGGCGTGGCCAGTGCGCTGCGAGCAGGTTTCTTCGTAGGTAGGGTTCGGTGTGAACCCGCCGATGTAGCCGACGAAGGTTGAATAGACGCCCGGGATCTTCCAGAGGAACTTCTCAGCGCCCCAGAAGCAGCCCATTGCGACGATGGCGACTTCGAAACCTGCCGGCCAGGGTCCCTGCATGGGGGTGCCGAGGACGAGATGCTTTTCGGGAACCTGCATCCGGCGGTCGGTGCGGCCGGGGAGGGCGTCAGCGGCGGTGAGGGTAGCGAGCGGCTTGCGCTGGAACAGTTGCATTGGGAAGGGGACCTCGCGGGATAGTTGTACCTGAATGGTACGGGTTCGGGCCAAAACGTTACGGGCGATGCTATCGGGTTTGAGCGTCTTCGTCTGAGAGTTGATGAAGCTCAACACGGGCCGACCAGAAGGGCGACAAGGCAAGTATGAGCCCTGCGAGGACCATTACCGCCGCTGATGCCCACAGGGCCGTCTGGACGCCCGCGTTCGTTGCGAGGAAACCGCCCAGCGGTGCGCCGAGGACGATCATGCCACGGTTCACGGACCGTCTCGTAGCCGTCATCCTTGCGATGAGTCGATCCGGCGTGACCGCTTGTTCGAACCCCATTTGCAGTGGCCCTTCAGCCCCCATCGCCGTGCCGATTATGAGTTGGCCGAGGAAGGCGAGGCCGAGCGCAGCCCAGGCACCGGCGGGCCAGTCCGACACGGCCCAGTCATACAGGCCAGTTGGGAGATCACCTTCGAAAACGATGTAGGCGGCCGGCGCCAATGCCATGAGGGCGACACCGAACGGTTCGACAAGTCGTGCCACCACGATTGTCCTGCCCGTCCCGAATCGACTGCCGAGCCGAGTGGCGGCGATAGTGCCCGCGACGCCGCCGATGCCCGCTCCGGCGAGGACTAGACCCAGGCCGAAGGCACCAAGGTCGAGCTCGCGTATGACGAGGGTCGGCACGACGGCTCCTACCATCGAGAAGCCGATAAACCAAAGGTGCGTGCTTAAAGCGAGTGGGCGCAGGTGGACGTGGCTATATATCCACCGGAGCCCCTCGGCGATGCGTCCCCGCAGTGTGGCGCGGGCGGTTTCGGCCCGTTCGCCCGGCGAACGCGGACCTTGCCGAATCGAATACAGCACCGCACCGGAGAAAAAGTACGAGAAAGCATCGATGAGCAGCGCGATCGGCGCTGATGAGAGCGCTACGAGGCTGCCAGCCAAAGCGGCGCCGCTGGTTTGGGCGACTGTCGTGCTCTGCTGCAGACGGGCGTTCGCACGTGTCAGTTGGGCACGAGGGACCAGCATGGGGACGAAGGACTGGAAGGCTGCATCGCTGACCAGGGCAACGGTTCCAAAGGCGAAGATGATCGCCATGAGGGCCGGCACGCTTAACAGGTCGAGCCAGGCGGCCAGGCAAAGCGTCACCAGCAAGACGCCGCGGACGACATCTCCAGCGATGAGCACGGTCGTCCGCTCGAAGTGGTCAACCCAGATCCCGGCCACCAGGCCGAAAATTAGGTACGGGGCCCAGCGCGCCGCATTGACGAGGCCCTGGTCAAAGGCCGAACCATCAAGCGTCACGAGTATCAATACGGAGAGCGCGACCGTCGTCAGATAGGTCCCGAAGTCCGATACGGTGGAAGCGAGCCAAAATCGAACGAACCGCGGATTGCGACGCAGGTCAGTCACCGCCAGTCGGCCTTCGCCCGGCGCTGCCCATCGCTTCGAGTTGATCACGACCCAGATACATGCCGCATCAGCTTACCGTTGGCAGCATTGGCAGATCGCGACGGACGGCGGGTTAGCCGGCGGTCAGGGCAGGTTGGCCGGGAGCAGGCTTTCGAGGCCCGTAAGGCCCGAGACCGGGACGCCATCCGGGCGAGCACGGAAGAATCGCTCTTCGCCGTAGAAGGCAGCGCGAAGGTCTTCGGGGATTTTGGCCATCATGCTGTTTTCGCCGAACTGGCTACGGTGCATCGAGGCTGCCGCTCGTTTCATGGCGACGTAATCGCTAACGTCGACGATGTTGGAGATGGGCGGATCTGGTTCGGCCATGGCTTTTTCGAAGCGCTCACGACGCTCGGGATCGATGCCTTCCGGCATCAGGCCGCGCTTCTGCAGTTCGAGGAACATGCCCGCGAAACGCTTCATGGTGAAGGCTCCCCAGTAGAGATAACCCGGCGACCAGGGCTGGCCGGCCTCGGGGAACTGCGCGCCATCTCCGGCGGCTTCGTAGGCGGAAAGCGTGTGCTTGTGCACTGCGATGTGGTCCGGGTGGCCGTAGCCGCCGTTCGGATCCCAGGTGAAGACGAGATGCGGCCGGACCTCGCGCATGATTTCGACCAGGTGCCCGGTGACGACTTCCGGCGCCTGCTGATGCAGACAGGTTGGGTCTTCGTTTTCGGGCGTACCGGCCATGCCGCTATCGCGGAAGGGCAGGAAACGAACGTCGCTGAGCCCGATCTGAGCCATCGAGGCGCGAAGCTCCAGCTCCCGCACGTATTTGAGCGTCTCCGGCGTTGCGAGGAGCGGATCGCTGATCTCGCCGACTTCGCCGCGGGTCGCACAGACAAGGGTTACCTGGGCGCCGCGGGCGATGAACGCCGCCAGGGTGCCTGTTACCTGACCTTCATCATCTGGGTGCCCGTAGGCTGCCATCACTCGAACGTTTTGCATGCCGGCAATCGTACCGGTTCCGAATGGTGCGAGGGGCCGCCCAAGCGGCTAGGCTTCGTGCACGAAACGAGGTGGCCCCATGGACTTCAAAGACATTCTGTATTCCTTCGATGGAGGGATCGCCCGCATCACCCTGAACAAGCCGGAGAAGCTGAATGCGCTCTCGTGGGGTTCGTGGGCCGAAATCGAACATGCGATTGCCCGTGCGGACTCGGACGACCGGGTGAAAGTTGTCCTGATTACCGGCGCCGGGCGCGGCTTCTGCGCCGGGACGGACCTCACGACCGGCACGAGGGAAGGGGACTGGCCAGAGAGGCCGCTCGCGGGGAGACCAGGGATGCTGCGGTCTCGTTATCTCGCGACTGCGCAGGTGTTCCATTGCAAGAAGCCGACGATTGCGGCGGTGAACGGTGCGAGCGTCGGAGCGGGGTTCTCGCTGGCAATGGCCTGCGACATCCGCATCGCATCTGAAGCCGCGCGTTTCAGTGCCATCTTCGTTAAACGCGCGATTGTGGCTGACACCGGCTGCACATGGTTCTTGCCGCGCCTGGTGGGCGTAGAGAATGCGCTGAAGATGATGTACACGGGCCAGATCGTCGGCGCCGAGGAGGCACTCCGGATGGGACTCGTGAGCGAAGTCGTCCCGGCGGACGAACTCGAAGCCCGAGCTACGGCGCTGGCGCGAGACATTGCGAATGGACCATCCCTGGCAGTGGAACTGATGAAGCGACTCACCTACGAAGGGCTCAACAGGGGCCTCGACGAACAAATCGAGATGGAGCAGTTCCTGCAGGGCATCACGCAAACCAGCGAAGACGCGAAGGAGGGACGGCAGTCGTTCCTGGAAAAGCGCGAACCAGTCTTTAAGGGCCGCTAGCGAACCTTTCGGCGCAGCGAGAGCAGCGTTATGCCACAATGGCCGCTCTGTGGCGGCCGAATGCTTCGCACGCCCCTAAATTTCCACACCAAGGACTTACCACATGGCACGCATGCGATTCGGCGTCTTTCTTGCGCCTCACCATCCGATTGGCGAACACCCCACCCTGCAGATTCGGCGAGACATCGAACTCGCAGAGCACTGTGACAAGCTCGGGTTCGACGAGTTCTGGTGCGGTGAACATCACTCGGGCGGCTGGGAAACGATTGCGTCGCCGGAGATGTTCCTCGCTGCAGCTGGTGAACGGACGACGCGAATCATGCTGGGCACGGGCGTGGTTTCGCTGCCCTACCACCACCCGTTCAACGTGGCACAGCGGATCGTGCAACTCGACCACCTGACGCGCGGCCGGGCGATGCTGGGTGTTGGCCCGGGGGCGCTGCCTTCGGATGCAAGGACTCTCGGCATCGAACCGGCCGTCCAGCGCGACCGCATGGATGAGGCACTCGGCATCATCATTCGCCTGCTGCGCGAAGATAAGCCGTTCAGCTACAAGTCCGAATGGTTCGAACTCAACGACGCGATGCTGCAGATCAAGCCTCTCCAGGAAGACATGCCCATTGTTTGCGCCTCGACGATCAGCCCGGCAGGGATGAAGGCGGCAGGCAAGTACGACGTCGGAGTGATCTCGATCGCGAGCGCGAGCGAAGAGGGCCTCGCGGCACTTCCGACGCAGTGGGGCTTCGGCGAGACTTACGCGGCCGAATTCGGGCACACGATGGACCGCTCGAAGTGGCGGATTAACGCGAACTGGCACGTGGCACCCACGAAAGAGCAAGCGATAGCGGAAGTCGCAGACGGAATGCTGCGGCATCACAACGAATACAACGTGGGGATTCTTGGGCGACCCGGTGCCGAGACACACACTGATGCGATGGCGTTCGCCACCCGCGCGGCCAACGCCGAGGGTTCGATGATTGGGACGCCCGAAGATGTGGTCGCCTCGATCAAGTTGCTGCAGAAGCGCTCCGGCGGTTTCGGGACGCTCATCGGGTTCGCGCACGACTGGGCGCCGCGAGAAGCGCAATTGCGCAGCTTCGAAATGATGGCCCGCTACGTGATTCCGCAGGCACAGGGCCTTATCGAGCCGGTTCAGCGGTCCGCGGACTTCGTCGGCGAGCACAAGGGCGAACTGATGGAGAAGGCCAATAAGGCCGTGCTCGGAGCGATCCGTCAGCACAATGCGACGCATCCTCGCGAGGAAGCGGCGACGCCGGCCGGCCATTAGCTCACCCTGCGTGCTCCGGACTTCGTCAGACGACGGAGATGGACTTCGTGGCAGTCACTGCTCGCGGCGGGAGCGTGACCGCCGGGATGGCTGGCACGGGATCGAGAGCTGTGTCTTCCAGCCGTCCGAAGATGGCGCCAGCCGTGGCCCCGAAGGCGGCAAAGCGCTCTAGCTCACCCGGGTAAAACGGGATGTTGAGCTTGCGGACGGCCAGCATCAGTTGCGAAGCCGAAACAGGCACAATCGCGACCCAGGCCGCGGCCAGTGCATGCTGGAAACGTTGCGGCGCCCAGCCATCGGCGACGGGGAACGCCACCCCAGACTTGTTCTGGAGGACCCAGTTGCCGGCGAACGGCTCACCGGGCGCTATCGCCGGGGCGGCAACCGAGTTTGCGAGAACCTTCAATTCACCGGTTTCCGCGAGGCCAAGGAGCAGGGCGTCGTCCGCGCGTGCGATGCGCGCTGTTGCCGAGACGGCGGCGGTCCGGGCTGCCTCGATTGACGCGGCGGCCGCGACCTTTCCGAGGCTGGCGCCCATTTCGAGCGCCGGATCTCCAGAGATGACGTCGAACGTCCGGACGACTACCTCAGGGTAGAAGCTTCCGATTGCGGCACCGATGTCCTCGGAGGAGTCCGCGCTGAGTACGAGGTCGTCGACAACGACGCTCGAATCGTGAGAGACGACATCGAGATGGACGATGTCCACGCGGTGAGCGGCGAGAGCGGCACTGATGGCGGAAAGAGCACCGGGTCGATCGGGCATCTGGATGCGAATGGCGCGGAAGGCTGGCATGGCTTCCACCTCCTGGCGGCCATGCTGGCATCGGGGCGTTTCGCGGGGATTACGGGACTGTTTCGAATGTGTCACCGAATGTCGTGACTACGGCGTTACTGGAAGCGGAACCACTGACGGACTAGTGGCCCGATGGGGCGGACGTGGCGCCGGAACCTTCGCCCGGAGATGCAGTGACGTCAGTCAGCTTCAGGTACGCATCGGCGAACGATTGGTTCACGTGGAGGACACCAGCGTTAAGCGTGGCGAACGGGTAGTCCGGGGTGATTTCGGGGAGCGCATCCGCCTGGGCCTGGGTTGTAACGACGGCACCGGCGGGGACGTAGCGTTCGGAAGGCACATTGACGCCGATGATTTTGGCCCCAGGTTCGATAACGACGTTCTTGCCGATCGTTGCCTTGAAGACGAGCGCCTGCATGCCGACGAAGGTGTTGTCGCCGACGGCGGCTGGGCCGTGAATCTGCGATTGGTGGGCGAGTGATACGTTCTTGCCGACGTAGACGGCGTACTTCTTGGTCCCGACTGAGACCAGGTTCTTCTCGATGACTTCACCGTCCTCGACCGTTTCGAGGGCATGGAGCACGACGCCGTCCTGAACGTTCGAGCCGTCGCCAACCATGATCGGCTGACCTTCATCACCGCGAATGCTGGCGAATGGGGCGACGAACACACCCTTCCCGAGCGAGACGTTCCCGATGACCGAGGCGAGCTTGTCGACGTAGCTTCCGGCACCGATCACTGGTGATTCGATATCCGGGTTGAAGCTGGTGGAGACATTCGGGCGCAGATTTTCATCAACCTGTAACTCCGCGACGGCGGGGGCAGCCACCTCGGACGAGGCGAACTTCTCCTGATAAACAATCCACGCAACGAGGAGCGCGACGACGAGCATGAGGCCGCCGTTGATCATCTGCTGATGCGTCCAGGAACTTACCTTCGCGACACTTGGAATCTTGGGAAGATCGAATGAGAACTGGAGCGCGAGACCACCTTCAGCTTTGCGGGCAATGGACACCGCAGAGTCGGCGCCCGCGGCGGCGTCCGCAGTTTCGAGTGCTTCCAGTTGTCCAGCGTCTTCGGCCATTCGTGTTCGGTCCGTTCGGAGAGTCATCGTGAGTTTCGTCTCGCAGGGACGCGTCGCGCATTAGGAGTTCTCCGTAAGGGAGGAAGAAGGGCGCTCGAGGCGCGGTTGACACCCTATGGGTGCTATCTATGATCGCAGCAAGAGGCCCGGCACGGCCGGGTGCACCGCCAGAGGCGGTGTCCGGGATCGGGGTGAGTGCCAAAGGCGCTGAGCCCATTCCCTCGGCTCTCCGAGGATTGGAAACGTCTTCGGAAAACTAGAGGAGTGGGTTTCTGTGACAACTCTCGAACGGCCACGAACTGTTGGCGAACTGAAGGCTTCCGGTTACCAGGTACTGCCGGTGCGCGAAGAGATGCGAAAGAATCTGATCGCGAAGTTGCGCTCGGGCGATGACATCTTCCCCGGAATCTACGGGTACGAAGAGACCGTCATCCCGCACATCGTGAATGCGATCCTCGCGGGCCAGGACATCATCTTCCTGGGCGAACGCGGCCAGGCGAAGTCACGAATCATCCGTTCGCTAACCTCGTTGCTGGACGATGAGACCCCGACCCTCGCCGGTTGCGAGCTCGCGGAGAACCCGTTCGACCCAATTACGCAGATGGGGCGCGACATCATCGCCGAGAAGGGCGACGCAGCCGAACTGGCATGGGTGAGCCGCGACAACCGATACGGTGAAAAGCTCGCCACACCAGACATCACAATCGCCGACCTCATCGGTGAGGTTGACCCAATCAAGGTGGCCGAAGGCCGATATCTCAGCGACGAACTCACGATCCACTACGGACTCATCCCGCGCACGCACCGCGGCATCTTCTGCATCAACGAGCTGCCCGACCTTGCCGAGCGCATCCAGGTTGGCCTGTTGAACATCATGGAAGAGCGCGATGTGCAAATTCGCGGCTATCGCATTCGGTTGCCCGTCGACGTCTTCGTGGTCGCGAGTGCGAACCCTGAGGACTACACCAACCGTGGGCGGATCATCACGCCTCTGAAGGACCGCTACGGCGCCCAGATCCGGACTCACTACCCGACCAAGATCGAGCATGAGATCGGGATCATGGAATCCGAGCACCACCCGGTACCGGGCGACTTCAAGGTCGTGGTTCCGGAATACATGAAAGAGATCATCGCCGAGATCAGCCGTCTCGCCCGGCGCAGCCCAGACGTGAACCAACGCTCCGGCGTTAGCGTCCGTGCAAGCATCGCGAACTACGAATCCATGCTCGCGAACGCACTCCGGCGAGTCATCATCACTGGTGACGACGAGGTCGTCCCGCGAGTCAGCGACCTCCCGTACGTCGTGCCAGCGCTGACCGGCAAGGTTGAGTTCGAAACGGTCGAAGAAGGCCGCGAGGACCAGATCATCGACAAGCTCATCCAGGGAGCAGTGGTGGCGGTGTTCAATCGCTACTTCAACCTTGGCGAACTGGAACTGATTGTGAACCGCTTCAAGACTGGAGCGGCCGTCGAAGTCGGCGACATGACACCGAGTTCCGAGTACGTGGCGCTAGTCGACCAGGTGGAAGGGATGCGGGAGGCAATTGAAAAGGCCGGTGCGGGCAAGTCGCCGGCCGAAGTCGCAGCGGCGACTGAATTCCTGCTCGAAGGGCTCCACCTCAACAAGCGGCTGAACAAGGACAAAGTCGGCGCGAAGATCCAGTACCGCGGTTAGCGGACACGGATGGACTGGTCGATTTCCAGCATTGCGGCTAGTGGCCCCCTTTTCGAGGGGGCCATTGCCGTGTACGCAGAGGCGTTCGCGGAACCGCCATATAGCGACCCCGACCGCGGGCGCGAGATTCGTCAGCGCCTGCGCGAGACACATTCGCGGAGGCCGGGTTTTCAACTGCTGGTGGCGTGTTCTGCGCCCGACCGGGTTGTTGGAATGGCCTACGGATATCACGGCTCGAACGGGCAGTGGTGGCACGACACCGTGCTCAAATCGATCGACCCGTTCCGCGGCAAAGAGTGGCTGGCCGACTCGTACGAACTGGTGGAGATCGCCGTGCATCCGGCCGTTCAAGGCAACGGCATTGGCGCCGAGTTGATTACCACGCTGCTCGAGCCGAGAGGCGAAGCGACCTGCGTGTTGAGCACGCGGACGGATAGCGACGCACACATCCTCTACAGCCGACTGGGGTTCGAAGTCATCGAAGAGATGCCGTTCACCAACGGTGGTTACCCGTTCTATGTGATGGGGAAGAAGCTTCGGACGACTCCGGGTGCGGTCTAGGGGCGGGCGCGTGAGAATGGCATCGTATGGCTGAAGATTCTTTCCGTTGCGTGAAATGCAAGGGGCAGGTGGACATGCTTTCGTTTGGGACGACCCAGCGGAACCACTGTCCACAGTGCCTGTGGAGCCGCCACGTGGACAACTTCCCCGGCGACCGAAAAGCTGCATGCGGCAGCCCGATGGAGCCGCTGGCGGTGTTCGTGGCGCACGGCGGGGAGTGGATGCTCATCCACCGCTGCAAGAGCTGCGGCTTGCTTCATGAGAACCGCATCGCCGGTGATGACAGCGTGATGCTGCTGATGGCAATCGCAGCGAAACCGCTTGCGAACCCGCCGGTGCCGATGGAGTTCCTGAGCTAGGACGGGGCGGCGTTCCGTTCGAACCAGATTCCACCTTCCAGGCCCTCGCCGTGCCGCGGGCGGAAACCCATGCGAATCCAGAAGTAGACGGAGAGGCCGAGATTCGGCGCCGCCCAGGTGCGCACCGTGGGCACGTTCGCTTCGTGGCATGCGCGATTCAGCAGGCGGGCTGCTTCAGAACCGGCGCCATAGCTGCGGTGTTCCTCATCGACGCAAAGGGAACGGATGAACAAACCGTCGTCGAGCGGTTCGAGAACGATCGCCCCGACCTTCGTTTCGTCGCTGAGGCGAACGATGGCTATCAGGTCGTCGGCCTGCGCAATTCGAAAACGTTCACCACTTTGTGGTAAGGGCAGGTCGCCGACGTTCATGGTTGAAGCCAGTCTCGCGCGTGTGAGGCGACGACATCGGCGGGAGCTTTGAGCTTCGTACAGGCGGGAAGCGAATCGATGAATTGCTTGCCGTAGCGCTTTTCCCAGACGCGACGGTCGAGGAGGGCGACCACGCCGCGGTCGTCTTTGTCGCGAATCAGGCGGCCGAAACCTTGCCGGAATTTGAGAATCGCGGCGGGCAGCGAGTATTGCCCGAATGGGTCGTCGTATTGTTCCGAGCGAGCGCGGAAACCGGGATCGCTTGGAACGCCGAACGGGAGCCTGGCGATCATGAGCATGGAAAGCGCTTCGCCGCGGATGTCGACGCCTTCCCAGAAGCTAGATGTGCCGAGGATGAGGGTGCGATGGTTGTTGCGAAGCTGTTCGGTGAGCTGCTTGGGTGAGCCATCCACTCCCTGGGCGAGTGCAAGGATGCCGGCAGCTTCGAGCTCGGGCCGGACCATGTCAGCGACGCGGCGGAGCGCGGCGTTTGATGTGAAGAGTGCGAGGGCGCGGCCCTCCGAAGCGAGGGTGAGCTTTGTGACCGCAGCCGCGACGCCTTCGAGGTAGCTGCGCTCAGATGGGTCGGGCATGTCCTCGACGGCGCAAAGGAGGGTGGAATTGGGGTAGTCGAACGGGGAACCGAGTTGCAGGGTTTCCGGGTCTTCGAAACCGAGACGCCGGGCGGCGAAGGTCATGTCGTTGTTGGTGCTCAAGGTCGCGCTGGTGGCGATGACCACCCGGCGCTTCGAGAGCAGCTCTTCCCACAGCCGCGGACCTACTTCGAGAGGCGCGACATTCAGGGTGCCAGTCTGGTCGCGGTCGCGTCCGGCCCAAAGGATGAGGTCATCCGTGGTTGAGCCGAGGAGTTGCTGAGCGAGTGCGTGGACATCACTCACGCGGCGCAAGGCGGAGTCGACTTCGCCGGCGAGGACTTCGGCCGATTCGATGGCGGCCTCGCTGATCATCTTCCGGGCGGTGTGGACGCGCGCCGAGACATCGCGGAGGCCGTTTTCAAAATCGTGCCAGGCTAATTCGACGGCGCCCCAGACATCGCTGTGGCGGATGCCGCCGGTTATCAGCACGCGCTCGTCGTCGCCTGGCGTGACCAGTGCGGCGAGCGACGCGAAGAACGGAGTAGCCTTTTCCGTGCATCGTGCGACCGCCTCCTCAAGAGATGATGCTACCGGGCCAAACGCAGATTCCGGGAGCGCGCGGACGAGCGTGACAATTCCGCCTTCGCGGTGATCGCGTGCCGGGCGCCGATGGATGCCGTCCAAAGCATCGATAGTCTTCCGCATGCTAATGCTGCCGCCGAACTGGTTCGTCGCGACATCCTCAAGGTTGTGGGCCTCGTCGATGATCAGATGGTCGAAGTCAGGAATGGCGCTGCCGCCAGCAACCATGTCGGCAAGCAGCAGTGCGTGGTTCACAACGAGTATGTGGGCGGACTCAGCGGCCTGGCGAGCGCGCATGAAGGAAACAGTTGCCTTCGCGGACGTGTCGATCCTGGCGGGCGAGACAGTCGGCATCCTGCGCGGAGAATCGCTGCCAGGTCCCCCATTCGGTGGGATCGAGGTTCAGTTCCGAGCGGTCGCCGGTATCCGTTTCGGAGAGCCAGACGAGCATGGCCGAACTAAGGCGAGCAAAATCGGGATCGCCGAGACCGGCAGCGTAGTTGCCGACCCATTTCCGCATGCAGAGATAGTTCGAACGGCCCTTGAGCAACGCAGCGCGGAAGTCTTCCGGCCGGGCGATTGCGCCTGCATCCAGCAGTACCTTGCGAAGCGCCGGAATGTCCTTGGAGAGCAGCTGTTCCTGTAGGGCAATGGTATTTGTCGAAATGACGACGCGTTCGCCGTTCTTGATGGCGTGGAGCGCGGCCGGGAGCAGGTATGCCAACGACTTGCCGACGCCGGTGCCAGCTTCGATGAGCCAGTGGCCTCCACGTTCAAAGGCGCCGCGTACGGCCTCGCTCATTTCGAGCTGTTCAGGTCGCTGCTCGAATCGCTCGAAAGAGGCGGGGGCCGATTCGAAGGCGCGCGCGAGTTCGTCGGCAGTCACAGGCTTCGGAGGGTCAACCGGCGTCAGTGGCTCACGTTCGATTGCGGGACGAAGGGCGGGGATGTGGCTGCCGCTCGCCTGGCCGTCCCACTCCTCGCCCGCGATAACTTCGGCAAGGACGGGCTCGTGGAGTGCCACGAATCGGGCGAGCTGGAACCGCTGGGACTGCGGCAGGGCTTCTGCGCGGCGGACGAGGCCGACGAAGACTGCGGCAGCCGTACGGGCGTCGCTGAGGGCACGGTGATGGTCACCAGCCTCGATGCCGAGCGCACCGGCTACCTCCATCAGTCCGTGGCCCTGGAGGGTTGGCAGCAAGTACCTGGCGAGGCCGGCGGTATCCACGGCCTTTGACGTGAGCTGCACGCCTTCTTTGCGGAGGTAGCTGAGATCGAAGCCGACGTTGTGGCCTATGACGATGGACTTGCCCACGAATCGCTCGAGTTCGGGGCGGACGGACGCAATCTTAGGCCCACGAGCCGTCATCTCATTGGTAACGCCCGTGAAGCGCTCGATGAACGCCGGTACTTCACGGCCGGGATTCACGACGTAGGAAAGGGTATCGAGTTCCTTACCATCGAGGTCGAACCGAGTGGCTCCGACTTCGATGATGCGGTCGCGTTCCGGGTCCAGACCGGTGGTTTCGAGGTCGATCGCGACGTAGGTAGAAGTCATAAAGCGAACATTCGTGCGGCTCCATCTCAGTCTACGGTGGGCGCCGGGCGGGGGCGAGGCGGATGGCCGAATACGACGGTGGATGTCGCGTTCGGGACCACAAAAGAGCAGGATTGAGGCGCATCGTCGCGCGCGGTTAGAATCCGCGCCTGACTGTGGGTCTTATCTATAGCTGAGGAGGTCCGGATCTATGAAGGTGTATGACACCAAAGACATCCGTAACGTGGTCCTGGTTGGCCATGGCAGCGTCGGAAAGACGATGTTTGCCGAGTCCGCGCTGTACGAAAGCGGCGGAATCACGCGGCTCGGCACCATCCAGGACCAGAACACCGTCAGCGACTACGACGAAGACGAGCACAAGCGAAAATTCAGCCTGAACCTCTCGATCATCCCGGTGGAATGGGAAGGCCGGAAGATCAATCTGATCGACACGCCCGGCTACGCTGACTTCATTTCCGAGGTCATTTGCGGCGCGAATGCGGCCGACATGGCGCTGGTTTTGGTAGATGCGGTTTCCGGCCCGGAAGTGGGGACAGACCGGGCATGGACGATCACGGAGAATCTCGGACTTCCAAAGATTATCGTCATCAATCGGATGGACCGGGAAAACGCGGACTTCGAAGGCGTGCTGGCGCGCTTGCAGGAGCGATGGGGGCACAAGGTAATGCCCCTCCAGATCCCGATTGGATCGCACGACAGCTTCCGCGGAACCGTCGACCTCTTGCACATGAAGGCGTACATGGGCGAAAACGCCGAAGAAACCGATATTCCGGAGGAATTCCTCGAAGAGGCCACGACGCTTCGGGCACAGTTAATCGAGGGCATCGTTGAGACCAACGAAGAGTTGATGACCAAGTATTTCGCCGACGAAGAACTCACCGAAGATGAACTACGTCAAGTTCTTCATGGCGGCCTGGACCACAACCTCATCATCCCCGTTGTGTGTGCTTCGGCGACCAAAATGATCGGCATTCGCCGGGCGCTGCACAACATTGCCTTCAGTGGACCATCGCCCCTGGACCGAGACCCCATCAACGCGGGAACGAAGGAGCTGACAGCAGACGCCTCGGCGCCTACGGCGGTCCACGTGTTCAAGACCGCGGCCGACCCATTCGTTGGGCGACTCACCTACATGCGGGTCGTTTCGGGCGTTGTGAAGGCCGACAGCCACCTCTGGAACGCCAACCAGGATGCCGACGAACGGCTCGGAACGATCTACCTGCAGCGCGGCAAGGAACAGATCTCCGTGCCGGAGCTGCGCGCGGGCGATATAGGTGTAGTCGCGAAACTCAGCCACACCGCAAACGGCGATACGCTGCGGGACAAAGATCTGGACGCCGTCTTCCCTCCGATTGTGTTCCCGAGTCCGGTGTTCAGCATGGCGGTCCACCCGGCTTCGAAGAGCGCGGTGGACAAACTCGGGACGAGCCTTCAGCGGCTGGTAGAGGAAGACCCCGGACTAGAACTCAGCCGAGACCCGTCTTCGGGCGAAATCATCCTCTCCGGCCTTGGCGACGCGCACCTGGATGTGACGATCGAACGGCTGAAAAGCAAGTTCAATATTGATGTCGAGCTTGCTCTGCCTCGCGTCCCGTACCGCGAGACCGTTTCGAAGAAGGCGCAGGCCGACTACACCCACAAGAAACAGACCGGCGGACACGGCCAGTACGCCCGCGTGGTGATCGATATCGAACCACTGCCTCGGGGCTCGGGACTGCATTTCGGAGACAAGGTCGTTGGCGGGTCGGTGCCGAAGGAGTACATCCCTGCTGTCGAGAAGGGCGTCCACGAGACCGCGGCGCATGGCGTATTCGCCGGGTACGAACTCACGGACTGCCAGGTGACCTTGCGGGACGGCAAGCACCATCCGGTGGACTCGAGCGAAATGGCGTTCAAGCTCGCGGCATCGCAGGCGTTAAAGGACGCGATCAACGGCTCTGGCGGGACACTGCTCGAACCGGTGATGAACATCAAGGTGTTCGCCCCGGAATCACATGCAGGCGATGTTGTCAGCGACCTCAATACGAAACGGGCGAAGATCCACAGCATTAACCCGGATGGCGACATGAGCGTCATCGAAGCCGAAGTCCCGCTTTCAGAAGTGCAGCGATACGCCTCGGATTTGCGTTCGATTACGCAAGGGCGGGGTGTGTTCGAATTGGATTTCGACCACTACGGCGAAGTGCCGCAGCAGCTCGCGCAAAAGGTGATGGAACAGCACAAGGAAAAGCTGGAAGAGGCACACGCCGGCCACTAATCGCCGTCAGAGGCTAGTAGTTGCCTTCGGAACTGAGGTTTGGAAGGATCGCCTTGTGAATCTCGGGAACGGACGTCGCCGTCGGTGGCACTGTCGGCGTGGGGGAGCCAGCACCTCCGCCGCCGGTTGAAATCACCGTGACCGAGAAAGTAGCCGAGGTCGCAGGCCCAAGCAGCGAGTCGATCGTGATGGTGCCGGTGTGGGTACCGGCCGAGAGGAAGCGCGGGTCGACCGTGATCTGCAGTTCGCTGTCGCGGCCCGCAGTGGCAACTCTCGGCACTTTCTGGTCGACGACCTCGTAGTTCGAGCCGATCGCGATGCCGCCATCGATGTGCCGTGGGTCAGACGCATGGCGGACGATCAGCCAGTCGGCGGTCGTCCGCACCCTGAATGGCGCCAGGGCGGTGCCGAGGTTCTTGATTGTCAGTGGGGAGGACGTGGCGGTGGCACTTTCGGCGGTGAGATTGACCGTGCGTGAGCCGGCGATGTCCAGAACGGGACTTCCGAGGTAGTACGTTGCATCGGCGGGATTCGGCACCGGCGTGGAATCAAAGTGCGGCGTGGTCGGGAAGTCCATCGCAGCGCAGCCGTTCTCAAAGTCACCTTCGGAACAGGCCGTAAAGGCTTCAATCGAGAACGCTGATGCAATCTCGGGCGAGGCAAGGTTTGGCATGCTGAAGACTTGAGGCGCCCACATTCGGCCCGCGGGATTCACCGGCGCATCGGGATCGGGTTCGGCCTGTGGTTTCGCCAGGAACTGGTCAGCTGACCAGCCTGCGATGGCACCGTACTGGACATTCCACCATGTGAGGCCGTCGGCATCTTGAGGGCCGCCCAGCACCGTCAACTTCGTGCCGTCCGGCACGACCGCAAGTTCTGTGCCTCCGGGAGTCTCGCGGATGCGCAGGCCGTTGCCGGTGCCGTAAACCACGGCGATATCGCCGGGCGAGAACTTCGGGGCGCCAGGAACTGGCGGCGTCGGAGGGGTGCTGGTACCCGGCAGTGGCGGGGGATAGGCCACGCCCTTAGGCATCGGGGGATAGCGAACACAACCGTAGACGTCCTCGGTGTAGGTGTAGTTGCTGCGTGTGAAGAACCCGTAGCCTGGTGCGTTGGGGTCGCCGCAGTTCCACACGCTACCGCGAAGGGGGTCTTTCGTGGGATTGAGCGGGTGGTTACTGAAGGCGAAGCCGTTGTAGCTCCAGATGCCGTAATACCAGTCTTCGATGGCGGCCGGGTTGCCTTCTCCGGCCACGGGCCGATGGCCGGGGGCTCCGTTCCACTTATCGGCGAGGATGCGAACGCCTTCGGCGATGTTGAAGAGCGGGTGGGTACCGATGATTGCCTGGCGAGCGGCGGGCACACCAGGTTCGAGTGCTCCGCCACCGAGATACCCCATTCCCGTGGTGATCTGCCCGATTCCATAGCCACAGTCGAGCGATGTGAGGGTGGGTCCGGTGCCGCCGTAGACGACGGAATAGGTGGCGTTCGACCAGTCGGCTTCGATGTAGGCGATGGACTTGTAAATCGAAGCGGGGATGGCCTTGGCTTTGCTCGCTGGCTGGCGGCCCGAGCGAGGACCAGATTCGACGCCCTGGTAGGTGACATCGACGGTTTCGTTGCCCACGGCGAACACCGAGGGAACGGCCATGCCGTTCACGGCCAGGTCAATAATCTGTCCGTACTTGCCCGCGTAGTCTTCGAACTCGTAGGTATCAAAGCCCCAGCCGTGCAGAGGCTCGTGACATGCCAAGTGATCGGCCTTTGCCGAATCCGGACTAGCCAGAATCGCGGCAAACGCCATCATGCCAATTGCTACTGCGAGCAGTAGTCGTTCTAGCGCGAGGCCCAACCGAAGAACCTCGTTTGAGTTTCGAACTCGACTCGGCCGGAGCTATCGACCAACTGGAGCTTGGGGCGGCCCGGCTCCTGGAACGACTCACCGCTCCAGTGCGTGACGACGAGTGCCTGCCCGCTTTCTGAGAAGGCCAGGGGAACGTCGAATCCTTCGGTCGACTTTGCGGAGAGGGATTGAATTCGGCCACCGTCGCCGGCGGTGCCGGGTTCGACGCCGAAGCTGACTGCGTTTGTCGCGGGGTTCCAGGCGGTGCCAAGGGCGGACACAGAGGCGGTGAGAGCCTGGGCACCAGAAACGTCGCCATCGAGGGATGCGGTCCCTGAGAGGTAGCGAACGCCAGCGCTGGTATCGACTTCCACGTAGGCGATGTTCTTGCCATCGGGGCTGATCTGCCAGTCGCGGGTCAGGTTGGGGGAAAGGGCGATTGTCTCGCCGCCAGCGCGGAACAGGGACGTGCCAGCGCCGTCGAGGACTACCGTCACGAGGTTGGAACGGCTATCAAAGCCGACTGGATAGGCCCCGAGGACATCGTTGAACGTGTGGAGTGATGATTCGCCCTTACCGGAGGCGGCAACATCGAGTAGTTCGACCTGCCCTGTCACGGAATCGCCGCCGAACTGGCGAGTAACGACGATGCTCTTTCCATCCGGGCGCCAGACGGGACGGGTGTCAGCTGCGATGTTGTCGGCCGCTCTGACGAGACGACCCGATTCGAGATCCACGACAGTGAGGTTTGCGATCGGATGCGAGGCCGAGCCGCCATCGACCACAACCAGCGCGAGGCTATCGCCGCTGGGCGAGACCGTACCGATTGTGCCGAAGCCATCGACATGGGGAACGCGGGCGATCTCGGCTTCGGAAGCGGGACTGCCGCGGCGGGCGACGGAGATGACGTCCACCGCACCCTCGGTGCGGCCAAGGACGACGTACTCGCCGGCGGGCGCGGTCGCGTACGCGGTTTTGGGGCCAACCTTGGTGCCGCCCACGCCCGCAATTGCGGCGACGATGGGAGCGAGGGCGATGATTCCGGCCACAACGGCAAGCGCGATGAATAGACGCGAGTAGTCGCGTTGCCGGGTCATGCTTCGAGAAGAGACAGCCATTCGGGCTCCTGCGGGGCTTTAATGAGTATTAGTTGAGGTCGCGGACCCAGCCAAGGAACGCCGCGCCTTGCGCCTCGGAGAAGCGCACGCGAGCGGATTCGCTGTCTGGTGATTCGCGTTTGATGAGTTCGAGGGCCGACTGGGGCGGGCCAGACCCTTCGCTGGTTGATGCGTAGACGGTGGCAACGAGGTACTGGCCATCGGGAGACCAGTGTTCGGGCACGAGATAAGCGGCATCGGGCGCTGGGTCGGTCAGTTGCCACTCGCCACCTGGCCCGCCGAAGGCGGCGAGCGGCGAGCCGGGCACCCAGCTGGCGCCGACCTGGTTCTTCGCGGCGGGTTGCGTGGTGATTGTGCCGGTTGCGATGACCATGGTCCGGCCGACGTAGTTGCGAGCGCCGCCGCCAAGAACATCGATGAACGCGAGGCGGGAGCCGTCCGGGCTCAACGCCCAGTCTCGGGTTCTGCCGGGACTGATTTCGGCGACGAGTTCGAACTTTCCGCCAGACTGTTCGTAGAGGTTCGAGCCGCGCGCATCGACAACGACGATGAAGAGCCGAGAGCCATCGAAGCTGTAGCCAACGGGCGCGACCTGAATGGCACCATCGAATTCCGCGACGGGCATGCCGACGAGGGTCGCAGAATCGATTTCGAACACTTGCGTCCGCTTCGCGCCATCGGCATCGGTGGTGGCGGTTAGGGCCACGTGGCGGCCATCGGCCGACCAGGCAATGCCTGAGAGCGGGTCGAAGAGACCGTCTGCCTGGCGAATCTCTCCTGTTGACGTATCAACGAGGCTCAGATTGGCCCGGACCGCGAACGGCGAAACCCAAAGCATCGCAATCGAATCGCCGAGGGGTGAGGCCGCGCCGCGGGAATGGGCGCCAGTTGGGCCGCCACTCGGAATCGTGGCGATCACGCGCGGCGCCGTTGAGCCGTCGGCCGGCTGGACGACGATGTCATCGAATTGTTCGCCAGGAATGGTGTAAGCGATGGACCGGACCGTGGAGATGTCGGGGCCGAACGAGATTTCGTTGGTGCCGACGTTCGACGGGGCCATGAGAAGCCACGCGAAGAGGGTGAGGGCGATGGCGCTCACACCGAGGGCGAAGGGGATGACGGCGTGGGGGATATGCAGATGAAGCCGGTGGGACCGGGGAAAGAACACTCGGCTACCTCGCGCTTTGGGTATTTCCACCCTTGGACTGACGCCCGCTCTTGCGCCGTGGCCGCATCGAAGGAAACCGGTACCCCCGTTGTACCGAGGCCGCCACCAGCGGCCAGCACGACAGGCTTCCCTATCGCGCCAAGGCCGACCGTAACGCCAGCTCTAGCTTCGGTCAATGGGTTTTAACGCGCGCTGAACTCACTCGCGGAGTGAAATCGCGCATCTGTGCTAGCATTTCTTTCCATGGTCTGGTACCTCGACGATCTCTCGGCGAACCCGCAAGTTTTCTTCGTTTACCTGGCAGCATTCATGGTCGCGATCCTCACCGGTTTGGCGTTCCATGAGTTCTGCCACGCATGGGCGGCGAACGAACTCGGGGACGACACAGCAGCACGCCAGGGCCGGCTCACGCTCAACCCACTGGCCCACCTGGATCCAATCGGATCGGTACTGCTACTTCTGTTTGGCTTTGGCTGGGCAAAACCGACGCCGGTCAACCCGTGGAGGCTCAAAAATGGGCCACGCCGAGGAAATGCAATCGTCGCGTTCGCAGGCCCTGCCTCGAACTTTTTTTTCGCCGCAATCGCGGCGCTTCCTATTCGGACCGGCCTGGTGGAATCGCAGTTTGGCACGAACATCCAGGCGGTCATCCGCTTCGGCAACGGCGAAGACTTCGTCTATCTCTTTCTCTACTTCGTTATCAGCCTGAACATCCTCCTGGGCATCTTCAATCTCATCCCCCTTCCGCCGCTGGACGGCTTTAAGGTGCTGACCGGGATCCTTCCGAAAGAACTGGCGAATGGGCTCGAACGGCTTGCCCCATACGGGCCAGGGATCCTGATGACGTTGCTGGTGATTGGGTTCGTGAACCCGGTCGCTCAGCCCGCTCGGCTGGCTCATCGGGTTCGTCTACGACGATGTGGTTGCGTTCATCGTCTGAACCGGGGCTGTGCTAGCCTAGGCAACACAATTTTCGGGCGAAATTCGCCCATCTCAGAGGTTCCCCAATGGCTCAGCCACGGATTGGCATCATCGGCACGGGCCTCATCGGGGCTTCGATCGGACTGGCGCTCGCTCAAAAGCCAAATCGCCAGTACGAAATCGTCGGCGCGGACCGAAACCGCGGCTCTTCTCGTACCGCCAAGAAGCTCGGAGCGATCGACAAGGACGTCGGATCGCTCGAAGAGGCGATCGATGGCGCCGGGCTGGTAATCATCGCGACTCCGGTAGTCGCCGCACGTCAGATATTCCAGGACGCCGGCAAGTATTTCGCTGAAGGCTCGGTTGTCACCGATGTGTGCAGCACGAAGGCCGACATCATGCGGTGGGCGGACGAATTCCTCCCGGAGAACGTCAGCTTTGTCGGCGGTCACCCGATGGCCGGGAAGGAAACGAGCGGGCCAGAAGCTGCGACCGCCGACCTCTTCAAAGGCGCGACGTGGGCTATGACTCCCTCGCCACGTGCGGATGAGCGAGCGGTTGGAGTGATCCTGGGACTCATCGAGTCTCTTGGGGCGAACCCGCTTTACATCGACCCTGCGGAACACGATCAGTACGCGGCGGCGGTGAGCCATCTGCCACTGGTAATGTCGGTGGCGCTCTTCCGAATGGTTCGGGACAGCCATGGCTGGGAGGACGCTTCGCTCCTCGCGGGGCCGGGGTTCCGCGACCTGACGCGACTGGCCAGCGGCGACCCGATTATGTCGCGCGACATCATGATGACGAACCGTGAAGCTGTGTTGCACTGGATCTCGCGACTGCAGACCGAACTCAGCACGGTGAAAGAGGCGCTGGAAACCGGGCATGAGCCGGTATACGACCTCTTCCGAAGCACGCAGTTCGACCGCGATACGTTCATGATGAACCCACCGGAGCGTCGGCGACCGGAAGGGCCACCCGCCCCCTCGGCGCAAGACGCGATGGGACGACTGTTCGTCGGCGGGCTTTATGACAAGCTCAAAGACGCAACCGACCGGATGACATCGAACCCACCGAAGGCTGACGACAGCAAGCTCCGGCGGGACCTTGGTATCGACGACTAACAGTGATCGTCAACGCTCCAGGCCGAATTCGAGCGCGAATCGAAGTCCCTTCGGATAAGTCGATTTCCCACCGCTCGTTGATCTTCAATTCGATTGCATCTGGCGAGGCGTCGATCGAGCGTATTCTCGACTCGGAAGACGTGCGCTCAACAGCGGCATGTTTGAGGGCGCTCGGGGTTGAAATCGATTGGCCGGAAGGCTCATCTTCCGCGCGGGTGACCGGTCGGGGGATGCATTCGCTTTTCGAAGCCGAGGACATGCTCAATTGCGGCAACAGCGGTACGAGCATGCGCTTGCTGGTGGGATTGCTGGCCGGGCATCCGATTTTCAGCGTCCTCACGGGCGACTCCTCGTTGCGGACGCGGCCGATGGCTCGCGTGATCGGACCGCTACGTTCGATGGGCGCGAACATCACGGCCAGGAAGGGCGACACCCTCGCTCCGGTCGCGATCCGAGGCGGATCGCTTCACGCGATCGACTACAAAAGCCCGGTCGCGAGCGCGCAGGTGAAATCGGCCATTATGTTGGCCGGCCTGTACGCCGAGGGCTCGACCAGCGTTACCGAACCAGAGAAGAGCCGCGACCACACAGAACGCATGCTTTCGGCGATGGGCGTGGAAATCGGCGAACAGGCAACGACGACGACCCTGAACCCTCCGTCTCATCTTTCGCCGCTTTCGATGCGCGTGCCCGGAGACATATCGAGTGCCGCGCCCTGGTTGGTGCTCGGCGCCTGTCACCCGGACGCCGAGATCGTTCTGCAGGGAGTGAATGTGAACCCAACCCGCACCGGGATCCTCGACATCCTGGAAGCGATGGGTGCGAACGTTGAGCGTCTCGAAGAGCGTGTGAGTGGCGGCGAACCGACTGCCGACCTGGTGGTGCGAACGTCACAACTCCGGGGGACGGTGGTTTCGGGAAGCCTTATCCCGCGAGCGATCGATGAGTTGCCCCTGGTCGCCATCCTCGGATGCTTCGCCGAGGGCGAAACCGTGATAGCGAACGCGGAAGAATTGCTGGTCAAGGAATCCGACCGGGTTGCTGCGACGGTCGAGGTGCTGACGCACATGGGCGCCCGGATTTCGCCAAAAGCTGATGGCTTCGTTGTGCAGGGGCGGGCGACCCTCTCCGGCGCGAGGCTGAACGGGCGCGGAGACCACCGGATCGGGATGCTTGGCGCGATCGCCGGGTCACTGGCGAGTGGCGAAACACGAATCGATGACGACGCAGTCGGCGTCTCATACCCGAATTTCTGGCAAGACCTTGCGCGCGCCGCCGAGGGCGGGATGATCACCGCGTGAGCGCGCGACCATTGATCATCGTCCTCCACGGACCTTCGGGTGTCGGCAAAGACTCTGTGATTGACCTGCTTCGAGAGCGAACGGGCATTAAGCGCGCGACAAGTTCGACCAGCCGCCCGCCGCGGGACGACGAAGCGAACGGCGACCACTACCACTTCATGACGAAGCGGCAGTTCGAGAAGAAGATTAAGAATGGCGACTTTGCCGAGTGGGCCAAGGTTTACGGTGACTACAAGGGCCTCGAACGGGCGGAACTGGTTGGGCCGCTTTCCCGGGGGGAAGACGTCATCATCCGGACAGATGTGCAGGGCGCGCGAACGTGGCGGGAGAAGCTTGAAGGCGCGATTTTCGTATTCCTGATGGCCGAAGACCGAGAAACCGTTCGAGCGAGGTTGATCGGCCGGGGCAGCGAGAGCAGCGCCGCTGTCGCCATGCGTGACGCTGAACTCGAAGCCGAGTTAGCGGACATCGAGAACAACGACTACGTCGTGCATAACCGCCACGGGGAACTCGAGTCCGCTGTTGTGGAAATCGAGCAGATCATCGAAGGCGAACGGAAGAACCCGGATCGCCCGGCGGCGAAGCTGCTGGCTTAGGCGCACCCGCCCGAGCCGTGTACCATCCGCGCATTCTGCCGCGGGAGATACACATCCATGGATCCGAAGCTCGTCGACCTATTCAGTCTCAAGGACCGCGTCGCGCTGGTTACAGGCGCTTCGAGCGGGCTCGGAGTGGCGTTCACCCGAGGCCTCGCTCGGGCTGGCGCGAACGTGGTGGTGACAGCACGTCGCCAGGAACTGATCGACCAGACGGCGGAGATGGTGCGCTCGTACGGAGGCAAGGCACTGGCGGTCGCGGCGGACATCACCGACGAAGAGCAATTCGAGGCGGTCTTCGCGCGGACGGTCGAAGAGTTTGGACGGCTGGACATCCTCGTGAACAACGCGGGATACACGGACCGCTCCGGGCTTCGGCACGACCAGGGGAGCTTGAAGCGAATGCGGTCGATCATCGAACTCGACCTGATGGCGACGGTGAACGGCTGCCGACTGGCCGGGAAGCAGATGCTCGCGCAGGGGACCGGCGGCGTGATGATCAACATCAGCTCGATACTCGGGGCAGTCGGGAGCGAGTTCCGGGCCGCTTCGTATCACGCAGCCAAGGGCGGAGTTGATGCGCTCACGCGTGTACTGGCGCTCGAATACGCACGGGAAGGCATTCGTGTGAACGCGATCGCGCCCTCGTACTTCGATGGCACTGAACTGATGGACAAGGTGTTCGAAGCTACCCCGGCGACGCGCGAACACAGCATTTCACGGACACCCATGGGGCGACTCGGGCAGCCCGACGACCTGGAAGGGGCGATCGTCTACCTGGCGAGCGATGCGGCGAAGTTCGTCACCGGCCACATCCTCTACGTGGATGGAGGCTGGACGGCGGGCGGGGGATACCACCAACTAGCGCCGATGTGGGAGTCGAGCCCCGGGCACCAGATCACGCAGTAGGGTTGGCCCGAATCAGGCGCCCTTGCTTGCTCCGGTGATGTCGGCCATGAGCTTGAGCGCATCGGGCTTGCGGCTCTGGACCATCATCGTGGTCACGCCGGCGTCTTCCCATGCCCTGTAACGCTCCTGAATGCGCGCCACAGGCCCAACGAGGCTCATTTCGTCCACCAGTTCATCCGGCACCGCTTCGGTGGCCTCTTGCTTACGTCCTGAGAGATAGAGTTCCTGGATTTTGGCGGCCGCTTCGCCGTAGCCGTACTTCACGGCCATCTCGTTGTGGAAGTTCTTGTCCTTCGCGCCCATGCCGCCCATGTAGAGGGCGAGGTTTGGCTTCTGCGCCGCGAGCAGGGCCTTCACATCGTCGCCGATGGCAACGTTGCAACCAGCGGCGATATCGAAGTCCTTGTAGGACTTGCCGTTGCCGGCGCGCTTGAAGCCCTCTTCGAGCGAAGGCCGGAAGAGGTCGACGCGTTTCGGCGAGAACCAGATCGGTAGCCAGCCATCGGCCAGTTCCGCCGTGTTCCGGATGTTGATTGGGCCCATCGTGGCGAGGTACACGGGCAGCTGGCGACCGTGGAGGATGCTCTTCAGGGGCTTTCCGAGGCCCGTGGAACCTGGCCCCATGTAGGGAAGTTGATATTCCTGACCGTCGTAGGCGACCGGCTCTTCGCGAGCCCATATCTTGCGAAGGATTTCGACGTACTCACGCGTGCGTGCGGCGGGCTTGCCGTAAGGGACGCCGTGCCAGCCCTCGACAACCTGCGGGCCACTGAGGCCGAGACCTACGAGTGCACGACCGCCAGAGATGGCATCGAGCGTGGACATCGTCATCGCACACATGGCCGGGGTGCGACCCGGAATCTGCATGATGCTCGTGCCGAGTTTGATCTTCGTCGTGAGGGCCGCGATGTAGGCGAGTGGGGTAACGGCGTCCGAGCCGTAGGCCTCGGCCGTCCATATTGAGTCGTAGCCGAGGCGTTCGACTTCGAGGACGAAGTCCATGTCGATGCGCATCGAAGCGCCCGAATAGCCGATGCCAGTCGCGAGTTTCATCGTTGTTCCTTGGTGCTGTGGTTAGGGTTCAGGCGGAGAATCGATAGCCTTTGCCGCGAATCGTCTGAATCTGATCAGACGTGCCGAGGACCTCTCGGAGCTTGCGGCGCAGGTTGCTGACGTGGGCGCGAACGAGCGTGCTGGCGCCCGCCGCATCGTGATACTGCCAAACGTCCACGAGGAGATCGCGGGGGTGAAGGATCTCGCCTTCGTGCTCGATGAGGTAGGCGAGGAGGGTCGCCTCGATGTTGGTTAGGTGAGCCTCTTTGGTCCCCGAGCGAAGTGTGTTCGACGAGAGATCGAGGTCGATTCCGGGTTCGTGCCCATCGCGGCGAGGGTGTCCGATGCGTTCTCGCAGGGCCTGGCCGAGGGCTTCGATTGGGAAGGGCTTCTTGATGACGGCGCCTTCGAGGCGGAAGTGCGGCCGACGTGCGCCCTTGTGGAGCAGGTAGACCATGGCCGGCGCATTGGTGCGATAGGCGGTGGCGACCCACTGGTTGAATTGAGCGAAATTCGTGCCCTCTTCGCCGCGGGGAAGGCCCTGGACATCGGTCACGATTGCGTCGTGAGCGTAGTCGGCGAGGTGTTCAATCGCCAGGTCGTAGGTCTCCGCAGTGGCCGTGTCGTAACCCCGGTCGCGCAGATACTCCGTTACGGAGGTTCTCATGCGAGGCTCTCGGCTGATTACGAAAACGGATGTCATTGCACGTCCGGAGATCGGTGTGGGGCGAAGTGTTCCGGAATCTTGGGGAGGTAGGGAAGCGGTGTCAAGCAAAAATCGGGCCCCTCAAACATAAGGACGTGAAGTTCTCGTTGTGACTAGCACAAATAGCGGCGGACCGACTACCGGGCAGCAGGGGCATAGCTGCCGGAAGGCGTAGCGCCTAGTTCCTACCGGAGTCTACTCCGATGGCTCCAGATCGTAAGTCACGTCCTGGATGCCTTTGATACGAGCTCGGATGAGCCGGTGAGGCTGGTCGACTTCGATCCACGCAAACTGCGTAACCGAGGCCGTTCGCACTCTCACTTTCCAGGTCGTGAACTCTCCCGCCGGCACTGTCAGCGTTTCCTGTCCCTCGACCGCAAGGTCGACTCGGAAGGTCTGGCCGGTGCCGGCGCTCACGTTCTGGTACGAAGCTTCGTAACCTTCGCTCAGGTCGATGCCACGGACAAGCCACAAAAGCGACTCGTCGTCGTAATAACCCGGGTCGGGGCTGGTTTCGTCCGGCTGCGGAAGGTCTCGAGTAGTCTCGCGCTGCTTGCCGTTCTCGTCCGCGACGAACCTCACAATTGGCGGCTCATAAAAACTATCGAATGAAAGGCGTTGATCTTTTTCTGCGCGGTATTGCGTCCGGTTGGCAGTAATAGGCGTGAGCGTGTCCGGGTCGACGAGGACGGTGCCGTCGTCCCGATTCTCGCCATCACCGCAGAGGCGATTGAGGCGTGTGTTGCCGTCTTCGGCGTTGAGACGAAGTTCGAGCGTGCATTCACCGTAAACCTCAGAGTCTTCGGTGCGATGGAGGAGGTATCGGTTCGACTCGTCGGCGGTCCATGGCGGACTGACGAAGACCTTGGTGAGCGGGCGTTCGTCGGTCCCCGAGCAGGCGACAATCAGCCCGGCCGCCAGAAGGGCCGGCACGAAAATAAGTTGTTTCGAGATCAAACGGGTACGGCTCCAACCACGCGTTGGATGCGGCCCAGGGCCTCATCGATATCAGCGCGGGAAATATTGATGTGCGTCACGAGTCGGATCCGTTGCGGACCAAAGGCAACCGCGAGGACTCCCTCGGACTCGAACTGTTTAAGCCATTCGTTGAGGTCGCCGCGAACGATATCGGCAACGACGATGTTGGTTTGCGGGGTGTTGGGCCGGAACGGGCCGAGTTCGCGCAGACCATCGGCGAGGGCCTTCGCGTTAGCATGGTCTTCGGAAATTCGCTCGATGTTGTGATCCAGCGCGAAGAGGCCCGCAGCGGCAAGGATGCCAACCTGGCGCATTCCGCCGCCGAGCATTTTTCGATTGCGGCGGGCCGCTTCGATGAATTCTCCGGAGCCGCAGAGCAGCGAGCCGACGGGGCAGCCGAGTCCCTTGGAGAGGCAGAACGACACGCTATCGCAGTTCTCGGCGAGGCTGGCGGCAGAAACACCGAGAGCGGCGGCGGCGTTGAAGATTCGGGCGCCGTCCAGGTGGACCGCCATCTTGCGGCTGTGGGCCGCTTCGGCGAGCGAATCCATGGTCGCCTTCGGAATCGCGGCGCCACCACAGCGGTTGTGGGTGTTTTCGAGACAGAGCAGGCGCGAACCCGGCGAGTGCAGGTTCTCCATGCGGGCAGCGGCCAGGATCGCGTCGCGGTCGAGGGTACCGTCGGGACGGTTGGGCAAGGTACGGGTGATTGTGCCGGCGAGGCGGGCAGCCCCTCCCAATTCGTACTGGAAGATGTGGCTCTCGTCACCGAGGAGGATCTCGTCGCCCGGTTTCGTGTGCGTGAGGACAGCGATGAGGTTGGCCATGGTGCCGCTGGCAACGTAGAGGGCGGCCTCTTTGCCGAGGAGGGCAGCGGCCCGACGTTCCAATTCGATGACGGTCGGGTCATCGCCGAAGACATCATCGCCGACCTCGGCGGTGGCCATCGCGGCGCGCATTGCGTCTGACGGCTTCGAAACCGTGTCGCTACGGAGGTCGATGACGTTCGTCATGCGCGCTGACGCTCCCAGAGTGTCTGGTAGTGGTCGGCACCGCGAATGGCGCCAAAGACTTCTTTGCGCTCAAGGGCCATGAGTTCTTCCATCACGCGGCCGCAGTCATCGGTGGTTTCATCCGTGCCTAGCGCGGAAATTCGGTCCACCAGTCGCTGCCAGACTCCGGCGGCGAGGAGCACGCCCATCGAGCGCGGCCAGGGGAAGTGCATCACTTTTTCGGGGACCGGGAAGTCCGGCCGCATGCGCTTAATCGAACGGAAGCGGTCCTCGAGCGATTCGGCGCGGGGGACGACGGTAATCATCGGGCCGGCTTTCTGGGAAATGCGGAAGTCGACGAGCAATCGCTTATCGATGAGATGGAAGCGGACTATCAGTAGGTCTGCGGTATCGATGACCTTGAAGACCTGATCGAGGTCAACGCCGAACTCTTCACTCATGTTGGTTTACCCAGCGATTACGAAGCACGTTATGGCTGATGGTAGGTCAGCGATGGGACGTGGGCAAAGGTAGGGAAGGATGTGGTCGGGGTGCCGCGATTCGAACGCGGGACCTCTTGCTCCCAAAGCAAGCACTCTACCAGGCTGAGCTACACCCCGAGACGGTTAAGCGTAGCAGGCAAGCCACGCAATGAGCGATCCGGTCAGGCCGGCAATCGTTCCGGCAACGCGCACCCGATGATTTCGTTCACGTCATCGATGCCGTTAGCCGAAAGCCACGCTTCGACCCCTTCAAGCACATCGAGCAGCGCGCGTGGATTCGCAAAGGTTGCGGTTCCAACCTGGACGGCGGTGGCGCCAGCCATGAGGAATTCGATGGCATCCTCTCCGGTGCTGATGCCGCCGCAGCCGATGACCGGCACGCGAACTGCTTTCGCGACGTCATGGACGATGCGCATGGCGATGGGCTTGATTGCCGGACCACTGAGGCCGCCACGGGCCCGAGGGAGGATGGCCTTGCGCCGTCGCGTATCGATGGCGAGTCCGAGGACGGTGTTAATCGCGCAGATAGCAGCGGCGCCTTCGGCTTCGCAGGCGAGGGCAAGCGCCACCGGATCGGTGACGTTGGGGGTGATCTTCACGATGACGGGAAGATCCGTATTGCGGACCGCTGCACGGGTGGCGCGGGCGGAAGCCCCGATGTCCTGGCCGATTTCGATGCCACCCTGGTCGACGTTGGGGCAGCTGATGTTGAGTTCGATGCCGGCGATTCCCGGGACGCCGTCGAGCATGCGGGCCATTTCGCCGAACTCGTCGACGGTGTCGCCGGCAATATTCACGAGGACGGGGACATCCCAGCGGGCCCAGAGGGGCGCCATGTCGCTGATACAGGCATCGATGCCGATGTTCTGGAGCCCAATGGAGTTCAACATGCCGGCGGGGGTCTGGGCGACGCGCGGTTGCTGGTTGCCCCCACGGACGGCCATGGTGACGCCCTTCGAAACGACTGCGCCAAGCTCTTCTATCTGGAAGTGCTTCGCGAACTCCAGTCCCCAGCTGAAGGTGCCGCTCGCAGGCATGATGGGATTCTTCAGGACGAGGCTGGTCTTTTGGCCGGGGGCGATATCGACTGAGAGGTTTACGGGCACGGCTACAGATTACCGTTCCCTGGCGACACAAACGAAACCGGCCGGGATAACCCGGCCGGTTGGAAGTTCAAAGGCGAGCAATTCAGGAGTTCGAAGCTGCCCGGCGACCGCGATAGCGCGAACCGTTGAGGCTGAAGCTGTCGTTGTCCCACATCGGGTCTTCAGCGGAGTTGCGGAACTCTTTATCGACGCCACACCGCTTGCAGCGGCCCGCGCTGACGGAACCATTCGGAGTCTCGATGACCCAATGATGCCGGCAAAGCGTGGTGGAAATGGCCTCGCGCTGTTTGATTTCTGACATTCGGTCTCCTTCGTCCATCTTACCGGACGGTAAATCGAGCGTAGCACCACAACGGGCGCTATGGAACCAAGGTAGATGTCGATTGCGAAAACGCAGGTAAACCGTTTGCCCCGGCAGACGTTCAGGCGGTACGATCGCTTTACCGGAACGAAGTTTCCGGAGGGCATCCCCGCCGCCGAACGCTGCGACGCACATGGATCGCCTGCCAGGAAGGCACTAACACCGAATGAGCCCTGCTTCAACCGCGAACCGCGAAGAAGTTCTCGCTGCGTTGGATCGCGTACAGGATCCTGAACTCCACGCCAGCATCGTCCGTCTTGGAATGATCAAAGACCTCGCGATCGAAGAGAACAAGATTGCGATCACCGTCGAACTCACGACTCCTGCGTGTCCGCTTAAGGAAACGATCGAGACGGACATCCGGGCAGCGCTGGCCGAACTCGCCGGCGCCGGCGAGGTTTCGCTGACCTGGGGAGCAATGTTCGGCCTTCGAACCCCAAAGAGGGACAGAAGGCGATCGAAGGTGTGCGAAACATCATCGCGGTGGCCAGCAATAAGGGTGGCGTTGGCAAATCGACGGTCGCTTCGAATATCGCTGTAGCGCTGGCGAAATCGGGCGCTTCGGTTGGACTGGTGGATGCCGACATCACCGGACCGAACCTGCCGACGATGTTTGGCCTCGCCCAGGGCCTGCAAGCCGGCTCAACTGATGGACTTCGCGCAGTTGAGAAGCACGGCGTGAAGGTAGTCTCCATCGGATTCCTGTTGCCGAAAGGAACACCGGTGGTGTGGCGCGGGCCGATGATCGGCAGCGCGGTGCGCCAGTTGCTGCACGACGTGCCATGGGGAGATCTCGACTACCTCATCATCGACCTGCCGCCAGGGACGAGCGATGCAGCGATGAGCATGGCTCAGGATGCCCCGATTGCGGGCGTCGTCATCGTTTCGAGCCCACAGGACGTCTCTGTCGAAGATGCGATGAAGGCAGTGGCGATGTTCGAGAAACTCGATGTCCCGGTATTCGGGATGATTGAGAACTTCAGCTATTTCGTAGCGCCCGACACAGGGACGCGCTACGACATTTTCGGTCACGGCGGGGCCGCTAAAGCCGCCGACGAACTGGGAATCGACTTCCTGGGCGAAATACCGATCGAGCCAGCTGTCCGGCAGGGCGCCGACAACGGAATTCCCGTTGTCGTGGGTGCACCTGAATCCGAGTCGGCGAAGGCGATCGATAAGATTGCGCGGAACGTCGCGGCCAGAATCAGTGTCTTGCAAAGGATGGGTAGGTAAACCCAAACCATGTTGAATATTTTCCCGAGGCGTGAGCCGGCAGCGGCCGCACCCGCCCCAGAACCAGAACGAACACTCCCCGAGCCTTCAGCCGAAGCACTCGATGGGACCAAGAAGACAACGCGACGCGGAACCCGCGGTGGCCGCGGCCGGCGAAAGCCCGCCGGCGAAGGCACCGAAACGACCGCGACTGAACAAGAATCAGATGCACCTGCCGACGAAGAGCCGAAGAAAGCCCCGGCGAGGCGCGGCCGAACAACGAAGGCCGCGGCGGTCGCCGAGGATTCGCCAGTGGCAGAAGAGGCTCCAGCAGCAGAGCAGAAGGCGCCGCGGCGCACTTCCAGCCGCAAGGCAGCGACCACGCCAGCTGAAGCCCCCGCCGACCTCGCCGCCTTGATCAAGGTCGTCGAAGCCCAGGGTAAGAAGCTCGAACAACTCGTCAGTGCCCAGGAAGAGCTCGCCAAAAAAGCAATTCCGATCGCCACCGGTGGTGCCATCTCGCGCGTTGGCGTGTTCGTCGACTCGGCGAATGTCGAGCTGGCAATCGACCGGCTGCGCACTCGGGTCGACTGGAAGAAGGTCTTGAACCTGATCGCCGACGGGCGCCAGATTGTCCGTGCTATCGCGTATTCGCCGGTTCACGACGACCCGGGTGTAAGCATCGAGACCCAGCGATTCGCGGAGCCGTTCCTCGGCAAGGGATTCAAAGTCGTCACGAAGCCGCTCAAGCGGTTCGCCGACGGCACGATCAAGGCGAACGTCGACATCGAAATGGCCTGCGACATTATCGAGATGCTTGATCGCCTCGATGTGGTCGTGCTGGTCTCCGGCGACGGGGACTTCCAGCGACTGGTCGAAGTAATCCAGGGCAAGGGCATTCGCGTTGAAGTAATGGCCGTGGGCACTAGCACTGCGTCGAGCCTGCGAAACGCTGCGGACTCGTTCGTCGACATTCAGGGGATCATCCAAAAGATCAAAGCCTAGGCTTCGAAACTCGCCAATCTTGAGGAGGCGGCCCACATTGGGCCGCCTCTTTGATTTTCGGAAGGCTTCGTTCCGCTGTCGCATCTGGTACTGTCCGCGTTCGTGACGCTGGTGGTCGTCGGATTAGCGTGGGTCGTCGGCCTCGTGGGCGTGGGCGTGTTCGATTCGCCCTGGTGGATGGGCGCCGCCTGGGTAGTCGCCGCCCTGCCGATGTTCCTGGTTTGGTCGCCGTTGAAGGGTCAGTACGCGCTCGCCCTGGTGTGCGTGTTGGCCGCCGCGTTCGCCGGATTGCGGCTTTCCGAGGTCGTCGCGCCCGAACCACCCGCATGGGCAACGAGCAGTCGGCGGCGACGTACGGCTGGTCGGAACTGTGGAGTCGGAGCCGGACCGAGGAAGCGTCACGACGAGCTACGTCGTCCGCGTCGACTCGATCGAGGCCGGAGACGTTCGCGGCACGGGGAGCAAAGTGCTGCTTGCGATGCACCAGTACGCCGAGTATTTGCCGGGCGACCAAATAACCGTCCAGGGAAAGCTGGAATCTCCGCCGGTGTTCGACGGGTTCGATTACCGCGCGTACCTCGCCCAACGCGGAATCGCGGCGACGATGTTCCGGCCGAAGGTGCTGGAGTACGACAAGGGCGACAACTCCGCCGGCCGATGGCTGACTGAGCAGCGGCTGAAGCTCGACCGGGCGCTCCAGCGGTCGCTGCCGGAGCCGGAGGCCTCGCTCGCGGCGGGAATCGCGTACGGGCGAGATGACGGGCTCTCGCGCGAGATGAAGGAGCAGTACAACCGCTCCGGGTTGCGCCACCTGGTCGCGGTCTCCGGTTCGAATGTTGTGCTCGTGGTTGCGCTGACCTATGTGCTCGCGATTCCAGCAATTGGGAGACGGTGGGCATGGCTCCCGGCGGCGTTCACACTGGCCGCCTACCTTGCGGCGGCGGGACTCTCACCGAGCGTCTTGCGGTCAGGAATCATGGCGGGCGTGCTCCTCGGGGGCACGGTCATCGGGCGGCCCCAGAGCGGGCTGCCAGCCTTGTGCGCGGCGGTTATCGGGATGACGGCTTTGTCGCCCGGGCTTGCTCTGGACGCCGGGTTTCAGTTGAGTGCCACCGCGACCGCCGGTCTCATCACGCTGGCGCCTTGGCTAACGCATTGGCTTGTCACCGGGAGCGCGCGGAGCCGGTTGTACGTTCCGATCTGGCTATGTCAGGCCATCGCGCTCACGCTCGCCGCGAGCATCTCGACGATGCCGATCATGTGGGTGACGTTCGGCCAAATTTCTCTCGTTTCGCCAATCGCGAATGTGGTGGTCGAACCGGTGTTCGCGGTCGCGTTCTGGGCGAGCGTTGCGACGTCCGCCCTGGGAATGATTTCGCGGGACCTCGGCGAGGCGAGCGGAGTCGCAGCCTATTACCCGCTCGCGTTCATTCGGGAGTGCGCGGCGTTTTTCGGGAAGCCGGGCTGGGCGGCGGTCGACACTCCGGGCGGAGGGGTGATCCCCGCAACTTGTGCCTACGCCGGGCTGACAACCGTCGCGCTGGTGGCGTACCGGTATGGCCCTAAGGGACACGAGGAGCCATCGGCAATTCGGGCGCGGCGGAACACGTGGTCGCGACTGGTGCTTGCGGGGGCGGGCGGCGCTACGGCGCTGGCAATCATTCCCGTTTCGCTGATGCCGCGATCAGGACCCGGAGAGCTGGTGGTCCAGTTTCTCGATGTCGGGCAGGGCGACGCCGCACTGATCACGACCCCGCACGGGAAACAGATTCTTGTTGACGGCGGGCCGAGCGGAATCGGGCTGGCACGTGAACTGGGCCAGGTAATGCCGCACTGGGATCGCAGTCTTGACCTCGTAATCGTCAGTCACCCGCAAGAGGACCACCTCGCCGGAATTCCGGAAATTCTTTCTCGGATGCACGTGGGTTCGGTGACTGACAACGGAGCCGAAAATGCGATCGTAAGTTATGACGTGTATTCCCGGCGCCGCCCGGGGCGGGAGGTTGTCTCTGAAGGTTCGTCGTTCAGCGTCGATGGGGTCGACTTCGAGGTGTTGTGGCCACCGACCGACTTTCAGCCGGAAAACCTCAACAACACTTCGGTCGTGGTCAGGGTGACGTACGAGGGCGTTTCGTTTCTGTTCACTGGCGATGCAGAAGGCCCAGCGTTCGAAGCGATGGCAGGACACGAAGTCGCTTCGAGCCGACGTGCTGAAAGTTCCGCATCACGGTTCCAAAACGACGCCCGCGTGGGTCTTCGATTCGGTGCATCCGGCGCTCGCGGTTATTTCGGTTGGGGCAGGCAACAGCTTCGGTCACCCTCACCCGGACACGGTGGCGAACCTTGGCGGTGTCCCGACCTTTCGAACGGACATCTCGGGACGGGTCACGGTTCGAACGTCCGAAGGCAAGTTAAAGGTGTCCACCGAGCGATAACTTTTGCGCGCGAACCTCGTCGCGAATACGGTTAAGAGCCGGGCGAAGCCCGATACGCACTGGAGAAACCACTTGGCCAATCGAATTGACGGCCGCGCGCCAAATGCGCTGCGACCCGTATCCCTTACCCCGAACGTTCTCGACCACGCTGAAGGCAGCTGCATGGTGGAGTTTGGCAAGACTCGCGTGCTTGTGGCGGCGAGCGTCGAAGACCGACAGCCTCCGTTCCTTCGGAACACACAGAGTGGCTGGGTGACCGCCGAGTACGCGATGCTGCCGCGGGCGACCCATACGCGGAGCCAACGCGAGGTCGAACGGGGCCGTCCAGGCGGGCGAACCCAGGAGATCCAGCGGCTGGTCGGGCGCGCGCTGCGTGGAGTGGTGAACGTCGAGATGCTCGGGCCACGGACGATCACGCTCGACTGCGACGTCATCCAGGCTGACGGCGGAACTCGTACTGCTTCGATTACCGGAGCCTACGTGGCCCTACAGGTCGCGATGAAGAAGCTGGTTGCGAATGGCCAGGTGCCCGCCGCCGCGGTGCAATCCGCAGTTGCCGCCATCTCGGTTGGAATCGTGCAAGGTGTTCCGATGCTGGACCTTTGCTACGAAGAAGATTCGACCGCAGAAGTCGACTTCAACGTCGTAATGACCGGCTCTGACGAATTCGTCGAGGTACAGGGCACGGCCGAGCACAAGCCGTTCAGCCGCGCGGGGATGGACGACCTGTTGGAACTGGCAAAGCTTGGAATCGGCCAACTCTTCGAGATGCAGGCGTTGGCGATCGAAAAGGCCTAGCCGACGTAGTGGCCGAGGAACGTCCCACCGAGGATGTGCAGGTGACCGTGATCCTGGCTCTGCATGGCGTCGTAGCCGAAGTTGGTGAGCACGCGGAAGCCACCGGGGCAGAGCTGGCGGCCGATTTCCGTGGCAATTTTGCCGACCTTGCCGATGTGGTTTTCCCACAGTTCGGCCTGGGTGGTGTGCTCCTTCGTCATCGCGAGGAGCATGACGGGCACCCAACGAAGCACGTTCTGGATGACGATGATTTCGTCGTCCTGGTAGACGATGTTTGCGGGCTCTCGCCCGGCTACGATGTTGCAAAAGACGCAGTATGGTTGCATTCGGCCCCGCGATCATAAATTCGTGCGTGGCCCCGAACAAACGCGAGCGTAATCGACAAAGGATCTTCGATGCCCCAATTCCAGCCATTTCGCGGAATCCGCTACACACCCGAGGCAGGTGGGCTGAGCGAATTGCTCTCGCCGCCGTACGACGTCATTAATCCGGGGCAGCAGCGAGCACTCGAAGCACGAAACGCACGGAACTCGGTGCGACTCGAGCTGGCCTCGGGCGGCGATGAACGGTATGCGAAGGTTGCCGACCTGTTGAAGGAATGGCTCGCGGACGGCGCGCTGGCTCGGGATGAGTCGCCGATGCTGTACGTGTACGAGCAGCGATTCACCGAATTGAACCAGGAGTACGTTCGGAAGGCGCTGATCGCCGCCGTAGAAGCGCAGCCCTGGGAAGAGGGAGCCGTAAAGCCGCACGAGTACACGATGTCCGGCCCCAAAGAAGACCGACTTAAGCTCCTGCAGGCGACCGGGGTTCAACTGAGCCCGGTGTTCATGATCGCCCGGGACCGGGCGGGGACGCTGACGCAGTTCATCGACTCAGTGATGAACTCTCGCGAACCTGACATGTCTGGAACCAGCATCGACGGCGAGAGCCATCGCGTGTGGGCGGTGGAGGCGGGCAGCTACGAAATGCGCCAGGTGGCGCCGCTGCTGGCGGAAAGCTTCTACATAGCAGACGGACACCATCGCTACGAAACCGCGGTCAACTACCGAGACTGGCGCGCGCAGAGCGAGGTTCTCACGCCGGGGCATCCGGCGAGATTCGCGATGACCGCCATTGTGGCCGCGTCTGATCCGGGGCTGGTGATTCGGCCGATCCACCGGATGATCGCTAAAGCTGCGCCGGCGAACTGGCAGGAGTTGCTCGGCGACGCGTTCGAAGTTGACCATGTGAAGCTCATCGGCAACGGACCGGAGCGAATCGCTGAGCTCGGGATGCTGCTTGAGGAGGGTTCGCTTGTGGCGATCAACCTCGATGACGGACAGGTGCACCGCCTTCGCCGTGCAAGCGGTGCGTTGCGGGGCACGGCGCCTGCGGGAATGAGTGAAGAGTGGACCAACATTAGCCCCAACGTCCTTCGCTACGGCGTCCTGGAGCCCCTCTGGGGCATCTCCGATGACGACCTGCGTGCAGGAGTGGTCTCTTACAGCCACGACATCGGCGAAGTGCTGGAGTTCCTGGAGGAACGCCAGGAAGGCGTCGCGTTCCTCATCACGCCGGTACGGATCGAGTCCGTGGTGTCGCTCGCCGACAAGGGCGAGCGAATGCCCCAGAAGTCGACGTTCTTCCACCCCAAGCTCGGCACCGGACTGGTGTTCAACCCGCTGAACCCTTAGCCCGGGGCGGTGGCGGTCTCCTCGGCCTCAAACAGGTAACCGATGCCCTGCAGCGTCTTGATGATGACGGGGTTTGAGGGCGTCTCTTCGAGCTTGGCGCGTAGGCGAGAGACCCAGACCCGAAGGTACTGCAGGTCGTCGCGGTATTCGGGACCCCACACCTTGGTGAGCAACTCGGTGTTGAGCATAACCTTGCCAGAATTGACGGCGAGGTGCTGAAGCAGGAGCCACTCGGTGCGAGTGAGCGAAACTGGCTCACCGCCCTTCTTGACGAGCCTCCGGGTGAGGTCGATTTCGACTTCTCCGGCGACGACAATGCGGTCGACTTCTTGAGAGATCGTTCGCCTCAAGACCGCTCGGACTCGGGCTCCAAGCTCGTCGGGGTTGAAGGGCTTAACGATGTAATCGTCGGCGCCGAGTTCGAGGCCTCGCACCTTGTCGGTGTCCTTGTCCTTGGCGGTGACGAGGATGATGGGCAAGTTGGAGCGTTCTCGCAGGCGACGCATGACTTCGAGGCCGGAAAGGCCAGGCATCATCACATCGAGGAGCACCGCGTCGGGACGATGTTCATCAGCCAGTTTTACGGCCTGTTCGCCGCCGTTGGCGGTGATGACTCTGAAGCCCTGGGCGGTGAGTTCGAGCTTCAGCAGGCGCAGAATGCCTGCCTCATCGTCCACTACCAGTAGAAGTGGTTCGCTACTGTTCATTGGGAATCTCCTCTTCTTCGTAGCCCGGCAGACTGAAAGCTACCTCAACGCCTCCGCCCTCGCGTGGAGTCGCCCAGATCTCACCGGACATGGTCTCAACAAGTCGCTTGCAAACCGCCAACCCGAGTCCAGCTCCCCCTGCAAGCCGAGAGGTACGCTCCGAACGGTAGAAACGCTCGAAAATGCGCGTGCCCTCGTCGGCGGCGATGCCGAAACCTCGATCCAACACTCGAACCGCAGCGCCGTTGCCACAGGGGCCGAGCAGTACATCAACGACGGTGTCGCCGGGGCTGTACTTCAGGGCATTGGTGACAAGGTTGCGGACGATGTGCTCGATATAGCCGGCTTCGGCGGCTACGGCCGGTAAATCGGGCTGCACGCTGAGCACGACCTCGCGATCTGATTCGGCGGTTATCGAATCAATCAGGCCGGGCAGCAGACGCTGGAGCAGCACCGGCTCCAGGCTCACTTCACGGTCGAGCTCGGCACGGGCGAGCGCCAGCAAGTTCTCCAACATTCGGGAGAGCCTCTCGGACTCGCGTTCGATATCGGCGAGTAGGCTTTCGCGGGCTTCGCTCTCGATGTTCTGGGAGCGCATTCTTAGGACGCGGGCGCCGCCATGAATCACGGTAATCGGAGTGCGCAGTTCATGTGACATCATTCCGAGGAATTCATCCTTGGCGTCGTTGGCTCGCCGAGCCTCGGCATAGAGCCGGGCGTTATCTGTGGCGACGGCAGTGCGCCGGGCGATCTGACCGGCAAGCGAGAGATCCTCACGGTCGAAAAGGGCACTGCCGTGGACGCGCATGAAGGTCATCACCCCAAGCGTTTGGCCGCGCGCGGAGAGCGGCATCAGGATCAGCGAACGAGGCTCGAGGGTGTCGAGGGCCAGTGCCTCGTTGCCTCCTGTAAGCCGGGCAAGCAAATCCGCCGGGACTTCCCGAAGAAAGATCGGCTTGTCGCTGCGCAGAACCTGAGCAGCAGTTTGTAGCAGGTCGGCGGGTGCCGTTGTTTCTGCTGAATAGGCTTCGACGGCAGTTCTCAGGGCTTCATTGGCAGCGCTGAGCGCAGCCTGCTCAAGTTTTCCATCCGGCTGAACCATGGAAATGCTACAAACGTCGGCGAAGCGCGGCACGATCAAGCCCGCGAGTGATTCCAGCGCCCCGGTCAGATCCAGCGTGGAACCGAGAGCGACGCCCGCGTCGGCTACGAGCTGAAGCGACTCGTTCGCGCGCACAACATCGCCTTCTCGCTCGAACGACTGCTCGAGGAGAAGAGAATTCTCGATGGCGAGGGCCGCGCGGCGCCCGAGTTCCGTAGCGACACGGAAGTCGGCATCGTCAAATGTACGGCCGGTCTCCTGCGCGAATATCAGCGCACCGAGCGTGCGGTCTCGGGCAACAAGCGGGATGCAAATCACCGCTGAGAGGTTGAGGGCCGCGATGGCATCTTTTCGAAGCTGAGAGATTGGCGCCTGATCGAGGAGCTCCGGAGACAGCTGGGGCAGGAAGAGTGGCGTGCCGGAGCGGATAGAGTTGCCGAGAATGCCCGGCTCATCGACCTCCTGGATGATTCGTTGTTCGAAGGCTTCGACGAGAGGGAGACGCGCCGGGTCGTGGTGCGCTCGCGCAACGATTTCTCCCGGCAATACGCCGTCGTTCATTAGGGCCACGCCGGCCATATCGCAAAAGCTCCCGACCGCTATTTCGGCGACGTTGGCTACGTTGTTTCGGTAGTCCAGGGACCTGGCGAAATCAGCTGTGGCGTCCGCGAGGAACTGGTTGTTTTCGGAATCCCGCTTGCGATCGGTGATGTCCATCATCACGCCAACGACATGCATGCGGCGACCGGGTTCGGGGCGAGCAACGGTGCCGGTTCCCCGAATCCAACGAATGCGACCGTCGAGGTCCTTGACTCGGTACTCCAACTCGTTGTTGCCAGAGCGCATCAATTCTTCTGCGCCAGCTTCGATTATCGGAATGTCTTCCGGCACAACGGTCCGGAAAGAATCTTCGTAAGTGCCCCTGAAACTGCCAGGGGCCATGCCCATTACCTCCTCGGCAAACTCGGACCAGACGGCTTCGCCGGTTGACGGGTCCCAGTCGTAGGTCGCTATGCGAGCGGTCTGTTGAGCAAGAAGGAGGCGCGTCTCGCTTGCGGCCAGCTGTTGCTCGCGCGCGAGCAGTTCGGCAACGGCGCCGCGGAGCAGGCCACCAACGAGGGAAATGGCCCCACCCTCTACCAGGAACACTCCCGAGATGACCCAGCCACCCGAGGTTGGGTTCACCTGGCCAGTCGGGTCGACAAACAACAGTTCAAGAGTTAGCCATCCGAGCAGGGTGGCGAATAGTCCGGGCCGTGCGCCGCCTAAGAGCGCGATGCAAATGACGGGTGCGAGGAAGACGAGGTAGGTTGGCGTTTGTTCCGCGAATAGCACCTGGAGAAACGCTCGCAGTCCAACGGTTACCCCCAGAGCGACAACCGCCGACGCATACGGGACCCACGAGTGAACCGGGCCGGAGCGTCCCACCCAGAGGCCGAGCCGACGGATCCGTAGCACCGGGCGGCTGTGATTCGCGGAATCCATGCCCCTGAGGGTAAGTAGGCGAGGGGGGCCTGCACAACGTTCGATGGCATGGGGCTGCAAGGTGAAATTAGCCACAAGCGAGCAATCCCGAAGCGAGAGTCGACCCCATGGCCGAATTCGGCCCTAAATTTGAGATGCATTTGTAAGCTGGGATGGGGCGCTGATCCTTCGTATTGAACCCGGTGACGCGGAGCCGCATACTGGCCTTTCGCGGGCGGTTAGCTCAGACGGTTAGAGCGCGTCGTTCACACCGACGAGGCCACTGGTTCGAGTCCAGTACCGCCCACCATGAAAAGACCCGCGCCGGCGGTTGAACGCTGAGAGGCGCGAGACCATAATGAAGTTTGGAGCCGAAGTGGCGGAATGGCAGACGCGCTACGTTCAGGGCGTAGTGTCCGTACGGGCGTGTGAGTTCAAATCTCACCTTCGGCACCATTCCCAAACGCGCCCGTAGCTCAGGGGATAGAGTGTTAGGTTGCGGACCTAAAGGTCGGTGGTTCGAATCCACCCGGGCGTACCAAAGCTACGAAACAGAAAGCCCCGCGATGCGGGGCTTCCGTTTGTTCGTTTCGCTAGTCGCGTGAATGCGACGAATATTCGATTTCATCGGGCCGAGGGTGCAGTTCACGGCCGCGCATCACCGAGATGGCGTCACGGAAAGTGTGGGGCACGTTGGCGCGAGCGTGGATGAGCAGGACGATACACAGGAGAGTGTAGATACCCGCGTAGACGGCACGGACGTTTTCATTGGTGATGAAGAGCTGGGTGGCGAAGAGAACGAAGAGGGCAATGGCTTCGTTGCGGCCCATGCGCAGGTTCATGAAGACTGCAACTGCGAAGGCGGACTGCGCCGCCGTCAGGAAGATTTCTTCGCGCTGCCGCGTATCGAGCGGGAGGCCCAAACCGAATCCGAAGTCACCTGCCGAGACCAGGAATGCGATTGGCAGCGTGCCGATCAACAAAGTCCATTGATTCACTTTTGAAGAGATAAGGACGCCCATACCGGCGGCCGCTCTTCCCCGCCAGGCAAGCATGCAGGCAACCAGAACTTCGGGAGATTCGGATGCGAGGGGAGCCAGCCACTGAATCAGCAAGAACTGCGAGACGCCAAAGTCTTCGCCAACGGAAACGAGCGATTCGGCAAACGGTTCGGCGGAACAGAAAATGGTCGCCGCCGCGAAGATGAGCAATCCGATGACGAGCGATCGGCGAGGCTTGTTCGTAAGTTGCCCCATGGCCTTCGCCGGGCCAACCAGCTCTACCTCTTCGGATTCGACCTTCGAAGTGAAGTACATATACATGACAAACATCGAGACGAGGACGATGGTGTCGATGATGCTCACGTGACTTCGCAGCGGGATAAAAATGACGTAGAGCGTTGCGGCGGCGAGGAATACGAGTTCGAGGCTGCGTTCGCGGTTAACGATGAGTTCTTTTGCCCGAGTGCGGTAGAAGAACAAGAAAAAGACGATCGGCCAGCCGACACCGATCAGAAGCCGGTTTCCGCCGGTCATGTTTGCGATCGCAAGGCCCTTCTCTGCCTCGGCCGGGTCGGCGCCTGCCTTCCAGGCGAGGACGAAGTCCACGGCGTATTCAGGCAGGACGGCGATGATCGCGATGATCGCAATTGCCAGGCCCTGGGAGATGTCGAGCTCAGCGGTCTCCGCGGCCCAGCTAAGCAGAAAAGCGGCCGCGAGGATCGAAAAGCCGAATATGAATGCACCGAGCACGGGGGGCGGGTGAACGCCCCCTAGCCGGAGCACGATTCCGGGAAGGCAGAAAAGCGCGACGAGGCCAATGACGGACCAGCTGCGGCGATAGTCGGCAAAGTTAAATGAGGCTTCGGACTCAGCGTTCATAGTGAACCTGGCGTGCGCAGTGATGACAGGAAGAACGATTGGAAGTTCGAGGCGGACAAATGGCGTTCCTTTTGTCGCGTGCCGTGGAGGTTACCCTCGACCGACACGCAACGGTTGGCGTGTGGCCGAAAGTCTCGTCCATCCGGTCTTCCGGACCGCGCCACCGCCTCGCGAGGAGGGAGGCTGTCGATGACGCGCGTTGGAACTACTCCCCTTCGAACGCCGAAATCGTAGCGCCCAACGAGAGTTGCGTCCAACCGCTATTCGTAAAATGCGATGGGTTCGGCGGTTTCCCAGAAGTTGTTCAATTCGCCCTGCGCCAGGCCGCGGCCCGGGAAGAAGCGACCGCCATGCATCATCTGGAGCATGTGTTCCGGGCTTTCGATGCTCTCTTCGAAAACTGCCGCGAAATAGCCGATGCCCTGCGTAGAGTGGGCATCTGAGCCGCCGGTCCCCGGCTTGCCGAGGGCTTTCGCGACTTGAAGGGCGAAATAGTTCTCTCGGGGCGTGTTGCAGCCGTTCAGCACTTCGATGCCGTCGACCAACTGGAAGACCGGGAGTTTCGAAGCTTCTTCAGGCGAAAGGGCGAATGGTTCTTTGCCTTCGCGCTTGAAATGCACGGGATCGAAGAAATGGCGGAACGGGTGGGCAACGATGAGAAAAGCGCCGTGCTCGTTCGCGACTTCACGGAGCTTCTCCAGCCGGCGGATGCCGCCCTGGTAGCCCTTGAGACCAACGGCAAGGATGTGGCCCATGTCGGTCGAAACTTCCATGCCGTTCGAGACGAAGATGCCCTCGTGCTTCTTACGGAAGGGGCTGAGATCCCAGCTTTCCCACATGCGATCGTGTTCGGTTATGTTGACCCCGGTAAGACCGACTCGTCGCGCTTCGGCGATCAGGTCATCAGGGTCGAGCATGGAATCTGAAGCGCCCCTGGTGGTGTGCAGGTGCATGTCAATAATGGTGCCCGGCACGCCGCGCCTCCAAGAGTTGTTTGTGCCGTTTGTCACGAGCACACGAAGTATATCATCGCTCCGCGAGGACGGGCATCAGCCACCCAAACAGGCCAAAGAAACTCATCGACATACCGACCCAGATCCACCAGTACTGGCGCGCGAAAAGCAGCAGCGGCGGGATGGGGAGGAATGCCAGCGAACCCATGATGAAGAGGAACGTCCAGCTCGGAGCGAACAGCACTCCCGGTGTATCGGCGAAGCCACCGACTTTGTACACGGAACCTAAAAGCATCCCGAGCATGGTCCAAACCACGCCCGTGCCAATCGAAAACGGCACCGCGAGAAGCACTCCTGGTACATCGAGGTACTTCTGAATAACCCGCTGCGGTGCAGGCTGAATGCAGAGGTAGGTCAGCGCGAGGGTCGAGAGCGTGGCCATGGCATAGCCAGCCATCCAGCCACCAAGAACTGCGTTCACGAGCGCGAGACCGTCCGCGACTCGATGACCTGGCAATCGGCGCCCGATGCCAGTGCGGCGACGCCGGCTGCGGAGTCGGGCGCCCCGATCCAGTAGAGGCATGGCCCCGCGCCTGCGAGCCGGATTGGCTCGCCTGTCCGGCGTTCGAGATCGGCCCACAGATTCGCGAGCCAGGGGAACAGGTCGAACGCCACGCGCTCGAACGCGTTGAAGATGTCTATGCCCGTGATGCTCAATGGAGCTTCGGCCGCGAACGATTCTGTTACTGAACCGTTGTCGAAAGGATGACGATCGAGCGCAGCGAACATCCGGGGCGTCTTCTTTTCAATCGTCTGGCCCGGCACGAACACAACGACGCCGTGAGTTGGAATCGGCGCGAGGGCAGTCACTTGCTCGCCGCGACCCTGGGCGCGCGAAGTACCTCCAACGAGAAAGAAGGCCTCGTCGCTCCCGACCTCGTTCGCGACGGCCGACAGGTCTGCGTCGGAGGCGGCCCACAGGCCCTTCAGGAGGCGCAGGACGGCGGCAGCATCGGAGGCGCCCCCTCCGAGACCTCCGGCGGCGGGAATGTGCTTTTCCAGGTGAATGTGGACTGGCATGCCATCGACTCGCTGGGCCAGCAACTTCGCTGCTCTTAGGGCGAGGTTCGAATCGTCGGTGGGAGTGCCCGCCGCCATCGGCCCGGAGACGGAAATCGACCAGTTATCAGCCGGCTGCACGGTGACAACGTCCGCCAGTTCAATCTCCTGCAGGACTGTGTCGATTTCGTGGTAGCCGTCAGGCCGAATCCCCAGAACTTCGAGCGTGAGATTCACCTTCGCATGGGCAAGCGTTCGGAGGACCTCAGGCACTCTCGCGGACCTCATGGCAGGCGTCGATAAGAGTGAGCCATTCGCCGATGTCGAGCGTTTCAGGGCGGCGGGTGGAAGCGATGCCCGCACGTTCGAGCGCGAGCATCGCACCGTCGGGAGGAAGCCAAATGCCACGACTCAGGCCGTTGTGGATCTGCTTGCGGGGATTCCGGAAGACTTTCGAGACGAACTCGAAGAACTCTTCGTTCCGTTCGGCAGGGACCAGCGGCTCATCGCGAATGACAAGGCGGACGACGGCAGAAACGACGTTCGGCGGCGGGTCGAACGCTTCCGGCGGCACGGTAAACAGCAGTTCGGGCTCGGCGTAGACGCGGACCGATATCGAGAGGAGCGACCAGTCACCGTCGCGGGCGGCAATTTCCCTGGCAACCTCACGCTGCACCATCACGACCATCTCCGCTGGCTGAGGGTCGGACTCGAGGAAGTGGCGGATGATCGGGTTGGCGGCGAAGTAAGGCAAATTTCCGACGGCGACGTACGGAACGCGGGGCAGCACTTTGGACACTTCGATAAGGCGGGCATCGCCCGGGACGATGCGAAGGTGTTCGTTGTCGCGGAAACGGCGCTCGAGGTGGGCAATCATGCGGTCTTCGATTTCGAGACCGACGACATCGAATCCGGCGTCGAGGAGGAATTCGGTCAGTTGGCCGGTGCCGGGTCCAATCTCCAGGACGAGGCCACCTTCTGGGCAGCGAACCGCGTTGGTTATGTCCTGAAGGATTCCCGTATCGCGCAGGAAGTGCTGCCCAAGGGCTTTTCGCGGGCGCGGACCGGAGAGACGGGTGCGTGGCACTGGAGCTCCGGTGGGAAAGAAGGATAAAGAGTTAGGCCGTGCACCTGCTGTCGAACCTAATACCAGGCTTGCCCTTTGTCAGCGAACTCAGACCCGGTGAACCCACGGCACCCGAGACGGTCTCCTTATGGCTGCTTCCTTCCGGACCTGACCAGGTTCGAAGTGCCTCGCCGCGCAGGACCAGGTCGTCAGCATTCTTTGACAGGAGCAGTCCCCGATACGTCAGCCCTCGAGCAGGAATTCAACCCCGCTGGAGCGGATTGCGGGTACAGGGCACCGCTAGTTCCCCGCCTAGCACAGCCACTCGTAACCGTACCTATCGCCGGTATCAGGGGTCAAGCGAAGACCGGCCGAAAAGGCATGAAACTGGGGGTTCCGCAGCTCTTACAGGGAACCTCTGCCGCCATGGAGAACGCCGAGTATGTCGATGTGGCCAGTGCCAACGACGTAGAGAATTCGATACGGGCCTTCGAAGATTGCTCTCAACTCGAGTAACTCAGCTTGTGGAACGACAGAACCCGAATGTGGAAACAAAGCGAGTTGGATTGTCCGTGACGTGATCCTGTCAATTATGCGGTCCGCATAACGCTTCGACGTTCGCGAGTGGAACGCATGGATCGCCAGGAGGTGGGCTTCTGCTGGCTCCGTCCAGAGCACGTCCACGAGTTAGCTTGGTAACCCGAAACTTGCACGTACCTCAGCGACGGTCCGCGTACGCCCTTCTGCCTTCGCCTTCAACCCGGCCTCGACAGCTTGCTTGAGATAGACCTCTTCCATCACGTCATCCCACGTGGCGTCCTCAGGCAACTCTTCTGCAAGGCGTTGAACCGCTTGCTTAACGGCACTCATGGCAATACCTCAGTCATGATTGTACAGCAGGAGCATGCCCTCTGAACTACTCAGACTTCAGATCAAGCGCCACGAGCAGGTCTCCTGCGTTGACTCGCTGACCGGGCTTCACCGGCACCTGTTCGACTGTCCCGGCCGCTGGCGAGCGCAGTTCGTTGTTCATCTTCATCGACTCAATCACGAGGAGGACATCTCCGGCTTCGACCTGCTGGCCGGCGGAGCATCGAACTTCGACGATCGAGCCAGTCATCGGCGCAGTGATTCGGCGTGGGCCACCCGCTTCGAGGCGGCCGGACCTACCGGCGCTCTGGGCGCGCCAGCGTTCTACATCGAAGTCCATGGTGTGGCGCCCAAACGTCGCGACGGCACCCCCGCGACGGCGCTCGAGGAAGATTTCGGTCGGCTGGTTGTCGACCATGAGCGAGTAGAGCCGTGAGTCGCCAATCGGCTGCAGTTCTACCGACTTCCATTCCTCGGTACCAACGCGGCGAACGCGAATGCCGTCCTCGGAGCGTTCGAGTTCGTATTCGCTTTCGGCGTCTGCATCGCGGACTAGATACTTCGTGGCCATCGTCCCATCGCTTTCACTTCGTTCATGCCGGTCATTCGTTCCCGCCAGCTGGAACCGGTGCCGCTGCGGTGACCGTTTGTTGAGGCGGCACTGTTGCCGTTGCCGTTCTCGGACTCGAATTCGGCGCCGGTGACGAGGAGGAGGGCTGCGATTTCCGCAAGTTCGCGGTCCGCAGCGACGGCTTCTTCGGCGAATACCTGGTTCCGGTCGAGGAAGCCGGTATCAACATTGCCGGAAACAAAATCCGGGTGCTCGACGATCCGCTGGAGGTAGGGGATGTTTGTGGCAACGCCGACGACACGGAACTCGGCGAGCGCGCGCTTCATGCGGGCGAGGGCGCCATCGCGGGTCCGTCCCCAGGCGGTGACCTTTGCCAGCAAAGAGTCGTAGTAGGGCGTGACCTCGACGCCATCGTAGAGGGCGCTTTCCACTCGGATGCCCGGGCCTGCCGGTTCGCGGGCGAAAACGACGCGCCCTACAGACGGCAGGAAGTTGTTGAACGGGTCCTCCGCGACGATTCGGCATTCGATAGCCCAGCCGCGAGTGAGAAGGTCGGCTTCTTCGTAGGGGAGCTCTTCACCTGCGGCGACCAGAATCTGGTCTTTCACGAGGTCGGTGCCCGTGACGATTTCGGTCACAGGGTGTTCGACCTGCAGGCGGGTGTTCATCTCGAGGAAGTAGTAGCTACCGTCTTCAGTGAGGAGGAACTCGACCGTTCCGACGTTATGGTAGTTCGCCGCCCGGGCAATTCGGACCGAAGCGCGTGTCAGGTGCCGGCGAAGTTCGGGGCTGACCGCAACACTTGGGCACTCTTCGATGAGTTTCTGGTGGCGGCGCTGGATCGAGCACTCGCGCTCGCCGACGGGGACGGCGTTGCCGAACTTGTCAGCGATGACCTGCACCTCGATATGGCGAACACGCTGCAGGTTCTTCTCGACGTAGATGGCCGAGTTACCGAAGGCTGCCTGGGCCTCCTGCATCGCCCGAGCGGCGGCTTCGCGGAACTCGCCAGCCGAATTGATCAAGCGAATTCCTCGGCCACCGCCACCAGCAGCGGCTTTCACCATCACGGGATAGCCAATGCTGTCGGCGAAAGCCATCGCCTCATCGACAGAGGTGACTTCAGCGCTGCCGGGGAGAACCGGGACACCACACTGCTCGGCGATCTTTCGTGCCTGAATCTTGTCGCCGAGGAGGCGAATCGACTCCGGCGAAGGCCCGATGAAGGTGAGACCGGCATTGATGCAGGCTTCGGCGAAGTCTGCGTTCTCGGCGAGGAAGCCATATCCCGGATGGATCGCCTCTGCGCCGCAGGCCTTTGCGACCTCAATGATCTTGTCGCCGTTGAGGTAGCTTTCGCGCGCATCGGCGGGGCCGATGAGGTATGCCTCGTCGGCGTAACGGACGTGCCGAGCGAGCCTGTCGACCTCCGAAAAGACCGCTACGGAACTGATATCAAGGTCGCGGAGGCCGCGCACAATACGGAGCGCAATCTCACCGCGATTGGCCACGAGGACCTTCGAAAACATGCGCAAATCCTGATACTTATCTAGCCGAATTCGATGGCAAAGCATACGGGCGAGGCGTGAGAGATGCGAATCCTCTGGCCCCGCCTTGATAGGCGCTCTACGCTTGTGACGTGGACGACCATACCCTGAGGGTGCTTGAGTTTGGCAAAGTGTTGGCGCTGCTCGCGGACGAAGCAGCGTTCAGCATTGGGCGCGAGCTTGCCCTGACGGTGCGGCCTGAGACGGACTACCTCGCTGCGTATGAATTGCAGCTGCAGACGGCAGAGATGCGAACCATCGACCAGATGGGCATCGACGTGCCGTTCGCGGGCGCGCACGACATTCGTCCGGCGATCCGCGCGGCCGCAATTGGCCAGGTGCTCGAACCGGGTGATCTCGTCGAAGCCGCGCAGACGCTTCGGACCGCCTGGAGCGCGCACCGGATGATCGAAAAGATCCGCGATCGGGTGCCGCGGCTGGCTTTGCTCGCGGATGCGATCAGCGACTTTCGGCGATTCACGGATGAGGTGGATCTGGCGATTACAGCGCGGGCCGAAGTTGCCGACAGCGCCAGCGAACAACTGGCGAGCCACCCGGCGCGAGCTACGCGTGGCCGAATCGCGTCTCGAACAGCGCGCGCAGGCCGCGATGGCCGATGCGATTCGCCGTGGAGTGGCGCAGGAAGGGCTGCTGACGGAGCGAAACGGGCGAAAGGTCATTCCGGTCAAAGCGGACTATCGCGGGCAAGTGCAGGGCATCGTGCACGATGTCTCATCGAGCGGGGCGACGATCTTCGTCGAACCGATGGGCGTGGTCGACGCGGGCAACCAGGTCCGCGAACTGCAACTCGCCGAGCAACGCGAGATCCGACGCGTCCTCCAGCGGCTGACGGCGCTGCTGGGCGAATCGGAAGACGAGGCCCTTCGCAGCACAATGGCTCTGGCGGAACTCGACGTGATCAGCGCGAAGATGCGATTCGGACGCCGGATGAAAGCCGGGCTGCCGCCACCTGGAGAGGTTGATACGTGGTTCCGGCCGAGTGGCGAAACGGTGCTCAAGCGCGGGCGGCACCCTCTTTTGCGCGGCGAAGTAGTGCCAACGAGCCTCGAAGTCGGTGGCGACTACGCGGGCGTCATCATCACTGGGCCGAACACGGGCGGTAAGACCGTTGCCCTGAAGACCCTTGGGCTGCTCACACTGATGGCGCAGGCAGGCATCCCCGTGCCTTGCGACGAGGGCAGCAAGTTCGCCTGCTATCCAAGGATCTACGCGGATATCGGTGACGAACAGTCGATTGAGCAATCGCTTTCGACCTTCTCGTCTCACATGCGGAACATCATCGCGATCCTCGCGAAGGCGGAGCCGGGGACGCTGGTGCTACTCGATGAACTCGGCGCCGGGACTGATCCGGCCGAAGGCGCGGCGCTCGCGCGGGCGATTCTTGAAACGCTGCTCGAACGCGGATGCACACTCGTAGCGACGACCCACCACGGCGAATTGAAGGTCTTCGCCCACAACGACCCGCGGCTGCGAAACGCCTCGGTTGAGTTCAACATCGAGACATTGAGCCCGACCTATCATCTGACGGTTGGCCTTCCGGGGCAGTCGAACGCGCTGGCAATCGCGCGGCGACTGGGACTTGCTGAGGAAGTACTGGAACTGGCCAGCGACCAGCTCGCACCCGAACACTTCGAATTCGAAAACCTGCTCGGTGAGATTCGCACTGAGCGGGCAGCGGCGGCTGACGCGCGGCAGAGCGAGGAGCAGGCCCGGCAAGACGCCGAGGACCTTCGTGTTTCACTTGCTCAGCGACGAGATGACATCGAACACGAGCGCGCTGGGATTCTTGCCGCCGCGCAGCGGGAGGCCGAGGACGCGCTGGCGCGGATGCGACGAGAAGTCGATTCGCTTAAGCGGAAGGCGGCCGTTAGCGCGTTCGACGGGCGCGAAGCTGACGCAACGTTGAAGCGAATGGATGCCGATCTCGAGAAGCTAACGGCCGCGGCGAAGCCACGACGAACGGCGCCGGCCCCGGTCACGTTCCGCCACGAAGTGCTGCCCGGAGACGTGATCCATGTCCGCGACATTCCCCAGCTTGGAGAAGCGCTCACGGCCGTGGGCGAGGACGGACGCGTCGAGGTGCAATTCGGGTCGCTTCGCATGAAGGTTTCGGTTGAACGGATAGACCGGATCGAGCAGGCGGGGCCATCTGGCGAGAAGGTCGCCGTCCCAACAGGCCCACCGGTCAGCATGGAACTCGACCTGCGCGGACAGCGTGCCGAAGCGGCACTGGAGCAGTTCGAGACCTACCTGGACGGCGCATTTCGGGCCGGACTGCCGTTCGTGCGAATCATCCATGGGAAGGGCACCGGGGCGCTGCGTGCGGCGATTCGCGAGGCGCTGGTCAGTCATCCGCTGGTGAAGCGGTTCGAATCCGCGTCGCCGCAGGATGGTGGCGACGGCGTCACCATAGCACTGCTCGCGGGGTAGACTTTCGCCGATGAAGCAAACCGTCATTCTCGCCGTGTTTCTCGTGGCGCTGGCCGTGATCACGGCGATTGCGATCATCCGCAGCCATCGTGATTCCTCACCAAACTTCGTAGGCAAATACACAACGAGCTTTGAAGTGTCGTCGTTTGTACCGTGCGACTCGCCGGAAACGAAATACTGGCTGGTCTGGAAGAAACCGATCGACCTGAGTTCGGAGATGCGAAAGGTTGGGGCCGACGGATTCGGATCAGAGGTCTTTCTGAAATTCGAGGGGTCGCTGGAAACCGGCGGCGGAGGCTATGGGCATCTCGGCGCTTACGACGGCCAGCTCGAAATCACGAAGTTGCTCGCCGTTTCGCGAGAAAGCCTGTGCCGGTAGCGATGCAGCCGAAAATGTCCTTTGGGGTCGAACAGCTTCCGCCGGATGCACCGCTGGCAGCGCGGATGAGGCCGGCAACACTCGATGAATTCGTCGGGCAGGAAGAAGCGGTCGGGCCCGGGTCGATGCTGCGGGGATCGTTGGAACGTGGGCGGCTGCCTTCGTTCATCCTCTGGGGGCCGCCAGGTTGTGGAAAGACGACGCTGGCCCGAATCCTGGCCGGCGGTGTGAACGCCGAGTTCATGGCCGTTTCGGCTGTCTCGTCGGGGGTCGCAGACCTTCGGAAGGTGGTGGCTGAGGCGCAGGCACGGCGAGCGGCAGGCATACGTACCGTCCTCTTCATCGACGAGATTCATCGCTTCAACAAGGCGCAGCAGGATGTGATCCTGCCGTACGTCGAAGACGGGACGGTGACGCTCATCGGTGCGACCACCGAGAACCCATCGTTCGAGGTTATCGCGCCGCTGCTCAGCCGGGCCCGTGTCGTGCGGCTCAAGCAACTCGGTCCCGACGACCTCGCGAAGGTAATCGACCGGGCGCTGACGGACCGAGAACGGGGACTTGGGAGCAGAGGCCTTGCGATAGACGACGATGGGCGGCGCGCGCTGCAAGAAGGGGCCGGCGGAGACGGCCGCGCCGCGCTGACGGCACTGGAGATCGCGGCAGATGTGGCCGAGGGAGCCGGGCGGATGACGATCGGCGCTATCGATGTCGCGCAGGCACTGCAGGACCGACGCCCGTATTACGACCGTCAGAGCGACTACCACTACGACACCATCTCCGCGTTCATCAAGACGATCCGAGGGAGCGACCCGGACGGCGCGCTTTACTGGCTCGCCCGCATGATCGAGAGCGGCGAGGACCCTCTGTTTGTCATCCGCAGGCTTGTCATCCTGGCGTCGGAAGACATCGGGCTCGCCGACCCGCAGGCCCTCGTGGTTGCGACAGCGTGCCAGCAAGCGGTGCACTTCGTGGGCATGCCGGAAGGCTTCTACGCCATGGCGGAGTGCGCGCTCTACCTTGCGCTGGCACCGAAGAGCAACAGCGTCGGCTCGGGTTATGGCCGTGCCGCGGCGGATGTGGCCAAGACTTCACATCTGCCGGTGCCGCTACAGCTTCGCAACGCCACCACGGGGCTCATGCGGCAATTCGGCTACGGCCAGGGTTATCAGTACGCCCATGAGGAACAGGGCCATGTGGCACGTGGGATGCGCTATTTGCCCGAAGAGTTAGGGTCGCCACAGTATTACGTACCAGGCGAACTCGGCTTCGAAGCGCGCGCTTTCGCGAGATGGGCCGCGCTTCGAGACGAAGAGCCGACAAAACCACAAGAACGAGAATCAGAATGAAAATCGAATTCATGTACTCGAAGGCGACCGGACGGGGCGCCGAAGCTGAAGAAGCCCTCAAGATGGCCATCGAATCGACCGATCCGACCGCCGAAGTGGTCTACACGGAAGTGGATGGCATGGAGGACGCGAAGGACAAGAAGTTTCTCGGTTCGCCCTCGATCCGCGTGAACGGGATCGATGTCGAATATGGCGACCGGGAACCGGACGAGTACCAGGCCGGGACGCGCTACTACAACACGCCCCAGGGCTGGAAGCCGTTCCCGCACGCACGACTCATCGCGAACACGATCCTGGAACAGCAGGAAAAGCTGAAAAAGTAGACGGTTAGCCCCGGTCGACGTTCGTTTCGAGTCCTTGGAGATGGCACATGTCGTTGTGCCGGGAGAGAACGAGACGACCGGCACGGTCTTCGTTGATTTCCGTAATGGAGCAGTTGCCCACCTGGAAGGCACCGGGCCGGTCGAGGTCGAGGCCGACCACGATGTGGCAGAAGGCGCTGATCACGCCGCCATGCGCGACAGCGATGGTGGTGCCTTCGAGTTCGCGGAAACTGTCCAGCGCGCGGCGGAGGCGTAAATCGAAGTTCCCGCGGCCCTCTTCGCCCGGATACTGGAATCGCCGCCCTGACACGCGCGAGGCAAGGATTTGGGGGAACTTCGTCCGTAACTCGGCGCCGGTGAGGCCGGCGGCATCGCCAATGTCGTACTCCGCGAGGTCTGGTTCGAGGCGAAGGTCGATTTGGAGCGACGCGGAGATGAATGCCGCCGTGGCGCTCGCCCGGGTTAGTGGGCTCGAAAGAATGCGCACCGCGCCAGAGTCAGCGAGCCGAGCCGCCGTGAGCTCTGCTTGCTGGATACCGCGGTCGCTCAGGGCATAGTCGAGGCGGCCCTGAAGGACGCCACTGGCGTTTCCCAGCGATTCGCCGTGGCGGACAAGAAGCAGGTGCACAGCTATGCGGAGGCTCGGGCCGGGACGAGTTGCCAGTCTGGCAAAAAGACTCCCGCTTCCCCCGACGCTCTGGCTCGGAAGCCTTGAATCTCGAAACCCTCGACCTCGCCGGTGTCGCGGTCGATTCGGGCGAGGACGCCTTCAGCCACTTCTCGGATCCTGTGGTCTTCCCGAGCATCGCTCAGTTCCATGAACAGAATGTCGCCGATTGGATCGTACGTCAGTCTCATTGTCGTCTCCATACTACCGCACTCAGCGGCGGCGCCTCGACACATACGCTGTTACTACCCAGACTCGAGGCGAATCGACGTCGTTCGGAGGTTCGTCCTCGATTGTCGCGACCACCGAAAATTCGAACTCTCCAACGTGACGCACAAACAGGAGTTGACTCGGCCGCCAACTCCTGCCGCGAACCTCGTCCGGGTCGCGCAGGGTCTCCCTTACAAGTTCGAGGCGGTCTGGAAGACTTCCACTTCGCGGCCCAGGTATGGGCACGCCAGCCACATTGCGCCTACTCGGTGAGGCGGCGATAGAGCGCGGGAAGCCGGCTCGGCAGCGCCTCGATGTCGGCGACGACTTCGTAGCCCATGTCTTCGCACATGGTCTTCAGGTAGTCGTGGCCGGCCCGGTCGACGGTCAGGGCGAAAGGAGTGATCCCTTCGCGCTTGGCCTCGTTGAGCGCCTGCTTCGTGTCGTGGATGGCGTATTCCTTTTCCGTGCGGTCACGACCGTAGCCATGGTCCTGCGGACGCCCGTCGCTCAGGAGCACCAGGATCTTCACCTTGGCGTCCGTTTCCATGAGCTTGTAGGTCGCGTGCCGAATCGCCGGCCCCATACGGGTCGAGCGGATCGGCGTCACCTTATCCAGCCGGTTCTTGATTTTGGTGTCGAGCGTTTCGTTGAAGTCCTTGATGACAAAGAACTCCACGTTGTCGCGCCCGTAGCCGCTGAATCCATAGATGCCGTACTGGTCGCCGATGGTTTCGAGCGCAGTCATGAGCAGCACCGTCGACTCTTTTTCAAGGTCGATGATGCGCTTGGGCGGGCTCGTGAGTTCCTGGCGGCGCTTGGAAACCCACCAGCTCAGGTATTTGCGCGGATCGTCGTCGTAATCGTCGTCGTCGTACTTCTTCTCGCGCTTGTTGATCTCTTCGTCGGTGCTTGCCGACATATCGATGAGGAAGGCAACGGCGACGTCGCGTTCGATCTTGTTGCGACGCCAGTAGATTTTCTCGTTCGGACTGGCGCCGGCCTTCTTTTCGATCATCCACTCAATGGCTGCATCGAGGTCGAAGTCCTCTCCATCCGGGAGGCGCTTGAGCTTGCGGAACATCTCCGGCTTCATCAGCTCGAACTGCTTGCGGGTCTGCGCGACGAGGCCGGCGTGCTCGCGGAGCGCGTTTTCGTAGAAGTTATCGTCGCCCTCTTCGAGCTTTGACTCCTTCACGGCGCACCAGCGCGGCTTGTAGTCCTGCGCCCGGAAGTCCCACTCGTCGTAGTAGTAGACGGTGACGATGGGCATGAGGGGCTCTTCGCCCTCGCCCGCGCCAGTGCTGTTGTCGCTGGTGGGATCGCCCTTGTCGCCCTTCTCTGAAGCCGGGTTGCCGGCCTCCTTCATGAGGTTGCTCATGAACATGCCGCTGGAGGCATCGAGGTCGCCGTCGTACATCGAATCGAGGTCGATCTCGACGCTCTTGGCGAGGAGTTCGGCGAGCTGCTCGGGGGTGAGCGGCACCGGCGACATTTCGCCGCCTTCGCCCATTTGCGCGTTCTCGCGGAGCTTCATGAGGAGATCAACGAGTTCGGGCTTGAAGTCGCCACGGAAGTCAATCTCCTGCGGGCTCTCGTAGTCGGCATCGCCTTCGCCGCCTTCGGAGCCACCGAGCTGCATCTGGCTGCCTTCACCGCCAGATTCGCCGCCCTCCATTGGCATTGCCTGACCGGATTCCATCGGCTCGACGGTGTCCCATTCGCCCTCTTCCATGTCCTCGTAGATGTTCGGGATGGAGATGGCGATTTCGTAGAGCGCGAGGGTGGCTTCGGCGGCGTCCTCGACGAGGGCGTCCGCTGATTGGACGGCCTTGAGCAAGCCAAGCCCGCGAGACATGACTTCCGCCCGGTCCTTTGGCCAACGAATGGCGTCGATGCCATCGAGGCTGGCCCGGACCAGGTTTTCTACAAACCCGTTTCGCAGTGGAAGCTGACGCGCATCCGGGCGCTTCAGAAGTTCTTCTTGCTGCATGCGAACGAGTGGCTTGCGGATGCCGCCGTATTCGGCTTTCACGCGCGAGTCGATGCGCGAATCTTCGGCGATGGTGAACAGGTCGCTGGCCAGTTTCCGCTCGGGGAAGAGATCGAAGTACTCCTCCATGTCGGTGGTTGGCGGCGCTTCTCGAGCAACTGCGAAGGCGACACGGCGCAGCGGGAAGACGGCTCCCGGGCGATGGAAGTCGAACTCGAAGCTACCGAATTCGATGTGCGCGGCCTGGTGTGTCGCGAAGACCTTCATCGCGGCGAAGTTTTCGTCCTTCTGGTGGAATCGCTCCATGAGTTCTGGAAGGAAGATCGTGCTCCCGTCGGTACTCGCCCGGTGCTCTTCAACCCAGCCAATACCCTTTTCGGCAAGGGATTCTGCGGTCTGGATGCTGACATTTCGGCCGGTCAGCGCCTTGCAGTAGAGGCGCATGATCTCGCCGATCTTCGAGAGCTCAATGCGCGCTGAGAGCGTGTCGAGGATGTCTTCGCCGCGTGTCGACTGGAGGCGGAAGTAGGCTTCGCCACCATCGTGGCTGGCCTGGAGAATCTTCAGGCCGGCGTTCTGCCAGGGCTCAAGTTCGTCGATGCGGATGCGTTCGAGGACGTTCGGCACGCTGGTGACGAAGTCCATGGCCGCATAGGCGGAGTAGGGCGCCAGCTGTTCGGCGAGTTCGATGACCTTGAAATGGTCATCCGGTTCGAGTTCGCCGAGGGCGGCCGAGGCTTCCTCGAAGTACTGGAAAGCCGAGCGATTGTGGCCGCGCGCAACCTGTGCCGCGAGGACGAGATAGCGCTCGCGCACGGGAGCGTGGACTTTCTGAATCAGCGTTGAGCCACGTTCGAAGTAGAGTCGGGAATCGGCCCAACTGGATTGGGCAAGTTCGACCGCGAAGGCGATGAACGGGAGGCGGTCATCTTCATCGAGCTTCTGGAGAACGGTCGGCGCCGACGAGAGGCAGGCCGAAGCCAGCTCGTAGCTGTGGCGCGAGAGTTCATCGATGAACAACACGAGGCGCGCCGCCTGCCCGATGCGCATGACATGGAACAGCGTGGGGGCAAGGTCGAAGAACTGGGCTGCGAGCGAGGAGCTCTTCCAGTTGCCCTTGTAGAGGCGGCGCCCAAGATCGGCCCACTGGCGGACGTGTGCCGGGCCGACGGCTTCCATGGTTGCCGGAGAGGCGCGCAGGAAGCTCACGGCCAGCGGCGCCGATTCGCCGGCCATCTGGACGGATTCGCGACCAAGCGTTTCGATGGCTTCCCAGGTTGCGTTGCCGGGCATGGCTGCGCCGGCCTTGAAGTACTCAACCGCCGCTTCCCAGGAGCGAAGGCTGAGGGCGGTGAGTTCTACCCCGGTTTCCGCCCACGTTTGCATTTGTGATGGCGTCAGGCGCGGCGCGAGCGCACGCAGGGCAGCTTCGTAGTGCTGCTCGAGCGGGGCCGGGAAGCCCGAGAGCCGTTCGTGATGGCGGGCCAGGAGTTCTCCAACAATAGTCATGCGTCCTGGGGTGCCTCCGATGGTAGTCCGTGCTGAACTGGGGAAACGCGAGAGACGAACCGTGCCGCTTGCCGGCTCATGCCTCTCCCGAGTGCTTCACGAAGTTGCGAGTTGGATCCTTGTAATCGTAAAAGACAACCTCGTCTGTTGTCGTGTCCCACGTCGCGCAGGAAAGCTGAAAGTCGTTCCGGTGGTCGCGAGGATCGCCCGCTGAACCCGGGTTTATGACAAGAACGTTCCCGAATCGCTGGGACATCTTGAAGTGCGTGTGGCCGACGATCACCGTGTCACAATCCAGTTCCGAGGCCTTCGACCAGACAGTCTCGTGTGGATAGTGGTACTCCTTCCACGGTTCCCAGGGTGAGCCGTGGGTCATGACGACCTTCTTGCCTTCGATGACTTCCTCGATCCGGTAGGGCTTCGTTCGCATCCAGGCGACCAGGTCCTGGTCGATTTTTGGCGACGAAAGGGCGCGTTCGCCGTCACGGCTCAGAATGGTCTCTTCATGGTTGCCGAGAACCACCTTCGCTCCGATTTCTCGGAGCCTTGATACGACTTCGTTCGACCAGCGGAATTGAAAGACGGAATCGCCAGCGCACCACAACTCATCGAACGGCGACATGAGGTCGAGTGCCTGCTCAAGGCCGCCAATGTTGCAGTGGATGTCGGAGACGATTCCGAGTTTCACGTACTACTCGAAGATGCTCGTTACGACTTCCTCGATGCTGCGCTGGACTTCCTGGTCATCGGTAAGGGCCCAGGTGATGGCGACCTGGCAGGCGCGCCGCGGGGCGACGCCATTCCGAATCAGCCGTCCGGCGTAGATCAGGAGGCGGGTGCTGACGCCTTCGCCGAGACCGTGTTCCTTGAGGTTTCGAACCTTCTCGCCGAGGCGGGCAAGGTCCATGGCGGTCTCTTTTTTGCAGCCGGCTTCGTGCGCAATGATTTCGGCTTCCTGCTCGCGCGGCGGGTAGTCGAACTCGATTGCAATGAATCGCTGGCGGGTCGAGTGCTTCAGGTCCTTGAGCGCGCTCTGGTAGCCAGGGTTGTAGGAGATGACGAGGAGGAAGCCGTCGGCCGCTTCGATAACCTGGCCCAGCTTCTCGATGGGGAGCAGGCGGCGGTAGTCGGTGAGCGGGTGGATGAGGACGGTGGTGTCCTTCCGCGCTTCGACGACTTCGTCGAGGTAGCAGATGGCGCCGACCTTGACGGCACGTGTCAGGGGGCCGTCCATCCAACGTGTTCCGTCGGTATCAAGCAGGTATCGACCGACGAGGTCGCTGGCCGTGAGGTCTTCGTGGCAGGCCACCGTGATGAGCGGCATCCGGTGTTCGACCTTCTCGCCGGTCTGCGACGAGGCCTTCATCATCGGGCGGCCGAGTTTGTAGGCCATGTACTCGACGAATCGCGTCTTGCCTGCACCCGTCGGGCCTTTCAGAAGGACCGGCATACGCTCGGCGTAGGCGGTCTCGAAGAGCTCCACCTCGTCGGCAATCGGGAGGTAGTACGGCTCGTCGTGGACGGCATACTCCTCGACATTGAAGACCGTTGCTGATGGTTCGATGGTTTGCTCAGTCATGGTTCGTTACCTCCCGGCCGCGGTCTGCAGCTTGTGTTGTAGTTCGTCCCAGGCGCTTTGAATGGCTGTTTCAAGTTCTTCGAGCGACCCGTTGTTGGTGATCACGACGTCGGCACGGGAGACCCGTTCGGCGTTGGAGAGCTGCGAATCGATGCGCGCCCGGGCTGCGGTTTCGTCGAGGCCGTTTCGTTCGGCGAGACGCTTCACGGCCTGGTCTGGTTCGACGACGACGACCCAGATGTCGTCGACGAGGTCTTCCCAGCCAGCTTCGAACATGACGGCCGCTTCGAGGACGACGGTAGCGTTTCCGGCGGCCTCGAACTCCGAAAGCGATTCGCTGGCGAGCTTCCGGATGCCCGGCCAGACGATGTCGGTCAGGCGCTTCAGCTCGTCGGGCTTGCCGAAGACCTTGCCCCCGAGGACACGGCGATCGATTGACCCGTCGGCAGCGACAAGGTCGTCGCCGAAGGCTTTCACAACGGCGGCGAAGGTATCGGTGCCGGGGTCGTAGGTACGGTGGCCGAGTACGTCGGCGTCGATTACGGGGATGTCGAGATCTTTGAAAAAGCGGGTCACGGTCGACTTACCGCTGGCGATCCCACCCGTCAGCCCAATGACATGCACAAGGTACTCCGCAAGGAACGATTTTCGTGGAACAAACAGTCTATCGCCGCGCGCGGAGGGCGGGCAAACGGCGATGCCCTAAGAAAGGATGAGGCGGGCGCGATTACGGGGGGCGCGGCGGGCGCAGGTGGGGCAGTGGTAGACCACACGGATGCCGTGGCCGCACTCAGCATCGACCAGGGCGAGATCGCTTTCGGCGTAACGTTCGCCAAAATTTGCGAGCGCTCCGACTACCACGCCGAGCTGGTGTCCCTTGGGTGTCAACTGGTAGGCGTAGCGCTCAGGGTGGTCCTGGTAAAGCCTGCGCGTGACGATTTCGGCGGCCTCGAGGTCCTTCAATCGGCGAGAGAGGACGGCGGGCGGGATGCCTTCCACGGAGTTACGAAGTTCGGTGAACCGCGAGCTACCGCGAAGCAGGTCGCGGACAATCAAGAGCGTCCATTTGTCCCCGACGAGGTCGAGGGCGCTGGCAACGGGACATCGGACACTTCGTGACATGTGACTACCACCGGGAAGAGCGTTGCGTTATGCTACGCACGCGAGGGTGTAAGTTCAAATTGTGAACTGACTCGTCCGCACACTGGAGACCCGAATGCTCGAAACCAACGCCGCAATCCTGCACCGGGCCTTGAATGGCTCACTCCCGACCCGTGAAGAGGCGCTCGTCCTCGCCGATGAAACCGAACTCGCGCCGCTGCTTGAGACAGCCGCGAAACTGCGCGATTCCTACCACGGGAATGTGATCTCGTATTCCCGCAAGGTATTCATTCCGCTGACGCAGCTCTGCCGAGACGTTTGCCACTACTGCACGTTTGCGAAACCGCCCGTGCCCGGTCAGCGCGCCTACATGACCCCGGAGCAGGTCCTCGAGATCGCCCGGGCTGGCGCCGCACAGGGGTGCAAAGAGGCACTCTTCACGCTCGGGGACAAGCCTGAGCTCCGCTACAAGGTCGCGCGACGCGAGCTCGATGAGATGGGCTATGCCAGCACGATTGCCTATCTGACGGCGATGGCGGAACTGGTCTACAAGGAGACGGGGCTGCTGCCCCACGCTAATCCAGGCGTGATGACCTACGACGAAATCGCAGCGCTCCGAAAGGTGACCATTTCGCAGGGCATCATGCTCGAAAGCGTCACCGATCGGCTTCATGAGAAGGGGCAGGTTCACTTCGGATCGCCGGACAAGCACCCTGCGCCGCGCCTGCAAACGATGCGAGACGCCGGCGAACTCCAGGTTCCGTTCACATCGGGAATCCTGATTGGTATTGGCGAGACGCGCCGGGAGCGGATTGAATCGTTCCTCGCGCTACGCGACCTGCACGCCGAATACGGCCATATCCAGGAGATCATCGTCCAGAACTTCCGGGCGAAGGCCGACACGAAGATGGCGAACGCTCCCGAACCTGACCTCGATGACCTGTTGTGGTCGATCGCGATGGCGCGAATCGTTTTCGGGCCGGAGATGAACATCCAGGCTCCGCCGAATTTGAGTTATGACGAGTATCCGAAGCTGGTTGCTGCAGGGCTCAACGACTGGGGCGGCGTTTCGCCGGTTACTCCCGATCACGTGAATCCGGAAGCCCCGTGGCCGCACCTTGATTCGCTGCGAGACCACACTGCGGCCTGCGGCAAGGTGCTCACCGAGCGCCTCGCGGTCTACCCCGACTGGGCGACGGACTCGTCGCGGTGGCAGGAGCCTGAGATGGCGACGGCTGTAATTCGGGCCATCGACGGCGACGGATTCGCGCGGGTGGAAGTCTGGTCGCCGGGCGATGCCGAGACGCCTCCGCCCGAAATCGACATCCCGATCAAGCTGGCCGACGGATCGGGTGATTGATACATCGACACCCGAGATCCGAGAGATCCTCGAACGCGCGGAGGCGGGCCAGGACCTTGGCGAAGCCGACCTTTCGCGGCTCTTCAAAGCGCGCGGCGACGACTATCACCTCGTGTGCGCCGCCGCTGACCGCCTGCGAAAAAGGATGAATGGCGACACCGTCTCGTACGTGGTTAACCGGAACATCAACTACACCAATATTTGCTACTTCAAGTGCCAGTTCTGCGCGTTCGCCAAGGGCAAGATGAGCGAGAGCCTCCGCGGTACGCCCTACGACCTCGGCCTCGACGAAATCGTTCGGCGATCGGAAGAGGCGTGGGAGCGCGGAGCGACTGAAGTGTGCATGCAAGGCGGTATTCACCCCGAGTACACGGGGCAAACCTACCTGAACATCCTCGGCGCGGTGAAAGATGCGCTGCCGGACATGCACATTCACGCGTTTAGCCCGCTCGAGGTATCCCAGGGCGCCGAAACGCTCGGGATTCCGGTGCCGGAGTTCCTGCGAAAGCTGAAAGCCGCGGGCCTTGGCACTTTGCCCGGAACGGCCGCCGAAATCCTCGACGACGAGGTCCGGGTGACGCTGTGTCCCGACAAGCTGACGACTCAGCAGTGGCTGGACGTCGTGGAGGCAGCACACAACGAAGGATTCCGGACGACTTCGACGATCATGTACGGACACATCGACGGGCCGGTGAACTGGTCGCGCCACCTCATCCGCCTTCGGGAACTTCAGCAGCGCACCGGCGGGATCACCGAGTTCGTGCCGCTGCCCTTCGTGCACATGGAGGCCCCGATATACCTGAAGGGCAAGGCCCGCCAGGGACCAACGTTCCGCGAAGCCATCCTCATGCACGCCGTGGCGCGGCTCGCGTTGCACCCGTACATCACGAACATCCAGGTCTCCTGGGTGAAAATGGGTGTGGAAGGCGTTAAGGCGTGCCTCGCGGCGGGTGTGAACGACATGGGCGGCACGTTGATGAACGAGAGCATCTCCCGCGCTGCCGGTGCTGCCTACGGACAGGAACTGCCGCCGGAGGAGATGGAGCGGACGATTCGGTACATGAGCCGGACGCCGCGCCAACGCAACACCCGCTACGGACCGGCGCCCGAAGATCGCCAGATAGCCTCGTTCAACGCGGCGGCCTTAGAGCCACTGGTGCTTACCCCGGTGAAAAAGTACGAACGGAAAAAGCAGACCGTCTCCGCCTAGCGGTTTGCGCGGGAGATACCGGGCAGTACATTTCCCCATACGCACGCGTGGGCGGAGGGATGGGTGGAGCGTCCGGGAACCAACCGGGTTGGGCTGATACTGCTGGTCCTGGCGCAGGGCGTCTCGGTGACGGGCGACATGGTCCTGCTCACCGCAGCTTCGATTGCCGTCTTCCGGGCGACTGATTCCGCGACTTCCGTCAGCTTGCTTCTGGGCCTCGCGGCCGTGCCGACGGTCGTGCTGGGACCGTTTGGTGGAACATTCGCCGACTGGTTTCCACGACGGCGTATCCTCGTCGGCGCAGACATCTTTGCGACCGTCGCATGCCTTATCGCGCTGGCGTCAGCGAAGTGTCTTCGACCACGGTTACGGCATTCGTCGCGATTGTTTCAGTCGCCTCGCTGGGCGCGTTCTATCGACCTGCGGCGCAGGCACTGCTGCCCTCGCTGGCATCGAGCGAACAGATCGGGCGGGCGAACAGTGCGTTACGGCTGGCTACAGGGCTGGCGAGCATCATCGGGCCGGCCCTTGCGGCATTCATGATCGAGCGCGGCGGGTTGGACTTCGTGCTCGCCGCAGACGCGGGGACATTCCTCGTTTCGGCGGGGCTGGTGCTGTTCATTCGACGGATACCGCCGCGCCTTGTTACAGCCGGCCGCCGAAACGCATTCCGCGACGCCTGGGCGGGACTGGACTATGCCGGAAAGAACCCGCGGATCCGGACGATCACGGCGGCCGTTGGCGTGGTGATGCTTGTTGGGACTCTGGTAAACACAGGTACGCTGCCGCTTGTCTCGCGAACATTGGAGCTGCCCGAGAGCCGGTACGGCACGCTACTGGCCATTGAGGGCGCGGGGGCGATGGCCCTGGCGGTCATTTTTCTGACGGTGGGGCCCGGGAAGCGGTTGCTCGTGACCGGGGCTTTCGCGTTGATTGGCACAGGGGCGACGACGCTCGCCCTCGGGAGCGCACAAGGATTTTCGGTGGCGGCGGGCGCTATCCTGCTGCAGGGCGCGAGCGTGGTCGGCCTGCAGGTCGCGTTCTCCAGCTATCTTCAGCAAGAGGCCGAGGATGCGTTCCGGGGCCGGGTGATGAGCCTGGTTGGGATGGTTGCTTCGTTCGCCCAGCTGGTTGGATATGCGGTTGCAGGTCCGCTAATCGAATGGCTTGGCCCTCGCACGGCCTTCATCATCGCTGGCTCGGCGGTTTGCCTTGTGGCCATCCCGGTTGTCGCCATCGCGTTCGCGGCGGCGCGTGCGGAGCGGGCCCAAATCGCCGCCATCACCTGACGTAAGAGGCCGACTCCGGTAGATTCCAGCGAAACGCGCCGGAGCCGGAATGGACGCACTCGAAGGCCTTACCGTTGTCGACTTCACGAGCCACATCGCAGGGCCGTATTGCACGAAGCTGCTCGCCGATATGGGAGCACGCGTCATCAAGGTCGAGGCCCCTGGCGGCGATTCTTCGCGTCGGCTGCCGCCGTTCAAGGACGACGAACCAGGCGCCGATCGCAGCGCGACTTACCAGTACCTGAACACCAACAAAGAATCGATCATCGTTGACCTGAAGCGGGAAGAGTCGCGCGCAATCGTTCGAGGACTGGTGGAGCGAGCCGACCTGGTCGTCACGGCAAGCTCGCCGCGGCAGGAAGAAGCGCTCGGGATCGACTACGCGACGCTTTCTGGCTACGCCGATAAGCCAGTGCTGTCGCTCACGAACTTCGGGCACGACGGGCCGTACCGGGATTACCGGCTTTCGGACACCGTGCTCTATGCGATGGGCGCCGAAATGTACTCGCACGGGATTCTCGGCCGGGAGCCGTTGAAGCTCGGCGGTACGGCAGCGCTTTTGCAGGGTGGCGCCATGGCCGCGGTCGGTGCGATGGGCGCGATTCATGACTATGAAGCGAACGGCGTGGCGCAGCTGGTTGATGTCCCGCTTTTCACAGTGCAGATCAGCAACATCGACCGTCGGAGCGCTGCCATCCTTGGCTATCGATTCTCGGGGCGCATCCAGGAGCCCGCGGTGAACGCATCCGCTGGACTTGCCGGCGGCATCTATCCGGTTGCGGACGGCTACGTGGAGCTGACGGCCTCGGCAGGGAACTACTGGCGGAGGTTCGTGGAAATGATCGACGACGATGCCCTGCGCGACCCGAAGTGGGAGAACCCGATGACGGCGATGGACCCGGCGGCCAAGGAAGAAGCCGACGGCATCGTGTACCCGTGGATGCTTACGCGGACGCGAGCGGAAGCCTGGGAAGCGTCACGCGAGGCGCATGCGATGATGGCGCCGCTCAACACCGGCACGGACCTCTGGGAGGACGAGAACTTCCGCTCTCGAGGGGTTTGGACCGAGGTGACCCACCCTGAGCTCGGCACACTACCGATGCTTGGCCGGCCGTATATGTTCGAAGAGACGCCGTGGCGGATTCGCAGCGCAGCACCGACGCTCGGCCAACACACCGATGCGGTGCTCGCTGAACTCGGGATGGCCGACTCGCGTCGCGTCACTCAGGGAGAAGGGAGTTGTCGCGTGACGAGTTCGCTTCCGCTCTCGGGCGTCCGAATCTGTGACTTTACGGCCGTGTGGGCCGGGCAAACCGCAACGATGTACCTGGCCGACATGGGGGCCGAGTGCATCAAGGTCGAGAACCCGTACATCTGGAACCCAATGACGCGTGCGGCTTCGCCGCGGATAACGGGTCCGATCGCGAAGATGTTGCCGCCTTGGATCGCCGGCCACCCGCCGGAGCCAGGGCCACGGCCGTGGAACAACAGCCCGGCCTTCATCCAGGTGCTGCGCAATAAGAAGTCGTTCACGGTGGATAGCCGCCGTCCGGAGGGGCTGGCCATCGTGCAACAGCTAGTACGGATTAGCGACATCGTGGCGGAGAACCTGGCCCTCGGGACGCTGGACAAGATTGGGCTGGATGACGACGCCATCCGGGCACTTCGCCCGGATGCGATCATCCTGCACATGCCGGCATTCGGGCGGACCGGGGCGTACACCGAAGGTCGCGGCTACGGCTCCCACATCGACGCGGTCGCGGGATCGACCGTGCTGCGCGGGTATCGCGATTCGGCACCGGCCGACAACGTCAGCATCTTCGCGGGCGACTACTGGGGCGGGATGCACGGTGCGTTCGCGCTGATGGCGGCACTGCGACACCGACGTCGAACCGGTAAGGGCCAGGTCATCGAGATGGCGCAGGTCGAATCATCGATGCATATGTTCCCGCAGGCCGCGCTGGATGCCGCGTGGAACGGACGAGAACACGGTTCGATCGGGAATCGAAGCGTGGAAGGTTTCGTCCCGAACGGCGTGTTTCCAACATCGGGCGAAAACCGGTGGATAGCCATTAGTTGCCGGTCCGATACGGAATGGAGCGCGCTCGTCGAGGCCATGGGGCGGCCCACGTGGGCGACGGCGTCCGAACTTGCGACGCGTGACGGCAGAGCCTCGGCCGAAGAGCAAATTGAAGAACAGATCGCGGAATGGACGGCAAACAAAGAACGCGACGACCTCTTCCATCAATTGCAGGCTGCGGGCGTCACGGCAGGCCCCGTCTTGAACGCGAAGGACGCCGCGGAGGATCCTCACCTGGCGGCAACGGGCACCTGGAAGCGTCTTCCCGCGACCGAAGACTATCCGGAGGTCGACTGGCTGCGCCCTGCCTACCGCTTTTCGAAGTCAGATGTCGATTTGCGCGAGGCGCCGTGCCTCTTCGGCGAACACAACGATTACGTCTACCGCGAAGTGCTTGGCATATCGGACCAAGAGATGGTGAAGCTTCGGGAAGCGGGCCATATCGCGGACACCTTCGCGCCCGAGGTCATCGCGGGCGCATGATCACGGGCGCCTCGACCGAGTTTGTCGTACGGGACGGAGTTCGACTTCGTGTTTTCCACGCGGGCAAAGGGCCGCTGGTCGTGCTCCTGCATGGCTTCCCAGAGCTGGCCTATTCCTGGCGGCACCAGTTCCAGCCGCTTGTGGACGCTGGATTTCGCGTAGCGGCGCCGGACCAGCGGGGCTTCGGCGGGAGTTCATCGCCGCCGGATATCGAAGATTTCAGCCTGGAAGTGCTCGCAGCGGACGTCGTTGCGATTATCGACCACTTCGGCGAGGAGTCAGCGATCGTCATCGGCCACGATTGGGGCGCGCCGGTCGCGTGGCGGACCGCGCTTCGCCATCCCAGCCGCGTTCACGCGGTGGGTTCATTGAGTGTGCCGCATGCGAAACGGTCCTTCCCGTCCGCCGCTCGAACTCATGCGCGAAGCGTCCGGCCCTGACTTCATCCACTACGTGGACTACTTCCAGGAGCCCGGGCGGGTGGAACGAGAGTTCGAAGGTGATGTCCGTGCTTCCCTGCTCGGGTTCATGTGGTCGATCTGCGGGGACGCGCCGCGCGAAGAGCGGTTCAAGCCCATCCCCGCGAACGGGCGATTCCTTGACTCCATCGTCGTTCCGGATGAGCTGCCTCCCTGGCTGACAGAAGGGGACCTCGATACGTACGTCGCCGAATTCGAACGCACCGGCTTCCGCGGCGGGCTCAACTGGTATCGGAATGCGAATCGAAACTGGGAGGAGTCGGCAGACCTCGGCGACGGAATTGTTCAACAGCCCGCGTTCTTCGTGACCGGGACCCGCGACCCGGCGAGAAACCCGGGAGCGCTGGCACGGCTTGGCGATACGGTGCCAAACCTGTTGGTCAACGAGGTGCTCGATGGCTGCGGCCATTGGACGCAGCAGGAGCGGCCAGCGCAGGTAACAGAGTTGCTACTGAAGTTTGTTGAGGCAGTTCAAACTGGTTCGCGTACCATGTGAAGCCGGATGGAACCGGTAATTCAGTATGCAAAGACGCGCGACGATGTGAACATCGCGTTCAGCACGTTCGGGCAAGGCCCGCCGGTCGTCGTTCTCCCGGTGCTGCCGCTCAGCCACTTGCAGCTCGAATGGCAGATGCCCGGAATGCGTGACTTCCTCGCGGCATTTACGAACGACCATCAACTCATCCGCTACGACGCCCGCGGCCTTGGGCTTTCTGACCGTGATGAATCCGAGCGCTCGCTCGATGCCCACGTGATGGACCTTGAAGGGGTTGTCGACCGACTCGGCTTCGATCGAGTAGCTCTGTTCGCCGCCAGTTATTCGGGCCCGATTGCAATCCGGTTCGCGGCTCGGAATCCGGACCGCACGAGTCGACTGATTCTCTGGTGCACGCATGCCTACCACGGCGACGTCGTGGCGAAGCTGCCGATCGATCTGAATCAGCAGCGGCAGGCGGTGAATCAGCTCGCTGATGTCGACCGCGACCTCTACATCCGAACTTACCTGCATCGCGCGATCGGCTGGACCGAAAGCGACACGGCGAACCAATTTGTCGAGGTAGCAAAGAAGAGCATCGACCAGGAGCGTTTCTTCGAGAACCTGGCAAATCATGCGGCATTCAACGCTACCGAAGACCTGCCGGACGTCTTGTGCCCAACGTTGGTCTTTCACCGGCCAGCCTTCGTAGGCTCGAGCGTCGATGTGGCGAAGCAGTTGGCGAGCGCAATCCCCAATGCCAGGTTGATGCTCATGGAAGGAGACTCGGTCGCGCCATTTGTAGGCGATTCGAAGGCCGTCCTCGACGCCTCGATTGCTTTCCTTGGCGAGGATCAACGAGGCCCGAGCCGGGCGAATCGGGACAACGCGATTCGCACCATCCTGTTCACGGACATCGAATCGCACACCGAGTTGTTCAAGAAGCTGGGCGACGCCGGCGCGCGATCAATCCTGCGCGAACACGAAGAGATGCTGCGCGGCTCGCTCCGCAAGAACGGCGGCGAAGAAGTGAAATCGTTCGGGGACGGGTTCCTCGCGACGTTCGAATCAACTCAGCAGGCTTTGCGCTGCGCCATTGAATTGCAGCACATGACGGCGGCGGCGGAGTTGCCGGAGTCCATCCGGCTTCGCGTGGGTATCAACGCAGGCGAACCGATCGCCGAAGAGGAAGACCTTTACGGCAGTTCGGTGACGATCGCTTCGGAACTGGCGGGGCGGGCAGCCGGTGGCCAGATCCTCACGTCTTCGGTGGTGCGAGAACTGGCCGCGGGGAAGGGATTCCAATTCCATGACCTCGGCGAGGCCAGTCTTTCAGGCGCCGACAGCCCGGTTCGGATTTTCGAAGTGCAGTGGCAGGGAGACCCCCAGAGCGGACAGCACCCCGTGAGACCCGGCTAGTCGCCGGCGACGATGCTCCCGGCCGCGGCCAACGAGTCCACTTCTGCCGGCGAGAGGCCGGCTTCGATCAATACCTCGCGACTGTGTTTACCCAATACCGGCGAGGCGGTGTCTGCCTGCAGCGGCGACTCAGAGAATCGGACGGGTGGCGCAACGACCGTCAGTTCGCCGACCAGTTCGTGTTCAAGGCGTATGAAGTAGTCGTTCGCCAGGGCCTGTTCGTCGCTCAGGAGTTCTTCGCGGAAGCGTGTTGCTGATGCCGGGATGCCCGCGGCCTGCAGGAGTCCGAGCCAATGGGCGGTCGGCTCGGTGGCAAGCTTCGCGGCAACGTCATTGAGCACGCGGCGCACATGGGAGTGAGCATCCTCGGGGAGCCATCCGGCCTCGGTGACCCAGCGGTCCTCAACTCCAAGCATCGTCAGCAGCTTCTTCCGGTTGGCAGTGCCGGGTGCGGCGATGGCGATTCCCCCGTCGGCGGTGCGGAAGAAGCCGTAGTAGGCCTTGTTCTGCGCATGAGGAGCGAGCGAACTGCGAAGGTCGAGCACGTCGTCCCAGGAGGCGCCGTTAGCCAGGGCTGCGCGCGCTTCGCTGACGTAGCGTTCGCGCCAGTCGTTATCCAGGATGTCGATGTGGTTGAGCCCGTTGTTTTGCAGCACGAGTGATGCCTGCAGCAGGGATACGTCGATCTTCTGGCCCTTCCCGGTGCGTTCACGGTGAAAAAGCGCGCTGGCCACGCCCCAGCTGAGGAGCATCGCGGCCATGTAATCGATGACCGGGGCGTCGAGATCTATCGGGCCAGCCGGGCCAATGGGAGCGAGACCAGTGAAGGCAGCCATCATCAGATCCATGCCTGGCTTCCCCGCCATAGGTCCCTTTTTCCCGAAAGCCGTGTTCTCGGCGTAGACGAGGCGCGGGTTGACTGCAGACAGCGAGTCGTAGTCGAGTCCGAGGCGTTCGGACTGCCCAGGGCGAAAGTTCGCAACGACGACGTCGGCGCCAACAGCCAGGCGACGTACCGCGGCGGCGACTTCCGGCACATTCAGGTCGACCGCGATGGAACGCTTACCACGGTTCTTGTTGAGGAATTGGCGGCCCTCCCCGGGGATGACTTCGCCTGTCCGCCGCGTGTCGTCACCGATAAGGGGCTCGACTTTAATGACGTCTGCGCCGCCATCGGCGAGGAGTTGAGCGCAGTATGGCGCTGCGATGAAGCGGCCGAATTCGACGACTCGAATTCCTTCAAATGGTCCGGGCATTGATTCCACCTTTCAGGCCTTCCGGGAAGAGGCGGGACGCGGTTGCGAAGACATCGACTGCGTCGGTTTCCGCTCGATTCTTCCCTGTTGAAGCGGGTCAGCGCCACCGTGGCGCCTGGAGGTCCGAGGGATACTGGATCGCTGGTCGCGGGGTTGGTCGCGAGGACTCAGCCGAAAATTCTTCGCCGCCGAGGCCTTCCACGTCCGATTCCGGAGCTTGAGAAGCGGGCTCGAAGCCGCGCTGGTCCGCTCCGATCCATTCAAGGCTGATGACGAATTCGCGGAAGGTTCGCACCACCGTTGACTCCCAGCCAGAGGTTGGCGAGACGAGCACGAAGTCGCGTTTCGGGGCTCCTGCGAGCTCGAAGGTCACGAGGTCCGGATCTCCAATGTCGACTGCATAGCGGGAAACGATCGCGACTCCGCCACCGTCTTTCACTGCCCGTTTCATCCCTGCAAGCGTACCGATAGTCAACGGCGACTCGGGAAAAATTCCGGCTTCGGCGAACCAGTTGTTGACCTGGGCCTGAAACGTAGGAATGCGGGCGCGTTCGGGGTTCGTGTAACCGAAGTGAACCATCGGCTCACGGGAGAGCCGCTCGGGAGTCACCAGCTCACTGGTATCGGCCAGCGGGTGGTCGCGGCGGGCGAGGCCAACAAGTGCGTCCGAAAGAATCGCCGTCTTCACCACTCCGTCGACGGGCGCAGGAGCACTGTGCATCCCGAGGTCGATGGTGCGCCGGGCGACAGCGCCGTCGACATCGGGGATGGTTCCGAAGGCCGAAAGGTGGATTTCGATGCCCGGATACTGACGCCGGAAGGCGACGGCGATAGTCGGGAGGATGAACTCGGCCGAGGTGGTACCTGCGGCGACGCGAACCTGGCCGCGGCGAAGCGAAGCATCATCGGCAAGGTAGCGGACGAGGTCGTCTTCCTCCGCGTGATGCCTCAGCGCGAATGCATAAACGGCTCGGCCGTGCTCGGTTGCGACCACCTGCTTGCCGTTCTGTTCCACGAGCTTGGTGCCGAGTTCGCGTTCCAATTGGCGAACGTGCTGGTACACGCCCGGTTGGGAACGCGAGAGGGCTTCGGCGGCACGCGTATAGCTGCGATGGTCGATCACAGAGACCAGGCTCTCCAGAGATTGGGGACTCAGGTTCACTGCGGGGTCTCCTCGACGGAAGTATGGAATCAAAGAGATTGTGGTGCAAACCAATGATAATCATCGTAATCATTGTGTTGAAGAGTGTAACCGCGAGGCATAGCATGACCTGATGGCCGATTCAGACGCCCTTGAACTCCCGCTGGCGGGGTTCCGCATCATTGATTGCTCTACCGTGCTTGCCGGACCCCTTGCCGCAACGCACTTGAGTGACTTCGGCGCCGACGTTGTGAAGGTCGAACTTCCAACGTCGGAGCCGCAGCCACAGCGCCCGATTCGGCTGCACGAAGAACGCAACAAGCGGTCTATCGCGATCGACCTTCGGCGCACGGAAGGCCAGGACCTGCTCGTTGAACTCGTCCGCACGGCGGATGCGCTCGTAGAGAACTTCCGGCCTGGCACGTTCGAAAAATGGAACCTGTCTCCGGAACGACTTCTCGAGGCGAACCCTCGCTTGATCATCCACAGACTGAGCGCCTTCGGCCAAACCGGGCCGTGGAGTTCGTTCGGGGGATATGACCGCCAAGCCCAGGCGATCTCGGGTGCGACCTACGTGACGGGCTTCCCGGATTCCGAGCCGGTGCGTAGCGGCTACGCGACTGCGGACTACATGGCGGGCATCTGGGGCGCCTTCAGCATCTTGCTCGCTGCCTATTGGCGAGACGCTCGCGGCGGAACGGGGCAGGTGTCTGACCTCGCACTGTTCGAACCGATCCTGCGCGCGTGCGAGGGCTCGGTGGCCGATTTCAGCGTGACCGGCCGCGTCCGAGAACGCAGCGGCAACATGAACCCCGGCGTCGTACCTGCGGCAAACTTCGAGACGCGCGACGGCGTGACGATCGCAATTAACGCGAACAACGACCGGCAGTGGGGACGACTCGCCCGCCTCGTCGGCATGGAAGACAAGGCTGACGACCCCGAATACCTGATGCCAAACCGCGTGAATCACGCGGACGAGATTTACGCGGCCATCCGTGAATGGGTAGCAGCAAGGGACATTCGTGACGTTGAAGAAGCCCTGACGCAGGCCGGAGTACCGAGCGCCCCGGTGCTCAACATCAAGCAGATATTCGAGCACCCCATGATCCAAGGGCGCGGCTCAATCGTAAACATACCGTGGGAGGGCCGAGACGTCGCGATGGTCGACGTACTTCCGAGGCTCTCAAAATCGCCAGGGCGCATCCGTTCCGCCGCTCCGCGCTACGCAGAGCACACAACCACGATTCTTGAAGAACTCGGCCTTAAGGCCGACCGGATAGCCGAACTCACCGCAGCCGGTGTCATCGGCGTGACTAACCAATAAGACCACGGCTCGAAGCGGTAGCCACCAGATACGGCGCATGGCGCAGCAGGTCTCGGAGGGAAACATGAGTAACGACAGCAAGCCCAATTGGTACAACACACGAAGGAGCCGGCGAACGTTCGTTGGCGGCGCTTCAGCGGCAGGCCTCGGAGTAGCGGCGCTTGGCCTCGTCGGTTGTGGCGACGATGACGACGGCGGCAACGCAACGCCCGGCGGCGGGCAAACGCCCGGCGCAAGCCCGACCGCGGCTGATAAGCCGAAGACCGGCGGAACACTGAAGGGCGCTCAGACGGCCGACCTCAACATGTCGACGGGGTATCCGTTCGTCGGCCTGGCCGAGAACCCATACATCAACATGATTCCGGTGGAGTCGGTAATTCAGTACCGGGACACCCTCGATGCCGAACTTCTGTTGGCGGACCGGTTCGAATTCAATAACGACCGTTCCGGCGTCGTCGTAACGCTCAAGCCTGGTCTGGAGTTCCATAACGGCGCACCAGTCACCGCAGACGACTTCGTATTCGGTATCAAGCTGATCCAGGATCCGAAGGCTTACGGCATCACCGGCAGCTTCCAGACGGCGGCCTTCGCGAAGGCGATCACGAAGATCAATGTTGTCAGCAAGACGGAAGTCGAGATGACGTTCGACCAGCCGCGCGTGAACATGGCCGACTTCTTCACGCAGCTGAAGGTCGTCCACGAGGCTTCGTACGACGACACCAAGAACGGCAAAGCCATCAACGGCACAGGCCCGTACATCTTCAAGAACTGGACGCCCGGCCAGACCCTGACGTTCGAGAAGAACCCGAACTGGCACGCGAGCGACAAGCTCGGCGGCCCATACATGGACGGCATCGAAGTGAAGTTCTTCGGGGACCAGGACGCAATGGGCCTCGCCTACCAGGCGGGAGAAGTGGACCACATGTTTGGCCCGCTGGCTTCCCTCGCAAAGCAGTTCCAGGACCTGGTTTCGGTGACACCGAAGACGGGCCTGACCTACATGGGCTTGAACGTCACGAATCCTCAGCTCACGGATGCCCGTGTGCGGAAGGCGATCTTTATCGCCCTAGACCGCGATCGAATCGTGAACGAGCTGAACGAAGGCTTCGGCAGCGTTACCTCGCAGCCGTGGCCCAAGGCGTCGCCGGCCTTCGACCCGACCCTTGAAGGCGCGCTCTACGATCCGGCGGGCGCAAAGAAGCTCCTGAGTGAAGCTGGATGGAAGCAGACTGCGCCTATTGCGTTCGACCACCGGACCACGGCGTCCTATGTGAACCTGGCATCGCTCATCCAGCAGAACCTGAAGGATGTCGGTATCGAAGTGCAGCTCATCCCATCGGACCCGACGGCTTTCCTGGCGATCCTCCGGGCGCGGGAATTCAAGGGCCTGTGGACGACGACGCACTCGTTCTCGAACATGGCGCCGCTCACGAACTTCCAGCAGACGTTCCCCTATCAGCAGCCAAACATGAGCTACTACGACCCGCCAGCGTATCTCGATATCGTCGACAAGCTGACGAACCTCGACCCGCTCGGTGAGCCTGCGAAGGCGCAATACAAGCGCTTCAACGACCTCTGGCTCAACGATCCGTTCCTTGTGCCGCTGGCCCCGAACGAGTCGCCTCAGTTGGTTTCGAAGCGAGTCCGCGGATACGGCGAGTACCTCACGTCTCCGGCGAACCAGGCTGTCTTTGAAAAAGTGTGGCTCGACTCTTAGGCTGCACCGCGAGGACACGGATGATGTTGGCTAGCCGATGTTAGGTTACCTCGTCGGAAGACTCGCCCAGGCCGTGCCAGTACTTGTACTGGCCAGCCTGGCGGTGTTCTTCGTACTCCGGCTCGTGCCTGGCGATCCCGCCGATGCACTGGCCGGCGAAGATGCTACGCCCGCCGATGTGGAGGCGATTCGCGAGGAACTCGGGCTGAAGGATCCGATTCCGGTGCAATACGCGCGGTGGATCAGCGACCTTGTCCGGGGCGACCTCGGAGTCTCGATTCGCACCGGCATTCCGATTTCGCGGCTCGTGAAGCTTTCGTTCCCGCCGACCATCGAATTCGCGGTCGCGTCGTACGTGATCGCCATCCTGATCGGTATTCCGCTTGGGACGATCGCCGGGGTGAAACCGAGATCGGGCTGGGACTGGTTCCTGTCGTTCTTCACGATCAGCACACTCGGCGTTCCCAACTTCCTGTTGGGGGTGCTGTTGCTGTGGTTGTTCTCGGTGAACCTCGGATGGCTGCCAGTTAGCGGCCGGGTCTCGATTTTCGATGACCCGATCCAATCCATTAAAGCACCTCATCCTGCCGTCGTTCGCTCTCGGCAGTGGACTCGCGGCAGTGCTGGCGCAGGTACACCCGCACCACTGTCCAGGAAGCCATGGGCCAGGACTACATCCGTACGGCGCGGGCGAAAGGTCTTTCACCACGGGTAGTTGTCGTACGCCACGCACTGCGCAATTCGATGATCCCGGTGGTGACAATCATGGCGCTGCAGGTCGGCGGGATCCTTGCCGGCGCTGTGGTCATCGAACGCGTCTTCACGAGACCTGGCCTTGGCAGATTGGTCGTCGACGCCATTCAGAACCGGGACTATCTCATCGTGCAGAGCACGCTCGTCATTCTTGTCGTCATCTTCGTCGCCGTGAATCTCGCGGCGGACATCGCCTACGGATTCCTCGATCCACGGGTACGGCGCAGATGACAGAACTCGTCGTACAGCCCCTGGTTTATAAGAGCCGCCGCGAACGCATGACCCGTGAGTCGATGTTCTGGGGGAGTCTCGACCGGCTCATCAGGAACCCGCAGGGCCTGGTTGGCCTGGCAGTGCTACTCGTCCTGGTTGGGGCAGCGGTTTTCGCCCCATGGATCACGTGGCACGACCCAAACATCCAGGATGCCTCGGGGAGATTCCTGTCGCCGAGCCGGGAGCATCCGTTCGGTACCGACGAATTGCGCCGCGATCTCTTTTCGCGCACGGTGTACGGCTTGCGTATTTCGCTTGTAATCAGCCTGGTAGCAGTGGGCGTTGGGGCATTCTTTGGGATCGTGATCGGGTTCGTTTCGGGCTACGTCTCCGGCTGGGTCGACACGGTCATCATGCGAATGGTTGATGCGCTACTCGCGTTTCCAGGCCTGTTGGCGGCCCTGGCAATCGTGACAATCCTTGGGCCCGGAGTGCGGAACGTCGGGATTGCAATCGCGTTCTTCTCGGTCCCTTCGTTCGCACGCCTTTCACGAGCGCAAATGCTCGGAGAACGCAACCGCGATTACGTGCTGGCCGCGCAGTCTCTTGGAGCAAGCGGCCTGCGCGTTGTGTTTGGACATATCTCCCGCAATGCCATCGCACCGCTGTTGACTCAGCTGGCACTGTTTATGGCATCGGCAGTAATTCTCTCGGCCTCCCTGAGCTTCCTCGGCCTTGGCGAACGCCCGCCTGAACCGTCGCTTGGCGGACTCGTGAACAGCTCGAAGAGCAACCTGCAGACGGCCTGGTGGTATGCGGTATTCCCCGGCGCCACGCTGGCTGCGCTCCTTCTCGCGCTCAACCTGCTCGCCGATGCCATCAACGAAGCCATCAACCCGTTCGCGCGCCGTCGCGCCTAACGTACAAAGTCTGGAGTCACCTTCCAATGCGTTTCCGTTTCACCCCCGAACAAGAGGAGTTTCGCGCCGACGTGCGCAAATTCCTGGCCGATACACTCACGCCCGAGTTCTGGCGCCACCATCGCGAACATCGGTTGCCGGGCTGGTCGCCGGAATTTTCGAAGGCAACCGCCGAACGCGGCTGGCTCGCAATCTCATGGCCGAAGGAGTTCGGAGGGCTCGGAATGGGGCCGACGCTGCAGTCCATCTACATGGAAGAGATGGCATACGCGGGAGCTCCCCAGGAGCACCATCGTCGCGCCGTGCAGCAGGTCGGGCCATCGATCATGCTGTTCGGTTCGGACGAGCAGAAGGCGGAATATCTGCCGAAGATCGCCAGTGCCGAAGTCAGCTTCGCGATGGGGCTCTCTGAGCCCAACGCAGGTTCTGACCTGGCCAACGTGGAGACACGCGCGGTGCGGGACGGCGACGACTACGTCATTACGGGAGTAAAGCGGTACACCAGCGGCGCTCACTATTCGGATTACCTGTGGTGTGTCGCACGGACCGACCCTGACGCACCGAAGCATCGCGGCATCTCGATGATCGCTGTACCGATGGATTCGCCAGGGATCGATGTGAAACCACTCCTCGACCTCCAGGGCGACCACCACTTCAACTACGTGTACCTGACCGATGTTCGAGTGCCGGTCAGCAACCGCGTCGGCGAAGAAAACCGCGGCTGGTACGTCAACGCTCAGACGATGGACTACGAGCGCTCGGGCGGTGCCCACATCGGGGGTACGCGGCGGCTCGTGGACCAGGCAGTTCGATGGATACACGCCCATCCCGAAATCAAGCTGACGGACGCGAACCGTTCGCGACTCTCCGAAATCGCAACGACTTCAGAGGTTGCCTGGCTCCTTGGCTACCGGGTGGCCTGGATGCGAGAGCAGGGACAGTTCCCAAATCACGAAGCATCGATGGTCAAACTCTTGACCTCTTTCGTGCGACAGGCCGTGCCGGATTTGATGGTTCGCATCATGGGCCCGGCGGGCCTGAGAGTCCTCGATGCAAACGACCCCGACGCATGGGGTTCGGACTACCTTGATTCCGCGGCGGCGACCGTCGGGCAGGGAACGAGCGAAATTCAGCGAAACGTCATCGCGACACGTGGCCTGGGGCTTCCTCGCGGCTAGGTTCCGGCAACAGGAGGCCGCATGAGCGTCTCGGCAGAAACATGCAGCGAAATCGTTCGAGAGTTCGATTCACAGGGGTGGCATCGAACGGCAACGGAGACGGATCAGGCGTCGGGGCGATGGCTGCTCGAACAGCTCGCGGCGGCAGGAGTCGATGGCCGGGAAGTGCCGTTCCCGTTCAGTCGGGTCGACCTCGACGAGAGCTTCATCCGTGTTGGTGAGACGACGATTTCGGCGGTGCCGCTCATGGACTCGCTTCTCCCGCCAAGCGGTGAGGCGATCCGTGGAACGTTCGGCCCTGCTGAGTCGCGCAGGAAGCATCGCCCTGGTCCGCCTCGGCGCTCATGGCATGGCTGCGGAACTCGAGGCGATGCGATCGACGAACCATGCAGCGGTCGTGGCCTGTGTGGCGGGGGCAGAGGGCGGGGCTTCGCTGCTGAACGCATGGCACTACGATGCGCCGGACGGCCCGCCGATCGTGCAGGTCCCGGATACAGCGTGGGCCACCCTTGAGGCAGCTCAGCGCGCGGGGAGCGAGACCGAAATCCACTGTGGCGCGAAGCGAACCGTGACGACCGCGAGCAATATTCGGGCGGACATTCCCGGGATAATTCGGGACCTCGCGCCGCTGATTGTGCTTACGCCGCGAAGTGGCTGGTGGAACTGTGCCGGCGAACGCGGGGGCGGCCTGGCGATCTTGCTGGAAATGGTTCGGCTTGTGAGGAACGATCACTTCCGGCGAGACGTTATCTTCCTTGCCAACACCGGGCACGAGCTCGGGTTTCTCGGCGCGAAGCGGTACTTCGCAGCGGAGCCTGACCTCGCGCGCAGGGCAAAAGCCACCATCCATCTTGGCGCCAACATCGGTGCAGCGGGCGCGCCGCTCATGATTCGCAGCTCCGACGAAGCGCTTCTGGAAGTCGCACGCACTGTGCCGTCGTTCTCGAATTTTCCGACCGAACCGGAATTTGCGATCAGCGAGAACCCTGCGGGCGAGGCTGCGGTGGTTCACTCGCACGGCGGCCGCTTCATTTCGTTGGTCGGCCCGGGATTCTCGCTGTTTCACTCGACGTTGGACCGTTGGCCCCAGGCGATCACGCCGATGGCTATTGCAGCCGCTGGAGACGCGGTTTTCGAAATACTGATGACCCTCGATCGCGAGGGTTAGACAGTGAAGATCACCGACATCTCCACGGTTGTCGTCGATGCCGAGCGTGGCCGGACGTGGCTCTTCGTCGAAATCAGCACGGACACTGGCGAGGTTGGAGTTGGCGAGGCAAGCCAGAGCAGATTCGATACCGGTGTGGAGTTGCTCGTCCAACAGGTGAAGCCGCAATTGCTCGGGCGGCATCCGATGGACCTGATCGAGCCGCTTCGGGCGCGATTCCTGCATAACCCGTTCGCAGACCGCACGCGCTACTCCGCGTTCTCCGGGATCGAGCAGGCTCTCTGGGACCTGGCCGGGAAAGTCTGTGGAACAGCCTGTCCGGCGATTGTTCGGCGGGGCGCACACCGATCGGCTGCGGCTGTACGCGAACATCAACGCCGCCCAGACCGGGAACTCTCCGGAGGAGATCGCGAGAGTCGCCGCGCTTCCGGTCGCGGAAGGGTTCACGGCGGTGAAGATGTATCCGTTCGTTCCCGAGCGAGGAACGGTCGCGGGTGGGCCATTGAGCAATGCGGAAATTCAACTGGCCATTGCGCGCGTCGCGGCAGTTCGCTCGGCGATAGGGCCAGATGTCGACCTGCTGACTGACTGGGCGTGGACGATGACGCCCGCCGATGCGATGCGAATGGCCGACCGTCTCGCGGAATTCAACCTCTGGTGGATCGAAGAGCCGTTCGTCGTGGCCGACCCGGCGGCGCTGGCCGAACTGAAGTCGCGCATTCGGACGCGTTTGGCTGGCGGGGAGCAGTTGCAGGGGGCTTACGCGTACCGGTCGCTGTTCGAAGCTCGTGCGCTCGATGTGATCATGCCCGACGTGAAATGGATCGGCGGCATGTCCGAGATGCGGAACGTCTGCGCCACGGCCGCGACGTATGAAATCGAAGTGGCGCCCCACAATATGTCAGGACCGGTTTCGACGGCCGCGGCAGCCCAAGTCGCGGCGACACTGCGGAACTTCTCAGTTCTCGAGTACTGTTGGGGCTCGGTGCCATGGCGGTCAGAGCTGGTGCGCGGCAGCGAGCGAATCGAGGACGGGCACCTGGTGCTTTCGGATGCGCCCGGGCTGGGGATTGAGTGGGACGGTGGGGCTGCGCGCCGACACCCGGCGGGGTAGGCCGGGCGATCCAGTGAAATGGTGAGACGTGGTACCCCCGACAGGACTCGAACCTGTGCCTTCGGCTCCGGAGGCCGACACTCTATCCGCTGAGCTACGGGGGCAACTCTGCTTCGGATGGTAGCTGGTGGCAGACTTTGCCGCACGTGCCGAACGCGCGATTCAGGCGCGGCTGAAGGCAAGGATGGCTGCGCCGAAGAGTACCGCCTGGAGCATCCCCGAGGCGGCGAGCATCCAGAGCCCGGCGGCGCGCTCGCGGGCATGGAGCATCACGCCCATTATCGCGTTGAAGCCGAGGATCCCGGCGCCGAGGTAGGCGATGCGCAGCAGTTCGCCCTTGTCGCCGACGCGGACGATGCCCCCGAGGGCGGGGAAGCTGAGTTCGACGACGCTGGGCAGGCTGGGATAGCTGGCGAACACGTAGCTACCAAGGATGACGCTGGCGAGCGCACCGATGCCGAAGATGATGGCTGCGGTTCGGTCTCGCCAGACCGGCATGGCGGCGATGCCTTCGGCCGTGGAGCGGTGAGAAAAGTCGTCCATCGGCGCGAGGGCGGCCCTCGCCTGGATTTCCTCGGCGAAACCAGCCTGATCGAGAACGGTGAGGGCGTATGCCTCGGCGGTAGTCACGAGGTAGAGCAGTTCATCCGGCGTGCTGTGGGTAGAGAAGAAGAGCGTGAAGCCGACTCGCTTCACATCGGCTCCGCCAACGTGGCAGCCCCACCAGTTGAGCCCTTTGACCTGGGTCATATCGAGCGTCCGGCCGGGGATCATGCGCTGAATGACGGCGATGGGAACGACGATTCGTCGGAAGCCCCAGTGAATCGTGAGGGCCTCGTTGTCGACCACATAGCTCATGGAACCGACGGCATAGGCCCAGTTCGTGAATAGCAATCCAACGCCGCAGGCGACCGCGCAAACAGCCCAGGCGAGGAACGTTTTGAATTCTGCATCGGCACCAACGGCTACTCCCGCCGCCAGTATCGCCGCGACGAACGCCCATGCAGCGAGCGCGCCCCCGACGATGACACCGAGCGCGCGCGGCGGTCGAAACTCGACCGGTCCTAGTGAGCGACGCGCGCGCGTGCCGGGGTGCACCATGCCTTGTATTTCTCGCTCTTCCCGCGAATTGCATCGTAGAAGAGCTCGCTGAGTTTGCTTGTGATGGGGCCGGGGCGTCCTGTGCCGACATTTCGGCGGTCGATCTCGACGATTGGCGTGAGATGAGCCGCTGTGCCGGTCATGAAGACCTCATCGGCGATGTAGAGCTCGGTGCGGTCGATCTCGCGCTGAACAATTTCGATGCCAAGGTCGTCCGCAGCCATCTGCATGACGCTCTTGGCAGTGATCCCCTCGAGGACGTTGTCGGCCGGGCCAGGGGTGATGAGCTGGCCGTGGCGAATCATGAAGATGTTCTCGCCGCTGCCTTCGGAGACGTGGCCGTTTTCGTTGAGCATGATCGCCTCGTCGAAGCCGTTCGCGTTTGCTTCGGTCTTAGCGAGGGCACTGTTCACATAGATACCTGTGACTTTTGCCCGGGGTGGGATGCCGGTGTCCTGGACGCGGCGCCAGGTGCTGGTATGGCAGCGAGCGGTCTCGGGAAGGTATGCCGGAAACGGGGCGAGGAAAATGAGCGTGTCACAATCGACGTTGTGAAGGCGGACGCCAAGTACTTCGCCTGAGAGGTAGACCATCGGTCGAAGGTAGACGTCTTCGGTGAAGCCGCTGCGCTCGACCAACTCAACCGCAGTTTCGGCTAGTTTGTCGACCGAATCCTTCATCTGGAGACCGAGGATGTGGGCGCTCTGTCCGAGGCGTTCGAAGTGTTCGCGAGAGCGGAAGAGGTACGTGGTCTGCGCTTCTTCGTTCCAGTTGCCACGAATGCCTTCGAAGACAGCGGTGCCGTAGTTGAAGGCGTGGGTCATGATGCCGATTTTCGCTTCGCTCAGCGGAACAATTTTGCCCTGAAAATATGCGTACGGTGTCGGCATGACGATCCCTCGAAGCAGTTGAAATGTGTGGGCACAGCCTACAGCGGCAGGCGGCTTTGCGCTCCCGCGACTAGTCCGAGAGCCCGCGGCTGAAGAAGGTTCCGTCCTTACATTCAGCGACCGAGAGCTCCTTGGCGGCCAACCTGCGCTGGGCGTCTTTCGAAGGCAGCGGCGGGTTTCTCGTCACGAGCGAGGTTGGATCGCTCACGGCATCTTCGAGGTACTTCACGAAGTCGGCGTTGTACTGGACGAGGTCCGCCGGTGGGTTTGCCTGCTTCATCGTGGCGATGAAGTCGCGAATGACGTCGGCGATTTCATCGGCGGTGGTCTTGCTAATCAGTGCGTTCGAAAAGTCAGACGTCCCGCCGCAAATTGCCGCGAGATAGTCTTCATCGGTACCCGTTCCGCCACTCAGTGTTGGAGTGGCGGGGTCGTCAGTCTTGCTGTCGCCACAGGCACCGAAGACGAGGAGCAGCGGGAGGAGCAGGCCGCCCGCGAACAGAAACAATCGCATATCTGAAATGCTACAACCCGCCACCGTTAGGCGAAGTTCAGAGAAGTATCCGTTTGGGCGCCGAACGCGGTTCCCGGCGCCAGTTGTGGACGAGGTAGCGGCGCATTCCCTCGGATTCGATTTGTTCGACGCGGCAGCGGGACGAGTTCGCGACAACTTTGCGCGCACCCTCGATCCACAGAGTTACCGGCTGATCCACCGGAGCGAAGACTTCGCCGGCTTCCGCGAGCGCTTCGAATTGGGCGATTCCGAGTTCGAGCAGCCAGCCGAGGTGAAGTTCGGCAAGGCCAAAATGGAAGTCGCGGTCGCCGAACGTTATGGAAACATGATCCGGTGCTGATTCTGCGCCGGCGAATAGCAGTGTCGACCCGAAGTGCGAAAGCGAGAGGTCGGTCGCGACCCGGTAGAGCGGCCCAAGGATGTCGTGAGCGGCCAGGATTTCTGCGGCGCGGAATGCGTGCAGTTCGAATTCGGTCGCATGGTGTTCCGCCGAAATTGCGACTCCGCCGCCGTCGAGCCAGTCTTGCCACTCTTCGGCCCCGGTGCGCAACAGGTAGAGCATCGCGGCCTCGTGATCGGCGGCGGCGCGGACCAATGCTGTAGCCGCTGAGTAGTTGCCCCACTGCAAACCTTGCAGTGCTTGCAATCGCGCGAGCCAACCACGCGACCAGAGCCCCATCGCGGAGGCCATCCGCTGAGAGCGAAATTTCGAGCCGGATGAGGCCTCGGCCAGCTTGCCTTCGAGGTTCAGGCCGTCGAGCACCATTTCGAGTTCAGGGCCGAGCACGAACGACGACTGCCGGTATGCGTCGAGGCTGCCGGCGACATCGCTCGGTGGCTTGGTGGCGAGCGTTGCGACCGGGAACACTTTCGGCGGCGAGACTCGGATCGGCATTGAGTTAGCCGTTCATGGCTTTCTGGTAGCCCTGAATTACCGGGTCATCGAACCATGGGGCCAGGGCAGCCTGGCGTTCTGGCATCGCGCGAGTCATATCCACGGCGTGCATCGGGTCGTGCTTGCACCAGCCACGCAGGTAGGCGCCGAACGGGAACTCGGAAGGCGGTCGCTTCGAATCACCGCCGAACTTCATTGTGCGGGCGAGGTCCTCTTCGGTGAGGACGACCATGTGCTCTTTCAGTTCAGCGCGCGCCTTCGCGGCCTCGGCCAGGACTTCGTCCACGGACAGCGCTCGCCGTTGCTCGACCTGGCGGTCGTTCCAACCATCGACTTCGAACTTGCCGCCATCGGCGTTTCGCAGGCCGGCATCTTCGGCGGCGTGCATGGTCTTGAACATGTTCCCCACGGGAACATCGATCGTGGCGAGATGCGCGATGAAGTCGCGGACGAACCAGGTGCTCCCGGGCACGGGCCGAGCCAGTTCTTCTGCAGACAGCGATCGGCACAATTCCTCGAATTTCGCACGATGCGCATCCAGTTCATCGATGACCTGCTGGACTGCTGGAATAGTCATTCGTCGTCCTCCTCTTCCTCGTCGGGGTGGTTGGCAACATACTCCCTTGCCTCGCGGAGGAGAGCCGACTGCCAGTCCTGACCGGCTTCAGTTGGGAACCGGGCATCGAGGAGCCAGTTGAGGACGAGTGCGTCCATACGCACCTCGGGGAGGGCATCGACCAGCGGGATAGCGTGTTCGAGGCAATGACCGCTCAGTACGTCGAACGTCTGGAGGAGCGGCCGGGGGCCGAAGTCCTCTCCGGCACGTTCATCGGGTATCGCAGCGAGTGCAGCCACGAGCGAGTTCAGGCCCTTCCCGAAGAGTTCGATGATTTCCACGAGGTCGGCTTCTTTGTATCGGTCGACGGTCGCTGCGTTCACCTTGTGCGGATCCCAGCCCTGGGGAATGGGGAACTCGCCCGCGAGCCACGTTTGAACCATCGTCGGCGTAGTCGTTGAGCGACTGGGCGAGGTGGGCGAGCAGCTGGCGAACGGACCATTCCTGGCGTTTGAGGGGCCGATCGAGAGCGCCTTCGGGCGCAAGGGCAGCAATGTGCTTGACGGTCGCCTGTTCGTAGATGAACCGGTCGGCAATCGCTCGGATTTCTGGCGTCATCTCAATGCCGCGCGCGCGGCGGGCGGCGGTCCGAGCGCGTGGTACGCCCGCGGGCGGAGGATTCGCGCACGGGACGCGGCCCAAGCTGACGGATGCAATCCCATCCGGCATACGTGCCGCCGGGGCCAAGTTCGGCTTCGATTTCCAGTAGGCGGTTGTACTTCGCCGTGCGCTCGCCACGAGCGGGGGCACCGGTCTTGATCTGGCCTGCGCCGGTCGCGACGGCGAGGTCCGCGATGAACGTGTCTTCGGTTTCGCCGGAGCGATGACTGATGACCGCGGTCCAGCCGGCCCGGTTCGCCATTTCGATGGCCTCGAGGGTTTCGGTGAGGGTGCCAATCTGGTTTAGCTTCACGAGCACGCTGTTGGCCGACTTCTCGGTGATCCCACGGCGGATGCGCTCGACGTTGGTGACCAGCAGGTCATCGCCGACGACCTGGCAGGATTCGCCGAGCTTGGCCACGAGCTTCGCCCATCCCGCCCAGTCATCCTCGGCGAGACCATCTTCAATCGAACGAATCGGGTACTTCGCCACCCAGCCCGCCCAGTGGTCGACCATCTGCGCGGTGGTGAGTACGCGCTTTTCCTTTGCCAGCGCGTACTTGCCGCCGGAGTAGAGCTCGGTGGAAGCGGGGTCGAGGGCGAGGACGACGTCGGTGCCGGGCTTGTACCCGGCCTTCTCGATCGCTTCGACCACGACCTGCACGGCTTCCTCATTCCCTGGAAGGGATGGCGCAAACCCGCCTTCGTCGCCAACCGACGTGATCTGGCCGCGGTCGTGGAGGAGGGCGTGAAGGGCGTGGTAGATCTCGACGCCCATGCGCAGGCCCTCGGAGTAGGTATCCGCGCCGACGGGCATGACCATGAATTCCTGGAAGTCCGTGCTGTCCGGGGCGTGCTTGCCGCCGTTGAGGATGTTAAACATGGGGACCGGCAACCGGTGCACGCCGGAGCCACCGAGATACCGATAGAGCGGTACGTCGGCGGATGCGGCCGCTGCTCGCGCGACGGCGAGTGAAACGCCGAGGATGGCGTTGGCGCCGAGGCGGCCCTTGTTGGGAGTGCCATCTAGTTCGCAAAGAACTTTGTCGATCGCGCGCTGTTCGGTCGCAGGAAAACCATGCAGGGCTTTTGCGATTTCCGTGTTCACGTTGCGGACGGCCTTAGTGACACCTTTTCCGCCATAGCGACTTCCGCCGTCACGAAGCTCAACAGCCTCGTGGGCGCCGGTGGAAGCACCGGAGGGGACGGCGGCCATGCCAACCGCACCATCCTCAAGGACGACCGTCGCGTGGACGGTGGGGTTTCCGCGGGAGTCGAGGATTTCGCGGGCCTCGATGGCGTCGATAAACATGGGGTCTCCTTAGCCGCGCACTTCGGGCGCATCGCTCAACGGAATCAATGAATCGGGGCTGTCCAGGTAGTCGATGTAGAGGATGCCGTTGACGTGGTCGATTTCGTGTTCGAGCGCTTCGGCCAGCAAGTCATCTTCTGCCTTGATGCGAATTTCCTTGCCCGTGTACGGGTCGAGGCCCTGGGCCACGACCTTCACCGAGCGGGTGATTTCGCCGCGGTAGCCGGGAACGGAGAGGCAGCCTTCGTCGCAGCGGCGTTCGCCGGAACGTTTCACAATCTCCGGGTTCAGCAAGGCGATCTGGTTGTCGTCGCCGACGTCGATCACGACGACACGGAGGGAAACGCCGATCTGAGGGGCGGCGAGGCCAACGCCGGGAGCGTCGTACATCGTTTCCCACATGTCCTCGATGAGCTTGTGGATGGACTTGTCGATGTTCCGGACTCGTCGTGCTTTCTCTCGCAAGACGGGGTCGCCGGCACGGCGAATGGGAAGGATTGCCAAAGGACGAGCTCCGGGACGATCTGGTGGCGCCGCTGCGCGGAGGTAGTGTATCGCGGCGTTGGCGCATGCGCCCCTTGGCGGGTACTTCGTGTCAGTTCTACACTAAGTCCAATGCCGACTGAGGCGCACCGTGACACCGCTCAGTTCCAATCGAAGCGATACAAGCTGATTGTGATTGGCAGCGGCATTTCCGGCCTGTTCATCGCCCTTGAGGCGCGCAAGCTCGGACCAGTGTTGGTACTGACCAAGGGCAGTATCGATGACTGCAACACGCGCTGGGCACAGGGCGGCATCGCGGCGGCGGTTGGCCCGCTCGATTCTCCGGAGCAGCACCTCGAAGACACCATCGCTGCAGGCGACGGCCTGGTCGATGAAGAGGCGGCGCGCGTGCTCTGCAACGAGGCTCCAGCCCGAATACGCGACCTTGTCGAGTACGGGGTGTCGTTCGATTCGCTCGGCGGCGAAGTCGCACTTGGCCGAGAAGCGGCGCACAGCCATTCGAGGATTTTGCACGCGGGCGGCGACCGGACTGGCGCAGAGATCGAAACGGCGCTGACGGCTGCAGTAAGTGATCCGCAGATCACTGTCCTGGACTACACGCTCGCTACTGGCTTGATGGTTGAAAATAGGAGCGTCGTCGGTGTCGAAGCGATTGCGCTGCAAAGCGGCGCGCGAGAATTCTACGAAGGCGAAAACGTGGTCCTGGCGACCGGTGGCGCGGGCCAGCTGTATTCGCACACCACGAACCCGGATGTGGCTACTGGCGACGGCATCGCGCTTGCCTTCGAAGCGGGCGCCGAAATTGCCGACGTCGAGTTCTATCAGTTTCACCCGACAGCCCTTCGGCTCGACGGCGCGCCACCGTTCCTGATTTCGGAAGCGGTGCGGGGCGAGGGAGCGATCCTTCGGAATCGCGAGGGCGAGGCGTTCATGGCGCGCTATCACCCACTGCGAGAACTTGCGGCACGAGATGTTGTCGCCCGGGCCATCGTTGCAGAGATGCACAAGGGGAACACTGACTCGGTGTGGCTCGATTGCACCGGTCTGAAGTCGGTGGATTTGGGCGCTCGATTCCCGGGGATTTCCGCATTCTGCGAAGGCGTCGGGATCGACATGCGGACGCAGCCGATCCCGGTTGCCCCGGCGGCCCACTACCTGATGGGCGGCGTCCGAACGGACATCTGCGGGCGAACGACTCTGCCGGGGCTCTTCGCATGCGGTGAAGTTGCCTGCACGGGCGTCCATGGCGCCAACCGGCTGGCGAGCAACTCGCTGATGGAGACGGTGGTCTTCGGTAAACGGGTGGTCGAGCACATTCAAGGCGGCGAGGGAGGTTCGGCGACTCCCACGGCTGAAGCGCAGCCGATTTCCCTGTCCGGTGGCGCGCCGGTTTCGCACCGAGACTTGCAACAATTGATGTGGCATTCGGCAGGCATCGAACGGAACGACGCAGGGATGCGTGCCGGGCTCAAAACCATCGCGGGCTGGCCGGCCGCGGGAAGCGCTGTTACCCGCCCCGAATTCGAACGCAAGCAGATGTCGCGGCTGAGTTCACTGATGCTCCATGCCGCGCTTACCCGAACGGAAAGCCGTGGCGGGCACTTCCGAAACGACTACCCAACCCGGGATGATGCGCATTGGCAACGTCAACAGGTTTGGGTGCGTGGTGATTGAACAACCACCGGAAGAGGCGATACGGACCGCCGTCGAGGCGGCGCTGGCGGAAGACCGTGCCGCCCAGGATGTGACGACGCTGGCGACGGTCACACCGACGCTGCGAGGGACGGCGCGGTTCCTCGCGAAACAAGACGGCGTTTTGGCTGGCATGCCAGTGGCGCTCGCCGCGTTCCAAGTGTTCGATTCCGAAGCGAAGATCGCCGTTCACGTCTCCGAGGGGGAGGCCTTCACCTCCGGGTCAGTCCTCGCTGAGGTGACCTGTACGGTGCGGGCGATGCTCCAGGCTGAGCGAGTCGCACTGAACTTCCTGCAGCGACTGTGTGGAACAGCCTCGCTGACGCGGGAGTTCGTGGACGCCGTACGAGGCACTAACGCCGTGATCCTGGACACCCGAAAGACGACGCCCGGCATGCGCGACCTTGAGAAGTACGCAGTGCGCTGCGGCGGCGGGACGAACCATCGCCGCGACCTCGCAGCGATGGCGATGATTAAAGACAACCATCGCGAGGCACTGGCCCGGTCTGAGCTAACGCTGGCTGAAGGAGTCGCGGCCATTCGAGAGCGCACGCCGGGAGTTTCGGTGGAAGTGGAAATCGACTCGCTCGATCAGATTGCCGCCGCGCTGGAAGGCTCACCAGACTGGATCTTGCTGGACAACATGACCACCGACGACATGGCCGAGGCGGTTCGGCGGGTTGCCAGCGCGGCGAAGCTCGAGGCCAGCGGCGGAGTGAACTTGAAGACTGTGCGTGCGATCGCCGAAACCGGCGTCGATGCGATATCGGTGGGGGCACTCACGCACAGCGCAGGCTCAGTCGATATCTCGCTTGATCTCGAGTTCTGAGACTGAAGGCGTTTCGCGGGCGCCAGCAATACGTCGTGGCCGGTGGCGAAGTGCCGGAAGCGCGAGCAAGATGCTGGCCGCTGCCAGTGCAACCGGCACTGATCCAAATCCCCGCCGAGTCATCCTTACCCAGCAGCGGGACGGCAAGGCCAGCGACAATGGCGCCGAACAAGCAGAGCGGCAGGTTCGATATTCCCGCACGGCCGCGAGTCGCGACAGACCAGACGAGCCACGGCGCGAATCCGAGCACGCACCAGCCCGCGACCATGACGCTGACGAAGATGAGTGTGTACACCGTTCCGGATCAGGTGACGAGACGGGCGATGTCGAAGTAGGTCACCACGAGGACGCCTGCCATCATCAGGGCGAAGCCCGCGAAGTGAACGAGGCCTTCCTTCTCGGGAGAGATTCGCCGTCCGCCTCGGAGAATTTCGAGGAAGACGAAGAACATGCGACCGCCGTCCAGCATCGGGATAGGGAGGGCGTTAAAGATGGCCAGGTTCAGCGAGAGCAGGGCGGCGAATTCAATTAGCGGGCGCCAGCCGGCCTCTTTGATGAGGTTGCCAGTGGTGTCGGCGATACCGACAGGCCCGGTGAAGGCGGGCTGATCCTCACCGTTGATGCTTGCGCCGCCACCGCCGCCGATTCGAACTCGAATTTCGTTGGTGGTGAGCACCATGGTGTCGACCAGAGACTGCGCGCCCTTCGGGAAGGCGATCCACGGCGGGTACCACTCGCTCTCCGTTTGGGGATACTTGAGCTGGCATTGGATTGGCTCGGAATTCTCGTCGTACGTACATGTTTGGGGCGCCCCGATCGCGGACACCAGTCGGCCCTTCACCGGCGGGCGGATGCCAGCGCGCGTAAACTTCGGCGCTTAGCGTCGACCCGCCGCGAATGATCGTCCAATGCTGTGTCTCCCCGAGATTGAGGCGGTTCACATAGACGAGTTCGCTTGTGTTCTTGACGTCGCGACCTTCGACTTCCATCACGATGTCGCCGATCTGCAGACCCTGGAGCGGCTCTGTACCGTCGCGCATCTCGCCGCTGATGACGGCTTCGGCGGCGGGCGAGCCCTGGGCGACCTCGACGATCTGGGCCAAAGAGAGCGACCGTTCGCGCGGAATCATGAAACCGACGGAGAGCAGCACGACCGCGAGGACCAGGTTCATCATCACGCCGGCGCCCATGACGGTGAGGCGCTGCCAGCGTGGAGCAGCAGCGAGGGAACGCGGGTCGGACGGATCCTCTTCGCCGAGGAGACGGACGAAACCGCCAATGGGGAGCCAGTTGAGGGTGTAAGCGGTCTCGCCCCTCGTGAACATCGTCTTGGCGCGGGGCGGGAAACCGATGCCGAATTCGAGAACCTTGATGCCAAAAGCCTTCGCCGCGAGGAAATGGCCGAACTCGTGGATCACGACGAGGATTAGCAGCAAGCTCACGAACGGGACGACCGAACGGACAATCGCGACGGGGTCGAAGGCGAGGAACATCAAACGGTCACTCCAACGGGAACGAGACGCGCAAGTTCCCGCGCGGCCCGGTCAGCTTCAAGAATTGTCTCAAGATCAGGATCGGCAGAGTTGGCGTGCTTCTCCAGCACGGATTCGATGATTCGCGGTATGTCGAGGAATCCGACTTCGTGGTTCATGAAGCGCTCCACGGCGATTTCGTCGGCCGCGGCCATAGCGACAGGGTAGGTGCCGCCGCGCCGCCCGGACTCCATCGCGAGCTGCAGGCAGGGGAACCGCTCCATGTCGGGCGTGCCGAAATGCAGCGCGCCGATTTCCGCCAGGTTCAACCTTGGCATCGGTGGCGACGGCATACGATCGGGGTAGGAAAGCGCTAGCTGGATCGGGAGTCGCATGTCGGGAACGCCGAGCTGCGCTTTAACGCTGCCGTCGCTGAACTCGACCAAAGAATGAACGATTGATTCGCGGTGCAGGACGACTTCGACCTTTTCCATGGGGACATCGAATAGCCACATTGCCTCAATTGTCTCCATGCCTTTGTTCATCAGAGTGGCTGAATCCACCGTGATCTTGGGTCCCATGTTCCAAGTTGGGTGGTTAAGTGCCTGTTCAGCGGTGACCGCGGCGAGCTGCGAACTATCAAGATCGCGGAAGGCCCCGCCGCTGGCGGTCAACAGGATGCGCGAGATTTCGTGGGATTCCTCGCCCCAGAGGCACTGCCATATGGCGGAGTGTTCGCTGTCCACGGGGCGGAGGTCGCCGCCACCTTCGTTCATGGCCCGGCGAATCAAGTGGCCCGCCATTACGAGGACTTCTTTGTTGGCAATCGCCACGGACTTGCCCGCGTTAAGCGAGGCGAGCGTCGGGAGGAGCCCGGCCGCACCGGCGGTTCCCACGAGGGGTATGTCAGACGCCAGAGCCATTTCGGTGGGGTCGATTCGGATGCATCCAGTCGCCTGAACGACAGCTGCTAGCGCATCGCTCGCCTCTCCCTCCCACGAGCCATACGTGGGGTGGAATTCGCTGATCTGCCTGGCCAGGAGTTCGTGGTTTCGCCCGGCGGCAAGCCCGCAGACTTCCCAGCGATCGGGAAATTGGCGAATGACGTCGAGCGCCTGACATCCGACGGAGCCCGTGGAGCCGAGAACAGCGACCTTCTTGCGATTCGTCACGCGGACGATCGTACGTTGCGACGCGGCACGAGGACAGCGAGCCGGATTACTTTCCGGCGAATGCCGGGATAACTTCTTCCGCCCAGGCATGGAGTCCGTCCCAATCGAGCGGAGGGCGTTGGGCAATATTGACCCGAGCGGCGCCCGCATCCTTGAGGCGCCCAACGAGGTCGATCGCCTGCGCGGGTAGGCCGACGACGACTCCGCGTCCGCGCATGACTTCGCTGGCTGGACCCCAGGTCTCCTTGTATTGCTTCTCTGCCCGGTCGAGATGGGCGGGCGTAGCAGCCATGTGGAAGCTGAGGTTCACGTTTCGCTCGATGGTGGCTGGATCGCGGCCCTCTTTTTCGCACCACTGGTCGAGCACGCCGGAGAGTCGCTTGAACTCCTCGACAGAGGGATACGGAGTGTTCCAGCCGTCGGCGTGACGCGCGGCAATGCGGAGAGTGCGCTTTTCGCCGTTGCCGCCGATCCAGATGCGCGGTCGCGCCTGGATTGGCTTCGGATTACACGCGGCGTTGTTGAGCTGGAAGTACTTCCCGTCGAAGTCCGAACGGTCCTGGGTGGTGAGCATGCGAACAACCTTGACGCCCTCTTCGAGGATGTCCATGCGCTGGCCAATGGGCAGGAAAGGGATGCCGTAGCCAGCGTATTCCTGCTGGTGCCATCCGGCGCCGAGGCCGATTTCCAGCCGGCCGTTACTGAGGTGGTCGATGGTGACCAGCGAGTTCGCAAGGATGGCGGGGTGGCGGTAGTTCATGCCCAGGACGAGCACGCCAATGCGGACGTTCTTCGTTTCGGCGGCCATGGCGGCCATACAGGCGATGGCCTCGAAGCAACTGCCGTTGCCATCTACGGGCGGCGCCTCGTAGAAGTGATCCCAGACATCGACCCAGTCGAAGCCGGCGGTATCCGCCCAGGTCCAGGTCTTTCGCATCTCGTCGATGGTGATGTTCTGCTGACCGATGTGCAGTCCAAATTTCATGAGGTCTCCTCAATTGGCGTTGGGCCGATGAAGAGTATCGCGTTCCGCATGTCTCCGGGAGTGCGCTCCGACTGGAGGCGCATGAGGGAGGTATGCAGTGCGATAGCAGTTATCCAGGGATGAGTAACAACGACAATTCCGGCATGCGCACGGTGTTCGGCCATCCAAGCGCCGTGCAATCGCTGAAAGTCGGCTCGATCAAAGGTCACAATGGCGCGGCCGGAATCGGATGCAAACGAGAGCTGGTCGTCGTCGGATTGCCCGCCATTTCCTGCCTCATTCGAGAGCAAGCAATCAACACCATTCTCACGCTGGAGAGCCACTAGTAACGAATCCTGGGAGTTCTCGTCAAAATAGACCGGAAACACCCTCAGATGATCTCGGCGCCGTTGGCCCTAGCCCAGGCGAGGGCCTCCTGGCATTCTCGAGACTCCTCTTCGTCCATCGTCTCGCGATGTTCGAAGTAGTAGGCGAGGGCCGCATAGACTGCTGAAACGGAGAGGTTGGGGTAGTCGGTGGCTATCTCTTCAGGCGTCCGCCCTTCGGCGTGCCGAGCCGCAATGGTCATTACTCGCAGTCGCCCGCCACGAACGACGGGCTTCCCGTTGCCTGGGTCGATGTCGAGAAGTCCGTTTATGTCGATAGTCACCGACTTCATCGCACTAATTGTACACGACAGACAAACCTACCCCGTTGCGAACTCACGGCAGCGAATTGCCCGGAGCAGGTCATCGTTCGCTTCCTTCAGCATCCGTTCGAGAACGGGAAGCTCCTCGCCGTAGCCGGTGAGGATGGATTCACTTTCTTCGAGCAACTCTCGTTCCACCCGGTAACCGGGGAACAACGAGCGGAAGTAATCGACGGTGAACTCCTTGTCCTTGGTGCGGAAGATGTTCGGCAATGACGCGAAGAAGCGTTCGACGTATGGGTCGAGCAAGGCTCGTTGCTCCGACCAGTTGAACCCGGACATGGCGGCCGAGGTGAGATAGAGCGAACCATAGCCATCGCCGTTGATCTTGGCCCAGGCCGCCGACTTCGCTTCTGCTGTGGGAACGGAGGTTTCGCAGCGAAGTTTCGCGCGAACGCCGCGATCCGAAGAGTCACGGGCGAATTCGGCCGCGACACGCTTCATCGGCGCCAGGTATTCCGTGGGCAACGTGCTTGGCGGCGATCGCCCAGCGCATGTCTTGATCAATCGTCACGCCATCGATAGTTTCTTCGCCATCGGCGAGCCGTGCGGCGAGCGCGAGGTCTTCGCGGACGATCGCGTTACCGATGAGGGTTCGTGCCCAGATGATCTTGAGGTCCGAAGAGTTGTGCTGCTTCAGCGCGAGGTATGAGACCTGGCAGAGTTCGTGGGCCTCGCGGGACTTCCAGTCTTCGGGCACGTAACGGCCAATGGCCGCGGTTGCATTGCTGAGCACGGCCTCGACCAGTTCCGGCATCTCTTCGCGAGGGACGTTTGAACGGACGAGCTCCAGGTATTCGGTGGAGCGAAGCTGCTGGTCGCGGACCATGTTCCAGAGTGAGCCCCAGAGTTGGAGCCTGAGCAGCGGATCTTCGATTCGCTGCATGTTCTTTTTCAGGAAGGCGAGCGACTCGACATCAAGAGCCACTTTCGCGTAGCCGTGGTCGCCGTAGTTCGGGAAGACGAGAGATGGACGAGGAAGGCCACGGGCCTCGGTCACTTCGACTTCGGCACCGTCGATAGAGGCGGGAATCACCGTGAAATCGAGCTTGCCGTCCTGTTCGCGGAGCAGGCCGATATCGACCTTGTGCGGGCGAAGGGTTGGATACTCGGCGGGCACAGACTGGGTGAGGGTGAACTGAGTGATGCGTTCGCCGTCAGCTTCCCAGTGGGTGCCGATGGTGTTGAGCGAAGGGGTTTCGAGCCAGAGCCTCGCCCACTCCTTGAGGTCCGCGCCGCTCCCGGTTTCGAGGGAAGCGAGGAACTGTGAGAGGGTGGCGTTCCCATAGGCGTGCGTGCGGAAGTAGTGGCGCATGCCCTCACGGAACCCCTCCATGCCGATGGCCTTCACCAACTGCTTGAGGACGCTGGCGCCCTTGCCGTAGGTGATGCCGTCGAAGTTCAGGAACGTCTGGTCGGTGTCTTCCACCTGACCAGCGATGGGGTGGGTCGTGACGAGTTGGTCCTGGCGGTAGGCCCAGTTTTTGATGGAGGAAGCGAAGTCCTGCCAGCCGGTTTCGAAGCGGGTGGCTTCGTCCATGCAGAGGTAGGACATGTAAGTGGCGAAGCTCTCGTTCAGCCAGAGGTCGTTCCACCAGCGCATGGTCACAAGGTCGCCGAACCACATGTGGGCCATCTCGTGGAGGATGACCTCGGCACGACCGCGCCGCTGGTTATCGGTCGGCGGGTCGCGGAAGACCATGTATTCGTTGTGCGTCACGCAGCCCACGTTTTCCATCGCCCCGGCATTGAATTCGGGAACGAAGAGCTGGTCGTACTTGCCGAAGGGATAGGGGAATTCGAAGAACTCAGCGTAGAAGTCGAGGCCCTGGCGGGTGACCTCGAAAAGCTCCGCGGTATCGAGGTGCTTTGCCAGCGACTTTCGGCAGAAGAGACCGATATCGATGCCGTTGTGGTTTTCGCGCGCCACGTGATATGGGCCAACCACGAGCGCGAACAGGTAGGTGCTAAAGGGCTTCGTCGTTTCGAACCTGTGCATCTTGCGGCCATCGGCGGCAGTCCGGTGGGAGGTTTCGCGGCTGTTCGCAACCACTTCCCATTCGGCAGGAGCGAGCACCTTCAGCGAGTAAGTGCCTTTGATGTCGGGCTGGTCGAACTGCGGGAAAAGCCGATGTGACTCGTACGGCTCGAAGTTCGAGTAGAGATACTCTTCGCCGTCTTCCGGATCCTTGAACTGGTGGAACCCGTCTCCTTCGTGGTCGTAGTCGTTCTCGTACACGACACGGACGGTGTTTTCGGCAGCGAGTGATTCGCCTGGCAACCAGAGCCTGAAGCCATCCCACCTGGGCTGAAGTTTTTTGCCGTTGAGTTGCAGAATCTCTATCGACTTGCCTCGGAAATCGAGGAAGAGGTCGCCCGAGCCAGAAGCGGCGAATTCGAGCTTCGCCTCGCCCCGATAGGTTTCGGCGCCCCGGGTAAGTTCGATGGAGAGCTCGTAGGCGCAGTTCTTGACCCGAGCGGCCCGCGCTTCGGCGTCCGCCTGGGTCAGATTGTCGTGCAGATCGGGTGCGGCGACGGTCATGATTGTTCGCTCCTGGACGGCCACGAATGGGCAAGGTCATTGGAGCTTACAGCGCCGCCAAACAGAGGGGCAGTCACGTTACCTACCCTGCATTCGTGACAGGCGGTACAATCCGCCCGCACCCTCCAGAACAGGTACTGCTGACGCGTATGTCGAACATCCCCGCGGTTAACTCGCTCATCACGGCTATCAACTTCGATAAGTTCGCCGAAATCGAGGCGCATCACCGCCCCGACGCGGTGTTCCATTCGTTTCGTGGCCCGACACTGCGCGACAGCGTCGGCATTGCCGACTGGCACCGCGAATTCTTGCGGGACTATGCGGACTGCAACTACTCAGAACTTGAGTACATCGAGCAGGGAAACGTGGTAGTGGTCCGCGCGACGATCGAAGCGAAGGCGTACGACTGGCGCCCGTTCACCCAGCGCGTCGTTGACGTTTTCGAATTCGATGACGAGCACGAAGTTATCGGGCGACGCCTCTACGGCATGCTTCGCGATATCGAGTTGGACAAGCCTGCGACAGCTTCGATGACGGACGCGCAGGGCTACCAGGGCGGTAGCGCCAGCGCGACCAAATCGGTAATCGAGAAACTCTTCGAGGCCGCTGGCCGGGGAGACATCGACGGGATTAAAGAGCAAAGCATCGACAAGGCGACCGTGATTGACGGTGTCTACGGCATCGCGAGCGGCATCGATAACGTGATTGGACTAATTTCGGCCCGCCCGCGACCGGCGTTTGGGGTCGAACGGGTCACGAACATTTTCGCCGGGGAGCACGATGCTCTCGCCGAACTTTCCATTGACCCAGCCCGGCCGCGGCTGGCCGAATGGTTCCGGCTCGTCGATGGGAAGATTCGCGTGGTCGAGGCCTATTGGATGCTGCGCGAAATCGGCGTGAACCCGTACGAGAATTACGCGAACGACCGGCACCGCCGCCAGGTGATCCTGCCGATCTAGTCGGTGAGCGCCTCACTCGTTGTGCGCGCTGATTGGATGGAATCCGTAGCGCTCCTTGTCAGTCGCGCCCGTGGCTATTCGCGTGGTTTACGCGGTCATTTGGATGGAATTCGTAGCGCTCCTTGTCAGTCGCGCCTGTGACTATTCGCGTGGACTACGTTCGGCGGGCCTTATTCGACGAAGATGTCGACTGAGGGCCGCAGCTTTGCGCACTCCGCGAGTACCTGATGGATCGTGTGCTTCTTGAACGCGTCCACGCGGTTGGAATCCACTGCATCCTTCGCATCGACTGACACGTAGGCCTGTTCTGTGAGTGAGTAGTCGAACCGCGGCGCCCACTTTCGGGAACCGAGGCGGGCCGTGGTGGAGCAGTTATCGACCATGTAGGCGACGCCGCGCGCATGCATGTACGGGTTCAGCGAATCGACTGCTTCGATCACTGATTCGTTTGCAACTTCGGAGTAGGGATGACCGTGCTCCATGAGCACATCGATCTGCGCCATCATCGTGGCGATGTAGACGCCAGCGGTGAACGGATCGAGCGGAATGTCATCTTCGTCGCGGGCTGCACGGACTGTCTTGCCAGTCTGCCAGGTCTCGGTTCGGTCGATGATGCCCATCGGGCGCCGCTTCAAGCGGTCACCGGCGAGGATGACGCTCCGGATCTCGTTGCCGCTAGAAACTTCGTCGTAGATCTCTTCGAGGATCTCGCGGGCGGCCGGATACGATGCCGAGTAGGCGGATTCGAAGGCCGGGCGACCATCGGCGCCAACCGCTTCGTACACGCCGAGCATGCCCTTGCGGGAGATGATTCGGGAGATCGGGCCTGTGATGGCCTCGGCCGAGCGCTCGAACGCATCTTCGTGGCTCATGCCCTGGTTAATGTAGCGGCGGTAGAGACTCTCGATGATGCCGTGCACGGCCCCGAGCAGGATGCCGCGTTCGCCGTAGATATCCGACTTGAATTCCGATTCCAGTGAAGTCTGGAAGGTGTACGGAGAGCCGATAGCCACCGACCAGCCAAGGGCAATATCGGTCGCTCGCCCATCGATATCCTGTTCAACCGCGAAACTGCTGTTGATGCCCGCGCCATTGACCGTGGACCCCTGGACGTAGAGGCGCCGCACGGATGGACCCATGCCCTTCGGGCAGACTGCGATGACATTGATGTTGGATGGGAACTTCGCACCGACGTTCTTCATGTGGCCAACGAGAAAGCCGTGTGAAAGCCCGAGGGTTGCACCCGGCTTCAGCTTCGCGAACACCTGCTCGAAGATTTCGGCCTGGGCAGCATCGGAGACGAGCAGGATAACCAGGTCCGACTCCGCGACGACGGCGAAAGTTTCGCCGAGCGTCCCGTTTTCCTCGGTGAAGCCCGCTGCACGGGCCTCGTCCGCCGAACTGGAGCCGGGCCGCAGACCAATCTTCACTACGATGCCGGTGCCTTCGAGGGAGTCCCGCAGATTCTGCGCCTGGGCAGGTCCCTGGGAGCCCCATCCGAGCACGCCAATCTGCTTGATGCCTTCGAACGCCTTTGGAAGCAGCGGGAAGAGATGGCGGCCACCCTTCACGATTTGTTCCTTTTGGCCGTCCAGTTCAATGGAGTCGACCTGGAAGACCTTCGAATTGAAGGAGAAAGATGGCATGCGTAACCCCCGCGAAAAGAAGCCTGAGAGATAAGAGAGTGCCCTCCAGTATACCGTCCGGGGCGATAGAGGCTCCGTGGTTGTGAGCAGATGGCCTAACAGGTGGCACCCGGCCCGGTCCGGACCGCCCGCGCTCTGAGCCGGTGGTAATCTCCGGGAGTACTGGAGGTCGCAAGTGGCAGAGAATCGGGCCGAACTGATTGAGCACTACCGCGCCATGCGGCGGGAACTTCTTGCCGCCATCGACGGCGTTTCGGATGCCCAGATCTGCGAACCGACACTGGATGGCTGGTCGGTCAAGGACCACCTGCTTCATATCGCCCTATGGGACGAGATCCGTGCTGCGGAAGTTGAGCGAATTTCTGCGGGGCGGGACTCGCTTTGGAGGATGAGCGAGGAGCAAGTGGACCAGTTCGCAGGTGTCCTCTACGCGCTGCGGCGCGACTGTTCGGCGCCGCAGGCGAAGTGGGAGGTCGAGAAAAGTCATCAGCGACTGCTCGATGCAATTACCGTTGCGAGCGAGCGGGGGCTCGATGCGTCGCTCTACGGCGAAGCTGGCGTGGCAAGCGACCACGAAGCGGAGCACGTCTTGTGGATCAATCGTTGGCGGGGCGAGCGCGGGTATTAGCGCGCCGGGCTTCCACGCGTAGAATCGCACCTCATGGCTCAACCTCTTGAAGGTCTCCGCGTCCTCGAAATCGGGACATTCGTCTCTGCGCCGTACTGCGGGAAGCTTTTCGCTGGTTACGGCGCCGAAGTCATCAAAATTGAACCGCCGGAAGGCGACATATCGCGCTCGCACGGCCCGTTCAAAGACGCAGTGCCGAACCCTGAAACCAGTGCGCTCTTCCTCTATCTCAACACCGGCAAGAAGTCGATTGTCTGCGACATTGGCTCGCCAGCCGGGCGGGGTGACTTCCTCGAACTGGTTAAGACTGCGGATGTTGTCATCGACAACTTCAAGCCATCGGACATGGAGAAGCTCGGGCTGTCGTACGAGACGCTCTCCGCCGTGAACCCGCGAATCGTGTTGATTTCGGTGACGGCGTTCGGACAGGACGGGCCGTACGCGGACTACGAAAGCAACAGCCTCACCGCGTTCGCAATGGGCGGACAGATGTTCATTACGGGCACGCAGGACGGTGGACCGCTGAAGAACGGCGGCTACCAGGCCGACTACCAGGGCGGACTGAACGCGTTTTCGGCCGGGATGCTGGCCGTACTTGCGGCGGAGCGCGACGGAGTGGGCCAACATGTGGACGTGAGCGTGCAGCAGTGCATGGCACCGATCCTGGAGGCTGGTATCCCCTACTACACCTATCTCGGGCGCTGGCTCGGGGTTCGCCGGGGCAACCACATGGCGAGCTTCATCGGCATCTATCCCTGCGCCGACGGACATCTCGGTATCCACATCATGCCGCGCAACTGGAAACCGTTTACGGACGTAATTAATCGGCCAGACATGTTCGATGATCCGCGCTTCGTCACTCAGGCAGTTCGTGCCCAACACAACGATGAGTTGATGGCCGAGTTCTACGCGTGGGCGGCGGGTGAGACGAAACACGACATCTACAAGCGAGCCGGCGCAGGGCGAGCACCCATCGCCTACGTGCACACCATGGAAGACCTGCTCACCAGCGAACAACTGGAGTCGCGCGGCTTCCTGCATCGCATCGACCATCCTGTGGCGGGGCAAGCGACCTACCCGGGGCCTCCGTGGTGGATCGGCCCTGACGCGTGGAGTCACAAACGAGCGCCGCTACTCGGTGAACACACGGCCGAGGTGATGGGCGGCGTGAAGGGGGCCACGCTGTGACGCCAAGGGAGCAGACCGCTCGGGCGATAACGTTCTTCGAGAATACCGACGACATGCAGCTCTTGCGTGCCTGCCTCGAAGAGGCGGCGCCGAAAATCAAGCGACTGGTGGCCGGTTTCCTGCAAAAAGGGACCGAGGACGCCATACCGCCACCGTCTGACCTTCGCGGTGCGCGCGAATCGGCTACGAAGGAGGCCGCGGTCCAGTGCGTGCGCAAGACGACGGACTTCTCTCTGCTGCAGGCGATGACACGTGCTATTGGGCAGCGCATCGAGACGCTGGAGATCGCGGCTTCGGCCGAATTCCCTCCCGGCGTGCGCGTTACGGTGCCGGAAAAGCGGAACTATCCGCGAGGCGGCAAGGAACTGCCGGGCACGGTTGAAGAGTCCGGGACGGTGCTGATCGTGAGGCTCGACAACGGCGAAACCTGGCAGGGACCGTCGAGCCTGGCGCGGCTGGGGGCAGCGAAATGACGATGCCGCTCGAAGGAATCCGCGTCATCGACCTGACGATGGTCTGGGCCGGGCCGTTCGGAACCCGGATGCTGGGCGACTACGGAGCTGAGGTCATCAAGATCGAGTCGCCGCGCCAATGGGACCTGCTGCGCTCGCTCGGGCAGATCCCGAGGGAAACGCACCACTGGTACAACATGTCCGCGTACTTCAACCACAACAACCGGGACAAGTACGCCGCGGCGTTGGACCTTTCGAATCCGCGAGGTCGAGAGGTGCTACTCAAGCTTTGCGCGGTCAGCGACGTCATCGTCGAGAACTTCCGTTCCGACGTGATGGACAACCTTGGGCTCTCGTATGACGAGGTCCGGGCGGTGAACCCGAACATCATCTACGTCTCGATGCCCGGACATGGGAAGACCGGCCCCGAGAAGGATTATGTCGCCTACGGCTCGAATGTCGAGCAGGTGGCCGGACTTGTTTCCCTTTCTGGATACGAAGGCGACGAGCCGATGAAGACCGGGTTCAGCTACGGCGACCCGATGGCGGGAACGGCGCTGGTTGGGGCCGTGGCGACTGCGTTACGACAACGGCGGCTGACCGGCACAGGGACGTACCTGGAGTTGGCTCAGCGAGAAAACCTGACGATGTTCGTCGGCGAGTACATCGTGGACTACAGCATGAACCGGGAAGCGCGGCCGCCCATCGGCAACCGCCACCCATTTCTCGCGCCGCACAACCGTTACCCTTCGGCTGGAGACGATCGGTGGATCACGATCGCGTGCGAAACCGACGAACAGTTCGCAAGCATGGCGCAGGCCATCGGTATGCCGGAACTCGCGAGCGACGAGCGGTTCGCTACGAATGCTGCGCGGAAGGCCAACGAAAACGAGTTGGATACGTTCATCACCACATGGACATCCGTTCGCGGCCACTACGAGGCGATGCACCATTTGCAGCGGTTCGGGGTGCCGGCAGGTGCGGTCCTAACAACGCCAGAATTGCTCTCTGATCCACATCTGCGCTCGCGAGAGGCGTGGGTGGAACACACGCATCCCGATGCCGGGACCTGGGAGATGGAAGCCCCTCCGTGGAAGCTTTCCGGAACGCCGGGGCACATCCGAATGCCGGCGCCGGGGTTCGGCCAGCACAACAGCTACGTGTTTCGGGACGTGCTGGGTTTGCCGGAGGACGAAATCGAGGGTCTGTATCGAGACGGGATTACGGCCGATGACCCGGACGAGTCGCTGCACCGGTAGGGGCTAGTGTGTAGTAAACTGTGGATAGATGGCCACCATTCAAGTAGTGATAGAACAGGAACTCCTCGAGCAACTCGACCAAGAAATAGCCGGGGTGCCGAAGGCGCGTTCAGCCTTCATACGAAAGGCAATCCGGGCCGAACTCAAGCGAACCGAAATCGCGCGGCTTGAGGAACAGCATCGACAGTCGTATGCCGACATGCCCGAAAGCGAGCAGGAGCTCGCCGAGAATAGCGCCTGGGAGCAGATTCAGGACCCCGGCGAGTCATGGGAACCGGCGCGCGGTTGAATCGCGGAGAAGTCTGGTGGTGTGACTTACCCGCCCCTGACGGCCGTCGGCCGGTGCTGATCTTGACGCGATCATCTGCGATTGGGTTCCTCAATGCCGTAACGGTTGCGCCGCTGACTACAACAATCCGGCCTTCGCCGACGTTCGTCCCACTTTCGCTCGCGGACGGCATGTTCGCGGACTGCGCCGTGAATTGCGACCGGCTGTTGACCATCCCCAAGCGCCTCTTATCGGAAATGATTGTTGCCCTTCACCGGGACCGACTCGAAGAAGTGACAGTCGCCGTACAGTTTGCCCTCGGGATGAATTAACTCAGCATCAGCACGGCGGGTACGGCCACGATCGCCGCTAAGAACACTCCCAGGTTTCGTTGGTTGTGCGTCACGTGTCCGGCAATGGACAGGATGCCCCGCGAATACGGACCGTAGGCGAGCAACAGGATCGTCCCCGACACCAGTCCCACCGCGAGCATCTCCGTGAGTACCACCGTGAACGCGGCTGCGCCGCCAAGGACAAGTGCACCCGCGAGGGTATCGATGAAGGTAGTGATGTTCGCGCCCATGACGTAGGGGATGACGTGCTCACGCCGGAGGTAACCCTTGAGCGAGAGCGGTACAAGCAGGGTCAGGGAGATCGAGACGCTCAACGTTACGGCGGTCACGGCGCAGCCGAGTCCGAACATCACCCACCGAGAATCAAGGCGTTTCAGTGTGCGTTCGAAGCCTGGCGAGCCGGCCTCGAGCTGGGGCAGGGCGCGGTCGAAGAGCGCGAAGCTTGCAAGCAACACCAGTATCCCGGCGCCGAAGACGAATCCCGAGGCCAAAGTGCTATCTAGCCATCGAACCGTTGGGCCGTAGACCGTGTCGATCCAATCGAGGATGCCGGGAGGCGAGCTGAACTGGACCGAATCGAGCCATCCGTAGTGAAGTGAAATGAGGCCGAGACCGATTGCCGGGCCTTGCGTGGTGAAGGTGGTGAGCAGCGCGATCACGCCGATGGAAAGGCCATCGGGGCTGCGGCGACCGCCGAGGTAGAGCGCGTATCCGACGGCGAGCACGATGAACGACGCTCCAAGCCGCGAGCCGCCAATGACCGCGAAAGCTTCACGCTCATCGAAGACGCCGCCAGCGAGCAGCGTCGTGCCGATAGCGGCGACGGGCGACCCGCTCAGCGCTATGTAGGCCGCGAGCCAACCGAATCCCAGGGCGTTCGTTGGTCCGGAGATATCCAGGTTGTTGAGCAGCGGGACGACGGCGCTGGCGCCGGCTTTGATGATTTGCAGCGCGAAGACGAAGAAGAACAAGCCGCCGACCGCTGCCGAGGCGCGCCAAATCGGATTCAGCCCGGGGCGAATCGAGGTTGGCTGTTCTTGTCGCTCAACCAGCGGCTCCGCGATGGGGTGAGCGGCGCGCTCCTCAGAAGTCACTTGCGGGTTCGTCCAGCGAGACTTCCCGAATCATGCCCGCGGCCACGGTGTGGCGAGTGGCCGGGTCGATGAGGATGAAGCTGCCGGTGTCGCGGCTTGTTCTGTACGAATCTGCGAAGACGGGTTCCATGGCCTTAATGGTGATGCGGCCGATGTCATTCAACGTGAGGGTTGCGGGCTCGGGCATACGGTCGAGGGTCTGAACGTCGAGTCGATCGTCGATGGATTCGACCATGCACTTCACTTTGCGGGTGGTGTGCTTGATCCAGAACTGCTGGCGGGGCCGCAGGTCGATCGCCTCGTTCATCCAGCAGAGGTCTGCTGTGAAGCGCTTCGTCGACGGCAGTTCTCGGTCTGCGCTCACGAGCATGTAGCCGCGGCCGACATCGATGTCGTCTTCGAGGCGGACCGTCACGGCGTCTCCGTGTTCGGCGGCGGCCAGTGACTGGTCGAACCTATCGATTGCTGTGACCTTCGATGTCTTGCCGACCGGCAGGACGGTCACACGGGAGCCCACTTCGAGAACCCCCGCAGCGAGCGTCCCCGCGTAGCCGCGGTAATCGTGGTGTTCGTTGGTCTGTGGGCGAATGACGTACTGCACCGGGAACCGGACATCTGCGTGACGGGCCGGGTCCGCGACTTCGATGGTTTCGAGCAATTCAAGCAGCGTGGGTCCGGGATACCAGGGCATGCTCGGAGCGGCGTCCACGATGTTTTCGCCAGAGACCGCAGCCATGGGCACAACGGAAACGTTGGCTACGCCTAGACGATCCGCGAGCGCGCGATACTCGGCTTCGATTTCGCGGTATCGGGATTCGGACCAGTCGGCAAGGTCCATCTTGTTGACGCAGAGGACGAGGTGCTGGATGCCGAGCAGGTGCGTCAGGGCGGTGTGGCGGCGAGTCTGCTCGACTACTCCTTTGCGCGCGTCAACGAGGATGAGCGCGAGCTGCGCAGTCGATGCGCCGGTGACCATGTTGCGGGTGTACTGAACGTGGCCAGGCGAGTCGGCGATGATGAACTTCCGTCGAGGGGTTGCGAAGTAGCGGTAGGCCACATCGATCGTGATGCCCTGCTCGCGTTCGGCACGGAGACCGTCGGTGAGCAGCGCGAGGTTGACCTCGCCGCGCCCCTGCGCCGCGCTCGCCCGTTCAAGGCTTGCGAGCGTGTCTTCGAACACCTGCTTCGAGTCGTAGAGGAGGCGTCCGATGAGGGTGCTCTTGCCGTCGTCGACAGAGCCGGCGGTGACGAGGCGAAGCAGGTCCACTAGAAGTAGCCCTCGCGCTTGCGGTCTTCCATCGCGGCTTCCGAAAACTGGTCGTCGGCCCGGCTCTGTCCTCGCTCGGTAATGCGAGTGAGGGCAATTTCTGCGACGACGGTTGAGATGGTTGCGGCGTTCGAACGAACGGCGGCGGTACACGTCATGTCGCCGACGGTTCGGTAGCGGACAGCGGTGCAAAACGGCTTTTCGTTGGGGAGCAGCGGCAGGTAATCGCTGACCGCCATCAGCATGCCGTCGCGCTCGAACACTTCCCGTTCGTGCGAAAAGTAAATCGACGGCACTTCGAGGTTCTCTCGTTCGACATAGCGCCAGATGTCGAGTTCGGTCCAATTGGAGAGCGGGAAGACGCGCATGTGTTCGCCGCGAACGTGTGTGCCGTTAAAGAGGTTCCAGAGTTCCGGGCGCTGGTTGCGCGGGTCCCATTGGCCGAATTCGTCGCGGAAGGAGAAGACTCGCTCCTTGGCGCGCGCTTTCTCTTCGTCGCGGCGGGCACCGCCAATCGCAGCGTCGAGTTGGTGCTCAGCGATAGCGGCAAGGAGTACAGGCGTCTGGAGGCGGTTGCGCGAGGCGCGTGGGCCACGCTCTTCGACAATCTCGCCTCGATCAATCGACTCCTGGACCGAGGCGACGACTAGCTTTGCACCAAGCTGAGCGACCCTGCGGTCGCGGAATTCGATGACTTCAGGGAAGTTGTGGCCGGTATCGACGTGCATGACGGGGAACGGGATGGGCGCCGGCCAAAACGCCTTCTCCGCGATGCGGAGGAGTACGATGGAATCCTTGCCACCGGAAAAGAGGAGCGCCGGGCGCTCAAACTCGGCGGCAACTTCACGCATGATGAAGATAGCCTCAGCCTCGAGCATTTCGAGGACCGAATCGTGGATAACTGGAACTGACGCTTCTTCGGTAATCATCTGGCGCGCTCCAGCACCGCATTCACGAGCCGCTCTTCGGACAGGTAAGTCAGGACGCGACTGAGTGAGTCGTTCAACGACTCCTGGCCGGTGGGAATCACCAGTTCGGGATTCAGCGGCGCTTCGTACGGATCGTCGATGCCGGTGAAGCCGGGACGTTTGCCAGCACGCGCTTCGGCGTAGAGCCCCTTCACGTCGCGGGCTTCGCATTCTTCGAGGGTTGCTGCGACGTGCGCCTCGATGAAGCGCGCGCCACCTGCTTCGACCATACGGCGAACGGCGTCACGGGTTTCGCGGTATGGCGAAATTGCGGCAGTGACGACTCCCACACCGTTGCGAGCGAGCAGGTTCGCGACGAAACCGATTCTCAGGATGTTGGTGTCCCGGTCTTCGCGGCTGAAGCCCAGGTCCTTTCGAGAGATTCAGGCGGACTTCGTCGCCATCGAGCACCTCGATGCGGCGGCCATGAGCCCGCAGCAGCGGCGCAACCGCTTCGGTCAGCGTAGATTTTCCTGCCCCCGAGAGCCCGGTGAACCAGAGCACGAATCCTCGATCGCTGGTCACGCGCGTATCTCCAACTGCTTGCAGAACTGAATGGTCATGTTCGTATTGGGCCTAGGTGTGGAGGCCGCACTCCTCTTTATCGAATCCCTGCCAGCGCCCCGCGCGCCCCTGGACGCCCGGAACGGTGCAGTTGTAGCAACCGATGCTGGTGTAGCCCTGATCGAGCAGCGGGTTGTAGGGAATCTTGTTGGCCATGATGTATTCCCAGGTCTGCCTCTCGGACCAATTGGCGAGCGGGTTGAGCTTCACCACGCCGAACTTCGGCGCCCATGAAACGATCGGGGTGTCGGCGCGACCTTCGGACTGGTCGCGGCGCAGGCCGCTCACCCAGGCAGTTTTGCCATCGAGCGCGCGGCGATTCGGTTCGATCTTCCGGATTTCGCAGCAGGCATCAGGATCGCGCATCCAGAGGGCGGAGCCGTGTTCGGCGGCCTGCTGCTCGTGGCTCAGCGCGGACTTGTAGACATTCACGTTCTGGAGACCGAGTGCGGGCACGGATCGGCGCATCGTTTCGTGGGTTTCTTCGAAGAGGTAATCCGTATCGAGGACGAAGACGTGCACGTTCGGCTTGAGCTGGGCCACCATATTCAGGATGGCCATCCCGCTCGCGCCGCCGAAGCTCGCACCGACAGAGAGTCCCTCGCCGAAGGTATCGACGGCCCAGTGGACAATGTCGCGGGGGTCGGCTGATTCGAACTGCGAACTGAGGTCGGCGAGTTCGGCTTCGGTAAACGCCCGCGTGGAGGTACTGGTCACCGGAAATCCTCTTATACCTGAGTAGGTCGCTCAACATTATCAACATCGTCCGTTGCGGGCAATCCCCATAGTTGATAAAGTCAGTCATCTTTCCTGCCAATCTCTTGTGCCTGCCGGGGGCCGCAACCCGGCTGGAGTGATACATGCCCGAAGTCGAAACCCTCGTCTACTCGAATGAGCCGGACAAAATCCTGCCAGTCCTGGAAAAGGAACTGGAGGACTTCCAGACCGAAGCCCAACGGATGCTTAACGGCGAATGGGAGGAATCCCAGTTCATTGGCTTCCGGCTGAAGCAGGGCGTCTACGGACAGCGCCAGCCGAACGTCCAGATGATTCGGGTAAAACTGCCGTTCGGTGGTGTCACGCCGGACCAGATGGACGCCTTCGCAGAGCTGGCGGAGAAATATGCCCCGCTGCGCAAGGGTCACATCACCACGCGCCAGAACTTCCAGTTCCACCACATGCCGCTGGCCAAGGCGGCAGAGGCATTGTTTGTCCTCGGGAAGGCCGGACTTTCGTCGCGGGAAGCGTGCGGAAACACCGTCCGAAACGTTACCGGCGACCCATGGGCCGGCATCCAGCCAGGCGAACTGTTCGACTCGACGCCGTACGCGGGCGCGTTTGCGCGCTACTGGCTTCGGAACCCGATTTCGCAGCTGTTGCCGCGTAAGTTCAAGGTCGCCTTCACCGGCACTGATGACGACAACGCGATCACCGGGATCCACGACCTCGGATTCATTCCACGCATCCAGAACGGCGAAAAGGGATTCGAAATCGTCACCGGCGGCGGACTGAGCATCATGCCGCGCAAGGCGTACGTGCTCTATCCGTTCGTCTCCGTCAACGAGTACCTCAAGGTCTCCGAAGCGGTGGTGCGGCAGTTCGAAAAAGCGGACGAATTGCGGAAGAACCGCTCGAAGGCTCGCCTCAAGTTCCTGGTCGACAGGGTGGGGATCGACGAGTTCCGCAACATGGTCGAGGAAGAACTCAAAGGCGATTGGAGCAACAAGGATTTCCGGCCTGACCGACTGCTCTACATCCACGACGAAGAGGCAAACGCCCCGGCGAAGAAGCCCCGGTACGACCAGCCGAACGGCGACCAGCGCGAGTTCATGGCGTTCGCAACTGCCAACGTGCAGGGACAACGCCAGCAGGGATTCAGCTCGATCGAGGTGAAAGTTACTCGCGGCGACCTCAACCCCGAACAGATGCGCGGAATCGCGAACATCATGCGCGAGTACTGTGGTGGCTACGCTCGCACGACTATCGGCCAGAACATGGTCCTGCGGTGGGTACGTGACGAAAGCCTGTACGAGGTATTCCAGCGACTGAAGGAACTCGGACTGGCCGACATCGGCGCACAGTCGATCACCGATATCGTGAGTTGCCCCGGCACTGACAGTTGCAAGATGGGCATCACCTCGTCGATGGGCCTGAGCAAGGCGATCCAGGAGCGAGTGGAGCTGCTGGAAATCAGCGACCCCCTGACGAAGAAGATCCATATCAAGATGAGCGGCTGCCCGAACAGTTGCGGCCAGCACCACATCGCCAACATCGGTTTCCATGGCGCGGCCATGAAAGTCGGCCCGCAGCAACTCCCGGCGTACCACATGTTTGTCGGCGGTTCTTACGACAACGGGAACATGCGCATCGCGACGCAGCTCAAGGTGCGGTTGCCCGCAAAGCGCGGCCCAGAAGCGGTGGAACGCGTGGTGAAGCTGTACGAGCGCGACCGCAAGCCAGGCGAGGAATTCAACACGTTCTTCGATCGCGTCGGGTCGGCGCCGTTCGAAGCGGAGATCAAGGACCTCACCCTGCCGGGCGAATTCAGCGACGACAACCTGCAGATGTTCATCGACTGGAGCCGGCTGGAGCTCTACCAGCTGCAGCGCGGCGAAGGGGAGTGCGCGGTTTAGGGGTTCGCCCTGCCTCCGGAAGGTGCGTTTCAAACGAGCCCTCGCCAGACGCCACCCGGATATTGTTGTTCACAACCGTCGGAGGTTCTGAACCTTTAGCGTGGGTCCCTGCCGCACAAGTCGGCGTCGAACCGCTAGAATTTCCACGAGGGGTAATCTGCCGCCGGCAGGCCGTTTTGGGGAATGGCCGCCTTTTCCAGCCGCACCTGTGCGGCATTGGAGGTTGGTCAGGTGCACCGTTACACGGAAGAATCCACGACAAACGTACTGCTCGCGGCCGGGGGCCGCCTGACTGTTGAGAGCTTCAACGGGTCCATTGAAGTCATCGGGCGAGACGGCGAGACGGCTGAAGTCCGTTCAAAGAAGCACGCGGACTCGCAAGAGCTTCTCGAAAAGATAGACGTCGAAATAACCCACGGTTTGGGCTGGGTGCGAGTGCAAGGTCGCAAGCCGGACGGCGTGCGCGGCGAAATGGGCGTTTCATTCGTGCTCATGGTGCCAAGCCATGTTTCTCTCGAGAGCATCCGCAGTTCGAACGGTTCGCTGCATGCGACGAACATCGCCGGCGCCGGGCACCTGAAGACGACGAGCGGTTCGGTTCACATCAAGGAGTTCGAAGGTCAACTGGACGCCGAAACGTCCGACGGGAGCGTCCATGTGGAGAACCTTCACGGAGCGGCATTGTTGCGGACTTCCAATGGGACGATTCATGCGGAGGGCATCAGGGGTGCGTTCGAGGCGTCCACGACGAACGGGACAATCAAGGCCGAAGTCCTGGAAACGCCAGCCGACCGGGCAATCGTCGTTGAGACGTCCAATGGGGGGATTGACCTGACTCTGGGCGAACTGAATGCGGAAGTCCGTGCGAAGACGACCAATGGAAATGTCGTCATCCGGCTTCCCGAGGGGATCGACGCGCGATTGGTGGCCAAGACGACAAATGCAAGCGTGAACTCCGAGTTCGAAGTTAGTGCCGGGTCGCGGTCGAAGAATCAGCTCGCCGGCACGCTCGGACAAGGCGGGCCGAAAATCGACGTGCAGTCATCCAACGCACCAATCAGGATCGTTCGACGGGGAAGTACTGCCGTTAAGACCTAGCGGTCCGCGGCGACGTGAACCAGTAAACCTCGACGGTTCAGCGTCTGGTGTCGTTCGCAACCTGACTCGCCGGGAGTACGCTTTCCACAGGCCCAGCCGCCGTGAGGAACGTCCTCCCGACGTTGGGTGCTGCCCGTTGGGGGTTGTCCGGTGCTTCGCTACGTCCTGTTCCTTGTTCTGCCGTTCGGGTCATTGCTCCTCGGGGCGTGCGGCGGCGATGCGCAGTCATTCACCGCCGCCCAATCCAGCCTGCACCGCGTGAGCGCTCCAGTTGTTCCACCAGCCGACGCCGCCGAACTCGAGGCGGGCAATGCCGAGTTCGCCTTCGACATGTACCAGCAGCTGCGCGCCGGGGGCGCCGGCAACTTGATCTTCTCACCGCACAGCATCTCGACGGCGCTCGCGATGACGTACGCCGGAGCGCGGACTGAGACCGAGGCAGAGATGGCTGCGGTACTTCACTTCACACTTCCGCAGGAACGGCTCCACCCGGCATTTAACGCATTGGACCAGGCCCTTGCGATGCGCAACAAGGTCAAGCTGAACAACGACGAAGACGGCGCTCCTCCGGAATTGCATGTGGCCAATGCGATTTGGCCGGACAAGGACTATCGGTTTCTCGATGAGTACCTGGATCTGTTGGCGCTCAACTACGGTGCGGGGCTCCAGCTTCTCGATTTCCAAAACGATTCCGATGGCTCAAGAAAAGTCATCAACTCGTGGGTGGAAGACCAGACGAAGGACCGAATCAAAGACCTGATCCCCGCAGGGGCGGTCGATAATTCCACTCGCCTCGTTCTGACCAACGCGGTGTATTTCAATGCCTCGTGGGGGACGGCTTTCGACGCGAAGAGGACTGCCCCAGCACCCTTCACTCTTCTCGACGGGTCTCACACGAACGTGCCCACGATGCATATCTCGGACCCAGTGGGGGCGCGATACGCGCGCGTCGGTTCGCTCCAGGCGGTTGAATTGCCGTACCTGGGCGCCGAGATCGCGATGCTTATTCTGTTGCCGGACGAAGGAAGGTTCGAAGAAGTCGAGGCGAGCCTCGATGCCGAAGAACTCGCAATGGTCGACGCGGAATCGCGCCGGTATAACGTCAACCTCGCGCTACCGAAGTTCAAGTTCGAGTGGGAACAGTCACTCACCGATCCACTCAAGAATCTCGGAATGGCGAGCGCCTTCGAAGTCGCTGACTTCTCCGGCATGGATGGGACCCAGAACCTGGTCATTTCTGACGTTCTCCACAAGGCCTTCATCTCGGTCGACGAGCAAGGCACGGAGGCTGCGGCAGCGTCGGCAGTGCTCCTTCGTGAGATATCCGCGCCGCCCCATGTTGAAGTGGCGGTCGATCGTCCGTTCATTTTCCTGATCCGTGACAGGCCGACAGGGGCAATCCTATTCTTTGGGCGAGTGACGGCTCCATCCGAATAGCGGTAGCTAGCCTGCCTGGAGGGTGGCCCAGGATTCGGCGAAGGGGAGACCGCCGTTGGCGGCGGCTTCCTGGAGGGCGAAGCGCTGGTGCGCTTCATCGACCTGCGTGAGGTAGAGCGCCGGGTTGGCGCTGACCTCGATGGCGAGCGGCTCGTGGCGGACAATCATGCCGCAGAAGGATTCGAAGATGGCCGGGTTGTTGAGGTAGTTCTCGAAGACGAAGAGTGAAATATCGTCGCGCGCTTCCATTTCGCCACCCGTGATGACCCGGTCGTAGACATCGCCAAGCCAATCGCCGATGCGCTCCCACTCGCCGGGGGCTTCGGCGCATTCGCGCGTGTCGAGGGCTTCGAGCGAGGAGAAGAGCATGACGAGGAAGGTCGGCAGGCGGCGATGCTCGAACCCCAGGCGCGCGACCTCCACCCAGCGGATATCTTCGGCACAACTGGACCGCGGCCGCTGCACGGGTATCGCACCTGCAAGCTCATTCGCTTCGGAATCGGGGAGGGCGCGAATCCAGTCTTCGATGGTGGAATGGGCAACGTCGGCCAGATCGATGACCGAAAGCGCGGCCAACCGGCGTTCCGGAGAGCCGTCCTGGATTTCGAGCACAAGCTCGGGCGTCGTGAGCCGCCGGAAGGCTGCTTCGTGGTTTTGCCAGCCTGCGTACTCGGGTGGGAGGCGCCGTTGCATGGGTCGAAGGATACCGCAACGAGCGCCTGCCAGAATTCCGGGAGACCACTGATGCTAGACTTGAAAACCGTGGAACTGCCGCCGTTCAAACGCCACCGCCGCCTGCGTAGATCCGAAGCGATTCGCGACATGATCAGGGAAACCGAGCTCACGCCGCGGCACCTGATCTATCCGCTGTTCATCGAGGCGGGACTCTCCGGTCGCCAGCCGATTCCGTCGATGCCCGGGCAGGATCGGGTCGGGCTCGACCAGCTCGGTGCAGAAGCTTCGAGCCTTCGCGACCTCAAGATTCCCTCGGTGTTGCTGTTCGGATTGCCAGCTTCGAAAGACGAACTCGGGACCGGGGCGTATGCCCGCGACGGCATCGTCCAGCAGTCGATCCAGCGTCTGAAGCAGTCGAACCCGGAACTGGTAGTCGTGGGCGACGTGTGCCTCTGCGAATACACCTCGCACGGACATTGCGGGCCATTGCGGCCGGATGGCTCCGTGGACAATGACGCTGCGCTGCCATTACTGGCCGAGACGGCAGTTTCGCTGGCCGAAGCAGGCTGTGACATCATCGCGCCGAGCGACATGATGGACGGCCGCGTTTCGGCGATCAGGACCGCGCTGGATTCCGCCGGGTTCGCGGAGACGCCAATTCTCTCCTACGCGGCGAAATTCTCGAGCGCCTTTTACGGACCGTTCCGCGATGCCGCCGACAGTGCGCCGCAGTTCGGTGACCGCCGGGGATATCAGATGGACCCGGCGAATGCACGAATGGCGCTCGACGAAGTGGCGACTGATATCGCTGAAGGCGCGGACATGGTGATGGTGAAGCCGGCGCTACCCTACCTGGACGTGCTTCGGCAAGTACGAGATCGGGTGGATGTGCCGGTCGCGGCTTATAACGTCAGCGGCGAGTACAGCATGGTCATGGCAGCGATTCAGAACGGGTGGCTCGACGAAGACCGGGCGATCGATGAGACGCTGACTTCGATTCGGCGAGCTGGCGCCGACATGATTATCACGTATCACGCGAAGCAGTGGTCGGCGCGGCAGTAGTGGACGCGGAACCGGAGCCGCACGAATTCCGGCCGCCCACGGAAGGCTGGCACCCGGGCAATCTTCCCGCCTCGGCGAAGTTCATCGCGCGACTGGAATTGGGATACGAGCGAAAGAGCCCAATCTTTTCCGGATACCGACCGAATTGGTGGCTTGGGGACTACCATGAAGGGCAGAAGTCTCGCAGCGGCGCCCAAATTTTGCTGCTTCAGCGGGATCAAGCACTTCCGGGCGAGACCTTGAACGTCGCCCTTCAGCCGACCAGCCCAGAAAACTGGTGCGACGTTCGCGTAGGCCAAAAGCTCGAAATGTCAGAAGGCGATCCGGTTTGCGGAATCGCCACCATTGTTGAAGTGTTGTAGCACCATTCGTGGCGGCATCGCTCGGCGGGCGTGCGGCTAGGCGCGGCGCAGCGCCGCAACCGGCTGACTGGCGGCCATGGCGGTTGAGAGCACCGTTCTCCGGGAAGGCTTGCTTGGTTCCTGGCAAGCGGCGACGAGTGCCTGATCGACGGAATCAGCGATGCCGCAATCCCGCGCCTTTGCACGAACGTGAGCAACAGTTCCCGAGACGGTCGCTTCGGCACCGGGCCATGGTTCGGCGCGGAGTACCCGGAGGTGACGGGTGGTCTGGTTCCACTCAAAAACGAGCCGGGCATGAGAGCCTGGGCCAGCTGAGAATCGCGTGTACCCGCCCAGATATTCCTGCGTCATGTGAAGGCCTTTGACGGTGGGATCGACGCCCGCTCGACCGAGGCCATCCCATAGTTCTCCTAGAGCAAGAAGAAGCCGAAACGCGACGTCTGAATGATCTGTACGCACGTGAACCAAACCCAGGCGGATGAAGTCGGCACCGCTCGCGGCCCCCGCAAGCCGCAAACCCGATTCTACGCCACTTCGGGGGCAACTATGCAAGCGGTCGATTATCGCTATAGACGGAGGCTCTCGGAATCACTTGCGGGGCAAGTAGGTCGCCAAGCCTTCCGCGAGTGGGGTCAGCGGTAGACCGAACGCCTCGGTCAAGGGTCCCGTGTCGGCGACGCCGTCCTGCGTGATGAAGTCGATGGCGTCGGGGGTCAGCGGACGGCCCGGAGCGAACTGGACGACACTCGCCACGAGCTTCATCAGGAATTTCGGCTGATGGAGGATGAAGCGCTTCTTACCGGCCGCCTTCAAGGCTGCGCGGACGATTTCGTCCATGGTCAGCGTGTCAGGCCCGCCGAGTTCGAAGATGCGACCGCGGAGGTCGTCTCGCTCGACGGCGGCAGTGACGTAGGTGCCGAGGTCATCGATGAAGAGCGGGTTGATCGGCGTCTTGCCGTTGCCAATGACCGGGATGAACGGCAGCCATCGGGCGAACCCGAGGAATCGGTTGAGCGAAACATCGTTCGGGCCATAGACCCAGCTGCCGCGGATGATCGTGTAGGGCACGCCGGTTGCGATGATGTGTTGCTCTTCCTGCCACTTATAGCGAAGCCAGGGGTATTCACCATGCTCGTCTGCGCCAACGCCGCTAATGCCGATGAACCGTTGAACTCCAACTTCTTTCGCGGCATCGACGAGGTTCATCGTCCCGTGCAGGTCGATTTGTTCAAAGGTGAAACCCTTCTTTGGGTTTTCGATCGGCGAGTTCGGGAACTGGACCGCATCGACGACGGCGTCGAAGCCGCCCTGGAGCGCGGTGACAAGCGATGCGGGGTCGGTGACGTCGGCGTGAGCCCAGGCGGCGCGAGCATCGCCTGCTTGCTTCGAGCGGGATCCAACGGTCACTTCGTGGCCAGCATCCAAAAGGGCCTTGGTTATTCCCTGACCGAGGAGACCTGAGCCTCCGGCGACAAAGACTTTCATGATTTACCTCCGGACTGAACTCTTCTGCCCAGTCGATTGATTTGTAAGAGAGCGGTGCCGAGGTTCTGCCCGGCGTAGTGCGCGCGGTCGGTACGCCAGCGCGATGGGTTGGCATCGAAAGCGGCACCTCCGATAACGATTGCCGAGAGCGGAGCGGCCATCCTGATTGCGGGAATAACCTGCTCGATGACGGCGGCGGAATCGTCAATCGTCGCGTTAAGGGCGATGACTTCGGGCTGGGAGTCCTCGACTGTTCGAAGCAGGGCTTCTGTCGGGACGTCCTGTCCAAGGTAGATGGGACGAAGACCCTGGAAGCGAAGCAACACGGCAAGCATCAGTAGGCCTAGCTCGTGCTTCTCGCCTTCGACGCAGGCCAGCAATACGGTCGGTGCGCCGGGGAGCGGGTTGACCTGACGGCTGAGCAAATCCAGGCGAGACCTGATGAAGTTCGTCGAGAAGTGTTCCTGTGCCACGGTGGCGGTGCCCTCGTGCCAGCGGTTTCCGATGTCGGCGAGCACGGGCGCAGCAACGCGTTCGAACGCGGAGAGCAAATCCATGCTTTCTAGCGCTTCGGTCCAACAATCCGCGGCGGCGGACTCGTCCCATGCGAGAAGCGCGCTCACAAGTCGGCCCACGTGGCTCGGCGCGGAGTCCAGATGCTCGGTAGGGGCGGAACGCAGCTCGGCCTTGCTTTCCTGCGCGGCGCGAGCGAGTGGCACGCCCATCAAAGAGAGGCGGTGCATTCGGCGGACCAGCTCAATATCGGCGAGCGAATACATGCGTTGCCGGCCTCCGGTCCGATCCGGCGTAGGAACACCGTAACGCCTCTCCCATGCTCGGAGCGTATGCGCGCCGACTCCGGTGAGTTGTTCCACCTGTGCAATGCGGAAGCCATCGGCTGGCCGTTCGTTCATGTGCTCCAGTGTTAGACGGGATGTCTAAGTTGTCAACTTTTGTCTAAGTATGTACGCTCGAAGAGTGAAAACGTTGGACGCGGTGGTTGTTGGTTCCGGGTTTGGTGGACTTACGGCCGCAGCGCTCGCAGCACGTTCGGGATTGAACGTTGCCCTGTACGAACGCCACAGCAGGCCCGGGGGATGCGCCGGCGACTTCGCCCTCGAGGGGTTCTGGTTTCCGGCCGGCGCAACCGTGGTCACCGGTCTCGAAGCGGGCGGAATACTTCGACAAGTCTTTGACACGCTTGGCGAGGACCTAGAGTCCACACCGCTGGACCCGTCGATAACGTTTCACGTCGAGGGCGGCGTTCAACTGCCGTACACCACTGACGTCGCCGCATGGAAGAGCACACTTCACGCGGCACTGCCTGGCGCGGCCGCATACGATCGCTTCTGGGACTGGACGCACGAGATCGGTGGCGAGGTCTATCGGATCGGTACGCACCTGCCATCTCTGCCGTTGCAGCGGATAGCAGACGTGCGGCGAACCGCACGGGCAGCCGCGCCATCGGTGCTGCCGCTCATCCCCCTCCTGCCTACGACAATCGGGCGTGTGAAGGAGCGGCTGGGCGCGGTCGGTGAACCGCAACTCGATGCGATGATTGACTCACTGCTAATGGATGCGACCGGCGCCCCCGCCGAGGAATGTAGTGCCATTCAGGGGGCTATCGCGCTCGACCTCTATCGGCGCGGTTGTCAGTGGGTGGAAGGCGGAACGGGGCGACTGGCGATGAAGCTTGTTCGAGCGATTCGAAAGCACGGCGGCGAGGTGACGTTCAACACCGGCGTGCAGTCGTTGCGGCGAGTCGGCACGTCGTGGGAGGTTGAACTCTCGGACGGCCAGGTTTTGCGGGCGAGGAGCGTCGTAGCGAATGTGCCGTCGGCCGCCCTCGACCGCCTGCTTGGGCGCAGGGTTCGGCCGACCTCTGCTAAGGCATCCTGGGGTGCGTTCGTGCTGCATCTTGGCATCGACAGCACCGGGCTCGCGGACGATGCGTCCGTTTCACCAGGTGGTGCCCGGCAGTGGGCGCCCATCGACGCTCGTTAGCCTGTTTCCTTCGCGGAAAAGGGATCAACAACGGTGGAGCATCTCAGTGTCGACGCACGTACGGCCCGGCGACTGGCAAAGCTTCCCTTGCCGCACTGCTTGCCAACGCGCCGAAATGGAGCGACTGATGATTCAGAATGTGGAGGAGGTCATCCCTGACGTTCGGGGACGTATCCTCGTGCAGCGTTCCGCAACGCCGGCGACATTCGAACGATTCACTTCGCGCCCGGGAGGCTTCGTCGGGGGACTCATACAACGACCGAACGTTGTTGCACTTCGGGCTCCCGGACATCGACCTGAGCCGGGCCTGTTCATTGCCGGCGACCATGTCTTTCCGGGGCAGGGAACGGTCGGGACTGCACTTTCCGGAATCAACGCCTATCGCGACGTTACTGAGTCGCTCGGCGGGAGGCCCTTGTTATGACTTTGGTTGTCTATTCCAGCCACATGCCGGTACCACCGGCTGAACTTTTCGAGTTCCACCTCGACGCGCAAAACCTCATCGCTATCTCACCGCGCATCGCTCCAATGCGGATCCTCAGTGAGATGAAGCGGGCCGAGGTTGGCGACCTGCAGATCATGCGGGTCGGCTTGCCGCCCTTCGAATCGGAGTGGCATGCGCGGATTACGCAGATTCGACCCGGGAGAATGATGGAGGACGTCCAGGAAGAAGGGCCTTTCCGAAAATGGCGTCATCAACACCGGGTGAATGCCGAAGGAGAGGGCTCGCGCCTGACCGACGTTGTGTCGTTCAGGATGCTGCCGACGCCCGTTGGCGAATTCCTTGAGTACTGGTTTGTGCGGCCGGCGATGCTCGGAATGTTCGCCTACAGGCATCGCAAAACACGGACACTTCTCGCTCATTCCAAGTCCTGATTCGCGAGCACGCGGCGGGCGAAAGTTCACCGTTGCAGGATCATTATTGACGCGGCCGGTGCTAGCCTCGGCGATGCGCCCGGAGGTTAGACGTTTGTCCAACTGTGCCATCTGCACACATCTCTCTATGACACCCAGAGCCGCAACCGGCACCGTTGGATTGATGACCTCTGAAGCATCCCTCATCCGCCTCGCGATCGACGGATTCGAGAGCGAAGGGCCGGAACGGCACATCGTTGTCAACGCTTGCCCAGAACATGTAGTCGATGTGTACCGGGGCCGAATTGCCGGAGTGGCGATGGCCTGGCGCCTCAGTGGTGGCGAAGCGCTTGCTCCGGCCCGCCGGCATCCCGCAGCAGCGTCCGCATCCCCGGCTTAAAGACCACCTTCCCATCCAGCACAACCACTTCGCTATTCAAATAGAGCTGCAGTGCACGGCTAAGCACGATGCCCTCGAGCGCTCGGCCCTTGCGGCGAACGTCCTCGACGGCATCAACTCCGACCTCAATATGAAAGACGTCCTGGAGGATGATGGGTCCGGCATCGAGCTCCTCGGTCACAAAGTGGGCCGTGCAGCCCGTCACGCGCACACCGTCTTCCCATGCCCGCCTGTACGGGTTCGCACCCGGAAAGTACGGCAGCAGTGACGGGTGAATGTTGATGATCCGGCCGGCGTAGGGCCCCACGATCGTCGGCGTCAGGATCTGCATGTAGCGGGCAAGTACAACGACATCGACCCCGGCGGCGTTGAGCTGCTCCAGGACGAATGCCTCGTGCGCGGCCTTGTCTTCGCTGGAAAGCCAGGTGAAGGGGATACCTGCAGCCTCGGATATGGGCCGAAGCGATTCGTGATTGCCAACGACCAACGTGAGGTCGCCATGAAGTAGCCCGCCGCGATGGTCAGCGATGAGTTGCTCGAGGCAGTGCGATTCCTTACTAACGAGGACACCAACTTTTCGGCGCTCGCGTTCGTTGTGCAGCGAAACGCGGATCTCCATGCCGATTTCCTCGCCAATGCTCAGCAGACCGGTGACGAGCTCATCGAGCGAGACGGAAGCCTCGGTAATGTCGACGAGCATGTCCATGAGAAATTGCCCGCGAACGACGCGCTGCTCGATGTCCTCAATATTGATGTCGCGCTCGGCCAGGTAGGTGCTGATCCGGGCAACCACGCCCTTCTGGTCCCGGCCGAGGACACCGACGATGGCTAGGACTCGGTTCATTGCTGGACAACCTTCCCGGCCGGATCCGAATGCCGAATACGTCTGGATTCTCTTGAGAATATTCGGCCATCGGCGTACATACACAGCAGTTTGCGTGGGCCATACGAATATCCGAGACATCCATTGGCTCGCGGAGGGCGTACCATGGCATGAACGGTGGCCACAGATATGCCCCGGCAACGAGGAGGTGCGGCAAATTAATTGCGCGTGAAACCGCGATTTCGAGCGTTAAGAATTGTTGACCTTAAGGCTTCCGGCAAGCACCTTACCGGACGGTTAATCGAATAGAGGAGGGAACCACTAACGATGACCAAGTCCAAGTGGCAGTTGCTACTCAGCATGTTCGCCATCTTCGCCATCATGGCTATCGCCGCAGCGTGCGGAGACGATGATGATGACGACACGAGTGGCACCGAACCAGCAGGCGGCGGCACGCCGACCGTATCCACCGCAGCCCCTTCGGGCACCATTACCGTACGGACGATCCAGTTCGAAAGCTGGGATCCTCACTTCTCAGACTTCAACCAGGACATTGAACACATGTTCATGGTCTGGCGCGGTCTCTATCACCTGGATAAGACCAGCGTGCCTCAGCCAGCAATGGCCGATGGCATGCCCACCATTTCGGCCGACGGCAAGACGTACACCGTCAAGCTGAAGAAGGATCTGAAATGGTCCGATGGTGACGCCCTTGACGCTGCAGACTTCGTCCTGGGCATCCAGCGAACCTGCAACCCGGACAACGCCGGTCACTACCAGTACATCCTGACCGCTATCGTCGGTTGCGATGACTACTACTCTGCCGCCGACAAGTCGGCCGCGGAGAAGGAAAAGCTCCAGGCCGCCGTGGGCGTGAAGGCCGTCGATGCGACGACCGTTGAATTCACGCTGACCGACCCGCAGCCGACCTTCACGATTCTCCTCGCCCTCTGGCCGACCTTCCCGGCGCCGTCGCACAAGCTCGCGACCGTCGATGCGAAGTGGCCGGATCCGCTGGATAACGTCTACAACGGCCCATTCAAGCCTTCGGCTTACACCGAAAAGGCCTCAATGGAACTCGTCCCGAACGATCAATACAACGCCGGCCAGAAGGCCCAGGTTCAAAAGATCGTCCTGAAGTACATCGACGACGCCGCAGTAGCGCTCAACGCCTACCGCGCTGGCGAAATCGATGCGACGGCCGTTCCTTCAACTCAGCTGACCGCCGTACGCGCGGACCCAACCCTGAGCAAGGAACTCGTCGACTACGCGGCAACCCGAACGACCGGCCTTGAGCCGAACCTCAAGGACCCGACGCTCGCCAAGCTTGATGTGCGCCTCGCGCTCTCCCAGGCCACCGACCGCAAGACCTTGAACGACAGCGTCCTCAACGGCGCGAACATTCCTTCGACCAACTGGATGCCGCCGGATCGCTCCGGCAACAAGGCTGGCATCTTCGACGCGGCGATCGGTTTCGACGCGGCCAAGGCCAAGGCGAGCCTCGCCAAGGCTGGCTACCCGGATGGCGCCGGCTTCCCGAAGATCACCGTCCTTCAGACAGACAGTGCAACCAACAAGGCGATTGGCGAATTCCTCCAGTCGCAGTGGAAGAAGCACCTCAACATCGACATTAACCTGGAATACACCGACTCGAAGACGCGCTCGTCGCGCTTCAACAGCGGCGACTTCCAGATCGTGCTCGGTGGCTGGGGCGAAGACTATCCAGACCCTGAGAACTGGATGCTCGGTCTCTACGAAACCGGCGGCTCGATCAACAAGCAGAGCTGCTCGATGAAAGCGATCGACGATGTAATCGGGAAGGCCCGCTTCAACAAGAACGCGGAAGAACGTCTTCAGCAGTACCGTGACGCTGAGAAGCTCATCGTCGAAAACGTCTGCGGCATGGCTCCCATGTGGCAGGTCGGTCTGCACTCAGTGGTCAAGCCCTACGTCAAGGGCATGATCGAAAACAAGAAGCCGGACGACAAGCAAGTCCCCGGCGACACCAGCGTCGAACTTTGGACGACGTCCAAGAAGTAACTTTCTGAGGGGGCGGCGAGCAACCTGGTTGCCCGCCGCTTCTTCATTTCGTTCGACACATTCGAATGGGGTTTCGTGAGAAGCCCCTTCGGTGATTTTCCGGGAATATGCCATGCTTCGTTACGCCGTCCGACGCATCATTCTGCTAATCCCGCTTCTCTTCGCTGTAGCGACGATCACGTTCTTCCTCATGCACTCAGTGCAGGGCGGACCGTTCGATTCCGATAAGCCGCTCACCCCGGCCACTCGCGCGCGGCTCAACGAGAAGTACGACCTCGATGGCACGCTCCTGACGCAATACACGCACTACATCTCGAACATTGCGCGCTTCGACCTCGGGATCTCCACGTCTGGCAACGACCGCGAAGTTGTGGAGATCATCAAAGAGCGATTCTCGGTTTCGGTTCAGCTTGGCCTCTTTGCCTTCCTGTTTGCGGTCACGATGGGACTGACCCTTGGCACCATCTCCGCGATAAATCAGAACGGGATTGGGGACTACACCGGCGTATTCCTCGCGACCGGGGGCGCCGCCTTACCCAGCTTCATCCTCGCTCCACTGCTCGTGATTCTATTTGCACTGAAACTGGACTGGTTCGACGTCCTGGGTTGGGAGCTCTGGAATTACAAGAAGATGGTCCTCCCAATGATTGCTCTGGGGATGTTGCCCGGTGCCTTCATCGCACGAATTGCACGCGCATCGATGCTGGACATTCTGCGGCAGGACTACATTCGTACGGCTCGCGCCAAGGGCGTCAAAGAGTTCCGCGTTGTCATGAAACACGCGGTGAAGAACGCGATGATCCCGGTCCTCACGATCCTGGGCCCCATCTTCGCCGGACTCATCACCGGTTCTTTCATCGTGGAGCAGGCGTTCGCGATTCCCGGCCTTGGTAACACGTTCGTTGGTTCAGTGTTGGTGCGCGATTACGGCGTGATCATGGGCGTAACGCTCTTCTATGCGTTGATCATCGCGCTCATGAACCTGATCGTGGACTTGCTCTATGCCGTTGCCGACCCTCGGATCCGATACTAGGTGGTAAGACATGGCGACTGAAACTGTTGCTCAGCCGTTCGACTTCAACAAAGAGTTCATCGCAAGCAAACAGCGAGGACTTTGGAGCATGGCGCTACAGCGGCTCATGCGAAACCGCCTGGCGTTCGCAGCCGCGATCATTCTCAGCGTGATTACCATCGTTTGTGTCGCGGGCCAGTTCATTCCCCTGATCGAGCGCCACGATTCCGCCGCGCAGCAATACGAGTTGGTCAACCAGGCCCCAAGCTCGGAGTACTGGTTCGGCACAGATATCCTCGGACGCGACGTTTGGGCGCGAATGCTCCAGGGCACCCTCTTCTCACTCAAAATCGGCATCGGCACGCAGATAGTCGTGCTGCTCATCGGCATTACGGTAGGGATGTCCGCAGCCCTCGGTGGCCGCTTCACTGATCAGTTGCTGATGTGGTTCACCGACCTTGCTTATGCCTTCCCCGACCTGCTCGCAATCATTTTGCTGCGCCAGGTGCTCTTTGGCCGTGACTGGCCAATCATCGGCAGCGGAAGCCCCCAGATACCCGGATTGGGTTCTGCATTGCTTGTCACAATCCTGGCAATCTCACTGGTTAGCTGGGTGACCATCGCCCGGCTGATCCGCGGCCAGATGCTGTCCATCAAGGAACAGGACTACGTCCTCGCGGCCAAGGCTATCGGCGCAAGCCCCTGGCGCGTCGTACGGTCGCACATGCTTCCGAACACACTCAGCACGGTCATCGTGGCGGTAACCTTCGGGATTCCGCTGGCCATTTTCGCGGAAGGCGCGCTCGGATTCATCGGGCTCGGCGTGCCGCCACCAGACACGAGCCTCGGCGCGCTCATGGGCGATGGCTACGCATACCTGTTCGTGAACAACTGGCTCGTGGTGTTCCCGGCAATCATGGTTGCCACGCTCATGTTGTGTTTCACGTTCCTGGGCGACGGCCTGCGAGATGCCCTGGATCCTCGAACCAAGAAGTAGGGCAATCCCGGTTTGGCGCGGAAACATGGCGACTGATACGATCACAACCCGCTAAATACGGGGCTGTAGCTCAATCGGGAGAGCGCAACACTGGCAGTGTTGAGGTAGAGGGTTCGAATCCCTCCAGCTCCACCAAGAAACTGAATCTGGAGGCGACAATAACGCACGGCGTTAGAGTCGCCTCCAGTGCTTTGGTTGGCGCGTACATTTTCACTGAAGCGCCCTCTTGCCCACTAGGACCGGCACGCGTGTGGCAGGCGTTCTGCCCCGCTTTGGGCCGGTCTTCGCCTCACGGGACGCAGTGCCGCGTTGAAGGGCCAAGGCTTCAGGACGGAGCGCGAGTAACAGCCCCCGCCGAGTCCGGCGATTCGACCAGCAACACGCTGCAGTTTGTCCAGCCGCTCTCACGAACGGCAGCGAAGCGGCACGCAGAGTCTCTTTAAAATGAACGGCGTGAACGTTTGAAGGGACGGCTCAACTCAATGTCTCCCATCGACGGCTCGCCGCTCGATGGGGCCGCTTCGCGGCGGCAACTTGGGGGGTGCCTGAAACAGAAAGGTTCGGTATGCTTCGCTGCGACTGCTCCGACGGCGTTTGCGATGTCGATGGAACGTCACGATGAGTTCAAGATCCCCAAATACAGTGCCCGAGGTACGCCGATAGTGTTACAAGAACCGACTACCCGCCCCAAGTTCCAGGTCGCATGGCTCATTGCCATCGTCGCCGCGCTCGCCGTTTTTGCGACGCTCGGCGCTCAATGGCGGCACTCTGAGGCGGCGCTGCCGAACACAAGCGTCGTGATGAGCGCCTCGACGAACGCCGAACCCTGGCGCCGCGGTCAGCTATACCGCAACCGCAACCTTCACCCCGAGCGGCTCCGTAGCCAACGGCGTCGGAGCCACCCTCGTCTGGAACTTTGATGACGACCTCGTCTTCGTCAGCGTGACAGGCTCCTTCGGGTCCGCCCTTGTTGCTGGGGACTGCTCTAATGGCGCCGGAAACGTCGTCACGTGCACGTCTCCCGGCGTTTTCCTCTGGAGCTCCGGCCCCATGGTGTTCAACTTCACCAACCCGCTTGGTGGGGCTGAGATCAGTGCGCCGACGGCCTGTGTCCTTACGGATACGCAGGTTGCCACCTGCACTGGATCCCTCGGTGCCTACACCGTTGAGAATGCAGTCCAGGTAACCCCGGAGACTGCTACGAATGCACTCGGCGTTCCCGAGGTCTTCACCTTCCACTTCCCGCCGGATTACACCTGCGCCTCCGACCTCGACGGAGACCTGGTTACCCCGGAATGCGTTATCGGCGACGTACTCGCCGATGCCGGCCTGACGGTTACCGGTATCGCGCCTGGACCAGTCGATCAGAACGGGAGCGACACGATCCAGGTAACGGTGGTTAACTCCGCCCCGAACGGCTACGGCTCGTTCGAGGTCTGCCTCTCAGTAGCGCTGGGCGACGAAGTCCCGGTCATTATCCCAATCGTCATTGAGGGCCTTCAGGGAAGCGTGGAATCTCTGACGCGCATAACGGATGAATTCATCTCCGAATGCGGAACTAAGGCCTATGTTCAGCCCGAACTTCGCCACATCTCCGACTACGGCGACGTCATTTCGCTGCAGGAACTCAACAACAACGTTCGCGGCTCGCAGCACACGGTTTGTGTGACTGATGGCTACCCGAACAACAACCCGTTGTTGATCCCGCAGCTGAACGCTCAGCCTTCGGACTTCATCAACCAGGTCCCCGATGCCTACGATGGCGACGAGAATGTTGGTCCGCAGTCCCCGACAGCGAGCAACATCACCGTCTTCACCGGCACCGGCGGCTTCCCTGACTACGGCCTTGCGGGCGCGACCTGTGTCTCGTGGTACTCCACGGGCGCTGGCGACCAGCAGCTCAGCCTCGATTACGTCGGTGCTGATGGCGCCACGTACACGATCGACTGGGACACCAACGATGATGGCAACGGCGGCACCAGCCCCGTTAACGACTCCATCATCAAGGAATGGAACGTCCTTGAGGATTCGCACGTAGAGTGGTCCGGAGCAGCCTCCGGCAGCGTTACGCAGGACCTCAACGCTCCTGATAACGATCCCGCCAAGCACATCACCATTCCGTTGTACCTGAACCCGGCGACGGGCCGTTACAACTGGTCGACCGATGACACGCATCTACTTCTCGGACACGTTCCAGGGAAGCCACCTCAACAGTGGTAACCAGACGGAGTACGTTTCCGGTCTCGTCGGTGTTGTCTGGACAGCCTCCGTTTCCGGTAGCTGTGGTGGGTCGGACTACAATTCGTCCGGCACGACGAAGCTCGGTAGCAACGGTCTTGTTGATCCGAACAGCGAGCCGTGGGCGGAAGTCTATGACTTCAATGACTGCGTCGTCGGCGACACGATCACCGTTAGCTTCCATGGCGCAGAAGGCCCTCTCGCGAGCGGCACCGGCCTCACGGTTAACGAGCAGATCATCATTGACTTCACAGCGCCTCCGCCAACCCAGAAGCAGGTCTTCCTTGCCTGGGCCGGCCAGCGCATCATCCTCGAGCACGACTGGCGCATCGCGCCCGGCGACTACTGGCGACGACGAAGATTACGTCTTGCCGGTCGGTGGTGACGAGGCGTGCCCGTTCTACGACGGCACCTTCGACGTCAGCTACGTGAAGGGTTCTGGCCCAGGCAACTTTGTCCCTGGCCTTGATACCTACATCAATGGCAGCGATCAGGCGATCGTAAGGGTCGAGAGTTACGCCGAGCAGGACGACGCCGATATCCCGGATGAGCCGCAGGATTCCTGCATCAGCCGCGTACTCTTCGAGTCGGAAGACCAGGGACAGGTTGATATCGAGGCCTTCATCCTCGATCAGACCCTCCGCGGAGCTTCAGCGCGCCACGAGTCCGACATCAACGTGACGAAGCACGCGTTTGTCATCTACTACATGAAGATCAACACGATCAACGTGTCGCTGGTGACGCAGGTCAGCAAGCCTGACCACAACGCCACTTCGGATAACGAATTCGATTCGGACTACGGTGCTTCAAGACCACCGGCACGCATGGCGATTACTCGCCGGGCAACCCGTGGGACGCAAGCAAGGACGACGCGGATAACGCGACGGAATGGAACGTCTCGAAGGACCTGTTGGTTCGCGGCCGGGTAACCGGTTGGTTCACGAACAGCAACCCATCGGGCCGCGCCGCCGACACGAGCAACCCGCTCAACATCCTCCCGGCTGACCGCTGGGTGATGCCGAACGACTGGCCGCTGTTGGCCGGTGGTCCTGCTGACCCGGCAGATGGTTCGGATGCGATCGGTACTGCTGAGCAGTTCCGCCCGTACTACGACATCATGTTCGCCCCGAACAACACCCGCGGAATCGCCCTGAGCAATCCCGCCGGCACCACCGACATCCAGGTCGCGACTGTCGTTGCTTCTGCGACGAACAGCGCTACATCTTTCGCAGTCACGAGCTGCGCGGACCTTGCGCTGGCAAGCGCGATCAAGGTCGGTACTACGGCCCGGACAGTTTCAAGCTGCGTAGGCACGAAGCTGACCATCACCAGCGGCGGCACCACGCCGGCTGCCGGTACAGGGATTTACATCGTTGGCGTCACCGCGTTTGAGGGTCCGTACAGCCTTCTCGATATCCCGGGCCTCGCGGCTCAGGGCCTCGGTGGCGCTGCCCTCAGCGACATCATTGATGGGAACATCCGCGACACCATCCTTGCCGACGGCGACGTCGACTGGTGGGACGCTCCGATGCCCCCGGCAATGGTCAGCGTTGCACTCCGCGGCACTGGCTTCATCAAGCAGGTCCTGAAGTCGGACGTCTACTACAACGGCACGGCGAACTCGCCGACCGCGCAGGTATACCCGAACGGCTTCTACTTCACGGACATCCCGGACAGCCCGTTCATCCCGGCTATTGCAGTCGGCGGCGGCTACTTCTGGGACACGTGGGGCAATGACGGCCCTGGCGGCAACGGCGATGGTTCCTATGCCTTCTGGCAGCCGGCCATCATCGGTAGCAACTCGGCTGGCTTCGGTGACACGTTCACCTCGGCACAGACGACTGAACTGAACGCAATCCGCAGCGCCTACGGCGACGGCACCATTGCTCGCGACCTCGTTGTCTACAGCGACAACCACGGCGAGTTCATGGTCACCGCCAACGGCGACTACCGGACCGACCTCACCGCCTGCACGACGAACGTCCTCGCTGGCGGCAAGCACTGCGCACCTGGAGACCACGTGGGCACCGGTACCATCACGGCTACCGTTGACTACCCGGACTTCCGCGGGAAGCACTTCCCGGTCCTCTCGAACTCGGCCACCGTCACCTGGACGTGGGGCGGGTACAAGGACGTGACCGTTGAAGCTGGCGAGACCGACCAGTTCAAGTACGTGGTCTTCCACGCACTTGACCGCGACGGCTTCTGCTACGCATCTGCGGCCTCGTGGACCACGCTGCTGCACCCGGTGCTGTCGTCTATCGACGATGACTACACCATCGGCAGTGTCGACCCAATCGAGACCGTTGACTTCCTCATCGATTCTGGTGAGGGGATCATCATCGGTCAGAGCGACCAGGGCACCATCAACGATGGCAAGCAGTTCGCTACTGGCCTCTGGACCTTCTCGACCGCAGTGAACGACCCGGCAACGACCGGCATCAAGGAATTCCCGCTCAGCTCGCTGGCGGCTTCCGGTGCAACGGACGAATGCCAGGCCTGGATCAAGGTCTCGAACAGCCTCCTCGGCGTCCTGAACGTTCTGACGATCGCTCATGACGACGAAGGGAACATCGGGTTCGACAAGATCATCGATCTGACGAACACGACTTCCTACACGCTGAACTTCCGCTGGAGCCTGGTCACCTGGGCTGGCGCGGACGCCATCACCGTGAACGATGCCATCAAGGGCACCGGTACCTCCGGGAAGAATCCTGGTGGCAACGACATCTCGGCGAGCGTGACGGCCATCTACGGCTGGGACGCCTCGGCACAGCAGTGGCTCGGGTTCTTCCCGTCCGGGGTTAACGTCCCTGGCGCGAACGACCTGACCTCGCTGAAGACGGGCCAGGCTTACTGGATCGCCATCACCGGACCGTCGTCCGTCACCTGGACTATCGCGTCCAACGTCAACTAGCTCTCTTCCGGAACTGCCTCCTCCCTTCGGGGAGGGGGTGGCCCGGGAGTGAGCTTTTTGACCTGGTCGTAAGACAGGAATGGAGCACTCAATGACGAAGGTTCTCAAGTTGCTCGGTGGCGGTTCACTTGCTGCGGTATTGGGCATTGTCCTTTTCGCGGCGAGCGGTGCGCTCGGCGTATCGACCGTCTCCGCAGAATCACCGCCAAGCCCGCCGGCTCGTTTCGTAGGATCTGTAAAGGTCGACGGAGCAGCCCCGGCGTCTGGCACGCTTATCGAACTCCGCATCGGTAGCGCCACCTGTGGCGCGACGACGGTATTCGCGGCTGGTGGAGAGGCCCGCTATGCGGTTGACTCCCCGGCCCTGGATCCCGGCGCAACGCCGAACTGCGGCGTCGAAGGCGCTACGGTGACGTTCTACATCGGCGGTAAGAAGGCCAACGAGACCGGTTCGTGGAAGAACTACGAACTCAACACGGTCAACCTGACCTACACGACCCCGACTGTTACAGCGACGGCGACCCCGAAGCCACCGGTTACCGGTGATTCGCTTGCCACAACGAACAGCAACTCGGCCAGCTGGCTGTACGCTGCACTCGGCCTCGGTGCCATCGCCTTCGGCGTTGGTGGCGCGACCGTTGCACGCCGCAGCCGCTAATCCGGCACAGCCCAAAAGGCAAACCAGAAAGCCCTGCTTCGGCGGGGCTTTTTGTTGTCCTGCGGGCCAATCCCACACGCAAGGGAGGATGAATTGAGACAGGGCCACGGCAAAAGTCTGCTCAGAACGTGAACCCGCCGCGGACGTCCACGGGCTTCCGCCGGCGCCTGAACAGAACCTCGACGCTCAGCCCGCGATGCCGAGGAAGTCCATCACGGCGGCGTTGAATGCGTCCGGGGCTTCGAAATAGACCGAATGCCCGCAGCCAGGCACGACGACGAGGCGGGACGAGGGTGTGAGTTGGTGCGCCGCGCGAAGCATCGCCGGCGGCATGAGCGCATCATCTTCGCCCACCAGCCAGAGTATCGGGACGGTGAGCGCGGCAAGCTGTTCCTTCGTGACCGGAGTCTCCGCGCTCGAGAGGAAAGCCGCATCGCGCGGCGGATTCAAGTCCGCGATTTGCTGATACAGGAACGCGCCGGCCGGGTTTCTCTGCCGGAAGACTGGACCCAGCGCCCAGGTGTTCGTCGGGGCATTGGCCGCTGCGCGCTGCCGACGCGTCTCTTCCATTTCCGCCCTTGCTCGCTCGTCGATGTTCGCCATCACTATTTCGCGAATGCCGAGGGCCGTGTCTGCCATCACCAATGCTTTTACCCGGTCCGGATGGCGCAGCGTGAACCCCATCGCGGAACGACCGCCCATGGATTGCGCGATGAGCGTGGGACGCTGGATTCCAAGGTGGTCCAGCAATCCCTCGAGGTCATCCACAAAGGCTCCAGAGCCGCCAGCGGTGGTATCCGCCGACTGGCCGAAGGCCCGGTGGTCAAAGGTAATCACCCTGCCTCGGGCGGCGAATGCGGGCACCTGGTTCCACCAGGACATGTGGTTGCCGCCAGCGCCGTGGGCGAACACAAACACTTCGTCACCTTCTCCGTGCGACTCGTAATAGAGATTGATTCCGTTGATGTGGGCGGATGGCATGTTCTTCTCCGGGCTGGTTTGGCCGGAAGTCTACGCCTGACGGAGAGCTTGCGATGGCCTCACCTGCTTCCTGGGCCCTTGGGCCGTAGCGACCTCGGAGCGGTAGCCTAGGGCTAAGAAGGACGAAGAGGAGGACGTCGTGGCCGGTCCCGATTCCGCCAGCGATCTCCAGACTGAGCGTGCGACGAGAGAAACTGAGCTTGAGGAAATCACTCGGGCGATGACGGCAGGACATCTACTGCCGGGGGGACCGGTCGTCGAGGTGCGAGAGACGCACGCATCGCGCGTATTTCTGACGGCCTCGGAGGTCTACAAGCTGAAGAAGCCTGTGAACCTCGGCTTCCTCGACTACAGCACCCTCTCTCGTCGTCGAAACATGTGCGAACAAGAGGTATCACTGAACCGACGGTTAGCGCCGGATGTGTACCTCGGGGTCGAGCGCCTGACTCGTTCGCGCGGCGGCGAACTGAGGCTAAACGAGCGCGGGCGGGCGGTTGATTACCTCGTCCACATGCGGAGATTGCCGGACGAGCGCTCATTGAATTCTCTGCTGCGATCTGGCGGCGCCAGCCAGGAGGATGTCCGTCGTGTGGGTGCCACCCTGGGCGAGTTTCACATGGGGGCCGAACCGGCTCCGAGTTCGCTTGGGCTGGGCACATTCCGCCGCAACGCCACGGAGAATCTCGAGCAACTCGACGCCTTCTGGCCGGCTAGGCTGCCGCGGAAAGTCCTATCGGAGATTGATACTCGATTCGACGAACTCATGAAACAGTGCTGGCCAGTTGTCGAGAGGCGAGCGCGATCCGGGCGGGTTCGGGATGGCCACGGCGACCTGCGGATGGAGCACGTCTATCTCGAAGGCCCCGTGCAAGTCATCGATTGCGTCGAATTCAGCAAGCGGTACCGGGCGAGTGATACCGCCCTGGATCTGGCCTTCCTGGTGATGGATATGGCTGCGAACGGCTATCCCGAAATGGTTGTACCGCTCCTGGAAGGCTATCGAGATCGCACGGACGATGGAGTCTCGCCCGTCCTGCCTTTGTACAGCTGCTATCGCTCGCTCGTTCGGGCAAAGGTTGCCTTCATCCTCGAGGCGGAGGGCGATGTCCCCGATGAGGCCCGGGCGGCCGCCCGCCTGGAGGCCCGGCTGCATCTGCACTATGCCGTTCGAATGCTGAGGAACGACGGCCGACCACTCTTGATTACGGTTGGCGGACTTCCCGGCACGGGCAAGACGACGCTCGCAAGGGCGCTCGCCGTAGCCACCGGTTCGACCACCCGCAGCGCGGACGAAATCCGAAAGCGGCTGGCCGGGCTGTCCTCGAACGTTCATCCGGAGGAAGGCATCAACAGCGGCATCTATAGCGACGACATGAACCGGCGCGTTTACGGCGCGCTCATCGACGAAGCCGACGCTGCGCTGCGATTGGGGCGCAACTGCATCCTCGATGCCACGTTCCGGCGGACGGACGACCTCGCCGCAGTGAAAGACCTTGCTGAGCGTCTTGGCGCGCAGCTGGTAACGGTCCGCTGCGAAGCGCCCGAGGCGACGGTAGTCGAGAGGCTGCAGCGGCGAGAAGTCACACCGGATCCATGGTCGGATGCGACGGTCGATACCTACCGCGCCCACCGGAGTGAATCGGAGTCGGCTTCGGAACCGTCGAACGATCTTGCAGTATCGACAACGCTCCCGCTGATTGAGCAGGTCGACCTGGTCTTGTCGCATCTCTGGGAGTGAGCCGTGATAGCCGGACGACCAGTTTTCAGTTGGGATGGGCAACTGGGGAGTCGCCAAAGTAGCGAAAGGCGCGGTGAAATTCACGATTTCGAACGTAAGCGCGCATGCACCGCGGCTAACCGCGGAAGCGCAATACGTCGTAGTTTGGATGAGATGGAATCGAATCCTGGCACCGACCGTTCGGGATATACTCGGCTCTCCGGGCAAGATGCGGCTTTTCTTTCATTCGAGGGGCCAGGCAGGCCGATGCACATCGGGGCCTTGGCGTTCGTCTCAGCGGCAGAGTGGCGCGACCAGGCCGGAGTTCTCGATATCACCCGGCTTAAGGCGACGGTAGTTGAACGCGCCCGGGCGATACCCGGCCTCGACCGACGGCTTTCGAAAGCTCCGATCTCCGGGTGGCCGATTTGGATCACGGAGACTAGCCTCGACTGGGATCGCCAAATTGAGGTCGTGGCTGCGGCTGACTCCGAGGATGACCTTCGCACGGTGACCGAGGCCGCGATGGCGACTTCGCTCGACCGTTCGCACCCGTTATGGCGAGTGTTGATCATCCCGCGTTCGGCGGGTGCCGAGACATTTTGCGTCATGTTCCTGGCGCATCACGCGCTCGTCGATGGAATCGCCGGAATTGACCTGATCGCGCTACTACTCGACCGGGCACAGGTACCTTCGAGATCAGTGCGATCGCACGCGGCGCCTCAGCGCAGCCGACTGGCCTCAGATGAACTGCGGCGCTGGACCCACCTTCCGGTCACCATCGCCCGGGCCGGTATCGCGGCCGTCCAACAGCCCAAACGACGCAACAGACTCACGCGCAGGGCGGTGGCGCTGGTGCGCACGGCGATCCGCCTGCTTTCGCCCGGCCCAAAGACCCTGTTGCACGGGAGAAACGAGGGCACACGCTCGGTCGCGTGGTTCAGCATCGAGGAACGCCCCCTGCGGCTTGCCCGGCGAAGACTCCACGGCACACCGAACGATCTCGTCATGGCGGCGGTCGCCTCGGCCGTCGATTCGATGCCCGGCAATCGCGGTCCGCTGCACCTTCGCAAGCTTCGCGCGGCCGTGCCGGTGTCGTTCCGCAAACGTTCCGAACGCTACAGCCTTGGCAACCGATTAGGTCTCCAACTGGTTCCACTCGACCCGATGCGGGGAAACATGGCTCGTTCGCTCAACGGCATCCGGCGGAGCACCGCGTTGCAGAAGCGCAGAGGCGATGCCGAAGGCTACGAAGTCCTGACAGAGTTGACGTCGTGGACGGGCCAGTGGAGCCAGCGCCTATTGAGCTGGCTTGCCGGGAAGGCCCATTCCTACGCGATCCTCATCACCAACGTCCCGGGCCCCTCGCGCACGTATAGCCTTGGTGGCGCCCCGCTCGAAGCCATTTATCCACTCGTGCCACTGTTCGCATCGCAGTCGCTCAGTGTCGCTGTCGTGCGATACGGCGGGCAGATGCGAGTCGGTATCACTTCGTCGTGGGGCGATGAGAAGCTGGTCGCGAGGTTCGCTGAGGAGTTGCAGGGCGCATTCAGGCGAATCACCCAGACGACCGTTGAAGTTGCGGTCGAGCCAGCCCCGGGCTTGAATCCTCAGCCCGAATTCAACACCTAAACCCGCATTTCGGCCTGCTCTAGAGAAGCACCGTGACCTTGATTGCGCCGCTCTTCTTGTCGAGAGCCGTGTCGAACGCCTCCGATGCCTGATCAAGCGAATAGGTGTGCGTGATCAACTTCGAAACGATGTCGTTGTACCGCTCGAGCAATGAGAGCGTCTCTTCGTAGTCGGCGCGAGGGCCGACGTGGTCGTATCCAAACGCGCCGATGATGTTGACCTCGTGGAAGAAGACACGTCCCGTCGCGATTGTCTGAGGGTCGGAGTGAACGCCGAGGAGGAGGACCGAGCCGCCACGGGCCGCCATATTGATCGCGGGCTGAAGCGTCTGATGGCTGCCGCCGATCGATTCCACGACGATATCCCACGACTCGCGGGCGACCGGACGACCGGTCTCGACCTCCGCCGGGTCGAAGACATCGGTGACGCCAAGGGCACGGGCAGCTTCAGCCTGGTGGGGATAGCGAGCGGTGATGCCGATTCGACGGGCGCCGGCATCCCTCGCAACCAGCGCGGCGAAGAGACCAATCGTCCCAGCGCCCAGTATCAGGACGTTCTGACCGCGGCGAATTCCAGCTCGCTTCATGCCATGGAGGCTAATGCCGCACGGTTCGGAAAGAGCCGCCACGCCCCACTCCATGCCATCGGGAATCGGGTAGACAAAGCCCGCCTGGGCGATGAAGTACTCCGACATACCACCCGGGTACGACGAACCGGCGATCTTGAGCTTCGGACAAAGGTGAATTTTGCCCGCCCGGCAGAACGAGCACTCGTCGCAGACTCGGCCGGCGAGCATGGCGACTCGCGTGCCAACTTCCGGTCCGGTGACACCGGGGCCAAGGGCCGCTACTTCGCCTGCCAACTCATGCCCGGGGCCAATGCCCGGCAGATGCATTCGTGGCTGGTCAGTGTGGAACGCATGAAGGTCGCTGCCGCAGATGCCACAGGCGCGAATTCGGACGAGCACCTCGCCTGGCCCGGGGAGGGTGACCGGGACCTCTTGGATGCCCAGTACGTTGTTCGCTACCCAGACGGCGGCTCGGCCGGTGCTGGGAATGGCCGGAGATGCGGTGGCTTCGGTCATGGTTCCTCCGATTTCGGTGTGAAAGGTGCGCCTAGCTTCGATGCTTCGCGCTAACCCGGCGAGACTACGAGATTGGAGCCGGATACTACACGGGACTTCGCCAACTGGATGATTTCGTCCTCGCCGAACCCGGCTTCGAGGAGAATTTCCTCGGTGTGGTCGCCGGGAGTGACTGGTGCGTGCATCCGCACCGACGCCGGTGTCTTCGAGAGCAATGCGACCGGCCCCTGCGTCGCGACCTTGCCCCATACCGGGTGATCTTCTTCGTGTACATAGCCGTTAGCGATCGCCTGCGGATCCTGCCGGATCATCTGGTAGTCCTGGATGACGGTGCAGGGAACGTCCGCTGCCTTGAGGACCTCGATCCACTCGGCGCTGTCGCGCTGGATGACCTGGCTGTCTACGAGTTCGACAAGCGCTCCCATGTTTTGGCCGCGCCCTTCGGCGGTGCCGAAACTCGGGTCAGTGGACATCCACTCCAGGTCGAGCGCGGTCGCGAGCTTCGGAAAGTGCCGGGCTTCGAGGAAGCCGAACGCGATCCATCGGCCATCGAGGCAGAGTGCGCGATGACTGAAGACTCCCGACGACTTTCCGGGAGGCGCGAGCGGGTGGTCCGTCCAGGCTCGAGACGCGTGGATGCCCTGGATGGAGACCTGGGCGCCATAGAGGGAAACATCGACCTTCTGTCCTTCGCCGGTGCGGAGCTTGTGTACGAGTGCCCCAAGGATCGCGTAGGCAAGCATCGCGCCGCCGGTTTGGTCAGCCATGCCCGGCTGCACACCGTGGGGCGTCTCGCCGTCGGAAGTGGTGAATGCCATGATCCCGCCCGCAGCCTGAGCGATCGTGTCGTAGCCGGGGTCGGTCGCGCGCGGGCCGTTCGGACCAAACATGCTGCCGGATGCATAGACAAGGCCCGGGTTCATTGCGCTCAGCTTTTGGTATCCGAGGCCGAGGCGATCCATGGTCCCCGGCCGGAAGTTTTCGGTGAGGATGTCGACTTGCGGGACGAGCCGGTAGACGACTTCCAGCGCGCCGGGCTGGGAGAGGTCGAGGCAGAGGCTGCGTTTGTTGCGGTTGAGCGACTCGAAGTAGGAGGAGTAACCACCGATGTGGTTGCCAAGCGTCCGTCCAGGGTCGCCGCCCGGCTGTTCGATTTTCCAGACGTCGGCGCCGAGATCGGCTAGCTGGACAGTGCTGAATGTTCCCTGCTGAAAGCGCGTGAAGTCGAGGATTCGGATTCCCTGCAGTGGACCGGGCATCGGCTGCCTCCTTCCGCGAGTTGCGGGGATTCTAACGGAGGCAGCCCAATCTGGTGTGGGCCCGAACGAAAGACACGGCGAAGGCGAACCCGTAAGCTCTCGCAGCATGAAAGTAGGCGTCCTTCAGTTCTTTTCCTGGTCCCGGCGGATACCTCTCGAAACGGTCTATCAGCGCGCTTTCGAGCGCATCGCCATCATGGATGAGGGCGGCTACGACGGCGTCTGGCTGGCGGAACATCACTTCAACACCTACAGCGTCTGCCCATCGCCGCACCTGATGGCGATGAACGTTGCCGCACGGACCAAGAATTTGCGCATCGGGATGGCGGTTTCGCTGGCGGTGTTCTACAACCCGCTGCGGTTGGCCGAAGAAGTCGCGATGCTCGATGTCCTCTCTGGCGGGCGAATCAACTGGGGCGCCGGGCGCGGCTTCGACCCCTCGGAGTTCCGGGCTTTCGACATCAACGTGACCGAGAGCGCGGCGCGGTTCCAGGAAGCGGTGGACATCGTGCTCGCGGCCTGGACCAACGAAAAGCTGACCTACCACGGGCAATACTGGGATTACGACGATGTCGAGGTGCTGCCGAAGCCGATGCAGCAGCCGCATCCGCCGACATGGCTAGCGGCGACCTCGCCGGAAGCTCTCCAGCGGGCCGCCAGTAAGGGCCACACCATCCTGATGGACCCGCATGCCGCTCACACGGAAATCAAGAGCAAGCGCGAACTCTATCGCCAGACACTTGAGGCGCATGGGTATTCGATCGAAGGGCGCGATATCCCGATGGCGCGGCTGATCGCCATTGCGCCGACGGAAGAGGCCGCGAAGAAGGTTGCTTACGAAGGGGCTCGGTGGACCGTCGGTTCGTACGCCAAGAACATGCACAAGGACGTTGACCCCATCGAGCGTTATGTGAATGAAGTGATGGTGTACGGCACGCCGGAATCGGTCACGGACAAGCTGCTCGCACTCAAGGACGAGTTGCCCATGAACTACCTGCTCGCGTCGCCGTTGAGCCACGAGAGCTTCGTTCTCTTTAGCGAAAAGGTCCTGCCGAAGCTGACTTAGCGAAGTTCGCTGCGCCGCAGTTCGGCCAGTTCCTTGATCGCGCTGCGCTGTCCCGGCCCGAATCCGTGCTCGCGCAGGAAATTCGGGATGCCGCCATAGATTAAGGTCACCACCGCAGCTTCAGCCGCGCGTTCATGGCCCGGGAGGAAGAAGGCACCGGGCTTTGTGCCGCTACTGCAGCCGCACCAGCATTCGCCATTCGGTTCGATTTCGTCAGTCATTTGTATCCATAGTACCGGGACTCGGCACGCAGCACCCGGCAGGCTACACTCCGGCATCACCTCGTGGAGACCCGCCCATGGCTCGAATCCCATTTGCCGAACGTTCCGACATCCCCGAAGACCTTGTTTACGTATGGGACAGGAATGCGACCGGCGGCCAGCCCGCAAACATCTTCCGGACCATGGCGAACAACGCCCCGCTCTGGCGTTCGTACTTGCGCCTGGGCAACGGCCTCTGGACACAGTGCGGGCTGGACTTGCCGACGCGAGAACTCGTGATTCTGCGGACGTCGATCCTTCATCAGTCCACGTACGAATGGCACCAGCACGTGCGAATCGGCCGACAGGCTGGTCTAACTGACGAGCGAATCGTCGGGCTTCACGAATGGCGCACGAACGGCCTTTACTCCGAAGCCGAGGCGGCCATGCTGGGCTATGTCGATGCTCTCGCCGCAAGTGACCATCCTTCGGACGAAGCCCACGCGGAGGCTGCGAAACATTTCGATGCCTCGACGTTGGTCGGTATAAACCTGTTGACCGGGTTCTACGGGATGACCGCGAAGTTCCTCGGCGCGATGGAAGTGGAAACCGAGGAGCCGTTCATCGGCTGGCAACTCAACGGTTAGACGTTAACGAATCGAGGCCACGCTCGACTCCGGAGATAGCAATGACGACAACTGAATCCCGACAGATTGATTGTATTGGGCCGGAACGACCGGGCGGCCAAGGACTCGACCACAACCAGGAGGAGTCGGGAAATCTTGCAATCCACAAGCTGCTGACTTCGGACGACGGTCGCGCCTGGACCGACTTTGTCGCGACCGCCCGCCAGGGTGAAGATGGCAGTTGGGCCTATGAAGCGTGGGCGCAGCGCGGAATGGTCCGCTGGGTGCGGCGTTACGCGCCGGGTGGTGGCTACGAATACGAAGTGACCGAGATCGTTGGCGAGAACCCCATCGCGAACCAGGATTTCCGGGCACTGGCCACGCTTGAAGATGAACTGGCGGCCGGGAGCGGTGAGGTCGAGACGAACTTCGTTGAGCCCTCGAAGCTGACCTATCCGTACGCGTACGAACGAATCTCTCAGCTGTTCGACAGCCCGAACGCGCCGGACCTCATCGTGAACCCGAAGAGCTACTGCTACGGTCGCCAGCCAGGGCAACACGGCGCACTGGACGTCATCCAGTCGCGGTCGCCGCTGGTGTTCAGTGGGCCGGGGGTGAAGCGAGGCGAATACATCGAAGTCGCATCCCGGCAAATCGACATCGCCCCGACGCTCGCGAAGGTGATGGGCTTCCCGCTGATCGACGGCATGGACGAGACGGGGCGAACGAGCTCCGAACGCGGCGTGGCGCCGGACGTGTTCCTGAAGAGACAGGACGGAGCCGTGCTGGAAAGCGTTCTCGATGCGAGCACCGGCAAGCCCGAACGGGTCTACATCATTCTGCTCGACGGGCAGTCTCACACCGACCTGCGCCACCGGCTGGAAACGGAGCCGGACGCGATCCCGAATCTTCGCCGGCTCATCGACAGCGGCGTTATGTTGCGTCACGGAAGCATCACGAACTTCCCGAGCATCACGTGGCCGAGCCACAACGCCATCGGCAGCGGCGCATGGTGCGGGCACCACGACATCGTGAATCCGAGCTACTACCTGCGAGAGACACGCGAGACGGTTTCGCCGCAGGGCCAGCAATTCGACACCGCGCGATTCCTGAGCGGCGGCGTGGAGACCCTTTACGAGGCATTCCACCGCGTCTACGGCGAATGGGATGGGACGAAAGGCGTCGTGACGGCATCGGTAAATGAACCGTGCACCCGCGGCGCCGGACACGCTTCGCTCGAGCGGCGCCTGCTCGGCGACCGCGGCGAACTCATCATGCTCACCAAGGAAACTGAGCACGAAATCAACCCCCGCTGGTACCAGGAGCTGGAGAGCGACGGACACAAACTCCAGGGCCAGATCGACAACCGGGCGCTCGCGCAGGCTCGGCAACTGTTCCTGGACGAATCGCATCCGGCGCCGATCTTCACCTACCACGAGTTCGCACAGCCCGATTCGAGCGCGCACGACTACGGCCCACACCACGAGGGCGCTCGCCAGGCGCTCGACGAAACCGATGTCCGCATCGGCCATCTGCTACGGACGGTCGAGGAGCGCGGGCTGTTCGAATCAACCCTGTTCGTCATCACGACGGACCACGGGATGGCGCAGCAGGATGTCTCGCTGATGGCGAACCCGGCACGAATTCCGCAGCGGGACGGGATGGAAGCGATCACGACCGAGCCGCTCGTCTACCTGCGGGACCTCCACGTCGAAATCGTGGCGCAGGCCGATGGCCGAACCGCGCAGATCACGGTGCTGGACAACGACCCGACGCCATCCGGCGAAAAGCCAGCGGTCGGCGGGGCGGAGTTGCTGGTTTCGGACCACAAAGACGGCAAAGTCGCCCGGGTACTGACAGATTCGAACGGCGTCGCCGGAATTTCGATCCCCGCCGACCTGCGGCCAGCGGATCTTCGAATTCGGATTGCGGCCGAGGGCTTCAACCCCCGGCACATGCTTCTCGACGGTTCGAACCTGGCGCTCGACCTTCGGCGAGTGCTTTACGGTGCCTGACGGGTGTAACAATCGCCGTTTTGTGTTTGTAATCACAAACTTCGCTTGCTAGACTCGCCAGAACGGACACGCGCGTTACGCGGGCCGAATGGAGACCGAATGTCGTACGGCAAAGGCATCGCAAAAGGCATGAGCCTCACGCTCAAGAGCATGTTCAAGCCTGTTGCGACCATTCAGTACCCGGACGAAGTACGCCCGGTGCCGGTTTACGCCCGCACGAACCTCTTGTGGTTCGAAGAGCGCTGCACCGGCTGTTCAACCTGCGCGCAGGCCTGCCCGGACGGCTGCATCCTCGTGGCGACCAGCCAGGACGCCGAAGGCCGCCGAAACATCGACCGCTACGAAATCGACTTCCGTATCTGCATGTACTGCGGACTCTGCACCGAAGCGTGCCCATACGAGGCCATCCAGCCCGGCGGCCCGCTCGATGACGCCGTTTACCAGTTCGAAGAGATGTACCGGGACAAGCATTCGCTCACGGGCGTCGCTCAGCGCTTCCTCGAAGGGAACGGCAACGAGTATCCCAACGGGATGAAGGCCCCAGCCCCCGACGCGGACTTCCATCGCCTCTAGGAATCGTTAGAACGGTTTGCGCCCCCACACGGTCCAAAGAATCGACGACGGCCACAGGAACGTTGGATCTTCGAGGCGCCCAAGGTCGGCTTGAAACTCTTTTTCAGTTACGCGCCCTGATGCTACGAGACCATCGTGCAACTGGTTAAAGTTCGCCCGAGCGAGGTTGGCACCCGGCGAATTTCCGGTGTTCATGACGACGTGCCCTTCGGCCGACAGTTCAATCAACCCGCGCTTGCGCAGCAAAGGGAACAGTTCACGGCCAAAGCGGACATCTACACCGCGCGAAGTCATCAAATCCCACATCGCCGTTTGCGTCTTCAAGAGACTTTCCGCAGGGGCGACCGACGGGTCGGGCTCCATTGAGCGCGAATCGAATTCCTGCAGTACCAGGTGGCCACCGGGTTTAAGAGCTCCGACGAGGCGGTCGATGACAGCCAGCCGTTCGGGAAGGTGAACGAGCACGAGGCGGGTATGGACGACATCGTAGACGCCTTCTTCAAGCGGGTCATTGACGATATCGTGCCGGCGAACTTCCAAGTTGGGTGCGGTCAGAGCTTCGAGGAAACGCGTATCCAGGTCGGTTGCGAGCACCTGGCCGTGCGGAAGCACGCGTTCCGCCATCCAAAGGGCGATTGAACCCGAACCACCACCGACTTCGAGGCAGCGCGAGCCGGGCAAAACGAACGGAGCCAGATGACGAAAGCTAACCCCGTCGTACATCGCTTCCAGCGCGCCAAAGCGTCCCGAGGTCTGCGAGCCGGCATTGTCGAACACATAGTCCGAGGACATCGACTTGGAACCGGAATCAGCCATTGAACTCACCCGATATCAGTATGTGTTCGACTGTACTCTTCCGGAACCGGTTGCATCAGTGACCTCGCGGCCAGTTCGTGTTCCAAATCACAATCTGGTAGATTTCCCTGCGAACCATTCACTGGGGGCGTGAAGTTTCACGTGCCCGGTTTGCGCAGGTAGACATGGCATCACTCACCGTCGACGGCAAGGTCATTGAGGCTCCTGCAGGCGCCCCACTGGTCGAAGTACTCAAGAACAACGGGTTCTACGTTTCGAGCCTCTGCTACGTCGACGGCCTGAAGCCGTACGGCGGCTGCCGCTCGTGCCTTGTGGACGTTGAAGGCCCTCCCGGACTACAGCTTTCCTGCACGTCTGTAGTCCAGGACAACATGGTCGTCCGCACTGACACCGAAGAAGTGAAGGACGGGCGCAAGGCCGTTCTCTCCATCATCCTGGCGAACCACAGCGACCGCTGCCTCACCTGCCATCGGCGCGAACACTGCCACCCGGGCGACGTCTGCCTCCGAGACGACGTCGTCACGCATCGCTGCCTTACCTGCTCGAAGAACTACCGCTGCGAACTGCAGGCGACCTGCGAAATGGTCGGCATGTCGGGTTACGAGCCCTGGGTCGGTGAAGAGCGCTCGTTCTACCAGGCGCCGCAGCCACCGGCGGACCGCGCGAACCCATTCATGGAGTTCGACCCGCAGATGTGCATCATCTGCACCCGCTGCGTGCGCGCGTGCGACGAGAAGCGCCACACCGGTGCGATCACGCTCTCCGGCCGCGGCTGGGACACGATGATCGCTTTCGGCGCCGGCGGAGCCATCGACGAGAGCAACTGCGACTTTTCTGGAGCGTGCATCGACGTTTGCCCGACCGCGACGTTGATGGAGCATCCCAACAAGTGGGTCGCCAAGCCAGACACGTGGACCACGACCACCTGCGATTCCTGCGCCATCGGCTGCAGTCTCAGCGTCGGTTCGGCAGAAGGCCGCGGCGTCATCGTCCGTCCGGGCGACGGCAATCCGGTCAACGGCGACCAGATCTGTGTCCGTGGTCGATATCACTACGATTCGCTGAAGCCGCGCGAACGGCTCGGGAAGCACCTCGTGCGGCGCGGGAACATCCAGGCGCCGACCTCACTCGCCGAAGCTGCCGAAGCAGCTGCAAAGGCCCTGAAAGCGGCTGGCGGCAAGGTCGGCGTGCTCGTTGGCGCAAATGCCACCAACGAAGAGGCCTTCCTCGCTGCGCAGATCGCGAAGTCACTCAAGACTTCCGCCGATAGCTCGCTTGGCCCGGTCATTCGAGCGGCCAAGACGGCGCTTGAAGCGCGTTTTGGGACCTGGCGCATGGCCGCTGATATGACGCGAATCGCGCACAGCAAGGCGATCGTTGTGGTTGCCGACGACCTTGAAGAGAGCCACAACATCGCCAGCGTCCGGATCAAGGACGCGGTCGTGCGGGACGGCGCGAAGCTGATCGTCATCGGCCCGCTTCGCAGCGAGCTCGTCGATTTTGCGACCCTCTGGATTCGCACCGAAGCGGGACAGGAAGGCGCCACCGCAGCAGCAATCGCCGATGCGCTCAACGGTTCCGCCGCAAGCAGTGACGACGTCTCTGCAGCAGTTGCCATCCTGAAGGACGCCCCGAAAGACAACTCACTCGTCATCTGCGCACCGAACCCGGTGAGCGCTGCTATCGCGGGCTCAATGACGGGTGGCGCCGCGAACCTCGCGATCGCGCTTTTCGGTGCCGATGCGAGCAACAACCTGGTGGTGCTCCCGCCAGAAGTGAACGTCCATGGCCTCCTCGATGTTGGCGTTGCAACCGAAGGCGGCGCGAACCCGCTCGAGGGCCTTTCCGCGGTACTCCTGGTGCGCGACGACCCGACCATGCGGCTTGCGGGTGCGAGCGACGCCCTCGCCAAGATCGGCACGGTCATCACCATCGACAACGTCCTGAGCGAGGCCGCGAAGGCTGCTTCCGTAGTTATCGCCGAAGGGCGGGCCTACACGAGCACGGGCACCTACACGCAGGGCGATCATCGCATCCAGAAGGTCACGGCCGCGGTGAAGCCGGAAGGCGACGCGGTCACGCTCTTCGAGGCACTCGCGGCACTAGGTAGTGCGCTTGGCGTTGAACTGCCGAAGAACGCGGATGCGGCGCTCGGTGAGATTTCGAAACTGGACGCGGCCTATCAGCCCGCATGGGACCTGATCATCGGCGAGGGCGTGCGACGCGCAGTGCCGGTTTCTTCGAAGGCCACGGCAGTCCCGGTCGAGGCGCTTTCCGCGGACTCGGGGATGAAAGTCATCGCGTCTCGCGACCTCTACACGGCATTCGATGCCGCAGCTCTACGCCATCCCGAAGCGGAGAAGCTTCACCGATACGACAAGATCCAGGTCAGCGAAGAAGATGGTTCGCGTCTTGGCATTACGACCGGGGACGACGTCACGATTTCAGCCGGCGGCGCCGCGGTTGCTGCACAGGCGACCGTCACCGAACGCGTACCTGCAGGCCACATTTACCTCTCGAGCCTCGCGCAGGGCGGCAAAGTGTCCCAGTTCTTCGGCAACGGCCACGTGCCTGCGGTGACGCTCACGCGCGCCGGTGGCAGCCCCGCCGCGCCAGCAGCACAGCCAGTCGCAGCCGTTCCTGCTCCTGCGCCCGCAGCTATGACTCCGTCGGCCTTCGAGAGTGAAGACGACAGTGGGCGTACGCCTGTAGAGGCGATCACCACGATCGACGATGCGGCCAAGGACACGCTGAACGACGCTGGCATCGTGTATCTCGACGAATTCCTGGAAGTCGCAGCCTCAGCCGAGGGGCGCACGGCGCTCGCGACACAAACCGGATACGAGGCAAGCCAAATCCTTGAATGGGCAAACCGCGCCGACCTCATGCGCGTACCGGGCGTAAATGGTGCGCTGGCGGACCTCCTGGAGAACGCTGGCGTCGACACCGTCAAGGAACTGGCGCAACGCAACCCGGCAAACCTTCACGCGAAGCTGGTCGAAGTCGGTGGGGATTCTGCCCCGGCGGCCGAACACGTCGAGGCTTGGGTTGCTACAGCCAAGACTTTGCCGGCAGCGCTCACCTACTAATCACGTCCGAGGTTCTGGCCCTGGTCGCATGACTGGCGGGGGTGCTCGTGGACAAGCAACAGGATCCAGTTAAACCCGATTCCTGGGGCGACGGACAAAGCTACGAGAGCTACATGGGCCGCTGGAGTCGCGAGATAGCGCGCCTTTTCGTCGACTGGCTCGAACAGCCCGAGAGCCTGAATTGGCTTGATGTTGGCTGCGGCACCGGTGCCCTCACTGCAACCATCCTTGCCCAGGCAGTGCCGGGCGAGGTGCTCGCCATCGACCCTTCCCTGCCGTTCGTCGAATACGCGCGTATGACCGTGGCGGACGAACGCGTCCGCTTCGAAGTCGCCGGAGCGAGCCAGCTGCCAGCTGCGGACGCCTCGCGAGACGCGGTCGTCTCGGCGCTCGCCTACAACTTCTTCCCCGACCGGCCCGCCGCGCTAGCGGAAATGCTTCGCGTCGCGAAACCCGGCGCAACGATTGCTTTCTATGTCTGGGACTATCCGGGCGGCGGAATGGGATTCATGGATGCGTTCTGGGAGGCCGCGATTGCGGTCGATCCGAGCGCGGAATTCGCCGGGGAACGCTCGCGCTTCCCGTTCTGCACACCGGAAACGCTCCTCGCGGAGTTACGGGACGCCGGCGCGGTTGGGGCCGAAGTACGGGCCATCGAGGTAAGCGCGCGCTTCGCGGATTTCGACGACCTCTGGGCACCCTTCACGCGGGGCACTGGTCCAGCCCCGGCGTACTTCCTGCGCCTCGAAAGCGAAAGCCAGAACGCTCTCAAGCGGCGGCTTGAGTCGAGCATTCGCGATAAGACCACAATTCAGTTTCCCGCACGTGCGTGGGCCGTACGAGCACACAGAGCCTGACCCTGGCGTTCGGACAAAGAGAAAACCCACCGGGCCAGCGGTGGGTTTTCAGAGTCTCGGCCTTCGACTGACTGGAGAGAGGTAGTAGTCGAAGACAAGTAACCAGGAAAGAGTAGCGCCGGACGAGGGGAGGTTCGCCGGCGCCACCAGGACGGATTTACCCCTACGACGGGGTGAGTGGGCGCGTTGAAGGAACCGGGATGGCCTCGCGCAGCCGTCCGCGACCCGCTAGGCGGACACTGACGGAAAAGGTGGGGGAGAGCGTGAAGGCCATCGCTGTTCCTTTCACGTTTCATCTTGCGGGGCGCACATCATCGCGGTTTAGCAGATGTGTAAATAGCGGGAAAAATGGCCGAGGTTTACCTCGCCTGTGCCCTCAGTTCCGAGGCGGCCGGCAACGTGGCGCCCGGGAACGCACCAGGCGAAATCGGCTCGAAGTCGTGGGAGAAGACGCCGGCACCGCCGGGTGCCACCCAGACGTGCATCTGGTAGGCGGTTTGCTTCACGAAAAGCCCGCCTTTGCACTCCGCTGCACTGGCGGTGACGCTGACTCTTCCGCCAGCTACGAAGCAGAGGTTCTCGTGGCGATGCCAGACGTCGAGAGGGCCGAAATACGACGGCGGCGTGTCGCTCACCGTCTCGGCAAGGAACATCACGCCAACGAGCTGCCACTCGCCATCGAGGCGCTTCGTGTAGAGCAATGTTTCCGGATAGTCCGCGTCCAATTCGTGGCCATCGTGCTGGTAATCGCCCCGGATAAAATGCGCGGCAATGCCGGGCAGGTCCTGGGTGATCTGAACGTACCCGGCGGCCATCGCCTCGCGAATGTCTGCATACTTCTCGGTCTTTGCTTTGACTTCGAGGGCGAAGTTACCTGCCGCCAGCAGTTGCTCAGCAGTCGCAGGGACTTCGTTGCCGTGGGAGTGTGCATCACCTTCCGCGAGCGGGTCCGCAGCGACTGAGGTCGAGGAATTCGTGGTCGGGTGCACATGGTCTTCGGTTGCTGTCGTTGCACCAACGAGCGCGGCGCCGTTCGACGAGGCATCTATAGGGGCCGTCTTCTCCGGAAAATGCTCCATCACGAGTTCGACGACTTTCGGCGTGGGCTCATCGGCATTCGTCGTCAACCAGACGGACCCGCCGACGATGATGGAAATCAGAGGGAGGGCGAGCCCTCGCATCACGGCAGCACGACGGCTGGAACCGCCGAGCTGGCGGTCGTTCGCCCAGAGGGCAGCCACGCCGAGGGTCGAAGCGGCGACAATCGCCATACCGAGAACGATCATCAGGTCGCCCGGGGAGCCGAGTTTCAAGCCGTTTTCTCGCTGCGAAAGGATGCTGTCGCCAGAGTTTCGGTAGGCATCCCAGGCAAGGCCCGAGAGGTGAATCACCAGCCCTGCGCAAGCAGCGCCCCACAAGATGCGATATTTCATATTCCCTCTCGGGACGAAGCATAGCGCGAACCGCGTTCGGAAACATCGGGAATTGCCACCGGGAATACCGAATTCTTGCGAACGGGAGTCGGGCCGAGGCGGCGCATCCGCACTGTCCGGCTATAATCCGGCGCATGGTAAAAATCATTCGACCGAACGAACGTGATAGTGGTACTGCACAGACGCCCGGCATGGTCCGGCAGGCCGGAATCTCAGCGGACCTTACAAACTCTGAAGGACTCTGGATGGGCACTGCCGTCAATGGGCCAGCGGCCTGCTCGGCGGCGCATCACCACGGCCACAACGAATCAGGGATCTACATTCTGCGCGGACGCGTGCGCTTCCGCTGGGGCGAAAAGCTCGAGCACGTAGTCGACACGGAACCGGGTGATTTCGTGTTCGTACCACCGTACGAAGTGCACATGGAAGAGAACCTTGATCCGGGCGGCGAAGCTGAGCTGCTACTCGCGAGAAACAGCCAGGAAGCGATCGTGGTGAACGTCCCGGACCCGCGCGAGAGCTGAGTTAGCTCGCCTCGGGGAAGGTCACGCAGGTGGTGGTGCTCTCAATGCCATCGACTGCACGGATGTGCTTACTGATGACCGCGGGAACATCGGTGAGCGAAGGTACTTCGACCACTGCGACGATGTCGTAGGGACCCATTACCTGATAGACCTCGGCGATTCCATCGACGGCGTTGAGCGTGGCAAAAACGTCGACGGTTTTGGCGGGATCTACAACCACCAGGACGAATGCTTTGATCATGGGGGGTCAAGCTCCGTTCCGGGCTCAGGCGCCCGTGCGATGCACTTAACCTAGCACGAAGAAGTTTCGGACAGATTTCGCGTGCGGAGGACTATTCTTCGCGCAGGCGAAGGACGGCCATGAAGGCTTCCTGCGGGATTTCGACGTTGCCGACCCGCTTCATTTTCTTCTTGCCTTCGGCCTGCTTTTCGAGAAGCTTCCGCTTCCGGGAGATGTCGCCGCCGTAGCACTTCGCGAGCACGTTCTTGCGCATCGCTCGGATCGTCTCGCGCGAGACAATCTTGCCGCCGACCGCAGCCTGCAGGGGAACGTCGAACATCTGGCGGGGGATGAGGTCCTTCAGTTTCGACACCAGCACGCGTCCTTCGCGGTCGGCGTTGCTGGAGTGCGTAATCAGAGAGAGCGCGTCGACAGGGACACTATTCACGAGGATGTCGACCTTCACGAGGCGTGCCGGGCGGTATTCGCTGAGGTGGTAGTCGAGGCTGGCGTAACCGCTCGTGGAGCCTTTCAGGTTGTCGTAGAAGTCGACCAGGATCTCGGCCATCGGGATGTCGTACTCAAGGAGCACGCGTGCCTCGCCCGGAGCGAGGTCGCTCTCAGCTTCGAGGAACTCCATGCGGAGGAACTGCCCGCGACGGTTCGTGACCAACTCCATCACCTGGCCGATGTAGCGGCTCGGCGTGATCACATCGATCTTGGCCCACGGTTCGGAAATGACCTCGATTTTCGACGGGTCGGGAAGCTTAGCCGGGTTGTCGACCATGACTTCCTGGCCGCCGGTGGTGAGCACGTGGTACTCAACGCTAGGGGCGGTGGTGAGGAGGCTAAGGCCGTACTCGCGTTCGAGGCGTTCGCCGACGATTTCGAGGTGTAAGAGCCCGAGGAACCCACAACGGAAACCGAAACCGAGCGCCACCGAAGACTCCGGTTCGTAGACGAGCGACGCGTCGTTCAGGACCAGCTTGGCGAGCGCTTCGCGAAGGTCCTGGTACTGGTCGGAACTCGTGGGATAGATCCCGGCGAACACCATCGGCTTCGCCTGGCGATAGCCCGGGAGAGCTTCCGGCGACGGGTTTTCCTTCATCGTGATGGTGTCGCCCACGCGGCAATCGGCAACGTCTTTCAGGCCAGTGGCGACGTAGCCCACTTCGCCGCATTCAAGCGTAGGTAGGGCGCGCATGGCCGGGCTGAAAATGCCGAACTCCAACGGCTCGAAATTCACGCCGGTCTGCATCAAGTGCTGGTCTTTGCGGCCGAACATTCGACCTTCGAACACGCGCACGTGCGCGACGACGCCCTTATATGCGTCGTACTTCGAATCGAAGATGAGCGCCTTCAGAGGTCCTTCCGGATCGCCACTCGGCGGTGGGATGCGCTGGACGATCGCCTCGAGGATCTCGTGGACGCCGATGCCTTCCTTCGCGCTCGCGTTGATCATCTCGTCCTGGTCGAAGCCGACAACGCGTTCGAGTTCGGCTGATACGCGCGCGGGCTCCGCATGCGGGAGGTCGATCTTGTTCAGCACGGGGATGAGCTTGAGGTCCTGGTTCATCGCCAGGTAGACGTTCGCAAGGGTCTGCGCCTCGATGCCTTGCGAGGCATCGACGACGAGCAACGCGCCTTCGCAGGCAGCGAGGCTGCGTGAGACCTCGTACGTGAAGTCCACGTGGCCGGGAGTGTCGATCAGGTTCAGTTCGTAGGTCTCGCCGTCCGAAGCCGTGTAACTCATCCGAGCAGCGGCGGCCTTGATGGTGATGCCTTTTTCGCGCTCGAGATCCATCGAATCGAGCAGCTGTTCGGACATATCGCGCTTCGAAACCGTCTCGGTCGTCTCGAGCAAACGGTCGGCAAGCGTCGACTTCCCATGGTCGATGTGGGCGATGATGCAGAAGTTGCGGATGCGCGACTGGTCCACGGATCAAGTGTAGGGGAGGGAGTTGTTATGGATGGAGCTACAAGAGTGACAGGAACTCGTCGAGCGTGAGACCCGCCTTCTTGATCTGATCCGACAGCAGACCGGGGCCGAGTTCGCGGTGTTGCGGAATCGAGAGCGAGAGCATCGAACCGGGCTTAAGCAGTACCACATGGCTCCCGGATTGTCGGGCCACCCGCCAGCCTGCTTTTTCAAATGCGCGAACAGCTTGTGCGCCAGAGATACGGGGAACCCTAGGCAATCGCTGGAACCTCAACCTCGCGCATTTCAATTGTCAAGGGAAGGCCAGCCTCTTTGCGCGCCTCGAGACAGAGCGATATAGCGTCTCGAATGTTCTCGATGGCTTCGGCCTCAGTCTTCCCTTGCGAAGCGCACCCAGGAATCGCCGGGCATTCGACCACGAACCAGCCCTCTTCGTCGCGATACATAGTTATTGCCAGCTTCATAAGCAAAGTATACGGCTCTGACCAGACTCGGTGTCGCAGGTAGTGCTCCGAATCTTCGCCCCTGTGGCCCTTTTTAATCCGCCATAACGGACTCGCGTGGTACCCTCGTCGGCGCACTTATCCCCTCCCAATGGAGTTTTTATGCCCCGCAAGAAGGTCACTATCGTCGGCGCCGGGATGACCGGTGGCGCCATGGCGCAACGCCTCATCGAACGCGATATCTGCGATGTCGTCCTCCAGGACGACCCCCAGTTCGCCGGCACCATGCACTTCGGCAAAGCGCTCGATGAGTCGCAGGCGTCTTCGTGGGAAGGCTATTCCATGCGAATCTCGGCCACCGACGGCTGGGATGAGACCGCGAACTCCGACGTCGTCATCATCACGGCAGGCGCCCCGCGCAAGCCGGGCATGACACGCGAAGAGTTGCTCAACGGCAACGCCGACATCGTGAAGGCGAAAGTCTCCGCGGCGGCAAAAGCCTCCCCGAATGCGGTCCTGATCATCTTCTCGAACCCGATGGATGCGATGTGCTCGGTGGCGATGAAAGCCAGTGGCTTCCCCCGCGAACGAGTGATTGGCCAGGGCGGCGCCCTCGACAGCGCCCGCTACCGCTACTTCGTCGCTGACGCTGTTGGCGTTTCGGTCCGGGACGTACAGGGTTATGTCATCGGCGGCCACACCGACACGACAATGGTCCCGGTGGTCTCGCAGACGCGGATCGGCGGCGTTCCGCTGACCGACCTGCTGCCGGCCGACCAGGTCCAGGCGATTGTCGCCCGCGCCATGCGCGGCGGCGCCGAAATCGGCGAACTGTACAAGACGGGTTCGGCCTATTTCGCGCCTTCGGCCGGGACCATCGCGATGACCGAAGCGATTTTGATGGACCAGCGCCGGCTTATCCCGTGCTCGGTCTTCCACCAGGGCGAATACGGCATTAAGGATGTCTTCAGCGGCACGGTCTGCCAGCTCGGCGAAGGCGGAATCCAGCGCACGTTCGAGCTGCCGCTGACCGACGATGAGCGTTCGCGCGTCGTTGGCGCAGCCGATGCGACGAAGGAACTCCTGAAGCTCCTCAACTAGAGCCGATACTCGCGACTCTACCCGGAGAACTACATGGCCAGCCGCGAGTATTCCTCACGCCTCGGCGTGATCACCGACGAACAGCTACAAGCCGCCCTGGACCGATTCGGTCTTGGGCGGTTTGTCTCTGCGGAGCCCATCCCGAACGGACTGTTCGGCCAGAACTTGATGGTCACGGCCTCCACCGGAGACTACGTTTTCCGCGGAGCGCCGCACTGGAATCCTGCAGGCGACGATGACTGGCAGTTCCAGAAAGAGCGATTCTTCTCGCAGATGATGAGCGAGGCTCCGGGCGGGCCGCCAGTCGCATGGCCGTACCTGCTCGACGAAGGACGGGACATTTTCGGGTGGGGCTTCGCGTTCCAGCCAAGGCTTCCGGGGGCGCCGCTTGAGCAACCCATGGGTCGAAAGTACTCGCCGGCCGAGATTCGGGAGCAATCGAACGCGCTTGGGCGGGCGCTCGGCGCCATCCACACGGTCGAGTCGCCTGAGCCGGGCGCACATGACCCGCTGACGAACGCCATCCGGCCGTTCGGCAAGAGTTACGCCGATTACGTGCAGTGGGTCGTAGAAGAACTCCTGGACCGGTCGGCGAAGGCCTCGTCGGCCACGAGCCCGGACGACATCAAGTGGGCGCGTACCGTCTTCGAGAAGTGCCGCGAGGCGCTCGAGATGCCCTTCCAACCGGTCGTCGTCCATCTCGACTACGGATTCCACAACGTTCTCTTTGAGAAGAGAGCCGGGGCATGGGAACTCACCGGGGTCATCGACTGGATGACTGCGGAGGTCGGTCATCCGGAGTGCGACCTCTCGCGGCCGCTCGCCGCAGACTTTCAGTACCGACTCGGGGGCCGCGAGGCGTTCCTAGCGGGCTACCGTTCCGTGCAGCCAGAACTCCCGGGTTTTCGTGAGCGGTTCGCGGCCTTCATGCTCTGGGAACAGTTGCTTATCTGGCAGTACTGGCAAGCTCGGGGCGGCGCGTTCAAAGAAGGTTTGGGACTGCGCGAATGGATGGAGCCGTTCGTCGGGATGCTGGAGTGAACTAGCCCAGCGCGGCGCGGAGTTGGCCGGCGGCAATTCGCACCTGAGCGGGGGCCGTACCACCGGGGATGTCACGGGCGGCCAGCGCAGAATCGACCGTTATTTCGAGCACGTCCGGCTCGAACAGGTTGCTCCGACCTTGATAAACCTCGAATGGCAGTTCGTTCAGCTCGCAGCCACGGACCTCGGCCTCGCGAACGAGACCGCCAACCACTTCATGGGCACTCCGGAACGGGAGGCCCTTCTTCACGAGGTAGTCGGCGATGTCGGTCGCAAGCGAGAAGCTGAGACCCGCCACTGTGCGCATGTGGTCGAGGTTGAATCCGAGCGCGGGGACCATTGCGGCGAAGATTCGTACGGTGGGCAGGAACACGTTCGAGGCGCCGATGATGTACGCCTTGTCCTCTTGCAGGTCCCGGTCGTAGCTCATCGGAAGGCCCTTCATGGTCGTCAGGATGCCGACCAACTCGGCGATGGCCCGTCCGCTCCGCCCTCGTGCGAGCTCCGCGACGTCGGCATTCTTCTTCTGGGGCATGATGCTGGAGCCGGTCGCGAAGCCGTCGGGCAGATTCACGAAGCCGAATTCGGCGCTGGCCCAAAGAACGATGTCTTCGGCGAAGCGCGACAGATGGACCTGGGCGATGGCGCAAGCTGACGCGAATTCAGCGACGAAGTCGCGGTCGGAAGTGGCATCCATGCTATTGCGGGAGATTCCTTCGAAACCGAGTTCTCTGCGACCGACTGCCGATCCAGCGGGTACGGCGAGCCGGCCAGCGCGCCAGAACCCAAGCGGCAAGACGTTCGTGCGCTTTCGGCAATCGGCGAAGCGCTCGCGGTCGCGCATGAGCATTTCACCGTAGGCCAGCAGGTGATGACCAAGGGTCACGGGCTGGGCGCGTTGCACGTGGGTGTACCCGGGCATCGGGTCGCCAGCGTGAAGTTCGCCCAACGTGGCAATCGCGAGGATCAGGTCACGCAACGATTCGATGGCGATGTCGCAGGCCTCGCGCACAACCATACGATTGAGCAGTGCCACCTGGTCGTTGCGGGAGCGAGCCGTGTGAAGCCGTCCCGCGGCATCTCCGATCTTCTCGCGGAGCAAAACTTCCACGTGCGTGTGGATGTCTTCGAGTTCCGGACGCCAGGTCACTTGCCCGGCGCGAAAGTCTTCGAGTACGAGGGCGAGGCCCGCGATGATCGCCTCGGCTTCAGTAACAGGAATGATGGCCTGTTTGCCGAGCATGCGCGCATGCGCGACCGAGCCGGCGATGTCGTGCGCCCAGAAGTCACGGTCCATCCCGGCCGTGTAGTCGGCGGTGAGTTGTTCCATCCCGCCTTCGAATCTACCGCCCCAGGTACGTTGTTCTGTCATCGGTCCGCCTTCTTCAGCGCTGGCCATCGAAGAAGTTCGCTGACCTCGTCGAAAATGTAATCGGGCTCGACGCCTTCGGCATCGGGATTCGAGCGCTTCCATGCGGCCTTCATGCCGAGTGATTGTGCGCCGGCAACATCTTCGGCAAGCGAGTTGCCGACCATCAGCGTCTCTGCGGCCGACGTGTCGAGTCCCTCGAGCGCGCGCCGAAAGATGTCTGGATGTGGCTTGAGAAACCCTACTTCAACCGAGACCGCAATCGTGTCCCATTCGATATCGAGACCAGCCGCGGCGAGGTCATCACGGAATCGTTGGCCCCCGAAGGCGCGGTTCGACACGATGCCAAGCTTGAATCCACGTTCGCGAAGGGCATCAAGCGTGGGGCGAGCGTCAGGGTACGCGGCTTTTCCGCCGTCGACGCCTGAAACATAGATGGTGTCCAGAAAGCTCGCCGCCTCTCGGCCAGATACGTTTACGCCGCGCTCGGCGAGGGCCGTGCGGGCGGCCGCCGCGTAGTCAGGTTCGATGCGATCCGTGTTGCGAGCGCGCTTCATTGCGGATTCGACGGCGTCCCATGCGATTCGCGCGGCATCGGACGCGGAAGACGCCGGAAGGGCCGTTCCGGCGAAGAACTGCGTCGCGCGCTCCGACGCCATTCGTCGGAACTCGGAGGCTGGCGGCGCATCGTGGGAATGCCAGAGCGTGTCACCAATATCGAAGAGGACGGCGCGAAAACCCATTCGTCGGTTGGAAACCCCGTATGCCGAAACGCGGCAACACGGAGGTGATGTTCGCATGAGCCGGGCTCTCGGCCAACGGGTTCATAGGCCGGTAGCTCTCTGCCGCTACAATGAAGAGATGCACCTTCGCGCCACCCGGACACTCCTCGTAGAGCCGAAATTGCCCCATCCGGTGCAGGCGTTGCACGATCTCGCCTACAACCTGTTCTGGACCTGGAACACGGACACGGCAGCGCTCTTCGAGCGACTCGACCCGGCGCTCTGGGCTGAAACCCGCCAGAACCCGGTTCAGCTGTTGCAGCAGATCCCGCTCGCTGTACTCGAGCGGGCGGCCGAGGACAGCGACTTTCGAGAACACCTGGATCGCGCGGCGGCGGCCTTCAAGAGCTACCTGGCGCGCCCGCCGCACCACACGATCGACGGCGTTACGGCCGAAAATCCTGTCGCGTACTTCTCTCTCGAGTTCGCGCTCACTGAGAGTCTTCCGAACTACTCAGGGGGCCTCGGCGTGCTCGCCGGCGACCACCTGAAAGCGGCTTCGGACCTCGGAATCCCGCTCGTCGGCGTCGGTCTGCTTTACCACGAAGGATACTTTCGGCAGAGCCTCGGCGCCGACGGTTGGCAGCGAGAGGAGTACCAGCTCATCGACGTCGCTCAGCAGCCGTTGCGGCCGATGCTGGACGAGACGGGCGGTCGACTCGCAATTTCGGTGCCTGTCGACGGACGAAACGTAACCGTCCAGGTCTGGCGGCTGGATGTCGGGAAGGTACCGCTCTATCTCCTCGACACGGATAACGACAAAAACGACGCGGGCGATCGGCAGCTGACTGGACGCCTCTATGGCGGCGACTCGGAACTTCGGATCCAGCAAGAGATGGTGCTCGGCATCGGAGGGGTGCGCACACTTCGTGCCCTTGGACTGAATCCTTCGGTGTGCCACATGAATGAGGGCCACTCTTCCCTGCTCGGGTTGGAACGGATTAGGAGCCTGATGGCGGAAGAAGGCGCCAGCTTCGCCGAGGCAAGCCTGCCTGTTACAGCGGCAACGGCTTTTACGACGCACACGGCGGTCGCAGCCGGCATCGACCTGTTCCCGGCCGACCTGGTGCGGCGCCACCTGGGCGAATACGCGAGGTCTATGGGCCTGGACGAGCAGCCATTGCTCGGGCTGGGCAGGACGAATCCTTTGGACGAGTCCGAACCGTTTTCAATGGCCATGCTGGGACTTCGGCTCAGCGGATTCCGGAATGGCGTTTCGAAGCTGCATGGCGCGGTATCGCAGCGGCTCTGGGAATCTGCCTGGCCGGCGCTCCCGCTCGAGCAGGTGCCCATCGATTCGGTAACCAACGGTGTCCACCTGACAACGTGGGTGGCCAACGACATCGGCGTAATCTACGACCGTTATGTCGGGCACTCCTGGCGAGACGACCCATCGAATGCGAACTGGGCCGGTATTGCCGACGTCCCCGACGAGGAATTGTGGACCACGCACGAACGCCAGCGAGCGCGGCTCATCCATCGGGCGAGAACCCAGCACGCCGAAACCCTGATGAGCAGAGGCCTTTCGGAAACGACAGGATCGGTGAGCGCGAAACTCGACCCAACAGCACTGACAATCGGGTTCGCGCGACGGTTCGCTGGATACAAGCGCGCTACGTTGCTGTTCCGGGATCCGGAACGGCTGGCCGCGATCATGAATCGGGCAGACAGGCCCGTCCAGTTCATTTTCGCGGGGAAGGCCCATCCGCGAGACGAACCGGCGAAGGCGCTGATTCGCGAGGTGATGCAGCTGAGCGCGCGTCCCGAATTCCAGGGCAAATTGGTCTTGCTGGAGCGATACGACGTGGAACTTGCACGAGTACTCGTGCAGGGCTGCGACATCTGGCTGAACACCCCGATCCGACCCCTCGAAGCCAGCGGTACAAGTGGTATGAAGGCCTGCGCGAACGGCGCCATCCACATGAGCGTGATGGATGGCTGGTGGTGGGAGGCTTACCGCCCTGGACTCGGCTGGAAAGTCGGGCGCTCCCAGCTCGACGACGACCCGGAAGCGCAAGATGCGTTCGACGCAGAGTCGATCTACGACCTTCTCGAGCACGAGGTAGCCAACGCATTCTACGAACGTGACTCCATCGGCGTTCCGCGGGCATGGGTATCGCGGATGAAGGCATCTATTTCCGCGTTTGCACCGGTATTCAACACGTCGCGGATGGTCGCGGAGTATGCGACCAAGGCCTACGCGCCGGCTGCGACGAGCTGGCACGCGCTGACGTCGGATAGCCTTGCCGCCGCACGTGAACAGGCGCAGTGGCTCGAAGCGACCCGTGCCGCCTGGTCGGGCCTGAAAATCCACGACGTATCTCATACCGTCACGGAAGACGGATCGTTGAACATCCGGGTGCAACTCCACCCGTCCGGGCTTTCGGCGCAAGATCTGTGCGTGGAAGCTGTTTACGGCGACTCGCGGGAGGACGGCCTCCTGACCGCTGAAGGCATTGTCCGGCTTACGCTCGAAGAGAGTTCCCAGGAAGGCGAACTGCTGTACTCAGGCAGTGCGCCGATAGTCTCTGGAGGGCGCAAGGGCTATACCATCCGGGTTCTGCCCGCACATCCACACCTCCACGACCCGCTTTCCACCGGCCTGGCTCTCTGGGCCTAGATCAGCCATCTAAAGATCAGCCATCCAAAACTCGACCGCGGAGCACTTTCGACCCGTGACGTATTGGGCCCAACTCCTCCACTTCTATCAACCGCCAACGCAGACACACGACATTCTGGTGAAGGTTACGTGCGAGGCCTACCGGCCTCTGCTCAAGGTCCTGGACGAGCACGAAAACGCTCGTGTAGCCGTGAACGTCCAGGGCGTCTTGACGGAACTGCTCTGTGACCACGGCCTTGGCGACGTCGTCGACGGCCTTCGGGTGCTCGCCGAGAAGGGCCGCATCGAATTCGTCGGGTCCGGCAAGTTTCACCCGATCCTGCCACTGATTCCGGCAGCACAGCGTGGGCGGTCGATCGAAGAGAACCATCACGCGAACGAAGCTGCTTTGGGACCGGTTTGGCGACCTCGAGGATTCTTCCCGCCGGAGATGTGTTTCAGCCCTGAGGTAGCCGACTCCATCCGGAATTCCGGCCACGAGTGGTTCATCATGAGCGGGGTTGGCTGCCCGGTGGAATGGCCGACAACGGTCGTCCATCGTGTTCCTTCGGGAGATGGATCGTTGGCCGTCTTGTTTCGAGACGACGTTTTAAGCAACCGAATCTCGTTTCGGGAGACGGACCCGAGGCGATTCCTGGATGACCTCGCGCGAATTGGAAGTGGCGGCAATGCCTACGTCTTGACTGCGATGGACGCTGAGACGTTCGGGCATCACATCACCGCCTGGGAACGGGACTTCCTTGCCGCGACGTTTGAGTTGATGGCGAACGATCCTTCCGGTACCGCCAGGATGGTGCTGCCGAGCGAACTGATTGAGAAGTTCCCTGAGGGCGCACCCATCGAGCCGATCAGCTCTTCGTGGAGTACCTCACGCGCCGACCTGAAAGAGAACAATCCCTTCCCTCTCTGGAACGCGCCAACGAACGACCTCCACACACTGCAGTGGGAGTACGTCGACCACTGCCTGGCACTGGCATCGCTGGCCGAAGAAAACGCAACGACCAAGGAATCGCGGAAGTTCGCGGTGCTGGCCGGCGAACGACTACAACCGGCGCTCCACAGTTGCCAGTTCTGGTGGGCCAGCCAGCGGCCGATGTGGGACGTCACGATGATTCTCCGGGGGCTCCTGATGTTGAGCGAGGTGCTATTGAACGCGGGCCGTTCCGTCCACACGGGCTCAGCAGCGCCGACCGTCAAGCACGAAGCATCCTGGCGAATCGCACGGGCAGATGACGTTCGGCGAACCATCGAGAAACATCTGCGGGAAACGGCAGAGTAGTGAAAGTGCTCTTCGTGACGGCCGAAGTCGACCCGTTTTCGAAGGTCGGCGGCCTTGCGGATGTCGCAGCTGCATTACCGCTTCGTCTCCGGGAGATGGACCACGACGTTCGCGTAGTTGCGCCGGCTCACCGCACATCCATGGCCGCGCACGCTGCGGCGACCGACCACTACACGTTCACCGTCTCGATTTCGGGCGCCGACGAACAAGTCGACGTCGGGGTGGCGAAGGGGTTGGGCGGACTCCCTGTGCATCTCATCGCCAACGCCAGGTACTTCGACCGCGAAAGTGTCTACGGCGAGCCGGACGACCTGATGCGTTACCAATTCTTCTGCCGGACCGTTCTCGAGATGCTGAAGGCAGACGACTGGGTGCCCGACGTGCTCCACCTGAACGACTGGCACGCAGCGCCACTCGCATTCGGATTACGGAACCTCGCATGGGCGAATCCGAAGTTGCGCGGCGTCGCCTCGGTGTTCACCATCCACAACCTTCGCTATCGGGGGCCGGACGAGCTGAACGACTTTCTGTCCCAGGCCATCTACTACAGTGACATCGTCACCACGGTCAGCCCGAGTTACGCGAGGGAGATCCTGACGCCAGAGTTCGGCGAGGGCCTGGACGCACTCCTGGCGCTGCGCGGCGACTCTCTCCGGGGGATTCTTAACGGGCTCAATGCCGACCTGTTTAACCCACGAACCGACCCGCACCTGCACAGCCAATTCGACATTGGGACGATCGCCGACCGGGACGTGAATCGCGCGACTCTGAGGGCCGAACTGGAATTGCCGGACGCCACTGGCCCCGTGCTCGCAATGGTCACTCGGCTGACTGAACAGAAAGGGGTCGACCTCGTGCTTCGGGCGCTCCCGGAAATCATCGCCTCGGGCGGCCAACTCGTCGTGCTTGGCGATGGCGACAAATGGCTGAAGGAAGAACTCGAGAGACTCCAGACGGAATTCCGGAGCCACGTCCGACTGGTCGCGCGATTCGATGAGGGCCTCGCCCAGAGGATCTACGCAGGGTGCGACATGTTCCTCATGCCCTCGCGCTACGAACCGTGCGGACTTGGACAGTTGATTGCGATGCGCTACGGCGCGATCCCGATCGGCCGACGGACTGGCGGGCTGGCGGACACGATTCTCGACCTTGACGAGCACCCAGATACTGCAACCGGGTTCCTTTTCGACCAGTTCAGCACGGTGGACTTCGCCGCGACGTTCGAGCGTGCCGTGCGGGCGTTTCGAGACGAGGCACTCTGGGACCAACTGCAGCGGAACGCTATGAGCCGCGACTATTCGTGGAGAGTGGCCGCCAACAACTACATCGACGCCTACGGAGTGGCCCTTCGAGCACGGGGAATCTTTCCACAGGAATAGCCGCCTTTTCGGATTGAGTCGCTGGTATGCTCCGGCTGTGACCGCTGAAATCCGGATTCATGTGGTTGGGCTTGGCCCCGGCGACCCACGCCATGTGACGGTCGAGACGCGGGAACTCCTGAACTCGGGGCTCCCGGTGATCCTGCGCACACGGCATCACCCGTCGGCGGCGGAACTTGCCCCCGATGCAGAAGACTGCGACGACCTCTATCGCGCTGGGGCGTCGTTCGAAGACGTCTACCTGTCCGTGGTTCGGCGTGTAGCTCGAACGGGCCGCGGCGGGCCGGTGGTGTTCGCCGTGCCGGGGAGCCCGTGGTTCGCCGAGCGAACGGTGGGGGCTCTCGTGTCGGCTGCCACCGAATCGAATGTGCCCCTCAGGGTGTATCCGGCGGTGAGCTTCCTCGATGTCGCGGCGAGCCGGCTCGGGCTGGACATGGGCAACATCCAGGTCTGCGACGCGACCGACCTCCGGATCGATTCGCAGCGCCCGGCACTGATTCACCAGGTGTTCGACCGCGACGTGGTTACCGCGCTCAAGCTCGAACTCCTGAAGATGTATCCGGCAGAACACGTCGTGACGATCCTCAGCGCGATCGGAACCGCCGACGAATCGGTGCGAGAGGTGGAACTGGCGGCGCTGGACCATCGGCCGTTCGGATACCTGGACACGCTCTTCGTCCCGGAGTTGGCGGCGCTGGAAGACGTCCGACGGTTCGACGGGCTGCTGCACGTGGTGCGCTCGCTGCTCGCCCCAGGTGGATGCCCATGGGACCGCGAGCAGACTCACCTTTCGCTCCGGCCCTACCTGCTCGAAGAAACCTACGAAGCACTCGAAGCCATCGACAACGAGGAAACCTCAGAACTCGTCGAAGAGCTCGGAGATGTTCTCTTCCAGACGCTGATTCATACGGCCATCGCCGAGACCGCCGGTGAGTTCGAAATGCACGACGTGATCGAGCGAATTACGACGAAGTTGATTCGGCGCCACCCGCACGTGTTCAGCGATGGCACTGCCTCGACTTCGGCCGAAGTCGAGGAAAACTGGGAAAAGCTGAAGAAGGTCGAAAAACAGCGCGAATCCATTCTCGAAGGTGTCCCGAAGTCGCTTCCGGCGCTGGCAGAATCGCAATCGCTCCAGGGGCGAGCGCGGAAGATTGGGTTCGACTGGCCGGATATTGAAGGTCGTCTCGAAAAGCTCCAGGAAGAAATCGGTGAGTTTGCCCGCGCGGATGGCCCGGCCGAAAGGCTCGATGAGTTCGGGGACATTCTGGCGGTGCTTGTGAATATCGCCGACCACTTCGGTCTGGACGCGGAGCAGGCCTTGCGAGGGGCTAACGCGAAGTTTCGGTCGCGGTTTGGCACAATCGAAGCATTGGCAAAAGAGAGCGGCGTCGTCCTGAAGGACCTCGACCTCGCCGGGATGGACAACCTGTGGGACGAGGCGAAACGCATCGAGAGGCAACGGTTGTGAGGCCTTACGCTGGCGAATAGACTGAATGTTGCAACTTGCAACTCACTCGCTCGGAGGCGACATGACCCAGGCAGCCCAATCCGTAATCACACTTGAACGATTCGCGAAGGGAAAGACCTTCAAGGAATACCTCGATAGCGGCATCAAGAACCGCGAACTTTTCGAAAACAACTACAACGGACTGACCGTCAGTGCTGAGCAGAAAGCGGCATTGCAGGAACTCGCCGCGAAGCCGAATGGCCCGCACCACATGGTCGTCATCGGCGAAGACTGGTGCCCGGACGTTTACCGCGGCGCGGGCGTAGCCCAGAGGATCGCCGAAGCCGCTGGCATCGAGATGCGCTTCTTCGAGCGGGACCAGAACAAGGACATGATCGCCGGATACCTCAAGGATGGCGAGTTCGAGTCCATTCCGGTCTATGTCATCTACGACAAGAATCACAACGAACTGACGCACTTCATCGAGCGCCCGAAGCTGGCGAACGAACAGATTCATGTCACCCGCGACGTCATCGGCGACATGAGCCCGGGAGCTATCGCCGCACGGCTTGGTCACGAGCCTTCGGAAGAAGAAATCGCGGCTGAACGTGCCAAGGGCCGCGAGAAGTACATGGCCTGGCAGCGCGACAGCGAAGTCTGGGCCGGCTGGCGAGTGGCCGCGGTCGACGAAATCATCGAGAACCTGCGCGCCAAACTCGGCTAACGCACCAACCTTTCACCCAACCTTGCTGACGGCCCCGCAATGCGGGGCCGTTGGCTTGTCAGCCCACGACAGGATCGCCAAGATTCCTACCGTGCAGAGACCTCGGCGACTGGGCGGCTCATCGGCAGCGGTTATCCTGCTCACAATCGCGCTGCTGTGCCTGCTTTTAGCGGCCTACGTGGGGATCATGCACGCGGTTGTCGACGTTTCGAAGGTCGCAAACGACCATGACGCCAACCAGCGCGACCGAGCCTACGCGTTCCTGCATCTCGTGATGATCATCGGCGCCGGGATCATCGGCTTCTTCACCGGGAAGTGGTTCAACGGCCTGGGAATCGCATTCGCGACGCTGTTCGTGATCGTGGTCGCGGTCGGCATGCTCTCGGTGCAGCTCACTTCGTACGAACTTGCCTGCCACGGCCACAACGACTTCGTCCGACACTGGCAGTGCTGAATACGGTCTCTAGAGCACGTCCAAAATCTCGGAGAGATGGGTGATGACTGCGAGCGGGGCGGAGTCCCCGACTTCTTCCTGACGAAACTCGTGGGTCAGCACCCCACGCATGCCGATGGACTGCGGGCCTCTGACGTCTTCGCGAACACGGTCGCCGACAAAGACCACCTCCGATGGTTCCGCATTCATCCGGCGCAACGCGAGGCGATAGATCTCGGGGTTCGGCTTGCGGACGCCGTGTTCGACGGAGAACACCGCAGTCTCGGCGTGGTCGAGCAGTCCGAACTCCGCAAGGCGCCGGTGCATTCGTTCCGGCGAGGTGAGCGTATTCGAGACGTAGCCGACGCGAATGCCGCGGGAACGAATTACATCGAAGACCCGATCGCGCTCCTCAGCCTGTTCCCAACGCTCGATATCGGCCTCGCCCAGCAGCGCGTCGAGTCCCTCGGCGAGCTTGCGGGCCCGCGCGATCGGCGCCGATGAACGGCAATACCACTTCCGCGATGGGTGGTTCGAGGAGGTCGCCGCGGCCGTAGCCGGCCATCAGGCGCTCGCGGAAGGTCTCGAGTACACGGGTTGCCTCGTCGTCGGCGTCCTCGACGCCTTCCGCGGCCATCAGCTTCGCGAACTCTTCGGTGACGTCAGACATCGGAAGCAGCCGGAAAAGCGTGTCTCCCAGGTCGAAGAGCACAACTTTCGTCATGCGAAACCCCATGGTCGGATGCGCTCGGCGGAGATTCGCAACATCACACGCTCCGTGGAGGCGATGCGCTCCTCCATTGCTGGTGGGAGGTCCGGCCCAAGGTAACGCTCGGCGATTGTGCGCATGGAACGTCGCTCAGGATCGTCGATGACGGTTGCCGTCCCTTCAATTGCGACTCCGCGGTACGGGCGCTCCTTCGTATCGACGATGAAGGACACACGGGGGTCGAGGCGCGCGTTGCGCGCCTTCGGACGAGCCGCCGGAGTCGAAATCACGATCGCATCGTCGATCATCGCGAACCAGACGGCGGAAGTGATTGGCGCACCGTTGGGGCTGAGCGTCGACAGGATCCCCGGCCATTTCGCGTCAAGGAGGAACTGCCGGAGCTCGGGAGTGAATTCACGAAGCACGCCGAGATTCTCCAGCCTTCGCATCCAGCGTGTCGAGCGGAGGGTCGTCCACAACTCCGGTGGCCGACCGATCCGGGTAATATCCGCAAAGCACCAACATCCGGCAGGTCCTGAGGGTTCGATGAGCGCCGATGATTTCCAGGTCCAGTTTGTGCAATCCCGTTCCGGCGGCAGCGTCGCCGTGGGGAAGATCGGGTCTGGGCCTACGTTGATCGTCACTCCAGGGTCTCTCCCCGTCAGCGACTTCCAGCACTTCCGCAACCTTGAAAGTTCCGGAGTAGCAGTCTGGATTCCCGCGCTCTCGGAACACTTCACGTGCGTCACGTACGACAACCAGGGCGCCGGTCTTTCGACCCGAGACATCTACGACTACTCCGGCGACGGCCTCTACGACGAATTCGAAGCCGTGGCCGACAAATTTGGGGGCGCGAAAAGCGCGGTGATCGGTTGGGGGCCTGCCAGTCACGCAGCGATACGGTACGCGGTCGAGCATCCTGACCGAGTGGCCTGCCTCGTGATCACCACTTCGTGGTCGCGCGGGACGCAATACACGGATACCGCGAACTTCGCGGCTTATCGACACACGCTGGAAACCGACTGGGCCACTGGCTCGGAGTATTACGCGAGGGTTACCCTTGGCCTCCGCGGGCTTGAGGCACAAACGGTCGCGGCATGGATCCGAACCGTCACGTCCCTTCCGTGTACATGGAATACCTCGACCGCGTGGCAGAGCATGACGTCACTGACCTACTTCCTCGAGTGGTATGCCCAACGCTTGTTACTTGTAGCGAAGAGAACTTTCTCTATCCGCAAAGCGGCCCTCGGAGCCTTGCCGCAGGCATTCCCGGAGCACGGCTCCAAGATTTTTCGAACAGGACCGAATGGCTAGCATCAGTGCGCAAGAATTCATTCGACAGCATGTCCCCGCCACTGTTCTACCCGGAAGCGGATTCATCCGTCCTCCCTACGGCTGCCTTACTTTCATCGCGTGAGAGCGAAGTCGTAGCGCTCATCGCCGCCGGCAAGACGAATCGCGAAATAGCGGAAGCGCTGGTGATTTCCGAGACCACGGCTGCGCGGCATGTACACAACATCCTGGTGAAATTAGAGCTTTCCAATCGCGCCGAGGCGGCGACCTGGTGGGCTGAGCATCGCCAGCGATGATCGGACGTGACAATCTCCGGACCGACGTTCGCTAGCGGGCCACGAACCTGGCTCACCTCGGTGCAAGACCCGAATGCAGCCGGCCGGTACGCTGGCTGTCCGTGACCGTCGTTGCTCCCTCAGACCGGAAACTGGTGCTGACGCTACTCTGCGTGGCCTCGTTCGCCGTGGTGTTCAACAACCTGATTATCACGCCGATTTTGCCCGAGATTTCCGAGGACCTTGCAGTCCGGGTAGCAGTGGCCGGCTTGCTGGTTTCGGCCTACGCGATCGTCGGTGGAATCGCGGCGATCTTCTCCGGGCCGTTCATCGATCGGCTGGGGCGCAAGCCGGTCGTGGTCTCCGGGATGGCAGTGCTGACCGTGGCTACTGTGGCTTCGGCGATCGCGCCGAACTACGCGCTGCTCATGTTCGCGAGGGCGTTCGCAGGACTTGGCGTTGCTTGCCTCACACCCGCCGTGTTTTCGGCAGTTGGCGACCTCTTTCCCTACGAAGAGCGGGGCAAGGCCATCTCGTGGGTTGTTTCCGCAAACACCAGCGCCAGCATTTTCGGTGTGCCTGCCGGCGCGTTCCTCAGCGGGGTCCTCTCGTGGCGATGGACGTTCGGCGTGCTTGCGGTAGTGCTCGTGCTGTTTACGTGGCTTATCGCAGCTCGGCTTCCGGGCGATGCCGAGCGCGAGTCGAGGCCCGCCGGCACGAAAATGTTCACAGCCATCGGCACCGTGTTGAGTGACTTGCCGACCACGATGGCACTGTTTTCGAACTACCTTTCGACCGCGTACTGGTTCATCTTCACCGTTTACATGGGCGCCTATTTCCACGACGAGTTCGGGCTGGCGAAATCGGCACTCGGCGTGATGTCCGCGATCATGGGCGTCGGAATCCTTATCGGCGGAAATGTTGGCGGGCGACTGTCGGACAAAAAGGGCAAACGCCCGATCATCGTCTGGTGCAGTGGAATTTGCGCGGTCTTCATTACGCTCGTCACGGTTGCGGCGCCGTGGATCGCGCTCGCATTCGTTCTCCTCTTTGTATTCGCACTTTTCAGTGGCGCCCGATTCGCCAGCGCCCAGGCAGTGACCACCGAGCTGAATCCGACCCATCGGGGCACTGTGATGGCGCTCAATGCCTCCGGACAGCAGTTCGGCATCGTCACGGGCGCGCTTATCGGGGCGGGCGCTCTTCAACTCTGGGGTTACTCAGCGCTCGGGCCGGCCTCAGGCGCCGTAGCCCTGCTTTCGATGCTCACCTACGCGCTCTTCGTCGATGAGGGCCGCTTTGAACCAGCGCGAGCCCCTGAACCGGCGACCGCAGGCGGATCAGCATGATTCCGAGGCCGAAAGAGACAGAATACGACCCCTACTACCAGGGTTACATCGACCTCGCCGAAGCGGATCCGCTGGAGCAACTCTCGCGCCAGATCGAGGTCTTCGAGCGGATAGCGCAGCTTTCAGACGAGTCTGCGTCGCGACGGCCGGAAACCGATGAGTGGTCCGTGAAAGAAGTGCTAGTTCACCTCTGCGATTTCGAGCGGATGTTTGTCTATCGGGCGCTCCGTTTCTCTCGTGGAGATACCACCCCGATTGAAGGCTTCGAGCAGGATGCCTACACCGCGACAGCGGAAGCGAACGCTCGGGCAGTGAGGGACATCGTCGAGGAGCTGGTTGAGCTTCGACGAAGCAGCATTGGTTTCTTCAGTTCACTCTCGCCAACTCAGTTGGAACGCTCCGGTGTCGCTGGCGGGGCCGAAGTCACTGTTCGGGCGCTGGTGTTCATCGTGGCGGGGCATTGCGAAGGGCACCTGAACGACCTTTGCCGGATCAATCCAGAGCTTTTCCAGGCTCGACAGGGCATCCAGGACTGAATCTTCTCCTTCTAGCACTTGCCCAACCTTCACGTACACGGTAGACATTGTGATTGCATTCACAGCCGGAACCCGTTTGCGCGGGCCCGGACTCCACGCATTGGCAGGTTTCTTTGCACGACTATTCCCGAATGGCCCCACAGGCCACCCCCGAGACTCGTCCATATTGGGATGGGTTGAAGGAAGGCAAGCTGATGATTCAGCGCAACAAGCAGACGGGGAAAGCCTACTTCCCGCCGCGACCATTCGACCCGGCCGACCCGTTCGCCGAAGTTGAATGGTTTCAGGCGAGCGGGAAGGGCACCCTTCTCAGCTACGTCATCAGCCACCGGGCACCTCCCGGATACGAAGCACCGTTCTCTATCGCCGTCGTCGAACTAGCGGAAGGCGTGAAGATGATGACCAACATCATCGACTGCCCGCAGACCCCGGAAGCACTCCAGCTTGATATGGCGCTGGAACTCGCCCCGACAAAGGTCAACGACGACATCACGCTGCCCACCTGGCGGCCGGCGAAGGGAGCCTAGTCAGTGCCTACACCAGGAAAGGTCGCAATTGTCGGCGCTGCCGAAATGGTCAGCCCGGAGGGTGTTTTCCCGGGATATTCACAACTCGGATTGCACGCTGAGGCTGCTCGCCGCGCGATGAAGGAAGCGGGCATCGGCCCGAAGGACATCGACGGCGTCGCTTGCGCGGGCGCGAGCCCAACTGAAACCGCCTACTACCTCGGGATTACGCCGACTTACGTCGACGGCACCTCAGTTGGTGGCTGCTCGTTCATGATCCACGTCCGCCACGCGGTCGCTGCAATCGAAGCGGGACTCGCGACCACGGTGCTCATCACGCATGGCGAAAGCGGCAAGTCCGGCATTGGCCGCGGTGGCTTCCCGGGTGGACGCCAGAGCCTGAACGCACAGTTCGAAGCGTGGACCGGCCCTTCGGGACCGCCAACCATGTTCACCATCCCGGTGATGCGCTACTTGCACAAGTACAACGTGTCGCAGGAACAGCTCGCGATGGTCGCCGTGGTACAGCGTGAGTACGCCGCGCGGAACCCGAACGCGATGATGAAGGACCCGATTACGGTCGAGGACGTCCTCAATTCGCGGATGATCGCCTATCCGTTCCGGCTCTTCATGTGCTGCCTCGTGACCGACGGTTCGGGCGCCCTGATCCTGACGTCGTCAGACAGGGCGAAGGACTTCCCGACCAAGCCGGTGTACATCCTCGGCACTGGCGAATCGGTCGAAACACCGATGGTCTCGCAGATGGAAGACTTCACTTCGTCACGCGCCTTCCGCGTGGCAGGCCCGAACGCCTTCCGCGAGGCAGGCATCAAGCACGACGACGTGGATCACCTGATGATCTACGACGCCTTCGCCCACCTCCCGCTCTACGGTCTCGAAGACCTCGGGTTCGTGGGTCGCGGCGAAGCGGGCGCATTCATCTCGGACGGCAACACCCGGCCGGGAGGCAAGCTTCCGCTCAACACCAACGGTGGTGGCCTCAGCTACACCCACTCGGGCATGTACGGCATGTACGCCCTCCAGGAGAGCGTCCGCCAGATGCGGGGCACCGCGCCCGCGCAGGTGGATGGCGCCAAGATCAGCGTCTGTCATGGTGTCGGCGGCATGTTCGCGGCCTCTGGCACGGTGATCATGTCCAACGAAATGCCCTCGTAACTCGTCCTCGAGTTTCGAAACGACGCGAGAGCCCGGTGAATGTCACCGGGCTTTCGCATTTCCGGCATAGTTTGCTAGAGTCACCACTCTCTAGCATTAGCTGGTTAGCCAACGTTTAAGGAGTTGAATGTGTCGAAAATCACCCCGTGCCTTTGGGTCGAAGACGACCTCCAGGAAATCGTCGACTACTACAAAGCGATCTTCCCAAACGTGCTGCTCGAATCGATAACCAAAATGCCTGACGGCAGCGCGATCACTGCCCTGTTCGAAATAGCGGGCCAGCGATTCATGGCGCTACGCGGCGGGCCAATGTTCAAGTTCACCGAGGCCGTCTCGTTCTACCTCGCTTGCGAAGACCAGACGGAGGCCGACTACTACTGGGACAAGCTCACCGCCGACGGCGGCGAGGAGAGCCAGTGCGGCTGGCTAAAAGACAAGTACGGCCTCTCCTGGCAAATCGTGCCCGCCGAGTTCGAAGAGATGATGGCTGGCGACGACCCGGGCAAGGTTCAGCGAATGATTGACGCGATGATGCAGATGCAGCGCCTGGATATGGCGAAGCTGCGGGCAGCCTACGAGGGGGCTTAGAAACTGTCCCGACTTGCACGAGTCGGCGCGTTCGGCCAGATTCTTGCTGACCTTTGCAGAATCGGATGGCCGCCCGAATGACAGAAGCTTCAACATCTCCATCGCTCGTCGGAACGGGCCCGCTTGTATTCGGGCTGGCGGGGACTATCGCAGCTGGCAAATCGACGGTTGGCCAGTTGCTGGTCGAGCGCGGTGCACATCACTGTGACGCCGACAAGCTCGTCCATCGGCTCTATGACCCCGGAACTCCGGGCTTCGACCGCGTGGTGGAAGCCTTCGGGGAGGAGGTGGTAGGCGCCGACGGATACGTCGACCGCAAGATCCTCGGGGCCAAGGTCTTTGGCAAGCCGGAAGAGATGAACAAGCTGACGCGGGCGATGGGTTCGATCACCGAAGCCATCAAAGGCGAAATCGAAAAGTGGCGAGTGGAACTGGGTCCTGAGGAAATCTGCGTGATGGAAGCCGTCAACCTGATGGAGCCCGGGTATGCGCGATGGTGCGACCAGACGTGGCTCATCGGCGTCGACAACGACATCGCACGGACGCGCCTGATCGAGACGCGGTCCATGTCGGAGGCGGAAGCCAACCAACGTCTCGCAAGCATGGTCCCGCTCGAGATTCGGGCGCCGGGCGCCGACTGGGTCTACAAGAACAACGGCAGCCTGGACGAACTGCGTGAGGCCGTGAACGCGGAACTCGGCCGCGTGCTCGAAGCGCGCAAGGACGGCACACCTCTCGAATCAAAGTTCCCGGCCTGGTGGGCGGAGTTCCTTGAAAAGAACAAGGAGCGGCTTGCGAAGTCGGGAGTGACGATTGAGGGCGCGAAAAAGGACTAGGCCCCGGCGGCCCGTAGGCGTTCCTCGCGGAAGACGGCGAATACCCGTGCGGCGATTTCCTGGTGAGCCTCGGGGGTAACGTGGAGGCCGTCAGGGAAATACCAGCGGTCGGACTGTGCTTCGGGAATGTCCTGCATGTTCAGGTATTCAATGTGGAGGCGGGCGGTAGTCAATCGCATGTCTTCGAGGAACCGCTCAACGAGGACCGCTTTCGTAGATTTGGCGCCCTTTCCCGCTGCGGGCAGCCGGACAAAGCCATGGATGGCCATGGTTTGAAACTCTTCATGGCGCGCGAGTATTTCGAGGGCGCTGACGGTGCCTTCCCTCGCGACCTCGTAGCTTCCAACTGGCGAAGCTGGAAACACCCTCCTGGCCAACGTCCGCGCGGCTCGATTGAGCCGCCGCCCGGTTGACCCACGATGGCGTGTCGCTGAGTCGAAGCGGTTAACCATCCGGCTGAACGCGTCGCCCGCGCGGTCGCCGAAACGGCGCCGCAAGCCCGGTTCCAAGACTTCAGTCGTGAACGAGAATGTGGTCAGCATCAGGAAGACGATGTCGGGGTCGTGTTTTCTCAGCTCGCGCTGAAGGTACTCGTCAGAGCCCGGGGCGTGGGCAAAGAACGTTCGGACGGTGATGGCCACGGCAGAACCGAGGATTTCGGGCAACGCAGCTGCGACGAGGTTCGTCCAGCTCGTTCCGGCGTCAGCGAGCTGAACGCCGCGAGTGTTGCTCTGACCGAGGATGAGGATGCGCGTTTCTGGAGGCACGGGCGCAGTTTGGGTCGCCGGGTGGCGAACCGACAAGTTTCCTCAGGAGGTGAGGAAGTCTTCAACGAACTGGCGGGGAGAGAGGATGCGAGCGGGAAAGTGCCCACTCTCGAGTAGCTTGCGTTCGCCGGTTACGAGAATCGAGTTAGGGTCATGCGCCAATAAGTCCCAAAGATGCTGATCTTGGGGGTCTGGACACGGCGGGCCGCCCAGAGGGGCAACGATCAAGCCAAGTGTTCGTAGACGCGCCATGAAGGTGGCTATCTCGTGGTCAGTGAGACCGTGCCTTTCAATCGCCTTTGGTTTCCGGATGACTCGATCGTATTCCTCGAGTAGCTCTTCGCTAAGGAGAAGGCCGTCATCACTGGCAAGCGCACCGGAAAGTGCGCGAAACGGCACCGATCCGAACCCACCCAGCCCGGAAAAAATGACGTTGGAATCAAGGAGGACTCTCAATTCTGTTGAACGGCGCGCTCCGCAGCCATCTCTGTTCGCACTTCATGTGTGACTTCGAGCGCTCGGGCCATGAGCTCCTCTTCAGTGAGACGTGGTGCGGCGGCAGCGTTCGTCTGCGCGGCAGCCATGATTCGCTGGATTTCAAGACGGGCGAGAGCCTTCTGATCGGCGACGGCTCTTTCGAGCAAGCTTCCGATAGATTCGCCACTGGTGGCGGCACGAACCTTGAGTTCACGATGCGTTCGGTCGGAGAGCGTGATTGTCAGTCGTGCCATTGGTGCGATTGTACACCATCGCACCAATGCACCATCGCACCACGGAGCGCGACCCGATTGAGTTGCCGCGCATCCTCGCCCTTCGTACCATCCACCGGCAAACCAGTTGCATCAGGAGACTTACATGGCAGACGAGGGATTCGAATTCCCGGTCGACCGCACACAGGTGATGCTGTTCGCGCGGTCGTTGCTCGACATCCGACCCGAATTCTCAGACCCGAATGACGCCGCTACGAAGGCGGTCGGTGGCATGGTTGTGCCGCCAACGTTCGTCCAGTGCAGCGCGCACTGGCAGCCGAACTACGCACTCGACCTGACCCGTCCGCGCACCGGCCCGCCACCGGCCCATCGCGGTGACGGCGGCGGCGGCGGATTGGGTCGCGGCCTTCATGCCGAGCAGCACTACGAGTACCACCACCCAATCCACGAAGGCGACACCCTCTCGGTGACAACCAAGCCGGGCAAGCGCTGGGAAAAGGAAGGCCGCCGCGGCGGCAAGCTCATGTTCAGCGAATCGGTCACCGAATATCGCAACCAGGACGGCGTCCTCTGCGTCACCGCCACCAGCGTCGGCGTCCAGACCGAACGCGCCGTGGACCAATAGGGAGGCTTCGAAATGACACTCAAAGTCGGCGACACTCGCGAACAGGTCGTTATCGAAAACGTGAACCGCACGCACATCGTGAAATACGCGGGTGCGAGCGGGGACTTCAATCCGCTGCACCACGACGAGGGCGCAGCTCAGAAGATGGGCGGCTACCCATCGGTCTTCGCGCACGGAATGCTCTCCATGGGCCTTACCGGCCGAATGCTGACCGACTGGGTCGGAGCTACCGGACTCAAGAAGTACGGCGTTCGCTTCACGAAGCAGGTCTGGCCGGGCGATACGCTCACCGCAAAGGGCGAAGTCACTGCGGTCGAGAACGGCATCGCGACGATTAAGGTCGTCACGACCAACCAGAACGGCGAATCAGTGGTTGAAGGCGAAGCACAAGCGCAAGCCTGAACCGCTGGCTGTTAGCCTCGAAAGCCGTCCGCTATCTTCGTAGCGGGCGGCTTTTTGTTTGCCCCCGTCACCCCGGGACGGCCTTGTGACATATGTCAGGCAGAATGCATCTCATGAAACGGTCATTGTTCGCGACGGCAATCATTGCGTTGCTCGCTCTCGCGCTGGTTGGGTGCGATCGCGGCGGTTCGCGCGACGCGCCCAAAGTCGAACAACCGACATCGCTCGCGGCGACAGCCACCGGGCGTGCGATTCCGCATGGCGTCAGCCACGGAACACTTGAATTCGCGGGTCTCGAACGCTCATACCGGCTATTCGTGCCCTCCGGAGTTACCGAATCTGGTCAGACGTCGCTAGTGGTGGCACTGCACGGGGGCCTCGGCTCAGGAGACCAGTTCGCAGGGGCATCGAATTTCGAAACGCTCGCCGAGACCGAAGGATTCATCGTCGTCTTCCCGGATGGGGCAGACCGCACCTGGAATGCGGGCACGTGTTGCGGCCAGTCTGTACGCAAGGAGACCGACGACGTGGGCTTTCTCGCCACGCTCATCGGCGAGCTTAAGGCTGATCTCCCGGTTGACCCGTCCAAGGTGTACATGACTGGCCATTCGAACGGGGCGATGATGGCGTTCCGGTTCGGGTGCGAACGCGCCGAGATGGTGAAGGCGATCGCTCCGGTGGCCGGCTCGGTCGAGATTCCATCCTGCGAACCATCGCAAGGTGTCTCGTTGCTCGCGATACACGGCGACGCCGACCAGAACCACCCAATCGACGGCGGGACTGGAACCCGGTCGATTTCCGGCGTCAGTTACCGCTCTATGGACGACACCCTCGCCATGTGGACCACGGCGATGAGATGCGGACCCGCGCCGGCGCATCAGACTGCGGGCGCACTGACCACCACCGTCTGGGTCGATTGCGCGGACCGTTCACGAACCACCTACATGGTTGTCGCTGACGCCGACCACCCATGGCCGGGCGGCGTGGCCGGATCGGCGCTTCTTTCGGGGCAGCCTTCGACGGCGCTCGATGCAACCCTGGCGGTTTGGACCTTCTTCAAAACACTCCCATAACGCGCCATCGAGGGTTTGGAGCTATCGCCGAACCGGGCAACCATCCGCGGCATGCGCGTGGAATACCGGGAAGAGCCTTGCAAGGTTGCGCTGAGCCCGGTCAAGGGCATGCATTTCGAATGGTCGCTGAACCCTTACATGGGCTGCGTCCACCGTTGCACGTTCTGCTACGTCCGTGGGTTTGAGAAGCGCGCCGACCGACCGTTCGACGAGCGATACGGCGCGTCCATTCGGGTGAAGCCGAACGTCGTTGAAGTCTTGCGCAGCGAACTGCGCAACCCTCGGAGACGGCGAGCACATGTCGCTATCGGCTCAGCGACGGACCCCTACCAACCCGCCGAAGGGCGCTACCGCCTGACCAGGGGTTGCATCGAAGCACTCGCCGAAACATGCACGACTTTCAGCATCATCACCCGCGGGCCGCTCGCGATTCGCGATACCGACGTGCTTCAGCATGCGAACACGAGGTCAGCGCTCAGCGTGAGCTTTTCGGTACCGACTCTCGACGACGAAGTCTGGAGGAAGACCGAGCCGGGAACGGCGCCACCTCGGCAGCGGTTGCGAGCCCTCCGCCACCTCGCCGACGCGGGCATCAATGCCGGCGTGAGCATCGCACCGGTGTTGCCCGGGCTTTCGGACGGGCCGGAACAGCTCGAGGCGGTGGTTCGAGCGGCCAAGGACGCGGGCGCACAGTTCTTGTGGTGCGGGACACTTCGATTGGCGCCGGGTACCCGCGAACACTTCCTCGAGTGCCTTTCGCGCGACTGGCCGGAGCTTCTCCCGCGCTACGAGAATCTCTACACGCGAACTTCGCCACCCCGCTCTTTCAGCGAGCCGATCGAAAGTATGGCCGACGCACTGCGCCACCGATTTGAGATAACCGGCGAGAGCAGCAGGCTCCTCACCAAGCAGGAACCTGAGCCGGAGCAACTCGCTTTGTTCGGTTATCCCAGGACGAACGGCAACATATCCGTCACTAATACGTTCTAAGATCGGGCCAGCCCTTGAGGAGGGGCCATATGCCGCAACAGCTAGCAAATCCGGGAATCGCAACTTCGGTAGTAACGGAAATCGAACAGGCAAATGCCAGCGCCAAGACTCCGGTCGTGTTCATCCACGGGCTCTGGATGCTGAGGGAGGCATGGGCCCCGTGGCGAGAACTGTTTGAAGCGAATGGTTTCGCAACGGTCGCTCTCGATTGGCCGAATGAACCCGAAACCGTGGCCGATGCGCGCGCCAACCCACAGGCCATGGCCAAGGTCGGAGTCGGTGAAACGGCGGACCACCTTGAAAAGGCGCTGCGACGGCTGGAAAGGAAGCCCGCAATCATCGGGCATTCCTTCGGCGGATTGTTCACCCAGATGCTGGCGGGAAGAGGCTGCGCATTTGCATCGGTGCCGATCGACCCCGCGCCATTCCGCGGGGTTATCCCTCTTCCGCTTTCGGCCATTCGAGCGGCCCTACCGGTGCTGGGCAATCCTCTTAATCGCGGGAAAGCCGTCGCACTCAACGCCAAGCAGTTCAAGTTCGCCTTCGGAAACATGCTGACCGAAGAGGAGTCGGGCGCGTTGCACGAAAAGCTTATGGTTGCTGCGCCCGGGCGCTGCCTGTTCGAAGCGGCCATGGCCAACATCAATCCGTTTACCCCGGTGAAAGTGCAAACGAAGAACAATGACCGCGGACCAATGCTTGTGGTCTCCGGCGAAAAGGACCACATCGTCCCCCATGCGATGGCCTACGCAGCCTATAAACGTCAGCGACACAACTCTGCGGTGACGGAATTCGTGGAGTTTAAGGACCGCGGCCACTCGCTGGTCGTGGATAGCGGGTGGAAGGAGATCGGTGAAGCGGCGCTGGCCTTCGTGAAGCGATTCGCGCCGGCCTAGTAGAGCGCTTTCGCGGCTGCTTCGAGACTACGCCGCTCGGCCACATCCATCGGCCCGAAATCAGCAGAGGTTGCGGCATTCTCGATCACCCTGGAGGGGTGGCGGGCACCCGGAATAGCCACAGAGACGTTTGGGTTTGAAAGCACGTACCGGAGCAGGTTGCGGGGAGTGAGGATTCCTGCTGTGCCCCGCTCGATGTTGCCTCGCATAGTGGTAGTTCGACCGGAGCCACCAACCGGACGCATGACAATGACGCCGACATCGTGTTCCGCTGCGAGGTCAATGAGGGCCTTCGTTTCCGGAAAGAAAGCCGAATACTCGAGCATCACCGTGTCGAATTCGCCCGAGACGATGAGTTTCGGCAGCAGATCGAGGTTGTGCGACGAGACGCCGATGAAATCGATCAGGCCACGGTACCTGGCGGTCTTCAGGCCATCGAGGGCGCCGTCCTCAGCCATGACTTCGGCAAACGCTTCAGGCGTCGAAATGTCGTGCAGCTGGTAGAGCGTGAGCTTGGGGAGGCCGAGAACCTTCAGCGAACGGTCGATGTCGTATTGCGCACCGCTCGCCGAATGGCGAAAGGTCTTCGAGCCGACGTGAAAGCCCCCCGCGCCTCGTCGGCGGATAACCTCGCCGAGAAGAAACTCGCTGCCTTCGTACTCCCGGGCCGTGTCGATGAAGTCGATCCCGCAGTCCAGCGCGGTCTCGACTGTCGCGGCCGCCTCGGTGGAGTGCGGGGTGTCCATCGCACCGAGGCCAACCTCGCCAACGTAGAGGCCCGTGCGCCCGAGGCGGCGGTTCTTCATTCCTGCGACGATATCACCACGAGCGAACCGGCCGGCCTACTTTCCTGACAATGCCGGATTGAGAGCCGCGAAAACATCCTTCGCGGCCTGTTCCGCCTCGGCTTTCGACATTTCGCCTTTGAGGTCCGCGAGCGACCGAACGGACGACCCGCTCCGCGCGAAAACATCCATGCTGATGAACGTGCGTCCGTCGTGGTACCAGGTTCGGTAACTGTTTGCGGAGAGCCGCGATGTGCCACCGGAGCTGTCTTTGTTCTCGAGATAGCTGAGCCCATACGTGTAGAGACCCGTGGCCGAGGCGCCAAGTTCGACTTCGCCAAACTCCCAGCGGAGGTCAGGATTCTCGATGTGCGCTGTCGAGAGCGTCGACTTCAGATTCCTCTGGGCTTCCGGGCTCGAATACGACTCCGGGTCGAGCTTGGTGCAGATGAAGCGGTCGCACGCTGCCACGGAGACGAGCACCCGAACTTCTGCTCCCCCGGCGGTCTTCCTGTCTGACGAAAACGTGACCGTTGCGCCAAACGGAATGTTCCGCGGCTCAAGTGAGGTGAAACCGGGGACGGCTGTGTTGACGATGGCCAACAACTGCTCCGGGGTTGGTGTTGAACTGGATGACGAGTTCTTTGTGTCACCGCTCGGAGAATCGTCGTCCCCACTGTCGTCGTCGCCCCCTCCTCCCCCGCAGCCGAAGGAAATGAGAGCCATGAATACAAGGAATCCACTGATGGTCTTGAGCATGAACAATCTTGTTCGACCGTCATGCTGCGGTCGAACAGCAGGGACGGTTTCAGACATCGCGACCGTAAACCGACCTCAGGCCGCGAACCGTCATCGGCGCCTGTTCGTGGCCAACCCCACGGACTACATCCATCTGGATGGAGAGACCCTCGTACTGGCGCCGACCCAGCGTGCCAGCGAACTCAATCGTATTGCTGACCATGCGGAATGCGGACGTTCCCAGGCTTTCGGGACGTTCTTCAAGTTCGCCAGCAGAGAGGTACACCCGCGCGGGCAGTTGTTTCGCGCCTTTCGCCCTTTCCGATTCAACCTGGAACATGACGCGATCATGCCACCAGAGCGACGGGCTGCCTGCGATGAACCGCCGAAAGGTGGTGGCGGGCTGCAGCATCGCCCAGGTGGTAAACAATCCGCCCAGTGAGAACCCAAACAGACCCCGGTCGTTTGGGTCGGCGCCGTAGGCGCTCTCAATAGCCGGGGCCAGTTCATTCTCGATGAACTGGAGGAACCCTGGCGCACCACCCAACCCCATCGGGCCTATTTGCTGGCTCCGTTCCGCAACCCGTTCCCGATAGGCCTCATCGTCGGTGGGCGTCAGCTCGTAGTTGCGAAGCGTCATCATGTCTCGCAACCCAGAAGGGCCACCGTAGCCAATGCCTACGACGATCACCGGCGGAATCTCGCCCGAAAAGGCGAGCAGCCTCGACGCTTCCGTGACGGTACCGAAATCAGAATTGGCGTCGGTCATGTAGAGCGCCGGGCGAACCTCGCCGGGCACGCGCTTGGCCGGGGTGGCCACCCAGATGCGGTATTGCTGACCGTTCGAGGCAGCAACGAAATCGTGAGAGTGAGAATTCGGTATGGCGAAGGGGCCGAGATCGTCCAAAGCCGCGCTCCTTTTTGAGTCTGGGCGCAGTCTAACGCCCGAGACCGGAACTTCGAGCGATGACCGCTATTCGACGTCGCCGAAGAGGCTCTCGAAGGTCGCCGCCCGCAGTGAAGCGGGGACCGAAAGCGTTATGTTGTCTCCTGGAGTCAACTTCCACGTCCCGTCTGGGACTGTCGTTTCTTCATTGCGCTCAACGAGCAGCACCCGGACGCCCGGCGGCAAACCTGAATCGAGCAATTGCCGGCCGGCGATGGGGGACGATTCGGGGATCATGACCTCCATCGTGGCCAGTTCTGTATCGAGCGAGTTGAGTGGCCGGATGTGCTGGCCCACGGCCCTGCGGTATGAGCGCAGCAGGTCGGCGCCATCAACCACGCCGAGGACTCGCTTCTCTTCGGTGATTGGCAGCCAGCGCCGTTCATTGGCGGTCAGCAGGTCGAGTGCAACATCGAGGGTGACTTCCGACGAGATGGTGGTTGGAATCGGGCGAGAGATCGCGCCGACTGTTGCTTGATTCGACTCAACGCCGTTCCGAAGTTCCTGAAGATTCACTTCGGCGAACTTGCCGCCGCCGATATCGAGCACGGCGAACTGCTCACGCCCGAGTTCCAGTGCATCCAGGACCTGTTTGGGTGACGTTTCTGAATCGAACACCGACACCTGTCGCATTGCCCGTTGAACGGGCAATGCCGAGAGCAACGGAAACGAGAAACGATGCCTATGAGCCGGGGAGTCGGCGCGAGTAGGCTGTTGGCTCTTGTAAATCGTGGTGTCGCCGACGAGCAGGGTAGCAATGGCAACGGCAGCCATGGCCGGAGCAAGCAGCGAGAGGTTGCCGGTCATTTCGCCGACCATGAGGAGCATCGCGAGGGGCGCGTGTGCAACACTGCCGAACATTGCGATCATGCAAATGATGATGATTGGCGCAGGATCTTCCGGGAAGCCTGGGAGCCCATGGCCGAGGCGCCAAGCGGCGGCGCCGAGGAGACCACCGATCACCATGCCTGGACCGAAGATACCTCCCGAACCGCCGGACCCGACCGTCAAAGATGTGGTCATGATCCGTGCGAACGGGAGCAGCAAGAGCAACCACGGGGAGAGCGAAAGCACTTCAGCCGGGTCGAAGTCGCGCTGAATCCAGCCGTAGCCCACGTGGATAGCTTCGGGCGCCACGGCACCGATGAGGCCGGCGCCAATGCCGCCGATCATCGGTTTCAACATCCGCGGGCCGGGCATCTTGTGGAAAGAGAGCAGTGGTCCCGTAGAAGGCCTTCACATAGAGCAGGCCCATGAGGCCGCAAGCAGCGCCGAGAACGCAGTAGTACGGAATCTCGGAGACGTTGGAAAACGTGAAGCCGCCACTGTTACCGAAGATCGGTTCGAAGCTGTAATAGGAACCGAAGACTGAGTAAGCGACGATCGAGGAGATGAGGCCGAGAAGGATGACGTCCGACTCGAAGTCATGCTTGTAGAGGACCTCGGCCCCCATCATCGCGCCGCCCAACGGGGCTCGGAATATCGCGCCGATGCCGGCGCCCATGCCGGCCGCCAGCGCCCGGCGCCTCTCCGCGGGATCTAGGCCTAGCCGGTCAGCGAGGAACGAACCGAAGGTACCGCCGATCTGTGCGGTCGGGCCTTCGCGGCCAGCGGCGCCGCCAGAGCCAATCGTGAGGGCCGAAGCGAGCAGCTTCACCGGAATCACCTGCCAGCGGGCGCGGCCACCTTTGTTGTGAAACGAGTCGATCGCGGCGTCGGTGCCGTGGCCTTCGGCTTCAGGAGCGAAGGTGAACACGAGGACGCCGGAGAGAAAACCACCTAGTCCAAGGACGAGCGGCAGAGCCCACCGCCTTGTTGGTCCTGAGTATTCGATCGAGCCTTCGCCAAGTGGGTCGGGAGGGTAATAACCGGCAAGGGTGCCGAGCATGTGTTCGGTGACAAAGGCAATCGCCTCGGTGAAGAGGACTGCGCCAGCCCCTGCGACGAGGCCGATAAGCGTGCCGAGCCAGAGTGCGCGGACAACTTCCTGGTTCGTCATTCTTCCGAAGTTGTATCGACGGCCCTTGTTGGTGAAGGCTCTCAGCATCCGGGTCGGTGGTTCCTCCTCAGCATCTCTCGCTCCATGCAGTTGCACGGCGAGCGCTGCGCTTGCGGTGGGCGACCCTTAGGGCCAGCAAACGGACGATGAAGTGGCTCTCGATGGACGCCCAGCGCCCCAACTCGATGCACAGCGGAACTACGTGATAGTTCATCCCTAACTATCGACCTTGAAAAGCCTACGTGGTACTGGGGAAGCACAAGGCACGCGTAGTTTCGCGTTAAGAAACCAGCACAGGCACGTCTGCCGGGGCCATTGCCTGCACGTGAGGCAACACCTTTTCCGCAAAGAGCCGCATGCTCGCCTCCGCCTTCTCCACCGGCATAGAGCCGTAAGAGAAGACGGCGACGAAATCATCGGCGCCCATCATCGAATTGATGAGCTCGAGCTTCTCGATGCAGGCCTCCGGGGTGCCCCAGACGTTGTTCTGCAGGTAGATGCCGGCGGTATCGGTGCCCTCAGGCATCGAGGCCCGTAGCTTCGCCATCTGGGCGTAGTACTCGTATCCCTTGAGCCCCTGGAGGTGCTCGCCAAGGAACTGATAATGGCGGAGCGCGCTATCGCCGTATTCAGGAAGGTACTGACGCGCTTCTTCCTCGGCCTGGGCGGCGTCTTCGGCGCAGTACACCCAGCAGACGACGGTGGGACGCATCGGTTCCCAGTTGTGCTCCTCGATTCGGATGCGGTTGTATTCGCCGAGCTCTTTCACGTGTTCGGGCCAGAGGCGCTGCGGGATGAAGAGCGGCTTGCAGCCTTCGTTGGCCGCAACCGGCATCGAAGTGGGACTGCCCCAGGCGATGTAAAGGTTGTCGAGGAGCGTGTTACCCGGGCGCGGTCGCGGACGGAGCGAAGTGCGGGGAATGTTGTGGTATTCGCCCTTGTATTCGAACCACTCGTCGGTCAGTGATGTGCGCAGCACAGCCAGCGACTCCGAGAAACGCTCGCGCGATTCTTCCATCGGCACGCGGTGGCCGTTGTACTCGCGGATTCCGAGTCCGCGGCCCATGCCGAGCTTCAGGTTTCGACCGTTCAGCATGTGGTCGAGGGCGACATAGCCTTCGGCGATAGCAAGCGGATCATGCCAGGGCAGGACGACGACCATCGTGCCCATGTCGATTCGCTTGGTGCGGCCCGCGAAATAGGCAAGGAATTGCGTTGGGTTGTTGATCATCGTGTAGGGCGTGAAGTGGTGCTCCACGGTCCACAACGAATCGAACCCGAGCGGCTCGACAAGATCGCCGAGGCGGAACTGTTCCTGGTAGATCTGGGCGTCGGAAATTGCCTGCGGCGGAGCGTCTTTCACGCCGGCTTCGATGGCCTCGAATCGGTCCCAGTCGGTGTAGTTCTGAGCGAAAAGTGTGACTCCGACTTTCATGGCGTGGCTCCTGGCGACGATATTTCGTGTGGAGCGAACTATAGCGGAGACGACGCGGCGCTGCCGGGGCTCGTTGAATCGCCGTGATATAGTGTTTCGAAGTACCAACGGCTTTGACCGGGACGAGTAGCCAGCCGTCCACCCAGAGAGTTGCGCCACCGGCTGAAAGCGCGACAGAGGCAGGCGAAAACCACCCGCGAGCCGGCACCGAAGCCGCCATTACATGGCGAGATAAGGTAGCCCGGTTGGCCCCGTTAGCGGCCGCAACTGAGGTCCGTCCGAGGCGGATGGACGAAGTTGGGTGGAACCACGAGCACGTCGCTCGTCCCAACGGCACGGCGAAGCACGATGTCGTTTGAGGTCCACCATGGCGCGTTTCCAACTTCCCAGGTTCATACCATTTGTCATGGACAGCGGCCTGACGACGACTCGCGCGCGGCATGCGGCCGCCCTTCGCTGACCCTTTCGCCCGATAGCAACTGGAGAAACACACCATGGCTGACGCCATCGAACCGAAAGAAGATTGGAACTCCCTCTCTAAAGAAGAGCGCCTGAACCGCATGCGTCACTCGGCGGCGCACGTTCTCGCCGAGGCGATGGTCGAACTGTTCCCGGATGCCGAACTGGGCATCGGCCCGCCGATCGACACCGGCTTCTACTACGACTTCCGCCTGCCACGTTCGCTCAATGAGGACGACCTGCAGTGGCTCGACGCGCGTATGCGGAAGTCGATGAAAGGCAAGCACCGCTTCGTGATGTCGAGCATCTCGAAAGCAGAAGCGATGGAGCGCTGGAAGGACCAGCCCTTCAAGCTCGACCTGCTTTCGGAGCTGGAAGAAGGCAACGTCACGCAATGCACACACGCGGAGTTCACCGACCTCTGTCGGGGCGGGCACGTCGGCAACACGAGCCAGATCGGCGCGTTCCAACTGATGAGCATCGCCGGCGCGTACTGGCGAGGCAGCGAGAAGAACCCGCAACTTCAGCGCGTCTACGGTGCGCTCTTCGAGACGGCCGAAGAGCTGGCCGAATACGAACACCAGCTTGAGGAAGCGAAACGCCGCGACCACCGCCGAATCGGCAAAGAACTGAAGCTGTACGACCTCTTCGAGAACATCGGACCCGGCCACGTCATCTGGCTGCCCGCCGGGGCAACCATTCGGCGGGAGCTTTCGCGCTGGATCGAAGACCTCGAAATCGAAAACGGCTATCAGCACGTGATCACGCCGGTCGTCGGCAAGCGCGAGCTTGTACGTCCGTTCGGGGCACTGGGACCACTACCAGGATTCGATGTACCCGGTGATGGAGCGCGATGGCGAAGAGTACTGCCTTCGCCCGATGAACTGCCCGCACCACATCATGGTGTTCGAGAGCGAACTCCACTCCTACCGGGATTTGCCCGTGCGAATTGCCGAACTCGGGAACATGCACCGCTGGGAGAAGAGTGGCCAGGTTTCGGGCATGAGCCGCGTCCGCATCATGACGCTCAACGACGCGCATATCTTCTGCGCCGACCAGGCGATGGTGGAGCGCGAAGTCGAGGGCGTGCTCAACCTGATGGAGCACGTTTACCAGAACGCTTGGGCTGAAGAACTACACCTACCGGCTTTCGCTGGGAGACCGCAGCAACACGGAGAAGTACGTCGACAACCCGCCGATGTGGGAGATGGGCGAAGACCTGCTCCGGCGTGTGCTGAAGCGGACCGAACTCGACTTCTACGAAGCTGCGGACGAAGCCGCCTTCTACGGCCCGAAGATCGACGTCCAGTTCCAGACGGCAGCCGGCAAGGACGAGACGCTCGTCACGGTGCAGGTCGACTTCCACCTGCCCGAGCAGTTCCAGCTCGAGTACGTCGGGGAGGACGGCGAGCGCCACCGGCCGATCATCGTCCACCGGGGCGTGCTCTCGACGATGGAGCGCATGGTCGCGCTGCTGATCGAAGAGTACGAAGGCAACTTCCCGCTCTGGCTCTCTCCGACTCAGGCCGTGGTCATCCCCATCGCGGACCGGCACATCGAGTACGCGGAAGAAGTAGCAAAGCAACTCAAGGCAGCGAAGCTTCGGGTCGAAGTAGACGACCGCGGCGAGCGCATGAATGCGAAGATCCGCGATGCCCAGATGCGAAAGATCCCGTACATGCTCGTGGTCGGCGACCGGGAAGCCGAGGCGAAAGCGGCGGCACTTCGCGTCCGCGGCGGCGGCGATGTCGGGTCGGTGCCGGTCGCGGAGATCGTGGACCGCCTGCGGAAGGAGCGCGACGAGAAGGCGTTGACGCTCTGGGAGTGAACGGGAATTGGAGTGGCACCATTCCGATCTTGAGATTGGCACCGCCAATTTCGGTCTGGTCTCGATAGGATTGCCGCATGTCCGACACTACCGCTCGAATTCATCGCTACTACTCGCCGGATGCCGAGAAGGAGTGGCGTCGTCTCGATGAAATCGGTACCGGACCGATCGAATTCGAACTCACTACGCGGCAGCTGCGACGACACCTCATGCCCCGATCGCGCGTGCTGGATGTTGGAGGCGGGCCGGGACGGTATGCCGTCTGGCTCGCATCCAACGGCCACCGTGTCACGCTCGCCGACCTCGTCCCGGAGCTACTAGACGAGGCACGAAAGCGTGTCGCCGATGTTGGAGTTTCAGCGAGTGTCGATGAAATCGTCACCGCTGACGTTTGCGACTTGTCGCGCTGGCCAACTGCGGCGTTCGATGCGGCGCTTTGTCTCGGACCGTTCTACCACCTTCCCGAGCCTGAGCGCCGAAGCCTCGCGGCCGCTGAACTGGCTCGAGTTGTTCGCCCAGGAGGCGTGCTTTTCGCGGCGTTCATGCCGAGGCTCAGCTTCTTGAAGCGGACCATGGCGGTTCGGGAGGAATGGACCATCTCACCGATCCAGACTTCCGCGAAGCGGTTGTGAAGGAAGGCCGATTCTTGAACGACAACCCGGGCCGCTTCGACGCCGGGTACGCTGACGTTCCGAAAACGAAATCGTTGCGAGGACGTCAGTTCAGCACTGGATCGAAGGAACCCCCGAAGAGTGGAACACCGCTTGATCTGAGGCATTCAACTTCCTTAGACACTGAGGTGCTCCAGCGGCGGATTATCTTCGTGAGGACGCCTCGCTTCGGCGTTGGATTAGCGGCTGGCGCAACCTCCGAGCCGGCGCGGCCCATGCGGAGGAGGGGCAGCTCGACCTACGAGCGGACGGATAACCGCGTGGCGCATCGATACCAATGGAGCGGGCAACCGCGTTGACGTACAAAGCCCATCTTGCTTTGTCATCGTGGCCCGGCCAAGTTCATTCGGAATCCCCTCCTAGACGTGGCGCCAATGCCTGACCCAATTTTCGCTGACCCTCGTCTCGCTGCGGTTTACGACGCCTTCGACGGCGACCGTTCGGACCTCGATGTCTATGTCGCGATGGTGGAGGAGTTCGGCGCGAGGAGGGTGCTGGATGTTGGATGCGGTACTGGTAGCTTCGCGACCAGGCTTGCCGCGAACGGAATCGAGGTCATCGGAGTGGACCCGGCGCTGGCTTCGCTCGATATTGCTCGGGAAAAGCCGTTCGCGGACCGCGTGACGTGGGTGCACGGAACGGCGTCTGACTTGCCGCCTATCGACGTAGATCTAGCTTTCATGACCGCGAATGTGGCCCAGGTCTTCCTCGAAGACGACGACTGGCTCGCGACGCTCCGCGCGGCCCGCGACGCTTTGCGTTCCGGCGGGCTCCTCGTGTTCGAAGTTCGCGACCCGGCGAAGCGCGCGTGGGAGCGCTGGACGCCCGAATTGACCCGTCGGCAACGGGATGTGCCGGGAGTTGGGGCCGTCGAGGGGTGGACAGAAGTGACCGAAGTTGCGTTGCCGCTGATTTCGTTTCGCCACACCTACCGGTTCGAGTCCGACGGCGCGATGCTCACCTCTGACTCGACGCTTCGCTTCCGGGAGCGCTCGGAAATCGAAGACGACCTGCGCAACACAGGTTTTGCGGTTCGCGAGGTGCGTGATGCCCCCGACCGGCCCGGGCTGGAATTCGTCTTCGTCGCTGAACGGAGCGCGGCGAACGACTGAACAATTCAAGAAGAGTTCGAGGGCGTCAGCGTAGAATCGCCGCGCAGGAGGGATGCCAATGTCCACGTTCGTACTTGTTCATGGTGCCTGGGGAGGCTCGTTCGGCTGGCAGAAGTCGCGGCGATTGCTTGCCGCCCAGGGCCACGAGGTGTTCACGCCCAGCCTGACCGGCATTGGCGAACGTGCGCACCTGACGAGTCCACAGGTGAACCTTTCCTTGCACATCCAGGATGTGGTGAACGCCATCTGGTACGAAGATCTGCGAGACATCACGCTCGTTGGCTACAGCTACGGCGGTATGGTCGTGACGGGCGCACTCGACCATCTCGGTGACCGCGTGAAGCACCTGGTGTATCTCGACGCATTTGTGCCGAAGGACGGCCAATCACTTCGGACGCTGACCGGAGGCGAACCACCGATCGCAGAATCATTCCCGGGCGCCAACTGGCTACTCGAGCCAGTGCCACGGGAGTTCGATGATCCGGCCGATGCCGAATTCGCGGGAGCCAGGCGCGTTTCGCACCCGATGGGTTGCTTTGTTGAACCAGTTCGATTGCGGACGCCGCTCGAGGAGCGCGGAATTTCTCTGTGCTACATCAAGGCCACGGGCGAGCCGCGCCCCGAGGCGGGCGGGCCGTTCTGGACGGCAGGGGACTACGCGAAGGCCAGCCCGCGATGGCGTTACGAAGAGATCGCAACCAACCACATGATCCCGTTCAACCGGCCGAAAGAGTTCGTGGAAATCGTGACGGATGTGGCTTCGGCCGGAACCTAACGTCCGGCGGCGGCCCACAGTTCGTGCTCAGCATCCGTCCAGGCGGGACCGAGAAGTTTCGAGCCGCCGCGAATGCTGCTGACTTTGTCCCACGGCTGGCGATTCGGTTCGCTGACGGCGTGGCCGCAAGAGAGACATGAAATCGTGTCGTGACTACCGATGATGGAGGGTGAAGAACAGCGCGGGCACTTCATGCGCCGTCGCGCTTAGTTCGCTGCTCTGAAAGTTCGGCTTCCATCCGTGATCGCGTAGCGGCTTCGTCCGCCGCGGAGATGGACGGGGCATCCATGGTCACTTTGCCTTTACCGGGATGGTCTTCGAGCCACTGGTCGTGACTTGGCTTGCGTCGAAGAAGTTTGTCGAGAATTCCCATGGGGTCTTGCCTCCAAGGCGTTTATTTGCGGCGTTGCAAACAGGTCGCGAGGCGACAGCGGAGGCTGAAGTCGGCGCAGCACATTCGTGGCCGGTCTGTGAGTCGCATGCTACGCGCCCATGTCAAGGACTGAGCTATTTCGCGAGTTCGAAATCGAGCTGGGATGTATCCAGCTTCTGGAGGCGGAGGTTCTCAGCGGCATTCGTTGCCTCTACCTTGTCGCGGGCATCTCGATGGTCCTTCGAACCCCAGGTGCTGGTCTTGCGAGCAACATCGTCAAGTTCATCGAGGGCGAGGCGCCGAACTTCCTCGGCGCGGGCAAGCAGGATCGTGACTTTCTGGTTCTGTTCCAAGGGTACCTCCGGCACCGGGACTACTTTCGGCGCGGCCGGCCGTAGCTGCTGGGTGCGAACGTCTGCCCGAAATCCCTTGTTGCCCCGCAATCGCGACACGTTCCAGGGGTCATTCCCGCGACTGGCGTACCCAGCATCCAATGGTGAACGCAGGTCGGCTCGGCATCGACGGGAGGTGTCTCGGTCAGTTCTTCCATAGCTTAAACGGTACACCGGATTCGACATCAGCGTATTTCTGGTAGTTCTTCTTATCGTCGCTGAAGAAGGACTGACTGGTGGCACCAGTGCCCGCTACACTGAGAGGGAATGTTTGAATCCCTAACCGACAAGCTCCAGGGTGCTTTCAAGAAGTTCGGCTCGCGCGGAATCGTGACCGAGGAAGACCTCGACCAGGCGCTGCGCGAAGTGCGCATGGCCATGCTCGAAGCAGACGTGAACTTCAAGGTCGTTCGCGAGTTCACTTCGCGCGTCAAAGAGAAGGCGCTCGGCGCGGAAGTGCTGCGAAGTCTCTCGCCGGCGCAGCAGGTCATCGACATTGTCCACAGCGAACTTGTGGCGATTCTTGGCGGCGCTGCCCCACAACTGGCGACTTCATCCCGGCCACCGACTGTGATCATGCTCGTCGGACTCCAGGGTTCTGGTAAGACAACGAGCATCGCCAAGCTGGCGAACCTGTTGAAGAAGCAGGGAAATCGGCCGCTCGTTGTCGCCTGCGACGTTTATCGGCCGGCGGCCGTCGATCAGCTGGTGACGCTGGCGAAGGCGCTCGATGTGCCGTACCACGAAGAAGGCACATCAGCGACGCCGGCGGTGATTGCTGCCCACGGCCTTGAAAAAGCCCAACGAATGAATGCGACTCACCTGCTGGTGGACACGGCCGGGCGCCTCCACATCGACGAAGAGATGATGGGCGAGGTTGCGGACCTTCGGAAACAGCTCAATCCGGCCGAAGTGTTGTTCGTCGCGGATGCGATGGCCGGCCAGGACGCTGTCACCGCCGCCAAGGAGTTCCACGACAAGGTCGGCACCACCGGCCTGATCCTCACCAAGATGGACGGCGACGCCCGCGGTGGCGCTGCGCTGAGCATCCGCGAGGTGACGGGCGTGCCGGTGAAGTTCATCGGCATGGGCGAAAAGTCCGACGCACTTGAAGCGTTCTACCCGGACCGGCTCGCCGGACGCATCCTCGGCATGGGCGACATGCTGTCGCTCATCGAAAAAGCCAAAGAGACGATGGGCGACGAGGACACCGACAAGTTCGGTGAAAAGATGAAGAAGGGCACGTTCGACCTGCAGGACTTCGTCGAACAGCTTCGCAAAGTGCGGAAGATGGGCCCTCTCGGCCAGCTCGTCGGGATGCTCCCGGGTTTCAACAAGATCAAAGCGCAGCTCGACGTCGACAACATCGACGACTCGTTCTTCAACAAGGCAGAGGCGATCGTGCTTTCCATGACCGCCTGGGAGCGCCGCCACCCCGAGAAGATCGACGGCAAACGTCGCAAGCGAATTGCCCGTGGCAGCGGCACCGACGCGACCCAGGTGAACCAGCTCCTGAAGCAATTCTTCGAAGCGACGAAAGATCGCGAAGACCTTGAGCACTGGCCGCATGCCAATGTTCCGCTAGGGTTCACCACGGAGACACGGGCGCACGGAGCGCACGGAGGAATTCGATGCCAAACAAGCACCCGACGTTCGAACCCAGAAACGATTCGATCAGCGGGTACTTGGCGCCATACCCGTTCGGCGGAGACGCCGTTGGCGTTCTCCTCGGGCTCTTGTTCAACGTGCTCGTCGTCTTGCCGGTGATTGGTGCAGCACTCGTATTCCGCGTGCTGCGTAGTCGTCGGCACCAGGACGAGCGCTAAAGCCGCAGAGGATGACTGAGGACCTCCTAACGGAGGAATACGATGACGAACAGGACGCCGAACGCGGACGGCGTTCACGTTGGGCCGAAGGCTGGATCGTCCGGCGGCGCCGCGAAGTCGAGCGCAAAGACTATTCTGACATTCCCAGACATGGATCTCCCTGCCCCATGGGCCGTGGTTGTTTTAATCGCAATCGGACTGGGATTCTGGGCATTCAAGAGAAAGCAGAGCCGTAAGCGGATAGAGGTTGTCTACGAGCGAGGCAACGACGACTAGCCTGGAAGAGACTCCGGTGGCCTCGGTGTCTCCGTGGGGAAATTCCTGCGCGTTATGCGGCGATGGTGTACCGTGGATCGAAGTGCATTTTTCCGCCCGCCAAACGGAGCGGGTGTATTCCAGGAGTAGCAATGATCCGGATCCGGCTGAAGCGCATCGGTAAGAAGCGCCACCCATTCTACCGCGTGATCGTCGCGGACAAGCCCGTCAAGCGTGACGGACGATTCATCGAAAACCTCGGCTCGTACGACCCGCACGCCGATCCGCCGGCCATCATCATCGATGGCGAAAAGGCGAAAGAGTGGATCGCCAAGGGCGCTCAGCCGTCGGAATCGGCCGAGAAGATCCTCGTTCGCGCCGGGGTGATTGAGAAGAAGGCGCCCTTCGTGAAGGCAAAGCTCGAAGTGAAGCGCGCCGAACAGGCGAAGACTGCCGAAGCTCGCGCCAAGGCTCGTGCCGCCGAAGCAGAAAAGGCTGCGAAGGCCGAAGCTGCTGCCGCCGCGAAGGCTGAAGCCGAAGCCGCCAAGGCTGCCGCCGCCGAAGCACCCGCCGCTGAAGAAACCGCCGCCGAAGAGGCACCGTCCGAGGAGTAAACCCGTGGCCGATACCATGATGGGCGAAGTCATCGAATACCTGGCCAAGGAATTGGTCGACCATCCGGAAGAAGTCCGGGTGACGGAGACCCAGGATGGCGACCGCGTGCAGGTGCGCCTGGACGTGGCCGAAGACGACTGGGGCAAAGTCATCGGCAAGGGCGGACGAATCGCGAGTTCGATGCGCTCTCTCGTGAAGGTTGCCGCGGTCCGCGAGGACGTGCGCGTAAACCTGGAGATTGGCGACTGACCAGCGAAGACTCGGCGCCCGCCCCCGTCCGTGCTGATGCGGCAAAGACGCAGCCACGGAAACCCCGATACAAGAACCCGCTCAGTACCGCGAAAGAACCGCGCCCCGGCTACACCGCCGTTGGGCGCGTTTTGCGTCCTCACGCACTCACGGGCGAGATTCGCGCGATGGCGTACTCACCCACGGCGCGCAACCTCCAGCGCGGCCGGCCGGTGTACCTGGCAGGCGTACGCCGTGTCATCGAACGAGCGCGCCCGGACCACGAGCACTGGATCCTGAAGCTCAGCGGCATCGGCAACCGAAACGACGTCGAGACACTTCGTGGCGAGCTCCTGGAAGCCGCCGACAACGATGTCCAACGCGACGACGACGAGTCGTACTTCATCCACGAGATTATTGGTCTGAAGGTCGTCACGATGGCCGGAGAGACGCTCGGGAACATCACCGAAGTGATTCCAACGGGCGCGAACGATGTGTACGTGGTCAAGGGCGAAGGCCGCGAAATCCTCGTCCCGGCGATTGGTGGAGTTATCGAAGCCATCGATGTCTCGGCAGGGGTGATATCCATTACACCTTTGGCCGGGATGCTGGACGAAACGAAATAATCGATTGAAACCATCTATAGGTGGGACTACACTGGCCAGCGGCCGGTGGCGGGGTGTACAGCACCTTCGGCCGTTCACTACAGACGAATAGTTAGAGGGGTGTAAGCATGTCCAAAGCCGAGGCGCTCCAGATGGTCGCTGACTGTGTCCACCATTGGGTACTTGATCCTCCACGGGGGGAGCTGACGCCAGGACGTTGCAAGAAGTGCGGGAAACAACGCGAATTCACCGGTGAGACGAGCTATCGCATCGGTAGGGGTTCTTCGCACCGCTCTTAGATTGAATCCACGGTTGACCCATTCGCGGGCCGCTCCATACGATGTGTGATGGAGCGGCTCGTTTGGTATCGGGGGACGTAGCTCATCTGGGAGAGCGCAGCGTTCGCATCGCTGAGGTAAGGGGTTCGAGTCCCCTCGTCTCCACCACCCCCAAACCATTTCCCTGTCGGATTTACGTCAGCATGTGCCAGGCGCACAGCTGTCTTCGTCGCCGCAACAGATGTCGTACGTGAAGCTCGCCAGCCAGCGGACCGTCTCGGGGTTCAGGCAATAGCACTGGTCGCCTTCGATCGTACCCTCGATGATGCCGGCTTCCTTGAGCACCTTGAGGTGCTGCGAAACCGTCGACTGGGCAAGGGGCAAGACATCGACGAAATCGCCGGTGGCGCAGACGTTCCGCTTCGCCAGTTCGCGAACGATGCGGACGCGGGCTGGATTCCCGAGCGCTCGAAAAACTGCGGCCGCACGCTGCTCCTCAACTTCAAGGTCTTCGATGACTTTCATGCCAAACAGCATATCGTGAAAAAACGATATTGACAGGCCGCGCTCTCTATCGTAATTTTACGATGAAGTCGGTCAGAAGGAGTCCAGACATGCCAAACCTCAGCCCTGAAGAGATCCGAACAGAAGTATCCCGCGCGTACGGCAATCGCGTGCGTGGCGTATTGAACGCCGATGAATCGCTCGAAATGGTCGATGCAAGTACATGTTGCGCGCCCGCATCGACCAACGAAACTTCCTGCTGTGGCACAGAATCGTCGGGCGACGTCTCGTGCTGTGGCGTGAGCGAGGACGAAACAATCATCACGAACGTGGCACAGCTCTACGCCGATGCGGATGTGAGCGACCTGCCGTCAAGCGTCACGGACGTTGCCTTCGGTTGTGGAAATCCAACAGCCATTTCTGCGCTCAAGCCTGGTGAGGTCGTCCTCGACCTCGGTTCTGGCGGAGGCATCGACTGCTTCCTCGCCTCGAAGATGGTGGGAGAGACCGGTCGCGTCTACGGAGTCGATATGACCTCCGAAATGATCGCCCTCGCACGGAAGAACCAGAAGAAGGTTGGCGCCACGAACGTCGAGTTCCGACTTGGTGAGATCGAGCATCTGCCCATCGAGACAGGGACGGTTGACGTCATCATCTCGAATTGCGTCATCAATCTCTCACCCGACAAGGACCAGGTCTTCCGCGAGGCGTTTCGTGTGCTGAAGCCCGGTGGTCGCCTGCAGGTATCAGACATTGTCTGGACGAAGGCCGCGCCAGAGGGCACCAAAGATGACATGGAGCAGTGGGCGGGCTGCGTCGCGGGGGCACTCCTCGAATCCGATTACACCGGCAAGATCCGGGAGGCGGGCTTCGAAGACGTTCGGTCCATTGCGACTGACTACCCCGGAGGCAAAGGCATCGCATCGGCGGCCGTGACAGCCACCAGGCCCGCGTAGTCCCGTCGGTCGCTCTCAGTCTCGTTAGGCACCGAAAACGCCGACCCCAGCTGGGGTCGGCGTTTTCAGGTTCTGTGGACAACGGCTAAGTGGCTACGAACCGGTTTGCAGTTCCGTACTGACAACGGCGACTTCTTTTCCGAGCCCGCTGATATCTTCCGGCTTCACATGCGTTCGCGGCCGAATCAATCCCAGACGAGGCTTTCGGATGTGGTACATCTCAACCTTGCCTTCGCGGTCCACATCAATTCCGTCGAGCGTTCCCAAGCGGCTCCCGTCGACCGTGAACACGCTCCGCTTGCGGAGCTTTAGGCCGGCTTCGAGCTTCGAAAGCAGGACCTTCTCGTGGATCGCCAAATGCAGGTCGTCAAGGCTCGCGATCGTCATGGCATCGGTGTCGAAGATTCCAACCGCCTCGGCTGGCAGCACTACTGATGTCTCTGGCATCTCTCCGTAGTTGAGGACGATAAGCGACACTCTGTGTGTCTCAGGATCGACGAGAATGTCCTCTGGTTTGCCAATCTCCCTGCCGACATCTCGTGCAAGTATTTGGTGGCTTTGTAGACTCTTTAGTTTTGTCATAGCATCTCCCTTACGTGAAATCTATTATACCACACTAACGACGCATATTGTGCATAATGCGCTTACAAGTTCGTTGCAACTTTCGGCAGCGATGTAGTTCTCACAACTGCCGCTGCTACTGCGAAACGCTTACTGGCTACGGACTGCAAGCAAGCGTGGCGGTCACCGGGTTGACGGGCATTTTGAACGAGGTTGTGCAATCGTTCGGGGCGGCGAGGGTAACTTCCTCCGCGGCCCAGTGTTCGAACCGGGCACTTGCAGTCGATGTGTCAGTTAACACACCTTGGCGGGCAGTAGCGGCTGTAGGACATCGCAACTCGAATCGAAGTCGACGTCTGCACATGGTGGACAGGCTGTGAACCGTGCGCCCAACGTGCCCCAATGCTAGGATTGCGAGCGCGCGAGACGTTTCACCCGGCCGCTGGCCGGGTTCTTTGCGCCCCAACAGCACATCAGTCGCCGAGCCACAGCGGGCGACCGGGAGAGGCCCATTTATGACCGAACAACTCACGGCCGAGCAGAAGCTAGCGCAGCTCGTTGAGCTCAAACTGAAGGTCGCCGAGGGTGGCGGCGCGAAGGGCATCGAACGGCAGCACGCACGGGGCAAGCTCACCGCCCGCGAACGCATCGACCTCCTGCTCGACCCGGGCAGCTTCGACGAACTTGACCAGCTCATGCGCGCGCGCAGCATCGATAACTCGCCTGGCGAAGCAGTGGTTACGGGCTGGGGCAAGGTCGACGGCCGCCCGGTTTACGTCTACTCCTACGATTTCACGCTGGTTGGCGGCTCACTGAGTGAGGCCGTTGCGGAGAAGATCCTCAAGGTCATGGACCTTTCCATGACCACTGGTGCACCGATTGTGGGCATCATCGACTCGGGCGGGGCACGCATCCAGGACGGCCCGGAAGCTCTTCGCGGCTTCGGCGAAATCTTCGCGATGAACACGCTCGCAAGCGGCGTGGTCCCACAGATCAGCGTGATCATGGGACCTTCTGCGGGTGGCGGCGCCTACAGCCCGGCGCTCACGGACTTCATCTTCATGACCGAAGGCAGCGGCCAGATGTACATCACCGGCCCCGACGTGATCCGGGCCGTAACTGGCGAGGAAGTCACGCACGACGAACTCGGCGGCGCGATTGCCCACGCGAGCAAGTCCGGTGTCGCCCACTTCGCCGTCAATGGCGAAGAAGCGACGATGCAGGAAGTGCGCCGTTTGCTCGCGTTCCTGCCTTCGAACAACGCGGAGGACGCGCCGTTCTTCGGCTCGAATGATGACCCTGCTCGCGCCGACGAGGACCTCCTGACTATCGTCCCGGCAGAGCCGAACCGGCCCTACGACGTCCGCGAAGTCATCGACCGGCTCGTCGACGACGGCGACTTCATGGAAGTGCACGAACTATTCGCGCCAAACATGGTGGTTGGTTACGGGCGCATGGCTGGTCGCGCAGTCGGATTTGTGGCGAATCAGCCTGCGCAGCTCGCGGGTTCGCTCGACATCAATGCCAGCCGCAAGGCGAGCCGCTTCGTCCGTGTTTGCGACTGCTTCAACATCCCTCTCGTGACGCTGGTGGACACCCCCGGCTTCCTTCCCGGCCTCAGCCAGGAATACGGCGGCATCATTACGCACGGCGCGAAGCTCCTTTACGCGTACAGCGAGGCTACGGTGCCGAAAATCTCGGTCATCCTGCGCAAGAGCTACGGCGGAGCCCACCTGGTTATGTCCAGCAAGCACCTGCGCGGCGATATGAACTACGCATGGCCGACCGCGGAGATTGCGGTCGCGGGGCCTGATGCGGCAGCCAACGTCGTCTTCCGCGAAGAGATCGCGAACGCCCCGGATCCAGAGGCGAAGCGAAAGGAACTCATCGAAGAGTACCGGCAGAAATTCGCCAACCCATACATCCCGGCCGGGCGCGGCTTCCTCGACGACGTGATCGACCCGCGCCAGACGCGGGCCAAGATCGTCCGCGCGCTGGAAATGCTGGAGAACAAAGCGGACCGTAACCCGCCGAAGAAGCACGGCAACATCCCGCTGTAGCGGCCCTCCGACAATTTCCGAAATGGTATGCTCTTGGCGTGACGAAACTCGCCAATGAGGCCTTCGCGAAACTTCGGGAACTCGATGACGCTGAGCAGGATCGTCTAGCGCAGCTAATCATTGATGACATCGAAATGGACAAGCGTTGGGACGCGATGTTCGCAAAGAGTCAGGGCCTTCTTGAAGAGATGGCTAACAGTGCGAAGTCGGACTACGAATCTGGCCTAACGGACGAACTCACGCCAGACAAACTGTGAGGAGCCGTCGCTCAAGAAGGTTTCGCGAGACCTACTCGAAGCTGTCCGAGAATATACGTCGGGACGCCGTCAACGCGTATTCGCAGTTCGATAAGGATCCTTTCCATCCGGGCCTTCAATTCAAGTTGATCAGCGAACGGGATGGGGTGTGGTCAGTCCGCATTGGCCGATCGCATCGCGCACTCGCCTGGCGCCAGGGCGACACCGTCGTCTGGTTCTGGATAGGGAGCCATGCGGACTACGACCAGCTTCTTCGACAGCGGTGACGCCGAACCGGCACCGGCGAATCCTCATGGGATCCATCGCCCGATGGAGCAAAAAGCAAGAAGGCCCGCTTTCTTAAGAGCGGGCCTTCTTGCTTTCTCGACGGAATCTAGTCCGCCACGAGCACCAGAGTGCCGGTCGTGCTCAGGCTGCCCCCCGTACCGTTGACGACGCACGAGCGTGCCTTCGTCTGCTTGCCTGGCAGGCCGCTGTAGCCGCCATCTTCGGCGGTGCCGGAGAGCTGGCGATAGGCCTCAACCAGGAGCTGCATGCCGTACATGCCGGAGTGGTTGAACGACAGTCCGCCACCGTTCGTGTTGATCGGCAGGCGACCACCCGGGGCGGCATGGCCGTCCTTCCAGAGCTTGAAGCCCTCTCCGCGAGGAGCGAGTCCGAGCATTTCAGCGGTGATGCCCGCAGTGACAGTGAAAGAGTCGTAGATCATGGCCATTTCCATGTCTTCCGGACCCATCCCTGCCATCTTGTAGGCGGCAGCGCTCGAGGCGGCAGCTGAAGTGGCCGTGAAGTCGTCCATTTCGAGCATGTTCTGGTGGCTCATGCTTTCGCCGGCGCCGGCGATCCAGATTGGCTTCGTCTTCACGCTTTTCGCGATTTCTGGACTCGTAATCAGGATTGCTCCGCCGTAGTCGGTGACGAGGCAGCAGTGCAGCAAGGTCAACGGCCATGAAACGAGCCGGGCGTTGTTGACGTCCTCGACGGTGATCGGGCCGCCAGCCGGGTTCGTTTCGCGCGAGAACATGACGGCGCGTGGGTTCAGCATGGCCCACTGACGTGTGACGACGGCGATGTGCGCGAAGTCTTCGGGCGTTGTGCCGTAGCGGTGGTTGTGGCGAGTCAACGCGTGTGAGTAGTTCGAAGGTGCCCCAGAAACGCCGTACGGATTGCTGAACTGGCTCGCAGCGTCCCACGGGTCACCACCACGGGCGCGCCCGGTGCCTCGGCCCTTCGTAGCGCGGGCGGACCAGCCGTTTTCGCCATGGGTAACCAGGGCGACGTTCACGATGCCTGCGTGGATAGCAGCGAGGGCATGGTGGACATGCATTTCGAACGAGCAGCCGCCGACGGCGGTGGTATCGATATAGGCAGGATGCAGGCCGAGGTGCTCGGCGATCTGCGAGGACCAGCCGGCAGTGAAGATGCCGTCGATGGCGCTGATCGGAATTCCGGTCTGAGCCGAAACGTTCTTGATTGCGGAAATGTGGAGCTGCAGCGCCGTCTTCGGCTCTTCGGGGTAGCCGATCCAATCGGCTTCAGCGGCGCCGACGATGGCGGCCGCGCGAGAGAGTTGTCCTGGCATTGTTCTGTTCCTTCTTAGACCACGCGCCAGAACGGGATGTGGACATCCTCGCTGGCAGCTTCGAATTCGACCTTCACTTTCGCGCCGATCTTGATCGTCTCCGGCTTCGTTGCATCGACGCCACGGAGGACCGTGAACATGCGGTCGCCTTCAGCGAGATCGATGTAGGCGGTCACGAAAGGCGTTTCGTCGGCCCACCCGCCGAAGGCGCGATGCTGGACGGCGAAGGTGTGGATAAATCCATCGCCAGATCCGTCGATCCACTCGATGTTGGTCGAATGGCAGTAGGGGCAAATCCAGCGCGGGTACCAGTGCACGCGGTTGCAGTCGGTGCAGCGCGGGAGGACGAACTTGTCCTGCTTCGCTGCGTCCCAGAAGGGCTGGGTGAGCGGGTCACCCGGCTCGGGAATCGGTTTCGTATACGGCATGTCGAGTAGCGATCCTTCGGCACACGGCGCCATCCCGGCTCAGGGCCGCAGACAGCAACTGGTGCAGGTTATGGTGGCAGGAACGCTACGGAGCGAGGGTCGGAAGGTCAAGAATCATCGACTGATCTGAGATCAATCGCCCGCGGACAAACCCTGGCCGGAGCGCTTGATCTCCCAGTAGGTGTCATGCACCTCCGGCACGTCCACAGCGAGTTGTTGGTCGATTCGCTCGATCAGCCGTTCAGCCTCGGTGAGGGTGAGGCCTTCGGCAATCTGCAGTTCCCCTGTTACGAGGACGCTCGAAGAGCCGATTTGCATGGTCAACATCCGGGGCACAGCCTGGACCTCTGGGAAGTTCGCGAGCACCTTTTCGATGCCAGCCTGCGTTTCCGCGCCTGCGGCGGCGCCGATGAGGAGATGGCGAGCCTGGACCCCAAGGATGAACGCAACCCCTGCGAGCACCACGCCGATAAGGAGCGAGGCAGCTCCATCCCACTGTTCGCTGCCCGTCACTTCAGAAAGGAAGAGCCCCGATGCCGCAATGGCGAGTCCGGTGAGCGCTGCGCCGTCCTCCCAGAACACGGTCTTCGTGGCGAGGTCCGGCGACTTCCGAAGATAGCGAACGATGCTCCAGCCCTTCTTGCGGGCGCCGTGCGCGAGACTTCGGATCGCGACAACAAACGAGACCGACTCGAACAGGAAGGCCATACCGAGCACGCCAAAGGCGATCGCAAGGTCGCGGGTGCTTCGTTCGTGTGTGTCACTCTGGAGCATCGTCCTCGTGCCTTCGTAGAACGAAAATGCAGCGCCGGCAACGAAGATGAAGATCGCGGCAAGAAACGCCCAGAAGAACGCTTCCTTACCGTAGCCATGAGGGTGGCTCGCGTCCGGTTCCGAGTCCGAGAGATTGATGCCGACGAGCAGGAAGACCTGGTTTACGGTGTCTGCGATCGAATGGCCGGCCTCGGCGAGGAGAGCGGCACTCCCGGTGAGGATGCCAGCACCGAGCTTTCCAACCGCGATCGCGAAGTTCGCCCCCATCGCGGCAATAACCGCCGACTTGCTCTCTTCGGTCACCCATACAGCATGATGGCCAAATTCCAGCCACGGAAGCGCTAGCCGGAAGACGCTTTGATTTCCGGGTGGCAGGCTAGACTTGCCTGACTATCTCAGAGACATAGCGGCCGTCAGTCGGTTCAGAACAACTATCGCTAGGGCACATTAGCAATTCTTTGTGCGACAATGTGCCTCCGCGAAAATACGCGAATTTTCCGAACGGCTGGCAAAGCAATGGCAATTCAGGTGACCCTCCTATCGCATTCGGATGACCCGCTGCGGTCCCTCTACATGGCCTATCGCACCTGCTACAGCCAGCTCACCCCCCAGCAGGTGGCGAAGCGAATCGAGACGGATCGAATTACTCGAGACGAGATGACGACGTTCATCGAAGAGCGCTTGAAGACCGGCCACGCCAGCCCGCTCGAGCAGGTTTCGTATGAATTCGGCATTTCTGGCGTTTCAAGAGCCTTCAGCCACCAGTTCGTGCGCCATCGAGTGGGGATTTCGTTCGAGCAGCAGAGCCAGCGCTACGTGACGTACAAAGAAGGCGAATTCCCGTACACGGTGCCTGAGACCGTTCGCAAGGCCGGGATGCAGGACAAGATGGATGAACTCTTCGACCGGGTCGGCGACCTGTACGAGGAGATGGTGAAAGCCGGCGTGCCGGCGGAAGATGCGCGATTCCTACTGCCGAACGCCACCAACACAAACTTCAAGATCACCGTGAACTTCCAAAGCCTGCTTCACATCTGCGACCTGCGGCTCTGTACGCGTGCCCAGTGGGAGTTCCGCAAGGTTGCGGCGCTGATGCGGTCAGCCGTCATGAAAGTCACCCCCGAACTTGGACGTTACCTGCAGCCGAAGTGCGGAGAGCATCGTCTCGGCTACTGCGACGAATCCGAGAAAGACTGGGCGGCATGCCCCATTGGCCGCGTGCGACCACACAAAGACGTACTGTTCAGAATCTATGAGTCGTACCGGAAGGGCGAAATGCAGCCGCTCCGCGGCCAGGACTGGGATGTGATCGAAGAGAAGGACCTGGTGGTGCTGGGCGACTGATGGCACGCCCTCTGTTGCCTCTCGGCAATAAAGCCCCATGGGTGCTGCTCGGGCTCGCGGCGTTTCTTGTCGGATGGGGCTTCGTCGTGGGCAACGCCCAGATGATGACCGTTGGAGGAGTCGCAGCGGCCTTATGGCTCCTCGCCTTCCCGCTGGCGCACTTGCTCCTTGGCAGCGACGAGGAGCCGCCAGAACAGCCCTGATCACTTGCACCATTCTGTTACCTCAGCAACCAAACTGATCTGCGCCTGTCCACCAGGGCTGCCGAACCTAGAGGCATGAGGATCCGTCGCTTTGCTCTGGTCGCCCTTTTTGCCCTGGTCGTGGTGCCGTTTGCGCGCGACTTCAGCGCCTCGCCCGCGGCGGCCGCCGAAACCATCCCTTACGCCGTTGCATCCGAGTCGTATTACAAAGTGGATGCCGCCAACGGGCGCATCTCGGTCACCATTCACGGCGAATACAAGAACATGCAATCGAAGGATCTGGCGGAGCTGCCCGTTTACGTGATGCCGGGCGCCGAGAGTGTCGTGGTGAAGGCCGGTAACCAGACCCTTGAGTCGAAGGTAACGGACGGCAGCGAAGCGACCGCTCAAGCCGGATACGCGCTGGCGACACTGCCTCAGCCCTTGAAACAGAACCTCAAGATCACCCTCGACGCTTCCTATGAAATCGCGCCTCGTAGCGGTGGTCAGTTGATGACGCTAGAACCAGGACTGGTTGAAACCGCGTTCATCGGCCAGGGTCCGGGTTCATTCGTCCTCGTGGACGTGCCCAAGGACGGCGACAACTACTTCGATCCCGGGTGCCTTGTGGCTTCCACCCAGCCGAAGGACGTGAAAGACGCAGGCCAGGTTCGCTGGGTTTGCGGCGAAGTGCTCGTGATTGCCCTCAACGGCGACGATCCGGACGTTCTCAAGCGCTGTGCCGCGATGGATGACAAGTGCCGCCAGCGGGCAGACATCCGCGTGTTCTCAGCCTACATGCAGTCGATCACCGACCCTTCCAAAGCGGGAAAACTGGAAACAGACGTCGTCATGCCGGACGGCCGTTCGGTCCATATGGCACTCAAGTACTTCAAGCGGGATCAAGCCTGGGCCGACAAACAGTGGCCAATCGCACAGAAGGCCTTCCCAATGTTAGAGACGCTCTTCGGATTCCCGTATCCGGGAGAGTCCGTTGTCATGCGCCAGTCGCACCACCTTGAATTCGCTGGATTCGGCGGAATAGCGCTCAACCAGGAAGTCCTCCTAACCACCAATAGCGGCTTCGACGAGGAGGTCACGGTCCACGAACTGGCACACATGTGGGCGGCCTTTAACCTCGAAGAGAAGTGGCTCTGGGAAGGTCTCGCTGAATTCGGCATGCATTCCCTGGCTGCCGAACTGGGCATCACACCAATCGACCGCGGCTGGAAGTCCATGCCGTTCACCGATCCGCTCTCGACCTGGTACAACGGCTCTGCGGTCACCAATCCCAATTACTGGTATGGGAAGTCCGGATCCTTCTTCCTGGAATTCGAGACCGCAATTGGTGGCCGCGCAAATATGACCGCCGTGCTCGGTCGCATGGATGACGAACCGGGGCTGCTGCCGCTCGATGCAGGTTGGTTCATGGACCAGGGCGAATGGGTCAGCGGTAAGAACCTCGATTCGCTGTTCAGCGAGTGGGTTTTCAACCCGATCACATCGAAGTCGCTGCTCGAAAAGCGTCGTGCAGCTCACGATTCGGTGGATGCGCTCAAGGCCCGGGCCAAAGAACTCGGCCTCTACGGAATGCCTTCCGATATCTACGACAACCTGCTCGCGTGGGTGTTCGACCCAATCGCGGGCCAGGTAGACAAAGCGAACAAGGTCCTCGATTCGTACGAGGAAGTGGTTAAGAGCAGCAATGAAGCAGGCCTCGGCTCGCCCACTGCTGTCGCCGAATTGTGGGGCAAAGCCAGAATCGCTGACACGCTCGTCGTAGTGGAAGAGCAGCGCCAGGCGATGCTCGCGATCCTATTGGCGACCGACCAGCTAAAGGACGCACCGGCAGACTCCGTCGCGCTGAAAAAGCTCGCCGAAGCGCGCGAACTTTACGCCAGCGGCGATTACAGCGCGGCTAAGGCCGCCGCTTCAACGGGCGTGACCGCAGCGTTCAACGAAGTGACCGCTGCAAAGATGATCGCCATCGCCAAAGAGAAGCAGAGCACGTTCAGCGCAGGATTCTTTGGCCGCTTCGGAATGTATCGGACGGATCCCGATGGTGAGCTTCGGCACGCTGAAGAAGCGCTCGCCTCGGGCGACGGCACTCTTGCGCTAAAGCTTTCGCGTCACGCGTACGACACGTGGGATGGCGCGACGCAGCGCGGAATACAGCGGCTCGCCATTGTCGCCGGCTTGATGTGTGGTCTCGCGTTCCTGGTTTGGTTCATCCTCCGGAAGCTTGACGATTCAACCCCAACTCCGAAGAAACTGGGACAGGGCCATTTCCTCGAAGAATCGTCAGAGCGGCGCTCTTGGAAGGACTGGGAGAACACTCCCTGACATCCGGAGCTATCCCTGGATAGCCTTAAGCCCCAAACGGAGCCCAACAAGCACCAATCCAACCGCCAGGGCGCGAATGATGTGCGAATCGTGGACGTGCCTCGACAAGTAGGCGCCGGCCTGGGCACCAGGGACGGCGCCAAGCGCGAGCATCACCGCCTGGACCATTGACCGGTCTAACTGGAGCGCGCCGGTCGCGAAGTGAACGCCAGTGCCCTCCAGGGCCATGAAGGCAAGGACGAAGTGGGAAGTCGCGGCGGCGACATGCACGGGAAAGTGCAGCACTGTTGCCATCACGGGCACATGAATCACACCGCCGCCGATGCCGAGCAGACTGCTCATGAACCCGACGACGGAACTGATCGCCACGCCCTTCCACATCTGGAAGGAGTAGCGGTAGGTGTGGCCTTGCCGATCGGTGATGGTGCGCTGAACCGTGCTCCAGCCAGTCACCGGCGGCTGAATGGCGTTAGAGGCCTTTCGGAAAAGCAGGACCGCGCCAAGGAGGACCAAGACAGTCGCAAACATGCCGTCGAACGTCCGACGGGGTATGTAGCCGACAACGATTGCGCCGGCCACCGCCCCGGGAAGCGTGGCAACTGCGAACCAGCCTCCGCTTTTGTAGTCGATACGCTTTTGCATGCCATAGGCGATAGAGCCTGAGGTGGCGTTTGCCCAGACAACGAAGAGCGAGATTGCCGTGATGGTTTCAGGTTTCTTGTCTGGATAGAGGAAGAGCAAAATGGGGACGAGTATGAAGCCGCCACCCGCACCGACCAGGGTGCCGAACGTGCCGACGGCGAAGCCAAGCAAGATGAGCAGTAGGTCCTGGTTTTCCAGATTCCTCTCCAGCCGCTACTGACCCAGTCTCACCCTCACGGCAGGAACCGTCCAACGATCGGGCCGCACCCAATTGCGGTTATACCGCGATGTCGTCGTCTCCGTAGTCGAACTTACGTCGCGAGGCTGCGCGGCCCCGTAAGCGGTCGGCGAAGCCGCGGACTCGGTCGCTGAAGTGGGCACGGCGCCGTTCGAACCGCCCGCGAAGCCAACTGCGAGTGGAGCCGATTTCGCGGTAGCGCGCATATCGCTTCTCCAACCGTCGCTTCGGCTTTGCCCTCCGAATTCCAGCCAACTCACGAAGGATCGCGCGCCGAAGCATTAGTGCAGTTCGCGCGTGGTCCGTGTGCGCACCGTCACCCGGTTCGGGCACGGTCCGGTCGATGATCCCAAGGCCGAGGCAGTCGTGAGAGGTCAAGCGGAGGCGCTCTGCGACCTCGCCAGCTGAGCCTTCACCACCATAGAGAATCATCGCAGCATCTTCCGGTCGGATGACCTCGTAGACTGCGTTGTCGAGCATGAGGACGCGGTCAGCCACCGCCATGGCCATAGCGCCTTCCGAGTTCGCTTCGCCGGTAATTACTGCAACGGTCGGAACTGGCAATTCCATCATCGTAGCCATGCACTGGGCGACGGCGAAGCCGAGGCCGGCCTCTTCGTTCGCCAGCGACGGGTCCGCCCCGTCGGTGTCGATAAGCGCTATGACGGGCAATTCGAACTTACCCGCAAGCATCATCGCGCGCTGTGCCTTGCGGAAACCGGCGGTGGAGATGTGTGCCGGATCGGTGGTGCCGTGGGGGCGAACCTGTCCGATGAACATCACCGCCTCGCCAGCGAGTGAGCCAATACCCGCCTGGATCAATGAGTCGTCCTGGCCGGTCCTATCGCCGTGAAGGGCAACAAACGACACCGTAAGGTGCCGGATAAGGTCGGCCGCGGTCGGCCGGTTTTCGTGGCGAGAAATCTGTACTTGCTGCCAGGCTGTCCGCGGCGAGTGAAACGAGTGGGTCTCCTGAGAGTCATCCTGCGCTGTCAGGCGGTAGTCGTTCATCAACAGGTCGAGAAGCTGGGCGATGGAGTCGCGGAGTTGTTGCCGCGGGACCACCGCATCGATAAGGCCCCGGGCGAGGTGCGCTTCCGAGGTGTGGGCGCCCTCGGGCAATTGACTGGATGAAGCCTCCTGGAGGGCGCGCAATGCTGCATAACCCACCAGCGCGTTCGGCTCGCTGAGGAGAACATCGGCCAGGTTTACGAATCCGGTGTAGGCGGAACCTGTGGTTGGGTCGGTGAGGACAGCGATGTATGGCAGCCTCGCCTGGTTGTGGCGTCCGACGGCGGCCGCGATGCGCGGTGCCTGCATCAGAGCGAGGAGGCCTTCCTGCATTCGTGTGCCGGAGGTGGAACAAACCAGGAGCACCGGTTCGCGGCGCGAAGTTGCCTTCTCGAAGGCCCGCGCGAGCCGTTCGCCCGCGGCTACACCGATGGAGCCGCCAAGGAACGAAAAGTCGATCACTCCGACGACCAGGTTTCGGCCATAAATGCTGCCGGTGCCGGTCAGCGCCGATTCGGTCAGGCCAGTCCGGCGCTGCGCAGTGATGACGCGCGTCCGGTAGGCGCGCTTATCGCTGAACGAGAGCGGGTCGATACTCGTGACGCCCCGGTCGTCTTCGTGAAAGCTGCCAACATCAAGCAGCGTCGCCAGGCGTTCACGGGCGCTGAGGTGGAAGTGAAATCCACAGGAGTGACAAACGCGGAACCGTTCGTAGGACCGCGAACCTTCGAGGTCGGCACCACACGACAGGCATTGTTCGTGTTGCTGCGGTTCTGGCGCCTCTTCTTCGGACGTTTCACCGCGGCTGAGCAAGGTCTTTAGGCTTCTCATACCTTCAGTGTATCAAGCGAGGTCGTCAGTGGCGGCACCCTGGAGCACCCGGCGTGATTCTCCGTCCTCGCGGGGGCCGACAAAGCCCTCTTCTTCGAGGATTTCGATGATCTTGTTGGCCTTCAGAAGGCCTACCTTCAGTCGGCGTTGGAGGAGCGACGGCGAGATGCGCTGGTGCTGCAGTGTGAGTTCACGTGCCCGGTCGACGACAGGGTCATCGAAATCGACCTCAATCTGGGCCTCGCCGCCATTCGCATCGGCGAGTGCCTGCTCCAGCAGGTCGTCGGCGTTCTCGGGCGTGAGCTCGCTGAAGCGTTCGTCCTTCCAGAAATCGACCAGCCGTTCGACTTCCCCGTCCGAAACGTAGACACCCTGGATGCGGATAGGCTTGGAAGCGTCGGTAGGCATGAAGAGCATGTCTCCGCGGCCGAGCAGCTTTTCTGCTCCGCCGGTGTCGAGGATGGTTCGCGAGTCAATCTGCGACGTCACAGCGAACGCGATTCGCGTGGGGAAGTTAGCCTTGATGAGACCCGTAACTACGTCCACTGACGGTCGCTGCGTCGCGACGATGAGATGGATGCCGGTCGCTCGCGCCAGCTGGGCGAGCCGACAGATAAGTTTCTCGACTTCGAAGGGCGCCGCCATCATCAGGTCAGCGAGTTCGTCAATGATGACTACCCACTGGGGCAGCTTGATAAGCACGCGTGGGTGCTTGTTGTACGCCTCGAGGTTGCGAACGGCGACGTTCGCGAACTTCTTGTAGCGCGAGTCCATCTCGCCGACGACGGCTTGAAGCACGCCGACAACCTTGTCCATATCGACGATGACTTCGCTGAAGGCCATGTGCGGGATACCGGAGTAGCCAATCAACTCGACCCGCTTGGGGTCGACCATCACGAAACGGACTTCGCTCGGGCTCGCATTCATCATGATCCCGGCGATGATCGAGTTCATGCAGACGCTCTTGCCGGCGCCAGTGGCGCCCGCGATGAGCAGGTGAGGCATCTTCCCGAGGTCTGCGACCACGGGGACGCCCGACACACCTTTGCCAAGGGCGAGCGCGAGTTTGCTCTTGGCCGCCATGTCGTGGAATTCCTTCGTCTCCATCACGGCTCGCAGGGTTACAACGGAGGCCGAATCGTTCGGCACTTCGATGCCGACGATCGCGCGACCAGGAACCGGAGCTTCGATGCGCAGACTCGGTGCAGCCAGGGCGAGCGCGAGGTCGTTCTGCAACACCGTGATCTTGTTTACGCGGACCCGGGTCCTGCCGGTTTCGACCCTTTCGGAGCGCGGACGGCCATCGGCCGTGAGGAGGGTCTTGCCGTTTTCGTCGCGGAGAGGCACTTCCTTGTAGCGCACTTCCCAGCCGGGCTCGACGCCGAATTGCGTCACGGTCGGGCCTTCGTTGATTTCGACGACGGTCGCATCCACCCCGAAGCTCGCGAGGGTATCCACGATGAGCTGCGCGCGCGCGGCATTGTCGTGCTTGCGGTGCTGGCTTGGGATCGGCGCGTTAAGCATCTCGATCGCGGGAAGTTGCCAACCGCCGCCGTTGTTCTCAAGTTCAAGTCCGAGCTGATGCGGCTCACCAGACTCCTCGGCTTCGGGTTCGGAAGCCTCAACGGTCGGGGGCGGCTCTGCGACCAGAGTGGCCTCTTCGACCTCCAATTCCATTTTCGTAAAAGTGGCTGCCGCGCCAGCACCCATCGGCGACGACGGCGAAGCCGGGTCGATCGACGGGCGGAAAATTACTGGCGAGTCTTCGTAATTGGAGCCGGCCGCTGGTTCAGGATGTTCATACTGGCCAGCGCCAATCACGATTTCAGAATCGCCCGATCCCGGTTTATGCAGGACGAACCGTGTCCACTGCCCCAGCGCTGCGGCGGTGCGATGCGGATAGCGACGGCGCCAGCCTTCTTCAATCCAGTAGGGAACGTTCGTCGCTACCCAGCGAGTGGCGGTCGGGGCAAGCAGTGCCGCCGCGAGAATGAGCACACTGAGCCACGCGAGTTTGCCCAGGAAGCCAGCGATAAGCGTTTGACCAATCGTCCCGCCGAGGCTGACCTCGCGGAACTGAACCGCGCCAGTGGACCAATCCGCCTCGTTCAGGGCAAGAAGTCCCCAGATGAAGAGACCGAGGGCCACCGCACCGGCGGCTTTTCGCCAGAACCAGACACCGCGTTCGTACCAGCCAAGCCAGACGGCCATTCCACCAAAGAACGTGGCGGCGAGGAGAATGAAAATCCCCAGGCCGAACGTGCGAAGCGTCCAATCCCGCGCATCGCCGATGGCTGCCTGCACGTCGGGGATGAAGAGCAACGCGACCAGCGCCACAAGCGCCGCCGCGGTCCCGATTACCTCGGGCCTGTTGAATCGTGAAAAGAACGCCGAGTTCTGTCGCCGGCCACGCGAGCTTCGCGTAGCGCGGGACGAACGGGGTTTCGTCCGTGGGCGTGCAGCCATAGGCCTGCGCTCCTCATAACCCGTACCGGCGCCCCCCGTTGCAGCCCGGCACGGCAGCGATCAATGGCGTAATTCTGACTAGACCTCGACAGTCACCGTCAGCACCATGGGCCGCCTGCGAGTTTCATCATAAAGGAACTTGCTCACTGAGTCGCGAATCCTGGAGTTGATATCACTGAATTCCGCGTAATGCTCGACCCCTTCGAGGGCTTTTGCCGCCACTCGACGGGCACTATCGAGGAGGTCTTCGCGCTCATCGAGGTCGACAAAACCTCTTGCGAGGATTTCTGCAGGGCGTTCGAGCTTCCCTGTCTGCTTGTCCACCGCAACCATCACGACGACAACGCCGTCGGTGGAAAGGTGCGCGCGGTCCCGCAGGATGTGCTGGTCCACATCGCCGATTCCGAGGCCGTCGACGTAGACGTAGCTCGCGGATACTCGGTCACCGACCCAGGCCGATTCTTCGTCGATTTCGAGGACGTCCCCGTCGGTAAGGACGAAGGCATTGCCCTTCGGTACGCCGACTGATTCCGCCAGCCGAGCGTGACTGACCAGGTGGCGGTACTCGCCATGAATCGGGACGAAGTACTCCGGCTGGAGCAGCCCCTGGATGATTTTCAGTTCTTCACGGCTCGCGTGCCCACGGACATGGATGTTCGCGATGCGGTTGTAGAGAACATCGGCTCCCATGCGGAACAGGTTGTCGACGTTGCGGTAGACAGCGGTCTCGTTGCCCGGGACCGGGCTCGACGAGAGCACGACGGTGTCGCCTTTGTCGATGGAGATATGACGGTGATCGCCGTTCGCCATCCGTGTGAGAGCACTCGTCGGCTCGCCCTGGCTGCCGGTCGTGATAATCACCAGCTTCGAGGGGGGCGTGTTTCGCATCTCCTCGACGCCCACAATGATGCCATCAGGTGCATTTATGTAGCCTAACTGGCGAGCCATCGCGACGTTGTCGATCATCGAGCGGCCCGTCACGAAGATCTTTCGGCCGGTGAACACCGCGGCATCGACGAGCAACTGGACGCGGGAGATGAGCGAGGCGAAGGTGGCCACGATCACGCGGCCCTGCGCGTTCACGAGAATCTGCTTGAGGGCTTCGCCGACGAGCTGTTCGCTCGGTGTATAGCCTTCCATCTCGGCGTAGGTCGAGTCTGCAAGGAGCAGCAGGCAACCTTCCGCACCGACCTGCGCGAGCCGGATGAGGTCGGTGTGCTGGTCCATCACCGGGGTGTGGTCGAGCTTGAAGTCGCCGGTGTGCACGACGAGGCCAAGCGGCGTGCGAATGATGAGGCCACAGGCATCTGGAATGCTGTGGGCGACCGTGAAGAACTCGACCTCGAAGACCCCGGCCTTGATGACTTCGCCAGGAGCGACGACGTTGGTGTTCGCATCCTGCAAGAGCCGATGCTCTTGCAGCTTCACGCGAATGAGGCCGTCGGTGAGCTTCGCCCCGTAAATCGGGACGTTGAATTCGCGCTGGAAGTAGGGGATTGCGCCAACATGGTCTTCATGGCCGTGGGTCAGGAAGACTGCACGCAGCTTTTCACGGTTTTCACGCAGATAGGTGAAGTCCGGGATGACGAGGTCGACGCCGAGCATCTCCTCTTCTGGGAACATGAGGCCCACGTCTACGACGATGATGTCGTCGCCGTACTCGATGAGCATGTGGTTGCGGCCGATTTCTCCGAGGCCACCGATCGGGATAATTCTTAACTTGTTTTCTGCCATTGATTCCTATTCAAAGAGTCTGATTTGTTCTGTTTTTGAAGCCGGCTCGACCTGTTCGGTCTTCCCCGGCGGAAGTGCGTGGGCGTTCCCATCGTCCTGGGAATGAGCTTCCACCTTAAGCGGCGGAGGCGAGGGTTCGGCGGTTCCGACGTTCGCCGGTGACTCGATCAATTCAGGAGCCGGCGGCGAAACCGGAACGGGTTCGGTGGTTTCTTGAACCTCTACCCTACTTGCTCGCGCGCGTGCAAGGATAGCCGGGAGTGCCGCGAAGTCATCGAGAAGGACCTGACGAAGGCTTCCCTGGTGGAGGGCGGCCGCCGGGTGATACATCGGCACAATGAAGCGCCCATCGACTTCCTTCACACTGCCATGAATGCGCGAGATGGTTTGCTGCGGGAACCATTTCGACATCGAGAAACGTCCAAGGGTTACAACCACCAGCGGATCAACCATGTCGAGCTGGAAGTCCAGGTACTCCCCGCACGCTTCCATCTCACCGGGCAGCGGGTCGCGGTTGCTCGGTGGCCTGCACTTGAGAACGTTGCAGATGTAGACCTGTTCTCGAGTGAGCCCGGCGGCGGCGAGAAGTTCACTGAGGAACTGCCCTGCGTTGCCCACAAAAGGACGTCCCTGCTTGTCTTCGTTCACGCCGGGCGCTTCGCCGATGCACATGACTTCGGCGGTCAGCGGGCCTTCGCCCGGGACGGCATTGGTACGAGTCTCTGAAAGGGCGCAGAGCGTGCAGCTTCTGACGACGTCATAGAGTTCCGCTGCGCGTTCTTCGGCGGTTATCACCTGGATTCAACCGCCAGTGCCAGCCGCTCGCGTCGGTCTTTGCGGATTCGGCGGCGGGCGGTCGTAAGCATTTGCACGCCGATGACGATGAGCAGGACGGCGAACACTAGCTGAAGCGTGCGTCCACTCATGAAGGCAGCGGCGATGGCACCGAGGGCCGCGCCCGGAATCGCCGTCGGGGCCAGCCATTTCGCCGCGGTGACATCGACGGTGCCCTGGCGATAGTGCGTTAGCCCACCCATCACCGATGCGATGACAACCACCCAGAGCGAGATTCCCTGTGCTTCGTGCTGTCCGATGCCAATCCCAAGTACGAGCCCCGGTACGAATATCGAGCCTCCACCTACGCCAAGCGCACCGGACGTGATTCCGCCAACTATCCCGATGCCTGCGCCAGCTGCGGTTTCGCGCCAGCCTTCGGCCGAGAGCAGCGGGTCGATCGATTCCCAGAAGAGCAGCCGCAGCGAGACGAGGATGAGGAAGACTCCGAAAAACTGGCGGAGGTGCATTGCGGGACTCGAGCCGCACCACGTGCGCCGAGAAACGCCCCCACGAGCGCACCAGCGCCGAGAGAGGCTACGAGCGTCATGCTGATCGACTCGTGGATGCCGTACGCCACTGCGGCCACCGCAGCCGCTGAGGTGATCACGACGAGCGACGTGCCATGAGCAATGTGTTGCGGCATCTTCAGTGGACCGGTCATAAGCGGAATCATCACGGAGCCGCCGCCACCACCCAGGAGCCCGCTGACAAACCCGCCACCCAACCCCGCTGTCGCCGCCACAACCGGACGGTGGGCAGCCGTGGTGGGCTCCGTCATCCGGCGGCCTCTTGTTTCCTCGGCCGCTTCGGCTGGACGATCCAGGAAAACCCTATGCCAACGACGTAGAGGGCGAGGAGTGGTCCGGCGACCAGGCTCTGCGTGAGCGGATCGGGCGTCGGCGTCACGATTGCCGCAACGATAAAGATGATGACCACCGCGTAGCGCCAGAACCCGAGCATCTGGCGCGCGCGAAGCAGCCCGAGCTTGGCCACCAGGGCCAGAATCATCGGTAACTCAAAAGAGAGACCCACCCAGAAGATGATGCGCGTGGCGAAGTCCATGTACTGCTGCGCACCGATTACGGGGTCGAAGTTGTTGCCACCAAGGTCTAGAAGGAATCCCAGCGAAGCGGGAAGGATTACCCAATAGGCAAACGCCATGCCGGCGAGCAGGAACGCAATAACGCCGAGGAGCCCGGGAAGGACTAGTTTGCGTTCTTTTGGGGTAAGGCCCGGCACGATGAAGGCCAGCATCTCGTAAAAGACCACCGGCGAAGCGAGCATCAGCCCACCGTACATGCCGACCTTGAAGAGGACGCCAATTGTCTCCGTTGGGCTGAAGACGGCGAGGCCGAAATCGGGGCCTTGCTGCGCACGGGCCGGGGCGATCAGCCAGCCGACGATCGTCTCCCAGAAGTAGAGACAGACGACCATCCCGAGGACGACAGCAACAGCGCTGACCAGGACGCGGTTGCGGAGTTCCCGCAGGTGCTCCATCAGCGTCATTTCGGCGCCAGCGTGATAGGGGCCTTGTTCGGGCCTCAGGGGAATTGGTTCGTTGATCTGTTCGGCGGCCACTAGAACACCATCGGGGGCTTCGCGGGATCGGCGGACGTTGCAGTGGTCTCGGGAATGGGCGTTACCGATGGCTGGGGCGCGGTCGGATCGGTTGCGATCATTGCCGCCGCCGCATCAACGCTTGCGCTGACTTCGCGGAGCTCACTGTTCAGTTTCTGTTGCTCCACGCGCATTTCGTGCTGGGCCTCATCCACCTGCCCTTTGACGGTCTTGTACTGCTCGTCGAGATAGTCGATCTCGTCCTTGAACTCGTCGCGGACGGCGCGTGCATAGCCCTGCATGGTGCGGACGGCGCGGCCAAGCTGATAGGCCATGCCGGGCAGCCGCTCGGGCCCAACGACCACAAGCAAGAGCCCCAGCACGAGCAGGAGTTCCTGGTAGCCAATACCCAGGAATTCCACATCTACCTCCCGTCGGACCGACGGCCAATTCGGAGAAAAGGCTTAGTCCTCGACGCCGTGATCCTTCAAATAGTCTACGGCGTCCTGCACGGTAGCGATCTTTTCTGCGTCTTCATCGCTAATTTCGAGTTCCCCGCCATCGGAGAACTCCTCTTCCAGTGACATGATCAGCTCGACGAGGTCGAGAGAATCGGCGTTGAGGTCATCGACGAACGAGGCTGCAGGAACAACCTCTTCTTCTTCGACGCCAAGTTGTTCGACCACGATTGCGCGGACTCGTTCAAATACTGTTGCCACGGTGGGGAGTGCTCCTGGTTGATTCGGGATTGGGTTTGATTGGGGTTCCGCATCCTGCGGTTCGGACTCGGCTGCCTTCGCAGCCGTGATACGTTCGCTTACGGTTCGTAGCACTCCATTTACAAATGCCGGGGAAGAATCCCCTCCGTAGCGGTGGGCCAGTTCAACAGCTTCGTTGACTACTGCCCCGACCGGCGCCGAATTATCGGTAAGCAATTCCCATATTGCAAGGCGAAGGATGTTCCGGTCAACGATTGCGAGCGTATCCACGGGGTACGTTGTGGCCGCCTCCTGGATGTGTGAATCGAGGTCATCACGGCGCTCGATAACACCTTCCATGAGCTGTCTGCCATATCGGCTTGGTTTCGCTTTGGTTACTCCGCCATCTTCGAGCGCAGCATCCGCCAGTTGCCGTTCGAAAACTTCGATGGCCGGGTGATCACTGGTTTCCGCTTCGTAAAGCGATTCAAGCGCGAGTTGCCGCGCACGACGCATAGGGTTCTGGCTCACGCCATCACCATACCGCCATCTACGTGAATGCACTGTCCGGTTATGTAGCCTGCGCCATCACTGGCGAGAAACCCCACAAGGGGCGCGACTTCTTCGGCACCTGCGATGCGTCCGAGCGGGATCTGGCCCATGACGGCCGTCACCGCCTGCTCGGTCATGCCTGTGATGATGTCGGTCTGGATGAACCCGGGAGCGACTGCGTTCACGGTGATGCCGCGTGATGCGACTTCGCGAGCTACAGAACGGGTGAAGCCGATGATGCCCGCCTTGGCGGCAGCGTAGTTCGCCTGCCCGGCATTCCCCATGACACCAACAACGCTCGTTATGTTAATAATCCGACCGCCCCGTGCCCGAAGCATCGGTCGAAGGGCGGCCTTGGTTACCAGGAACGTCCCGCGCAGGTTCGTATTGTGGACCGCGTCCCAGTCCTCTTCGGACATCCGCATGAGGAGACCGTCGCGGGTAATGCCAGCGTTATTCACAAGGATGTCGAGTCCGCCGAACTTGTCGATCGTTCCCTTGACGACGTTACTTGCCTGTTCTGAATTCGATATGTCGCCTGCGATGGCAAAAGCTTCTCCGCCGCCCGCCGTGATCTCGGTGACGACTTCAGATGCGAGTGCGGCGTTCGAGTTGTAGTTCACCGCGACTTTGGCGCCGCGACCGCCCAATTCGAGGCAGATTGCCCGGCCGATGCCACGCGAGCCGCCGGTCACGAGCGCGACCTTTCCGTCGAGGTCTCCCACGGGAGCTACAGCGAGACGCGAACGCTCGTCGCGTCGTTCACGTTGATGCAGTTCGACTTGCGGAACATGCGTTTGATGACTGACGTCAGTACGCGGCCCGGCCCGAATTCGATGAACGTTTCGACGCCCTGGCTGCCGAGGTACTCGACCGTCTTGCTCCATTGAACCGGCCGGCAAATGTGGTCGACAAGTTCGTGGCGGATGTCTACATCGACAGAAACCGGAGTTGCCGTGCAATTGGCAATGATCGGGACCATCGGGTCGATGATCGGCGCGGTCGCTATGGGCTGAACCATGCCATCGGCAGCGGGCCGCATGAGCGTGCTATGGAAGGCGCCGCTCACATTGAGCGGGATGACCTTCACGGCGCCGCGGGCCTTTGCGTAGTCAAGAGCGCGGATGACCGCTTCGCGGCGGCCACCGATGACTATCTGGCCCGGGGCGTTGATAGTGCAGACCTCGGCGCCGGCTTCGCGGCAGACTTCTTCGCAATCCGGGACATCGAGGCCGAGGACAGCAGCCATCATGCCGGGATTGGTGTTGCCCGCCTCCTGCATGAGTTCGCCACGCGTGCGGAGCAACCTGATCGCGTCATCGAAAGGGAGTGAGCCGGCAGCCACCAGGGCTGAATACTCGCCGAGCGAGTGGCCAGCCACGTAGGCGGGCTTCTTCAAGAGGGCCGGATTGAGTTCGGTGGCTACTTTGAGCAGCGCAATGCTGGTGACCGCGATGGCGGGCTGCTGATTGCGCGTTTGCTGGAGTTCTTCTTCCGGGCCTTCGAAACAGATCTGGGAAAGCTTGAAGCCGAGAATCTCATCGGCGCGATCGTAAAGCTCACGCGCCGAAGGAAACTCATCGTAGAGGTCTTTCCCCATCCCAACGGATTGGGCGCCCTGGCCAGGGAATACGAACGCCCGGTCAGCCTGAGGAGGTTCCTCGAGGGCCACGAAGGGCGTTGCGGACAATTGGGGGTTCGTTAGCTGTCCAGATCCGGATCCGGAAGGGCGATGACTTCCCGACCCCGGTACGTCCCGCAAATCGGGCAAGCGTGGTGAGCGAGCCGGGGGCTCTTGCACCGCGGACAATCGATGACGTGTGGCATCTGGATTCGAAGATGTGAACGGCGTTTGCCCTGTCGCGATGACGGGTACTTCCGCTTTGGTAGCGGGGCCATAAAAGGACTCCTTCAGGATTCTACCCATTCGTCTTACGCTTCAGTGCTACGAGCGCCTGCCATCGAGGGTCGATCGGCGTCCGGTCACACTGGCAAGGTGCAATGCTCATGTCCGTTCCGCAAATCGGGCAAATCCCGGGGCAGTCTGGACGGCAAAGCGGCTGCATCTCTGCAGCCATAGAGGTATATTGCCGCACCGCCTCCGTAATGTCGATTGAATTGTCGACCCCGATAAGAAAGGCTTCCTGGTCTTCAATTTCGAGGCGCCTACCAGTCACTGGATCGACCTGTTGGAGATAGACCTCTTCGAAGTCGATCTCCGTCAAATAACCGAAGAGCGTCAGGCAGCGAGCGCACTCAGCTTCGAGACCGACCTCCGCCCGGCAGAAGACCAGTACCCCTCCGGGCGTCCGGAGCAAATCGACGTCGCCACTTTGAACGTTGGCTTCAGGTTCGAGTTTGTAAGTGCGAGTGGCCCCGGTCTCTTCGCGCAGCAGCTGCGAAACGTTGAACAACATCTGGTGGACCTTCGGAACAGGAGTAGCTCCAGATTACACGAGCCGCGGCCGATGACCGACCTGCTCGAGCACCGCGTCCACACCGTCAGCTAGACTGCCGCGAGAGAGGCGGCTGGCATGGGTGACACGCCACCACAGTACGAAGACGCCGTTCGTGGGACACGATGGTTCCACTCCGAACGCGCCATCCATATCGCTGGCTGGGCCGCGATTGTGGCGGGGACGGTTTACCTCGCCTGGGCATTGTTTTGGGCGATCGACTACACCCATTGGTGGTTCGCCTATCCAATCGCGTTCGCGAACGTTCAGGGGTACATGTCGCTGCTGTCGTACCTGTTTTCGGCGTGGAAGTACGCCCCGGCGCCCCGTCCCTCAGCCCCGCCCGCCGGGACGCTCGATGTCTTCGTCACGACCATCGACGAATCGTATGAGGTCCTCGCACCGTCGGTGGTGGCGGCCGTGGCAATCGGCTATCCACACGAGACGTACGTCCTGGACGATGGTCGCCGCGACTGGGTGCGCGAACTTTGCGCGGAAGCAGGCGCGCACTGGATAACACGTCCAGACAATCGCCATGCCAAGGCCGGGAACCTCAACCATGCGCTCTCGGTCACTTCGGGTGAGTTCATCGTGACCCTGGACGCGGACTTCGTGGCCGCCCCTTCGATGGCGGACGACTTGCTCGGGCACTTCGCGGATCCGAAGGTCGCGTTGGTTCAGTCGCCGCAAGTCTTCTACAACACCGACAGCTTCCAGCACTTCGACGACGGAACCGACTGGAACGAACAATCGCTGTTTCACAACGTGATGATGCCCGCGAAGAACTACTGGAATGCCGTGTACTGGTGCGGTTCGCCTGCGATCGTGCGAAGGGCGGCACTGGAAGCCGTCGGCGGGGTCGCTACTGGTTCCGTGACAGAGGACATCAAGACCAGCGTACTGATGCACCGCACTGGCTGGAGGACATTGTTCGACACGCGAATACGTGCCCGCGGGCTAGCACCGGAAGACTATCAGCGCTTCTTCCGCCAGCGCCTGCGCTGGACCTCCGGGGGACTGCAATTGCTGCGCACGCAGTATTGGCGGCGTGGCTTCAGCACGGGACAGCGACTGAGTTACCTGGCATCGGCCGGGCAGACGTTCGGTTCGCTACGGGCGATGGTGGTCTACCTCATCCCGCCTGTTGTGCTGTTCGGTGGGTATTTCCCCGTCCACGACAACTTCTTCGCGCTCTCGTTCATCGTCCTGATGCCGGTTGTTTCGCTTGGCTCGAACTTCATGTTTGGGCGCAGTTCGTACCGCATAATTCGCAACGAGTTGTTCGGAATTGTCGGGCTGGCGGCATACCTGACGGCCTACCCGGTGCTGTTCGGCGCGCCGGCCGGATTCGGCGTCACTCAGAAGGGCCGTGTCTCGCGAGAAGGGGGATTCCCGCGTTCCCTCTATCTTCTGGTCGGCCTGACACTCATGTACTTCGTCTGCATCGGCGCCGGCGCTGCGAGGCTCGGCGGGGTCTGGGCCCAACCTGAGCACGTGTTCGCCTTCATTGCGACGAGCTTCTTCTCCATTCTGATGGCCATCATTTTGTTCCTCTGTCTGCTCTTCGCCGCCAGGCACGGCCGATCGGCCTGGCGCGGACTTCGCGGCGAGTGGCCAGCGGAGATGCAGACTCGCACGGAATCATTCCGATCAGCGTAGCCCGGCTCGGAATGGGAAGACTGGAGTTCACGGCGGGAGCGGACGCGCCGACAAAGGGCGACCGGGTCACGGTTTCCTTCCCGACACTTAAATTTGAACTGACCGGCATCGTCTCAAGTGTGATTGACGATCCGGCCGGGGTGTGCGTGGCATTGGAACTCGAAGAGCCCCCGCTGGCGCTCGCAAAGTACATCGTCCGAGAACTGTTTCCTAACGACTCTCGCCACACTCCCGTGGCCTCACAGGCGACCGTAGGCGCGCCAACGCTCACATAACGGCCGTGTTCCGTAACGATTGTCGAAAGTCGCAGCCGGAGACGTTTACGCACCCGGTTCGCGCTCCTACGCTTAGCGCTACGGTTAGCCCCCGGCCACGAAGCTGGCTGACTGTGGAATTGCGAGTGTGAATTTGTCCCAGATAACCGAAATTCGCACCCTCCAGGAGATCGACGACACGCTCTCTACACTCCGCACTTCGCTTGAAGATGCGGAATGGGGAATGCAAAACAGTCCCGCGTTGGACAGCGCCCGGTCTCAGTTTGCGGAGACTGACGCAGCCCTGTCCGAAATACGAAAGAACCAGCGGCGCGTGGATGGCGAGATTGCCGGCCTGACCGCGAAGATCACTCCCGAAGAAACGCGCCTGTACGACGGCTCGGTCAAGAATCCGAAGGAGCTGACCAACATCCAGCACGAACTCGACTTGCTGAAAGATCACCGGGCGAAGCTCGAGGACGAACTGCTGGAAATCCTGTCGAGCCTCGAAGCGGCCGAAGCGGCAGAGGCCGAGGCAAGGCACGAGCTCGTGAATGCGGAAACCGACCGGGCGGAAGAAGCGAAAAGGCTAAAGAGCGAATCGAAGAAGCTGGCGCAGGCGATCGCCGCGGCGGAAGCAAGCCGGGCCGCGCAGGCGCCGAAGGTCGAGACCCGGAACATGAAGGCTTACAACGACGCTCGCAGGCGACACGGCAGCGGCGCTGTCGCTCGCGTGGCCGGCGGCAACTGTGGCGGCTGCCGCGTTGCTATCCCCGAATCGGTGCGCAAGCGAGCCTTCACCGCCGACCTGATTGCGCAGTGCCCAAACTGCGACCGCATTCTCTACGTGGGGTAGGTCTCCATGCGTGCTGTCGGCTACTTCGCGGAGAACGCCCGGAAAGACGGGCAGAAGCGAAGCATCGCCGAACAGAACCACGCCTTCAACGAGTTCTGTACCCGAGTTGGCTACGAAGTCGCGGGGACGTTCCTCGATACAGCCGATGAAGCGACGCCAGCGGGCTTCACGCAGATGTTGAGCTTCCTGATGCGGCCAGAGCGCGGGTTTGTGGTGGTCGCGGTCGATAGCCTTGGCGCCCTTGGGCCAGACCTCGGCCAGGCCGCCTTGAAGCTGCTCGAAATCGAGCAGACGGGCTGCCAGGTGCTCATCGCGCATACCGGACACGAGGCGTTCCGCGAACTCGTCGACACCTGGGCCGACCGCGGCGATGGCACGCCCGTCTCGGAAAAAGTCCGCTCGGCGATGCGCCGTAAGGCGGTGAAGGGTGAGGTGCTTGGGCGCCCGCCATACGGCTATCGCGTTGGCCCCCGGCGGCGGCTGGAACTTGTCCCCGAAGAGGCGGTCGTCGTTCGATACATCTTCCGGCTGTACCTCCAGGAAGAACTGGGATCCGCAAGATCGCGGGCCAGCTGAACGCCGAAAACGTCGCAACCCGGCGCGGGCGGCCGCTGGAGCATGGTCACGGTGCGGGACATCCTCCGGAACCGGGCCTACCTGGGGCACTACTCGCGCTTCGGCACCACCGTCACCGGCAGCCATCCTTCGCTCGTTTCCGCCGAAGACTTCCGGCGCGTGCAGGACAGGCTGCAGTCGCACCATGGCGCCGTCCGGACACGCACAGTCCAACCCTTCCTGCTGAGCGGGATGCTGTTCTGTGGGAAGTGCCAGAACAAGCTCATCGGCGTCTCGCGGCGCCAGAGCTGGGTGACGAAGGCGGGCGAGAAGAAGGAGTCCGGGTACCGGTACTACCAGTGCGAATCGCGCACGAATCAGAGCGCCTGTTCGTACAACACTCAGCGCGCCGCCGACCTCGAAGCGCGCGTGCGTGAGGCACTGAAGGACAAGGACCGGCCGGTGACGCGATTGCGTCGGGCGGGGAACGTCGATGGCTACTTCGTCGACCTCGTCAGCCAGGTCGACCGCGTCGAAGGCCGGATGAAGCGGAACAGGCGGCAGGTCGAAGAATTGGTCGCCGACGCTGCGCACGGACACATCACCCTCGAACGGATGAAGTCGCTCGGCGGCGACCTGGCGAAAGACCACCTGGGACTCGAATCCGAACTGCACGCGGCCCAAGAGCGGCTCCAGGCGCAGCAAACTGAGGCACAGCGCCAGTCGCATCTCGAAGCCCTGCGCGACAAGGTCGTCGCCGAATGGGACAAGCTCCCGCTCGAAACGCTGCAATCAGCGCTGCATGACCTCGTCGACCGGATCGAGGTCGATGACGAGGAATTGCGGGTGTTTTCGCGGGTTTAGTCGCCCGACGGCTTCGGGCGCCCCAGCTTCTTCGGCGGAAGGTAGATCGTGAACTGCGTGAGCGGCTGGATGAGCACGCTGTGCGGCTGCAGCGCTTCCTCCGCGTTCAAAGTCCCAGGTCTTCGAACAGCCCGATCTTCGCGCTCTTCACCCTGCCTACCGTGAGTTCCAAGGGAGCATGCCAGACGCTGTAGCTGCCGAGTCGGCGGTCGCGACGATAGAACGCGCCGCGGAATGGGTGGGTGAGGATGACGAGGGCCGCTTCGAGCGAATCGAAGCCTCGCAGTTCGGTCGGAGAGACGCCAGTGTCTTCGAGTTCGAGGCTCGCCGGAGCCCAGTCGCTCTCCGTTGAGAGCCGATAGTGCGAGTAACGGCCCTGCGGATTGGTCGTACTCACAGTCGAACGTGGAATGCGCCCGGTACCAGGGCAGCTTCCAGAGGCGGTTGGGAATCGCGACCGACCACGAATCGAGCGTTGTGCCGAAGAACCACGCGACGCGCTCGCCGGTGTAGCGATCGGTGACGTAGGCCCGGTAGTTCGTCTGCCCGAAGGTGAGCTGCGGATACTTCAGCCAGGCCGAATGGAAGTCCTTGTCGAGGAACGGGACCATCGAAATCAGTGCCTGGGGCGACCCATTCGGGCCGTCGATGGTTTCGAGGTCGAACCGGCGATGGACAAGCGGCCGCAGACGCTCGGCCGGAATCGCATAGGTGACGATGGCGAAATGCTGGAGCCCGGAGTCCACGTCGAGGAACCCTGTTTTCGGCCGGGCGAGCATCTGCTCGGTGAAGCGAAGGTCGGCGCGGGCTACAGGCTCTTGCATCTCTATCCGACCGTCCCTGCCTCCTTGAGGCCGGCGATCTTCGCCTCGTCGAAGCCGAGGCCTTTCAAGACCTCATCCGTGTGCTGGCCAATCAGCGGCGAACTGAACTTCGGCATGCCCGGAGTGTCGCTGAGCTTCGGGCCGACACCAATCTGCTTCACCTTGCCGAGCGGCGAATCGACTTCTATGACCATGCCACGGGCGAGGTTGTGCTCGTTCGTGACCACGTTTTCCATTTCGAGTACGGGCGCCGCGCAGATGTCGTACTGCGACATGATCGCCATCCATTCGTCGGCGGTCTTCTGCTTGAAGATGCCCTTGAAGCGTTCGATCATCTCCGGCCATTCCGGCTGGTTGAACTGCTTCGGCAGACAGGTCTTCGGTTCCGATGACCTTGCAGAGGGCTTCCCAGAAGTGGCTCTCGATGCTGCCGATCGAGAACCATCGGCCGTCGGAGCACTCGTAGGTGTTGTAGAACGGCGAGGCGCCATTGAGGAGCGACTCGCCCGGCTTGATGGTCGTCCCCGAGGCGAAGTATTGCGTGAAGGCGCTCGTCATCAGCGAGAGGACGCCGTCGCTCATGCCGATATCGACATTCTGGCCGCGGCCCGTCTTTTCGCGAGCGAGGATGGCGAGGCAGATGGCGAACGCCCCGGTGAGACCGCCGCCTGCGAAGTCCGCTACCAGGTTCACGGGGATGGACGGCGGCTGGCCGGGCCGGCCGGTCACGCCGAGCGCGCCACCAACGGAGATGTAGTTGATGTCGTGGCCGACGAGGTTGCTGTAGGGGCCAGTCTGGCCGAAGCCCGAAATCGAGCAGCAGATGATGCGCGGGTTGATCTTGGCGAGCGTGTCGTAGTCGACGCCGAGGCGCTTCACAACGCCGGGGCGGAAGCCTTCGATGACCACGTCGGCGGTCTTCACCATCTCGTAGAAGATGTTCTTCGCGGCTTCGTCTTTGAGGTTCAGCGCGATGGATTTCTTGCCACGCCCGAGGGCGTTGTAGGCAGCGGCGCGGTCGGCTGATTCGCTGCGGCGGAGGCCAGCCGAGCCGAGTTTGGCGGATGAACCGGGCACGGCTTCGACGAGCGTTACATCGGCGCCGAAATCGGCGAGCAGCATCGAGCAGTGAGGGCCGGGGGCGAGCCGGGAGAGATCGAGAACCTTGATGCCGTCGAGGGCCATGACCATGGTGGGAGACTCCTGATGGGGGTGGCTTTGTCGCGGTAGCATGGCCGGGCCGCGAAGGTCGCGCAACCAATCGGCTCACTTGCCGGATGCGTCCCGGAGCCCGTAGACCTGCGCCATCAACCACTCGAGGGTTTCCATGGGACGCGTCAGCCAGCTCAGCCGTTCGGTCGAAGGAAAAGTCGTGCTCGTCACCGGCGCCGGGAGCGGCATGGGCGAAGCGACCGCGTACGTGTTCTCGGATGAGGGCGCAAAAGTCGCCGCAGTCGATCAGAACCGCGAGCCCGTCGAACGCGTCGCCGGCGCGATCTCCGCTGCCGGCAACACGGCGCGAGCCTGGGCCTGCGATGTTTCGGACCGCGACGCCGTGAACAAGCTTGTGGCCGAGGTGGTCGCGGAATTCGGCGGCCTCGACATCCTCGTGAACAACGCCGGCATCTCTGCGGCACTGCCGCTCGAAGCCGAAGGCTACGACGCCGCCTGGGCGCGAGTGCTGGCCGTGAACCTGACCGCGATGACGCACACGATCCGCGCGGCCCTTCCGCATCTACGGAAGTCAGAAAGCCCGAGGATCATCAACATCGCCAGCACCGAGGGACTCGGTGCGACGCCGGGGAACAGCCCGTACACGGCGGCGAAGCACGGAGTCATCGGGCTGACGCGTTCGCTCGCACTGGAATTCGGCAAAGAGGGCATCACTGTGAACTGCATCTGCCCTGGCCCGATTCGCACGGGCATGACGGCTCCCATCCCGGAAGAGATGAAGCAGAAATACGCGCATCAGCGCACGGCACTTCGGCGCTATGGATCGCCGGAGGAAGTCGCACAGATGACGCTCAGCTTCGCGTTGCCGGCCGCGAGCTTCCTCACCGGTGTCGCGGTCCCTGTGGATGGTGGGCTGACGATTCGGCGGGCCTGAACCTAACTATTGGGTCGAAATTGTCGCGGGCACGGCAGCGGGCGGGATGTCGATGTAGACGTCGCCGTTCGGCCGGTGCGCCTCTCCCTGCGGGCCGTTTGTGGGGGTCGATGCCGCCACCGCGCAGCCCAGGACGATAATCCCGATGATGGTCGCCGCCACGGCAACGCCAAGCCCGAAGTCCTCGGGCAGGCTCAGTGCCGGGGTTGCGTTTCGCAGGATGGCCATGAAACGAACGGTAGCGGCGTCACGTAACCGGGGTCATAAACGCGGGCAAGATCCGCGTTGCGAGATCGTAAAACTTCGCATTTAGCCTGATATCATCCTTAAGAATGCCAGCCATCGGGTAGTGACCTTTTTGGCAGACAGGCGCACCATCAACTCGATGAACGCGGAAGCGGACCGGTTCAAGGCCGCGAGGACGCTCGAGGGACAGCTAAACGACCGCCAGCGGCGCGTGTTGGACCTCCTTGTCGCCGGCAGGACGAACGGCGAAATCGGCGACGAACTTGGGATGACGCTCGACGGGGCGAAATGGAACGTCAGCGAAATTCTCGGAAAGCTCGGCCTCCAATCACGCGAAGAGGCGGCCGACTACTGGCGCTGGCGGAAACGGTCGCGAGTTCCGATGCCGAACCTCCGCGGCCTGGCGACGATCAGTGCGCTGAAGTGGGCGGGCGGGGTGTCGGCGGTTGCCGTGCTCGGCCTGGTGCTCGTTGGGCTGCTCGCACGAAGCGACGATAAATCGTCCGGGGAACTACTGCCGTTCTACCTCGAAGCCCGAATGATCGCCGACGACAATTCGCGCAGCGTCGGCACAAATGTGGCCGGCGGGGCCGGCTCTGCGGCAGAACACCGCGTCACCGAGATCCGTTGGTGGAACCAGGACCTGGACCACGCACGCATCGAGATTGAAACCCGCGAACCGCAGGTACAACGCGGTACGGACGTAATCGTCGTGGGCGGTGGCGAGCAAATCTACTACCGGGAGCAGGCAAACACGTACACAATCACTCCGCTCTACGACTTCCCGCCCGAGGCCAAGCTGCGGCTGCGGCCCTGGAGCTTTTCGGCGCTCATCGGGCCCTGGTACACGGAAGTGGCGAGCCTTGACGACCTAGTTCGGCAACTTCGAGGCTTCTACGCCCAAAATGACCCGCCGGGCAGCGTCGAGGTCATCGGGCACGAGCGTGTGCTCGGCGTGGAGACGATGATTGTCGAAACGTCACCAGCCGTTTCCAGTTCTGGCTCTGACGGTTCCGTCAGCGGGACAGGTTCCATCCGTTACTGGATCGACCCGGAACGCCTCGTCGTGCTCCGAATCGCCATCGACCAGGGCGAGACGGGAAATTACGAGATCGAAGTGGTTCGGCTCGACTGGGACGCGAAGATCGCGGCGGACAAGTTCAGGTTCAGTCCGCCCAGGGGCGCGCAGCAGCTCGATTCGTCCAACGCCGCCGGATTCTTGGACGGGGGCAACGGGACCTACACGAGTTCGGGTCCCCTCGGTCAGACCGTGGTGGCAGTTCCGCCCGGAATGTTCCGTCTCGGCTACCTGCCGGATGGGATGACGGTGAAGGGCACTGAGGGAGAAGAGCCTCAAGGCGGCCGGATTGTTTTCTTTGCCGTGACCTACGGCGACGGTCTCGGCAAGACGTTCGTGGTGGAACAACGCTTCCGACCGGGCGGGTTGTCCGATTCCTTCCCGCGCACCGATCCTGTGGCGTTGAACGGCCTGACCGTGTTCCGTTCTCGGAGCGGCGATGAGATCGCTTACACGTGGGCCATCGGCGACCTCGTGATCACCGTCAGATCGGCGACCGTCGGCGAGGCCGAGTTACGCGCAATCGCCGAATCCCTCGAACTCGTGCCCTGACCCTTCCGAAACGGTTGTCTACTGCCGTTTCTTAAGGAGAGACATCGGCGTCTCGGGGAGGGTCTCGTGGCTGTTTCTGTTCAGGTGCCCGATTTGGGCGATGGAATGGACGGCGGAATCGTCGCCGAGTGGTACCTCGCCGACGGCACGAGCGTTTCCGTTGGTGACTCCCTGTGCCGGATCGAATGTGATTTCGTCGCGTTCGATGTCGAAGCGGAAGAGCCCGGGTTGCTGCGGCATCAACTCCCAGTCGGCAGCATCGAACGGCCGGGCGTGGTCCTCGGCTTGATCTTTTCCCCCGATGAATCGTTGGAGATGGACCCCGATCACGCGTCCGATTCTTCCGTGGAGGAAATTTTCTCCGAGGCGGAGACGGTGTTCGAAGACGAAGTCCCAGACGCATTCGTTGAGCCAGGGGAACCGCTCTTCGAACACTCGGCGGCCGCGGACGACGAACCCGAGTATGAAGCTGTCGTCGTCCCATTCCCGCGCCGATTTGCAGAGACGTCATCCGTTGCTTGGGAGGGAGCGCCCGGTGACGCGGTCGATTTCGAAAGCGGATTCTTTTCGGGGAAACCGGACATGGTCACCGGGACTCTCATCGTGGCGGGCGGGTCGATTCCAGGCCTGCCCCTGTGGGAAAACGAAAACGAGCGCTCCTCGATGGCGGAGAGGGATGAACCCCGAAACGAACGGTTTGCGCGGATTTCCGCGGAGGTCGCTGCTTCGGCGCAGGTCCTGGCTATCTCGGCTGGCCTTAACCTCGACGAAGCGAGGAAGCTGGTGGCGACGTGCCATCGAGTGTGGCGAAGTACGTCAGCGGTTCCACGGATTGAGGATGTAGTGTTCCGAGCGATTGCGATGGCCCTCGCAGACGCTGACGAGAACGCTGGGCCGGCCGCACTCGTCATCGCCGAACCGGACTCCGACGTTTCGAGCGCGTTCGCCGCGCCTGGCGCCATGTCCCTCCGGGATGCTGTTGCGTCCCGGGCGGCGGGTGGCGATGCCGCTTTCGAGGACGCAGAGTGGACGCTTGTCTCCCTGGCAAACCTGGGGGTCGCCAGCGCCATCCCACGACTCGATCCGGGCAAGGGACTCGCCTTCGCGCTTTCCGCACCGAGCGAGCACGCCTTGGCCAACCTGACGATGGTGTACGACAGCCGCCGCTGGAGCGAAGGATCGGCGGCACGCCTGCTGGTCCGTATTCGAGAACTGGCCGAAACGCCATATGCGATGCTGGTATGAGGAAGAGAGACAAGACAGTGGAGCGATCCCGTTCGGTCGCGGTGTACGAGCTCGGGACCACGAGCTACGGCGAAGTGCATCGGTTGCAGCAGCGGCTGCAGTCCCAGCGCCGGGATGGCGCCGGCGTCGATACGGTGCTTCTCACCGAGCACCGCCCGGTTCTGACGCTCGGGCGCAGCCATCCGACCCCTGACCTTCGCGTCGAAGAAGACACGGTCCGCCAATGGGGTATCGAAATCGTCCAGGCCGAGCGCGGTGGCGACATCACGTATCACGGGCCCGGGCAGCTCGTCGCATACGGCATCATCGACCTGCGCGGATGGGACATCCGAGTGCTTGACTACCTGACCGGACTTGAGGAGGCAGCCATCGGTGTCCTCGCCGACTGGGGCCTGCGCGGAATCCGGAGTGAGTCCGGGCGCGGGATTTGGATCGAAGACCGGAAGATCGCCTCCGTGGGCCTGAACGTCCGTCGCTGGGTGACGATGCACGGCATCGCCCTGAACATCGACCCGGACATGAGCCACTGGGACTTGATCAACCCGTGTGGCATGCGTGACGCCGAGATGACGAGCATGGCCGCCGAAGTCGGCAAACAGGTGGACTTCAAGGAAGTCAGCGATGCGTTCGCGTTCCACTTTGGGCGAGTTTTCGAATGCAACATGGAACCCGCCAGCATTCCAGGAAAAGATGTGCTCAGCGGTCAGGCGTGACGCGGTTCACAGACTCGGGCCAGCTACGGCACGCACACTAATCGCATACGGCATGTGGCGCGGCAGAGACACACCGGACCCCCCTCCCGGCGCCGCACCCGTGCCGTTCTTCTTTTCCCCGGGAACTCAGCTCGAGTAGGACTCGATGGCTTCGTCTGAGAAGTCAGCATTCGAGTAGACGCGCTGAACGTCTTCAAGGTCTTCGAGCCCTTCGATGAGGCGAAGCACCTGATGCGCTGCCTTCGTATCCAGTTCAACAGTTACTTTCGGCACCATCGCGAAGTCGGCGTTCTCCACTTCGAGGCCGCTCGATTCGAGTGCTTTGCGCACCGGTTCGAGATTCGTCGGCTCGGTTTTGACTTCGACCTGCTCGTCCTGGATATCGACATCTTCGGCGCCGGCATCGATCGCCTCGAGCGCGATGTCATCCGGATCCTTGCCATTGGTCGGGATGGTAATGAGGCCCTTGGCCTCAAATTGCCATGCGACGGAACCGTTTTCACCAAGGTTCCCGCCTGAGCGCGAGAATTGGTGCCGAACTTCAGCAACCGTTCGGTTCCGGTTGTCCGTGAGGGTGGTGACGATGATCGCGGTGCCGCCCGGGCCGTAACCCTCGTACTGGATCTCGTCGAGTTGCTCATCGGTGCCGCCGCCGGTGCCCTTCGAAATAGCCCGTTCGATGTTGTCGTTGGGCATGTTCTGTGCACGCGCACGCTGGACTGCCAGGCGCAGCTTGAAATTCATGGTGGCGTCGCCGCCGCCCTGCTTCGCCGCCTGGATGATTTCGCGACTGAGCTTCGTGAATATGGCCCCGCGCTTCGCGTCGGTGGCGCCCTTGGCTCGCTTGATAGTGGACCATTTGGAGTGGCCGGACATAGGTCTCTCCGCAAAGAGGGAATTTGGTGTCCTAGGAGTTTATGGCGCGGAGCGGCTGCGTGCTAAGCCTGTTGCGCCGAAACATGCACGGATGGCGTGTAGCCCGCTGAAAACGCGATCGCGAACGACGGAGGCGTCAGCAGCGTAACGGGCCGATCCGAGGGCATCGGTACGCCGTCCCGGTAGCCTTTGAAGCTCCAGCGCAGGAGCCGGCCCTCCCAGCGAAGCAGTGGCTCAGCCGGGGTGTCTTCCAGTGTGACGAAGGCGCCATCCGGAACCGTTGAAAGACGGACGCGCGAGGTCATCTGCCGGTTTGTTGCCGGGTCGACGCGCTCGCGGTGGGCGATTTCATCGAGATGGGAGATTGTCTTGAGTCGCTGGCCGCCGAGGTGCGCTTGCGACCACGCCTCGATGAACCGGTTCGCGTCGGCGCGGCGGCATTCCATGCACGGGCGGTGCCCCGCCGCGAACGCGGTGGCCTCGTCGAGAAAGAACAGCTCGGTGTAGCGGTTTTCGGCCATCACCTCGCGATGACGTTCCTTGAAATCGAGCACGCAGCAGATCCAGCGCTGATTCGTCCATGGCCGCCCGACGAGTTTCTGGTCTCGGTGCATGCAGCCGCCGCGGTTGCCGAACATCGTGCCCCGCGAGCTGACTGCGTGGATTTCGCCGAAGGGGTCGACCCGGTTCTGCAAGGTCATTGCAGGTTCTCCAATCCGCTTAGATGGCGCGGACACCGCTGACGATCAGTCCCGCCGCGACGACTACAAGAATTCCGCCAGTGAGGCGCGCGACGCCATCGCAGGCGGCCTCGAATCGGCCGGCGCGGAAAGCAACCAGTGCCCCCGCGAGGCCAACGCAGATTGTCGCCGCGAGTAACGTTTGGCCTTCGCCGCGATCGACTCCATAAGTCACTGCCGCCGCGAAGGCCGCCGGCGTCGCCAGCACGGGGAGCGCCAGCGGGAATATCGCCGCGGAACGTCCCTCCCATGGGCCACGATGCGGGGCGCCCCCATTCCAGGCAGCGAGCGCCCCGCAAACCAGGAAGACAACTCCCGCACCAACGCGGAAGGTCTCCGGTTCGACTCCGAGGCCGTCAAGAATGGGCTGAGAAAGGAGCGCGGCGCCGCCAACCAGGACGACTCCGAGGGCAAGACCAGTACCGGAGATATCGATTGGCAGCTTCTTGCCGGATGGCGCCGCCGCCGCCGCAGCCGGATTGACCGCGGCGAGCATGAACACGAGTAGCTGAAGAAAGTCGGTCACTTGTCCTCCAGGGATTCGATGATGGGAGCGGCGCGGAGCAGTCCCGAAAGGGCGTGCTGCTGGTCGTCCATTCGCGTTATGTCGTCGGTAAACCAGGCGCCGAGGGTTCGGGCAGGGTTTTGCGACTGGTTCGCGGTTTCGGCGGAAACCTGCCGGTCGGCGAGCATTCCCGCGCCGCAGTCCACGCGTTCGGCGATCTTGTCCTTCATGTCGGCCATGCGCGGGTCGACCGACGCCAGGCGATACAGCGACGTCAGTCCTTCGACCCACGTGCCCATACCGGCGGCGCGCGCCTGGCGCCCGTGGAGGGCACGCGAGAACCAGTTGTCGCGCCGCTGCGATTCCACCCGGATCAGGAACCCGAAGCGTTCTGCCAGGCTCCTCGCGTACTCGATGTGGTAGTCCTTCAGCGGCCAGGTCGCCATTTCACCAAGGCCATACGAGGCCCACTGGTCGGCCCACGGGGGGAACTTCTGGTTCTCGTAGTCGTCCCGGGCGAGGGCAAGGTAGTCCGCCGTCTTGAAGGCGTAGGCGTCCCAACCTTCGTCCGGGAAGAAGCGGTGCATCAGCGTGAGCCCCCAGAAGGCCTCGCCGGTAGCGTATTTCGAACGCTCTCCCGGGATTGGCGCGTCGATTCGCGGGTCCCAGCGGTTGAGAAATGCGCCGTCTTCGAGTTGAAGCGCCAGCAGCGCGCGCGCAACTTCGCGCGAGAGGTCGTCGTACTTCGTATCGCCCGTCGCCAGTCTCCGCTGCATGAGGCCATCGAGCATGAGTGCGCTCGCACCGAGCTGAACTCCGCCATCCGAAGGGTCCTGGAACGCCGCCCAGTCGTCGTGCCGGTAGAGGTGGTCGATCATGTACTGCATTCCGCGGTCGGCGGCTGGCAGCACGGAGAGCTTCGCCTGCGGCCGCGAGCTGGTAAAGCGACATTGTGACGCCCGCATGGCGGACAACGTTGTAGCCACCCGGTTCGTAGTCTTCGGCGCGGTTGTATTCGTACACGTAGGTGCCATCGGAAAGCTGGGCCCGCTCTATCCAGTCAGCCGACTGGTTCGCCGCGAAGAGCGCAGATTCCGGGGTGACGGCGGGGCACTGGTGTGGCACGAGGAGCGTCGCCCGGATCATCGCGGCGCCGACCAGCCAGATTGAAAGCGTGAAAAACAGGCCCCGTCTCATCTGGGCCGAACGATACGTTGTGTTCGGTGCAGGGAATAGAAACCTCTAGTCTCGCTCTCTAGACTCTCAGCGTGGACGAATTAGAACGACTGGAACGACTTCGCTCGATTTGCGTGGGCCTGCCCGAAACCACCGAGCGCAACAGCCACGGCGAGCCAACCTGGTTCGTGCGCGACAAGAAAGTCCTTCGTGACGTTCTCGAACCGTCATCACGGCGGCGAGTTCGGCTTCTGGTGCGCGGCTCCGTTCGGCGCACAGGACGCGATGATCGCGACCGCGCCGGACCGGTATTTCCGGCCGCCATACGTCGGCCACCGCGGTTGGGTTGGAGTGCGGCTCGACCTGCCGGAAATCGACTGGGACGAAGTGGAATCGGTCGTCCGGGAAGCCTACCGGACCGTGGCGCCCGCAAAACTGGCCGCACTCATGTAGAAATGCCGGACCCAGATACGCACGCTTCCCGTATTATGTGCGGATGACCGCGGACCAGATGGAAATCGAATGGCAGTATGCCGCGCTCGATACGCGGCCGGTGGTTCGCTGGCTTCACGGTCAGATGCCAACCGGATACACAGTGGAGCGGGTTGGACTGAAGGAACTCGATGACACGTACTACGACACGGCCACCTGGCAGCTCAATCGAGCCGGATACACGTGCCGCATTCGCCGCAAAGGTGATTCGGCCGAACTGACGTTGAAGTCCATGGCCGAAGCTACCAACGGCCTGCGCTCCCGGCGCGAGCTGAACGAACCACTGGAATCCGGCGAAATCGGTCCGGCTGAGGCGCCTGGCAGTTCAGGAGCGATAGTTAGAGCAATCGCGGGCCGCTTCCCCGTCGAGGCGCAATTCCGCCTGCAGACGCAACGAGAAATCTTCAACCTGAGTGACGCCGAGGGAATCGTCGCCGAGGTCGCCGTAGACGAAACATCGATCCCCGTGGGCGAAGATCGCCCGGTGCGGCTCGCCCGGGTCGAAGTTGAAGTCGAAGCGGGCGCGGTCGAACGAGCCCGGCGGTTCGTCGAGGCCCTGGTCGCCGAGAATCACCTGACCGAAGCTGGTACGTCCAAATTTGAATCTGCGCTCATCGCCACGGGCAAAAGCGTACCGCCGGCGGTAGAGCCCCTGGGTCCGACCTCGGTCTCGCCCGAAATGACCGCGGGGGAAGTTGCCTACGCCGTGCTCCGCAAGCAGTTCGGGGTGTTGCGCGCCAACGAACCCGGGACACGCCTTGGGGAGGACATCGAAGCACTGCACGACATGCGCGTTGCCACTCGACGGCTTCGCGCGGCGATGGCTGCGTTCCGCCCGGTGCTTACGCCGCGCGTGCAGCGATTTCGCGATCAGCTCGGCTGGGTAGCGGCAGCACTCGGCGAGGTCCGAGACCTTGATGTGCAGCTCGAACGAATGCACGAGTGGCGCGCGAACTTCCCACCTGAGCGCGCCGCCGCGCTGGAATCAGTGGAAGAAATTCTCAACACGCGGCGAAAAGCAGCCCGCAAGCGGATGCTGACTGTCCTCGACTCACGGCGATACGAGCGGCTTTGCCTGAGCTTCGCCGGCGCACTCAAGGCCGGCCCGCCAAAGTCCTTCGCCCCCGGTCGTGCGCCGATCCTGGCGATCGCTCCGGATATGGTGGAGCGGCGCTACAAGCGCCTTCGGAAGCAAGGGGACCTGATCAAGAAAGCCTCCGCACCGGAGGCGTATCACCTGCTCCGGATCGACGCGAAGAAGCTCCGCTACGCGCTCGAGTTCGTCGGTAACGGGATCTACGGCAAGCCGGCAACCGAGTTCAGCGCACGCGTGACGGCCATGCAGGACGTTCTCGGGCTGCACCAGGATGCGTACGTCGCCATGGATATGCTCCAGGAGATTGCCGATTCATCGGGACGACGCCTCGGGCCTGGGACACTGATGGCGATGGGTTCGATTAGCGAACGCTACCGCCTGGACGCCATCGAACTTGAGAGCGAAGTTTCCTGCGGTCTACAAGCCGCTCGCCGGCGATGAGTGGCGCAAACTCCAGCGACTGATGGAAAGCCGCCGGCCAGTGGCCATTGGAGCGGTCCGCCGGGGTGTTGTCGGCCAGCGGCCGCCAGCTACGTCCAAACCCAAACGAGAAGTCTAGCCTCAGGAATCCGCGCCAAGTGTCAACGTTGGTGACGTGCCCCGGACGCACCTCGTTGGCCATTCGAGAGATTAGAGACACGTGACTCCGCAGGGACTGAAACGAGTTGCTCCGAGCTCTCAAGAGCAGAACTCCAATGCTAAGCCCGGCTACTGCCTGCTGAAATGGAATGCTCTTGTCCATGGTTACGAAGACATCGAATTCGTCTTGGGCTCGGCGCAGTAGCGCGCCGTTCTTCAGTCCGGCCCATCGCATATCCTGAACAGTGGAAACAGCGTGGTCGGCAAGCGCCACCTTGAGTCTCCTCGGCAGCTGCTCGTCAAGCAGTAAGCGCGCCATGACGCTCCGTATATTCGAATCCGGATTCGGTGATGAAACGAATCGCTTGCTCGCGTCTCACCGAAGGAAAATCGTCGAGGAATTCGTCCAACGAAATTCCTCCGGCGAGATGATCGACTAAAGTCTTCACTGGAACGCGCGTACCCATGAACACTGGCTCTCCGCCAAGAATCTCCGGGTCAACGTTGATGAGCGGCTCGGCTTTCGTGTCCATGCACCAAGTATAACTCCGTGCCTCTGGCCCTAGGACAGGCCCTAAGTCGCATCTACAATCACCGGCCTGTATCGTCTCTGTCCGGGCATCCGAACCCTCCCATGCGGCCGCTCGCCGCCGGAAACCGGAAATTACTGAATCGGAAAACGCCACATGGCTGTGCTTGTTGATGCGAATACCCGCCTGATGGTCCAGGGCATCGGTACCGAAGGTGCCAACCACATGCGACGCTCGATCGCCTACGGAACGAACGTTGTTGCCGCCATCCACCCCAAGCGCGGAGGTGAACAGCAAGATGGCGTGCCGATCTTCACCACTGTCGACCAGGCTGTTCGCGACACTGGCGCAAACGTCACGATTATCTTCGTGCCAGCGCCGTTCGCGGCCGACGCGGTTCTCGAGGCGGCCGCGGCGAAAATGCCGTTGATCGTTTGCATCACCGAAGGTATCCCGGTGCTGGACATGGTCCGGGTGAAAGCCGCGATGCAGAGTTCGGCCAGCGTCCTCATTGGGCCGAACTGCCCGGGCGTTATTACACCAAGCACCAAGACCCGCGTGGGCATCATGCCGGGCGACGTGTTCCTCGATGGACGCGTCGGCGTTGTAAGCCGCTCCGGCACGCTCGTCTACGAGGTCGTCGCGCAGCTCACGAACGAAGGCATTGGCCAGAGCACATGCATCGGCGTCGGTGGCGACCCAATCATCGGCACGCGACAGGTCGAAGCCATCCGAATGCTCAACGAAGACCCCGACACCGACGCGATCGTGATGGTCGGCGAAATCGGCGGCTCGGCCGAACAGGAAGCCGCTGCCTATATCAAGGCGAACGTGAAGAAGCCTGTGGTGGCCTTCATCGCCGGGGCGACGGCACCTCCCGGACGCCGGATGGGCCACGCTGGTGCGATCATTTCCGGCGAAGACGGCAAGGCCGAGAACAAGAAGGCGGCCCTCGCCAACGCTGGCGCGTGGGTTTCGGATTCGCCAGCGGACATCGGCACCACGATGAAGCGGGCTCTTCAGGAGCGCGGTCTCCTGAAGTAGGTCCGAGTTCCGGATTGCAATTCCGTATGCTAGTGGCCTAGGGTGCTGCCGTCGTGGCGCCTCCGCTTTCCATCGTCATTCCTTCGTTCAACCGACGGCAGGAGCTGTTGCGGCTCCTCGACTCGCTGGCCGGACAGAGTCTGCCTCCGTCAGAATTCGAAGTCGTCGTTGTGCTCGATGGATCAAGCGACGGTTCCGAGGCAGCGGCCAATGCCAGGGAATGGCCCTTCACTATCCGGGTAATTGAACAACTAAATGCCGGCGCGGGCGTGGCGCGAAACACCGGCGCCGCACTCGCAGAAGGTTCCTTCCTCCTTTTCGTGGACGACGACATCGTGCTGGAGCCCGATGCGCTTCAGTACCATCTCAGCACTGCTGCCACCGTCGAACACGCGGCCGTCCTGGGCCATCTTTCGACCATCTGGCGAACCCGTGGCATCGGTGCAACCAACAGCCGCATCTGGGCGACACTCGAGAAATTGGAGGATCTGGCGCAATTGCGCTTCTCACTGTGCTACAGCGGGAACCTCCTTGTACCCGCGGCGGAATTCCTCGCCGTCGGTGGCTTCAATCCGCAATTGCGGAGGATGGAAGACTGCGAGCTTGGCTATCGGCTTGATCAGGCGGGAGTGCCCTTGATTTATTGCCGGGGCGCCGCCGGAGTCCAGTTCAACTCGAAATCCACCGTTGAGGTGCTCGATGACGCCGCGACCACCGGAGCCTCTGCAATGACGTTGTTCCGGACCGAGCCGGACTTCCTCGCCGCCCTTCCAAGGGCCGGACGGCTTACTCGCGGCGCGGCCGCACGTTTCCTGGCGGAACTTGCGAGCCGTATGCCGGTCCCGAAAGTCGCAGCGACTTGTGCCGGAGCCCTCCCGCCGGAGATACCGGGCGTGACGAGGCTGCACGACGCCCTTTGGCTCCGGTGGTATCTGGTGGGCGCAAGGAGGGCGTCGACAGGTCGAGCGGAATTTCGTGCGTTCCTCTCCCGAAAATGACCACCTGTTCTCACGAAGCGACCGTTCGACATCAATCGCTCGTGAGTGTGTAAACTCCGGAAATGCGGATAAACGGCAGGCGCACCTGAATGCTTTCGCCATATCGGGTGCTGGACCTGACAACCAACACTTCCGCCATTTGTGGCGCGATATTCGCGGATCTCGGGGCCGATGTGATCGCTATCGAGCCGCCCGACGGTTCGCCGCTTCGCCAGCTAGGACCTTTTCGCCACGATGAACCGGACCTCGAGCATTCACTCACGTGGTGGGCTTATTCGCGCAACAAGCGAAGCCTTGCGGTGGATATCACAACGCAGGAGGGACGAGCCGCCCTCCTCGAGCTTGTCGCGACCGCTGACTTTCTGATCGAGTCGTTCAAGCCGGGATATCTCGAAGGGCTGGGCATTGGGCCTGAGGTCCTGAAAGCGCGCAACCCTGCACTCATCCTCGTTTCGATCACGCCGTACGGGCAGGTTGGCCCACGAGCAGATTGGGCGGCTTCCGACCTCACGGTCTGGGCGTCCTCAGGCGCGCAAAACCTTGCCGGCGACGACGACCGTGCCCCTGTGGCCGTTTCCGTGCCGCAGGCGAACCTGCACGCGGGAGCGGAGGCTGCAGTTGCCGCCCTTATCGCGCTCGCCGCGCGACAGCGAGACGGCCTTGGCCAGCATGTGGACGTGTCCGCCCAGACAGCGTCCATGATGGCCACGCAGTCAGTCATCCTGGCACCGGCCTGGAACGACGCCCCCATCACCCGGGCTGCGGGCGGACTGAAGTTCGGACCGCTCTTTATCCGTTTCGTCTACCCATGCAAAGACGGCTACGTGAACATCACGCTGCTCTTCGGAAATGCCATCGGGCCATTTACCCGGCGCCTATTCGAGTGGATGTGCGAGGAAGGCTTCGTCGACGAAGCAACACGCGACAAGGACTGGGTCGGCTACGTCCAACTCCTGACCTCTGGACAGGAACCGGTCTCAGAATTTATCCGGTGCGTGGATGCCATCGAACAATTCACGCGGTCGCACACAAAAGCCGAACTCTACCAGGGAACTTTCGATCGCCATGTGCTGATCGTCCCGGTGAGCACGACCGCCGACGTTGTACGTTCGCCCCAGCTCGAGGCCCGCGAATACTGGCAGCGCCTGGCACACCCCGTCGCGAACGAACTGGCCGCGTTCCCAGGCCCGTTCGCCCGGTTCTCTCGCTGGCCGCTGACCTACGGGCGACGGCCCCCACGCCTGAACGAACATCGAGACGAAATCGCGAACGAGGCGGTGAGGCCGCTCCAGTCTCCGAAGGGGCAACCTGTCCATCGTCCCCCGCTGGAAGGGCTGAAAGTTTGCGACTTCTCATGGGTGTACGCCGGTCCGGCCGCGACACGCGTGCTTTCGGACTGGGGCGCGACCGTCGTGAAGATCGAAAGCACTAAATTCCTCGACGCCCTCCGGACGGGTCAGCCGTACAAGGATGGGATTGTCGGCCCCGAACGTTCGGCCAACTTCTGCAACGTCAACATCGGGAAGCTAGGACTGACTCTCGATCTTTCGAAGCCCGAAGGCCGCGAAGTCGCGCTCAGGCTCTGCGACTGGGCGGATGTAGTGGTAGAGAACTTTTCTGCCTCGGCGATGCAAAGTTGGGGCCTCGATTTCGACAGCCTGGCCAAGCGTAATCCCGGCCTCATCATGCTCAGTACTTGCCTTTCGGGAGCGACAGGCCCGGAATCTGAGTTGGCCGGATACGGCACCATGGGAGCGGCACTCTCTGGGTTCCACGAGATCACGGGCTGGCCCGACCGGCCGCCTTCCGGGCCTTTTTTGGCCTACACGGACTACGTGTCGCCGAAGTTCATCGCAGTCAGCATCCTGGCGGCGCTCGACCATCGCGGACGCACCGGGCAGGGCCAGCACATCGATCTCTCGCAGGCCGAAGCCTCGCTCCATTTCATGGCCCCGGCGCTGATCGACTACACCGTCAATCAGCGGATTCGAACGAGAAACGGGAACAGCTCCGAGGACTTCGCACCCCACGGGGTGTTCCGCTGCGCGGGAGAAGATCGCTGGGTTGCGATCGCGGTCACGAATGAACCGGAGTGGCAGGCGCTCTGCACCGCCACGGAGCATGAGGAATGGCTCAGCGACTCCCGATTCGCTGGCTTGCTCCGACGGTATGCGAACCGGCGGACGCTAGAGGCTCTTATCGAGGGTTGGACGTCGACAAAGCATGTCGACGAGGTCGAGGAGCGACTTCAGGCGGTGGGCATCCCCTGTCACCGCGTTTCGACGGCGGAAGACTTGCTGGCGGACCCGCAACTCAAAGCTCGCGGGCATTTTGTGAGCGTCACGCAGCCAGAAATCGGCGGTGTGACGGTCGAGGCGCCCCGCTTCCAGCTCTCGCAGAGTTCGCCCGTGGCGCCGCGCCCGGCGCCCACCCTTGGGCAGGACAACCAGTTCGTCCTCGAGCGAATTCTCGGTATGACCGACGACGAGATCGCGGACCTCGTCGTCGCTGGCGTGCTGGAGTAGTCTCGGCCGCATCAGCGCGCGTGAGGTAACTGGATGGCACGGAAGGTCCCGCGGAAGTTCTCACTTCATTTCGGCAGCGGGGTTGTGGCCGAAGAAGCCACCTTCGAAGGTGAACATCACCAGCCCACCATTCAGCTGCTCGACTTCACCGAGGGCGATGCAACCGGCTCGGTGATGCTTCGCTTCTGCGGCTACAACACTCGCGGACAGTTCATGCGCGACCCGCTCATCTTGAACGAAGAGGACATCGCTCAGCTGCGCGAGGCGGTCCGGAATTCGCCCCGAATTGCGGGGCTGCTTCGTCAGTTGCTGGAATGATCGGCCGGCTCGGGCTCAGAAATTGAGCTTGAGCCCGGCGGTCGGCCAGTTATCGAAGGCGATGAGCTTGCCCGTCGTGCTGAGCGTCGCATAGAGCGTGCGGAGTCCCGGGCCACCGAAGCACGCGTTGGTCGTAAGCACATCGGGACACGGGTAGTGAGTGGCCTCTCCGGCTGGGGTGAACGAGGTCAGGCCGCCATTCACCAGCGTCGCGACGATGACGTTTCCCTCGCCGTCGACGACTAGAGAATCACAAAGCCCCAGGTTGAATGGCGGCGCGCCGGGAACTGTGCCAACAACGTGCCGCATGCCGACCTGACCGGGGCCGATGAGGTCGTAGGCGTACAAGCGGCCCGTTGGCGTTTCGGCGACGTAGAGCGTCTTGCCGTCGGGGCTAAGACCGCAGCCGTTGGGCCCTTCCATCGGGAAGATGATTTCCTTGATCATCTTCCCGTCTGGCGAGGCATAGAAGACGCCGGTGCGATCGCGGTCGCGCGGACGAGTCTTGCCGTGGTCCGTGAAGTAGAAGTTGCCTTCGGAATCGAAAACCAGGTCATTCGGGCCCTTCAGCCGCTCGCCGTCGCACTCGCTATAAAGCGTGGTGACTTCCGAGCCATCGGGGCTCACACGCTGAATCTGGCCGCCGATGTAGTCGTCGGGCTGTTCGCCGGGGAAGAGTCCGGTTGTGCCGTCCGGGAGCGGGCGTTCTGTCCAGCTTGAAGCCTCCGTTTTGGGCGACGTAGATGGCGCCATCGGGGCCAAGTGCGGCGCCGTTCGGGCCGCCTCCGGTTTTCGCGAACACTGACTTCGTCCCGTCGCGGTTTCACGCTCGTGAGGCAGCCTGCAGCGATTTCGGTCACGATAATGTCGCCGTCGGGCAGCACCAGCGGCCCTTCGGGAAACTTGAGACCGGTAGTGACAATTCTGAAGTCCATGGAAATCGCCTCGGAGGGAAGTGGGCGGATGCTACGGGAAATCGACGCGCTTTTCTCGTCCGTCGCCGCCTGCCGGGATTGCCCGGGCATGGGCTGTGCGCCGGTACTCTCGCCCGCGAACGGCCCAGGCGACGCGCGTCTGCTTTTCGTCGGCGAGGCGCCCGGGCAGGTTCGGTGCGGGCCGGACGGGAACGCCATTCTCCGGAGATGTTGCCGGCCGCAGGTTCGAAGAACTGTTGGCAAGGGCCGGGCTCGAACGCGATGAAGTGTTCGTCACCAATGCGATTCTTTGCCTGCCGCTAGATGCGCATGGTCGCAACCGAACTCCCAGGCCGCCTGAGGTGGCCGCATGTAATCGCTGGCTGGCGGCGACCATTTCTTCCCTCGAACCTTCCCTCGTCGTCGCGATGGGACGAGTCGCTCTCGAGGCCATTCGGAAGGTTGCACCGCACGAACTCGAGCTAGACCGGGCGGGCTCTATACCTGTCCCGTGGAACCGCAGCCAGTTGGCCGTCGTCTACCACCCCGGAGCTCGGTCACAGGTCCACCGCCCCTGGCAAAGGCAACTCAAGGATTGGGAAGAACTCGGGCAATGGCTGTTCGAAGCTGGCCTCGCTCGGCGTAAACTCCACGCATGAGCTTCGACGCATCCCCCGGCCGGACCCAGAGTGCCTCCTTCGTCCCACACAGCGCCCCGTTCGCGGTCGCGAGCGCAGAAGGTGCGTACCTCATCACCCCGGACGGCCGGCGCATCCTGGATGCCGCTGGAGGGGCTATCGTCGCCAACATCGGCCACGGGCGGCGCGAAGTTGCGGAGGTGGCCGCTGCTGCTCTCGAACGGTGCACGTATGTGGTGCCACCATTCGCAACCGAGGACCGTGTCCGTCTTGTGGAACGCCTCACGAAATCGTGGCTCCCGTCGTCGCTCACGCGGGTGCTGTTCACAAGCGGCGGCACGGAGTCGGTTGAGGCGGCCATGCGGCTGGCCCGGCAACATCATCTGAGCGCCGGGCGCAGCGAACGATGGAAGATCATCGGCACGGATCTCAGTTACCACGGCGTGAGCCTCGGGACGCTCTCGGTCGCGAATCATGCGCCTCGGCGCGCGCCATTCGAACCGATGCTCATCCCCTTTCCGAAGACACCGGCTCCGTACGAGATTCCCGGCTACGAAGTCGCCGAGCACCCGGCCGATGCGCTCGAACGAGTCATCCTCGAGGAAGGCCCCGACACCGTCGCCGGGTTCATTTGCGAGCCGGTAGTGGGTTCTTCGGGAGGCGCACTGGTGCCTGTCGACGACTTCTGGCCCCGGGCTCGCGAAATCTGTTCGAAGTACGGCGTGCTGCTCATCGCCGACGAAGTCATGTCAGGGTTCGGACGCACCGGGAAGCGGTTCGCGGTCGAACACTGGAACGTCGAACCGGACATTATGGTTGGGGGCAAGGGACTCGCGGGAGGCTACGCACCCATGGGTGGCGTCTACGCCAGCGACTTCGTTGTCGCTCCGTTACTCGCCGATAAACAGGACCTGATGTTCTACACATTCTCCGGCCACCCGGCCTCTTGCGCGGTCGCGGATAAGGTCCTGGAGATCATGGAGCGAGAAGACCTGGTTGCCCGATCGGAACGGATGGGGGCCCTGCTCAAGGAGCGCCTCGCCCCTTTGGAAGCGCACCCGAATGTCGCCGATATTCGCGGACTGGGGCTGATGGTCGGGATCGAATTCGTGAAGGACCGGTCCACGATGGAACGTTTCCCGAAAGACGCCCGGTTCGCGGCGAAGTTGCAGGGCGCCGGGCTTCGACACGGGGTGTTCTTCTATGCGTCCGGCTCTGGACCGGCGCAGGATGCGCTGCTCATCGGCCCGCCGTTCACCATCAACGGCGAAGATATCGACTTGATGGTCGATGCGCTCGGAAGTGCGCTCGAAGAGACGGTCGCTGAACTCTAGCCTTCCGCGGTAAGCGGAATCGCGGCGAATTCGGGATTTTCCGGGACGGATGCGGCATATGAGCGGCGCGAGGGACGCCGTTCTCCTTGCCAATGGAGGGCATGCGTTCCATACTTAGAGCTTGATCCGCAGCCGCGGATCGTTTTTGTGTTGGGATCCGTTTTTGGATTCGGGAAACCCTGCCCGGGTGGCGCAATTGGCAGCGCAACTGATTTGTAATCAGTAGGTTAGGGGTTCGAGTCCCCTCTCGGGCTCCAGCACAAGAGCGCCTGCCGCGCGAGCGGTTTCCACCGTGGAGAGGTGGCCGAGTGGTTAATGGCAGCAGACTGTAAATCTGCCGCGCTTCGCGCTTCGGAGGTTCGAATCCTCCTCTCTCCACCATCCTGGCTCCAGGCGAAAGCCTGAAGCCTTTCGCTCGCGAGCAACGCAGGCGCAAGCCTCCCGAACTCGCCCTCATAGCTCAGTTGGCAGAGCGCGTTCTTGGTAAGAACGAGGTCTCCAGTTCAAATCTGGATGAGGGCTCCAGCACCATTCCCGGCGGGAAACGCCCGTCGAACCAACAAAGACTCACTTAAGCCCGGAGGGCAGCATCAATGGCGAAGGCGAAATTTGAGAGGACAAAGCCGCACGTAAACGTCGGAACGATTGGTCACGTTGACCATGGCAAGACGACGTTGACGGCTGCGATCACGAAGGTGCTGGCGCTGAAGGGCGAAGCGGAATACCGGGCGTTCGATTCGATCGACAACGCACCGGAAGAGCGCGCTCGCGGCATCACCATCGCCATTGCCCACGTGGAGTACGAGACGGATGCGCGCCACTACGCGCACGTCGACTGCCCGGGCCATGCCGACTACATCAAGAACATGATCACCGGCGCCGCCCAGATGGACGGCGGCATCCTCGTGGTCGCCGCCCCGGACGGACCGATGCCGCAGACGCGCGAGCACATCCTCCTGGCCCGCCAGGTGGAAGTCCCCGCCCTCGTCGTCTTCCTGAACAAGGTCGACATGATGGAGGACGAAGAGCTCCTCGAACTGGTCGAGCTCGAACTCCGCGAACTGCTCTCCAGCCAGGAATTCCCCGGCGACGACATTCCGATCATTCGCGGTTCCGGCCTGAAGGCGCTCGAGTCGACTTCAACAGACGTGAACGCGCCTGAGTACAAGTGCATCCTCGACCTGATGGACGCCGTCGACTCCTACATCCCGACCCCGGAGCGCCCGCTCGACAAGCCCTTCCTGATGCCCGTCGAAGACGTCTTCGGGATCAAGGGACGCGGCACGGTCGTCACCGGTCGAATCGAACGCGGCATCGTGAAGGTCGGCGAAGAGATCGAGATCATCGGCATCATCGAGACGCGCAAGACCACGGTCACGGGCGTCGAGATGTTCAAGAAGCTGCTGGATGAAGGCCAGGCGGGCGACAACGTCGGCTGCCTGTTGCGCGGCATTGAGCGCGAAGACGTGCAGCGCGGGCAGGTGCTCGCGAAGCCGGGTTCGATCAAGCCGCACACGAAGGTAGAAGCCCAGGTGTACGTCCTCTCGAAAGAAGAGGGCGGCCGCCACACGCCGTTCTTCAACGGCTACCGGCCGCAGTTCTACGTCCGCACAACGGACGTGACCGGCGCCATCGCCCTGCCGGAAGGCGTGGAGATGGTGATGCCGGGCGACAACATCACGATGACGATTGAGCTCATCCAGCCCGTCGCCATCGAAGAAGGCCTCCGCTTCGCCATCCGCGAAGGCGGTCGCACCGTCGGCGCCGGCGTCGTCACCAAGATTCTCGCTTAGGCGACCCAGAAGGACTCAGAACATGGCCAAGGCAAAAGGCGACCGAATCATCATCCACCTCGCGTGCACCGAGTGCCGCGAGCGGACCTACACGACCGAGAAGAACCGCCGCCACGACACCGACAGGCTGGAACTCAAGAAGTTCTGCCCGCGCTGTCGAGTACGGCAAGCCCATCGGGAGACACGGTAACCAACATGGCACGAACACAAAGGCGCCGCGCGGCCACGGCGCCCGCAAACGCCGGAGAACAATCGAACGACGATTCGATTCGGCGTGTGCGCGACAACGTTGCCAAGCCGGCGACCACGCCTATTGCCAGTCGAATCGCTCGGCCTGAACCCCGAGCGAGAAGGAATCCTTTCGGGTTCCTGAAGCGATTTGAACCTCGGTTCATCGCCGATGTCGTCTCGGAACTTCGCAAGGTCACCTGGCCTTCGTTCGCAGAAACACGCTACCTCACCGTCGTCGTCGCCATTGTGGCGGTGGCGATGGGCTTGTTCCTCGGCACACTCGACCTCGGCTTCGGCTGGATAGTGGAGAGGATCTTCTTTTCTTGAGTAACGAACCCGCCCCAGTAACCGCCCTTTCGAACGTTCGTCCGGAAGAGAAGCCAAAGCGCGCTCCTCGTCGTCGCAAGGAAGACGAAGCTCAAGAGCAGGACCAACTCACAGACGAAGAAATCAACGCTGCCGGCCGGAAGTGGTACTTCGTGCACACGTACAGCGGGCACGAGAACAAGGTGCGAAGCGCTATCAAGGCCACCGTCGAGCAGATGGATGCCAAGGATAAAGTGCACCACGTTGTTGTCCCGACTGAAGACGAGATCGAAATCAAGGACGGCCAGCGCCGCACAGTGAAGCGAAAGCTCTACCCCGGCTACGTGCTCGTCCAGACGCTCGAACTCAAAGAAGGCGACCCCGATTCGGACGAAGCCTGGCACATGATCCGAAACACCACCGGTGTTACGGGCTTCGTCAGCTCCGGCACCCGGCCGGTTCCGCTTTCGCAGGACGAGGTGAACCACATCCTGCGGGCGATGCGCATGGAACAGCCGCGAATGCGCGTCGCGTACGTGGCTGGCCAGAGTATCCGCATCGTCGATGGACCGTTCGAAGACTTCGTCGGCACCGTCGAAGAGATCAACACGGAAAAAGGCCGCGTGAAAGTCGTGGTCAATATGTTCGGCCGCGAAACGCCGGTCGAACTCGACTTCCTCCAGGTGGAGAAGCTCTAAGCAGTTCTCTTAGCAAGAACGACAAAGCGCCCGCCGAAATTCGGCGGGCGCTTTGGGTTTGTGCGAAGGCTTGAGTCTCTCGAGGTGCTTAGCGCCCGCGGAGACGTGGGTCGAACTCGTCGCGAAGCGCGTCGCCTGCGAGGTTAAACCCGAGAACCGTCAAGGTGATCGCGGTGCCCGCGAATACCGACTCCCACGGGTGCACATCCACTGAAATGCGCCCGGCGTTGACCATTTTGCCCCAGGTCGTCTTGTCCGCAGGCCCAAGGCCGAGGAACGACAACGACGCTTCCGCGAGAATGTAGAGACCGATGCTAATCGAGAAAATGACCAGCACCGCAGCCATGATGTTCGGTAGACACATGCTTCAGCATTATTCGCATATCACCGGCGCCGTAGGATCGCGCTGCCTCCACGAACGCTGTCTGCGAAACGGAGAGCACGGAAGACCGCACGATACGGACGGACGCAGAGAACCCCAAGAAGCCCAATGCGGCAACCGTAATCGCGAGGTTGGGTTCGGACATGACGGACACAATGAGTAACAGCAGCACAAGACCAGGGAATGCCTGGATGGCGTCAACAAGCCGCTGTAAGACAAGGTCTGCCTTACCGCCGAAATAGCCTGAGATCACGCCTACGACGGTGCCGGCGATGACCGCGATAAACGATGCGCCAACTCCAATGATCATCGCTAGTCGCGTTCCCACAACGATACGAGCGTAGATGTCTCGGCCAAACGAATCCGTGCCTAGCCAATGCTTAGCAGTGAACGGCTTCTCCCATCGGTCGAGGATGAATGGAGAGCCAAGCGCTTTTTCCGGGTTGGCGGCGATATCCAGCGGATTCGCCGTGGGATTGAAGTTCGGGTTTTCAGTCTGGAAGGCGTCACCATCTCCATACCGCTGGAGGATCGGCGCGAAAATGGCGAATATCATGGCAATTACCACGATAAGGATGCCAATCGCCCCGAGCTTATTACGTCGGCAAAACCCAAGAAACGAGAGTGCGCGCGTTGCAGGAGAGGTCTTTCGAACGGCCTGAACGTAAACGGAACCTAGAGGGTCTGCAATTTGCTGAGCGTCGGTCAAGGGATTGCTCCTACGAGTACCTGATCCGCGGATCCAGCCAGGCATAGACGAGGTCCACGCCGAGGTTCACGGTCACGATGACGAATGCAATGATGAGTACGGTCCCCTGAAACGGCGGGAAATCTCGGGTGTTCAGGCTGACGAAGAGATAACGACCGACTCCGCGGATATCGAACATGCTCTCGAGAATGATCTGACCGCCGACGATGCCGCCGAGCGTCAGGCCCATCACGGTAAGAACTGGCAACATCGCGTTCTTCATTGCGTGCCGGAACCACACCGGGGAGTCGCGCAGGCCCTTTGCCCGGGCGGTACGGATGTAGTCCTGGCGCATCACTTCGAGCATCTGTGAGCGAAGGATGCGCATGATGCCAGCGCCGCCCGAGAGGCCGCCAGCGAACGCCGGGATGATGTAGAGCTTGATGGCATCGCCGGGCTGGGTCCAAAGGTGCGGACTTCCGGTCACGTCGATTTTGAACAGGGAGAACTTCACCACCACGAGCGACAACAGGATGGCGGTGAAGAAGACAGGAACAGCAACGCCGAAGATTGCTATCGACCTGAGCACGAAGTCGATCCATGTGTTCTGTTTCACTGCGCTCATCACGCCAATTGGGATACTAACCCCGAACGAAATGAGGACGATCAACCCGCCCAGTTCAAGCGTAGTCGGGATGCGGCTGGCCAACTCGTCCCATGTGGTCTTGTTGCTTTCATAGGAGCGCCCGAGGTCGCCTCGGGCGAGTTCTCCCATGAATGTGAGGTACCGCTGGTACATCGGCTTGTCGAGGCCGAGTTCGTGGCGGGCGAACTGAATGGCGTCCTCTTGCGTCGCAGCATCGAAGCTTTGGGCCAGACGCTTCTGGGCGAAGTCGCCTGGAAGCAAGTTTGTTCCGACAAAGACCAACGAAGCCACGAACCAGAGGACAATAACGTTTAACAACAATCTGCGAATGATGTAGTTGGTCAACAAGGTCTCCTGGTCGTGGCTTCGCTGATCAATTAAATCGTCCGGGATCCGATCGAACTCGCATAGGACGGGTCTTTGGGCTTCAACCAAAGATTCTTCGCGGACAGATGGCCCGAGAAAATGTTGTACCCGGCACCAGGCTTGCCAGCTGCGGCCTGGGTCTTCACATTCGGATGAACGTAATTCCAAGTAGCTCCGCGGCTGATGTAGTTGTAGAGAACGATGTTTCCGAACATGCCGTTGTCAAGCATGATCTTTTGACCCTGCCGGGTGAGATCCTGGGCCTTGGCGAGATCCGAAGTGATTCTGGCGTCGGCAGTTAGCTTGTCGAGTTCGGGATTGTTCACGTGTTGCCAGTTGCCGCTACCGGCAGAGTTGTACGCCTGATAGAGCTCGTTACGCGGATCAGGAGAGGTTACCTGGCTGGTCCACGACATCCAGTTGACGAACGTCCCCTTGGCAAGAAGCGGAATAATGTCGTCGTTATAGGTCGCCTTGGTCGACTTAAACTGGTTAACACCAAGATTGTCGTTGAACATTTTGATCATGAACTGGCCCGTGTCCGGCCAGTTCGCCGCCCAGATATCGACGAAGTGAATGTCGACGTCTCCCAGGGCTGGTCCACCACCGGCTTCCCAAAGGGCTCGTGCCTCCTTGATCTCAAGTGCACGGTCTTCTCGATAGCCACCGAACTTGATCAGGTCGTCCGGCTTCACAGCGAAACCTTCCTGAAGCCACGGTACTGGGCCGCTCACCTGGCCGAGACCCTGGTGGAATGTTTGAATCATCAAGCGGCGATCGACGGCCATGTTCATCGCCCTCACGAGGCGAACATCCTTGAACTGCTGGTTCATGTTCAAGTTCATGTAGACCGTGTTGGCCACGCCGGTCAACGTCTCGGACATCTTGTCCTTGTTCGCGTCGAGTACCGACTTGGTGAGCGACGGGTCTGGGGAGGACCAGGCGTCAGCCTGCTTCTGCTCGAACGCGAGACGGTAGGCGGCGGGGTCCGAGAAGAGGCCAATCGGGAGAATCATGCCGTCGACATGAGGCTCGCCCTTGCGGTTGTTGAGCGGGTTCTTGGCAATGTGGAGGTCTTCGTTAGCCCGCCAGGTCTTCAGCGTAAAGGCGCCAGAGGCGGGCATCGCTTCTTCAGTAATGACCGTGTGAGTTCCTTCGAACTTCTCTGTCGCCTCTCGGTTGGGGACTGTAGAGAAGTACGCAGCGAGCTGCGACAGGAACGAACCGCTCGGAGCCGGCAACGTCAGCTTTACGGTGTAGTCGTCAGGTGTTTCTACCTTGACGTCCTTGTAGGTACTGGAGAAGCGGAACGGAGCGGCCGTTCCATCTGAAAGCTTCGCGTCTCGCTGCCGTTCAATATGCCACTTAACATCGGCCGACGTTAGGGCTCGGCCATTGGTGAGCGGCGTGTTCTGCCACTTGATGTCTTTGTTGAGCTGGAATGTGAAGGTCTGGGAGTCCGGCGTCTCCCACTTCGAGGCAATGTCTCCCTCGATCTCCCCGGTGTCGGGGTTAGCGAATCGCACAACCTTTTTCAAGATGTAGTTCGAGAGCCAGGATGTCTCGTCACGGAAGTTGCGATGCACATCAATTGAGTCGAACTGCGAACCGCCGAGCCAAACGCCCTGGTAAATGCCACCGTCCACCGGGGCGTCAGCTGCCGTTGTCGGCGCTGCAGTCGGGCTTCCGGCAGCTGTTGTGCCCGCTGGAGCACTGGTGGCCGTTGCGCCGGACATCGTCATCGTCGTCGCCGCAGCCAACGAGGCCGAGCGCGCCGAGTCCTACGGCTGTCACGCCGGCACCGCCGAGGACGCGCCTGCGCGAGTAACCCTGGCCAGCGACTTTTCGCTTCCAGTAGTTGTCGAGATCGGACATGTAGGTTTCCCCCCTTGGAATCCCTCACCGCTATTTCGATAGGTCGCATAGGGCCCAGCGATGATTCTGCGGAGTATACGTACGTCGAGCCTCTATGGAAGTCATCTTTTTGAAATTTCTTTTCAGAAAGGTAAACCGCTCAAGATAGGGACCGAACGAGCTTCGGGTTCTCACCGATTGCTCGCGCGCCGTCCGTAAGCGAAACTGGTGATTCGGCCTTTGCGCCGAAATCGTGGAGGCACGCCTTTCGAGCGTGCCGCTTGAACACACAGGAGGCCCAAAGTGGCAAAGAAAGTCCGTGCAGTGGTGACACTGCAGCTCCCCGCGGGTAAAGCAAACCCCGCACCGCCTGTCGGCCCGGCACTCGGCCAGCATGGCGTGAACATCATGGAGTTCTGCAAAGACTATAACGCTCGAACGCAGGACAAGACCGGCCAGATCATCCCGGCCCAGCTCACCATCTTCGAAGACCGTTCCTTTACCTTCATCCTCAAGACTCCCCCGGCCGCGGACATGCTTCGCAAGGCCGCGGGCGTGGCGAAGGGCAGCGGTAACCCGCGCCTGGAGAAGGTCGGCAAGGTCAAGATGGCCGACATCCGCAAGATCGCCGAAACGAAAATGCCCGACCTGAACGCGAACACGGTGGAAGAAGCGATGAAAATCATCGAAGGCACTGCTCGCAGCATGGGCATCGAGGTCGTATAGCGATGGCGAAGACAGGCAAGAAGTACACAGAAGCGGCCTCGAAGGTCGAAGCGACGAAGCTCTACGGAGTGGACGAAGCCATCGCCCTCGCGAAGGAGATCCACCCTGCCAAATTCGACGAAACCGTCGAGTTGCACATTCGCACCGGCCTCGACCCGCGACACGCTGAACAGCAGATCCGTGGAAGCACAGTGCTCCCTCATGGGCTCGGAAAGGTCGTCCGGGTACTCGTCTTCACTGAAGGCGAGGCCGTCTCGGCGGCACGAGAAGCCGGAGCCGATTTCGTTGGCAGCGACGACCTGATCAAGCAGATCGAAGGCGGATGGACCGACTTCGACGTCGCCATCGCGACCCGCGAAATGATGGGCAAGGTTGGCCGCCTCGGTCGCGTCCTCGGCCCTCGCGGTCTCATGCCGAACCCACGTTCAGGCACGGTCGTCGGCGCCGAAGACATCGCGAAGACGGTGAACGACGCCAAGCAGGGCCGCGTTGAGTTCCGCCTCGACCGACTGGCAAACATTCACGTGCCGCTGGGCAAGGTGAGCTTCGACGATGCGAAGATTCGCGAAAACATGGCAACCCTGATCGAAGCCGTGAACGCCGCGAGGCCTCGCGAGTCGAAGGGCCAGTTCATTCGCAGCGCGACCATCACGACCACGATGGGCCCTGGAATCCACCTGGACCTGATCCAGACAATGGCGTTGCGGACGACGTAGTCGGTTTCGACTGCTCGAATAGCACAGAAAGAGGCTCCCAATTGGGAGCCTCTTTCGCGTTGTGCAATGGGATGGCCGGTCAGGCGCTCCGGACTGCGGTCTCGAGGATTTTTGTTGCTTCGGAATAGCTAGTGCCCGGTTCGAACGTCACCGGCGCACCGATGTTGACGCGCACTCGTCGCCCGCGGATGGGGCAGCCATTTGCCTTCGTAGAAGCCCGGGCGGAGGACATCGATCCGCATCGGAAGTACCGGCACGCCGGTTTCGACGGCGAGCAGTCCGGTGCCGCTCTTGAACGGTTGCATCGGGCCAATCACGGTCAGTTTGCCCTCTGGGAAGATGAGGACGTTCCAGCCATCGTCGAGCATCTTGGCGACGGCCTCGAGGCTTTCGCGCACACCCGAGCCTTCCTTCGCGAAGGGGAAGGCGTTACCCAGGAGGCTGGCGCCGAACCCTCGCAGGCGGTTGCCGAAGATATCGGAAGCGGCCGCCGCAATGGCGACTCTCTGCCGGAATCCGTGGGGCATGCTTCTGAGCAGCATCGAGCCATCCATGTGCATGTTGTGATTGCTGATGATGAGGACGGGTTCCGGGAGGTTGCGGAAGTTCTGGCGGCCACGAATTTCCACGCTGTAGCCAAGGCGCAGCATCGGGAAGACCAGGCCGGTCATGAGTGTGCGCCGCAGCCACCGGGCCGGCCGCCTTCGCGGCCATTTTGGGAACCGTCGTACTTTTGCTTTGGGATCGCCTTTAAGAACCATTGCTCGCAATTCGGCCACCGTCGTGTGTGGCGCAACCTCCGTATCATCTACGTACACGCCCATATCGTCTTCAATCGCAGAAAGAAGCTCGACACGGCCGAGAGAATCCAGACCGAGATCAAGCCCGAGCGTGGATGTTTCCGTCACCGGTACGTCGGACTTCCTGACCAGCGAAACTAACTTGATCAATTGGTCATCCGAGACCACCGGCGTTGGCGTGGGTTCGCTCGCGTGGTCCCGGCTTGTGACGAATTGTTCTACCAGGGGACGTTTCACCTTGAGCGTGTGGGTCCGCGGAAAATCTTCTTCCGGCCAAACGGTGAAACCGAAGACCTGCTGGCGGTCGTTCATTTGGAGATTCGCCGTTCGTACCGCTTCCTTCGCCGAGCCTGGCTCGGATTCCAAAAGGGCTGCGTGCAGGCGGATATCGCTTCCTTCCTTCACGCCAAGTAACACTGCATCGGCAATTCCGGGCTGATGCCGAAGAACATCTTCGACGTCTTCGGGGTAAACGTTCTGGCCATCGGAGAGGACGATGAGGTCCTTCTTGCGGCCCTTGAGGTAGAGGTAGCCATCCTCGATGTAGCCAAGATCCCCCGTCATGTACCAGTCGCCATCGAAGACGGCGGCGGTTGCGGCCTCGTTCTTCCAGTAGCCATCGAAGACGTTCTTGCCGCGCGTGAGGACTTCGCCGTCTTCCGCTATTCGAACCTGCTGGCCCGGAAGCGGCTTGCCGACGCTGCCTACACGGCGGTCGTTGCGCGGGCTAATGGTGACGACGGGAGAGCATTCGGTGGCGCCATAGCCTTCGACCACGGCGACGCCCATCTGTTCCCACTTCAGCTGAATCTCGGGATCGATGGCGGCGCCGCCGCTGGCGATCATGTCCAGCTTGCCGCCGAAACGAGAGAGGACGGTCCGAAACAACCGTCGGCGCATGTTCTGCGGTAGTGGCGTCGCCACCTTTCGCAGGCGATTGAGCAGGCCGAGCCGCCCCTGGGCCGCCGCTTCTCGCTCGATGCCGTTCATCAGGAGGGTCAGCACCTGGGGTACACCCATGATGAAAGTGGGTTTCCACTCTTGCATGGTTCGGGAGAGCGCCGCCGGCTGCCGGCTCGATGGGTAGCAAACCGCGGCGCCCACGTGGACTGAAGCGAAGCATCCACCAATTTGTTCGAACATATGGCTCAGCGGCAGCAGCGAGAGCATGCGCGTATTGCTATCTATTGGCAGTACGGCAACCCCAGAGCGGACGTTCGCCACGATGTTTTCGTGGGTGAGCATCACGCCCTTGGGATCTCCAGTAGTGCCAGACGTGAAGATGATTTCGGCAAGGTCGCCGGGCGCAAGTGGCGACGGCACCACCTTGCCGTTCACGGGCAGATTGAGGGTTTCAAGCGCGAACGACGGAATCTCGAGCTCGCGAAGTGCCTCGGCCTGCGCTTTTCCTGCGAAGGCGAGGACCGGTTCCGTTTGTGTAATGACGCGCTCAACGAAATCGGGAGTAGAGCGCACGTCGAGGGGCACAACGATGGCGCCAGTAAGGAACGACCCAAACATCGCAGCCACCCAATCGGGCTGATTCGCTGCCCAGATGACGACGCGGTCACCCTTCTTCACCTGGTGCTCGGTCATGAAGTGGGCGAAGGCATGCGCTCGCTCTTCGAGCTTTGTGTAGTTGTACTTAATGGTCCGAACACCCACGCGCATGGTCAGCGCCGTGCGGTCCGGGAAGTCCTTGACGGACTGGTCGAGAAGTTCGACGAGCGTGTTCATCGGTCCTGCAACGTCCGCGCGAACGCTCTCACGCGCTCGTCAGCACCCGTAAGGATCGGCCGGAAGTGGCTGAAGCAGAGCGTTTCGAAGTCGAGCTCCGAAAGCTTCTGAATCGAGGCATTCGCCTCGGGCATGTCCTGGGTGAAGAGTCTGCTTGGCGGCATCAAACGCCCAAATTTGTATTGCATGGCGTCGCCGACCAGGAGTACACCGCGATTCGGGAAGTGGAGCGAGATACTGCCTGCCGTGTGGCCGGGCGCATGCACCACGCGCATACCACCCAGCGCGGGCAGTTCGTCACCGTCATTCAGCACAACGTCCACGCGGGCGGCGCCGGGGTCGTTTCGGCGCAGATACGGTTCGCAGATCTTCGCGAGGAGTGGGTTGGTGAATGGGTTCGGTAGAGGCCCTTGGCTCTCGACATGCGGGGCCTCGGCGAGGTGCACGCCGGTCTTCGCCGGCACATAGTCCTGGATTTCCGGTAGCCCGCCCACGTGGTCGAGGTGGTAGTGGGTTATAACGATGTGCTTGATGTCGGACGGCGAACGTCCGAGTTCCTCGACGGCCTTCAGGATTCGCGACCCCGAACCGGTGGACCCGGCGTCGATCAACGTGATGTCATCCTCTACCACGAGGTAGGCCTTCGAACCGCGAGTTCGCACCTGGTAGAGACCGGGAAGGACTTCGACGGCGGAACGGAATTGTGCTGGCTTCTTCTCTTCCCAGCGGGCCTGAGCTTCGGTCCACCGCGTCTGCGCTTCCTCCCAGCGATCCTGGAGGGTGGGACGGGGGAGCCGGTCGGGTTTCGTCATACCAAGAGAATAACAGGAAGCCTCGAAAGACTAGGTGGAGCAGCGAGCGCCCGGAAACAATTGGAAGCAGAGCAGATCGGAGAAGGAAAACCCGGGCGCTCGCCTGCTCCGGTGGGACATGTGAATCCTATCACAATCGAATTCCGCCCCGGAATCCCTGTACAATTGAAGTATCGAATCGGTCGATTGAGCGAAACCCGAATCGTATTCGCTTGCAGGCTTTTGCCGGCTAACCGACAATCGTCGGCGCACGTTTACTCTGGGCGGACTGCATGCCGCCGATCTGAAAGCAGGACTATCAATGGTAATAACACTCGCCGACACCGAAAAAGAAGCCGTCTGGCGCCAGGAAGTTCGCAACTTTATCAACAGCGAGGCCCCCGCAGCACTGAAGGCCGGCGGCGAAGAGGGCGAAAACTCACTCTTCGGCCGCATGGGTGCTATTAAGGAATGGCGCGAAAAAGTAGCCACGAAGGGCTGGATTGCTCCTTCCTGGCCGAAGCGCTTCGGTGGCGCCGATATGACGGTCGCCGAGCAGTTCATCATGAACGAAGAGTTCGCTGAGTCGGGCGTTCCCGGCAACCTCGGCGGATTCGGCGTCATGATGATCGGCCCGACCATCATCGAGCACGGCACTGAGGAGCAGAAGGAAGAACACCTCACCAAGATCCTCAAGGGCGAAGTGATCTGGTGCCAGGGCTACTCAGAACCAGGCGCCGGCTCCGACCTCGCCAGCCTTCAGACTCGCGCAGTCCGCGATGGCGACGATTATGTAATCAACGGTCAGAAGATCTGGACGACCGGCGCGCAGTACGCCGACATGATGTACATGCTCGTCCGCACCGACCCGGATGCCCCGAAGCACCGTGGCATCACCTATCTGCTCGTGAACATGAAGGCGCCGGGCGTGACCGTTCGGCCGCTGACCATGCTCTCCGGGGCGCAGGGCTTCAATGAAGTCTTCTTCGAAGACGTCCGAGTGCCCGTGAAGAACCGAATCGGCGAAGAGAACCGCGGCTGGTACGTCGGCACGACTACGCTCGACTTCGAGCGCAGCTCGATCGGCTCGGCCATCGGCGTGCGCAAGCAGCTCGAATCGATCATCCGCCAGGCCAAGACCGGCGGCGAAGCGTCGTTCTCCCGGAATCCCAGCGTGAAGCGCGAATTTGCCGACCGTTGGATCGAGGCGGAAGTCGCCAAGATGCTGAGCTACCGGGTTGTCAGCATGCAGGTCCGTGGCCAGATCCCGAACCACGAAGCCAGCATGTGCAAGCTCTTCAGCAGTGAAATGTCGCAGCGCATTGCGAACCTGTCGATGCACCTGTTCGGTATGCACGGGAACGTCCGCAACCGGGCTTCGATGGGCTACATGCAGGCCGTCAGCTCGACTATCGCCGGCGGCACGACCGAAATCCAGAAAGGCATCATTGCCACCCGAGGACTCGGCCTTCCGCGCGGCTAGGTTTAGCCTGTTCACATATTCAGAGGAGCCCTCCGGTATCGGAGGGCTCCTTTGTTTTCGAGTCGCGTCAAACGAGGCGGCGGGGATAATGGGCGGAATGCAGCGGCTCTCCCGTCTCGCCACTAGAGGAGTCCGAGCCGGGCAATACGCGATACTGCTCGTCTCGTTTTACCAGTCAGCGATCACTATCCTCGGATACCGCAAGTACCTTCAGACGAAGGGCACAGCGCCAACGCCGCCAGATGAATTGCCTCGCTTCGGGCTACTGGTGTGCGCCCGCAACGAAGAAGCGGTGATTGCGAGCATCGTCGGTGACCTCCAGCGCCTTGAATACCCGGGAGAGCGACGCGACCTCATCGTTGTGGCGCACAACTGCACCGACGACACGGCGAGTGTTGCCGCCCGGGCTGGTGCGCGGGTACTTGAGCACTACACCGAAGGCCCTGGAAAGGCGCACGCGATCGAAGCAGGTCGGGTAGCCCTCGGGCCTGACCACGACTTCATCGGTGTCTTCGACGCGGATACGCGCATCCCGCCCGGATTGCTCTCGCAGATTGCCGCCCATTCGCGGGACAAAGAGTGCCTGCAGGCCGAAACCGTCCCAATCGCCGACGCCGAATGGCTTGCAGAGGGCTACGGCTTCGGGCGAAAGGCCCGGAACCTCTTTTGGTGGCGACCCCGCGAGGCACTTGGTCTCAGCACGACAATCACCGGGAGCGGCTGGTTCATCCGACCCGAAATACTGGCGAAGTACGCTACCGGTTCCTGGACCATGACTGAGGACCTTGAGCTCTCAGCACGGCTTGTCGCGGACGGACACGTCATTACCTACGTTTCGGCCGCACAAATTGCTTGCGGGGAAGCCCACAGCCTTCAGGCGTCGATGAACCAGCGGTCACGCTGGGTGCGTGGACACATTCATGTTGTGATGGGCCGCTGGGTTCCGCTGGTCCACAGGGGATTGGTCGGTGACTGGCGCGCATTCGACCTCGCGCTCTACATGATTGTGCCGACGCGGCTTCTAACCAGGGTCGGCGTAACGGGCAGCGCCCTATTGGGCGTTTTCGTCCCTGCCCTAAGGTTGCCCGGTCTCGTCGTCTGGCTAGCCCTTGCCGGTGAGTGGATCGCTCCAGCCTATATCGGCTGGAGGGAGCGGCTCGTTCGGCTTTCGAGCGGTAGCCTGAGCGTCGCGATGAGCCATAGCCTCCTTAGCCTGCTCTGGTTCCCGATCGGCATATGGGCGATGGGCACGGCCCGCCTTCGAGCCTGGCACGCAATGCCACGAATCATTGATAGAGAGACGCACCATGACAGTTAACGAAAGAGCACGCTCACAACGGAATGTCCCCTACATCTTCGGTGGGGCCGTAGCAGTGATGTCCCTCATCTGGTTCTTTGGCATTGCAACGCGAGTGTCACTCGGAGAAGACAACGACATCGTCGCGCGTGGCGGCATTTCCCGTGTTCTCACAGCGGGGTTCAGCGACTTCCGCGACACCACCCTCCTGATCCTGCTCGCAATCGCCGCCTACCTTGTCTGCCTCTGGGCGCTTCGTCGGGGATTCCGACACGATTTCGCCGCCGCCATCATCGGGACGGTCGTGGCAGGAATGGCCATGCTTCCTGCGATGCCTCTCACCTCGCCGGACGCCGTCCACCTTGCCGCTGACGTCCGGACCTTTTGGATCCAGCACAAACTGCCGACGCACTTTTCCGGCGCACCGGGCAAGTTCGATGACCCGGTGGCGAACGAAGTTCGGGTGTTCCGCGACCAGCCAAGTGGCTATGGTCCCCTGGCCTACGCGATCGGCGGCGCGCCAATACCCTTCGTTGGCGATGGCTTTAAGGCGAACCTGCTCGGACAGAAGGTGATGGGTGGCATCTTCCTGACCCTGACCGCGGCGGCCGCGGGCATGCTGGCGAAACGCCTCGGACAGAACGGCGCACTGATCGCCGGGATCGTTGGGCTGAACCCAATGATGACCTGGCAGTTCCCGGGTGACGGGCACAACGACGCGATGATGGCGTTCTTCGGAGTAGTCGCGTTGGGGCTTGTGATCGAGAAATCGTGGCTCGTCCGCGGAGGCGGTGTGGCGACATGGGGCGCCTCGGCGCTGTGCAAATACGCGCTTGTGCTCGCCTCCCCTGTGGTAGCCGCGTGGTGGTGGCCGAAGTGGCGGAATCCGCTCGCGTTCCTGACGGCCGCGGCCGGTGGATTTGTGCTGATGCTCTACGTTATCGACGCGGGACCGGTTCGAAACGGAGCGCTGGGGCCGGCCGCAGCCATCATCCAAACGAGCCCCTGGCGGCTCTTGCAACTCGCATTCGACACCGGGCCATCCGGAAACAATCGGCTCGTCGTTTCGAGTTATGTTCTATATCTGTTCATCCTTGGGCTCGTAATGATGTATCACCGCCTTCAGACGAAAACGGACCTCGTCGCAGCCGTCGGGCTGTTGATGACGATGTTCCTGTACGCCTGCTCCCCCGGCTATCACCCGTGGTACATCATCTGGTGCCTGCCGTTCGCCGCGATGTCCGACTCACGATGGCTCATCACCGGCGCCGTGGCGTTCTCGCTGGCAGCGTTCCTACCGGTCCTTGCCCTCAACTGGCAGTTAACGCTCGGCGATTCATGGAGCCTCTCGAACCCGGTCGAATGGGCGACAGTCCTGATGTGGGTTTCGACCGCGCTGGCCGGATACATCGGCTGGAGAGGGCGCGACTCGGCGAGTTTCGGCAAATCGAGCGCCCGGCGGGCCACCGGACCGAAGTTCGCAGCGCGACAGCGCAGACGCTCGGAACCAGCCCGATAGTCGCTAGCCCTCTGGCGGTTTGGGGACGGGATCGGCGCGGACCTGCCGACCGGAAAAGCGATTAAAGATTTCCCGGGCCAGCCTGAAGTAGGCACCAATATCTGAGCGCCGCACGCGCCATAGTTCGGACAGAGGCAGCCGCGTCTGCCTGAGGAACAGCACGATGGAAATGGTGGAGGCCGTGCCGTAGCTGATCGTGGTCGCCCATGCCGCTCCATTGGTGCCGAATGCAGGAATCAGAATGATGCCGACGGTTACCGAAATGCAGATTGAGAGCGCCCCGATGAACAACGGGAACGAGGGCCTTCCGCGGTGGTTCACGTAGTACAGATTGATGAGCCCCTGGGGCGCGAAGAGCGCCGTGCCGAGACTGAGGATTCGAACCGGCCCGCTCGCAGCGGCGTAGGCGTGACCGAAGAGCAGTTCAATCACGAAGGGACCAAGGATGGCCGCCGACAGACCGCCGCAGACCACCACCAGGAACGTGTGCCGGATACCGGTGGCCGTTAGTCGAGCGGCCTCTGAGGGGTTTCCCCGCCCGACGCGCGCAAAGGAAGCGAGCGTGATTGCCGATGAAAACACCCACAGGCCTTCCGCCAGCGCGATAGCAGAAGAATAAATACCCGCTCCCTCTTTGCCATCCAACCGGATCACGAGGAGCTGGTCGACGCGGAAGTTGAGGATGCCGACGACGCTCCCAACTCCGGCAACAGCGGAGAAGCGGAGCATTTTTCGCATCAGATGGACATCAGGGCGGTGACTAAATGTCCAGGAGAGCCATGTTCGGCCCCAGAAGGCAATCGGGAGGAGAGACAGGTACTGGGCTGTGCACCAGGCCTGGAGAGCGCCTTCGGCCGTTCGATGGTCGAGCATGCCGACCCAAACACCAAGGAAGGCAAGGCCGAGGATCACTGCGATGTCGCCGCCAATGTTGTATTTGACGACCGAGTTCTGACCGAGAATGACCCCGAGCGACGTGTTTCGAAGCAGCGCGGGTGCCGTGCAAAGAGTGGCAAGGACAACGACGCGACCATCTTCGCCGCCGACGTAGAAACTCGCGATGATGCCAATCACCGCAATCACGATTGCGAGCGGAATGGCCATCAGCAGCGCGTTGGAGGCGACCTCGGAAGCGTCTCTTTTCTGGTTCGAAACGAAGTAGCCGGTCGCCGACGAGAAGCTGGAAATGCCCCCGACCGCCGAAGTCAGAAAAATCGCGGTCGAGTAGACGCCCTTCTCTTCGACTGAAATCGTGCGGGCGATGAGGATGCCCATGAGCGCCCACATGAAAATTTCGCCGAAGCGAAAGATGAGCGAAACCAGGCTGCCAGTGGCAATCCCCACGGCCACATGGTAGGGCCTAGCCGGGTGTGGACGATCCCCGGCGGCGGGACGAAGAAGCCGCGGTTTCATAGGCTTCGAGCAGCTGAGGAACGATTCGCGACGCCATGAAATCGGCGGAGCGCTTCAGTCCGAGCTGGCGCAATCGAGTTTGCGACGCTGCGGCAAGGAGGATCCCGTCGGCGAGGGCCTTCGGAAAGTCAGTCGAATCGAGCGGGACAGTAATCGCTGCGCCCGCGGTCACCTCCGGCAATGCCCCTCCGTCGGATGCAACAACCGGGAGGCCCGCGGCCATTGCTTCGATAACGGGAAGCCCGAAGCCCTCGGCCAGACTCGGCTGTGCGAGGACATCCGAAGCGGCGTACACCGAGGCGAGCTCCTCATCGCTGATGTGGCCGAGTTCCGCGATCCGGCGCATAAGCCCGAGATGCTCGGCCAGCTGCCGCGTTGCCCCGCTTAATGGCGCGCCAACCCGAATAAGCGACGCGTGCGCAAGCCCGGGATGAGCAAGCGCCCGCAAAAGCGCAGGCAGGTTTTTGTAGGCGCGGTCATTGCCGACGCTGAGGATTCGGAATCCACCCGGAAGCGACACCCCAGATTGCGCGAAGCTGGCGCTCGGCGTCGTCCCGCGGGCGCGGGCCAAACACGGGACGAACAACATTCGGCACAACGTGAACCGCATCGGTCGAGACCCCCAGGAACTGCACCATCTCGCCGCGCGTGTACTCTGAGACCGCGATGGTGTTGGTCTCTCGGAGGCGGCCGATAGGTCGTTCCAGGAACCAGCGCTTCAGCCGGGCTTCGCGGCCAGTCTCGTAGTAGCCGGGAGTCGTGAACGGCATGAGGTCGTGGCAGGTCACCACCGCCGTTGCTCTGGGCTCGAACCGGCGGGCGTGGTGCGCGAGGGCATGGTCCGTGAGGTGAACGACGTCGTACCCGCCCGAATTAGCGCGGCGTATCTCTTCCTGCTGGGTCCATCTGCGGCGGGTTGCCGAGGCGATTGATGGCGGGTTGAACCATGGCGCCGAAGCAACGTCCACTTCTACACCGGTGGCGCGCAGCATCTCGGCGAGCGACGACGCGTAGGCATTAATACTTCGCCAGCGCGCACCCTCGAGTGGCTGGATCAAGAAGCACTCGCCGAATGTCGGACATCTACGGATGGTAGCCGTTGCGGCACTGAAGAACGAAACCGGCACATTTGCTACGATTTCAATTCAGGCCGCCCTCAGGCGTCCCGAACTCAGGAGCGGGCGTGGCGTAATGGTAGCGCGCGACCCTTCCAAGGTTGAGGCGCGGGTTCGATTCCCGCCGCCCGCTCCAAACTTCTCTTTCACCTGCTGCAAACCAGTGGAGGCTGACCGATGACCAGTCCGGTTGCCGACTCTCCGGCGTTCGTGACCTTCCCAGGCGCTCAGCGCCCGGACCGCCATCACTGGGTCGATTCATACGGCGTGCACATCGCCGTCTGCGAATGGGGCGACGCCTCGGCGCCGCCGCTCTTCCTCGTCCACGGAGGCTCGGATTTCGCCGGCACTTTCGATGTGTTCGCACCGAAGCTCGCGGCGAACGGCTGGCGCGTCATTTCGTGGGACCATCGGGGCCACGGCGATTCGGACCACGCCGCCGCTGTACAGCTGGGATGCCGATGTGCGTGATGCACTCTCGGTGCTCGACGCCATTACACCCGACCCCGTCCCGGTGGTCGCCCACTCGAAAGGCGGCGGGATGATGCTCCAACTCGCGGAAGCACTGCCGCTGCGCCTTTCGAGGATGGTCGTCATCGACGGCCTGCCCTCACCCGATCCTCATCCCGACGTTTCGGACCACGAACAGCGTCGTTTCAGTAGCCAGAACCTTGCCCAATGGCTCGACCATCGGCGAAGCGCGGCGGCGAACTTCCGCAAGCCCGGGACGCTCGAAGAACTCGCGAAACGGCGGAAGCGGATGAATCCGCGCCTCTCGGACGAGTGGCTGCTCTACCTCGCGAGCATTGGCGCCCGCAAGGACGCCGATGGCTGGCGCTGGAAACTCGACCCGGCCATCCGCTTTGGCGGCTTCGGGCCGTGGCGGCCCGACTGGTCACTCGAGCGACTGAAGACTATGGCGGTACCGCTCCTGGGCCTGACGGCTACGGTGGAAGAAGAGATGGGCTGGGGCACGAACCACAAGGCTATCGAGCCCTTCCTCCCGCCGGGAGGGCGGCTCGTGCCGTTCGAAGATACCGGACACTTCATCCATATCGAGCACCCGCAGCGAAGTTGCCGACATGGTGCGGGACTTCCTCGAATGACCGTTTTCGTCACCCACAACCAGGTGAAGCTGGCGCTCCACACCGTGCGCGACGGGGACGGCCCAACACTTCTGCACCTGCACGCGCTCGGCGAACGGTCGCCGGCATCTGTCCCGGCTGACCTCGAAGCGTGGCCCGGTCGAATCATGGCCCTCGATTTCACCGGCCACGGCGCCTCGACCATCCCTGGCGGCGGCGGCTACACGGCGGAAGTGCTCATGGGCGATGCCGATGCTGCGCTCTGGATGACCGGACCGGCCACCGTCGTCGGCCGCGGACTCGGCGGCTACATCGCTTTGCTCATCGCTGGCGCCCGGCCCGACTTCATTCGAGGCGCCATCATCTGCGACGGCGCGGGGCTGGCCGGCGGCGGCGACAAGCCTGGTCCGTTGAACATCCGGGGCGTGCCGGGGCGCGTCACCGCTCCCGACCCTTTCGCATCTGGTGGAATTGGCCTCCGACCTTCGGCCCCCGGACTACGTGTCGCGCTTCGCCGAACTCGCGGGCGAACAATCGAAAGCCGACCCCGCGGTCGCCGTCGCCTGCAAGGCTCGGCCAGACTGGCTGAAGGCCGTCCTGGCGACCAGGGGCGTGCGTGAGATGGAGCTAGAGGCAGCACTCCGAACCTACGCCGGGCAGTAGCCGGGCGACCTGTCTTTATCGCAGGAAGTTCAGGAGCGTCATGCTGCTCGTGCGACCGATCGCACCGAGCGCCGCTTCGAGCGCGTTCTGCGAGGCCGTGAACTGGACAATCGTCTCCGCGATATCGATGTCTTCGACGCCGGCCCGCAACTCCTGAAGGTTCGTGTCCGTGTCGTAAGAACGATTAGTCGTCGCTTCGAAACGGTTCACTCGGGCGCCAACGTCGGCTCGCGCGTTAAGCACGCGGTCCAATGCGTGGTCGATGTCTCCGAGCGAGTTATTGATCGTCACAGTCGGAGCATTGGTGTTCAGGTTGTCCCGCAGAGTAATGAGCTGCGAGAAAATGTCGCCAAATACATCGTTGCCTACGACGTTAACCGCGACCGAATCCTGAGCTGAGATCTGGCGGATGCGCTGGCCGTTGTCACCCTGCCAGGTCGCCGCAACTGGAGGGTTGCCGGTGACGTTATAGGCGGGCGTATCGGTCTTGTAGCCGCTGAAGATGTAGGCGCCGCCGAAGTTTGTATTCGCGATCTGGCCGAGCTGCTGAATGATCTGGTTCAGTTCCGAAGCGATGTTCGTTTTTTCGTTCGGGCCTAGCGTGCCGGTTGCACCCTGCACGGTGAGTTCTCGAGCCCGCTGCAGCATTTCCGTCACGCCGTCGAGCGCCGTCTCCGTCACATTCAGGAACGCCGTGCCATTGTCCAGGTTGCGGCGCATCTGAGATTCGAACGCGATGTTCTTGCGGTACTGCATCGCCATCGCCGCGCCGGTTGGGTCGTCGCTAGCTCGTTGGATTCTGCCGGTTCGTCGAAAGCTGCTGCTGGATCTTGTCCGCACGTCCGGTCGCGGCCGACATGTAGCGGATCTGGCTATTCGATCGGGATAGGTCACTGAGGCGCATGGCTTATCCGACCCCCGTCCGGTTGATAAGGTGTCGAGCATTTCGTCGATTACGGAGATTACTTTCGCGGCGGCTTGTAGGCGTGCTGCGAGGAGTTCAAGTTGGTCACTTCTTCGTCGATGTTCACGCCGCTAACCGACTGGCGCAGCGTGTCGAGGTGGTCCACCAGCAGGTCGGAGGAATCCTCCAGACCCTTCGCGCGGTTCACATCGGCGCCCAGCACCGAAACGATGTTGGCGTAGTAAGTGTTCGCCGAAGCTTCGACCTGGAGGGTGCTGTTCCCGGCGGCGGTCAGGTCGGTCTGCTGGGTGGCGGCCAGGTAGGGTGCGCCAACGGTCATCGAAATCGTCGCGACAGTGTTAGTGCCGTTCATGAACGTGATGGAGCCGCCGGGAGGGTTAATATCCGCGAGCGTGGCCGTGCCTACCACCGGGCCGGTGGCCGAACCGTAACGAAGCTCGACGTTCGGGCCGACTGCCACCATGTGATAGGTCCCGGGCTGCATCGAACCCGCGAGCGTGATGCCGCTGGCGACGTTCCCGGCCGAAAGTGCCTCGTTGACGATCAGGTTGTTCGCGCCCAGCCCGGCGAGCATGTTCGTCGATTGCTGAAGGTTCGCGATTGCAAGCCCGATCGAAGGGTCGCCCGGCGAATTCGCGGCCGAGGCCGTTGCGATCGACTGCGGGCTGCCGGCGATCGCAGAGTTGATCGCCATGTTGGATGCATCGGTACCGGTGAAGAACGCCAGACCGGTGGCCCCGTTCAGGCCAAACCCCGTCTGGTGGAGCGAGTTCACCGAATTCATGATGCCGGTCGCGAGGTTGTTGAGCTTTCCGATGAGGTCCGGCAGGGCAACGTCTCGCGCATCGAGGATGCCGCGAAGCTGGCCGCTCCCGACTTTCACGTCGTCGTTGTCGATTGCAAACTGGAGCTTAACCATCCCCGGGTTCGCCGGGTCGTCGACCGTCTTCACAGTGCGGGCCGAGGTCCCGAAGACCAGTTCGTGCGTGCCGAGGTAGACGCTCATCGAGCCGTCGTCGTCCTCGGCGTAGCTGATGTTTCCAAGGGTGGAGAGCTCGTCAAGGATGAGGTCCCGGCGGTCGCGAAGGTCGTTTGCCATGTCGCCATTGAGTTCCACCTGCTTAATCTGCAGGTTCAGGCCGGCGATTTCGGTTGCCTTTGCATTGATCTGGCTGCCGATGCCGGAAACGGTCTGATTCAGGTCGAGCCGCTGCTGGGAGAGCTGGTCGTAGGCCACCTTCACGCGCGAGTCGTGAACGTGGTCGTCGCGTGAATCAGCGCGGTGCGGCCCGGGAGGGACTCCGGCTCATTGACGACATCGTGCCAGGCCGACCAGAACTTCCCGAGGAGCGAGGACATGCCGTCGTCGGAGGGATCATTGAAGACGACTTCGGCGTTCGAAATCGGCGCGGTAAAGGCCGTGTACTGGCCCTTCGATGACATGCTCTGGCGGGCCTGGAAGTCGAGGAACGTGTCGCGGATGCGGTTTACGTCCTTGGCGTCGACGCCATAGCCGGCGCGACCGAGAAGGTTGTCGCGAGAGAAGTGATCGCTTCCATCGAGACCAATTGGGCGCAGCAGCACGCGCTGCCGGCTAAAGCCCGGCGTCTGCGCGTTGGCGATGTTGTGCGAGGCAACATCGACCGCGAGCTGGTGAGCCCTGAGCGCCTTGACGGCGGTATCAAGTCCGATGGAAAGACCCAACTGGACCTCCTACGCGCTTCGCGAAACCTTGCCGCGAGTTTCGCCGGCGTTTTGCCTGCTGCCGTTGCGGCTGTAGCCAGGTGCGATATACCCACCCAACAAGTTCGCCCAGCGCTCGCGCAGTTTCATCGCATTCAGGAGGAGACGCGCGTTCTGTTCTTGCGCGTCCCGGAGTTCCTGGGCGCGCGCACCGAGCTGGAGCCGAGCCTCTGCGAATCCACCGACGCCGAGATCATCGGCAAGCGGGAGCAGTTCTTCGAGTGTCAGCGACTCCGCGTTGACGGATCTAAGGAGATTCAAACGATTCTCTTCGATCACCTCGATCGCGTTTGCTGCTTCGAGCATGTCGGCGCTAATTTCGGCGACGCCATCGAAGTCTGATTCGATGAGGGCTTGCTGCTCATCGAGCGCAAGGGTTATGAGCGAAGTCAGCGCCTGCTCTTCCCTGGCGAGCAGGGTGAGGATTTCTTCGAGTACCGCTGCCGGCGAGGCCATTGCTAGTTCCCGATCCCGTTCGCGAAGAGCCGCTCGGCGATTTCGCGGGCGTTGGAGCTATAAGCTGCCGTTCGCGATGGCGGCCTTCAGCGCGGCAACGCGTTCGGTCCGCACGTCTCGCGACGTTCGCGACGGCATGGGCTGCTTCGGCAACAAGCCGGCCGCGGTTGGAGAGGTTCACGGCGTCCTGTCGGCCACGCGCTTTGAGGGCGGCTTCTGCTGCCGCCGGATCCTGTGACGACGAAGAAGCGCCTGCCGCGCCGGCCGGGTTGAGGTTCGCGCCAGAGAGGTTCATTCCATCGATTCGAGCCATGGTGTGGTCTCCTATTGGGTGATGTTGGTGGCGATGGCGAGCATCTCGTCACCAATGCCGAACGTCTTGGCGCAGGCGGAGTACGCTCGCTGCGCGATGATCATCGTCGTGAACTCTTCCGCCATATCCACATTGGAGCCTTCAAGGGCACCCGGTCGCAATGCGGCGAAACCCTCGGTTCCCGCCGGGCTGACCGTAATCTCGCCCGTGTTGGCGGTGTCGGCGTACATTCCCCCGCCGAGGAGTCTCGAGTCCCTGCGGGTTGCGGAACTTTGCGAAGGACAGTCTGACCGATCTCTTGCCGCTCGCCGTTTTCGTCGAGGGCCGTAACGATTCCGGATGAATCGACTTCGTGCTGAGTCCAGAAACCCGAGGGCGACTGGATGGGCGGCTCGAGCAGGTGGTCGCCGAGGACGAGGATGTTGCCATCCACGTCGGTCTTGAGAGCGCCCACACGCGTGTAGACCACTCGTCCGTCGTAGTCCTGGACGCGCAGGAATGCGTCGTCCTCGATTGCGAAGTTGAGCGGGTTGTCCGTTATCTGGGTGGCTGCCTGCGAAAAGACGAGGTCAGTGGTGGTCTGGGCCACGCCGAGTCGGCCGCCTTCGGGATCGACGTTCTGGCGTCGGCAGACCTTCATGGAGCGGCCGGATCTTCTTGTAGGCGAATGTCTCCGCGTTGGCGACATTGAACCTGACTGCGTCGAGTTTGTTCTGGTTCTGCGTCATGCCGCTGGCTGCGGCCCCGAGAATTGACGGCATCTTAGAGCCTCCCCAGTTCGCCGGCGGCCTGGTCTAACGTCCCGTCGAGGGTCGAAAGAACGGCCTGGTTCGCCTGGTATGTCCGCTGGACGGCCAGGAGGGTAGTCATCTCTTCAACGAGGATGGAGTTGGAACCTTCGAGGAAGCCCTGGCGAAGCCCGGCGCCCCCGACCGGGTCCTGGCCGACGGTGGTACTGGTGAAGTACGCCTCGCCGGCCCGCGTCAGTTCCGTCGGCGAGAAGTCGAGCACGGCGATGCGGGCGATTTCGTTTCCCTGGTCGAGCACCGTCCCGTCCACGCCGATGGTGACCGGGGTCTGCGGGAGATTGATGTGCTGGCCGTCTGCGCCCAGTACGTAATACCCGTGACTCGTAACCAGGTCGCCTTCGCTGTCCCGGCCAAAGCGGCCGTCGCGCGTGGAGTAAACGGTGCCATCGGGGCCTTCAACCTGGAAGAAACCATCCGTCAGGGAGAGGTCGAGTTCGTTGCCGGTCTGGCGGATCATTCCCTGGCCATAGTCCGTGGCGAAATCGGCGATGAACGTGCCCGTTCCGATTTGTCCGACAACTTGCTGGATGCGGGACGAGATCGGTGCCGGTACCGGAGCCTGCTGTGAAAGCAAGACATCCGCGAACGGTTGTTGCGTCGCGAACTCGCGCTTGAATCCGACGGTGTCCGACGTTGGCGATATTGTTGGCCAGCACGTCCTGGTACTTCCATGCGGAATCCATTGCCGTGAAGGCGCTATACAGTCCCTTGATCATCGGTGACCTTCTTTCGATTCAGGACTCGTAAGAGCACGAACGCCAGTCCGCCAGCGGCGGCAGCGATGGTCAGGGTCCGCCCCGCGCGTTGACGGAGCGTGGCGGGCGCTTTCTCCCCGGTGTCAGGGAGCTGGTTCGGGCGGACGTCTCCCGCGGCTTCTTTGTTCGCCTCGTCGCCAATGACCGTGAAGCGGCCGGCGATCGAGACCTGGGCGGGAGTGGAGTCGGAAGTGTCGCCGGTCGCCCGAGCGGTCACGACGAACACGTTGTAGTCGTAGGCTGTGAGGCCGGCGAGCTTCGTATCGAGCAGGCCGATCCCGGCAGAGTTCACCGCAATTGTCCCGACTTTGAGAGGCGACGAGCCTCCCTTCAGCCAACCTTCGTAGGTGTACCCGTCCATCGGCTTGAGGTTCTTCACGTCGACGCGGGCGTAAGCCTCGGCGAAGCTGAATTCGAGCACGCCTTCTGCGTCTTGCGGCCCGAAGTTCGAGACTCCTTCGAGGTACGTCAGTTTCACGAGTTGGGGCACGCCGTTCGCCCGGGCATCGCCGGCCAGGAAGACCATGGCGACTGCGAACGAGGCGAGCGCGGCGAGTACGTAACGGCGCATTAGCTGGCTATCCCCTGTCGTCGCAAGAGGAGCCGGACTTCTTCTTCGCTCTTGCGCATGCGGCGAGCGAGCGACTGGATGTCAACGACACCGTTCGAGCGAGCGACGAGGTTGGCAAGCTCGTTGCGAGCCGCGCTGACCGCGGGTTCTACGCGTTGAGCCGGGGCCGCGTAGGCGGCGTTTGCGGCGCGGGCTGCCGAAGGCTGGGCCACATTGGCAGGACCCGGCATGCGATGAATACGCGCCGAGGGCTGCCGGCGGGCGGGGGAGTGCTTCTTCATCTCCTGCAGCTGCATGTAGAGATAAAAGAGCGCGCCAAGGCAGACGAGCTGGGAGATTGCGAGGAGGGCGATTGCATCGTTCATGGAATGGTTCCTCAGGCTGTGTGGTCGCGAGAGAGCCGCGCCCGCAGGCGGCCAAGAGCGCGCCCGTGAAGCTGGCAGACCCGGGATTCGGAAATCTCGAGAATCTGCGCGATCTCCTTCATGGTCATTTCGTCGCGGTAGTAGAGGCTCACGATGAGCCACTCGCGCTCGGGGAGCTGCTTCACCGCGCCGGTGAGAGCGTCGACGAGCTGGCGCTTCTCCATGCGCTTGGTGAAGTCCTCTTCGTTCGGGTCGGCGGGTAGTTCGGTCGGCGCCGAGCCGTCGTCGCTGTTGTCACGGTCGAGCAGGCCATCAAGCGAGACAGTCACCCAGGAGCAATCAACCAGGGTCTGGTTGTACTGCTCGATGGTGAGGCCCATGCCCTGTGCGACCTCTTCGTCGGTTGGTTCGCGACCATGCTCCAGGACGTAGGAGACATGGATCTGTTCGAGCTTCTTGGCCTTTTGGCGCACCGAACGCGGGAGCCGATCGAGGGCCCGCAGGGCATCGATGATCGCTCCGCGAATGCGGCTGATCGCGTAGGTCTCGAACTTCACACCCTTGCTATCGTCGAACCGGTCGAGTGCCTCGATGAGGCCGATCGTGCCGTAGCTCAGGATGTCTTCGTAGTCGAGGATCGCCGGGAGGCCGATGGCCAGCCGGCCAACGACGTATTTTACGAGCGGCGCGTACTGCTTGATGGCGGTCTCTCGATCGCTATGTGGGGAATTCGCGCGTAGTTCAGCTGCCACGGCCATGGGGGCACTCCTTCAGGTCGTTACTCGGTTTCAAGGGTTTCATTTGGTTCCTGCGCAACAGGCGGTTGCGCCGGCGAGGGCGGGTTCGGTGGAGTCATCAGCAAAACGGCTTCGGCTCCGAAGCCGAGCGCCGCGATGATTACGAAGAAGAACACCGAACGCAGGAGCGAGTAGTCGAAGGGCATCCCGGCGCGGTTGCCCAGCCAAACGCTGAGCATGGCGACGGCAGCGGCCACGTAAATGCCGAAACGGGCGACTGTGTATGGCTGGAGTGGTCTCACAGCTGGCCCCGGCGGCGCATCTCAAGCTGCCGGCGCATCATGTAGCGCGCTATCACATCACGGTGCGCGCGGGAGATCTCGGTGAATTCGCAATGGAGACGCCGGTTGCGATTGCCGCGCTCCGGGTCGCGAACGGTGTTTATCCGCATGTGCGCCTGGATTTCGCCTGCTTCCGGCAACGTCGCCTGCATGCCGAGTCGTTCGCCAACCGAACCGAGGCCGCGCGTACTGATGCAGCAACCGCCCTCGCTAAGGTCCACGATCATGCCTTCCAGCACTTGGGGGCCTTCGATCTCGGCGTCCTGGAGAATCCGGTAGATCGTATCTGGCCGAATAGCCGCGGGGAGACGGAAGTTCCGACGACGTTCGGTACTCTCGATAGTCGCCGGCAGGCTGAGGAATTCGAACATACCGTCTTCGCTATGCCCTTCGACTTCGCTGACGAAGCGCCAGCGCTTTTGCTGGTGGTTGTAGTGCGCATGGACAAGCGTCCCGACGCTAAACGGGCGTGGTCGGAGCCCCTGCATCGGCACGAGGATCGCGACCCGGTCGTCCACATCCTCGACCTGAGTGACGTGGGTTTCGCCGGCCCCCCCGGAAGAGAAGTCGAGTCGAAGGGTGGTACCCGGCAGGAGTCCTTGTGCCATGTAGGGATTCTTACGCTGTAACGGCAAGCCGCCCATTGGTCGTCTCCCGTGTTGGTGTAGTGAAGACCCCTGATGCCAACGTGATGGGGTCCGCGATCCCGATCCCCGTAGCAACATCTCTTCCTGAGGATAGGAACGCGACGCCAAGTTGTGACTCCACCAGCAGGGAAAGAGCTGGTGTCAGCGAGGTGGCAAGGTCTGTGCCGGTGAGAATGGCCCCGGAGCACGACGAGGAATCGAATTCGCTGAGCTCTGCCTCGATTGCGGCGGGCTGCCAGTGGGCCGGCACCGCGAGATAGACGAAGTGAGCGATACCGGGCAGCGGCGGAGGGTTCCAGCGGCCGGCCGGGACATCGATGAACACGCACGCGCCCTTGGGAGCCCGACTCACGGAGCTGACGAGGTCCTTCGGGGAAAACGCATCGAAGACCGCCAGGCCAATCGCCTCGCCGTAAGCGTGAACCTGTGCGCGCCCTCCCGCATGGGAGCTATCGGCAGCTACGAGGATGGCCTCCCGGCCCGAATCCGCGCAGTCGAGGGCCATCCGCATCAGGGCCGTAGTCCGGCCCGAGCCAGGCGCGCCCTGGATGGTGATGATCGCCGTCCGATTTTCCACCGGGTACTCAACGCGCGCCGCTTCGAGCGCCGCGCTGAGCGCATCCACGGGATTACCAACACCCCCCGCGGCACCACCGACGAGGTTGGCCGCATTCGCGGAGAACCCCGCAGCGATGAGCGAACCGGCAACTCCCGGCTCGACAGGCGTGAATTTCCTTGGCGCGGCCGTAGTGGGACTCGACGACGGCACCGTAGTGACGATGCGCGGGCGAGCACTCCACTGGATTGGGTCCGGCGGCGAGGTCTGGGGAGCAGAAAACGGCTCGAGCGCGTTCGCCTGCTCGTGCGATTCGACATCCTCGTCGTCAAACATCATCGAGGCGATTTGCGGGGGCAGGCCGGTGCCTTTGGTGGAGACGTAGCCCTCGAACCAGTCGGGTTCAGGGACGGGCTCCTGCTGCGAAATAGCCTGGTCGAACTCGCGCTGTGGCTGCTTCGTCGTTGTGCTGGCGTACCGCGATGTCTTCAAGGTCTCCAACAGTCATTCCGCGCGACTCGGTACGCCCTTCGGCGTGTTCGAGGGAACCCTGGACAAGGACCCGCTGCAGGGCAAGCGTGAGCGCGTCGTCGCCACCTTCTGAAGCCGAAGCAAGTACCTCGATCAGCGGATCGGCGCCATTGCGCATCAGCGAGCGGGTCTGGACGATGACTGCGTCAGGCCCCAGTTCACGGCGCACGCGCGTGAAGATCCGGGCCATGTCGTTACCGATGTAGCGCTTCGTTTCCAACGTTCACCTCGATATTTCCAACGGCTTCGACCGATGTTTGGGCTGTAACTTCAGCAAAGGACAGGACGGTCACATTCGGCAGCCTGCGTTCGAGCATCCGGCGCAGGGCAAGGCGGATTCGTGAGGAACAGAGGATGATCGGGTCTCGGCCGGCGGCGGCCACTTTCTCTACCTCAGTACCGACCACGCCAAGCAGTCGCTGCATTTGCCATGGCGCCATCGCCACCTGGTTGCCGTGGTCACCTTGCTGGATCGACTGGGCGATCTCGTCTTCCGTCCGCGGCCCGATCGTTATGACATGCATGGTCCCGAACTCATCGGAGTACTGACGGCTGATCTGGCGGGCCAGTGCCGCACGGGAGTACTCGGTGAGGAGATCCACGTCGCGCGAGACACGGCCATGGGTCGCAAGGGTCTCGCAAATGCTGACGAGGTCGCGAATGGAGATTCGCTCGTTCAACAGGTTCTGCAGGACCTCCTGGACCTCGCCGACCGTAAGCGTCGTGGGGATGAGCTCCTCGACGAGCGCCGGGTATTCGTTGCGAAGGTTTTCGAGCAGGTTCTGTGTGTCCTGGCGGCTGAGCAGGTCCGGAGCGAAGCGCTTCACCAGTTCTGTGAGGTGCGTCGCCAGCACGCTCTCGGCATCGACAACGGTGTAGCCGAGGAGTTCAGCACGCTCTTTGTAGACCGGTGTGATCCATTTGGCTGGCAGCCCGAATGCGGGTTCCTGTGTTTCTATCCCCGGGATGTCGCCTTCGGCGGTGCCGGGATCCATGGCGAGGAACTGGCCCGGCTGGAGCGTGCCGCGGGCGATTTCGACTCCGCGGAGTTTGACGATGTAGGCATTCGGTGCGTGCTGAAGATTGTCCCGCACGCGCACGGTCGGCAAAACGATGCCGAGTTCGAGGGCGACCTGGCGGCGAATCATCGTAATCCGGCGCAAAAGTCCGCCGCCGGCCTGTTCGTCGACGATGGGAATAAGCCCATAGCCGACTTCGACCTCGAGTGGATCGATGTTCATCATCTGGATCACCTGTTGCGGACCCATGGTTTCCGGTTCCGGTTCGACGAACGGGACGAACGCCGCGGCGGCCGCCTTGTCGCTGTTCTGCTGCCGCTGGATGAGCAATCCAGCCACGACGCAAATGCCGCCCACCATGAAGAACGGGACCTTCGGAAGGCCCGGCATCATGCCGAACAGCGAAAGCATCACTCCCGCAATCACCAGTGGCTTTGATTGGCCGGTGATCTGCGTGAACATCTGCGTGCCGAGGTTCGTATCGCTGGCAGCGCGCGTCACAATGATGCCTGTCGCGGTAGAGATCAGGAGCGCGGGAAGCTGAGACACGAGGCCATCGCCGACGGTGAGGCTGGCGTAGAGGTTGAGGGCAGCGCCCGGGCTGACGCCCTGCTGCAGGACCCCGATGCTCAGGCCGCCGACGATGTTCACGATGATGATGACGATGCCGGCGACGGCATCGCCCTTCACGAACTTGCTAGCGCCGTCCATGGCCCCGTAGAAGTCCGCTTCCTGGCCGATGGCCTTGCGGCGCTCGCGCGCCTGGGATTCGTCAATGAGGCCCGCGTTCAGGTCCGCATCGATCGCCATCTGCTTGCCGGGCATTGCATCCAGGGTGAACCGGGCCGCGACTTCCGCGACGCGTCCCGCGCCGTTCGTAATTACGACGAACTGGATGACCACCAGGATGAGGAAGACCACCAGCCCAACGACGAGGTTGCCTCCGACGACGAAGTGGCCGAAGGAATCGACGACCGAGCCTGCATTCCCGTGGAGAAGGATGAGCCGCGACGTTGACACGTTGAGCGCCAGCCGGAAGAGCGTCGTCACCAGCAGCAACGACGGGAAGACTGAGAATTTCAACGGTTCCTGCGTGTAGACCGCCACCAGCAGAATCGTCACGGAAGTGGCGAGATTGATGGTCAGAAGCATGTCCAACAGGAACGCGGGCAGCGGGATAATCATCATCCCGACGATGGTGATGATGCCTGCCGCGAGGAGGATGTCGGTCTGGGCGAGCAACCGACCCCAGCCGGTTATCGGCTGAACCTGGGCTTGCGCCTGGACTGTCACGAGTTACCTCCGCCGGTGGCGCCGGCAAACCGTGTGCGTGCGAATGGCTGCTTGGCGCGGATGGCGTAAACCCAGGCGAGGACTTCCGCGACGGCGTGGAAGAGGTTGGCGGGCACGTAATTGCCGATGGGCACGGCTGCATGCAACGCCCGCGCAAGTGGGGGTTCTTCGAGGATGGGGACGCCGTTCTTGGCGGCGATCTCTCGAATCCGCTTGGCGAGCAGGTCTTGCCCCTTCGCCACGACCATCGGGGCCTGCATCGTGACCGGGTCGTACTTGAGTGCCACAGCGAAGTGCGTCGGGTTCGTGACCACCACGTCGGCGGTCTTCACCGAGGCGATCATCCGGTTCATCAGCTGCTGACGTCGCCGCCGGATCGCTGCCTTGATTTGCGGATCGCCGTCGCTCTCCTTCATTTCCTGCTTGAGCTCTTCCTTGGTCATCATCAGCTGCTTCAGGAACTTGCGGCGCTGCCAGGCGAAGTCGGCGAAGGCCATCAAAAAGAGGACGGCGACGGCTTTGAAGGCGATATCGAAGCCAATCGAAACCATGTGGCTCGCGCCACCGACAACCGAGTACTGGGAGAGCGCTGCGATTTCCGCGAGCCGGCTCTTGAGCGTGAAGTAGACGACGAGGCTGACTGTTCCGAACTTGAAGAGCGACTTCCCGAGGCGCATGAGACGCGTCCATCGAAATAAGCCGCTTGAAGCCTGCGCCGGGGTTCACCCGGTTGAACTTGGGTTTGAGTGCCTCCCCGCTGAGCAGAAGTCCCGTCTGAGCGACATTGAACAAGACGGCCGCTGCGGCAATCACGCCGAGCAGCGGCAAGAGGGCAAGCAGGGCATGCGTGGTGACATCCCGGCCCATATCGAAGGCACTCTTTTGTGTGAGTTCCTGGTGCGTCGGGTTGCCGAGGCCCTCGCGGAGCATGTCCCCCATCGAAGCCCAGAGCTGTGGGCCGAGCATTTTCAGCGCCGTAACGGCGAGAAGCAGCACGCCGATCGTGACGATCTCCTCGCTCTTGGCGACGTTGCCTTTTTGGCGTGCGTCTTTCAGACGCTTTGGAGTTGGGGCCTCACTCTTCTCGCCAGCCATCTAATTCGCGCCCCCAAGGAGAACGCGGCTCGAGCCGGTAAGCGAGGTGCCGAGGACACCATGGAGGAGCGTCACCGTCGCCGGCAGAGCGGCCCCCAACACGATGAGGCCAACGAAGATCTTGATCGGCGCACCCACGATCAGCACCTGCATTTGCGGGACGGTTCGGCTCGCGAGGCCCATGCCGAGGTCGGTGAGGAGCAGCGCTGCCATCACCGGCATGGCGAGCCGGATGGCCGTTACCGTCAGCCCGGCGATCAGCGAAGCAATCGCATCGGGAGTCACAAGGAACGGGTTGAAGGTGCCGAGGGGCACGGCGCGTGTCGTTTCGACGAGCGTTTGGATCACCAGGTGGTGGCCGTTCATCGTGAAGAAGACGAGCGTGACCAGCAGGCTGTAGAACTGGTCGAACGTTCCGAACTCAGCACCGGTGATAGGGTCGAAGACGGCGCCGAGGCCAAACCCCATCTGGAGCCCGATGATTCGGGACGCCATTTGCACACCGATGAAGACGATGTTCATGACCACGCCGAGGGCGAGCCCGAAAAGGACCTCTCGCACGGCGTTGTCGATGATGATCCCGTAGTTCTGCGGGGCCGCCGGAGGATGGTCGCCTTGCAGCGGCACGAGCACGAGCGAGAAGAAGATGGCGAAGCCGATCTTCGTGTACGCCGGGATCCCCTTGTGGCTCAAGAGTGGAGCGGACACCAGCATCGAACTCGTCCGTAGAAGGATGAGGAAAAACGCATAGGTGTACTCGGGAGTGACGGTGAATCCTGGCATCGTCAGCGCCCGTAGCTCGCGGCATTCGCGAACAATCCGGCAGAAAATCCGAGCAGGGTCTCCATCATCCATGGACCGAAAATGAGCATCGCGACAAATACGCCGATGAGCTTCGGTACAAACGTGAGCGTCGCTTCGTTCACCTGGGTGACGGCCTGGATGAGGCTCACGACCACACCGATGATGAGCGTGGTGGCAAGGATCGGCGCGCCGACGAGGAGGGCCGTCGTGAGCGCTTCGCGCATAAGACCGATGACTACTGCTTCGTTCATCTCAGCGCTCCTAAGTCGCAAAACTGCCGACGAGTGAGCCGATGATCAGGTACCAACCATCGACGAGGACGAAGAGGAGGATTTTGAACGGGAGCGAAACGATGACCGGGGGCAGCATCATCATGCCCATGCTGAGCAGGGCGGATGAGACGATGAGGTCGATGATCAGGAACGGCACGAACATGATGAAGCCCATCTGGAAGGCCGTCTTCAGCTCGGAAATGGTGAACGCCGGCACGAGCACGTAGGTCGGCACGTCATCGACGGTCTCCGGCTTCGGCGTATCGCTGAGCTTCAGGAAAAGTCCGAGGTCCTGCTGACGGGTTTGCTTCAGCATGAACGCGCGCAGCGGGCTTTCGCCGCGGTTGTAGGCTTCCTGCTGGGTAATCGTGCCGTTGAGGTAGGGCTGGACCGCTTCCTTATTTATCTGCTTGATGGCCGGGGCCATTACGAACGCGGTGAGGAAAAGCGCGAGCCCGATCATCACCTGGTTCGGGGGAGCTGCGGGATGCCGATGGCGTTCCGCACGAGCGAGAGCACCACGATGATGCGAGTGAACGAGGTCACCATCACGAGCACTGCCGGCGCCATCGAAAGCACCGTCACTAACAGCAGCAGCTGGATGGCGGTCGAGATATTCTGTGGATTCTGAGTATCGATCCCGCCCGTTGCCTGGGGTGAAATCTGACCGGTGGTTCCCGGTTCGGCAGCGCAACTCGTCAGCGTGACAAGCGCAATCGCGAGAAGGCTGAGCACGACGAGGATGCGCCGTCGTCGTGAACTCTGAAGGTGTGGCCGAATGCCCACGAACTCACCCATTTCCGTAATGGATTCAGCGTAGGAAGACGGCTCTGTGGTCAATATTGGGGGATGCCCGCCGCCCGAAGGGCGAAACCCTGACGGTCAGTTTCGGGATTCCTGATTTGCGTTGGGGCAGTTGCGGTATCGACGTTGCGGGCGCCAGCAGAATGACCCGCTGGCGCCTGCACGCTCGGCCCAATCGCCTACTTGGCGCCGACCACCTGCGGGTCCAGGTAGTAGAACTCGAGCGCGATCCCATCGGGGTCCGTGAAGTTCAGGCCGGACGCCAAATGGCGGCTGCTCGGTCACCCCGCCTGTCTCAATTCCGACCTCCGCAAGGTGCTCCGCCCAGGCGTGAAGTTCGTTGGGTTCGGCAACCGCAAACGACAGGTGGTCCAACCCGGACTTGCGGGGATCGAACGTCCCGGCCGAGGCAGCGTCGTGCTCTCACCAGGCCAAGAATCGTCCCGGTAGCAGGTTCGGCGAGGTAGGCGACCTCGAAGTTCTCTGCCTCGTTTCGGCCCCGGAAGAGTTGGGCGACTCCGAGCGCCTTTGTGTAGAACGCGGTGCTGCGGTCGAGGTCCGAGACCGCAAGGTCGACATGGGAAATTCCAGTGAGTTTTGGCATCGAGAAATAGCTCCTTGGTGTTGCTGTGTTAAACATAGGTAGATTACGTATGTTTAATCCACGACCACTTCGGGGGCATCGTTGAGAGCCACTTTTAGGAACCACGAGAAGTTGGCCTCAGCTCGTCCGGAGGGACTCGAGCAACTGGCTTAGCGCCGAAAGCGTGTCATCGAGCGAGGCCTTCGGGTCGGGGGCATTCGCGACGAAAACAGCCGCCTCACACAGCGCCCCGAACAGCAGGGCCGTCATTCCATCCACCGGGGTCGCCGCGATAAGGCCAGCATTGACCAGGCCCTCGACCGCTCCGCGTGTCATGCCGAGGCCATAACGGGCCATGATCTCGTGCCATTCATCCCAGCCGAGAACCGAGCGCCCATCGATGAGTAGGATCTGGCGGACATCAGGCTGAGCTGAAGCCTCCAGAAAAGCCCGGCATGCGGCTTGAAAGCCCTGCCAGGGATCCTCCACCGTCCCGGCCGCCGCCATAACCTGGGCCGTGACTTCAGCCTCGACCGCTTCGAACACTCCCACAAAAAGTCCGCGCTTGCTGGAGAACTGGTGGTAGACCGCCCCAGTGGTGACGTTCGCCGCTGCGGCCACTTCCTCCGCGGACACGCCGGCATAGCCGCGAGCGCCGAACAAGACTCGGCCCGCCGCAATCAGGGACGCTTTGGTCCGCTCGGATTGCTCGGCTTTCAGCGATGGACGCGCCATGGGGGCAAAGCGTAACCGGTATCCGAACTCCGGGCCGCGCTAGCCGATGATCGCTTCGTTCTTGGCTGAAGTTTGGCCCCGACCGGTTGCAACGCTTCATTTGTTCGAACAACTGGGTGGCGAACTGGCTGAGAGGTTGCTCGTCCGGGCGGACGGATTCTTCGAACACCCGATTCGCCTCGTCCTCGGTGAGCTCGTTGAGCAGCGTCAGCTGCTGTGCCGTCGCACCGACGGCGATGACGCGCTCGCCAAGCGCAACCAGGTGAATAGTTCGTCCGTTGCTGATGGAAAGGGTGTCCATCACGCGAATGAAGCCGGTCGTGCTCTTCGGGCCCTGTGTCTTCCGGCCCCACCAGCGAAGGCCGGTGATGGAGACGGCAATGATGATGATGACCAGCGCCAGCCGCCAGGCGAGCGAGACAAGCTGACCGCCGCCGAGACTGAAGCCCGACGAACCGGTATCCGCGGGCTGCGTGGTTGGTGTGGCCGCATCACTGAGGAATATCTGGCCAGATTCGTTCGTGCGGATGACGGGGCTATCTGCCGCTGACTGATTGCCCTTCGGCGCAAGGGTCGTGATGAAGACCAGTGAACAGAGCATGACGCCGCCGAGAGCGAACGCCCAGAGGAGCTTCTTTCGGGTCTTCGGGTCGTTCATCGTTCGCGCTCGTCGTCATGGCCGCGGCGGACAACTTCGACAACGCGAACTCCGAAATTTTCATCGACCACCACGACTTCGCCGCGTGCGATGAGCCGGTCGTTCACGAGAATGTCGACCGGTTCACCGGCGAGCCGGTCAAGCTCCACGACAGAACCAGGGCCGAGGCCGAGGACTTCGGAAACGGTCAGCTCCGTCCGTCCGAGCTCGACCGTGACGTTCATCTGGAGCCCGGCGAGGAGGTCGATGCTCGTCCGCTGGGCTGGCTGTTCCTGTTCTGGGAGCGGCGCGAATCGCGCTCGACTGGCCGACGGCCCAATGGGAGTCGGTTCCCGGCGTGGGGGCGGTGGCGGAGCTGCAGCAGCTTCGCGGCCACCGCCAACGCTGGCGAAGACCCGCTCGGGCTCTTCCGCAACTTCAAGCAGTTCTGCAGCTTCGAGTTCTTCTTGCGTCAGTTCGAAGGAGAACGCTGCCGGCTCTTCCGGAGTGAGGGTGTCGGGAGTTACGGCGGAGGCGGCAGCCGGCTGAGCCCCGACGGCTCCCTCCATCGCCCCAGCCATGATGTCGAGGAACGTCCCCGGAAGTACAAGCGAGATCGGAAGGATTCGCGACCCACCGAGCGTTCCGGTGAGGAACATGCACGGATCGTCCAGGGCGGCAAGGGTCTCGGGCATCGAGTTAGCCGTCAGGTCGTCTATGGCGACGACGAGGCCGGATGAAGACTTCCCGAACACCGCCGAGTTCAGCGCCTGGACCACCTGCCCGAGGAGCGTCGAAGCCATCACGATGGTCTGCTGCTCTTCGTCGTCGCGGACTGTCGGCCTGAGAATCCAGGAACATCGCTGCGATGGCGGTCGGGACTGCCAGGTAGGCCGTTGCTGACTGATCCTGGCTGGTGGAGAGCTCCAGGGGGATGGCGATGTGCGGGTCGGCGAACTTCCCGGTGATCTCATCGGGCATCACCAGGGAAGCTTCCATCTCCGAAAAGAGCGGAGCTGCCCCCTGGAAGGCTTCGAGAGCAGCGGCGACCGCCGCCCAGGTTTCCTGGCCGGTTGCCGCGAGCGTTTCCGCCTGGGCCGGAGAGAGCAGTTGACTCAGTACTTCTTGCGGTTCACTCATGGCCTGGCCTCACTGTGTGATGAAGACTTCGAAGTAGACGGCTTCGACCTTGTGTTCGAGCAGATGCTCGTTGATGGCGTCGATGAGTTCGCCCTTGAGTTCGTTGCGGCCTTCGACGGAGGAAACCTCGTCGGCGGTGTGTGAACCAAAAACGTTGGCCACTGCATCGAGAATCTTGGGCATTTCGTGTTCGAGGTCGTGGGTGAACTCGATGTTCTTCGCGGTCAGGCCATCACCGGAGGCCCCGATCCACGGCGGGTCGGGTAGCTCGAATTCGAGCGCGATGATGGTCTTCACGTAATTCGGAGCCGAGGCGGGAGCCTTCAAGTTGAGGACAAGGCCCTCGGGTGCGTTGCCCGTTGTATGGCCGATGGCGTCACTTCGCGGCCCAGCATCACGGTCGGGCGAGGCGAAGACTGAATCTGCTCCTGTGTGTAGACCGGAGGCGGCTTCGCATCCATGTAGTTGGGTTTGATGTAGAACCAGAACGCAGCGGCGAAGAGGACCGCACCACCCGCCAACACCTTCTTGTCTTTGAACATGGCTAGTTTCCCTTCACGCCCTGGAGCGTTTTGTTCAGGTCTTCGATTGTCGGATACAGAATCACGATGTCGGCCCGGCGGTTGAGTGCCCGGCCCTCTGGAGTGGTGTTATCCGCGATCGGATGCGTTTCCGCGAAGCCGGCCAGGAAGAGTTCGTTCGTGAGCCCGCCCTGCTCTCGCATGAAGCGGAGTACGCGCGATGCACGCGCAGCCGAAAGCTCCCAGTTCGATGCGAAATCCGGACTGTTGACCGGCACGTTGTCGGTATGACCTTCAATGCGCATGACGTTCGGAAGGCCGCTGAGCGCCGCAGCGACCTGGGCGAGCACGTCCTGGCTGCCCGGGCGAAGATCCGCGCTGCCCGAATCGAATAAGCAGGTTATCGGCGAGGCTGATCGTGATGCTGTTGGCATCGCTGCGAATCTGGATTTTGCCGTCGAGGTTGTTCGACTTGGCAAAACCATCGAGCGTCTTTTCAAGCGCCGCGAGGTTGTTCGACTTAATTTCCGAAATGCTGGGCGTAATGCCGCCGCCGTTGTTGAAGACCGGGGAGGAGCCGTTCGAACCATGAAGCACGCCGATGCTGAACGCCTGCTCGATCGAGTTGTGGACCGCCTGCAGCTTCTGCGGGTTCGCATCGCTCGTCGCGTAGAGGACGACGAAGAGGGCGAAGAGCAGCGTCACCATGTCCGCGTAGGAAACAATCCAACGTTCGTGGTTCTCTGGCGCTTCGGCCTCGGCAGGTTTCCGCTTGCTCATGCCGCCTCTCGCATGGGATCGTCTTTCTTCTGACGCTCCTTCGGCTGGAGGAATCCTTCGAGCTTCTCGCGAACGATCCGGGGGTTATCGCCCGATTGGATGGACATGAGCCCTTCGATTACGACGTTGAGCGCATGCAGTTCGTGCTTCGAGTTGTTCGAGAGCTTCTTCGCCAGCGGCAGCCAGAGCACGTTCGCCGTAAACACGCCGTAGAACGTCGCGACGAATGCGGTTGCGATGCCGGGGCCGATGTGTTCGGGTTCATCGAGGTGGGACATGACGCCCATGAGGCCCATGACCGCGCCGAGAACGCCGATCGTCGGGGCGATACCGCCCATGAATTCGAGCGCGGCGAAGTTACCTTCGTGCCGATGCTTCATGGCGTCGGCTTCGATCTCCATGATCTCGCGCAGGAGCTCGGGATCGGTGCCGTCGATCATCAGCTGGACACCCTTGCGGGTGAACATGTCATGAATGTTGTCGACATCGCTTTCGAGGGCGAGGAGACCTTCGCGGCGGGCCTTGTCGGCCATCGTTACGAACAGGTCAACCGTCTCGGCGGAGTTGTGGGCCTTTCCGCCCATCAGCGCCTTCATGAGGAACTTGGGCAGCCCCACCATCACGCTCATGGGCTGCGAAATCATGACCGCGCCCAACGTGCCGACAATCACGATCATGAAACCAGGGATGTTGATCAGCGCGGCAGGGCTGCCGCCTTCGAGGACGTTGCCGCCGACGATGCCAACCACCGCAAGAATCAGGCCAACGAGGGTTGCCAGGTCCATCAGGCACTCCTCCGTACGGCGCCCATCGACATGCGGCGGAATTCCGCGATGCGTTCGACGATGACGTTTGGCTTTTCAGCGCAGACGTAACGATGCCCGTTGGTGAGGGTCACGTGTGTGTCGTGAGTCGATTCGATGAGTTCGATGAGGTCCGGGTTCAGGTGGAACTCGGTGCCATCAATACGGGTCAGTAGAATCATCCGGGCATCCTCCTCCCACGCTGAGTTCTCCTCATTCTGGGGAGGCCGCTCTACGCGGGTTATCGGGGAAGGCCCCCTGGAGTAGTGGCGAACCCCTTAGCATTCACAGGGAAAACCCGACGGAATTCGATCAACTGATAACGGCAGACGGCAGCCCCCGACCGCACTGGAACGGAGAAGAGCGTCGAGGCTGAATCGCTCCAAGTCGTGGACAACAAAAAGCCCCCTCGGTTGAGGGGGCTTTTTTGGTGCTTCCGGCTCCTGCTTAGCTCTTTACGAGCGTTCGCAGGCAGCGGGTGCAGATGTTCAGCCGAATCGACTGACCACCGATGTGAATTCGTTGCTTATTGACGTTTGGCTTAAACGTACGCGACTTCTTGGTAGCTTTTCGCTCCCAGCGTCCGCCGTGAGTGTGACGGATGTGCCGTCCAAACATCGTAGTTTTTGCGCAAACGTCGCAGGCGCCACTAGCCATGCGTTATCCAGCCTTACATGCGAGAATCGAACGCTCATGCTAACACCGGCAACCGGTAACGGCCAAACAGGCAGGCCTGAGAAGAGCCCGTGACGGCCCCTATTCGCACCGACGAATCGATTGACGGCGCCATCCTCCGCAATGTTTTTGCGGCAGCCGCCGAACTTCTAACAGACTCCGCCAGAGACATTGATGCCATCAACGTCTACCCGATTCCAGATGGTGACACCGGTTCGAACATGTCCGCGACGTTCCGCGAGGCCGTCGAGCGGGCGCTGGCACTCGATGCTCCTGTAACGGTTGCGCAGGTGCTCTCGGCCATCGCTCGGGGTGCGCTTTACGGAGCTCGTGGAAATTCGGGAGTAATCCTCTCACAGGCATTGCGAGGGTTCGCGGCAGGCGTCGGCGAGCGCGAAATCCTCGACGGCATCGCGCTCGCTTCGGGCCTCGAGCAGGCGGCAGCGCAGGCGTACCGGGCAGTCAGCCAGCCGCAGGAAGGCACGATGCTCACCGTCCTTCGCCCGCAGGCGATGCTGCGCGCGCCCGGGCGAGCTATCGCTCGACGACCAGGGCGACCGCAACGGCTGCATTCGTGTGCTCGGCGCGGCCGTTGCGGCCGCCGAATCAGCCGAAGCTGCCACAATCGACCAGCTCCCATCATTAAAGGAAGCGGGCGTCACGGATGCCGGCGGCGAAGGGATCTGCGTCATCCTTCGCGGGCTGCTCGCGGGCATTTCCGGGCGCGTGGCTGAAGTAAACGCGCACCCCGCAACGAGGCCGGTGCAATTCAGCTGAAGGTCACGGCGAGGATGTCTACGGCTTCTGCACTGAATTCCTGATTGAGCCGAGCAATCGGCCGCTCGACATCGACGCGGTCCGCGCCCTCGTCGAAATCGCGCGACAGTCGCTCGGTCGTCGTCGTCGGCGACTCGGAACTTATCCGCGTACATGCCCACAGTCTCGCGCCAGAACCGCTGATCGAGGCGGCGAAAGAGCTCGGACACGTCTCCCGCGTGAAGGTCGAAGACATGTCAGCCCAGAACGTTCGATTCCGTGACAGCGGCTCGGGCGCCGGCGCGAAGATCGCCATGCTGGCGATGAGCCGCGGCGCCGGCTTCGACGAGATCTTCGAAAGCCTCGGCGCTGCCGTAAGCGACCTCGGTGTCGTCGAAAAACCGCCCGCAGGGCAAATCGCTGGTGCTGCGGACGCTCTCAGAACGCCCGACGTGGTTGTCCTCGCCAATCACAAGAATGTGGTACTTGCCGCGGAGCAGGCCAAAGAGCTGTCGGACTCCACCCTCCACATCATCCCCACCACCTCATTGCCACAGGGCATCGCGGCTGCGATTGCCTTCGATGCCGGCGAAACTCCGGCCGCGAACCTGAAGGCGATGTCCGCCGCCGCTGAAGAAATCACGACAGTAGAAGTCACGATCGCAGGAGCAGACCGAACCTCGGATGGGATTACGGTGAAGGCCGGCCAGCCGATAGTGCTGGTCGATGGGAAGCTCGTGGCGACGGCAGTGTCCCCAGCCGATGCGCTAATTGCCGGTCTGCGTATCGCCGGCCTCAAGCCGGAGAATCTCGTGACCGTGTATGCGGGAGAAGGCGTGTCCGAAGCCGAGCTCGGGACTGTCGCCGAGTCGGTCGGTTCACTCGCGGATCGGCTGGAGGTGGAGGGAGTCATGGGCGGGCAGGCGCTTTACCCGTTCGTGGCCTCGATTGAGTGATGCTTCAATGCCGATGAACCACGAAATCAATCCACTACTACGCCCCAAACATCTGGCCTTGCTCCTCCGCCTTGCGGCAGTCGCCACCATCGCAGTGGTCGCCGCGTTGGCCGTGAGCTGTGGCGACGATGACGATGCAACCCCAACTGCCGCGCCGACGGCTACCACGGAAGCCACGAGTGGCGGCATCAAGCTTCCGGCAGGCGTCACCACTGTGACCATTAGCGACAACAAGTTCACGCCGCTCTCGCTGCAACTACCGGTAGGGACCACCGTCACCTGGGATTGGAGTGGCCGAAACCCGCATTCGGTGGTCGGAAGCTGGGACGACGCCGAAGTTCATTCGCCGCAGCAAAAGGGTTCCGGCACGTTCCAGTTCAAGTTCGAACACCAGGGGATCTTCGAATACCACTGCGGTGTCCACGGCGAGGCCATGTCTGGGACAGTCACCATTCAGTAGCTCGTTGACGACAAATTCGTTGTCGTCAGACTTCCCACGTCCGTCGAACATGAGTAGAGTCCGGCCCCTCAAGGGGGCCGGACATGGCAATTGTTGTAATTACAGGAACAAGCACCGGCATCGGCTATGAAGCCGCGCTCCGGTTCGGGCGCTCAGGCAATCGAGTCTATGCGACGATGAGAAACCTCGCGAAAGCGGGACCACTGCGTGATGCCGCCGCGGCGGAGAAACTCGATATCCGAGTAGTTCAACTCGACGTCGATTCGCAGGAATCGATCGACCAGGCGATGGCGCACATCCTCGGCGAAGAAGGCCGCATCGATGTGATGGTCAACAACGCGGGTGTGACAGGCGTAGGCCCGATTGAGACGACGTCCGACGAAGAATGGCATGCAGTATTCGAAACGAATTTCTTCGGGCCGTTGCGGGTGATTCGCGCCGTGGCGCCAGTCATGCGGAAGCAATTGTCCGGCAGCATCATCAACGTCTCTTCGGTCGCGGGCCGGATCGTGGCGCCAGTTTATGGGCAGTACCACTCCTCCAAGTGGGCGCTGGAGTGCGCCACCGAAACCCTGGCCGTAGAACTCAAACAGTTCGGGATTCGCGTAGCTGCGGTGGAACCCGGATTCTTCGTCACGCCGATCCTCGACAAGGCGCTCGACGCCTGGAGCGAACGAGATCCTTCCCCGTACGAAGACATCGAACGTCGGATGAAGGACCTTTATGCGGCGGCCGGACAAAACGGCGGCGATCCCGCTGTGGTTGCTGCGGTCATCGAAGAGGCAGTCACCACAAAGGAGCCGAAGCTGCGCTGGTTAGTCGGGGATGACGCCGTGGGCTTCGTCGAAGGACGCGCCAAGCTCGCCGACGAGGAGTACCAGGTTCTCGGCGACAAGATGACGGACGAGGAGTGGTGGGCGAAGTTCTTCGAGTTCTTCCCACAGCCCGTTCAGGCCTAGCCTGGGAGTAGACAGAGAAAAGGACTGAGTGGAGTTCCACTCAGTCCTTTTCACTCTTCAGTTAGTTGCTAGGAGTAGCGCTCTTCGCGCCACGGGTCGCCATAGATGTGGTACCCGTAGGTCTCCCAGAAGCCCGGCTTATCGCGATCCATGAACTGAATCCCGCCGATCCACTTAGAGCTCTTCCAGAAGTAGAGGTGCGGCACGACGAGTCGCAGCGGCCAGCCGTGTTCCTTCGTGAGTTCTTCGCCATCGTGTTTCGTCGCGAACATCACCTGCTCGCGCTTCAGGTCGGCCAGAGGGACGTTCGTGGTGTAGCCGCCGTAGCTGTGCAACATCGCGAACTTCGCTTCCGGCTTCAGCTTCACCTTGTCCAGCAACGCCGAGAACGGCACACCCTGCCAGGTGTTGTCGTACTTGCTCCAGGTCGTCACGCAATGGATGTCGTTGACTTCCTCGGTGGTGCCGAGAGCCATGAACTCGTCCCAGGTGAACGAAAGCTCTTCCTCGACAAGGCCCCAAACGTGGAACCGCCATGACTCGAGGTCGACGCGCGGGACCGAACCGTAGTGGAGCACGGGCCAGCCTGTGGTCAGATGCTGTCCCGGAGGGAGTCGCAGCTTGCCATCTGGCCGCATTTCTTTGGTGGCTTGCTGAGTCATGGGTTTGAGTCTCCTGAGTAAATCCATAGGTGACGTGTAGTCTCAGCGTAGCGGCTGGCGTTTCACCGCGACAAGGGACATTTTCGTTTCGAATCAACTGAGACCGTACACTGGAACGAATGGAAAGCGCCCCGACCCGCGAAGCTCCTCGGCCTCGCTTCACGTTTCAACCCAGGGATGCATGGTTCTTCGTGATCGCCGTGGCGATCGTCGGGGCCGATCAACTGGTGAAGTGGATTATTCGCGAGACGGTGGACCGGGGCGATGTGCACACGGTGATCTGGCCGCTGAAAATCGTCCACCTCACCAATAGCGGCGCAGCGTTTCGGGATCTTCCAGGGCGCCGGGCCACTTCTGGTTATGACGAGTATCATTGGCATGACGGCCATCGTCATCTTCCTGTTCAACCCGACGTTTGCTCACCCGCTGATGCGACTTGGGCTGGCGTTCATGCTTGGCGGCGCCGTCGGCAATCTCATCGACAGAGTCAAAGACGGGGAAGTCGTCGATTTCATCAAGGTGCCGAACTTCCCGGCATTCAATGTGGCCGATTCGGCTATCACGATCGGAGTGTTTTTCCTCATATGGGCGATGCTATTGGAACCCCAGTCATCGCAACCCGGCGACTGACCGCACCCGAAACGGGACGGCTCGACGCCGTTCTGGCGGGCGCGTTCGAAGACCTTTCGCGCGCTCGCGTTCAGCGACTCATCGACTCGGGCAACGCACGCGTGAACGGGTCCGTCGCCCACAAGGCACTCGTCATCAACGAAGGCGTCGAGCTCGAGCTCGATGTCCCTGAGACGTCACACGAGACCGTCCCTACCGGGACTGAAGCTCCGCGTGATCTACCAAGATGATTACCTCGCAGTCATCGACAAGCCAGCGGGCCTCGCCGTCCACGGCGCAGCCGGAGACACTTCGGTCACTGTCGCCGCCTGGTGGCTCGAACAACTCGGCGACGCAGCCTCGGCCTTCGATGTCGAGCGACCGGGCATCGTTCACCGCCTGGACAAGGACACGACGGGCGTCCTCGTCCTCGCGAAGACACCGCAGGCGCAGTCCGCACTCAGCGGCGCCTTCGAAGCGCGCACGACGAAAAAGACCTACCTCGCGGTGGTCGATGGCATCGCCGACCGGCCCAAGGCCGTGATCGACGCGCCAATCGACCGCCACCCTGGCGACCGAACCAAGATGGCCATCGTGAAGCGCGGACGCGAAGCCCGCACTGCTTATGAGGTGCTGCACACCAACAACCGCCGCTCGTTCCTGGAGGTTCGCCCGGAAACGGGCCGCACCCATCAGATCCGGGTGCACCTGGCAGCGGTGGGCATCCCCATCACAGATGACGTCGTCTACGGGAAGCGAGAGCCGGGAGGGCGCCAGCTTCTGCACGCCTATCAGCTCTCGATTCCGCATCCCGCGGGCGGGACGCTCACCGTGACGGCGCGGATCCCGTACGACTTCGACCACGCTGTTCGCGCCATCGGCGGCGAAACGCTAGCGTTGCATTACGCCCGCGAAATCGAACCGATCATCGAACCGGCGAACAGACTCCAAGAAGTGACATTACCCAGTGACATCTGAAACGCGTCCTGTCCGGACCCGCTATGCCCCTTCGCCAACCGGTGATCCGCACATCGGCAACATTCGTTCAGCGCTCTTCAGCTGGGCTTATGCCCGCGCGAACGGCGGAAAGTTCCTGCTCCGCATCGAGGACACCGACCGCAACCGTCTGGTGGAAACCTCGCTCGAAGCCATCATGGAAAGCCTTCGCTGGCTCGGCATCGATTGGGACGAAGGCCCGGTCGTCGGCGGCCCGCACGAACCCTACTTCCAATCACAGCGGCTTCCGCTCTACCAAAAGGCGGCAGCGACGCTCATCGAGAAGCGCCGCGCCTACCGCTGCTTCTGCACCGCCGAACGCCTCGACCAGATGCGAGCTGCCCAGGCCGCCGCGAAGCAGCCACCGGGCTACGACGGCACCTGCCGGCGACTTTCGCCAGAAGAATCACTGGCGCGTTCGAAGTCGGAACCGTTCACCATCAGGTTCGCCATGAACAAGGACGGCCACACCGTGTTGACGGACACCGTCCGCGGCGAGGTCGTGTTCGAAAACAAGCTGCAGGACGACTTCGTGATGATGAAGTCCGACGGCTACCCTACCTATCACCTCGGCGTCGTCGTCGATGACACGGAGATGGAAATCACCCACGCGATTCGCGGGGACGAGTGGATTTCGAGCGCGCCGAAACACATCCAGCTCTACGAAGCCCTGGGATGGGAACCGCCGGTCTGGGCGCACCTGCCGCTGATCCTCGGGCCGGACCACAAGAAGCTCAGCAAGCGCTCGGGCGATACCGCCCTCATCGACTACCGCGAGAACGGCTACCTGCCGGAGGCGATGATCAACTTCCTCGCGTTCCTCGGCTGGTCGCTCGACGACCACACCTCGCTCCTCACCGTGGACGAGCTGACCGAGCATTTCGACCTGGCTCGCGAGTCGTGGCAAACCCGGCGGTCTTCGATATCGAACGCCTCAATTTCCTCAACGGTCACTACATCAGGGAGATGGCCGAAGATCGCTGGATCGAAACCATCGCCGACTGGTGCGATCGCGCGCTCCCGGAAACGGTGAAGCGTCCGGTCGACCGCGAAATCGTCGCCTCCGTCGCGCCATTGCTGAAAGAACGCACGGCAAAGCTCGCGGACATTGCACCCACGGTCGAATTTCTCTTCGGCTACGAAGCGCCCGAGTACGCGATGGACATTCTCGTCGAACGCGTCGGCGATGCCGCAACCGCGGTGCACGTGCTCGATACTGCCCTGACCACTCTGGACGCCGTCGCTGACTCCGCCTGGGATGTCGCTGCCGTTGAGTCCGCGATCCGGAGCATGGAAGGACCGCTCGAAATGAAACTGCGGAAGTTCATTTCCGTCCTTTACGTGGCCGAAATGGGACGCCCCCAGGGCATCCCGCTGTTCGATTCGATGGTCTTGCTCGGCCGTGAACGCTCGCTGCAGCGAATCCGAACCGCTCGGTTGCGACTGGGCTAAGGGCTCGAGCGAGCCTGTCTCAGGACTTCCGAGAGTAGAGCGTTGTCCGGAGCCCGTGCTACGCTGGATGCCGTCTTGCTGGGGACTCGTCTAATGGTAGGACAGCAGATTCTGGATCTGTATGTGGGGGTTCGACTCCCTCGTCCCCAGCCAAACCTTTTGAATCTGGGCGCCGCATAACGCGGCGCTCTTTCGCGACACAAAGCTGTCGCGTTTCTGGCAAATCGTCTAAATAACGGTCAAGTTGTTAGGTTCGTTGGTAAGTCGTTGGTAACCTGGAGACGCTGACTAGACCAGAGAGCCAGCGCAAGACCGTGCAATGAAGCGAACACTTCGTCGGCAATCCACAGCAGTCTCGACGGATCACTCTCGCGACTGGACTTCCTTGTCAATTTGCGAGACGACTTTCCTGCGTTCCCGGTACAACGCCTGACGACTGGCGGGAGTGCGGCACCGCACGCAATAAACAGGTGGACGGCCACGAACTGGTTTGAGCGGAAAACCTTTCCGACAACGATTGCAGACTCCCCTGCCTGGGGACGCAGGGTGGCCCGAACTCTTTATGTCACGCAAAACACGACCGAACAGTGTCTTGTTGCCGTCGCCTGCCAATGCCATCACGAACTACGGCTGGTGTGACGTAATTCCCGTACCGGGTTTCTCGTTCACACAGCTGGGGACGGACGCTCCAGAGATAGCTTCCACTCCGCGTCTTGTGCCACACGACGCGCTATAACGCGTCTCCCGTTGATGACTCCATGGACTTCGCGGCATCCGGCTCAGACCGCCGAATCGCTCCAGCCAATTCGCGAGAGACTCGGCTTTCCGGGACGCCGAGAATGCGGGCGAGTTCAGAGACGTTCTCGTTCATCGGCCCGATTCCCCAAGCGCCCAGATCTTCGCGACACATCAGCGACAGATGTCGCGGGAACTCGTCGGAGGAAAAGTGTGTGTGGTTCAACCGTTCGCCGCCACCTCCTCGGCCCGAATCCCGTCGGAGAGCTACGCTCTGCCCTAACAAATTCGGGAGCCTTCAGTCCTATGGAAATTCAACCGTCTACCGCCGCGGGCCAGCGGTTCGTGGCCCTCGCCACCGAGCATGCCGATGTCTTCAGGACTCGCGCGGCAGCGCACGACCGTGAGGGCACCATGCCGACGGCCAACTACGACGAAATGCGACGAAGCGACTTCATCGGCGCCTTTGTGCCGGAAGACCTGGGTGGGCTCGGATTGGATTCAGTGCACGACTGGTGCGCAGGCCTTGACCGCCTCGGGAGAGGCGATCCGTCCACGGCTATCGCCATCAACATGCACTTCGGAACCGTGCGAAACATCGCCTCGGTCTGGCAAGGGGCGCGAAACGGTGGGAACGCTGCCGCAATCGAACGAACCGAGAGGACGCTCAGGGCGGTCGCAGCGGGTGAACTCCTCTTCTGCGGTACAGCGACCGAACCTGGTACCGACAACCTGCGTCCGCGGACGACTGCCACTCGCATTGACGAGGGCTGGAGCATCACCGGCCGAAAGATCTTCGTAACCCTCTCGCCGATAGCGGATGTCTGCGGGATGAATGTACGAATCGTGGATGAGGCTGGTGACCGGATCGGCTTTGCGCAAGTCCCTGTCAACGCGCCCGGGTTCCTACCGCAGCAGGACTGGGACGCGCTGGGCATGCGAGCCTCGGGTAGTCAGTCCGTCGTCTTCGATGATTGCCGCGTGTCTGAGCACGCGGTGACCGTCGCGGGACCCTGGGGGCGCTGGACCGCCGGGTCTCTACTCAGCCGGACGATAGGCAACCTCACGCTTGTGGCGGTGTTCTTGGGCATCGCCGAACGCGCGCGCGAACTCGCAGTCGCTGCAGCGCGAACGGACACCAAGGTGAAGCTCGGAGGCGCATTGGGCCTCTCGCCGGGTGTGCAGCACCTGTTGGGAGAAATGGACATCGAGTTAGCGGCAGCACGTGCCGTGCTCTCGGTCACGGCGCGAGACCTCGACGCGCTCCTTGCCAGGGGTGCTTCGCCGACGCTCGAAGAGGGACATGCGATTATGCGCGACTACCAGTGCGCTAAATGGACGGTGAATCAGAACGCAATCAGCATCGTTTCCAAGGCGATGGATGTCGTGGGCGGTGGAGCCTTCACTAGCCGGAACGAACTGAGCCGCCTCTATCGTGATGTCCGAGCTGGGCCATTTATGCAGCCGTTCTCGCCAACGGAGCTTCACTCCTATGTTGGCCAGGTAGCTGCGGGTCTGGCTCCAGAGGGCTAGCCCCGTGTCCGCACCGATGAACCGTCAGGTCACCACGATCGCTTGTTTGTGATTGAGAAATCGAGAGGTATCCGGCTGGTGGATTAGTTCTCGACGGAAATCAGATGTATGCCGAGGTGCGGCTGCAACTCAAGCAGACGTTCCGGCAGGCTTGCGCGGGCGAATATTGCCAATCGTGACCGTTTGTGATGCGTCAGCGTGACGTGGGTTATGCCTTCGGTAGTGACTAGATGAGACAGTTCGACAGCGAGGTTGTCGCCGAGGATTTCGCGCGTGACGGCGTTTAGATCGAGCGCGACCGTGAGGATGTGCGTCATCCCCCGTTCTTTGAGGAGCCGAGCCGGGTACGCGGCGAAAAGTTCACCGTTGAAGGCATGGGCTAGGCGCCAGGCACGGCGAATTGCCACCTCCGAAGCGGGTGTGTTGTCGAGCAGGACCAGGATTCGCTCGGCTGCTTGCCAGCCTTCGAGCCGATGTTCGTGCATGTACGCGTGCAGCTGTTGTTCGACTTCGAGGGCGACGCGCTTTAGAACGAGTTCGCGAAGCGCCGCAAGGTTTCCTTTGCGGAAGAAGCCTTCGAGCGCTCGTTGCGCCTGTTCGGGCGGGTAGATGTTCCCGTGGCGCATCCGCGATTGGAGGGCTTCGGGAGAGATATCGACCACTTCGATCTCGTCGGCCGAATCGACCACCCTATCGGGCACTGTTTCGCGGACATGAACGCCGGTGATGCCGGCGACCACGTCGTTCAGGCTTTCAAGGTGCTGGATGTTGAGTGTGCTGATAACGGTGATGCCGGCTTCTCGGATCTCTTCGACGTCCTGCCAGCGCTTTTCGTGCGCCGAGCCGGGGGCGTTGGTGTGCGCCATTTCATCGACGAGGGCGACCTGGGGGTGACGCGCGATGATCGCCGGGGTGTCCATCTCCTCGAGGACAACGCCCTGGTATTCGATGCGCTTGCGCGGGATGACTTCGAGGCCCTCGAGGGCTTCGACGGTCAGCGGCCGGTTGTAGGTTTCGGCGAAACCGACGACGACATCGGTCCCGCGCGCCTTGCGCCTTCGGCCCTCCTGGAGCATGGCGTAGGTCTTTCCCACACCGGGGGCGGCGCCGAGATAGATGCGCAAACGCCCACGCTGCTCCTCCTCTGACTGGAGCTTGCGAAGCAGCGCATCGGGGTCTGGTCGAGGATCGTCAGTCGGGCGCATCGTCACTTCTCGAGAGGGAATTGTTCATCCAGGGCGATGTTGAGTTTGAGGACATTGACCCGGGGCTCGCCGATAATCCCCAGCAAGGGGTGTTCGATGTGGTGTTCAACGAGGTCTCTCACGGCTTCGGGATCGGCGTGCCTGGCGGCCGCAACACGCTCCACCTGCAGCCTGGCCGTGGCCGGGCTCACATGAGGATCCAGGCCGCTGGCGGACGCGGTGACGGCATCGGCGGGCACTTCCGCATCGCCGGACAACCCGTTTTCCTCGCGAAAGGCCTGCACGCGCTGGGCGATGCCGTCGAACAAGTCGTCGCCTTGCGTCCCGTTGAGCAATTTGTTGCTTGTGGGACCGAGGTTGGAGCCGCTGGAAGAGGCGGCATCATAGCCATCGCCGGCGGCGGAGGGGCGACCGTGGAAATAGTAGGCCTCGGTGAACTGCTGGCCAACGAGGCTCGAGCCTACCTCCTGGCCGTTCACTTTCACGATGCTGCCATTGGCCTGCCGTGGGAACACCAGTTGCGCGGCGCCCGTAACGGCGAGGGGATAGATGACGGCGGTTATGAGGAAGAGCACAAACGTCACTGCGATCAGCGGACGAAGCTCGGGGACCCAGGAACGAATCATTGAATTCACCGCGACCTCCTAAGCGAGCCGCAACAAGTTGATGAGCACATCGATGGCCTTGATGCCGACAAACGGGGCGACGATACCGCCAAGGCCGTAGATAGCGGCGTTGCGGACCAGCAGCGGTCCGGCGCCGATTGGACGGTAGGCGATCCCTCGTAAAGCGAGCGGGACGAGCGCCATGATGATGACCGCATTGAAGATGACCGCCGAAAGGATGGCGCTTTCGGGACTCTCCAGCTTCATCAGGTTGAGCGAATCGAGCTGAGGGTAGGCCACCACGAACGCCGCGGGAAGGATTGCGAAGTACTTGGCGACATCGTTGGCGATGCTGAAGGTGGTGAGCGCGCCGCGCGTCATGAGCAACTGCTTGCCGATGCCGACAATCTCTATCAGCTTCGTTGGGTCGCTGTCCAGGTCGACCATGTTGCCGGCCTCTTTGGCGGCTTGGGTGCCCGTGTTCATGGCAACGCCGACATCTGCCTGAGCGAGGGCGGGTGCGTCGTTGGTCCCGTCACCAGTCATGGCGACGAGCCTGCCCGCCGCCTGCTCTTCGCGGATGCGGCGGATCTTGTCCTCGGGCTTGGCCTCAGCGATGTAGTCATCGACGCCCGCTTCGCGGGCGATGGTGGCGGCGGTGAGTGGATTGTCGCCAGTGACCATCACGGTCTTGATGCCCATTTTTCGGAGCTCCTCGAAACGAGCGCGCATCCCGGGTTTTACGGTGTCCTTCAGGTACACCAGACCGAGGATTTCGCCGTTTTCGAGGACGGCCAGCGGCGTGCCACCTTCCCCGGAGACTCGCTCGACATGCGAGGCGAGGTCGTTTGGCGCCGGCTTGCCGGAGGCAGCGAGGACCGAATCCACAGCGCCCTTGAAGGTGCCGGTTCCGTTGAGCCGCAGCCCGCTCATTCGGGTATCGGCGGCGAAGGGGACGAACTCGGCCCCGGCAGAGGCCATCGAAGCGGACTCGATGAGGCTGCCGAATCCCTGGGAGCGGGCGAGGTCGAGTACGGATCGGCCCTCTGGCGTCTCATCGAGGATCGAACTGGTCACCGCAGCGGTTACTAGCCGCGCCGACTCGACACCCGCAACAGGGATGAACTCAGCGGCCATGCGGTTGCCGAAGGTGATAGTGCCCGTCTTATCAAGGAGGAGCGTATCGACATCGCCCGCAGCCTCGACCGCGCGGCCCGACATGGCAAGGACATTTCTTTGCACCAGGCGATCCATGCCGGCGATGCCGATCGCGGAAAGCAGGCCACCGATGGTCGTTGGGATGAGGGTGACGAGCAGGGCCACCAGCACGATCACAGAGATCTCCTGCCCGGCGTATTTCGCGTAGGGCTGCAAAGTCACGGTGACCATCAGGAAAATGAAGGTGAGCCCGGCAAGAAGGATATTCAGGGCAATTTCGTTTGGAGTCCTCTGCCGCTCAGCACCTTCAACGAGCTTGATCATGCGGTCGAGAAAGGTCTCCCCCGGGTTGGCGGTGATGCGGATACGGAGCGTATCGCTTACGACGGTCGTGCCGCCGGTAACCGAACTTCGAATGTCGGTTCCGGGCTCCTTAAGGACCGGGGCTGATTCGCCGGTGATGGCGGCCTCGTTCACGTAGGCAACGCCCTCGATGACGTCGCCGTCACCCGGCATGAGTTCGCCGGCCTTCACGAAAACGATGTCCCCTCGGCGCAATTCGCCTCCACCGACGGATTCCAGCGAGCCATCGGGCTTGACTCGATTCGCGCGGCTTTCGACGCGGGTCCGCCGGAGGGTAGCGGCCTGAGCCTTGCCTCGACCTTCGGCGATGGCCTCGGCGAAGTTGGCGAAGAGGACGGTGAACCAGAGCCAGAGCGAAATCTGCAACTCGAACCGGAGCAAATCGAAGGAGTCGCCCTTGGCGAGATCTCGCACGTAAAGGATCGAGGTGAGGAGCGCGCCAACCTCGACGATGAAGATCACGGGGTTCCTGTAAAGGGTCCGCGGATCCAGCTTCTTCAGTGAATCCTCAAGCGCTGTCTGAACGATTTCAGACGTCCAGACGTTGACCTTTTTCGGCCGCTTTTCGACCGGGATTTTGGCTGTGGGCGCGGGTGCGATAGCCATCGAGGATGACTCCTAGAAAGTTAGTCCGTCGTTCAGCAGGAGCTGTTCGACGATTGGGCCAAGGGCGAGCACCGGGAAGAAGGTGAGCAGCCCGACGATGCCGATGGTCCCGGTGAGAAGACCGCCGAAGGTGAATCCGTCCGTGGGGAACGTGCCGGGGCCCGGTTCGGTGCGCTTCTTCGCAGCCATCGTCCCGGCGATGAGCAGCACGGCGACGATGATGACGAACCGGCCGAAGAGCATGTTTACGCCGATGCCGAGGTTGTAGAACGTGCTGTTCGCGTTCAAGCCGGCGAAGGCGGAGCCGTTGTTCGCGGCGCCCGACGTGAATGCATAGAGCATCTCCGAGAAGCCGTGCGCTCCGAGGTTGTTCACGTTGTCAGTGCCGTAGGCGTTAACTGAGGCGAAGGCGAGCCAGACAAGGACGAGCAACGGGAAAATGAGGATCGCCACCATCACGGCCTTCATCTCGCGCGCTTCAATCTTCTTGCCCAGGTATTCGGGCGTCCGGCCGACCATGAGCCCGGCGATGAACACTGCGAGGATGATGAAGATGAACATGCCGTACATGCCCGCCCCAACGCCGCCGAAGATGACTTCGCCGGTGAGCATGTTGATCAACGGCACGAGCCCGCCGATGGGCGTGTAGCTATCGTGCATGCTGTTGACTGAGCCGTTCGATGCTCCACTGGTCGCGGTCGCCCAGATGGTCGACGTGCCGATGCCGAAGCGGGTGTCTTTGCCTTCCATGTTTCCGCCGGGCTGGCCGTCCCCGGCGTCGACCATCACGCCACTATCGGCGAGGGCGCTCGTGCCGTGCTGTTCGGCGATCCCAGCTGTGATGGCGCCGGCGAGAAACAGTAAGGACATGACACCGAGGATCACCCACCCATGGCGGATACTGCCGACCATCTTGCCGTACATGTACACGAGCCCGGCCGGGATAAGGAGGATGGAAAGCATCTCCACCCAATTGGACCAGGCGGTCGGATTTTCGAGAGGGTGAGCGGAGTTCACATTGAAGAATCCGCCCCCGTTGGTACCGAGTTGCTTGATCGCGACCTGGGAGGCGGCAGGGCCGACCGCGATCAGCTGGTCGACGCCTTCGATGCCGGTAACCGACCTGTAGGAATCAAAGGTCTGCACGACTCCCTGTGAAACCAGGAAGATCGCCAGGATGACGGACATCGGGAGCAGGATGTAGAGGGTGGACCGGGTGAGATCGACCCAGAAGTTTCCCAACGTTGAAGCGGAATGCCGGGCGAGCCCACGGATTAGCGCGACGAGGACCGCCATGCCGCAGGCAGCCGAGACGAAGTTCTGGAAGGTGAGCCCCATCATCTGGGAGAGGTAGCTCATGGTGGTCTCGCCGCCGTACGACTGCCAGTTCGTGTTCGACATGAAGCTGGCGGCGGTATTGAAAGCGAGGCTGGGCTTAAGGCCCGGGAGGTCCGCCGGATTGAGGGGAAGGTGTCCCTGCGCGCGAAGGAGCGTGTAAAGGAGCAGGAATCCCATCAGGTTGAAGGCCAACAACGCGACCAGGTACTGCTTCCAGCCCTGTTCCTTCGTCTCATCGACGCCGGAAACGGCGTAAACGAGCCGCTCGAGTGGCCGGACGACGGGATGTACAAACGTCCGGCGGCCTTCGTAGACGGCGGCCATGTACGAGCCCAGGGGCTTCGCCGCGGCAAGGAGGATGCAGATGTAGATGGCTAGCTGGACCATGTGCGCGGTCGTCATCACAGGTCCTCCGGGCGGAACAGGCAGTAGAGGACGTACACCCCGCCGAGGATGGCAAGGATGAGTCCAACCAGGCTTTCGATTTCCATGGTCAAACCTTTCGAAGGAACTCAATGAGCAGGTAGAAACTGATGAACGAGCCGATTGCAACGGCAAGAAACGCGATATCTGGCATCAAGATCGCTCCCCTTTGGTTGGGTTCGAGGTGGAGGATTGCGAGCGGTCGGAGCCGTGCTTCGTAACCTCGTCAAGCAGCCGGAGGAGCGCGTCTATTGGAAAGGGCTTGGTTAGCACTCCGGCGGGCTTGAACTCTTCGACCCGTGATGGTGCGAGTGGCGACGCAGAAAACACGACCACCGGTACGCGCTTGCGGTCGACAGGCGAAAGCCTCCGTAGCATTTCCCAGCCAGTGAGGTCGGGGAGGTTGATGTCCAGGAGCATGACGTCTGGGATCTCCTCGGTGAGCGCGAGCATCGCGTCCTGAGCCGTGCTCGCGGTGCGGACGTCGTACTGATGGGCGCGCAAGGTTGTGGCGAGAACCATTACGATCGGGGGTTCGTCGTCCACCAGGAGGACGCGAGTGTTCATCGTTGTTCGTCCATTCTCCAGAGGGCGAGGAATGGGCCGTCGAACGATCCACGTAGCTCCACGAGAGTCCACCCGAGCACGAGTTGCTCCCGGATCCCGCGAAGGCAACTGCGAGCGGTGGAGTAGTGCTCCTCCCGGTAGGCCACGTGCTCAATCATGGGGTCATCCTCCTGAGTCGTAGCGGCTTCGCGAATGGCCGATAGGCCCCTACGAGGCGTCGACCGGACCTGATGTTCTGCGGCTCGGCCCGAAGAAGAGGATGCCGCCTTCCGCATTCGGATGGCGTTGGGCAAGGGGCCGAGGACTATCCGGAAAATGTCAGGAATTCGGGAGCACGAGGCGGTATCCCACAGCGGGGTCGGTCACGATCATCGCTCCGGTCCCGGCGTGAGCGGCATCGAGCTTCGAACGCAGCTGGTACACGAACGTGCGGAGGATGTGGGCATCGTCGACGTATTCAGGCCCCCACACCTGGGCGAGCAGCATTCTCTGCGTGAGCACCCGGCCCACGTTGAGGCCCAGGATGCGCAGCAGTTCGAATTCCTTTGGCGTGAGCCGCACCTGCTCGTCTCCTACAGTTACGACCCGGCCTGCGATGTCCAGGCGGATGGGACCCAGCGTAAGAACCGGATCGACTTCGGCGTGCGCTTGGTGGCGCAATGCGACACGAACCCGTGCGAGCAACTCGTCGACGCTGAACGGCTTGGTCAGGTAGTCATCGGCCCCCGCGTCGAGCGCCTCGACCTTCTTCCGATCGTCACCGACGGCACTAAGGACGATGAGGCTCGCACGGCCAGTGCGAAGCGAGGGGATGAGATCGATGCCGCTTCCATCGGGGAGGACCAGATCAAGGAGGACTACATCCGGGTTCCAGGCGGAGGCGCGCTCGACGACGCTTGCTGCATGATCAAGCGCCATGATGTCGTAGCCGGATGCCTCTAGCGCCCTGCGTACAACGCGCAAAATGGCGGGATCATCATCAACAAGTAGAACGCGTGCACCTTTCAGTTCGTAGGCCTCGCAGGAGGAAGGCTCATGGAGAACGTGGTCCCAGTCGGTGAAGATTCGACATTCACGCGTCCCCCGCAAAGTTCGATCATTGCACGGACGATAGCCAGTCCCAGGCCGGTGCCCTGAACTCGCTTTCCCTCCGTGCCACGGTAGAAGCGATCGAAGATATGGGGCAGATCGGACTCCGAGATACCAGGGCCGTCATCGGCGACCTCCAGCCACACACGGCCGGGACCGGAACGCGCCTTGAGACGAATGGACCCACCCGGCGTCGAATACTTGGCGGCATTTTCGACAAGGTTGGCCAGCGCGCGAAGGAGCAACCCATAATCGGCGCGCACCCACAGCTCTTCGGAAGCCTCGACACAGACCTCTCTGCCGTCGGTTGCGGCCTGCGCTGCCAGCAGCACGTCCTGGAAAAGCGCGCGCACCTCGACCGGTTCCAGGCTGGGACGAACCGCGCCGCCATCGAGGCGGCTCATGTCCAGGAGATCGGCAACGGTGTCCGAGAGGCGATCCGTCTGAGACTCGATGGCTCCGAGCAGTTGTTCCCGATCCGTGTCCGACCAGGTGATCTCGCTCGACCGGAGGCTCCCAACTGCAGCCTTTATCGCGGTCAGCGGCGAGCGCAGGTCGTGCGAGACACTTGAGAGGAGCGCTGTCTTAAACTCATCAGATTGGCGCAGGGCCTCGGCGTTTCGGGCCTCATCGGCAAGCCGAGCGCGATGAACCGCCACGCCTGCTTCGTCGGCGAAGGCACTGAGAAGTGCGTCGAGATCGCTGCCCGGTGGAGCAGTAAGTGCTCCGGTGATGTGTATGACGCCTGGCTGGCCCGCGGGAGGCCGAAACGGCACAAAGGTCTCGGTTGCCGGTCGCCGGCGCAATGACCGCCCAGCGCGGGTTGGCTGGTTTGGTATTCGGCGTGTGAGCTGGCCCGAGTCTGAGGCCGCCTGGGCGAGTGCCGCGTCGTCACGCGTTAACTTCGTGCCAGTTCCAGTCGGTGCAGTGACGCTCCATTTGCCTTCAGAAAGTTGAAGAATCTCACAGTGCTCGGCATGCACCGCTCTCGTGATCGCACCGGCGAGCGCATCGAGTGCATATCCTGGCGTGGGCGCCGCAGCCAACTCTCGGGAAAGTCCGAGCATCGCGGCCAGCTCCGCTCGATTTTCGCGACTCACGGCAAGTTGTCGCCTCAGAAGAGCGAGCATCGACGCGCCAACGACCGCCACCGCCAGGAAAATCACCAGGGCGACGACGTCTCGAGGTTGTTGCACCGTGAACGTGTGCAGGGGCTCAACAAAGAAGACATTGAGAAGCACATCTGCCAGGACAGCTGCGAACAGTCCGGCGACGTAGCCCCACGTCGCTGAGACCAGGAGAACGACGAGGAGAAAGAACATCGCGACCGCAACGATTTCGTCTTCTCCCAGGAGCGGCGCCAGGATGGCAGTCAGTCCTGCGAGTGCCGCGGTCGCCATGAGCGCGCCGAATCGAAAATCTGCGGTCCAACGTGGCAGATTGCTTCTCCGGAGCATATGCATGTGCGGGATGGTACGACTTCCCGACCCCGAAGGACTTCGGCCAGGAGATCGAATTGCTTGCAACACCTTCTTCATGGGCGAGGTTCCGTTCGACGACCCTCTATACCATCGACGACCGGCCACCACGAAGAGAGCTTCGTGCGCGGCAAGCGACGATGGCTCAACTCGACGCACGAGAGGTGGAACAAGCAGAGCCTGTGCGAGCGCGCGAAGTTGGCCTCCGACCACGCAATTGAGGTGGTGCTGGCCTTGTCAGCCTGACTGCTTCAGCGTGCTTCGGAGCTCGAAGGCAGTCGCGGCAAACTTCTCCGCCAATTCCCACGCTAGCAGCACGCACGTGAACATGGCTTCATAGAACTCATCGATAGTAAGGGCCACGCGTTCCCCTAGGGCGAAGGTCTTCGAGCGTTCTGCGGCGCCGCCTTCTGTTGCGTGTGTGACAACCGGTTCGAAGTGATTCGAAATGCCCTTTTTGAGGCGTTTCCGTCCATGTGCAGCGTCGGGGAGCGTGGGCGTCGCAGGAGGAGTGATTCGCGGCCAACGATGATGCGCGGCCAAAATCTCTCGCGAGCCGTGCCGTTCCGGTCCCCGTTAAGGGTGTCTGAAAACCGCTTGAGATCCTAAGCTACGCTGGCATGGCCGACCGCCTTCCACCCCAAGTCCCCCGCACACTCAAAAACTACCGCCTGAAAAACAGGATCGGCGTTGGCGGGATGGGCGCCGTTTATGAGGCGGAGGATCGGCGCGACCACAGCCGAGTCGCGTTGAAGTTGCTCCATGCACACCTGGCTGAGGACGCTGGCTTTCGTGAGCGTTTCGAACGCGAAGCCCACGTGGCAGCACTCCTCCGTTCGCCGTACACGGTTCATCTGCTCGATTTCGGAGAAGCCGAAGGTTTCCTGTTCCTCGTCATGGAGTTCGTTGAAGGCCGCTCTCTTGCGAACATCATCGAATCCGGGCCGATTGAGCCGGCGCGGGCGCTCCGGATCGCCTCCGATGTGGCGAGGGCACTCGAAGAGGCCGAGGCGCGGGGCGTCATCCACCGGGACATTAAGCCGGAAAATATTCTGATTTCCGGCGACGAGACGGTGAAAGTCGCCGATTTCGGGATCGCGCGCAGAGTGGGCGGGAGCAACGTGACCGAGCAGGGCGGCTTCGTTGGCTCGGTGCTCTACGCCTCACCCGAGCAGGCCAAGGGCGAGGCCGATCGGCGGTCTGACGTCTATGCCCTCGGAGGCGTCCTTTATGCGATGCTTGCGGGCAATCCTCCGTATTCGGGCGCACCACTCGAGATTCTCCGCCAGCACGCAGAGTCTTCGCTGCCCGTGGGTCCGCTGGCGTCGTTGCCGGATGCCGTTGTGAACATCGTCCGCCGCTGCCTGGAGAAGGACCCGCAAGATCGCTACCAATCAGCCTCCGAGTTGGCTGGCGCGCTCGAGCGCGCGCAACGTTTCCTTGTCGGCTGGGAACGAGATTCGGGCCAGGGGCAGATCGCGCCCAGTGCCGCAGCCCCGGATGCTGTAACGGTTGATGAGGAGTCGGCGCCAACCAGAGTTGGAGCTGGTTCGCCGGGACTGAGTGGTCCGGCCGGTGTTTCATCCCCGGCCTTCGACACTGCTGACATCGATCTGGCGACGGTTGTGGCTCCGTCGCCCGAAACCTCAGGTCCAGTGCCGACGCCTGCCGATGAGGACCCCGTTGACGCCGCGTTCGAGAGCGCGACCGTGGTCCAACCGGCCTCCCAGGGCACGCCGCCTCCCGAGGTTGAATCATCGAAGCCCGAGCCGCCACCGGATGCTGTGCCAGTTGGCCTCCTTGATCGAGATTCGAAGCCCGGACGCCCAAGTGCACCTGCCTCCAGACCCGTCTCGGTGGCTGGCGCCAGCTCTTCAAAGGCGATGAAATACGGCCTCGGCGCGGCAGGAGTCCTTGTAGCGGCGGTAGCGGCTGTGATCGTGGGGTTCAGCTGCTTCGGGCCTGACCCAGAACCTTCGATCGTTTCGGGCGCGACGCTCGTGGCCGCGTTGGATGATGATGGCCCCGATGCGTTCGCCGCGTTCGGGGCGACCACCGCACGCCGGATTGACCCGTCCGGGCTGGCGGACGATGAGAACGCGCTCGAAGTGGTCCGCGTCAGCATTGCTCCGCTCTCTGCCAACCGTGTGGTCGATTTCGTGGTCTTCCCGACCAGTTCGGACGCCCGAAGTTACGCCAGCGAACTGATCCGCCTTGCCGGCCTTAGTGGGATTTCTGGTTGCGTCACTGATTCCGATTCGGCCGGCGCGGCGATCCAGGGCGACACTTCGACCTGTTACGCACGTTCCACAGATGTGGTAGTGATCGCTTCGGCGCTCGTGTACGACTCGTTGGAGCCACGTGAAAACGAAGCCCAAGTGTTGCTCGACCGGGGGCTGGAGGTCGTCAGGGCGCTGCGCGCTCGCGAGGTCCCTGCCTCGGCAACCGCTGTTCCGCTACCCACAGCGACGCCAACGCCTACTCGCGCGCCAACGCAGCCGCCTCCGCCAACCCCAGTGCCCGACCCGCCAATCACAATCTCTGCCGGTGAGTGGAACTATTTGTTTACTGTCCTGAGCAACACCTGCACGGCCGGGGGAGGAGTCGGTACGCAGTTCCCACTGGTATTCCTACTGGAAGAGGCGACGCCGAACGACAACCTCCTTGCCCCGGGCGAACTCGTGAAAATCACAGAGGTGAACTCCTCGTTCGCTGTTGGCACGTTTACCTTCACGTCTCCCATCTTCAACTTCAGTTATCCCGTAGTGGTGAGCAACGAATCAGGAGTTGCCCGGGTTACGAACACGTACACAAGCCCGACTTCGGGCACGGCTATGCTCCAGGAGACCTACGTGTTGAACGCGGGCGGTAACTGCGTGTTTACGGCAGCGGACCAGTAATAAATTCAGGAGTCGGTTTATGGCGCGTTGGCTGACACTTCGTTGGCTGGACCTCGGAGGGATTGAACAGGAGCGCGAACTCTCCGCTGGCGAACACATTATTGGCCGAGGCACGGGCAGTGACGTCGTCCTCCAGGCGGACATGGTCTCGCGCACCCATGCGCGCATCGTCGTTACGGCTGAGGGGGAGGTTTCGATTGAAGACCTTGGCAGCAGAAACGGTACATACCTGGGAGGAGAACGGACCCATTCCGCCAGCCTCAAGCACGGCGACGAGGTAACCGTCGGCGGCGTTTCGCTTTTCGTCGAGGGTTCCGGCATCCCGCCGGCAATTGCCGAAACGGTTTTCGGACTCGACCTTGATGATGACGAAGCGGAGGCCGGGTTCCGCGCCCAGTCGAACGATTCACGCACGATCGTTCCTCAGTCTCGTCCGTCGCCGCAGCCGCGGCCGGGGACCGGGTCCGTCGTCCCCGATGAACTCCTTGATCGACCCCTACTCTCGGAAGCGGCACTCAGGGAGGCCGGCGTGGAAGTTCAGGTAGTGGATGTGGCTGCGCTCGGGGCGGGGATAGGGAGTTTCGTCTTTGTCGATTTGCTTCGCGTCAGCGGAGTTTCCTCTGCTGACATTGCTGTTCTCGGAGTGGAGACGAATCCAATGGCACGCTGGGCGCGGCTTTGCGCGAATTCCCAAATCCCACTTCATGAGCGCATTCGCTCGAACTCGGAATCGACGCCGGACAATCTCTGGGGCTTCCCGGGTTACGCCGTTCGAGAGGGTGCGCGCGCGCTCAAGCGGGGCGATTTCAAGACGGGCGCGACCTGTTTCTGGAATATCTTCGGCGAGCCGGCCATATCTCAGACATACACACCGAGGCTCCACGACGTCGTTTCGTCAGTCGAGGTCGAAGCGAAGCGTATCGGCTGGCAAGAAATGCTGCGCAACGGTCGCATTCGCCATATTCGTAAGAGCGAGGAGGGACGACTCGTCGCCATAATTTCGCAAAGCGATGCGAACCAGAGGCGGCACATCGCGGTCAGTGCTAAAGCTATGCACCTTTCAGTCGGCTATCCCGCCGTGCAGCTACTACCGGACCTCGCTGAATATCGAGAATCCAGCGCGGATTTCGAACATGTGGTCAATGCGTACGAACCTCATGACCACATCTACGAGCGCCTACGGGAGCGTGGTGGCGTCGCGCTCCTCCGCGGCAGAGGAATCGTGGCCTCGCGCGTCTTGCAGCGGCTGTGGGAAGAGCGGAAACATAATCCAAACATCCAGGTCATTCACCTTCACCGCTCGCGACTTTCGGAGGGCCATCGATTCGGGCGTGCCAGGAGGAAAGTCGAGGAGCAGTACGAGTTTCAGCCGTTCAACTGGCCGAAGTCCTGCTGGGGCGGCGAACACCTGGAGCTCATCGAGAATTCAGGGCCTGAGGCACGAAAGGCACTGCTCGACGAACTGGGTGGCACTTCTACGGCAAATCGTACCGACTGGCGGGACATCGTTCGGGAAGGCGTTCGAGAGGGCTGGTACCGCTCAGAGTTTGGGACCGTGGATGAGGTTTCGCCGACCGAAGACGGCCGAGTCAGCACTCGCATTCGCAGCACACTTGGCGGCGGCGGAGAACTCGCCCTTCTCGCGGACTACGTGATCGATTGCACCGGCCTGGTGGCCGCCGCCGGCCGAAGCCCCTTGTTGGCCGACATGCTTGATCGGTACGACGTGCCATTGAACCCGCTCGGCCGACTCGCCGTGAGCAACGACTACGAGATTTCAGCCATGCGTCACGGAGAGTCACGGATGTATGCGGCGGGAGCGTTGACGCTTGGCGGACCCATGGCCGCAGTCGATAGCTTCCTCGGGCTCCAGTTCAGCGCCATGCGATCAGTGGACGGGATGCAAGACATGAGGATAGCCGGACTGAGACGGCTCAACGGCGTGGGGTCGTTCGGCCAGTGGTGGAAATGGGTCCGGAAGGTGGCGCCATGACGCCGACCCTTGCCGGCCGCTGGGAGACCCGGCTCGCCATGCTCGCAACCTGGGGCGCGCTCGTATCGTTCCTTTTCGCGGTATTCAAGGGTCCCGAAGGTTTCACTGAAGACGTTTTTCTATGTGCTCGCCTATGTGCTGGTCTTTGGTTTCGCCTGGGACCTGATCTTCATTTTGGTTCAGCGATTGCGCTGGGATCGTGATTGGCCCGCTGTCTTCCAGGTCGGCTCCGGAATCCTGGAAGGCGCGCTTATCTTCACCCTGATACGCCAGACCGGACTCCCGGGAATCGCCGAAGACGCCGTCTCGTTCGGAACGTTCCTGGCGCATTACGGTCTGGTTTGGCTGGTCACGTTCGTCTGGGTCCAGGGTCCGATGCGCGCGCTCTTGCCTCGCTGGCGGTTTACCGGCGGCCGGGTGGTCTAGCCCGGAAGCAGCACCAGGTGCCGGTTTCCGCCAACCGAGATGCTCATGCCGTGCCGCAGAGGCACGTCTCCAGCTATCGGATTCTTGTCGACGACGATCTCGACTGGCACCCCGGCGCGGACAGTCCCGCCGGACGCGCCCGGTATCACCACAGCGTTGTCGTCGCCGGCTCCTTCGGTGACTTCCAGGGCACTCGCCGCGCCCACCGCTGCGGCCTGGCCACTGAATAACGTGAGCTCTTCGGTTCTCCCAACGAGTCGCGCCCACGGCGTCACGGACTTAAATCCGGCAGTAAGCGCGTTGACGAGTGATGTCCCGCAGAACCAGCATTCTCGCCGTTCGAGTCCGTTGTTGCGGCCGCAATGGCTGCAGGCCATTTCGTGGCGGCCCGGGGCGAAGCTCAGGTTGTGGAAGGTAAACGACACGTTCCCGGCGCCAATGATGTCGCCATCCGTAAGCGCCTTCGCGCCCGCGATTGGCGTTCCGCCGACCAGCGTGTTTGTCGATTGGCTGAGGTTCTCAACTGCAAATCCACCATCCGTCTTCCGCATGAGAAAGTGGAGGCGAGAAACCGTCTCGTCGTCAACGACGATGTTGGCATCGGTGCGACGCCCGACCGTTGTGGGCGTATCGAGCGCAAGGTCCGCCCACTCGATTTCGTTCGAAAGAAGCCATGTGAGTGTTGGCAATGAAGATCACTCTCGCCATCCCGCGACGGGGAAAATCTAGTCAAACTATACCAGCGCTACAGCGTGGTCGAGGAACGGGGTGACCTTAGCCGGAAGCTCCCTGTAACATTCCGCGCACTCAGACAGTTCGCGACTTGAGAGCGCACGGTCGGCGAACTTTCGATGGGAGTTTCAGCGTTGGAAGCAGTGCCGCTTTTCGCAGCCGACACGCTACGCCCTGACCATACCCTCGTTTTCGTCCTGCTCGACATTGCCATCATCCTAATGGTGGCTCGGTTTGTTGGCGGCATCGCTGTCCGGGTTGGTCAGCCCCGAGTTGTCGGGGAAATCGTTGCCGGGGTGTTGCTCGGGCCGACTCTGCTTGGGCCCGAAGTGTTGAAGTGGACAAGTTCGCCGGAGTTCCTCCAGTGTGACCTCGCCCTCGGTGCGAATGGCGCGCAGGAAAGCATCAGTTGGTGCCTCTTCCCTCCGCAGGCGCGGCCCGTTCTCGGCATTATTGGCCAAATCGCTCTCGGCCTCTTCATGTTCCTCGTCGGCCTCGAACTCGATTTCAGTTCGCTCAAGGGCCGCTTCATGGCCGTCACCATTATCGCTGTTGGAGTAGTGGCGGTTCCGATCGCCGCAGGCTTTGCGATCAGCCCAATCCTTTACGATGCCAAGTTCGTTGCCAGCTTCGGAACTGATGACGCGCCGTCGCGGGTGGCCTTCAGCCTGATGATCGGTGCGATGCTCTCCGTGACCGCGTTCCCGGTCATGGCGCGAATTCTCCAGGAGAAGGGGCTGGCGAGCTCGTCGATGGGAGCAATTGGCGTCGCTGCGGCGGCGCTGGTCACTGTGCTGACGTTCGTGCTGGTCTCAGTCGCGGCCGGGGTCGCTGAGGAACGGAGCGCCGCTCACCAGATCCAGACTGTGGGGCTCATGGCGGCGTTCTTGGCCGCGATGGCGCTTCTTGCTCCGCGCATACTCCGGCCGCTGGGACGGCGATACGAACGCGAGGGACTCAGCCCGGAAGTCCTCGTATGGGCCGTGATCGTCGTCTTCGTGTTGTCTTATGCTGCCCAGCGCCTCGGGCTCAGCGTCATCGTCGGCGGATTCGTAGCGGGCGCCGTTATGCCCCAGCGACGACACTTCCACACCCATATCCCGCCTCGCCTGGGCGAAATGACCATATTCATCCTCTTGCCCGTCTTCCTTGCCTATTCCGGCCTGCAGACCGACTTCACCAAATTCAAGCCTGAATTCTGGTTCGGCATCTTCATATTCCTCGTAGCTGGGGTCGCATCGAAGTGGGCTGCGGGCGCGATTTTCGCTCGCCTGGGCGGTCTGAGCTGGGCGGAGGGCAACGCCCTCGGCATTCTGATGAATTGTCGCGGATTGTTGATCCTCGTCGTGGCGCTGATCGCGCTCAACGAGTCCAGGGTAATCACCCCCGAGATGCAAATCGGCGCCGTGATGATGGCGTTGGTGACCACGATCATGACAGGCCCGTTGTTCGATTGGGCGCTCCCGGCGGCGATGCGCAACGGCTCGGTAGAAGACCCAATTCCTACTGTCACAGTCTAGCCAGAGCCTTTAGTTCCGAATTCCCGATTCAGTTGCTTCGTCGCCGAACCTACGCGTTAGTGTCACGAATGAACACGAACACGTACCTCCTCTCCGAATCGACCGACCTCACGTAATGGGAATCAGCCATGTTCGCCTTTCTGGGCGAGAAGCACCGACGGTGCCGGCTCGATGCGAACCGTCCAGAGCTACAGCCGCATCCGCAACCACTTCTTCGGCACCCTTCACAAGTCACCAGACCAGGTGACGAGCGCCGCCCGCATGGCCTTCCGCTTCGGAAGAGGAATCTCTGGGAAGGAGCCAGCGGCTCTTACTCTCACCCCGCTTGAACGAACGTCTCCGTGGATTCTGGGTCCATCGCCAGATAGAGATCCTCCTCCTGCGCGATATTCAATCGGAGGATGGCACCAAGCGCGTACAGGGTCCGCCGCAGGTCTATCAGGTCTTCGACGTCGGGTTCTGTGTCGGTCATACCGCCGCGCAAGCGCTCGAAAGAGCGCGCCAAGTGAAATATCTCCTGGTGGGTGCGGCTCATCGCGGCGAGCGGGTCGTCGCCGCCGAGACGCTCCGAGATTTGTGTGTATACCTGTCGTTCGTCGTTTCGTTCGTGGGCCAGGACCTCGTCGAGGATCGTTCTGGCGCCGTCCAGCCGCAGCCCAAGCTGACCGGCGGGCAATTCCTGCAAAACGTCCGCAAGGTCACCGAACGCCTGGATCTTCGGGATGAGCATCCTATGTTCGGCCCGCAACGTTTCTGCCATCCCGACGGGCAAAGTAGGGCGCGGCTTCCTTCGACCATCGCCGAGGGCCCGCAATGCGTTCAAGATCGCCGCGGCGTCGATGCCTTCCTGCACGAGCGCGCCGACCACGGGTGTCAACAGCCCCGCGGTGGCGAAACCCATTGCGACGAGCGAGAGCGCCATGCCGGCGATCATGCTCTGAATGGCAATTCCCCGGGAGCGCTGGGCGATCTCGATGGCTTCGAGCAATCGATCAAGGCGGTCAACGACGAGGACGACATCGGCCGCTTCGGACGATGAGGTAGCTCCCCGCGCGCCCATGGCAACGCCGACATCGGCCGCGGCGAGTGCCGGGGCATCGTTGATCCCGTCACCGACCATGACCGTGACCAGCCGTTTCTGCGACTCGCGCACAGCCGCGACTTTCTCTTCAGGAACAAGCCCGGACATGACTCGGTCGAGGCCGATGGCCCCACCCACTGCCTCCGCGATGACCGCGTGGTCGCCCGTGAGCATCACTGTCTCGTAGATGCCTTTACGTTTGAGCAGCCTCAAGACACGCGGTGCATCGGGCCGAATGGGATCGTCGAAAAGGAAAGCCCCGGCCAGGGCTCCATCGATGGTGCAGAAGATCACCGAGCCTTCGTGACGCATAACGCGATGTCGGAAGCGCTCTCGTTCCGGAGTGTCCGGGGTGCCTTCGGAAGCCCAGGCGAAGCTGCCCAAACGCACGTGCTTCCCGTCCACGACCCCGGTGATCCCGGCGCCGGCCTTCTCGATCACTTCGGTCGGCATGGCGAGGCTGAGCTTCCTATCCCGAGCGCTGGCAACGAGTGCGCTGGCAAGCACGTGCGATGACATCTGGTCGAGGGAACCTGCGAGCCGAAGCATTTCGGCCTCATCCACGGACTGATCTGCAATCAGCGAGCGCCTGACCCGGGGTGAACCCAGAGTGATTGTCCCGGTCTTATCCAAGTAGACGGCCCGGGCGCGGCCGAGTGTTTCGATTGCTGCTCCACCTTTAATGACGATGCCCCGGCGGGCCGCCCGCGACACCCCGGAGACAATCGCGACCGGGGCGGCCAGCAGAAGCGGGCATGGCGTGGCGACAACGAGCACCGCTAGCGCGCGGACGGCGTCGCCTGAAATGAGCCATGCGAACCCGGCGATGCCAAGAGTGAGCGGCACGAATGTGATGGCATAGCGGTCGGCCAGACGGACGAGTGGAGCCTTCGAGAGTTGAGCTGCGCGGACCATGCGTACGATTCCCGCGTAGGTGCTCTCGTCAGCCGTGCCAACGGCTTGCATTTCGAAGGATGACCCGGCGTTGGACGTGCCGCTGCGAACGCGGTCGCCACGGTCGCGGTCGACAAGACGGGACTCTCCTGTCAGCGCCGATTCGTCGAGTTGGACCGGCCCGCGGGTGATCATTCCATCCACCGGGAGGACATCGGCCTCTTTTACGACGAGCACGTCGCCGCGGACAACGTCTTCCACGGGAATTGTTTCGAGGCTACCGTCCCGCAGCCGATGGGCGGAGCGCGGAGCGCGCTTCAGGAGCGCCGAAAGTTCTCGTTCGGCCCGGTTCGCCGCGTATTCTTCGAGCGCTCGACCCGTTGCAAGCATCAAACCGATGACTGCCCCGGCCAGGTATTCGCGGAGGGCAAGCGCACCAATGATCGCGAGCAAGGCTATGACATCGACCGTTGCCTTGCGGGCGATGACTGCCCGCGAAGTGGTGATGAGCATCGGCACGAGCGCCGCGAGTCCTGTCGCCGCAAACGCCCAATCGGCGGCGGCGCTGTACCCGAAGAGCCAGAGCAGACAGCCCGTGGAGATGCCACCAACCGAACCGGACAAAAGCAGCGACGTCAGGCCGAATCGCGGGAACTTCACGCGTGGTGTCCCTTCCACAACCACCGTAACTCCGCTCCGACGCCCGACGATGCCCGGGTGGTCTACGTGGTGGGGCCAACCGGTCCTACATCGGGCGTTCTTCGAGACGGAGCCCGTAGCCCCTCCTCGGTCTTGTACTTTCGGATAGCGTCTATGCGTTCTTGCGGCGTTTTGCTGATAGAGGAGCAGAGGTTCTCCAACTCATCTCGAACCACCGACTGGCTGGCATGAAAGAGCTGGAATGCTCCACACCCTATGTCGCGGCCAAAATCACGGCCGCGCTCCGACACGAGTCATTTGCGACACCCCGCCTGTCTGATGAGGCCGGCGCCTTCCGAAGGAGAAATGACTACCCAACGGTGCTGTGCGGGGCCAAGGTCTCGTGGAATCCTGATCCCGTCCGCAGGGCATTCTTCCATCACGAACCTCCGTTCGTGGTGCGGATTTGCGGCGGCTCACTCCCACGCGCGCAGTGTTACATCCATCTCCGCTCGGGCTGGTTTCCATGTCTCGCGATTTAACGCCGCCGCCAATTCCGCGGAGGAGCCCACCGGGCCGATTCGTCGCAAGCCCCATGCCGCCGCTCGCCGCTCCACGGGATCGGCCGCCGCTAGGCTTCTGGTCAGTGGTTCTCGGGCAATTTCACCCAGCCTGCCGAGACGAGAAACCAAACGATGCCGAACCCCGGGCACGCCCTCTTGCTGCCAACGTCGCAGGATCAACTCGCTAGTACGCGGTTCCGAGTCATCGAAGAAGACCCACTGCAGCATTGCTTCCCGAATCGCGGCACCTTCGTGCTCGAGCAGCCGGGCAACGGTTGGCGGCCCGAACCAAGCGTCCTGCTCGCCGGCGTGCTGCAGGAGTTGCCGGATGATCAGTTCGATGGCTTGCTCGGCATTCTGCTCGAGGGCATGGTGCAGGAACTGTCTTACTAAGGAAGGCTCGTCTAACCGGCCGAGAATCCGGCGAATCGTTGGGAGCATCGACCAGCGTCGAACCTCAAGGCTGGCGACGACCCTCCCTGGGGTCAAGCGATCGTACGACCAAATCGGTGACTCCGGCTCATCGGAGGCATATTCGAAGCGGTGCCTGTGGTCGAGTCCAAGCACTGTTCCATCTTCGAAGAGCTCAGTGACCAGCCCGTTCTCGTGATGTACCTCCCAGACACCCGTTCGGCCGACCTGTCGCAGGAAGTCAGAATCTCGCGTTCCTAAGTCGCGCACCGCCGCGGCGCGCTCCGCAGCAGCGACCAGCTCCCTCGGCAATGGGTTCGACGAGAAATTAGCGGCCGCCGCCACGAGCTCCCGAGGTGCAAGTGCACAGGCGGCTTCCCCCGCGGCAATCCTCACCGCTTCCGTGCCCGACCCAAAGGCCAGTGCCAGCAAGTCCGGCAAACAGGCGTCACAACGCGACTCCGCCGCGGCAGCGTAAAGCGCTAGGAGGACATCGGTGTCCGCTTCTCTCAGGATGGCGGACCGGAGAGCGGGGTTGGCTCCCGAGTCACCGATACGGCGCAATGCCTCCGCCGCCTCCCGACGGACCGTCGCCGAATCATTCGTCAGCATGGGCACCACCGCGGATGTCGCACGCGGGTCGAGTCGCTTTCCGACTGCGTAGAGCAGGGTTCCCAGTCCGTGGCCCGAAACGGAGCGGAGGGCCCCAAGCAGCGTGTCGGTCGAAGCGTTCCAGAGGGCGTAGCCTTGAAACGACCCTTCTCCAGCGACTTCCGCGAGAACGTCAGTAACGGTTGCAGCGCGATCAGGGCTTGCCATAGTCAGTGGGTTTTCGACCCAGGCTCCTTGGTCCCGACTTGCGGCTGCGGGGCCACATTAGTATGGCCGTGTCCACTCGCATCCTGCACGTCCCACTCATAGGGCATAGTTGGCCGCGGCACTTCGCCCTCCGTCCCAGGGACGGGTTCGCGAGGCTTGCTCCTGTCGCGTTGCCAGACGTCTCCATTAGCGTCTTTGAATCCCACGACCTTTCGACCGTCTTCCAGCGTATGTAGGCCCCAGCATTTCTCAGCGCTGCCTCCAGCTGCGCCCTTGCAGGGTTCGTAGTACTTACCGCCGTTCGGCGCGACTGCTCCCGGAAACGGAGCCTCTGGAAGGAAGGGACCGTCGGCCTTCCCGCCCTCGCTTCCTCCGCCGCCACCGCCACCGCCGCCCCCATTCGAGCCGCCACCACCGACTTCGCCCGCGCATGGCTGAACATCACGCGTCAATTCGTGCATTTCGAGGCGTGGTCGTCCGCCGACCAACCGTCAGCGGCGGACCTTCAATCCGCGGCCCGTGGTTGTTACGCGGTTGGTCACCTTGGCGGAGCAACCGCCATGGAGATGCTGCAGCATTACCGTCTCGTTCTATCCGGGGAATTGAACGAGGCTGAGCGCCACATTCGTTCAGCATTGGCGGAAGCACATGAGCGGAACGCATTACCGGTCGTGGGCATGCTGCACGGTGCCCTCGCCGAGCTCCACTATGAGCGGGGGGAGCTAGATGAGGCCGAAGCTGAGGCGCTGCGCTGTCAAGAACTCGGCGCGCCCGGGGCCTCCCCTGGCCTATTTATCCCACCTGAAGCAACGCTTGCACGCATTCAGATTGCAGACGGGCGCTCCAACGAAGCGCGGGATTCAATCCAGTTGCTTCAGGAACGAGCAGCCAGCGTGGAAACGGTCCAGGGCCGAATTCTTTTCCCCGCGCTGACAGCTCACTTGCAGCTGCTCGCCGGTAATTTCTCAGCCGCGCAGGAGTGGGCCGATCTTCTTACATTGCCGCAGGAGTCGGAGCCGACGTTCGCATTCGAATACGCCGGCCTGGTCTACGCCCGGATTCTTGCCGCGAACGGGCGACCCGGAGAGGTACTCGCGCTACTTCGCCGAATAGAAGGCGACGCCAGAGTCTCGAGGCGCCACGGTCGGGCGCTTGAAGCAAAGCTCATCGAGGCTTGCTGCCATCTGGCGACTGGGAGATGAGCGTCAGGCGATTTCCGCCTTCAACGAGGTCTTGGCCCTGGCGGAGCGTGAAAATTACAGACGAACGCTGCTGGACGAAGGCGAACCGGTCATTGCACTGCTGCGTCGAACCGCAACAGGCGGCCGCCATGCAAACTTCGCAACGCAACTGCTTTTATTCGCCGGTGAAGCGGTGACGAAGGCAGCCCGTACGGCCCCGGGACCGGACGAGTTGAGCGAGCGGGAGCGTGACGTGTTGCGGCTTCTCGTCCTCGGATCCTCCAATCGCGAGATCGCAAGCGACCTTGTCGTTTCCCTCGACACCGTGAAGACGCACCTTCGAAATGTCTACGGCAAGCTCGGGGCGCATAGCCGCACGCAGGCCATTGCTGCGGCCCACGAGCGGGGTTTGGTCTAAGCCACCTCACTGTGATTCAAGGGCCCTTTTGGCGACCTGACGGAGTAGTACGGCATGTTCGGCGAGGCGTCGTCGCCTGGCTGAAGCTGTCCACGTCACCCCTTGCAGGTCCGAATAATCACCCCTGACGCTCACCCCTGCGGGCGATTTCAGGCCAAGAGACCAGACGGACTATGGCGTCATCCCAAACCGGAGGCGCCCACAGTGGCAACAACAGTAGTCAAGCAAACAAACGTTCCCTCACGGGACAACACGGGACACCCCAGGCGATGGTGGATACTCGGCGTCGTTTCCTTCGCCTCGTTCATCCTTTTCGCCGACAACACCATCGTCAACACCGCCCTACCATCAATAGCACGCGATCTCGATGCTTCGACCTCGCAGCTCCAATGGATCGTCGACAGCTATGTACTGATGCTCGCCGGACTCTTGCTTGTTGGCGGCACGATCGGCGACCTCTTCGGCCGCCGTCGCTGGCTCGGCATCGGTCTGGCGGTTTTCGTCGCCGGAGCCGCCGTTTCCGCCATCTCTACCGACACGACCCAGCTCATCCTGGGCCGCGCCGTCCAGGGGGCCGGGGCCGCGCTCATCATGCCCACAACCCTCTCGATCCTGACAAATGTCTTCCCACGCCACGAGCGCGCGAAGGCGATCGGTATCTGGACCGGAGTAACAGGTTTCGCCATGGGCTTCGGCCCCGCTCTCGGTGGTTTCATCGTGGACGCGACCGATTGGCACATGGTCTTCTGGCTTCACCTTCCCGCTGTCGCGCTGACTTTCGCTGGACTGGCCATCATCCCTGAGTCACGAGAAGCACGAACTCGCAGCCTGGATATTCCTGGCGCATTGCTCGGGACCACCGCACTCACGTCGCTGGTGTTCGCCATCATCCAGGGCGGTGAGGCTGGATGGACCTCGGTCACCGTTCTCGGCGCGAGTTGCGTGTCCTTCGTCGCCACGGCCGCGTTTGTCTTCGTGGAAAGCCGGGCAACCAACCCGATGCTCCCGATGCACTTCTTCAAGAACGGCGCCTTCACTGCGGCTGTCGTCATCATCGGGCTGGTGTTCTTCAGCGTCTCCGTCACCTTTTTCTTCCTGACTCAGTTCTACCAGTTCGTCCAGGGCCGGACCGCGTTCGAAGCAGGCGCGCTCGGAATTCCCTGCGCAATCGCAATGGGAGTCGGAGCCCCTATTTCTGGCCTCCTCGTCAAGCGATTCGGCGCGAAGGTCCTTGTCGTCGCTGCGATGGCAAGTCTCGGCCTCGGACTCCTCCTGCTCTCCTGGGTCAACGCTGACACCAACACCTTCCAAATCTGCGCGACCATCTTCCTCTTCGGCCTTGCGGGTGGACTCGGGCTCGTGCCCCTCACCGACATCGTCATGTCTTCAGTCCCGGTCGAAGAAGCGGGCGTAGCCTCCGCCGTCAACGACGTCAGCCGTGAATTGGGTTCCGCACTGGGCATCGCGGTAATCGGCTCCGTGGTCAACGGCGTATATCGCTCGAACATCAACCATGACATGACCGGTGGACTTCCACCCGAAATGGTTCACACCGCCAGTGAGGGTATCGGCGTAGCTTCCGCCCTCGCGGGGACACTCCCGGCGGATGTTGCTTCCCGCCTCCTGACCATCGTGAACGGTAGCTTCGTGGACGCCATCGGGATCGGCTTCGTAATCAGCGCAGCGCTCCTGGTCTTGCCGATGGTCGCCGCGGCCTTCTTCCTGCCAGGTCGGGTTCGTTCTGCGGCAGTCACTTCGACCGCCATGGCGTTGGAAGACCTAGTGGTAGAGGAGGCCGGTCTGGCCGCCTAGGCTTCCGGTAGGTTTCACAAAAGCGGGGGACCGAATTCGGTCTCCCGTTTCGTGCGTGGCGGCCCCGTCCTGGATTCAGTTACACGCCGCTGACAGATCGTCGCACCCAGTTATCACGACCAAAGCGTTCGTGGTTGGTCCCGGCCGACTGTTCGGTGCGGGTCGAGAACTTGATTCTCGAAGGTCAGGTAGACTTCGGAATCGCCATCCGAGGGGCTCACATGACAGACACCCAAGATGCCTTACGACGCAGCGCAACGAACGCGGCTTCATGCCTCGCGGCGGCCGAATTGGCCGTCACTCGCGGTAACTTCAACGCAGCCAAGGTACTTCGGGCAGTCGCGCTAGCGGAACGCATATCTGCTGTTGAATTCGCGAAACGGACAACGGCAACGATGCCCGACCTGGACCGCTTTGAAACACTCTTGGCTGACTTTTCCGTCCCTCTGCCCGGCGACGTAGATGCCGAACTTCACCAGGCCAGGGAGTCTATTCGCGACATTCTTAGCCGGTCGCTGCAGAGCCTTCGAGACCATCCAGACATCCTAGAGTCCGACGTGAACCAAATTCTCTGGGGCTGCCATCTGTGCGGAGCCGTGGCCGAGGGTACGCGCCCTGAAGCCTGCCGGGTGTGCGGGGCTCCCCCACCAGACTTCGAGCTCTTCGCTCCATTCTTCGCCCAATCGACCGAACGCATTGGAAGGCTGCCGGCTAGCGGAATCATCGAGACTCTCCGGCTAACGGGGGCCAGAGTGGAGTCGAGCCTTGCCAAACTCTCTGCAGCGGAACTCGACATGAAGCCTTCGACCGAAGAATGGTCGCCGCGCGAAATCGTCGCCCACATGACTGAGACCGACCGTCTTTTCGCCGAGCGCGCGCGCGCGATCCTCGCCGAGCCCCCGGGTGTCGTGGACGGCAATGTTCGGCCTTGGATGCTTCACATCGGACGCGGATATGAAGGTCTTTCGGTCGATGAACTTCTACTTCGTCAAAGAGAGGCACGAGCCGACACTCTGCGGGTTGTCGAAGCCCTCGGACCACGGGAATGGGCTCGCAGAGCGAACCTTCGAGGGGCTCAGGCAACTCTATTGGACTTCGGAACGTGGATCGCGAATCACGACGTCGGCCACTTGGGGCAGTTGGAGCGCTGAACTTGCGAGCGGGTTACGCCAACACGGAGGTTTCCGCGCGGATGATGCGGCGATGACACACGAATAGCGGTTCGTGGTGGGTGAGCGAGCAGGTTTTGACTTACGCCCGACAGATGGTCCGCCCCGAAACCTGCGATTTTGGGCCATAATCGAGGCATGGCCATAGCGCCTGACCGGGAATACCGGCCGACGCCGCCGCTGCTCGTAACGAAGCTTCACCATCCGGGCGCCCGCCCCGATTGGGTTAGCCGTGCCCGATTGCTCAGCCGCGTAGATGAAGGCATCAAGGGCAAACTCACATTGGTAGCGGCACCTGCTGGCTTCGGAAAGACGACGCTCCTGGTCGAGTGGCTGGATTCTCCGGACCGCAGAGAACGAGCCGTCGGATGGGTCTCTCTCGACGAACGGGACAGTGAACCTGCGCGCTTCTGGACTTACGTGACCACGGCGCTACAACGGGTGGTGCCAGGAATCGGCCCTCGTGAACTCGAATCGGCATCGAATCTTCGTGGCTCCTCGGCCGAGTCGCTGATCGAATGCCTTGTGAATGCGCTGTCGGAAAGCGCGGAAGATGTCGTGCTGGTCCTTGATGACTATCACCTTGTCGACTCCACGGCTGTACATGGCGGAGTTCGATTTCTTCTAGAGAACGCCCCTCCACAGTTCCACATGGTAATCGCGACCCGGTCCGATCCGCCCTTCCCGCTGGCCAGATTTCGCGCCCGCCGCGAATTGACGGAAGTACGGGCTGGCGAACTTCGATTTGACCACGACGAGGTAGTCACGTTCCTCGGCGGGGCGCAGATTGCGCCCCTGTCTGCGGCCGCTGTTGCCGCCCTCGAATCGCGCACTGAAGGATGGGCCGCCGGGATCCAACTCGCGGCTCTGTCGCTGCGCGGCCTGATTGAACCGGAGCAATTCGTTTCGAGGTTCGCCGGCGCTAACCGACACATCACGGATTATCTCGTCGACGAAGTCCTGGACCGGCAACCGGCCGCGATCAGATCCTTCCTTTTAGACACATGCATCCTGGATGCGCTCAGCGGCGGGCTGTGCGACGCCCTAACTGGAAGAATTGATAGCCAGGACGTTCTGGAGACCCTCGATCGGGAAAACCTCTTCCTGGTTGAACTGGATGACTCCCGGCAGTGGTTCAGGTACCACCACCTCTTCGCGGACGTTCTCCGAGCGCGGCTGCGAGCAATCGAGCCTGAACGGGAACGTCAGCTTCACCTGCGGGCGAGTGCATGGTTCGGCGCTGCCGGATCGATGGCGGAAGCGGTCGAGCACGCGCTTGCCGCTGGAGACTACGACACAGCCTGTCAGTGGGTGGAGTGGGCGGGCTCGGACATGCTGCGCGCACGAGAGGAACGCTTGCTCCTTCACTGGCTTCGAAAACTTCCCGAACCCGCGATTCGCCGCAGACCGACGTTGTGTGCCGGATACGCCTGGGCGGAGTTGCTCCATGGCCGCTACGAATTGGTTGAGCCATGGCTGGCCGCGGCCGAAGCCGGATTGGAGGAGTGGTTCTCGGCCGCGGAGAGCTCGCGGGTCATTGTCACAAATGACGCATGGGCCGGGGCGCTCGCTGGCTCCATCGCCACCGCGCGTGCTTTCGTCGCTCACGGAAAGGGCGAGTTCGCCGCGGCTGTGTCGAATGCAACGAAAGCTTTGGCCCTTCGGCCCGACGACGCAATTGACCGGCGGGCTGTGACCGGCGCTATCCTGGCGACAGGCAACTTCAAACTTGGGGAGTTTCACGCAGCGGCCGACGCCGCGACCGAGGCGGCGGATTTAGCCAGGCGCGCGGGCAACCATACGTCGCGGCTCGAACTGGAAGATATCCAGGCACAGGTGTTCGTCGCCCAGGGCAGACTCGAAGCAGCCGAAAATGTCTATCGACGGACCATCGCCTGGATTGAGCGACTGCAACCGATTCCCCGTGGCGCTGCAACGCCCTACGTGGGCCTGGCGGAACTCCGCCGCGAAAGAGGCGATCTCGACGGGGCAGAGGATTGCCTCGCGCAAGTGAGAAACCTCGGTTCGGCCGCCTTCTTGCCCGAAACGGCATATCGCGTGCTAGTCGCGGAAGCGCGAATCAGCACGGCTCGTGGCGCTGCGGAAGTCGCGGAGGAACGAGTCGCCGAGGCCGTTCTGAAATTTCCCCGGACGTTGGCACCAGGCGTCCCGCCAGCCGGCGCGATGCAGGCGCGAGTCCAACTCATGAACGGAAACTATCCAGCTGCGGTCCGCTGGCTTGAAGCCGTTGCGATGAAGGCCGAAGCCAGTCCGTCGTACGCTCAAGAATTCGAACGCCTCACGGCCGCTCGAGTGCTTGTGGCGAAGCATCGTGCGGGAGACGACGCGAACGCGGCCGCGCGGGCACTCGCCCTGACGCGGCAGCTTTCCGAAGAGGCAGAACGGCGGGGCGCTGCCGCCTCGGTCTTGGAGTGCACCTTGATTACTGCGATGGCTTCCGCGTCTGCTGGTGACGAGCTCGCCGCCGTCGAGGCGCTTCGAAAAGCACTCTCGATCGCTGAACCGGAGGGTTACTCGCGTCTCTTCCTTGACCAGGGCGAGCCGGTGATCGCGCTGCTGCTCCAGGTTGTTCGGGAGCAACCGGGGGGATACGCGGAGCAACTGCTCAAGCAGCATCGCGACGCTTCTGGTTCGGGAGCGTCTGGCCAGGTCGGTGGAGGCGTCCTCCCGGAACCGCTTACGCCTCGCGAGATCGAAATTCTTCGCCTCGTGGCCGGCGGGATGCGGAATTCGGAAATTGCTGAACACCTCGTTATCAGCATCGCAACCGTCAAACGTCACATCGCCAATGCCTTCGGGAAGCTCGCTGTGACACATCGCACCGAAGCGATCGCTCGCTTGCGCGAGCTCGGCCTGCTTTAGCCGGACTCAACCCACTGCACCCGTAGCCGACAGAATTACACCCCTCTCTGCACCATTTGGATGAGCCGGGCGCGCCTCCCTGTCAAAGAGACTGCCTTCAGCAACGCAGGGCGCGGCAGCGCCGAAGGAGGCAATGGAATGGAGATGAGACGAGCGTTCGACCAGGGGAAGTATGAGGTACGACTCCAGGGCCACCTGGACGTTCGCTGGTCCGACTGGCTTGGCGGGATGGAGGTTGAGCACCTCGACGACGGCACGACCCGGTTGGTCGGAGAACTCGCCGATCAGGCGTCGCTACACGGCGTCCTCGGAATGGTGAGGGACCTTGGGGCTCTCATCCTTTCTGTATCACGAATGGGCGACGAATCGCACGACATGCGAGATCCCTAATGCCGCGTCCCTGAACCGCAACGAAATTCGGAAAACACCGGGCGGACCGGCCCGGGGCAAAGCAATAAACAAGGAGAAACAACATGGAAACGAACACTTCAGCTTCGATGAGAGGGACCGCTTTGGTCGCTGGAATCGGCTATTTGATCGATCATTGCTTGCGGCATCTTCGCGGAGTTCTTCGTCCGCGGCAGTCTCATCGAAACGGGCAATGCTGCGGAGACAGCGCGAAACATCCGCGAGTCTGAGACCTTTTTCCGGTTCGGAATTGCAGGCGACGTGATTATGATTCTTGCCGACGTAGTAGTCGGCTTCGCTCTCTACCGGCTCTTTCGGCCAGTCAGCGGGAGCCTGGCATTGGTAGCTGCATGGTTCCGGCTGGCTCAGGCCGCCGTCCTCGCAGCAATGCTCGTCACGCTCTTCCTCACCTTGCAACTCGTGACAAACTCGCAATACGCCAACGCGTTCGGTGGCGACCAACTCGACGCACTTGTTCTGTTGTTTGCCGAGGCGCATAGCTATGGCTACATCCTGGCGCTCTTCTTCTTCGGCGCTCACCTCGCCGTCCTCGGTTTCCTCGTCCTGCGTTCGACATCGGCACCGAACATCCTTGGAGTGCTCCTGATGTTCGCTTCAGCTGGCTACCTGCTGGATAGCTTCGCAAACGTGCTGCTCTCAAACTACAGCGACTACGAGACGCTCTTCGGCATCGCCGTGTTCGCACCGGCTTTCGTAGGCGAGCTCGCCATGGGAATCTGGCTCGTCGGCTCGTGCCGGTCGCCGTCCCCAGGCCCGCGGCTTGCGTCGGCCGGCAGGGCACCCGTGGGAGCATAGACTCCGCATTCGGTTTCCAAGCGAGGCGGGCGTGGAAGTGGACGCGCCCGCCTTTCCTATTCCCTACCACAGGTGCCGAAGCTGGCCACACGCTGGATGTCTAAAGGATCAAAGCATGCCATCGGCGCTGGGCAAGTGGAGGCCCCTTAAGACCACACGAATGTGCCTTCGTACTGCAGCACGAAGGCGCAAAAGACAGATGCTCTCGGCTTTGTGAGTCGTCTATTAGAGATGTGCGGCGAGGAAGGTTGCCTGTGCCTTCGACGGGAAGTCGAACTCCGGCGCGGGGTAGAACAACAAACCGAAGTGCCCGCCAGTGATGTTGCTTATCTCAATAAGGGCCTGCGGGCGACGCGAAGGCAGCGGCCGTCTCTGAGGGGTTCGCCTCTTCCATCTCGTCGTCCACTGCGATCATCGCGACCGTTGGGGCGTTTACACGACGGTTGCCCAAAGCAAATCTTCTGGTTCTCGAAAGCCAAGGTCGGGAAGAAGCAAGACCCGATGTGAACGCGCCCGCCTCAGAAAATTAACCATGCTACGCACGCTTCAATTCGTGACGAGGCGAGATTCTTGCCGTTACCCAGTCTTCCCTTGACTTGCCAAGTTGTCCGCGCACTATGGAATCAGAGGACGACATCGAGTGATGACAGAAGAGGGTTCGGTCGGGGCGGAAGCAGAGCCAAACACTGAAGGTTCATCCGACCTCGCACAAAGAGTCCGTGACGTTCTCGATGGATGAGGAAGTCGCACTCGGCTGGCCCGGTATCGAACCGCGTTGGACGAGCAGCGCGAAGTCTGGCGTTGGGACATCAGCGAGTTCCGCTTCACGCGTTTGGTTCACTCTCTCCCACGGCATTGTCAACGAGGTGTACTACCCGGGCGTCGATACAGCGAATACACGCGACCTGGGCTTCGTCGTTACCGGGCCCGAAGGATATTTTTCCGAGGAAAAGCGAGACTGCGATTCCGTAGTCGAACTCATCGCGCCTGGCGTGCCTGGATACCACCTGGTCAATTCGGCACGCGACGGGCAATACCGGATTGAAAAGACGGTGATCACGCACCCACACGTCAGCGCCCTACTCCAACGGGTCCGGTTCTCGCGGGGCGCTTCGGATCAACGTTTGTTTGCTTTGCTTGCGCCGCACATCCGGAATCGGGGCCGCGGCAACGATGGTTGGGTCGGTGACTATAAAGGGGTACCTGTGCTGTTCGCGCGACGTGGGTCCGTTAGCCTGGCTCTTGCCTGCTCCTCACCGTTCCTCGCTCGTAGCGTCGGATACGCCGGTACATCTGACGGCTGGCAAGACCTCTCCGCGCACGGCGAATTGGCGTGGCGTTACAACAAAGCGCCCGACGGGAATATTGCGTTGACGTCGGAAATAGACTTGCGGCCGGATGGACGAGAGTTTGTTCTTGCCGTGGGATTCGGGAGCACACCTGCAGAGGCCGCTCAGGTAGCGCGACTCTCCGCTTGCACAGCCGTTCGAGCATCTCCTCGAACACTTCGTCCAGGAATGGCAAGACGCAGGGAAAGACCCTCATCGCTCCCGCGAAATCACCGTTCCGAAGGCACCGCTGGTTCCCATCAGTCTCGCCGTCCTCCGCTCGCACGAGTCGAAGACATTGCCCGGAGGGTTCGTTGCCAGTCTCTCGATCCCGTGGGGAAGTAGCCAGGGCGACGATGATTTGGGCGGGTACCATCTGGTCTGGCCGCGCGACCTCGTAGAGACGGCGGGCGGCCTGCTCGCCGCTGGAGACAGCGCGGCCGCACGCCGAGCACTCCAGTACCTGATTATCACCCAGAACGACGATGGCGGTTGGCCCCAAAACATGTGGTTGGATGGAACCCCGTATTGGAGCGGCATCCAGATGGACGAGGTGGCCTTCCCGATCCTCCTGGCCGAGCAGCTGCGCATAGCGGGGGCGCTTGGAAACGTCGACCCCTGGCCAGCAGTTCAAAAGGCCGCCTCGTTTCTGGTACGCAACGGACCGGTCACTCCTCAAGATCGCTGGGAAGAAGATGCGGGCTATTCGCCATTCACGCTTGCCGTGGAGATAGCCGCGCTTGTTGTCGCAGCGGACTTTGCCGAACGCGCCGGCGAACGTGATGAGGCCAAGTATCTTCTCGAAACGGCAGACATTTGGAACGCCAACGTCGAACGGTGGACCTACGCCTCAGGAAGTGAGCTTGCCAGCTCACTGGGCATTGATGGCTACTACGTTCGCATTGCGCCGGAGTCTGAGGACGGTGGAATGCCGATGGCGCGGCGGACGTTGCAATTGAAGAACCGCGAGGCCGCTTTTACGGACGTGTCTACGGCAAGCATTGTCAGCCCGGATGCGCTTGCTCTCGTCCGTTTTGGTTTGCGGCGCGCGGATGACCCACACATCGTCTCAACAGTCGTGGCAATCGATGCGCTCCTGAAGACGGACACTGCTACGGGACCGGTCTGGCATCGCTACGTTGGAGACGGATACGGGGAACATGAGGACGGCCGTCCATTTGATGGCACCGGAGTTGGAAGAGGCTGGCCGCTGTTCGCGGGCGAACGTGGGCACTACGAACTCGCGGCAGGTAATCGCGACGCAGCGAAAGGCATGCTGGACACGATGCGCCGGCAGACAAGTGAAGGAGGGCTCCTTCCGGAACAAATCTGGGACGCCAACGACATTCCAGAGCTAGAACTCTTCAACGGCAAGCCAGCCGGCTCAGCAATGCCCCTCGCCTGGGCCCACGCCGAGTATCTCAAGCTGGCTCGCTCTCTCGAAGACGGAGCCGTGATAGACACCCCCCAACAGGTGCTTCAGCGTTATGCAGTGAATGCCGTGGGCTCGAACCTCACCTCATGGCGGTTCAACAACAAATGTCGTTCGTTGCCGACCGGGTCCCGACTCAGGATTGAAACCCTTGCCCCCGCCGACGTCGTCTGGACGGCCGACAATTGGGCAACCGTCAACAAGAAAGAAAGCGCCCGGCCTCAGCTCGGGATGCACGTTTCTGACATCCCGACGGAAACTCTTACGCCCGGCAGCAATGTCGAGTTCACGTTGTTTTGGCGCGAACCTAAAACCTGGGAGGGCCGGAACTTCACGGTCGATGTCATTGTCTCCACTCCGTCTGCCACGGATGAACAACTTGAGGACGGGGCCAGATTGCCGGCAGGCACGCGGTGAATGTCCTTGTAATCGACGTCGGTGGGACCCATATCAAGATTCTGGCGACAGGTCAGCAACTTCAGCGTGAGTTCGAATCCGGCCAATCCATGACCCCTGAGCAGATGATCGCTGGCGTTAAGAAGGCGGCCTACGGCTGGCAATTCGACGTCGCAGCGATCGGCTACCCGGGCGTGGTTGTGAACGGTCGGGCGGCCTCGGAGCCGCACAATCTCGCAAGTGGTTGGGTTGGTTTCGACTTTGAGACGGCACTTGGCGTGCCGGTCAAGCTCGTTAACGACGCAACGATGCAGGCGATTGGTAGCTACCAGGGAGGCAAGATGCTGTTCCTGGGACTCGGCACTGGACTCGGTTCGGCCATGGTTGTGGATGGGTTGGCGGAGTCGATGGAACTCGGCCACCTCCCCTACAAAAAGGGAACCTACGAAGACTATGTTGGTGAACAGGGGCGAAAACGGCGCGGAAACTCAACGTGGCGCCATCATGTCCGCAAGGTTGTTGGGCTGCTCCAGGCGGCTCTCGAACCAACTGACACGGTCCTCGGCGGTGGCAACGTCGCTCGGTTAAAGAAGCTGCCTCGAGGTTGCCGGGCAGGCGAAAACGCCAATGCGTTCCTGGGTGGCTTTGCCCTATGGAAGGCCGCGAACGTCGAGCCACCGATTGCATCGGGTCATTCGGAGACCCACCAGTCTCCCGAAAGGAACAACCCATCATGAACCCAGCGAATCGGCTCCACGCAGCCGGGCAGAGCATCTGGCTAGACAACATCACCCGAGAACTCGTCACGAGCGGTGAACTCGCCAGGTACATACGAGAAGCCGCGGTCACCGGACTGACGTCCAACCCATCCATCTTCGACAAGGCGATAAGTGGCGGAAGCGACTACAACGCCCAGGCGAGGGATCTCGCTCAGCAAGGGCTGGACTCCGAAGCGATCTTCTTCTCCATGGCAATCGAAGACCTTCGTGCCGCGGCGGCACTGTTCGTGCCGACATGGAATGCATCCGCCGGCCTCGACGGGTGGGTTTCGCTGGAAGTCTCGCCGCGTCTCGCCTACGACGCCGAGCGCACGATCGCTGAAGCCGTCCGTTTGCGCGATCTGGCAGCCGTCCCGAACCTGTTCATCAAGGTTCCTGGAACCACTGAGGGGCTGTCGGCCATCGAGGAGCTGACGTTCCGGGGAGTATCGGTCAACGTCACTCTGCTCTTCTCGGATGAGCAGTACCTCGCCGCTGCCAGCGCCTACCGCAAAGGCATCGAGCGGCGCGACGCCGCCGGCATGGGATTAAACGTTCCCTCGGTTGCCTCCCTCTTCGTCTCCCGCTGGGACCGAGCGACGGCCGACACGCTCCCCGCTGATCTCAGGGATGAACTCGGGATCGCCGTGGCAAAGCAGACGTATCGCAGCTATCGAGCGCTGCTGGACTCGGCCCCGTGGAAGGCGCTTGAACGACGCGGCGCGCGTCCCCAGCGACTCCTGTTCGCGAGCACTGGCACCAAGCAATCGACGAAGCCGGACACGTACTACGTCGAGGCGCTGGCTGCGCCGGACACAATTGACACCATCCCGCAGGCGACGCTCGATGCGTTTGTCGAACACGGGCAGGTCGGTTCACTTCTCAGCCCTGACGGAGGGAATGCCGACGAGGTCATCGCGCGAATCGCCGGGGCCGGCGTCGACGTCCCGGCGCTGGCGGCAAGGTTGCAGACCGAAGGCGCGGCCGCCTTCGTGGAATCGTGGGACCACCTGCTGCAGTCGATAGATTCGAAGGTCGCCGCTCCCACGGGGCAACGCGCGATGACTACAACCGCCGCTGTGTCGCTCGACGAACTCCTGGCGAACGCCCGCGGTGTGGTTGGCGGTACGCCGCTGGACGCCCTGTGCGTGAACACGCTACGAACCCTTAGCTGCGACGCCGTCCAACGAGCACAATCGGGTCACCCTGGAACCCCCATGGCGATGGCTCCTGTGGTCTACTCCTTGTGGCAGCGATTTCTCCGTTACGACCCCAAAGATCCCACCTGGCCCAACCGCGACCGATTCGTCCTCTCTTGCGGGCACGCGTCGGCCTTGTTGTATTCATTGCTCCATCTCTCCGGAGTCCGGGAGGTTGATTCGGAGCACAACCCGGTCGCCGAGGCCGTCTCCATCGAGGACCTCAAACAGTTTCGGCAAATCGGCTCCAAGTGCCCGGGCCACCCGGAGTACGGGCTGACACGTCCGGGGTCGAGGCCACCACAGGCCCGCTGGGGCAGGGAGTGGCGAACTCCGTCGGCATGGCGATCGCCTCGCGCTGGTCCGGCGCGCACTTCAATCGTCCCGGGCACAATCTGTTCGATTTCGACGTCTACGCGCTCGCCAGCGACGGAGACATGATGGAAGGCATTTCCAATGAAGCCGCATCTCTCGCCGGCCATCTGGGTCTGGCCAACCTCTGCTGGGTTTACGACAACAACCACATCACCATCGAAGGCGCGACGTCGCTGGCCTTCAGCGACGATGTGGCCGCGCGGTTCCTCAGCTACGGATGGAACGTGGAGAGGGTAGGCGACGCCAATGATCTGGCGATGCTCGAACGCGCGTTCACGCGATTCCGCGAACTGCAAGATTCTCCCACCCTCATCATCGTCGATAGCCACATCGGCTACGGATCACCCCACAAGCACGACACGGCTGAGGCCCACGGGAAGCCGCTCGGCGAAGAGGAGGAGCGCGAGACCAAGCGGTTCTACGGTTGGCCCGAGGACTCCGAATTCCTTGTCCCAGACGGCGTCCGCGAGCACTTCGCCGAGTCCCTGGGAATGCGAGGCCAGAACCTGCACGCTGCGTGGTCGAAGTCACTTGAAACCTATCGGAACGCCTACCCGGACCTTGCCCGCGAACTGGATTCTATCCGCCGACAGGACCTCCCGGATGGATGGGAAAGCGCACTCGTACCCTTCGCTGCCGACACCACAGGTCTTTCCGGCCGGGAAGCATCCGGCAAGGTCCTGAATCTTGTTTCCCAAAAGGTGCCATGGCTGATCGGTGGCGCTGCTGACCTTTCACCCTCAACCTTGACTCGGCTCACATGGGAGGGTGCGGGAGACTTTAGTGCAGATGATTGCGGCGGGCGGAACTTTCATTTTGGCATCCGAGAACACGCGATGGGTGCAATCGTCAACGGACTTACTCTCTCCGGCCTGAAGGCGTTTGGAGCAGGTTTCTTCATCTTTTCTGAGTACATGAGGGAACCAATCCGCCTCGCCGCGATGATGCAAATCCCGGCCATCTTCATCTTCACGCACGATTCGATTGGCGTCGGAGAAGACGGGCCGACTCATCAACCCATCGAACAACTCGCTTCGCTCCGATCCATGCCAGGACTGGTAGTTCTGCGCCCCGGCGACGCCAACGAAGTCGTCGAAGCATGGCGCTTGATCATGCAATTCAAGAACCAGCCGGCGATCCTCGTACTCTCCCGGCAGGATTTGCCGACCCTCGACCGCGCCCGATATGCATCCGCCAAAGGCCTCGTCAGAGGAGCCTATTCATTGGCTGACTCCGGTGCCGGGGAGCCCGAACTCATCCTGATGGCAACGGGCAGCGAGGTGGGGTTAATCGTCGCCGCCTATGAAGAACTCGAGCGAGAAGGCGTCCGTGTCCGCATCGTCAGCATGCCCTCCTGGGAGTTATTCGAGCGGCAGCCCACGGAATACCGGGAGGCAGTGTTGCCACCCGGTGTCACCGCTCGCGTGGCGGTAGAACAGGCCTCCGTCTTTGGCTGGGATCGTTACGTAGGACCAACCGGTGAAATTGTCGGGATGCGTACGTTCGGCGCTTCCGGAACGTTCCACGACGTCGAAGCGAAGTTCGGCTTTACACCCGAGCGAGTCATTGCTGCTGCTCGGGCTCAACTTGCCCGGCGCTCGAACTGAACAATTGAAGGAGCCAAATCATGCAGATCGGAATGGTCGGCCTCGGGCGCATGGGCGCGAACCTCGCGCGCAGACTGACCAAAGCAGGGCACGAATGCGTTGTCTTTGACGTGGTACCGGCAGCCGTAGAGGCGCTCGGCACCGAAGGGATAGCGGGTGCCGTCACGCTTGAGTCGTTCGTGGCCAAGTTGTCGAAGCCGCGCGCAGTCTGGGTCATGGTTCCTGCTGGCGTGACTGGAGCGACGGTGAGCGAGCTCGCAACGAATCTCGATCCTGGCGACATCATCATCGACGGTGGGAACAGCTACTACCGTGACGATATCGAGCGAGCGCAAGAACTTCGCGCATCTGGCATCCATTACGTGGATTGCGGGACCAGCGGCGGAGTCTTCGGGCTTGAACGGGGTTACTGCCTCATGATCGGCGGAGAACACGACGTGGTTGAACACCTCGACCCGATTTTCCGGAGCATCGCGCCTGGTATCGACGCAGCACCGCGTACGCCGGGGAAGAACGGCCGACCCGAGACAGCGGAACTGGGCTATCTCCATTGCGGGCCGAGTGGCGCCGGCCACTTCGTGAAAATGGTCCACAACGGCATCGAGTACGGCCTCATGGCTGCGTACGCGGAAGGGCTCAACATCATCCACAACGCTGACGCCGGACTCCGCCCCCGCGACACAGATGCGGAGACAACGCCCTTGCGCGATCCGGACGCGTACAAGTACGAAATTGATGTTGCCCAGGTCGCGGAGGTGTGGCGCCGTGGCAGTGTCATTTCCTCCTGGCTCCTCGACTTGACCTCCGCCGCGTTGACGTCCGACCCCAACATGACGAGCTTCAGTGGTCACGTGTCGGATTCGGGAGAAGGTCGATGGACGGCGCTGGCAGCGATTGACGAGGGCGTACCGGCGCCCGTGATCGCTTCGGCGCTGTTTTCACGGTTCGAATCCCGCGGCAACGCGGACTACGCCGACCGAATCCTTTCAGCCATGCGAAAGCAGTTCGGCGGTCATGAAGAAAAACATGGCTAACTCGACCAAAACCGAACTGGGGAAATCCGACGCGCTGGTCTTTTTCGGCGCAACGGGAGACCTCGCTCGAAAGCAGATCTTTCCGGCGCTTTATGCTCTCGTGAAACGGCGAGCGTTGAGCATCCCGGTCGTTGGCGTAGCGTTTTCGGGCTGGAACCTTGAACAACTACGGGCGCGCGCGAAAGAGAGTGTTGAGGCCGCTGAGACAACCGTCGACTCCGCCGCCCTTGACCGACTCCTCGGACTCCTCCGCTACGTGGACGGCGACTACGGCGAGGCGGCGACGTTCGCTTCACTCAAGAAGGCTTTAGGTTCGGCTTGCCGGCCCGCCCACTATCTCGCGATCCCGCCTGCGCTGTTTGGCACAGTTATCGAGAGTCTTCGAACATTTGGGTTGGCGAACGGCGCCAGGGTCATTATCGAGAAACCATTTGGCCGCGACCTCAAATCGGCGCGTGAACTGAACAAGATAGTGACCTCGGCGTTTCCGGAGGATTCTATTTTTCGTATTGACCACTTCCTCGGAAAGGAAGCTGTGGAGAACATCCTCTATTTCCGCTTCGCGAACTCGTTTCTTGAGCCGATTTGGAACCGTGAACATATCGGGAGCGTGCAGATCACGATGGCCGAGGACTTCGGGCTCGAAGGGCGCAGCGCATTTTATGAAGGCGTCGGCTGCCTTAGAGATGTGGTCGAAAACCATCTCTTTCAAGTCATCGCGCTACTCGCCATGGAGCCGCCGTCAAGCCTCGCCCCATCGGCCCTGCGGAACGAGACGGCGAAAGTGCTCACCTCGATGCTTCCGATCGCCCGCGGTGATCTAGTGAGGGGACAGTTCGCCGGATACCGTGACCTGCCGGGCGTTAGTTCCAATTCGGACGTCGAAACGTTCTGCGCCCTCCGTCTATCGATTGATTCCTGGCGCTGGGCCGGTGTGCCTTGGCACATCCGTGCCGGCAAGCGACTGCCCCGCACCGCGACAGAGATCGTGGTCGAATTTCGCCGACCCCCAAAGAAGTTCTTCTCCGACCAAGAATCCGCTATTGAGCCGCCGAACTATCTCAGATTCAGGATTTCACCTTCTCCCCTCATAGCCCTCGCCGCCCGTGTGAAACGTCACGGAGAAGGATTCGTCGGGGACCAACGGGAACTCTGCTTGCAGGATTCCCAACCGGGCGAACAATCCGCGTACGAACGTCTCCTTGGGGACGCTTTGGCGGGAAATGGCGCCCTTTTCAGCAATGCCGAAACGGTCGAGGCGGCCTGGTCGGCCGTCGATAAAGTTCTTAAGCATCACCGTCCGGTCGAGACGTACGAGCCGGGGACGTGGGGCCCGAAATCCGCCGAAGCTATTCCGGCCTCCTCCGGCGGTTGGTACGAACCGATCCTGGATTCGTCGAACTCCTGACCGAGCACCTTTGCCACGAGAATGCCTGCTTCGACCGAAAGTCCCCGAGGAGTAATTCATGCGAGTTGGAATCGCTGCCGACCATGGTGGCTTCGAATTGAAATCGGAACTGGTGGAGTCTCTGAAAACGGCTGGATTCGAAGTGGTCGACTTCGGCGCCAGTCGGCTTGAGCCCGACGATGACTACCCTGACTTCGTGATTCCGTTGGCGAAGGCGATTGCCCGCGGTCAGGTCGACCGTGGCCTGGCCATTTGCGGGAGCGGCGTCGGCGCGAGCGTCACAGCCAACAAAGTGCGCGGCGTCCGCGCGGCACTGATTGCGGAGTCATTCAGCGCTCACCAGGGAGTTGAGGATGACAACATGAATGTCATGTGCCTCGGCGGCCGAGTCATCGGCCCATCTCTCGCCGGGGAGTTGGTCGAAACCTTCCTTGCCGCTCAGTTCCAAGGTCTGGACCGATTCACGCGACGGTTGGCGAAGGTCGCTGCGTTGGAAGCAGGGCTGGATGTTCCTTGAGCCGCAAGACACTCTTCTAATTGGGAAGACTCGGTTGCTTCGCAGAACAGATACCGGTCTCTCAAATGTTGAAGTCACCCAGTTGGTACGTGCTGAGGTCGCCGATTCGCGCTACCGAAACATCGGCAGGTGGGTACGAAGCAAGCACCTGCGGGTCGACGGCATAGTGACCTTGCCGAGGAAAGACGGTCGTGACGCGCGAACCCCAGAAATCCTTCATCGCGGCAAGAATGCGCAACTTGTCATCGATCATCACATAGTGTTCGGCTGGATAGCGCTCTTCAACATCGGTCAGCATCTGTTCCTTGTGGACGTAAATGAGCACGCGTCTATCGACGACGGACGACAGGCCCGCCCGGTTTACTTTTAGCGGCTGAAACACAGCGTCGCCGTCGGTAAGGATGACCGTTGTGCCAAGCGTTTCTAAGTGTTGCAGCGTTGCAATCGCGCCTGTGTACAGCCGGTCAGCGAAGGGGTAGTCAACTAAGAAAGACGACAATCTCAGCACGTGCGAATCCCGCGGGTTCTCGAGGCGATATCGCTGGAGCGCACCAAGGTAGTCGGCGTACCCCAGTTCGGTTCGAAGGCCCTCGAATATCTCCCAGTATTGTTGCTGACGGGCAGGTCCGACTTCCCGCGTGAGATAGTCCATGAGGTCGTCGATGACGCGGTCGTTGTCGAGCAAGGTGTTGTCGACATCGACGAGGAAGACAGTCTTGAGACGCATTTTCAAGCTCCCTGAACGACACGCGCCGGCTGCCTGGAACGTGGCTTCGACTTCATTGATCCCTCTGGCGCAAAGCGGACCGAAACCCATACCCGCCAATAGATGGTAGATGGTTGAACCTCGGAACGGTGCTCGGTTCGCGTCGTGCACTCAACGATATCTGTACGATGATGCTGCTCCCGATGATCGATGGGTTTGCAGAATCCCTTCCCGTCTAACCATCTGACTCAACCCTGGAGGCCCCGATGTCTGAATCAGTTAACCTTGGCGAATTCCTTGCGAAATACACGCAGCGACTGCTCAACACCACCGCCAAATCGATAGAAGACCTGAACCCGGACGAGTTGCACTTCCAGGGTCACGCAGAGGCGAACTCCATCGGATTCGATGCCTGGCATATCGCACGCACCGCCGACAACCTCGTCCATTTCGCCTTCGAACGAGAGCAACCGGTCTGGCTTCAGCAGGGCCTCAACGAGGCATGGAACCTGCCCAAAGCCGACCAGGGAACCGGCATGGATGGCGCTGTCGCACACGCTTTGCGCTTCCCAGAATCAAAGCTCCTCGCGCAGTACTGCCGCGACGTCGCTTCGGCCATCGTCCCGAAGATGGAGAAGATGTCGCCCGAATACCTCGCGACGACGACCGTCATCAAGCCGCAGGGCGAAATGGCCCGGCTCGATGTCATCAACCAGGTCATCGTCGTGCACGGGAACAACCACCTCGGGCAGATCAGTCTCGCGCGCACACTCCAGGGCAAGCCCGGACTCGGTTTCTAGGGCGCCGCGATGACGACCACGGCCGAGATTCCCGTTGCGCACACACCTCCCGGCGGCTGGCGTGGCGAAATGCCGCCGCCGATACTCGCCGACTGTGACGAACCGCTTGCCCCGGACGTCCCGGACTTTCGCGGTCTCTGGCAAGCGTTCGAAGTCACCAACGACGGTGTCCTGAGCACTGACCTATCCCACGTCGAACGCATCGAACAGGCCGGTAACCGCGTCGTCATCACCGCTGGCGGGGTGGTCCATGACATGGTCGCCGACGGCACGCTGGAACACGGTGTGAACGACGTCGCCGCGCGAAGCTACCAACCCATCTCGGTGGCGGCCTCCTGGGAGGATGGCGCCCTCGTGCTTCGACCGAATAACGCCTTCGTTGCCGTAACCCGTCATCTCGAAGGCGATGTCCTGGTTTGGAACATGCTGCCCCTCAAGCGAGTCACCAAGATGCGTCGAACAGCCGAAGAGCCGGCGCTCGCGTGAAAATCGGAGTCCAGGTCGCTTGGGATCCGCTGCACATCGACGCCTTCCTCGCTACCGCCCATGCAGCCGATGAAGCGGGTGTCCATTCCCTCTGGGTGAATGAAGGCTTTGGCCACGACGCGTTCAGCGGCCTCGCGATCCTCGCTCGTGAAACGCGAAACGTTCGCCTCGGAACGTCGATTGTGAACGTCTACTCGCGGACGCCCGGCGCGCTCGCCCAGCACTTCGCAACGATCGACGAACTCAGCGGCGGGCGGGCGATCGTCGGCCTGGGGGCAAGTGCACAGGGCGTTATCGAGCGCTTTCACGGTCAGCAGTTCACGTCGCCACGAAAACGGCTCGTCGAGACCACGATGCTGCTTCGCCAGTACTGGAAGAAGGAACGGTTCAGTCATTCCGGCGAAATCTTCCACATCGACCGCGCTCTCGAACTGGGCGCGAGGCCGGTGCAGCCATCGCCTCCCGTCTACTTCGCAACGATGGCTCCAGCAAGCGTTCGCTCCACGGCCGAGAATGCCGATGGCTGGCTGCCAACCTGGATTCCGAACAGCAGGCTATCCGGCGAAATCGCACAACTTCGCAATTGGTCCGAGGACGCAGGTCGTTCGCGAGATGCGGTTTCCGTCCGGTCCCCGGGAAACACCGTTGTAGCTGCGGCTGGCGAGTTGGAGGCCATCCGGGCGAATCAACGCGCGACCCTCGCGTTCTTCATCGCCCGCAACGGCGAGTTCTACTACCGGCAGTTCGTGCGGCAGGGCCTCGGCGGTGCGGCCGATGCGCTCCGCGAGGCCTGGGCCGAAGGCGGGCGCGAACAGGCACTCAATGTGCTGCCCCAGGGTCTCGAAGCCGAGTTCGGGTTCGCCGGCGACATCGAAGGCTGCATCGAACATCTCCACGCGCAGCAGGCGGCGGGGGTCGATATCCACATGGTCTCGCTCGGAGAGTCGGCTCGAGCAGAGGCCGTCGGCGTACTGCGCACGCTCGCGGAAGCCTGATCACGTCTCGCGCTTCGGCAGTCGGACCTTGCGCCGTGCAAGGCATCAGCACCGCGCCCGTGTCGTCCTCTTCCCAGACTTCGAGCGAGACTTCGTCGCCATCGACTGCCGGTAACCTTGCCTTTGAAGGTGAGGTCGCGTTCGGGGAAAGCGCGGGCGCGATTCTGCCACGACATCCCGAGCAGCTGCCCGCTCGGGGCCCGCCCAGTCCGCCACGAACTGCGAGAGCCATGCACCCTGCAGCGGCCCATGAACCAGCACATCCGGGTGCCCTTCAACCGCTGCGTACTCGCGGTCGTAGTGAATTCGGTGCGGGTTATTCGTCGCGGCACTGAAGAGGAACAGCTGCGCCCGGCTAGCGTTCTTCACCATCGGCGGCATTTCGTCCCCAACCGAGACATCCTCAATGACGCGTTGGCTCATCGGGCGATGCTCCTACCCAGCGCCTTCGCAACAACCGTGCCGTCCTGGTTCGTGTAGGTCGTTTCGGTCATCTGGAGCACGAACGGCCCCGACCCGCCTGACTTCTCTTCGAGCGAACGAAGACGAGTCTCCGACGTGAACGTGTCGCCGGCGTAGATGGGAGCAAGAAACTCCCATTCCTCGCCGCCGAACATCACGCGCTTCACGTTAAGGCTTACGCGCTTCCCTTCGCCGCGATAAAGGCCATCCACGCGGACTTCCGAGACTGGCCGAGGTGGGTTCAGCGACCAGGCGAGGAAGACTGGCGGCACCAGCGTCGTCCGATATCCGGCTGCTTTTGCCGCCGCTTCGTCGAAGTACAACGGGTTCAGGTCGTCGGCAGCCAGCGCAAAACGCTGCGCTGCCGCGGCAGTGATCGTCGCGGTGATCGGCTCGCTCAGGCGTTCGCCGATCATCGCGCGGGTTTCGTCGGGAATCAGCGCGCTCATGCTATCGACCGGTGAATTCGGGCGGGCGCTTCTCGAGGAACGCGTTCACGCCTTCCTTGAAGTCTTCCATTCCGAAGAGGACGTTCAGGTGGACCATCAGGTGGTCAACGGTGTTCTCGTACGTCTCTTCGAGGCCCTGGCGCATCATCCGCTTCGTCGCCTGGACGGCGGCTGGTGCATTGAGCGCGATTTCGCGCGCCCAGGCGCGAGCCGTCGGCATCAGTTCGGCCGTTGGCACCACGGTGTTCACAAGGCCAGCTTCTTTGCATTGCTCCGCGTTCAGGGTCAGGCCGCGGAAGAACATCTCTGAAGCCTTCGCCCAGCCAACAAGGCGAGGCAGAAGCCATGAGCCGCCGCTCTCCGGCAGGAGGTTTCGGCGGGCGGTGACGGCAGCCATCTTGCCGTTCTCTCCCGCGATGCGGATGTCGCAGAGTAGCGCCAGGTCCATACCGTAACCGGCCGCGGCGCCGTTGAGCGCGCAGATGACTGGCTTGTCCATGTTCCAGAGTACGGTCGGCGGCGACATGCGCAGGTCGAACAGTTGGCGAGGCGGCGCTTCGCGCCCTTCGCGGTTGCCTGGGCTGTTATCGACGAGGTCGAGGCCCGAACAGAACCCGCGGCCAGCGCCGGTGAGGATGACGACGCGGATCTCCGGGTCACGGTTCGCCTGGGTGAGCAGGCGGGAGAAGTCGGAAAGCATCGGCCCGCTGATCGCATTGAGGCGCTCAGGGCGATTCAGCGTGAGCGTGAGGACGTGTTCGTCCTCTTCCGCGAGGATCTGGTCGGTGGTGGTTTCGTATGCGCGAACCTTCGCTGCGGTCATGAACTGGTCTCCTGCTGCGTTGTGCGGGCGAATGTACCAGAACCGGCACCGCCACGCGTTAGTCCCTCCGGCCACCCTTCTTTGCCCGAATCGCCATGCCGACCCGCCCGATGATGCCCGAGAGTGATTTCAACGGGGGCATACACATGAGCGAAATCCTCTTCATCCAGCGTTATGCCGAACAGTGGCGGGGCCGGCTCGGACATCAGTCGTTCGAATTTCCACCAAACATAGCGTCAGCACGCGACGCACTCGCCTTCGGACGGACCAACCACCCGCGGGCGCTGATCGCCTTTGCTGGTCCTCCACTCAGAGGCTCAACGTGCCAGGTGAGAAAAGCTAGCTAGCCCGCCGCGGCTAAAACTCGAGGATTGCTCGGCCAGTGATCTGACCCGACTCCAGCGCGTGCACCGCCTCGTTAATCTCGTCGATCTTGAAGCGTCGCGTCACGAGCGCATCGAGGTCAAGGTCGCCTTCGGCGTACCAGCGCAGGAACATCGCGAAGTCGCGGTCCGGCCGGCAGCTGCCCCCAATACTCCCGATGTACTTCTTCTCGTTAATCAGCAGGTCGCGGGCGTCGAGCTCGACCGGCGTCGTCGGTACCCCGACAAGGACGGCGGTCCCGCCAGTTGCCGCACCAAGCACTCCGTTTCGTGCCGCCGGAAGGATCTGTTCCATCGTCTTGCGAACGCCGATGCAATCGAACGTGAAGTCCGCGCCAAAGACTTCGGCGCCTGAAGATTCGGTTTTCCGCGTGAGCTTTCGAATCGCTTCGATCGGGTCTTCGCGAGCGGCGTTCACGCCGTGGGTCGCGCCGAACTTCTTCGCGAACGCAAGCTTCTCATCATCAAGGTCGACCGCAATCACCGGATCAGCATCGACCACCTTCGCGGCCGCAATTGCACTCAGTCCCACGCCGCCCACCCCGAATACGGCGACGCTTTGGCCCTTCTTTACGCCAGCGGTGTAGTAAACCGCACCGGCGCCAGTCATAACCGCACAGCCGATGATGGCGGTCACATCCTTCTTGTGGTTGCCGGGGGTCTTCACCACGTACTGCTCGTCAGCCATGGTGACATCTGCCCAGGTGAACGAACTCGTGGTCTTCGCGATTGTGCCGTCCCCGAGTTGCAGGTCGATGCCCCCCGGTCGACGCCGTGGCATTTTCGCCGTCGCGCGGAACCCAGGTGACCATCACGTCGTCGCCTTCTTTGACGTGAGTGACTTCGCGACCGGCGGCGACCACAACTCCCGTGGATTCGTGGCCGAGGATGACCGGCGATGTTCGCGGGCGGTGAATCTGGTGGAGCTGCGAGTGGCACACGCCCGAGGCGTACTGCTTCACGACGACCTCGTACGGGCCTGGGTCCGGCATTCGAAGCGCTTCGACCCGCAACGGGTCTCCCAGCTTCTCCGGAACAATCACTACACGTGCATCGGTCGGCATCTCACTACCCTCGGTTCGAAGTGAGGCGGATTCTACGGTGCGAAGCGTCGCCTTGCGTAATCTCCGAGGTTTGACGCATCCGATAGCATGAATGAATGGGCGCTATCGCATCCGGGCAGCACGATCCAGCGGTCGCTCGCGCCGCGGCGCTCATCGGCGAACTCTCCACGCACAAGACCGATGAGCCCCAGTTCGCCGAGCCGATGGCGAGACTCATGGCACGGTTGATAGAACTGGTTGCCTGGACGTTTCTCGGGTTCGTCTGCTCGGTGGCCATCTACTACATCGACCTTTGGTTCTTCGAGGATCCCCTGGTCGCATCCCCGGAGACCGGGCAGCTCTATCGTCCCGCATACACCGACCCTGTGGTCGGTTGGACAGGCGCGATCGTACTCGCCTTCTTACTCTTTGCTATCGAAGTCATCCCCACGGCCCTTTCGGGCCGGTCGTTCGGCAAAAACTGGCTCAAGCTGCGGGTAGTGGGACCAGACGGCACCGCTCCCGGTCTTCGCCGGGCAAGCCTGAGGTTTCTCGTTTGGGGATTCCCTCTCGCCGTCGCGGGAACGCTCTGGTCAGTAACTTTCCCCGAGCCCCAGAGCGCGGCGTTCATGTTGCTCGGGATCGCCGTCCTCGTGGTTCCGGGCTCGCTCTTTCGCGACGAACATCACCGTGGGCTGCACGACCGCCTCGCCGGGACAACGGTCGTCGCCGAGCGATAAAGCGCGCTCGCCGTCGAGTCCCCTCAGATTCGGCACTACATAGTTACCCTCATATGTATTTTTTGAAGTTACACATATCAATGGATGCGAAGGGGCATCCCTGATCGCGATATTGGCCTCATCCCAGGGAGGTCAAAACAAATGTCACGAATCAATGTCCCGGCAAACCAAACTCACGGACCAATCACGTCATCGAGGCTCCTCCTCGCCGGCATCGCCGCCGGCATCGCAGCACTGGTGGCCCTCATCGTTATCGCTCAACCCTTCTATGGAGAGCGCAGCACATCCCCCGAAACCACAACCGCGCTCGCACCCTCGTTCTCCGGCCCGAACCTCACCGGTTCGCTCGCCCTGACCAACGCCATCGCCACGCACGAAAACAGCATCGAAGCCCAGTTCGGCCCGCAGTCGTCGGCCGACCTCCGCTCAGCGGAGATCGCCAGCGCCATCGCAGAACACGACAACGCCATCGACGGAGTCGTCTTCGCTGCCTCCGCGCGGCCCGGTGAACTGACACCCGAAATCAAGCGTGCTCTCGCAGAGCACGAGAACCTGATCGAGTCCTTCGTGTCGTAGCTCCCTGCACGACGCGTGGGAGGTGCTACCGAGGCGGGGCTGATTGGCGGCCCCGCCTCGAATCTTGTCCACTCCACCGTTTCCCGCCCGGCGTAGAATCCGCGGCATGCAAAGCCCTATCGATTTCGAACAGCGTGGCCCTATCGGCATCCTCACCCTCAATCGCCCGGAGCGACTCAATGCCATCGATCATTCGATGCTCACGGCGCTCCGCTCGTTCTTCGATGAACGACATCGTGACTACTCCACCCGGGTCATTGTCGTCACGGGCGCAGGCCGCGGCTTCTGCGCCGGGCTCGACCTGAAGATGGGCGGTTCGCGCTGGCAGCCGGGTGTCGGACCCGTCCAGGACTCCATGACCTTCCAGGAAGACATCGCCGACCTGATGGTGAAGATGCGGAACTGCCCGCAGCCCATCATCGCGGCGGTGAATGGTCCGGCGACCGGTGGCGGGCTTTCAATCGCTATCGCGAGCGACATGCGCATCGGCACCGAGAACGCTCGCTTCGCCTGTTCGTACCTCAACCTCGGCCTGGGCGGCGCCGATGTCGGGTCTTCGTACTTCCTGCCGAAAATCGCCGGTTCGGCCCACGCCGCCGACATGCTCTATTCGGGACGAATCGTGGATGCGGGCGAAGCGAAGGAGATGGGGCTAATCACCAAAATCGTGAGCCACGAAGACCTCGTCCCAACGGCCATTGCCATCGCCGATGGCATCGTCCGCAAGGCCAGCCCGATGGGCCTGCGCCTCACCAAGCAAGTCCTCAACGAGACCGTGAACGGCATCCCCCTCGAGACCGCGCTTAAGCTAGAGAACCGCAACCAGATTCTTGCCAGCCAGACCGAAGACTCTCGCGAAGCCCGCACCGCATGGTTCGAAAAACGCGAGCCCGTCTGGCGCGATGCCTAGGTAAAGGACCGCCCGGGAACATTCACGCCCCCTCCAGCGTTAGGTCGCACATGGCAGATGCCATGGAGGGACCAAATGCGTTCGTCATTCTTTTTAGTCTCGGCGATGTCCATAGCGACCATCGCGGGCACGTTCTTTGCGACCACCAACGCCGACGCCTGCGCGGGCCTGATCGGTTCGAACGGGGCCGTGAATCTCGGCCGCACAACCACGCTCGCCGCCTATCACAACGGCGAAGAGCACTACGTCACATCGTTCGAGTTCCAGGGCACGGGCGGCGGAGAGTTCGGCACGCTGATACCGCTGCCGGGAGTGCCATCCAACGTCGAAAAAGGCGGCGCCTGGACGCTCCAGCGCCTCGTCAGGGAAACCAGCCCGCAAGCCCTCCGGGCGTTTGCCCTCGAAGATGGCGGATCGGTCGCCGCTGCGAGCCCCGTCCAGGTGCTGATCGAAAAGCGGATCGATGCACTGGATATCACCGTGCTTAAAGGTGGCGGTCCAGCGGTCGCAGACTGGGCCCAGGAACACGGTTTCCGGCTTTCGCCCGACGCGCCAGAAATGCTCGACTTCTATGCCGAACGCAGCCCGATCTTCCTCGCTGCAGTCTTCGATGGCGACGCCGCGGTCGAACGCGGTCAGCAGGCCGGAGATGGAACCCCCGTCCACCTGACCATACCCACCGACAACCCCTGGGTTCCACTGCGAATCCTCGGCCTCGGCAAGCAGCAGAGTGACCGAGTCGAAGCCGACGTCTTCCTCCTGACGGATGAGCGACCGCGGATCCTGCCGGGCATTCGACGGGGCCTGGTGAAGACCTACAACCAGCAAGCCAGCGACCTTTTGTTGTCGGACCTCCGGAGTGATGAAGGCATGGAATGGGTCCCCGACAGCGCCTGGCTCACGAAGCTCAGCATCGACGCTCGCGTCTCCGACCTCAGCTACGACCTTGCCGTTGATGCCGATGGGGACGAACGGCCCTCGTCGGTCGCTGCCGGACTCGAAACTCCGGCTGAAGCGGCAGCGGCCGCCGTCTCGAACCTCGAGGCTTCGGACAGAAATCCGATATTCGCCATCGCCTGGCTCGCAGTGATCGGCGCAGGGATCTTCGCCGCCGGATTCGCGATCGCCAGGCTCAACCCCGTCGCGAGGATGCGACGATGATTCGCGCCCTCCGGGCTGGCGGCATCGCTGTAGTCCTCGGGGTCCTCATCACCGCCGCCGTGGTCGTTTCCGCGGCAGGCGGGACAGAGGACCCTCCGGTGACAAGCGCCAGCATCGGCATTCACTTCTCGAAATTCGTCGCGGGTTCGATTTCAGTCCCGGTGGGGGTGCCAGTCACCTTCACTCTCGTGAACCAGGACCCGATCGAACACGAGTGGATCGTCGGCGATAAAGCGACTCATGCCCGCCATCGCACCGGCACTGAGCCATACCACGACGAAATCCCAACCGAAGTAACGCTGCGCGCCTACGAAACGAAGACCACCGTCATCACGTTCGATACGCCGGGAGAGTTCAAATACATCTGCCACCTCCCGGGCCATGAGGAATACGGAATGTCAGGGAGCATTCGTGTGGTAGCGGCCAATTGAGTGCGGAGACGCAGGCAAATTCGGTCACCTGTACGAAGGACTAGTTGCCTCGATAATTGGGGTTCCGGGCCAATTGTTCGGCTGGGACGAACTATGTACGCTCGATTCATGTGTTCCTCCCGCCAGCGCGAGGAACGAGGAGAAGCATGCAACCCTCGGGTCCCGACACCCCACTGAGCGAAATGCTCAACGAACGTCAGAAGTGGTTGCTCCTCGGCAGCCTGATGACTTGCCTCTTCGTAGGCGCCCTCGATCAGACGGTGGTGACAACGGCCACCCCAAAGATCCTTGGTGACCTCGGCGGGTTCAGCCTGCTTTCGTGGCTGTTCACCAGCTACATGCTGGCATCCACCGTAGTCATCCCGCTCGTCGGCAAGATGGGCGATATCTTCGGCCGGAAGGTCTTCCTGATTGGCGGCGTCGCAACTTTCATGCTCGCCTCGGCGGCCTGCGGCACAGCCCAGAACATGCCCGTACCTCATCTGGATGCGCGCCATCCAGGGCATCGGCGGCGGCATGATTTTCGCCTCCGTCTTCGCAACTATGGGCGACATTTTCGCTCCCGCAGAACGCGGCAAATACATCGGCCTGTTCACGGGAATGTTCAGCCTCGCGAGCCTGCTCGGCCCGACCGTCGGCGGCTTCCTCACCGACAACCTGAGCTGGCGCTGGGTGTTCTACATCAACGTGCCGGTCAGCCTCATCGCGATGCCCGCCATCTGGTTCAACCTCCCCACCAAGATTCGGACGAAAAAGCCGAAGCTGGACCTGCTCGGTGCAGCCCTCCTCTCCGCGGCGTCGGTCATGATGCTTCTCGCGCTGGTCTGGGCCGGCGACAAGTACTCCTGGGGCTCGTTCGAGATTATCGGGCTGCTCCTCGGGGCGGCGGCGCTGGTTGCACTATTCATCCTCCAGGAACTGCACCATCCCGAGCCGATCCTCCCCCTTCACCTGTTCAAGAACCGCACCTTCCTGATCTCCAACCTGATCGTCTTCACTTTTGGAATGGGAGTCTTCGGCTCGATTCAGTTCCTCGGCATCTACGTCCAGACCGCGCTGCAGGCTTCTGCGACCGCCTCCGGTGTCGTAACAACGCCGCAAAGCATCGGAGTGCTGATCACCAGCATCCTCGGGGGCCAGCTCATTACTCGTCTCGGGCGATACAAGTGGATGACTGTTTTCGGCACCGTCCTCATCGCCCTCGCCCTCGGCATCCTCACGCGTCTGTCACTCGATACCAAACTCTGGCAGGTCAGCGCGACGATGGTCGTCCTCGGCCTCGGTTTCGGACTCGTGCTCCCAACCATGTCGCTGATCGTCCAAAACGCTGTGAGCTACCAGTACATCGGGGTCGCCACCTCATCGAGCCAGTTCTTTCGACAGATCGGCAGCGTTCTTGGCATCGCGATCTTCGGCTCGATCCTCACAAACACCTACCATGCGGAGTTCGCCGACCGGTTCTCGGCCGAGGATCGGGCGGTGGTTGGGCCTGTCATCGCGCAACAACTCGACGACCCGACGATTCGATTGGACGCGCGGCAGTATCCGAAGATCAAGGAAACAGTCGGCGCCCTTGACGGCGGCGACGAAATCCTCGCCCGGGCCGAACTGGCGCTTGGGCAGAGTGTCGTCGTCGCTGTTCGGTACATCTTCTACGTTGCCTTCGGCGCTTCCATCGTCTGTGCATTCTTTGCCCTGCTCATGCGGGACATCCCGCTCCGAAAGACGGTTTCCGGCGGACCGGCTACTACGGAGAGCAAAAAGAACGCTCCAGCGGGAGCCTCGCCCGAACCCGCCGGAGCTCCGACCGCAGGCGGCAGCTAGCAGCGAACTGCCCGACCACACAAACAGAAACGCCCCGGCAAAATTGCCGGGGCGTTCTTTCTTTCTCTTCGAGCGAGCGGTGGTTTAGAACCGCTTCTCCTTGATTCGGGCAGCCTTGCCGGTGAGCCCGCGGAGGTAATACAGGTTCTTGCGGCGAACCTTGCCGCGACGCGTAACTTCGATCTTGTCGACGCGCGGGCTGTTCATCGGGAATGTGCGCTCGACACCGACGCCGCTCGCAATCTTGCGGACGGTGAAGTTCGAGACGAGGCCCTTCATCCGCTTGCGGATGACAACCCCTTCGAAGACCTGGATGCGCTCTTTGTCGCCTTCGACAACCTTCGCATGAACGCGAACGGTGTCGCCGCTGCCAAATTCTGGGATATCGGTGCGCTGCTCAGTCTGGGCAAGCACGTCAAGTTCGTAAGCCATGTTCGTGAATCCTTTTTGGACGTAACTTTTGTACGATACCGGATCGCTGTTTACGTTCCACTTCGGCGATACCCGGAGATTGGTCCGCGTGTCTAGAAAATTGCCCGGGCGAGGTTCGCTCCCGCCCACGCGGCGACAATGCCGACAACAACACTCGCCACCACGTACACAATAGCCCACGCCATGTCGTTCGATCGCGTGAGGTCGTAGGTCTCGTAACCGAAGGCACTAAACGTGGTGTAGCTGCCGAGGAATCCCGTCACCAGCAGCAATCGCATGTGATTGGGGAGCGTATCCCGCGCTTCGGCGTATCCAAGGACGAGCCCGATGAGCAGGCAGCCCGTGATGTTTACGAAGTAGGTGCCGATGGGCAGTGAACCCCAGGTGCTGGTGCCGCCCGGGAAGTGCGTACCGACGAAGTAACGCAGCGGTGCGCCGAACGCGGCCCCGGCCATCACCCATAAGTAATTCAACGCCCCGTGCTCCCGTGTCCGCCGGCGCCGCGCACCGTTTCAGAGAGCACAAGCGCTTGCTCGAATTCCACGTCCACGAGCCGCGTGACCACCAACTGAGCAATGCGGTCGCCGTCCTCGACGGTGTGGGTGATATCGGGTGCCACGGAGTAGAGCGTGATCATGATTTCGCCCCGGTAGTCGGCGTCGAGGGTGCCGAACGTGGCGAGAATTCCCTGCCGCGCGAGGCCGCTTCGCGGGCGGAACTGCGCATCAAGGCCCAACGGCACTTCCAAGCGCCAGGCCCGTCGGAATGACAACGGGGTGCTGACCAACGGTGACCGGTCCATCTTCAAGGCAGGCGTGGATGTCGTATCCCGAAGCCCACGGAGTCGCGCGAAAGGGAAGCTTCGCGCCGGGGCGAAGCAGTTGGACGCGAATGGCCTCGGGCATGCCGCCAAGGATGCGTCGTTCGGAACCCAAGAGGCAACGTTCAGCGTCGCAACTTGACTCGTTATGATCTGAGTGGCCACAATGTGGCTACCTCTCGCCCCGGAGCATCCCACGGATGAAGTCCATCGGTGTTCGTCAGTTGAAGAACGAAGCCACCCAGATTGTGCGGACCGTCCGTGAACAACATGCGCTTTATGTAATTACCGTCAACGGCGAACCTGTCGCAACGCTGCGGCCGTACTCCGAACGCGACATCGCCGGGGTCGAACGCGGCCACGCGACTGTCGAGCTCCAGGCCATCGAGCGGCTCGCCGAAGCAGTCGGGTCATCCTGGCTGGCCGTGGGAGCCACCGCAGAGCCGGATGAACCGGCCACCGGGCAGCCGCGAAGGGGTCGCTGACGATGGCAACGATCGACTCAAGCGTCCTCGTATCACTCTTCAATGACCATGACCGCCTGCACACCCAAACCCTCGCCTGGTTTCGCGAAGCCGTCGCCGACGGCGAACCGCTTCGCTCTCCAGTGATCGCCCTCGCCGAGGTCGCGGCAGCGATTGCCATCGGTACTGGCGACAAGCAATTGGCGCGCGACGTGGAAACCCACGTTCGCCACTCGCCGCTGTTCGAATTCCTGCCGGTAGCCATGCCGTTGGCCGAGCGCGCGGCGACGCTCGCGGCCGAACACCAGCTTCGCGGCAGCGACGCCATTTACTTCGCGGTCGCCGAAACGCTTGGCGACTCGCTGGTGACGCTCAACCCGCGCCAACTCCAACGCGGAAATCTCGTCGTCGAGACCCGTCGGCCTCGCGTCTAGACGCAGGCCTTCCTCAGCGGAAGAGGTCGCGCTCGCTGTCGCGGATGATCGACCGCATCGTCACTTCTTCGTCGACTTCCCACGGAAGTCCCCGGACAACCGCCGCCGGAACCCGCGAGAGGTTCCCTTTGACCAGTTCAGCGGCTCCAGCGATTTCGTCGGCCGTGCAGAGTACCTGCACCCGGAATTCGTGGCCGTGCGGGTCGAACTGGCCGATGTAACTCGTCACCGGCGACATCCCGGCGATGCCGATGGCGATGTCCGTCTGGGCTTCGCGCCAGGGGCGGCCAAACGTGTCCGAGATGATGACCGCAACATCGACTCCGAGCGTCTTCAGCGAAGCTCGGACTTTCGCGCAGGACGCGTCCGGATCTTCTGGTAGCAGGATCGCCAGCCCGTGGCCGCCGGAACTCGACTGGTCGATTCCGGCATTGGCGCAAATGAAGCCGTGCTTCGTCTCTGTAATAAGGATGGGGCCAACCTGGCGAACGACTCGCTTCGATTCCTGGAGCACGAGTTCGACGATCGCCGGTTCCTTCTCGGTCCGTTCTGCGTATTGCTGAGCGAACGGTGAGACCTTCACCTCAGCAAGGTTGACGATGCGGCCCTCTGCCTTCGAAACGATCTTCGAAGTGATGGCGAGGATGTCGCCCGATTCGAGCGGCGTCCCAGCGGCCGCGGCGGCATCGAAAATCGAAACTGCGAGGTCGGTACCGGGTGTGATCTCCGGAAGGCCCGGGATGCCAAAAATCGAGAGTCCAGCCATTGAGGTTGTTCCTATCCTTTGAATAGCGCCGGTTAGAGGCCGACGATTCTGATTGAAGACTGGGTCTTGTGCTTCCGGTTCAGGTTGATGAGGAGCGAAGTCATCATCTCCACATAGCGGCTTTGCGAAGCCCCACCGGCATCGATGCCGCGGCATCCCGCGATTTCGTTCGCCAGGCCGATGATCACTTGCTTCGCTTCGGCATCGCGACCGCAAACGAGGACGTCGGCCTCAATCGGATGATCGAGGTGCTGAAGCTCTTCGGCGCTCATGTTCTGGAACGCCGAGACGACGCGGCTATTCGGCAGCTGGGCCGCGGCTTCCTGAAGTGCACTCTTGCCCTCGACGTTCAGCGCGACGGCGCCAATGCCCTGCAGGAACTCCAGCGGAGCAACCACGTTGCAAACCAGTTTGCCCTCGAGCAGTGGCGCGAGCGCCTCGAGAGTGGGTTGCTGGCCGCTATACGGGAAAGTTAGGAACACGACGTCCGCGGCGCCAACCACGGAGGCGTTGTCCCCACCAGTGGCGACTGCGCCCGGGACTGCTTCGCGGACGGTTTGGGCGCCCTCTTCACCGCGTTCGGCCGAACGCGAACCGATGGCGACTTCGTGCCCGGCCTTGGCGAATCGCATCGCAAGACCCAGCCCTTCGGGACCTGTACCCCCGACGAAAGCAAGCTTCATTCATTGACTCCACTGGAGCGGATTTAGTTCCCAGAGCCTACGCGGGATAGCGCCCGTGGGCGATTCGGAAACGGGGCTATCAGGGCAAATCGCATCGAATTCGAGCGCAACACCCTGTGGTCGGCCGTGGTGGCGGGCGTTATTAGTGGTAAGAAGCAGGCATGTGGCTGAGCTTTGGCGTGCTGTATAGGCGCGCTTACCACCCGGTCGGGAAGGCTCTCTCGCGTCTGCTATACTCGAAGAATTGGCGCGGTTACCCCGACCGCGATACCGGAGTGCTCTGAATTGTATTCCCGCTGGATCCGAAACAGTTTCATTTACCTTCTCATCCTGGTGGCGGTGATTGCCATCGTCTTCGCGTTCTTCTCGGGTGGCTCTGATCATCCAAAGATCGCGTTCGGCCAGGTCATCCAGGACGCTGCCGACAACCAGGTCCAACAGATCGAGGTCGACGGCAGAAACCTCACCGTCACCTACGCCGAAAAAGACGACAAGGGCGATCCGATCGTGAAGAGCTCCAAGATGGGCTCGAACACGGACATCGAAAGCCTGCTCACGGATAAGGGCGTTGCCCTCAGCCGTTCGGCCGCCGGTACCGGCATCAACCTCGAATACAAAGACTCTGGCGGATTTGGGCCATGGCTCGGCCTACTGCTGAACGTGCTCCCGTTCCTGCTCTTCGGCCTCTTCCTCCTCCTGATCATGCGTCAGGCACAGGGCTCGAACTCGCAGGCGATGAGCTTCGGCAAGAGCCGTGCCCGCCTCTTCACCGGCAGCAAGGTCACCGTCACCTTCTCCGATGTCGCCGGCGTTGACGAAGCCAAGGAAGAACTCGCCGAAGTTGTCGAATTCCTGAAGTACCCGGAAAAGTTCGCCGCACTCGGCGCCCGCATCCCGAAGGGTGTCCTCCTCGTGGGACCTCCCGGTACTGGTAAAACGCTCCTTTCGCGCGCAGTCGCAGGCGAAGCGGGCGTCCCCTTCTTCAGCATCTCCGGTTCTGAATTCGTCGAAATGTTCGTCGGTGTCGGTGCGAGCCGCGTCCGCGACCTCTTCGATCAGGCCAAGAAGAATGCTCCCTGCATCGTCTTCGTCGACGAAATCGACGCGGTCGGCCGCCAGCGAGGCGCTGGCCTCGGCGGTAGCCACGACGAGCGCGAGCAGACCCTGAACCAGATCCTCGTCGAGATGGACGGCTTCGATACCGGCACGAACGTCATCGTCATTGCCGCCACGAACCGCCCTGACATCCTCGACCCCGCCCTCCTCCGCCCGGGCCGTTTCGACCGCAAGGTCATCCTCGATGCCCCGGATGTGAAGGGTCGCGAAGCCATCCTCGCCGTCCACTCCAAGGGCAAGCCAATCGCCGACGATGTTCTCGTCCCCACCCTGGCGAAGTCCACTCCTGGATTCTCCGGCGCCGACCTCGCCAACCTTGTTAACGAAGCGGCCATTCTCGCCGCCCGCCGCAACAAGAAGATCATCACGATGAGCGAATTCGAAGAGGCCGTTGATCGCGTGATCGCCGGCCCCGAGCGCAAGAGTCGAATGATGTCACCGTTCGAAAAGAAACTCACTGCCTATCACGAAGGCGGACACACCGTCTGCGCCTTCTTCCTCGATCACCACGACCCGCCGCACAAGGTGACGATCGTCTCCCGCGGCATGGCCGGCGGTTACACCCGCTTCCTCCCCGACGAGGAGACGCACTACCGAACCCCGAGCATGTTCAAAGACCAGCTCGTCAGCGCCCTCGGCGGGCACGCTGCCGAGGAACTCATCTACGGTGAGGCTTCGACCGGCCCGTCGAACGACATCGAGCAGGTCACGCGCATCGCTCGCGCAATGGTCACCCGCTGGGGCATGAGCGACCGTCTCGGGCCGCGGACCTTTGGCAAGACCGACGAAATGGTCTTCCTCGGCCGCGAAATTTCCGAAACGCGAAACTACAGCGAGAAGATCGCTGAAGAGATCGACGACGAAGTCCGGCGCCTCATCGAAGAGGCCCAGGAACGCGCCCGTCAGCTCCTTCGCGACAAGCGGGACATCCTCGAAAAGCTCGTCTCGGTGCTCATGGAAGTGGAAACGCTCGAAGGCGAGACGCTGAAGCGCCTCCTCCAGCAGCGACCCGAACGATCCGTGGCCGCCAGCCGACATGGAACCGAAGAACGATCCGCCTCCTCCGCCCGCTGCGGAAGAATCAACAAAGCGGCCGGCATTCGAGCCAAAGCCAACCCCGGGCCTCGCCTGGGAAGGCGGAAGCCAGAGCCGAACCGACACGAAATAGCTCCTAACGAACGCCAAGCAGCCTGCCCACTGAAACGTGGGCAGGCTGTTCAGCGTTTCGAGCCATCGACACTCTTATTGACGGAGTTGGATTCCGACTCCAGACTAGAAAGACCGTCCCACGGAATTCCCGGGAGATCATCATGGAAGCGATTGTGCGCGCCGATGGGCGCCAACTGCGCCTTGCAGAAGGCCAAGAGTTTGAATTGAACCGCGTTGCAGGTGAACCGGGAGACACGGTTGACTTCGATGTCATGATGGTGCTGGATGGCGCCGACGTGACCGTCGGAGCGCCACTCGTCGCCGGGGCGTCTGTAAAGGCGCGAATCACGCAGCATGGTCGAGCTCCCAAGCTCGTATTCATGAAGTACAAGAACAAGGTGCGATACCGACGTAAGTTCGGGCACCGCCAGCACGTGACTCGCCTCGTGGTTGAGTCGATTTCGAAGGGTTAGGCGAGATGGCTCACAAGAAGGGCGTTTCGAGTTCAAAGAACGGTCGCGACAGCAATAGTCAGCGGCTGGGAGTGAAGCACTTCGATGGCGAAGTGGTGAAGCCAGGTTCCATCATCCTGCGGCAGCGCGGGACGCGGTTCCACCCGGGCCTGAACGTCGGCCTCGGGCGCGACTACACCATCTACTCGCTCATCGATGGCCAGGTAAAGTTTGAGCCCTTCGCAAAGGGCAGGCGCAAGAAGATCAGTGTCTATTCGGCCGCGGGCCAGGAGTAACAAGAACCATGAAGGCGGGACTACACCCGAATTACGAAGAAGCGACCATTAAGTGCTCGTGCGGGAACGAAATCTCGACCCGCTCGACCAAGGCCGCTATGCACCTCGACGTCTGCAACGCCTGCCATCCCTTCTTCACGGGTGAGCAGCGCATCGTCGACACCGCCGGCCGCGTCGAACGCTTTAATCGCCGGTTCAACCGCGGCGCCTAAGCGCTCCCGGACAACAGAAGACCTCAAGAAAGGCGCCCGGAAAGGGCGCCTTTCTTCTTGTGCTTGGAACTCAATGGCCCGACAGGCGACAATGCGCAACGAGCGTTCACTCAATCCACATCCATCCCTCTCGGCAAGATCGAGCACAGGGACTGCAGGCGGTCTCATGGCGTCAGATAACCCACCGGCAGCCCCGGCCAATGTCTATTTCGGCGGTCAGGCTGTCGTCGAGGGCGTAATGATCCGGGGACCGGAGCACATGGCCGTCGCCGTCCGCCACCCCAAGGGCCACATCGTCACCCACTCCGAGAAGCTGAGCGGCATCTACACCGGGCGCTCGCGACGCATTCCGCTGCTGCGCGGCGTGATCGTGCTCTGGGAAACCATGGCGCTTGGGATGCGAGCGCTGAACTACTCGTCCCGGGTCGCCTTCGAAGAAGACACGGACGAAGGCGGGCGAACCCGCCGAATTCCCGGAAAAGGTCTTCATCGGCACGATGGCGCTCGCCCTGGTGTTCGTCGTCGGCATCTTTTTCGCCGGCCCAATCCTCCTGGCGAACCTGCTGGAACTTTTCGACCTGCATCGGGTCTGGATTGTTGCCGCCGAAGGCGTGCTCCGGCTCGGACTGTTTGTTGGCTACATCTGGCTCATCGGCATGGTTCCCGACATCCGCCGGGTATTCCAGTACCACGGTGCCGAACACATGACCATCCACGCCTACGAAGCCGGCAAGCGGCTGGTCGTCTCCCAGGTTCGTCCGTTCCCAAAGGAACATACGCGCTGCGGTACTAGCTTTCTGCTGGTGGTCGTCTTCGTCGCCCTCCTGACCTTCTTCGTCTTCGACCTGCTCGTCGATAAGGGCCTCATCATCCGGACAGCCTCGCGAATCGTCTTCATGCCGCTCGTGGCAGGGATCAGCTATGAGATCCTGCGCATTGGCGCGCGATTCGGTGGCAACTGGTTCGTCCATGCGATGTTCGTGCCGAATATCGCTCTCCAGGCGCTCACCACGAAGGTCCCCGACGACGGCCAGATCGAAGTCGCCATCGCCGCATTCGACGCCACCCTGCTGGCCGCAGGCATCAACCACAAAAGCGAAGAGTCAGCCGAGCAGGCACTCGCGGCCTCGCCGCCCCTCGACTGAAGCGGAGATCACCGCATTGCTGCAGATCCGTAGACCCGTGGACGCTGTCCCTAATCAGACTGGTCGAGGACCTCTCGGACTCTCCTTGCCAAACTGTTGGGCGTATACGGCTTCTGAAGGAATGCGACATTCTCTGAAAGCACACCGTGCCTCACCACGGCATCATCCGCATAGCCGCTGACAAACAAGACTTTGAACCCCGGCTTTCGGGCGGAGAGCGCTTCGGCCAGCTCGCGGCCGCTCATTACTGGCATCACCACGTCGGTCACCATCAGATCGATGTCGTCGAGCCGGTCCTGCACTAGCTCCAACGCCAAAGGTCCTCTGGAAGCCGCTATCACGGAGTAGCCAAAGCTTCGCAATGCCCTTTCGGCCAGGTCTCGCACCGAGTCTTCGTCTTCGACAAGGAGAATTGTCTCTGAGCCTCGGCGCGACGGCGCCACGGCCCCTCGTCCGGCTTCCTTAACGGTTTCGGCGACAACGGCTGGGAGGTAAACCTTGAACGTCGTCCCTCCGCCAACTTCGCTATACACCTCCACGCTGCCACCACTCTGTTTAATAAAGCCGTGAACCACCGCTAATCCAAGCCCGGTTCCCTTTCCGATTTCCTTGGTCGTGAAGAACGGTTCGAAAACCTTCTCCTTTGTTTCGGCCGACATTCCGAAGCCTGTATCCGTGACCGCAACGAGTACGTGTGGCCCCGGTACAATCTCGAAGTGTTTCGCGCTATATCCTTCGTCGAGGAAAACTTCGCCCGTCTCGATCGTCAGTTTTCCTCCGTTGGGCATGGCGTCTCTCGCGTTAACGGCGAGATTCAGAATTACCTGCCCCAACTGCCCCGCGTCGATCCTTACCTTCGGGAGATTTTGCCGAAGCACGGTGACGAGTTCAATGTCCTCTCCGATAACCCGCCGTAATAGGCTCCCGATATTCGCCACCACGGAGTCTAGTTTCACGATTTTCGGTGCAAGCACTTGTTGCCGGCTAAACGCCAGGAGTTGTTGCGTGAGCGCTGCCGCCCGCTCGCCGGCCCCATGGATCTCTTCAACCATCGCCCGTCTTGAGTCTGTCAACGGCATTTCCTCGAGGAGCAACTCGCCATATCCGTTGATCACCGTCAGGAGATTGTTGAAATCGTGTGCCACGCCTCCTGCGAGTTGGCCGAACGCTTCCATCTTTTGCGCTTGACGGAGTTGCGCTTCAAGGCTCCGACGAACCTCATCTTCAGCCGCTGCCCTGGCATCGGATTCCCGTTTGCGTTCTGTTACATCGCGCGTGACTTTGACAAAGCCGACCAGCCCGACACCGACCGAAAAAACTGGGGTTATGGTTACGCTCGCCCAGATTCGACCCCCGCCCTTCGTAAGGCGCCAACCCTCTTCCTCGAAGTATCCGTCACGGATAGCAATCTCAAGCTCGCGTTCGGGTTTGCCGCTCGCGATATCCTCTGGAAGATAGAAGAGCGAGAAATGCCGCCCAATAACCTCTTCCGCCTGGTATCCCTTGATACGTTGCGCCCCGGGATTCCAGCTGCTAATCCGACCACCGGGATCAAGCATGAAGATGGCGTACGCCGTGATACCCTCGACCATTAGTCGGAAGGGATCATCCATCTCGCCACCTGCGTTTGCCGACGAGGTGTCGCTATCGGAGACGGGTTCGCTCACAGATTCGCCTTTCCATCGCTCCCCGGTCGAATTAAATCGGCTCTCGGAACAGAACTACGAACGGCATCAAAGTAACAGACGTGTCAAATCCGGGGGAATCATCAGCGGAAGCGGAGATCCGCAGTGATGTGCGGGGTCTCGCGCTAGATTCTTTTCGCATTACTCTCTAGCCGGTGTACTCAGTCATTTCGCGGCTGGACTCGTTCCACGAAATCTTCACGTTACGTCTCTCTACAAATTAGAACGTTTGTTCTATACTTCCAGATCCCATGGAAGTTGCCTGCCTCGTTGTACCGAACTTCCTCGTAGCGCTGGCACGCCGCGAGCACGCCGAACTGGCCAACCGGCCGGTTATCGTCGGGGGTGCGCCCGAAGAACATGCGGCTGTCACCGCCTGTTCGCCCGAAGCTCTGGCGGCAGGAGTCACGGTTGGCACCACCCTACGGCGGGCGCTCGCACTCTGCCCGAATGCGGTCTTCTTACCCGTCCAGGAAGGCTTTGCTCGCTCTGAAGCTGCTGCCCTGAACGAGCTAGTCCGGGAGCGAAGCCCGCTCGTTGAAGTGGTAGGTCCCGGCCACCTCCACTTCGAAGTCCGGGGCCTCCCACGGCTCGCCGGGTTAGGCGACGAGGAATACCTCGCCCAACTCCACGAAGGCATCGCCGCCCGTTCGCGACTCCCCGTACAACTCGGAGCCGGGCAGAGCATTTTCGTTGCCCACGTTGCCGCCTTAAAGGGCGAAGGGAGGAGGGAGAAGGGAAGGCAAATTGCGAATGACGAGTTACGAAGTTCGTCGAAGCAACGAGCCGTACCGAATCCAAACCGAAGTTCGGAGTTCGGCGTTCGAAGCTTCCTGGTTCCCGCTGGCGAAGAACGCGCCTACCTCGCCGGCGCCCCGATCGATGTCTTACCCGTCGACCCGGTGATGCATATGCGTTTGCGGTTGTTCGGGCTCGAATGGCTCGGGCAGGTCGCGGAGATACCGGTCTCGGCCATGCAGGCGCAGTTCGGTGCCGATGGCGCACGGGCGAGGGCGCTTGCGCGCGGCGAAGACAACTCCCGGCTCGTGTCCCAGCGCGAAGAGGTACTCATCAGCGAAGAGATCGAACTGCCCGCCCCGGCAGCCACCAGCGAACCGCTTGTCGTTGGCACGGAGGCGCTCCTGCAGCGGGCGCTCGGGCATTCCGAAGTCCGCGGCCAAACAGTGCGCCGCGTCGATTGGTGGCTCGCCCTTGAAAGCGGCGAACAGGTCTCGCGGCGGGTGGTGTTCCGCGAGCCAACAAGCGATGCCCGCCGGATGCTGTTCGTCCTGCGCGGCAAAATCGAGCGCCTGGAACTCGATTCAGCCGCAGTCGGGCTGGGCGTCACGCTTTCGGGCCTGTGCAGCGAATACGCCCACCAGGTGAACCTCTGGCAGCTCGGTCCGCGCCGCCAGAGAGAACTCGATGAGGCGATCGAACAACTCAACGCACGCGCCGGCGAGGCGCAGGTCTACCGCGTGGTGGAGGTACAACCATGGTCGAGAATCCCCGAACGCCAGGTAGCGCTGGTGGCCTACGGCTCCTGAATCAACCGAAGCCGACCGCTGTCGAAGCGACTCCCCACGGCGAACCTGTGGCGATCGTCGTGCAGGGGCGCTTTCAGCGCGTGCGCGCCATCCACGATAGCTGGCGCATCGACGACGAATGGTGGCGCGACGAAATCGCCCGCCGTTACTTCGCGATCGAACTCGAAAACGGACGCAAACTTACCGTGTATCACGACCTCGTAGGAGATGGCTGGTTCTCCCAGGGCTACGACGCCCCTCGGGCCACGAAGCCAACGACGGGGCGACCCCGGTGATTCAGGCTCGGGTCTTCGACTCCGACTCGTGAATCGTGCGCCACAGCTTCACCAGGGCCGCAGCTTCTTCTTCGGCCATCGCACGCGAAGCCGACTCATTGACGTGCAGGCCATCGTTGCTCACCGTCGCCGACAGCTCGGCCTTCGTCGGGACACGTTCCATTCCGAAATACGGCACGTGCATTTCGGCGCAAAAGCGCTTTATCGACTGGTGCACCAGCTGGCGTCGCGCTTCATGCGCCTTCGCCCTCTTCGATGAGAGTTCGTGGTTCAGCCGCGAAGCAGGACCAGAAACAATCAGTCCGATCCCTTCGCGAGCAAGCACCACGCGCACACAATCCTGCATCGAAGCGATCACCGCTTCAGGAGCGAAGTACGTGGCCCCAGGGAACAGCACGCAGCAGGTAGCGGCGAGCGATACGGTACGGGCGCGAACTGGATACTGGCCGAAGTTCGCCAACCTGTTTGCCAACACGGTTGATTGGCTTCCCGAACTTTCCGAACTTTCGCTCAATCTGCAACGGCAGCGAGAGGTAGTTGAACCAGAACGCATTGACCTTCAAGAACACCACGTCCGGCTCGTACTCATCCAGCCATTTGTCGATCAGCCCCGGCAGGGCCGCGCTCGGCCATGCACTTCGCAGCGTAATTTCGACCGATTCACCCGTCTCGGCTTCCACCAGCGAGGCGATAATCTCCGGGATCGAAGTCCCAACCGGGAGCCGCCCCGGAGCCTCGTCGCTCGCCACCAACCGAAGGATGCGCATCGCCCAAGCGTAGCAGCCGCGGACGTTCTGCTGTATCGACCTACCCAGGCTCTTCGCGGGCGGGACAGGCAGACGCCCTCGGCGGGATCATGATCGAAACGAGATGGCGAGGCGTACTCTTAGGTAGATGCCCGGCGAAATCTCTGAAACCCAGATCAAGCGATTGCGTATCTACAACGCACTCATGGGGCTGCTGCATGCCGCGCAGGGCGTAACCATCCTTCTGTTGGCCAACGGCTTCACGCTTCCGGTTACCAGCACATTCATGGATGGCCCTCCGGGGACCGCCCTCGAACTTCGCCACCTCTTCGATGTACGAGTCGCCTGGGGCATCGCCGCCTTCGTCTTCATTTCCGCCGCAGCCCACTGGATCATCGCAGGCCCCGCTTTCGGCTGGTACATCCGAAATCTTCGTCAGCAGCGAAACTACGCGCGCTGGATCGAATATTCGATCAGCGCCTCCATCATGATCGCACTCATCGCGATGCTCACAGGCATCAGCGATATCGTCGCGCTCATCGGTCTGCTGGGTGCGAACGCCGCAATGATCTTGTTTGGCCTCGCGATGGAACATTACGAGCGACCCGGTGCTCCGAATTGGTTGTTGTTCTACTTCGGATGCCTGTTCGGGGCCGTGCCATGGATCGGCATCGCTATCTACATCTGGAGCCCCGGACTCGCGGCGGAACCACCCGGCTTCGTCTACGGAATCTTCGTTTCGCTCTTCGTCTTCTTCAACTGTTTCGCGCTCAACATGTGGCTTCAATACAAGCGCATTGGTCCGTGGCGAAATTACGTCTTCGGCGAAACGATTTACATCCTCCTCAGCCTGACAGCCAAGTCAGCCCTTGCCTGGCAGGTCTTCTTCCCCACCCTGATCTAGCCGCTCGACCGGACGCTCTCCTATGCTGATCACCAGATGGACTACGAATCGCTACTCTCCCACCGCACGCGCCTCATGGAGGCAAGCGTCATCCGAGAGATCCTGAAGGTCGCCTCCTCGCCCGGCATGATCTCCCTCGCCGGCGGACTGCCGGCCGCCGAGAGCTTCCCTCTCGAAATCATGGAAGAACTCATGGGCTCGGTACTCGGGAAGTACGGGGGCAAAGCGCTTCAATACGACGCGAGCGAAGGATGGGGACCCCTCCGGGAAGCACTCGTTGACCACCTGGGGACGCGCGGCGTCTCCACCACCAGCGACGGCGTGCTCATCATGAGCGGCTCCCAGAGCCTGCTCGATGGCATCGGAAAGATTCTTATTTCGCCCGGCGACTACGTCGCAGTCGAAGCCCCCACCTACCTCGGGGCACTGCAGGCGTTCAATCCTTACGAGCCGCGTTACCTCGAAATCGAAACCGACGACGACGGGCTCATCCCCGAATCACTCGACCGCGTGCTTTCTGAACAGCGCGTGAAATTCGTGTACCTCGTGCCCACCTTTCAGAACCCGACCGGTCGGACGTTGCCGCTCGCCCGCCGCCACCAGGTCGCCGACATTCTCAAGCGCAACAACGCCCTGCTCCTCGAAGACGACCCGTATAGCGACCTCCGCTATTCCGGCGAGCGCGTCCCGCCGATCAAATCATTGGCGCCGGAGAACGTGGTCTACTCGACCACCCTCTCCAAGACGTTCGCCCCGGGCCTCCGAATCGGCGTCTGTGTCGCGCCAGATTTCATCCAACGTTGGCTAGTCACCGCCCGCCAGGGTGTCGACTTGCACACCAACACGCTCGCCCAGGCGCTCGCCGCCGAATACCTCACTGGCGGCTACCTCGAACGTCAGCTGCCGAAGATCATCGAGATCTACGCGCCGCGACAGCTCGCCATGCTCGAATCGCTCGCCAGGCACATGCCCGAAGACTTCAAGTGGTCCCGCCCCGAGGGCGGGATGTTCGTCTGGGTGGAAGGCCCAAAGGGATTCGATGCAGTCGAACTCCAACGACGCGTCATCGAACGTGGCGTCGCGTTCGTGCCCGGCCGCTACTTCTTCGTGAACGAAGAGATCGGCGAGGCAACCCTCCGCATGAACTTCACGGCCGCAAACCCGGAGACGATCGAACACGCCGTCACGGTGATAGCGGATGCGATCGCGGAGATGCTTTAGGCGCACCAGATGGATGGCTAGGCGCGGGTAAGAGCCCAGCGCAGTCGGAGCGGCTTTCGCGGGCGATCGTCCGCAGTTGATTCCAGCAGGGACTACCCGAAGTCATGCGAACCCATCTCCTCGATGAAACCCGGGAGCGGACAGGGGCGGAAGTGTTCCGCGATGATGTTTGGGAAGCCGCTCTGTTCGTTATCGATGCGCCCACGGACGATGACGAAGGCAGTGCCCCGGACGAGTTCTCGCTGGCGTTCCTGGAGGGCGTTGTAGACGACCAGGTTCGCGAGGCCGAACTCGTCTTCCAGGAGCATGAACATCACTCCGCTGGCCGTTTGCGGGCGCTGTCGAGTAACCACCATCCCAGCCATTTCAACCACCATGCCCTGCGGCAGCCGGTTCGGGTTGTGAACGCCGCCAAGGTGGCGGCTCGTGATAAGGCCTTCGTGAAGGAGCGGCCTGACCAGTTGCATCGGGTGTTTGCCGGGACTCAGGCCTAGCTTTTCAACATCCCAGGCAAGCGAGAGCCACGGCGACATCTCCGGAAGTTCCGCCATGTCCTGCTCGGTCGGAAGCCCTAACGCCAGTTGCCGGGTAGCCGTTGTCACTTTGCGTGGCGTTGCCAATTGCGATTCGGTTAGCAGGCCCAACTGCCAGAGGAGTTCGCGCCGCGGCAGGCCGAATTCTTCGAGCGCACCTGCTCGGATCAGGGCTTCGGCTTGCTCCCGCGAGACGCGGGCACGGATGAGCAGATCCCGCAGCGAACGGTACGGGCCGTTCGCCTTTCGTTCGGCGACGATCTGCTCAGGCGTTGTGGTGTACGCGGGATCGCGGTGGTGTTGGCGAATGTCCTGCCAGCCGCCACCGATGCCTTTCACCTGCTGCAATCCGAGTCGAATGTCGCCGTTCTCCGGCCACGCACCTGTGTGGCTAAGGTTGATCGAGGGCGGCAGCGTCTGGATGTCGTGGCGAGCCGCGTCCTGAGTCAGCACTTCGACCGAATAGAAGCCCATCGGCTGCGCATTGAAGAGCGAGCAGTAATACGGCGCCGGGTAGTAGTACCGCAGCCAGGTTGATTCGTAGGCGAGTAGAGCAAACGCCACTGCATGGCTTTTCGGGAAGCCGAAAGCGGCGAATGCCGCCATCTTGTCGAAGGCCACCTTTGCGGCCTCGCGACAGAGCCCTTCGCGATCGGTACCCTCGTAGAACTCTTCGGCGATGGCCTGCATCGCTTCGGAAGAGCGCTTGCGGCTCATCGCCCGCCGCAGTTTGTCGGCCTGGCCCGGGGTGAACCCGGCAACCGAGCAGGCGATCTGCAGCACCTGATCCTGGTAGAGCACGTGCCCAAGCGTCTCGCCCAGGCACCATGCCAATTTCGGCGCAAGGTCGGGGTGGCCGTAGTCGACTTCGATCGGCTCACCGCGCGAGAGTTGCTCGCGGTAATGCATGTACGGCCGGAAGGCGCCCGCCATGATTGGCCCCGGCCGGATGATCGCGACCTGCACGGCAAGGTCATCGAGGTTGCGCGGCTGCGTGCGTGGCAGCGTCTGCACCTGCGCACGGCTTTCGATCTGGAACACGCCCATCGTGTCGCCTTCGCGGATCGAGTCGTAAATCTCGGGGCTGTCGTGCGGGATGCGCCCGAGATCGACGCGGATACCGTGCTCCTCTTCGATGATGTCGAGGCATTCATCGACCGACGAGAGCATCCCCAGCGCGAGGAAGTCGATTTTCACGAAGCGCGCGTCGTCCGCCGAATCTTTGTCCCACTGGCACACGAAACGGCCTTCCATGCGCGCTGGCTCGACCGGCACAACTGAAGAAAGCTTCTCGGCGGAGATAATCACTCCGCCGACATGCTGGCCGATGTGGCGAGGGAAGCCAGCCGCCTGCCCGGCGAGTTCGACCATGTCGCGCCAGATGGGCGCGTCCACCATCTGGCGAAGTTCGGGCACGCGCTTCATCTCTTCAGCGATGTCGGTCGCGTTTGCGAAATGGCCGCCAAGCTTGTTCAGCTTCGCGAGTACCGGCATAGGCAGCCCGAGCGCTTTGCCGATGTCAATGACCGCACTTCGGAACCGGTAAGTAGGGAAGGCGGCGACAATCGCCGCGTGTTCGTCGCCATAGCGGTCGTAGATGCGCTGCAGCACCTGGTCGCGGATGTCACGCGGAAAATCAAGGTCGATATCCGGCAGCGAATGCAGTTCGTCGTTGAGGAAGCGCTCGAGGTAGAGGTTGTTACGCACCGGGTCGATGTGCGAGAGCCCAATGAGGTAGCAGACGATTGAGCTCACCGATGAGCCTCGGCCTCGGCCGACCGGGCGCTCATCGGGCTGGAGGCGCGGGTCGCGGCCGCGAATCTCCACAGCTATCTCGTTCACCAGCTTGAGAATGTCCCAGTAGACGAGGAAGAAGCCCGCCAGCCCATGCTTCGCGATCAGTGCGAGTTCGCGGTCGAGACGCTCACGTGCGTCCGCAAAGAGCGGGTCCGAAGTGAGGTACTTTCGCCTAAAGGCGCGCTCACAAATGCCGCGAAGGTGGCCATCAAGACTCGCTCCATCCGGCACGGGGTAGTCCGGCAGTCGATATGGGAGGTCGCGTGTCAGGTCGAACTGGCAGCGTTCAGCGATGACAAGCGTGTTCGAAACCGCCTTCGGGTAGCGCTCGAACCGCCGTTCCATCTCCTCGGCCGACTTCAAGAAGTACTCGGAGTTCGGGCGCCGCACCTGGTGCGAACTATCGAGCGTCTGACGATGGCGAACAGCCACCAGCACATCGTTGAGCCGGTGCCTGGTTCGCACGTGATAGTGAACGTTGTTCGTCGCAACCGTTTCGATACCGAGCCGTTGGGCAAGGGATGCGAGTGCCGCCAGCCGCTCCGAATCACCGAAGACATCGTGGTGCTGCAGTTCGATGTAGAAGCGGTCGCCGAATACGGCCTGGTAGGAAGACGCCACTGCTTCGGCTTGTTGCGTGCTGTGCGTGGCAAGCTGAGCGATCTCTGAGCTATCGCAGCCGGAAAGCAGGATGAGCCCCTCGTTGAATTCGAACAGCCACTCGCGTTCGATTCGCGGCTCGTCTTTGCCGTAAGTCAGGTAGGCGCGGCTCAACAGCCTGCAGAGATTCCGGTAGCCAGTGACGTCCTGCGCGAGGAGCGTCAGGTGGCTCAGCGAATCCGTACCCTGGATTGTGACTTCTGCGCCGGTAATCGGCCGAAGCCCGCGCGCATTGGCGGCCTTCGCGAATTCCATCGCCCCGTAGAGATTGTCGTGATCGGTCAGCGCCAGCGCCGGATACCCAAGCTGGAGGGCACGGTCGATGAGGTCGTCGGTAGAACTGGCGCCTTCGCGCAGCGACCAGCAGGAGTGGGAGTGGAGCTCGACATACCCGGCCATCGAGTCAGTATAGAACAAACGTTCTATGTTTAGTCAGCTACCGATCCTGGAAGACGTCCTGGCGAGAACTGACGACACCGAATACTTCGATCCTGTCGTCAAAAACCTCGTACATGATGCGATAGCCCTGTTCGAGGACCTCACGAAGGTGCTCCATCTGGAACTCGGGAATCATCCGCCCTGAATGTGGAAACAGTGCAACCTGGTCAGCCCGCGAAATAATCGTCGCCCGAAGTCGCCGTGCGGAATCCTCGGACCAGCCCGACCGTTGCGACGCGATTGCATCGACGTCATCGCGGGCGGTAAATGCCCAATCAACCCTCACGAGCGATGCCGTACCGCTCGCGCATCTGCTCAGATGTGAGAACCCGCCCAGCCGAACTATCCCGTCGAGCCCTTGCGAGGCGCTCATGCATCTTCACGAGGTGTGCCACATCTTCAAGCGTCGCGTCGTCGGGAAGGCGCTCAATTGCTCGAAGCAGTTCCTGCTTCACCGAAGTTTCTGCCATGGCTCCAAGTATACGCTCCCGGATTCCTCTCCAGAGCGAACTTTCGCCCATCCCGTGATGCAACTTCGCGTATACCGATCATGTATCAGTTTCCTCGGATCAGGGTTTAACCTGTTGCCACACCAGCTAGTTCCGGGCTACATTCGCAGTCCAGTTTACGTTGTGAGACATATTATGTTTGCTCGCTTTACCGTGGTTGCTGCTCTCGCGCTTGCGATCGGCGCACTTACCCTCGGCTCCGGACAACAGGAGGCGAGTGCGGCAGACAAGTACGCAACGCTCGATCCCACCTCCGGTGTCGTCGGTACAGTTGTGAACGCGGAGCTCTTCAATGCTCCGCCGAACGACGACATCACCGTTATCTTCAAAATCCCCGGCGACCCCGTCCTCGCGACGGGAACCACCGACGCCAACGGGCACGCCGCCTTCACCTTCACCATTCCATACGTCCCCGGCGGCGGAACGTGGCCAGTCTATTTCACGAACTTCAAGTGCTCGTGCCAGGTACAAACACCGTTCACGGTTATCAACAGTCGGCCGACACCAATACCAACCGCAACGCCGACGGTGGCAACGCCAACTGCAACCGCTAGCCCGACCGTGCCGACCCTCACTCCCACGAACACGCCCACTAACACGCCGACTCCGGGCGTCCCCGTCCTGGGAACCAGCCTTGGGAGCGGACCGGGCGGAGGGCCGAATGCCGGTATTCTCGCCCTCGGCGGAATGGCCGTGATCGCGGTGCTCTCGCTCTTCGCGGCAACGCGCAGGCCTTCGACGATAGCTGTCCACAGCGCCGACGATCCGGACGAGTATTCGACCCACCTCTAGTCACGACGCCGCCATTCGTTCGGAAATGAGCCCGTCGTCTACTTCTTGAGCCGCTGCCTCGAATCGGGGACCGCGTCGCCTTTTAACTTGGCGCTGTACTCCTCGTGCGGCGGCACTTCCTCACCGACGACGTAGAGGAAGTAGAACACGCCGAAGTTCCCGATGTGCTTCAACCGTTTCTTTATGTCGGCAAGCTGAGAATCGAACGGGCGGTGCGCCTCCAGGTACTTCGCGAAGCTCCCGTATTCCTTCTCCGCCTCAAGCATCGCCGCTGCATTGTGGATGGTGGCCTCGACTTTCCGGCCGTTTCGAATGATCCGCGGGTCGGCGAGCAATCGGTCGATGTCGTCAGGGCCGTAGGCCGCAACCTTCTTCGGGTCGAAGCCATCGAATGCTTCAAGGAAGCCCGGCCATTTGTTTTCGACGACCTTCCAGTTCATACCGGACTCGAAAACGGCCTTCGAAAGGACTTCGAGGTAGTCGCCCAATTTCTTCGGCTTTATCTGTACGGGTGCTTCCATTTTCCAACTCCGCTGACGAACTGCCGCCAACTGTAATCGATCAGGAAGGTCGTTTCTTCACCAACCGGCGGTTACGGTAACCTCGTGCAACTCGACGCATCGACGCTGCGGGGGTTCGGTAAGTACCCCTACGCTCTCGCGTTCGTGGTGCTCCTCGTTCAGATCGCACTGGGCATTCTCCTGTTCGCGACGTTCCAGGAATGGGTGCCATCGGAACTTGGCGCGGGCGACGAGTGGGGCGGCTACCTTCTCGCGGCCTACGGGGGCTCCCGTTTTCTCTTCGAAGCGCCCACCGGCGCCATCTCCGACCGAATGGAGCGCCGTATCGGCGTGTTGTTCGGTTTCGCCTTGATGCTGCCGGTGATCGCATTCATGGGATTCGCTCGCGACGAACGCGCATTCCTCGCTTTTTCGGCCATGCTCGGGTTCGCTACGGCATTCTTCTGGCCGGCAACCTACGCGATGAGCGCCGACCTCTACCCACCGGAACGGCGAGGCAAGGTCATCGGCTTCCTCAACGTCGCCCAACTCCTCGGATTCGGCATCGGCGCACTCGCGGGCGCGTTTCTCGTCCTCGGGCCTTCCTCGGCGCAGTTCGTGGTTGCCGGTTCCGCCATCGGGCTCGCCTTCGTCGCTGGCGTGACGACGTTGCCGGGCTATCGACACGAACTTCGGCAGGTCGCGAAGTCTGACCGTCCGAGCCTCCGCCAGATCGCATCGTTTCGGCTGGCATGGCTTTCGAGCATCGTCCTTATCTCGAGCATCGGCGTCGCCATGGTTGTGCCCGCGATACGTCCTTTCGGAGAGGACAACCTCGGTGTCTCGTTCGACCGTCTCACGTTGGCACTTGTCCCGGCAGTCGTCATCGGGGCGGCCCTCTACGTACCGGCCGGGCACCTCGCGGACCGGTACGGCCGCACGCTCCCGATGATCGCCGGCCAGTTCCTGATCGTCTGCGGACTGCTCATCGCCGCATCCACCGGCTCGATTTTTGTGGCGGCCGGAGGAGCGATTGTTCTCTTCGTCGGCAACGTCCTCACCGTGCCTGCGTTGAACGCTGCGGTTATGGACCTCGCTCCCGAATCGCACCGCGGGACGCTGATCGGCCTGGGGGTGGCCCTGAACGGGCTCGGCCTGGCACTCGGTCCGGCGCTCGGCGGTACGATCGTCGGCGGCTGGGGTGCGCCCGGGGCCTTTCGCGTGGCCGCCGGAATTTGCGCAGCAACGGCATTGAGTATCGCGCTCTATCGACACAGCTATCCGCGGAGGAGATTCGCCCCGTTGGTTGAGGACGCGATCTAGCCAACGCACTGCCTTATCCTCTCCAGAGACTCTCTTCGAGGCGCGGACATGAACGACCCCAGAGTTGGAAAACGGATTGGTGTTGGGCGCGGTTCGGAAGTCTTCGAGTGGGGAGACGACGCTGTCGTCAAGCTCCTCTCCGAGGGTTCCCCTCAACGAATCGAGTTCGAAGCGGCGGCCCAGCGGGCCGCATGGGACGCCGGCTTACGCGTCCCCAAAGTTCGAGACGTTGTCATGGTGGAAGACAAGCATGGCCTCGTCATGGACCGAATCGAGGGGGCGGACGGCCTAACGGAGGCTCAGGCGCACCCGTGGCGACTTTGGTCAATCGGAAGGAATCTCGGGCGGCTGCACCATCAGCTAAACGCTGTCACGGCTCCGGATATCCTCCCCCGAATCAACGAACAGGTTCGGGCTTCGTTGGAAAGCCCTCGCATCCCAGACGCAGCGCGCGAGCGAGTCCGTCTGCTGTTCGCAAACCTCCCTGACGGCGACAGCCTCTGCCATTTCGATTTCCACCCTGGCAACGTCATTGAATCGCCCAATGGGCCGGTCATCATCGACCTCGCAAGCGCCTGCATTGGAGACGCCACCGCAGATTATGTGCGCACGTTGATGCTGTTCGCTGTCGGCACGCCTGCCGGAGACTTGAGCTTGAAAGAGCGCGCGCTCATCAAGTTCGGCCGTGGCGCGATGCTTGCCGCGTACCGCTCCGGATACAAATCAGGAGGCCCGCGTGGATGAGGATCTCGCGCGTCGATGGATGCCCGTTGTCGTGGCGCTCAGGCTTGCGGAGGACCTGCCGGAAGAGCGGACTGCGCTGCTACGTCTGCTCAGCCGGAGCCTACGAGACGCCGCCCCATTCCTGAACGAAAGACCTTAACCGCCCGGGCGTGACCAGCGACTGGCATCGTCCGAGGAAGGGGCGGCTTCAGCTTCTGGCGCATCCGGTTCAGGCTCCCCTTCGGGAGGTGCGAACTCGAGCCGATCCGCAGCGATCTTCTTCTCGTGGAGGATGTGCGCCGGCGATTGGTCGACCAGTCCCTCATCGTGTTTCGGCTCGGCAGCCACGTGCACCACTCGCTCCGAAGCAGGTTTGAACTGTCCAAGATCTGCGCCGATCAGCGACGAGAGCGCCGGCTGATCTTCAATCCCCGCTGCGGGGCTCGCCGCGAACGGACTTCGCTCGCGCTGCTGAATCCGATCCCAGACCTCCCGCCGTTCGCCGGTGACCAGATGGCCATCGGCCAATTCTTCGACTCGGCTTGCCATCTCCATCACCAGCCGGTCGTGGGTGCAGGTCACAATCGTGATGCCTTCAGCACGGGCGAGCTCTCGTAGCAGTGAGAACACCGCCGTCGCAGTCGCCGAGTCCAGTTCGCCGGTCGGCTCGTCGGCAAGGATGAGCGAAGGCTCCGATGCCAGCGCTCGCGCAATCGCGACGCGCTGCTGTTCGCCGCCCGAAAGTTCGTACGGACGGTGGTCGGCGCGACGGCCGAGCCCGACGAAGTCCAGGGCTCGCTTCACCTTCTCGGTGCGGTCGCCGTAGCCGAGACCGGCGATGCGGAGCGGCAATTCGACGTTCTCGCGCGCCGAAAGCAACGGGAGCAGCCCGAAAGACTGAAAGATGAACCCCAGCTTGTGGCGCCGCAGTTTATCCAGCTGGCCCTCGCTCATCGTGTCGACACGTTCGGCGTCTATCCAGATCTCGCCGGAAGTCGGGCGATCGAGGCCCGCCATTACGTTTAACAAGGTGGTCTTGCCCGAACCGGAACGACCGATGAGTGCGATGAACTCTCCCGAGGGTATCGACAGTGAAATGTCCTGCACCGCATGCACTTCTTCGTTCCCGACCTTGAAAACCCGAGATACGCTTTTGACCTCAATCGAACTTCCGGGCATCTATTTGCCCCTCCGAACCGCGCGCGGGTCGTTCTCCGGTCGCACCTCGATGCGGCCTTCCCCCATGAGCACACGCGCGCGTTCGTGAATATCCAACCGGTCGAGATATTCTCGAGGTACCTGGAGGCGGCCCGCCGCGTCGATGAGCACATATTCCTCGTGCACGATCTCGGTCTTCGCACCTTCGAAGTACACGCGGCGGTAGATCTCCGTGCTCGTCCGGCCGTCGCGAATGGCGACAACACGGTCAACCCGGGCAGCGATGTCAGGGTCGTGCGTCACGATGACGATCGTGGTCCCGAGTTCCTTATTCAGATTGCGGAAGATGTCGTACACCGTGTCGGCGCCCACCGAGTCCAGCTCACCGGTAGGTTCGTCGGCGAGGAGGAGCGGTGGGTTGTTCGCAAGCGCGACTGCGATGGAAACGCGCTGCTGCTCACCTCCCGAAAGTTGCTCCGGGTGATGGTTCAGGCGGTGGCCCATCAGCACGAGTTCCAGCAACTCAGTCGCCCGCTGCCGTGCCTCCTGTGCCGGGACCCCATCCAGCACCATCGGAACTTCAACGTTCTGGACGGCGTTCAGGTACGGGACCAGGTTTCGTCCCGTCTGCTGCCAGACGAACCCGACCTTCTTCCGCCGATAGCGCACCATGTCGCTCGAAGACATTGTCAGCAGGTCTTCGCCACCGACAAAACAACGGCCCGCCGAAGGCGTGTCGAGCCCGGCGAGGATGTTCAGGAGCGTGCTCTTCCCCGAGCCAGACGCGCCGACGATCGCCATGAATTCGCCCGGGGCGATCTTGAGGTCGAGGCCACGGAGAGCCACAACCTCGAGGTTCGCGGTCTTGTAGATCTTGAACAGGTCCTCACAGCGGATGTACAGGTCGTCTGTCACAAAGCACCCGTCGGTTGCTGCACAGAGTTATGCAAGAAGAGAACCATCAAACTTCCCCAATCCGAAGCGCCTTGTGTACCGCCAGGCGCGAGTAGACCGCAGCGAGTGACGCGATTGTGCCGACGAACACCACTGCCAGCAATGAGTAGACCGTCAACACCGCACTCCAACTGACCTGCGAGACAAGTGGCGGCACCGGATCGCCTCCCGACTCCGTCACGCCGAGGTAGCCGATCATCAGCCTGCCGAGCGGGAATCCGAGGATCGTGCCCACTGCCACCCCGGCCACAATGACGAACATCTGCTCGAAGCTCACAAGCCCCAGGACCTGCCGGTTCGTGTAGCCCATCGTCCGGAGGATCGCGAACTCGAGCGACCGCGATTGCACCGCCAGCGTCGCGTAGACGGCAAATCCGAGCCCGGTGAGCAGCAGCACCGCGCCGAACGAGAGGAAGAGGATCCCTTCCCAACTGGCGGCGATGAGCGGGTCGGCATCCTGCGCCGCACGGATATCCACCTGGTCGAAGAGGCCGTCCGCCTGTACGCCCTTCGCCACCAACGATTCGCGATTCATGATCCCCGCCGTGGCGGGCGACATCCAGGCGTCGTTCACGTAGGCGCCATCAGCGAGGGCTGGCAGTTCCGAAGCGAGTTCTTGCATCGCCGTCCTGTCGGCGACCAGCAGCGATTCCGAGCGCGTGGGATCGAATCCAGGGAACAGGTTGAAGGAGCCAACCAGCTTCACCTGAACGTACTGCCGGTTCACGAAGACTGTGAACTCATCGCCGTTCTTCTTGCCCGAGATATCAAGGAACTTCTGGTCGGCCAGGACTGGCAGCGGCCCGGGCGCACGCTCAAGGCGCAGGCCAAACAACGTCGAGGCCCCGCGCTCTCGCGGGAATGAAATCCGCACAGCCGCACTGCCGTCGCGACTCTCTCCCGCCGCGGCGGAAATGGTACCGGGGTCACCGGGCGAAGAGCCGGTTATGAGTCCGTACCGCGTGATTGATTCAAATGCCTCGACGATAGACCAACCGGTGTCCTCCCCGGTCGAACCGGGCGGGCGTGCCGCGTCCGAAACTTGCACATCGTCAACCAGCACTTGAACACGCTGAGCCACCTGCGGCGAAGGTCCCGTGAGCCGCACGTAGACTGCGTCGAAGGTCTTCTCGGTCAGCGTCGAGTACTTGAGCGACTGGTTGAACCGTAGCTGGTTCGGCCTTGTAAGGTCCGCCTGGAAGAAGCGCCATTCGGTGGCCGCGCCAGCCGTCGTCGGAGTCATGTTGTATTCCCAGTAAGTGCCATCGGCGTCCTTCAGACGGATCCCGAACGTACCGACGTTTGGCGCCACGGGCATGACAGCCCAGACCCCAATCCGTTGCGACCCAGCGGGAATCACCGCTCCTTCTGGTCGCTCAGCCTCCGGCATTTTCGTCCTCTCCAGCAGCGAACCAAGCGACGGTCCCGCGAAGTCGTCACGCCAGTAGGCGACATCTTCGAATTCCCCTGGCACCACCCCGAGCATCACGATCGAATGTTGGTTGTACTGCGAGACGCTGTACGAACCGGTGGAACGGACAGCCATCGAAACATTTTCGGACCCCGTCGCCTGCTGAACGCGCTCCTGCATCACATCGTTCGGGAGGGCGAGCGGCTGGCGAATGCTCTCCAAGCGAGAAGGAGCGCCGGACTCGAAGGCCGAACGATCGTCGTACCCTCGTTCCAGCGTGGCCCGATATCCGGCCGCGAACATACCGACAGCTGTCGCAAGCAGAAGGAGCAGGATGAGGCGGCTGTACTGCATCGGCGCTCGGGTCATTCGGTTCAGACCCAGCGCCACCGTCGGGCTGTCCATTCGGTGCGTCGACCACGCCACGAAGCGAAGCGCCAACGGGAATATTCGCAAGAACACGAGCGCGACCATGAGCATGAAGAGCGTCGGCGAGAGCAGGAGCAGCGGGTCGGCCGAAAGATCTCCGAACAGCTTTTCTGTGACGAACGAGCCCTTTTCGCGCAGCTGGTAGAAAAGGAAGGCGCCAATCGCGACAAGCACGAGGTCCATGTAGTAGCGCAGGAAGAGGGGCTGCGTCTGCGGACGTGCCAGCGAGTGTTTGTAGTCGATGGTGGTCTGGCGGGCGGCGCGCCATGCCGGAATGAGCAGGGCGGCGAAGGCAAGGGCCGCTCCCCCGAGAGCGGCGCCGAACGCCAGTCGCGAAATAGGCACATCGAGCGCCGCGTTGCCGCTGAGTTCTTGGAAGGGCGGCGTATAGCCCAGCACGGAAATGCCGAGGCGCGCGATGAAGGGGCCGGCCACGGCCGCGGATCCACAAAGGAACAGGCCCTCGATCGCATAGATTGCGATCACCTGGGCGCTGCTCGCACCGCGTGAGCGCAGGAGCGCGATCTCTCCTGATTGCCGTTCAATCAGCATCGTGGCGACCATCACCAGGTAGTAGAGCGCGATACCCACCACCTGCAGCATCAGTGCGAACAGCGGCAGCCGCGTGAAGAACAGCTTCGTCCGATACGTGGAGATGATTTCCGGAAGTTCCGAATCAACCGTTGCACCGCTAACCTGCTCGCGAACTTCGACACCAAGGGCGCGCGTCTCGTCCTCGAAGTGCCGCGCGTTTCTCGCATTGATGGCACCGATCGCGACCAGTCCATAGGTCTCGATCGTGCTGTCCATGTCCTGCAGATAGCCCGCGACGACCTTGTTCATCACGTCTTCCGCGACCCAGAAGGGATACGTGTCCCAACTTCCGCTGGTGTACGCGAACCGGTCAGTCTTGCCGAACCAGAAGGGGTCCGAATAGTCCTTCGGCTCAACCAAACCGACGACCGTTACAACCACGGGCGGGAGGTCCTGCCTCCAAAATGGGTGCAGGTCGAAAGATTCGCCCAGTGCGACTCCGAGGTCTTCCGCAGCAGCTTTACCAAACAGGACTTCGATGTGGGGTGGGCTGTCGCCCGTCGGAGCATTGGGTTGTCGGCCATCGACGAGAGCCACGTGCTTGTCGAAGTCATCCACGAATTGGAAGTGCGCCCGCGGCCGGGTGTCTTCCTCCGGGAATGGCTGGCCTGGTTCCGCCAGGTAGAACGTTGCCGACCGGCCGTAGTGGACCACGTCGCTGAGGATGCTTCCCAACTTGCGATTCAGAGTCCCATCGATCGTTTCGCGCCGGTTTGCGTACTCTGGGACGCTGGGCCGGCCCGACGCAACGATGCGTATGTTTCGATCTACTGGTTCGGAGGTCCGCAGCGCATAGCGCAGGCCGAGATCCCGGATTGCGTCTGAGTAGAGAATGACGCTCGACATGAGCGCGGCCGACATGACAACGCCCACCACCACCGTCGCAAGCAGGCGTCGGTTGGCAAGGCTCCGGCGGATAACCATTCGCAGGATCGTCGCGGTGGTGTGCATCAGATTGTGCCGCGCACACTAGCAGCCAACCGCATCCAGCGGCAAAAATCCGAACCGCCTTCGTAAAGCGCTGCGCGGCTATCACCACGCTTGTGTACAGTGACCGCCATGCGCGGAATGGTTCGAATCTGGCGCTTGTTCGCACGCCGCAGCGGCCGGAACTGGCGTCTGCTTGCCGTCCTCGCCCTCGGCATGATCATGGCCGCCACCCTGCTGGCCTCCGCACCGGTCTACGCGCGAACCATGGCCGACCTCGGTCTCACCTTCACCGTCCGCGAAAACTTGAACGACAATCCCGGAAACCGCGTCCAGTTCCCTGCCATTCAACTGGCGACAACCGAAGGCATCAACCTGAAAACGGCCGTCGCCGATCGCGTTGAGGAGCGCATCGGCTGGTTCGACGCCTACGAGGCCCGATACCTGCGTACCGGCCGATTCTTCACCGCCGAGAATCCCGACGAGATCACCTGGTTCTCGCCCCAGGGCCAAATTCAATCACTGACCGGCTATGAAGACCACGTCCAGTTGATCGAGGGGGAATTCCCAAAACCAACTGCGGCGGGCCAGCCGATCGAAGTGGCCATGAGCACCAAGGCCGCTGAGGCAGCGAAGCTGAAGGTCGGCCAGGACCTGTTCATGGTCGAGGATTTCGACGACTGCGCCCGCGAGATCCCCAGCCTCGAAAAGCCACCGCCCCCGCCGTGCACCCCGGTGATGGGTATCACGTACGGCTTCACCGCCAGGCTCACGGCCATCATCGAACCGGTCGAGGACGCCGCCTACTGGGTGACCCTCACCAGCTATTACTTCGACCCGTTCAGCGTCGGAATCGAAGAGGGCATCGTCGTACCGATGCTGACCACCGAACAGACCATGCTGGAAAACTTCGCGGTCGCCCACCCGGCGTATATGGCTGAAACCGGCCTGTACACGTACGCCGACCCGGAACTCCTTACCCGCGCGAACTTCGAACGCGCCGGTGACGACCTGACCGCGCTCTACAAGGAGTTCGAACCGCTGGGTGGTGCCTCGTTCAGCCCGCTCACCAATACCCTCGAGGTCTACCGCGACAGTGCCAGCTACCAGCAGGCACCACTCACCATCTTGCTGCTCGAAGTCGCGGCCGTAGCGCTCTTCTACGTGATCCTGATCGCGCTGGTCATTGTCGAACGCCAGGCAGACGAAATCGCGCTGCTGCGCAGCCGTGGCGCCACGACATTCCAGGTCGCCGCCATGTACCTCCTGGAAGGACTGATCCTGGGAATCCCGTGCATCCTGGCAGCGCCATTCCTTTCGGCGGCGGCCACCGCGCTGCTCGGCCTTACGCCTACATTCGACGCCGTGAACGGCGGCAAACTCCTCCCGACGACCATCCCGCTCTCGGCGTTTGCCTATGCGGCCGGCGGCGTTGTCCTCTCTATCGTCGTCCTGCTGATCCCGGCGATTATGGCCGCTCGCCGAAGCGCGGTGGTTCGTCGTCGCGAACAGGCCCGACCAGGCGTCTCGTTCCTTCAGCGGTACTACCTGGACCTCGCCCTTGCCGGCGTTGCCGCCTTGCTGCTCTTCGAGTTGCAAGAGCGGGGCTCAGTTTTCGAACCGTCCGCAACCGGTGGCGTCTCGTCCGACCCCCTACTCCTGGCGTCGCCAGCAATCCTGATGCTCGCAGCGGCGGCTCTCCTGCTCCGTTTCTACCCGATGTTCTTGCGCGCGGGTGCGCGACTATTCGGCCGTCGCGCCACCCCGAGCGTTGCCATCGGCCTCTGGCAGGTCGCGCGCAGCCCGGGCAACTCGGCACGCCTCGCTCTTCTCCTGACCATGGCAGTGGCGGTTGGCACCTTCGCCGCGAGCTACTCGGCTACCGCGAAGCAGACGTTCGACGAACGGGCAAAGTTTGAAGCCGGGGTCGAGTGGCGCGCCGGCGCCGGCAATAGCACGAACGAACTCGGCCTGAACGCGAAGGAAATTGACGCCCGCTTTAGCGAACTCGACGGCGTCGAGTTCGCCACCTCGGTCATCCGAACAGTTGGCGCACCGGCCGTTGCCGGGGTCTCGGCCAGGTCATTCCAGGTCCTTGGCGTGGACCCGGACCGTGCCGCGCAGATGTTGTGGACGCGCGACGACTTCTCCGATCGGCCCTTGCGCGACCTCATGGCCGAACTGGGGCCGCCAGGTCCATTACGGGGCGTCACGCTGCCACCGGGCACAAGGAGCATCAAGCTTAAAGTTGGCAGTTCGCAGGATGATGCGATCCAATCGCTCTGGGCTAACGTCGCGGACAAGGACCAGTTCTTCCAACTCCTGGAACTCGGCGAACTGCCTGGCCCCGGCTGGCACGAACTCTCTGTCGACATCCGCAAGAACCCGGACGGCGAGTACGGCGAACCTATTCGACTTGTATCCCTAATTCTCACGGAACCGCCCAACCGGTTCATCAGCCGAGACCTCGTCATCAACATCGACGACATCGTCGCGGTAAACGAAGCCGGCGAGGAAACCTTGTTGGACGGCTTCGAAAACACGAAGGTCACCTGGGCGACGTTGCCCGACCTCAGGGGTGGCGACACGTACGAGGTCGTCCGCGAGGGCGCCGCGACCGGCAACGGCGCCGCTAAGCTCACACGCAAGGCCGGCCAGAGCGCCTCACTCTGGGGACTCTACGTCGCCCAGGAGTTGGTCCCCCTCCCGGTCATCGCAAGCGAGAGCTTCACCGGCGCTACAGGCATTCTCAAGGGCGGCTCGGGGCTCATGGAAATTGGCGGCATCCTCGTACCGATCACCGTCAAAGACACGTTCAAGCTGATGGCAACCCTCGAGACGAGCCAGGGCCCCGCAGTCGTCTTCAATCGCGATCAACTCCTGTCATGGATTGGCACAGCAGACCTGCGCAGCCCACCGGGAATCAACGAGGGCTGGTTCGCGTTCGAACCCGGCGCCGATCTTGAGGAACTCCAGAAGACACTGGCGGCACCGCCGTTCTACCTGGACAAGGTTTCCGACACGAAGAGCGAACTGTCAGCGCTCGAACGGAACCCATTGATCGCTGCCGGGGGCGCGGGAATTCTCTACATCGCTTTCGGTGCGGTGCTGCTCCTCGTGGCCGCCGCGTTGCTCGTTTCCCTCTGGGTCTCGGTACAGCGCCGCCGCAGCGAATTCGCCGTCCTGCGCGCTATGGGGCTTTCGCGCGGCGGAGTGGTACAACTCTTGGCCTTCGAATACGCGCTGGTCGCCGTCCTCGGACTCATTGCCGGTGGCTACCTCGGTCGAATGGTCGGTCAGCGCATGCTCTCGTTCCTCAATGTCGATGACAGTGGCAATCGCGCAGAACCAGGATTCCTTCTGCAGACTGAGTGGCTGCTGGTCGCTGCGGGCGGCATGATCGTCCTCGCCGTGTTCGCAGCCGCACTTGTATTCGCCGGCCGCTTAATCAGCCGCACCAGTGATGCCGCCGCCCTCCGCACTGAATAACTCCGCCTACTTCGCCCCGCCCGTCAGAACCAATACGCCGCGCGACACATCGGGAGCGCCATCGGTGCCCGGATGCACCGCGATCCGATCGCCGGGCTGAATCTCCGCCGCCGAGCCAGAGCGCAACAAGCGGATTGTTGCGCTCTCATCGACGTAGAGCGTGCCCGGACCGGTCGAAGTCTTCGTGACGCCGTTCCGTCCATCGAACGATTCCATCAGAACCGACGCCACGGTGCGCTCCTTCGGGTCCAGCGAGGTCTCGTGCCCGAGGAATCCATCGGCGAGTGGTATTGGTTGCCCATCGACCACCACATCACCCTGCGGCGGTGCGAACGCCATCAGGCGGATTGTGTAGTTGCGCACCTCGTTCTGAATCGCAATTACGCTAACCACGAGCGGTGGTTTGAGGTCAGACGGAGTCACCGGTTCGAGGAGCCAGACACGGGTACCGGCCGGAAGCACAAGGTCGCTGGATGTTGAGTCGCGGCCCGAGCCCGTTGTCACTTTCAGCGTGCCGCCATCGGCCCGCTCCACGTTGTAGGCCACGTAATCGAGAGCGGTAGGCGGGACGAATGCGCCCGGCTGGGGGGGAGCCTCGCTCTTGCTAGCCTCCCGAGCGAAGAGCAGGACAGCGATTAGCGCCGCCAGCACCACCGCGAAAATTATGGCGGGCAGCAAGCCACGGAAATCGGCTCGGGCGGGGCAGCGCACTCTCGGTCATCGGGCGAAATGGTAGGTGCGCGCCGTCCCGGCGGCAAAGGGGCAGGCCCTGGAGTGTTGCCCCCCCCCCCCGCATTTTTCAGTTACTCTCGAACGAATCGAGTTTGGTGGGTCGCCAAATGCACCGTCTTGTACTTGTGCTTGGAATTGGCATCCTACTGGCCTTCAGCGCGTGTAGTGACCACTCTTCTGCAAAACCAACCGCAACGCAGCCTTCGGCAGACGTGACTTCAACGCCCGTTGCCACGGCCACACCGGACCCAACATCCACGCCTTCCGGCGTCTGTCCGATGGTCGCGGTCGCCTGCTCTCAAGCCCAAACCCTTTACCGCTGGCTCGCATCGGGCGACTTTCAATCGGTCGCCGATGTCGCCGAGAGACACGAATACACGTGTCCGGAGTATCCACTCTGTGAAGGGGCGGCGGCCGGCACAACCCTCACCGGCATCGGCGTTGCTCGCAGGTACTCCGAACGTTCAGTGGTAAGCCCATCCGCCTACGTCGACGCCTTCAGAAGTTTCGCGTCTGCCGTTCTTCCGACCGCATCAGACCTGAATGGCAACGGCGATCTCAGGCTCGTAGCGGTTAGTTGCCGCGATACCGCTGAGGCGCCATGGGCATGCACGCGCAGCGTCGCCATCTTTAGCGCGATCATTGGCACAGCATCCGTCCCTGGAGGCGGCTCGGCGGGTGGCCGCGAACTGCTTCTTTTCTTCCTGGATACGACCTCGGTCTTCCCAGGCGTACACATCCTTGAGACGTGGACGGGCATTGTTCAGCCCGATGAGGCAGCAATCATCTTTCGGACCGGTGGCAACATTTCCGACCTCGGCCAGGTGTTCCCGCTTCCCCCTGAACCGCCCGTCCCCGGCTACGCATCCGACAAACGAACAGGTGTGGCCAATATCGATTCCGTGCTCGACGCGGTGACTTCGGGCGACGTGGCACGGGTGCGTTCGCTTCTTCGCTTCTACCCCGTCCCGTGCAAGACCGAACTGACACAACTCGGCTCGCCCGAACCGAAGTGCCCGGCCGGCACACCTGAAGGCACGCCGATCGACATCTTTCCGAATGCGAGCTGTCCGTCGTATCGCTCCAGCACCCGCGAGGATATTGATGTTCTCCTTGGCGGACTCACAAAGACATCCGCCCACCCGTACGCCGTCTATCGGCGCGAGGCCGTTGCGCCAGTGGGCTTGGACTTTCCGCACGGAAGCATCGGGATCGTGATGACCGTGCCGGCCCCAACGGGAAGCAACATCGGACCGAATTACTCGGTCTGGCGCCTTGAGATCGATGGCGGGCGAGTTGGTCATCGTCGGTGTCGCATGCCCCAGCGCCGACGTCCAGCAGGAAATGGCACGGCTCCAGATCCGATCCAGCGACTTCATCATGCCTCCGCCTCGGTGAGCCATGCTCGGACGGCTTCGCCTTCCTTTCGGCGTAGAGGCGGATGCCGTAGCCTCTCCCAAAATCCCCACCGAGGCTCCGAATGTATCCACCACTCAACCGCGAGTTCCCGCCGGTCTTCGATGGCCACGAAGACTTCATCACCGCCATCAAGCCTCGCGGAAACATGTTCGGGCCGCGTGGCGGCCGAGACTTCCTCGCCGATGCCGCTGCGGTCCCAGAATCCGGCGAGCACATCGAAGAGTCGAAGCGCGGCCACGTCGACCTCCCTCGAGCCATGCGCGGCGGCCTTGGCGGCTGCTTCACCTCTATCTACCTGAGCAACGAGCGCGCAGAATACGCGCCGCTCGCCTACGCAATGGACGAAATGAACGACGTCTTCCGCATCGCCGACCGGAGCGAGGGCCACTTCCGCATCTGCCGCACCGTCGCGGACGTCCGAAAGGCGTGGGACGAAGACGCTTTCGCCTCGGTCTTCATGTTCGAGGGCGCCGACCCGATCTCGTGGAGCCTGAAGGAGCTGCGCGTCTTCTACGAAGCCGGGCTGCGTTGCGTGGCGCCCACATGGAGCCGCTCGACTATCTTCGCCCACGGCGTCGCCTTTGGCGGCCACCTGCCGGATACCGGCCTCACCGACCTCGGGCGAGAGCTTGTCCACGAGTGCAACCGCCTCGGCATCATTCTCGACGTGTCGCACATCAACCCGGCCGGATTCTGGGACATGATCGAAGAGTCATCGGCGCCGATCATCGCCACGCATTCGAGCGTGAAGGCCGTTTCACCTCACGTTCGCAACCTCGATGACGACCAGATTCGCGCCCTCGCAAAGAAGGGCGGCACCATTGGCATTAACTTCGCCAACATCTTCCTTCGCCCGGACATGCAGGGGAACAACGACACTTCGCTCGAGGTCGTGATGAGCCATTACGAACACATCATCAACCTCGTCGGCGATGAACACGTCTCATTCGGAAGCGACTTCGATGGCACCGACATCCCGGCGTTCATCCGCGATGCCGAAGGGCTGCACCACATCCTCCGCGAGATGAAACGCCGCGGCTACACCGATGCGCGCCTGGAGCGCATCTGCAACGGCAACTTCCTCCGCGTGGCAGAGCAGGTCTGGCGCTAGCAAGAGAGAGTCTGAACGACGAGACGTCGATCTTCTCGATCGAAATCCGCGATGAGTCCGGCAAACGACCCTCTCCCAAGCTTGGGAGAGGGGTTGGGTGAGGGTTTTAGCTCTCTGTCACCGTGATCGAGGTGATCGAGACCGGGTCGTTCGGCCGATCCTGCGCGCCCGTCGGGGCAGTCGCGATCTTGTCGACGATGTCCTCGCCCGCAGTCAGCTTGCCGAAGATGGTGTAGCTGGGCGGCAGAGCGTAGTCCGCGTGCATGATGAAGAACTGGCTGCCATTGGTGTTCGGGCCTGAGTTGGCCATCGCGAGCGTGCCGCGAGAGTACGGCCTGGTGACCTTTTCATCAGCGAACTTGTAGCCGGGGCCGCCGCGGCCGGTGCCGGTGGGGTCGCCGCCCTGGATCATGAATCCCTTTATGCAGCGATGGAAAATCACGCCGTCGTAATAACCGTCCTTCGCCAGGAAGACCCAGTTGTTCACGGTGTTAGGTGCATCGCCGGGGAAGAACTCGGCGGTCATCTTGCCTGCGGTCGTGTCGATTTCGGCCGTGTACTTCTTCGATGGGTCGATAACCATCTCGGGCGGGCTCTTGTATTCCTTAGCCATAGACATGGGCTCCTTAGTTAGGGGTTTGCTTTCTAGGGTATCGGGTTCGAATGCTAAATGCGTTGCTCTTTCACGCCCTGCGGTACCAGAGAATCGCTGACGCTGTTCACCCATTCCAAAATCCACGGCTCCATGGCGCGATCCGGCAACGCCTTGAGCATGTCCCGAGTGTGGGTTGGATCGTGGATGGCGATGCCCCAGAGCAGCCCGCCGAACCGAACTCGCGACTTCGGCAGGTTCAACGACTTTCGGTCGCCGCCGTAGTCGATGACCCGGTCCAGGTGTTCGTCGGTGAACTCGGCGATCGCCTTCACCAGGCGCTCGCGATGGAGGGCCGCTTCGCCAAGCAGATCGTCAATCGAAGTTCCAGTCCGCGCTTTCACTGCGGAATCGTTCCACTCGTCGATATCGAACGGATTCGGGAACGGGACGTCGGGCATTGGTGCGCTCTGCCCTACCTGAGCAGCGAAGCCCGGCACAATCAGCCCGTCGATCGTGCAAAGGTGCGCGATGTAGTCGCGAACGGTCCAGTGCGAACCCGGGATGGTCGCCGCCAGCTCCGAAGCGTCGAGTGCGCGGCAGAAGGCCTCGAACTGCACACGATGTCGCGCGAACTCATCGATCACCAGTCTTGCTCGCAGATTCATATGACCTCCTTGTGACCACGGGATGCTACACGAGGTTGCCGCGATGCAATCGCGCCGCTGACAATGGGTAGACGTGGCTGAAACTCCTCCCAACCCTACCGACTCGCCCCTCGTCCTTCGGAACGGTTTCGTCTTCAACTCCGAGACGCGAACGTTCGAGCAGCGAGACGTCGCGGTGGCCAACGGATCCATCGCAGCGGCAGGGATCGCCGCAGGCGCGAGCGTCGATTGCACGGGCAAGTACATCATCCCCGGCCTCATCGACTGCCACGTGCACATCACTGGCAGCGGCGACCCGGCGGAACTCAACACTGCGAAGTCCACGCCGCTTCCAAAGCGCGCCTGGCTGGCCGAGAGCTACGCTCGCCAGACACTGCACGCAGGAGTCACCACCGTGCGGGACCTCGGCGCCGCCGACCGGCTGAACATCGACATGGCGCGGGCCGTCGAATCCGGGCTCATCGAAGGCCCACGCATCCTTGCGGCCGGGCTTGGCGTGACGATGACGGGCGGACACGGCCACGGCTTCCTCGCCACCGAAGCAGACGGGCCAGATGCCGTGCGCAAGGCGGTCCGCGAACAACTCCGCGCTGGCGCCACGGCCATCAAGCTCTTCGCCAGCGGCGGCGTTATGACGCCGGGCGTCGACCCGCGTTCGCCCAGTTTCACCGAAGACGAGATGCGCGCCGGCGTCGAGGAAGCCCACAAGGCTTTCCGTCCGGTGGGCGCCCACGCCCAGGCGACCGAGGGCATCAAGAACGCCATCCGTGCCGGCGTCGATTCGATCGAACACGGTGTCTGGCTCGATGACGAAGCCATCGAGCTCATGCTCGAACGTGGCACCTACCTCGTCGCCACCCTCACCGCGCCCTACCAGATCGCGCATTGCGGGCTGGAAGCCGGCATTCCGGCGTACATGGTGGATAAAGGCTGGCAGGTTCTCGAAGCGCACCACGACAGCTTCCGCAGGGCCATGAAAGCCGGCGTGCGTATTGCCATGGGCACCGACCAGGGCACGCCAGTGAACAAGCCAGGGGAGAACGCACAGGAGATTGTCCGCATGGTTGGCCTCGGTATGAGCACGGCGGCGGCCATCATGGCATCGACCGCCTGGGCCTCAGAACTGCTTCGCATCCAGGATGAGACCGGCCGCATTCAAACGGGCCTTTCCGCTGACCTTGTCGTGCTCGAAGGCAATCCGCTGGACAATATCGAAATACTCACGAACCCACGCGCTATCCGCGCGGTAATTAAGGCTGGCCGCATCGTGCGGTCGGACCTTCCCGGAAACGAGGACCACAAATGAGCCAACTTCAGAAGCGGATTCAACGACTCCAGCGCCGAGACGGCCCGGCCATCGGTTTCGGCCGCGTAACCCGTGAACATCCGCGTGCCATGGCGCTCGTCGCCACAGCGAAGTCGGCTGCCGAAGCGAAAGCTGCCATCGATGCCGAAGTGGACGCCGTCGTGATCGACGCCGGGGACGCTGCTGCTGCCGCGAAAGCGATGGACGGTATCGCGACCGAAAAGCTCGCCGTCGGCGCGCTGCTTGCCAGCTTGAGCGAGGCGGACGCCCAAGCGCTCCGAAAGGCGAAGTGCGACTTCGTCATCAGCCCTCTCGACACCACCGACTCCGCCGCCGTCGACACCGAGAAGATGGGGCAGGCCGTTCGCGCGAACCAGGAGATGGAAGACAACACCCTGCGGGCCATCGGGCCACTCGGCTTCGACGGGCTCTATGTGCCGCGAACCGCCGGGGCTATGACCCTCGGCCAGCAGCTCGGGCTCGTACGGCTCGCCTCGTTCGCTTCCACCGGCTTGATGGTCACCGTCGACGCGGATGCTTCGGTTGGCGAACTTCGCGTTCTACGCGATTCCGGCACGCTTGCTGTTGTTGCGCCGGCCGGCACTTCGGCAGACGACCTGAAGAAGCTCAGCGAGACTCTGAAGGCCGTCCCCGCGCCCAAGAAAGGCAAGCGAGAGGGCAACGACATCGCTCTGGTGCCTTCGAGCTCCGGCGGCGGCGACGATGAAGGCGAAGAAGACGACGAGGGCGAGTAGCCATGAGCCAGCTCTCAGTTCGGCGTGACGGACCCGTAGCGATTGTTACCATCACGAACCCGCCCATGGGCTACATGGATTCGGGAACGGTTCCAGAACTGGATGCCGTCACCACCGAGCTTGAGGCGGACGACTCCGTCCGGGCAGTGGTGATTACCGGCGGGCTGCCAGGCGTATTCGTTCGCCATTACTCGGTCGTGGAACTGGAGCAGCTCTCCAAGAACCTCCGCGCGAACGGCGTGGTGGTCGACATCGAAAACCGCGTGCCCGAACGCGACCTCGACCGAGTCTTTCGCCGCATCGAGACCATGCCGAAGCCCGTCATCGCGGCGATCAACGGGTTGGCCATGGGCGGCGGCTTCGAACTTACCCTGGCCTGCGACATCCGCATCGCCGAGGAAGGCGACTACGAAGTAGGTCTCCCGGAGATCAAGGTCGGCATCCTGCCGGGCGCAGGCGGCACGCAGAAGCTCGCTCGCCTCGTGGGCATGGCTCGCGCTCTCGAAATGACCCTGCGAGGGCGCACCGTCTCTCCGGCAGAAGCGTTCGAACTCGGCATCGTCCAGGAGCTGACACCGACCGGAGGCGCCCTCAACCGCGCGGTCGAAATGGCCCAGGAGATGGCGACGCGCTCACCGCGTGCCGCCGGGCACATCAAGCGCCTTGTGCGCATGTCAGCGGAAACTCCTCTGGACGAAGGACTCGCCCTCGAACGAACGCTCTTCCTCGACCTGATGGTTTCCGACGAAGGCCACGACCTCATGGCCAAAATGAATGCCCAAGACCTCGACATCCGAAACGTCTGACGCCGCCGCATTCCGGCGCCAGCTTCAACGCTGGTACCGGGAGCACGGACGCCACGCGCTTCCCTGGCGCCTCACTCGAGACCCCTACGCTGTCCTCATCTCCGAAGTCATGCTCCAGCAGACGCAGGTGGATCGCGTACTCCCCTACTACGTGGCGTGGCTCGAACGCTGGCCGAATTTCGAATCCCTCGCGACCGTTCCTCCATCCGAGGTGATTCGCGAGTGGCGCGGGCTTGGTTACAACCGTCGCGCCCTGAACCTCCATCGGCTGGCAGTCGCCGTCACCCGTGAGCACGGCGGTGTACTGCCATGCGAACCGAAGTCGCTGCTCGCCCTGCCGGGGGTCGGCGCCTACACATCCTCCGCGATTCGTTGTTTCGCGCGGGAGGAGCGGGTGGTGGTGGCTGACACCAACATCGCACGGGTCCTCGCGAGGACGAACCTTGGAGTCGCGAGTCAGCGCGACGTTTCCGCACGCGAGGTGACGACGGCCGGCGAATCACTGCTGCCCGGTCGCAACGCGCGCGACCACAACCTTGCCCTAATGGACCTCGGCGCAATGGTTTGCCAGTCGCGCTCACCATCCTGCGACCGTTGTCCGGTGCGGAACCACTGTGCCTGGCGTGCTGCGGGCTACCCTGGATCCGTCGCGGCGGTCGTTTCGACTCCGAAGTTCGAAACCACGGCACGCTTCGCACGAGGCCGGATCATCGATGCCCTGCGCGAGTGTCCTGCCTCGGCACCGGAGCTTGAGGCGATGCTCCCAGAATTCCACCGTCCGAAGTTAGCTACCTACCTCGCGGCCCTCACACTGGATGGGATGGTGGTCGAGGCATCGGCCGGAACCTGGTCCTTACCGAATACGTAGCTATGAGCTATTCGGGCGCAGCTATACTCAATTCGTGACTCGCCGAATCGCAGCCCTCGCGCTCATCCTGGTTGGACTGCTCGTCGCCTGCTCGGGCAGCGACCAGCAGGACGCCGTCCATGTCATCAAAGTGGACGGTGAAGTCAACGTGGCGATGGAGCGGTACGTCGACCGTGCCCTCGATGACGCGGAAGCCACCAACGCAAAGGCGGCTGTGATCGAGCTCGACACTCCCGGCGGCTACAGCAGTTCAATGCGCGAGATCGTCCAGCGCATCGAGAGCGCCGATGTCCCGGTTATCGTCTATGTCTGGCCCATCGGCGCGCGCGCGGCCAGCGCCGGGACGTTCATCACCATGTCCGCGCACATCGCGGTGATGGCGCCGAACACGTCCATCGGTGCTGCGTCTGCCATCAATTCTGATGGCAGCGACATCGAAGGCACGCTCGGCCGCAAAGTTGAGAACGACGCCGTCGCGTTCATTCGCGGCATTGCCGAACTGCGGGGCCGCAACGCGGATTGGGCCGAAGACGCCGTCCGCAACGCAGTCGCCGTCGATCAGACGGAGGCCGTGAAGCTGAACGTGGTCAACTTCGAGGCCAAAGACCTCGACGACCTCCTCCGCCAGGCTGACGGGATGACCATCGAGCTACACCCGGGCGAGACAATGACGCTTTCGGGTCTCGAAGCCGCTCCGCGCGTGAACGTCGAGATGAACCTCTGGGAGCGACTCCTCGAGATTATCGCCAACCCAACCGTCGCGTCGCTGCTCATCACCTTCGGATTCCTGGGGATCCTGGTCGAGATGTTCGCGCCCGGGTTCGGCGTGCCGGGGATCGCCGGCACTGTCGCCCTAATCCTCGGCTTCCTCGGCCTGCAGGTACTTCCCGTCGATACCGTCGGGCTGATCCTGATGGCTCTCGGACTTGGTCTCATTGCCTCGGAACTCTTCGTGTCGGGAGGCATCCTCGGTGTCGCGGGAATAGTCGTGCTCGCGCTCGGAGGTGTCATCGCGTTCCGCGACACACCATCGGAACTGCGTCCTCCAACGTGGCTGATTATCGCGCTCGCGTCGGCGTTCGCCACCGCATTCCTGTTCATCAGTGTGCTCTACGCGCGCCTCCGAAAGCGCGAAGCCCAGTCCGAAATCCGGACGGTCGTCGGGAAAACGGGGACGGCGAAAACCGCGCTTGGACCGCTTGGCGAGGTGCTCGTCGAGGGTTTTGGCTGGCAAGCGCAACTACTGGGCTCGGACCACGCCGACGTGGGCGAACGCCTCCGTGTCGTTAGCGCTGACCACAACATGATCCACGTCCGCAAACTGGACTCGCCCGAAGCTACCGCTCCGGGCGCCTAGCCTACTTGCCGGTCCAGTTCGGGGCGCGCTTCTCGGCGAACGCCCGTGGGCCTTCGACCGCGTCGGCGCTGGCACGCCTCGCCATCTCCCATTCGTAGCGTGCCGACCCCGCCTCCGCGAGAGGCATGTGGATGCCCTGCAGGGCGGCTTCCTTGGTCGCACGAACGGAAAGCGGCGCGCAACGCACGATGTCGGCTACCCATGCCGCGACGGCATCGTCCAGGCCCGCAAGCGGCACCACCTCGTTGACGAGGCCGATTTCGTAGGCACGCTGAGCCGGGATGTGGCGGCCCGTGAGCATGTAGCCCATCGCGACTTTCAACGGCAGGTGGCGGGGCAGCCGGTGCACGCCCATCGCACCCGCAATGAGCCCTCGGCGGGGCTCCGGAAGGCCAACTTCTGCGTGGTCAGCGGCAACGATGATGTCACAGGCCAGCGCCAGTTCGAGGCCGCCCCCAAGTGCAAAGCCGTTCACGCGGGCGACCACGGGCTTGAAGAGATCGTAACGGTTGGTCAGTCCGCCGAACCCGCCGGACGGCGTCGGCAGCTTCGGGCGCTCTTCCCGCGACATGCGCGAGAGTTCGGCGGTGTACTTCAGGTCGTTGCCGGCGGAAAACGCGCGGTCGCCTTCGCCGGTGACGACCGCTACCCAGGCATCGTCGTCAGCGGCAAAATCGTCGAAGCACTCGCCCATTTCGGCGCTGGCATGCGCGTGGAGCGCGTTCATCACTTCCGGCCGCGTGATCGTGATCGTCGCGACGTGGTTCTTCTTCTCGTATCGGCAGAAATCCATCTGGTTCGACTCCTTGGTGTGGCTGTGGCGCGGATGTTACGTGGAACACCGGGGCGCGAACAGCACCGCCCGCCGTTGGCTCAGGCCGACAGCGATGCAACGGCCTCGATTACGGCGTGCATCACGTCGCGTTCCCGCGCCCGCATGAACGCCCGGTTGTCGCCGTGCAGGCCGTCGGCCAATGAGTGCTCTTCGGAAACAAGGTCATCAATGCGAATCAATGCCGCCGCCCGGCGCGCGCCAAGGCTCTTCGCCACCGAAAACGTCGCAGCGGTCTCCATATCTACGCCGTGCCAGCCGTGACGCGACCAATCGGCGATTACTTCCCGCGATTCCGCCAACAGTGCGGGCGTCGAAAAGATGGCGTGCTCGTTCAGCGGGATATCGCGGTCGCGCAGCTGCGCAACGATCGCGTTCGCTAGTTCCGGCGAGGCGTCGGCGAGGATGCCTTTGGGAAGGTACCAGTCAGAGACACCGTCCTGGCGTTCCGCGTGGCGGGGCACCACGACGTCGCCCAGCCGCGTGCCTTCCTGGAGCGCGCCGTACCAGCCGAGCTGAACCACCGTCTTCACGCCCGCGCCGCACCACGTGTGGGCGAACATCGCCGCCATCGGCCCGCCGAAGGATGCCGCCAACGCCACCCGCGTGCCCTTGTGGGTGCCCAGGAAATACGGAATGCCGCTCACGCTCGTTTGTGAACGTGATGACACAGGATTCTCAAGGTAGGCGGCAAAGCGTTCAGCCCCGCGATGCACATCGAAAATGCCAAGCAAGAGCAATACGTCGGGGATCTGGTCCGGCGTGATCGCCAGCATTCGCTGGTGGTCTTCGGGTCCGAGTTCCCGGTACATCGTTACTCCAGGGTGCAGGAATCGAGTCCGGCTTCGAAACCATCCGTGAACGAGTCGATTCGCTGTCCGGAACGCCCATGAGCTTGAGGATCGAAAAACGGCGTGTCTCGAGAGTCGCCCACGTTGAAGAGCGCGATGATCCCTTCGTCGAAGTCGCCCTGGTCCAACATTTCGCGCGAGTTGGCATCCGCCGCCCAGACCCCCGCGAGACAGTCTGCCTGGAGCTCCGTTTGGATCGTCAGCAGTTCCTCGTCGCCTAGAATGCCGAGCAACGATTGGACGAGGTGGCCCCATTCGTGAGCGATGATCAGCACGGGGGCGAAGTCCCCGTTCCCATCGAGCTGCTCTTTCAGGAAGTTGATGTCGTAATAGATCGAATGGTCGGCGCCGCAGTAGAACGCGTTGTTCAGTTCCGCGAGCCCGCATTCGGTCTCAATTTCGCTGTCGTAAGCCTGGAACTTAATCGGCGGGTCGTAAAGGACATTCTCGCCTTCGAACTGCGCTGCCCAGAACGAATCGATGTCAGCGCGAGCCAGTTCAATGAGGTCTTCAATCGTGCCGGGACAGCCGTCGTTGGGGTCGCTCCCCCACAGGCCGTCATCCTCTGGAACTTTCGGACAGTCGTCCCGCGTGTCGCGGATGCCGTCGTCGTCTGTGTCGCGGGGTTCGGCCGCCGCATCATCGTCATCATCATCCCCACCGCCGCAAGCGATGGCGGCCAGCGAAGCACAGGAGATGGAGAGCAAGGCGAATAGAAGCAGGGCGCGACGCAAAGTCATGAATCCTCCGGGATCACCAAAAATGTGCCTAGAAAATAACGCCTCCCCGAGGGGAGGCGCGAATCCAGGACAACCTTTTCGGCGGTGAAGCTACTTCTTCGCGTCGGAGGACGCCTTCGGTGCGGCTTTATGGTCCGCTTTTTGCTTGTTGGACTTTGCGGTGTTCTTCGGACTCTTGTCTCCCACGGCTGCGTCTCCTCAATGGCAGGTATAGGCTGGGCAGATAGTAGCGCGCCCCGTCAAGTTCTGGAAGTAGTCCGCGGCTATTCAGGCAGCAAAAGCATCGCGTCGCCGAAGCTGTAGAAGCGGTATCCGGCCGCTACGGCCTGCCGGTACGCATCGAGCACGAATTCCTGACCCGCGAACGCACAAACCAGCATCAGTAGCGTCGACTTGGGCAGGTGGAAGTTCGTCATCATCACGTCGATCGCCTCGAATCGGTCGCCGGGCAATATCCGCAGCGACGTCCAGCCGTCGTACGCCTCGATAGCACCCCGTTCACGGGCAACATGTTCGAGCGTCCGCACCACGGTGGTCCCGACTGCGACGACACGGCGCTTCTCTTGCTTCGCCCGCCCGATGGCCTCAGCCGCCACACCCGGAACAGTTACATGTTCTGCATGGAGGACGTGGTCGCGCGGGTCTTCAGCAACGACCGGCCGGAATGTTCCCGGCCCAACCTCTAGCGTCACCTCAGTCCGTTCGATTCCGGCAGCGCGAAGCCGCCCGAAGAGTTCTTCCGTGAAGTGCAAGCCGGCCGTCGGCGCTGCCGCACTCGCCGCTTCGCGGGAATACACCGTCTGGTAGCGCTCAGGGTCCCCCGCGAACCCCTTGATATACGGCGGCAACGGCATTTCACCCACCGTAGCGGGGTCGAACGACCGCTCGAACTCGAGCACGACCGGGCCTTCAGCGCGCCAGCTAACCTTCGCTCTGATGTCCCCTTCGTTGGTCGTGAACACAAACTCACGACCGGGTCGCGCCTGGCGGGTTGGCTTAAAGAGAACTTCCCAAACGGTGTCGCTGAAGGGCCGCACAAGGAGCGCTTCGACTTCGCCGCCGGTGTCGGGTCGCCTGCCGAAGATGCGAGCCGCCATCACACGCGTGTCGTTAACGACGAGCAGATCGCCGCGGCGCAAAAGGTCAGGAAGGTCGCGCACCGTCCGATGCTCGATTGTCTTCGAATGAAAGCGAAGCACCATCAATTTCGCGGAGTCGCGTGGCTCGGCGGGCGTCTGGGCGATGAGCTCTTGCGGTAGCTCGAATGTGAAGTCTTCGGTGCGCACTATCTTGAGCATTGCGCCTTCGTTGGCCCCGGTCTACGTTGGCCGAGAGGAGCGTTTCAGCTTATGGCGCGCGAAAACGGCACTGGCACATCCGAATACTCGGCCGAGCGGCTCGAAGAGTTCGCCGCCCGCCGCGTCAGCCTCGATCGCAGCGCAGTCCGCAGCATCAACGCCGATGAAGTGGAACTGACCAAGAGCGCGGTTGCGTTCGCAAAGTTTGAACACGGCACTATCCGCCAGGGCACCGCCGGAATCGTCATTGGCCGCTCAGTCGCGATGGACGAAGTGAAGACAGGCATCCTGATTTCCCCGGTCGTTCGCGGCGATGTGCACACGCTCATCGATATGCGCTCGGCAGTGGCTATTGGTTTTGGGATGGTGCTTGGGCGGGCGCTGCTTGGCGGTGCCCGTGCACTGGTGCGACGGGTGCTCGGCTAAGTTCTTCGATCGAGATGAGGGCGTTGACCTCGTCAGTCCTCAACTGCCCACACGCCGCCGAGATCTCCGAGCCTTTTTCTACGCGCACGGTGCAATTCATCCCCGCATCCAGCAATACTTTTTCGAACTCGAGCACGCGCGCCCGACCGGGCCGCCCATAGCCACCCGCAGTCGGGTTTACGGGGATGAGGTTGATGTGCGTTGGCGTGCCGCGAAGCAGCCCCACCAGTTGCCGCGCGATCTCCGGCGTGTCGTTCTCTCCGGCGATGAGGGCGTACTCGAACGTCACGCGCCGTCCGGTCGCGGTGAAATAGCGCCGCGCCGCCGAGATGATCTCCTGGACCGAGTGTGGCCCGGCCGTGGGAACGAGCTGCTGGCGGAGATCCTCGTTCGGCGAATGCAGTGAGATAGCGAGTCCAACCTGTAGGCCCTCGGCCGCCAAACGGTCGATCGCGCGGATTACGCCGACGGTGGAAATCGTTATGTGGCGCTGGCCAAGCCCGAATGCGCGCGGATCCGTGAGCAGCCGGACGGCTTTCACGGTTTCCGTGTAGTTCGCGAGCGGCTCGCCCATGCCCATGAACACGACGTTCGTTACGTGTTCGCCGCGCTCCTTCAGTAGCCGTGCCACATGTATGACCTGGGTAACCACCTCACCAGCGGAGAGGTTTCGCTCGAAACCCATCTGCCCGGTAGCGCAGAACACGCAGCCCATCGCACAGCCAGCCTGCGTCGAAACACACACCGTCGAACGAGGGTGTTTTTCTCCCGGCTCCGGGTATTGCATGAGTACCGTCTCGATGAGTGTCCCGTCGGCCATGCGCAGCAACAGCTTCGTCGTTTCGCCGTCGTCGCTGACCACTCGGCGGACTTCCTCCGCCGGCGAGAAAGCGTACTCTTCGCCGATTCGCTCCCGGACATCCGCGGGTAACTGGCGGATGTCGTCGATGCTCCGCGGAAATTCGTGATGGAGCGACTGAAGGATTTGTTTCGAGCGATATGCAGGGAGTCCCAGCGACGCGACAAGGTCATCGATCTCAGCAGGCAACAGGTCGTACAGCGTTTGGGGTTGTTCTTTGCTCATCCGAGACCGGCTTCCGGCAGGAGCGTGCCACGCTCGCCCGCGAGGAATTGCTTCGCTTCTAGTCGCTTGCCCCCGGGCCGCTGCACCTCGACCAACCCGAGCCAGCCGTCATGCAGTGCAACCGCGGGTATTCCGTCGACGATGCGCAGTTCGCCTGGGGTCCCAACCGTCTCATCGATGATCCGAGCCTTCCAGATCGAGAGTCGCTGTTCGCCGTACATCACGAACGCGCCCGGCCACGGGTCATAGGCGCGCACCGCCCGCTCTGCTTCAGCGACGCCCATTTCCGCATTGAGCCAGCCGTCAGACTTGGCGATCAGGTGGCAGTAGGTGGCTGCTTCGTCGGCCTGGGGTTCCGGGGGCATCTCACCGGCGAGCCACTTCGGGAGCACCCGGACCAGTTCCGTCGCGCCGATTTCAGCGAGCCTCGGTTCGAGGCTTGTGGCGGTATCGTCCGCTCCGATTGGAACTTCCACTCGCGAAATCACCGGTCCCGCGTCCATCTTCCGCACCAGCTCCATGATGCTCACACCGGTTTTCGCGTCGCCCGCGAGGATCGAGGCAACGATCGGGCTCGGGCCGCGCCACTTGGGCAACAGGGAGGCGTGTACGTTCACGCATCCGCGCCTGGGGATTTCGAGCACCGCCTGGGGGAGGATTTTGCCGTAGGCGGCCACCACGAAGACGTCGGCGCCCGCAGCCCGGAGCCGCTCCTGGACGTCGGCATCCCTCATCGTTTCCGGCTGGAAGACTTCAATGCCGAGTTCAGCGGCGGCCTGTTTCACCGGCGGCTCCTGCATCTTCCCGCCACGTCCAGCGCGTTTGTCGGGCTGCGTCACCGCCAGCGAAACACGATGACCGGCCTTCACCAGCGCGCGAAGACTCGGCACCGCGAACTCCGGCGAACCCATGAATACGACGTTTGCGCTCGAAGTCATCGCCTCCACTTTTGCACATCGGCGAACCGAAGCGCACTTGAGAAGAGGACGCCGTTCGTAATGTTCTTCAAGCCATCGGGAAACGCGTAAATAGAATGGGGGTAGGCCAGCACAACTCCCGGGACAAGTTCCTGCCAGATCTCCTGGAACTGGCGGTAGCTGTCCTTCCGCACGTCCAGGTCGTTTGACTGGCGCCCCTTCGAGATGAGTTCGTCGGTCACCGGGTCTTCAAAGTTCGCGAGATTCAGGCCCGCCGTCCCCATTTGTGAACTGTGCCAGCCGAAATACGGGTCCGGGTCCGGCCCCTGGTCCCAGACGGCGATGGCGGCTTCATATCGTCGTGGCACAAGGTAGTCCAGGTGCAACACCGTGAACGTTGTGCTGGAGACGGAAGCGCGAATACCAAGCGTGTTCAGCTGCGCTGAAATGTCGTTCGCGATTGCGAAGCGCACCGGGTCGTTGTCCACGCGGATAGTGAAGCGAAACTCCTGACCGTCCTTCGCGAGGATGCCTGTCGAGGGTGACGGCACCCATCCAGCGTCCGCCAGCAAAATTCGCGCCCGCGAGAGGTCCTGGCCGGTGGCGTCGTACTCCTCCGAATACGCCCACGTTTGCGGTGCGATCGGCGACGAAGAAGCCGTCGCGGCCCCCACGAACTCCTTCTCGACAATCTCCGCTCGGTCGACGCCAAAGGAGATCGCCTGGCGCACCCGCTGGTCTCGGAACAACGTGTTGCTGGTATTCAGATAGAGCAACAATTGGGTCGATCGCTGCATCTGCAACGTCGTGGTGTCCTTCACAGCATTGAGGTCGGAAATCTCGCCTTGCGTCGGGGAGTTAGGAACGAACAGCCCGGCGACGTCCCCCGCCTGAAGGGCTCTCACCGCGCTCGCCTCATCGGCGTAGAAGCGCAGCGTCAGGTGTTGGACGCCCGGTTTTCCCAGGTAGTAGCGATCGTTTGCGACGAGCCGCGCCTCACGCGAATCGAGCGCCTCAACCCGGTATGGGCCTGTCCCTACCGGATTGGCGTTGAATGAGGCGTCCTTCAGGTCCGGGATAGGCACAGACCCCAGCAGATGCTCCGGGAGAATGCCCATGGTGGCGCTGCGAGCGAGAAAGGGCGCTGACGGTTGCCGCAGGTGCACGATGAAGGTCTGTTCGTCGGGCGCTTCGAATTCGGCGCCACGCCAGCCCTCCGCCAGCGACTGATCCCCGGAGAAGTCGCCGTCGGTCACCGTCCGCACCGTGAACAGCACATCCCGCGAGGTGACCTTCTCGCCGTCGTGCCACTGCAGGTTGTTGCGGAGCTTGAACGTGTACGTCCGGCCGTCGTCGGTGACTTCGGGTACCCCGGCGAGGTCGCTGACGACGGAGCCATCGGCGGCCGTGCGGACGAGCCCGGAGAAAACCAATTCGGAGAGGTCGGCGTCGACTTCGTTGGCGTTCGCGAACAGCGGGTTCACGCGCTGCCACGTGCCAGGCACGCCTTCCGTGTAGCTGGCTTGATTGCCGAGGACACTCCCGCCGTTGCCTGAGAGCCGAAGAGCCAGCGCCCCCGCCGCCGAGGCAACTGCGATTACCAGCACGATCGCGAGGATCACCGTTCGGCGCGATTGCGCGTGTTCACCGGGCATAGGCAAGTGTTACTTCTGCGAGTAAACGCTGAGGAAGGAAATGAGAACGAAGGCGCAGACGAGCAGGATGGTCGCCTGGAAAAGGGTCCGCTCGAGGCCGCGCTTCGTTCGGTAGACCGAGCCGCCGGACATGCCGCCGAGAGCGGCGCCGAAGCCCGAGCCCTTCACCTGGAGGAGCACAACCGTAATCAGGATTACCGAAACCACAATTTGAAGGATGTTCAAGAGCATTGGTCTTACCGTGTCGCGACGAGCGGGGCTTCTGGCGTAGAAGGCCGCCGTTCGATCGAGGTGATGTCCCGATTATCGTACAAGCGCATCAGGCTAGCTGCGAGTTTCTCGGGGTCGTGCCTGTATCTGTTCTCTTCGGCAACAACGTCTGCCTGCACCAGCCGTAGCCCCTCGAACGCGCGCAATTCGTCGTTCGAAATCGGCACCGGGTCCGAATGCCATGCCTCCGGGAGCTCCGGCGCGATGTTGTTGTTGGCCAGCACGGCGTTGAGGATGCCCTTCCCCGTGTGGCGCTCAATCGTCTCGATATGGTCGCCAACGCTGAAGTTGTCGGTCTCGCCATGCTGGGTCGCGACGTTGCAGATGAACACCTTGGTCGCGGACGTCTGGAAAAGCGCCTTCTGAATTCCGCTTACGAGCAGGTTCGGCAGCACACTGGTGTAGAGACTGCCCGGGCCGATGACGATCAGGTCCGCATCGAGGATCGCCCGCACCGCATCCGGGTGCGCCTCAGCCTGCGCGGGGTTCAGGTACAGGTCGCGGATGCGCCCGCCGCGCTCACTGATGTTGTGCTCGCCGTGAACCATTTCGTCCTCGGTGGTCCGAGCACTGAGAGTCACGTCCTCGAGCGTCGAAGGCAGGATGCTCCCGCGCACGTTTAGTACGCGTGAGGCCTCGTGAATCGCCGTTTCGAAGTTCCCGGTGACTTCCGCCATCGCAACGATGAACAGGTTGCCGAACGAATGGCCTTCGAGCCCGGTTCCTTCAGTGAATCGGTACTGGAACAGCTTCGACATCAACGGTTCCGCTTCGGCCAGCGCGGCAATGCACTGCCGCAGGTCGCCGGGTGCGACGATTCCGAATTCCTGTCTCAGCCGGCCGGTGCTCCCGCCATCGTCCGCCACGGTCACAATCGCCGTCAGATTGCTGGTGTAATCCTTCAGCCCTCGAAGCAGCGTCGAAAGTCCGGTACCGCCGCCGATGGCGACCACTCGCGGGCCACGCTGGAGGAAGCGCTTGTTGTAGATAGCCTGGGCGAGCCCGGGCGCACGGCCTTCAGTGCGATTGTCCGGGCGCACGAACGCGAAGAGCAAAGATTGGTTCAACTTGTAAACCGAGATCCCGACGGTGGTTAAAGACAGTGCCATGAACAGCAGGCCGCGGCCCCACCGAGGCATGAACTGCAGCGTCAGGTAGTAGAAGGCGCCGGGCAGGTCGGTCTGGAGGTACGCCTCCTTGAGCACGTAGGCAATACCGAGGCCCATGAGCGAGATGCCGAACAGAAGCAGCATCAACCAGCGCTTAATGTGCATTCCCGGGTAGAGCCACTTCAGGGCCGAGTGGTCACGGAACGTGCGCAGCGTCATGCCCTTCGAGTGTACCACCGCGTTTTGATATCGATCGGAAGACTAAACATTTAGCTCCTTTTCAAGCAACCCGCTCACGACGGCCGCGTTGGCCCGGCCGCGCGTTTCGCGCATCACCTGGCCGACGAGGAACTTGATCGCACTTTCTTTGCCGGCGTGGTAGTCAGCGACGGCTTTCGGGTTGGCTGCGATGGCCGCCTTGACCGCGCCAACGAGCTCGTCCTCGCCGCTGATCTGGGCAAGCCCGGACTCCTCGACGATCTCTTTGGCGGACTTGCCGGTCGCAACCATCTTTTCGAATACTTCCTTGCCGATGTTTGAGGTGACTGTCCCTCCCTCGACAAGACGTGCAAGCTCGGCCAGTTGTTCCGGGCGGAGCGGGAATTGTTCGATGCCCTTTCCTTCGGCGTTCAGCCATCGCCCCACTTCGCCAAGGACCCAGTTGGCGGCGAGCTTCACGCTGCGCGCCTCATCCAGGCCGATTGCCTTCGCCACGGCGTCGAAGTAATCGGCGCGTTCCCGGTCTTCAGTCAGCCCGGTGGCCTCGTGGTCGGTCAGCCCAAGTTCGATGAAACGGGCCTTCTTCGCGTCGGGCAGTTCCGGGAGTTTCGCCTCGATATCGGCCACGTACTTGCGGCTGAGCTTCAGCGGTGGCAGGTCCGGCTCGGGGAAATAGCGATAGTCGTTCGCGTGCTCTTTCGTGCGCTGGCTGACGGTCTCGTGCGTGTCGTCCACCCAGCCGCGCGTCTCCTGGATGATGCGCTCGCCCCGGTCGAGCATCCCGGCCTGGCGAATCTCTTCGAACGCGATGGCATCGTGCACCGCCCGGAAGCTGTTCATGTTCTTCACTTCGACCTTGGTGCCGAACTCCGGGTCGCCGACGCGTCGCAGCGAGACGTTCGCATCGCAGCGGAAATTGCCGTCTTCCATGTTCGCTTCGGAGACGCCGATGTAGCGAAGGATCTGGCGCAGGCGAACAAGGTAGTCGCGGGCTTCGGCCGGCGTTCGCATGTCCGGTTCGCTCACGATCTCCATCAACGCTGAACCGGCGCGGTTGATGTCGATCAGGCTGTAGCCCTCGCCCGTCACCGTGTCGGTGCGATGGAGCAAGCGCGCCGTGTCTTCTTCCATGTGGACGCGCGTGATGCCGATTCGGCGCGGCTCTTCGCCTTCGGGCGAAACATCAAGCCAGCCGCCTTCGCAGACAGGCAGGTCGTACTGCGAAACCTGGTAGCCCTTCATCAGGTCCGGGTAGGGATAGTTCTTGCGGTCGAACTTCGAGAATTCGGCGATGCGGCAATGCAGCGCCAGCCCGGTCATCACGATGTACTCAATCGCCTGTTCGTTGATGACGGGCAGCACGCCCGGCATTCCCATGCAGACGGGACAGACGTGGGTGTTCGGATCGGCACGTGCGTAATCCGCGCTGCAGCCGCAGAACATCTTGCTTTTGGTGATCAGCTGGCAATGGACTTCGAGCCCGATTACGGTCTCGTATTTGGTTGCTACCGCGGTCAAACAAACTCCTCCACGAGGGTGAGGCGCTCGATCGAGTATAGGCCGAGATACGGAACGGGGAACCGCCCCCGCTAGACCACGGCGATCCTCGGCGAGCCCCGCTTAACCGACCCGATTCGCCACAGCCGCTCGCCATCGCGCGCAAATGCCGCCTCAAGCTTCTTTGATTTCGCGGCACTGGCCGCCAAAAGCAGGCCGCCCGAGGTCTGTGGGTCGAACAGCAGCGCCGCCACATCGGGGTCCACGCCGTCAGCATAGGAAACGTTCGAGTCCGCCCACTCGCGGTTGCGGATCTCCCCGCCGGTGTGCACATCCATCCGTGAGCACTCGAGTGCCCCAGGCAGGAATGGCACGGCCGCACCCTCGATTTCGACCGACACGCCCGAGCGTTCCGTCATCTCCCAGAGGTGCCCCAATAGCCCGAATCCGGTCACATCGGTCGCCGCGCGCACGCCAACCTCCGCCGCGAGATGCGATGCGTGCCGGTTCAGCCGCAGCATCGATTCCGTCGCGGAATCCACCCATCCGGGCTCGGCCTTGCCCTGGCGTTGCGCCGAGAGGATCGTGCCGGTGCCAAGCGGCTTCGTCAGGTAGAGCCGGTCGCCGGGCTTCAGCCCCGCCTTCGAGAAAATCCGCTTCGGATGCACGATTCCCAACACGCTCAGGCCGTACTTCGGCTCCTCATCCCAGACCGTGTGGCCCCCGGCGATCACGCCGCCCGCTTCGCGAACCTTCTCCGCGCCGCCGCGAAGGACGGCGGTCTGCACGGCCGGCGGCAGGTCCTCGGGGAAGGCGGCGATGTTCAGGGCGAGCACAACCTCCCCGCCCATCGCGTAAACATCGGACATCGCATTCGCCGCCGCGATCGCCCCGTAGGTGTACGGGTCATCAACCACCGGCGCGAAGAAATCGAGCGTCGCCACCACTGCCGTCGTCGCATTGATGCGATAGACGGCCGCATCATCGGGCACGCCAAGGCCGACCAGCACGTTTTCGTGTCCAGCCGAATCGAACAAACCCGCTAGTGGCGACAGCACCTGCGCCAGGGCCTCTGGCCCCGCCTTAGAGGCTCAACCACCACACGTAGTGAGTTCGGTCATGCGGAAGAGTTCTTCACGCGTCACCCACAAAGCGTAGCCGCTCGAACCCACCCTGCGCACATTGAACCGCGCACGTCAGTAAGCGGACGGCGACCCACGTTCCATGTCGTTTATTCGGCACCACCGTTAGCGCACGGAATCTCCCCTCTCCCAAGCGTGGGAGAGGGGCCGGGGGTGAGGGCCTACGCCACGCGCACCTTCACCGGCGCACCCTTCCGGATAAGGTTCGTCAGCGGACAACTCTCTCCAGCCCACCGATGCAGCCCCGCGAGCTGCTCGTCGCTCGCATCTGCGGCATCGAGCGTCACGACGGCCTCGAAGTTGAACGGCACCGGCGGGTCGTTCGTCTCCACTTCGCCGAACCGCGCGTCGTTGTTCTCGCAGGTCACGCGCACTTCGATTCGATCGACCGGGACGCCCTGCATGCACGCACCAATCTGGTAGGTGTGCGTCAGGCAGGTGCTGATCACGCCGCAAAGCAACTCGGGCGAAGACGGACCGAGGCTGAAACCGCCGAAACCCGGCCCCGAATCGCCGACGAACTGCCAGTCCCGGATGCGCAGCTTTCGCACTCCGGTGCGGTCGTCGGAGACACAGGTCGCTGCCACCGTTTCGTGCCAATCAGCTCCGTTCGGTTTCGAAGCGGCCAGCCCCCGGATCGCCGCCGCCTTTTCGATGAGGAATTCACGTAGTCCAGTCATGCTGGAAGTCTAGTTGGAACCCGTGACGTTTCGCGATCCGTTGGCTCCCCTCTCCCAAGCGTGGGAGAGGGGTCGGGGGTGAGGGCGGCCGAGACACTCGAAAGTCGAGGGGCGATACTGGAGTGGATGTCTGACAACCTCTTCACGATGCTCTCGGCCTACCGTCAGGGTTCCGGGGCGACCCCGTTCGAGAACTACTGCACCACCGGCCTCGCCTATTTCCTCAAGCGCGGACATCGAATGCTCTCCGCCCTCATCGCCCAGGCGGCAGGAACGGGCACCGAAGAACTCGCAATCGTCGAGGTTCAGCCCCGCCTTGCTGAAGCTGGCGTGGCCGATCTCCTGCTCACCTACGAAGGCGGCAAGCGCGTGGTCGTGGAGGTCCAGATCGAGTCAGGCTCTGATGAATCGCTGCTGCCCGGCCTCGAAAAGGTCGCGCGCGAATGGAGCGAACAGCCCGCCTTCCTCATGCTCGGGCTCCGTTCCGAAAACGTGCCCGCGCCGTGGATTCCGATCACCTGGAACAATGTCCTCGAAGCGCTCGAAGACGACCCCGACCCTGTCGCCGTCGAATACACGAAGTTCGTTCTCCGCGACATTCTTGGCCTCGGCGAAGTCCCCCTCGAAGAAGCGGTCAGCACGAACCGCCTCTACGCCCTCGGTGGCGCCGCCGTCCGCAACTTCTACGGCCCGGATGTGCGTTATGTGAACAGCGCCTCTCGGCCGCTGCACGGCCAGTACCGCTACCTCGGCACCACCTTCTCGCCCGACGGCGGCGACATGAATTACTGGCTCGGCATCGTCAACGAGACCATCCCCCTCGGCGAGCACTACCACCTGATGCTCGCCAGCAAAGAGAAGCCCCTCCTCTTCCCCGTCGACCAGCCGCGCGCCACGGGCGACTGGAAGTGGGCGCACTGGACCGGCATGGGCCGCGTCGTCCGCCCGATCACCCCGGCCAGCTACGAAGGGCTGCTGGAGCGCACGAAGCGCAAGTAGGGAGCGGCCAAGCCCGTCCGCCATAGACGTACTGCTTGCCGTCATCGAGGACCACCGGCAGGCCACCGGCGATGTCCCACGTAAAGGTCGTCGTCGCTCCACCGCTGACCGCGCGTGAGTCGCGCAGACCGTCTCCGCGGTAGGCAAACGTCGTCGTCACACTAGTTCACGGTCGCCGCGGTCATCCGGTCTTCGTAGTCCCACGAGAACGAGTCGCTACCCCGGCCGTCAGGTCGCCGTTGTCGTCCCAGATGTAGTCGATGACCGAGACAAATGTCGGGGCCTTCCCGGCAGAGAGAAAGGGAGACCGAACCGGAGCGTTAGGTGCGAAGCGCGGGGGTTTCAGCCGAATATCGCCCCTGAGTCGCACGTATCGCGTTCCCAAAACTCCTCCTCGCTCATGTTCCGTCCACCCACTACGAGCACTTTACCGGGTTCGAATCTCACCCAAATCAAAGTACGTAGACCCCGACACCCGAGACCTTCGGGAGGAGTCGAATTCCAATCAAATCAACCGCCAAGGGCACGCTGGTCGAGAAACCTTCGGGTGCCACCCCGACAGTGAACTCCCTACGAGGCGAACCCTCCTCGGACTCAATACGCGAGATCACCTTGCCAGACGACTTGAGCTCGACTGACTTTGCCATGCGGCTCTCGTGGCATGGATTCCAGAGAATCATCAATTCGCCTTGGCTTGTCACTCTGACGCCAATACTAGGCGTCGGGTCATCGCAGGCGGCCGCGACAGCCGCACAGGTCACAAGGATGAGTAATCCGGCTATCTGACGCATTGCTCATAGCCCCCATTCTCCTCAGCCTGCTTGCCAGTCGTAGGGGTTCTTGCACGGCCCGACGGTGCCATCCAAGGCGAGATACGTGACCGCCATTACCGACTGCCCGATAAGTGGGTTGTCGGGTGTCGAAAGCCCGAACCAAGCCCATTGGTTAGCATGCCATTGACTTCGTGGTCGAGCAGGTTGTCGAAGTCCTCCGGCGACTTCTGCTCTGAAGAGCACGACGTTGCCGAGCGTCATGGCGCTCCCGCCGAGGAACGCCAGCGCCAAAACACCCGGTCAGTCCGTTGCGCAAACTCCTGCAACTTTAGACCCTTCGCTACCGCAAACGCCAATGCCATGTCCGAGAGCTGGCGATTGACGGCCTTTCGAACCAGATGCGCAAAGCGCCTCGCCGCAAAGCGCCGCTGGCGTTGGCAAGCTGGCCAATGCCCGTGGCCGCGATCGCGGCCGCTACCTCGGCGATCGCCACAATTCGATCAGCAGTCCAACCATAGCTCAGCAGCGATCGCCGATCCGGCCGCTCTCGCCGCTCCGACAGGTACTCTCGAACGCTCCAGAAACTGAGTTAATGACGTCGTCGCCGCAGTTCCGAACGTCGCCAGCCGCACAAGCCGGTTGGATCGCGAATTGGCGGCGTTCGCTGTTGCCGTAGCTGAACGAGACTGTCAACCAGGTGCGGTTCCGCGGCCATGGGATCTCTGCTCAAGAACGTCCCACGTCTCCGGGTCGTAGTACCTGGCCCGCAGATACTGCAGCCCGGTCCCATCGGTCTGCTGGCCGGCGAAATCAAACTCGTTCGCCAGACTCCCCGAACCACCGGTCACCTCACCGTAGACGTCGTACTCGTACGACTTCTGCGAGTTCCCGGAGGCGTCGACGACGGCCATCGTCGAACCGAGCCCATCGGCCAGGTAGTAGTACCAGTTCCCGGACTGCTTCATCGCCGTGAGCCCGGCGCCGTAGACGTACTGGTTGCCGTCATCGAGCACCACCGGCAGACCGCCGGCGATGTCCCAGGTGAAGGTCGTCGTCGCCATGCCCACCGTGCGCGAGTCGCGGAGGCCGTCGCCGCGGTAGGCGAAGGTCGTCGTCACCGAGTTCACGGTCGCCGAGACCATCCGGTCCTCGTAGTCCCAGTCGAACGCGTCGCTGCCCCGGTCGGTGAGGTTGCCGTTGTCGTCCCAGGTGTAGGAGATGGCCGAGGCCGGGCTCGGCGGGGTCACCGTCGTGATCCGGTCGGCATCATCGTAGGCGTAGGTCGTCGCGTTACCGGAGACGTCCATCTCCGTGCGGTTGCCGAAGGCGTCGAAGTCGTAGGTCGTCGTGCTCGGTCCCGGGTAGGTGACCGAGGTCAGGCGGTAGAGGTCGTCGTAGGCGTAGGTGTGCGTCCCCTGCTGGTCGACCCGCTGGGTACGGTTGCCGACATCGTCCAGGGTGTAGTCGAGTTCGCGAACTGGTGCGCCGAAGAGACCGAGGGAGTTCCGCACCCGGTCATCATACGCCAGCGCGATAGCCCATAGTCGCTTGTCAACTATCCGAAGTTGTTTGCCGTAGGTGGAGATTGAGTTGCATGGGCCGCGTCGTCCGCCCGATCACTCCGGCCAGCTACGAGGGTTTGTTAGAGCGCACGAAGCGCAAGTAGCGGATTCGCGGTTGCAAACCCGTCGCACGGCCGCGCACCAGTGCCTCCGATAGCCTCATCGCTCCCAATGCAACCAGAAGAGTGATCCCCATACCCATCCCGGCGCTCGAGGCGTACGATCTAAAGGCGCCGCGCGGTTGCTGATGCTGTTGTCTGGCAACCTGGATCGAGTGGGATGATTAGCCAGTTCAGCAGGAACGCCTAAGCCAGGCGCAGTCGAAGTTCCCAACCGGAAACGGGGGAGGTCAAAATGTTCGTCGCCCTGAGCCGGTTCACAATCGCGAACGGCATGAGCGCAGCCGTGCGCGAGGCGTTCTTGAACAGGCCCCACGTCGTCGACGGTGAGCCTGGATTCCTTGGCCTCTCAGTCATGAGCCCCACCGACAGGCCCGAGCAGATCTGGCTGCTGACACGCTGGCTCGACGAGTCGAGCTACAAAACCTGGCACGGCGGCCACACCTACCACAACGCTCACGCCGGCATCCCGAAGGGCCTGAAACTCGTACCCAAGAGTGCCGAAGTCAGCTTTTTTGAACAGTTTGCCGACTAACGGAGAAGGACAGTGACGCCACAAGACCTAAAGAAACTGAGTCCTGCGGCGCTCCAGCAGTTCGCCCAACTCCGAACTCCGGCGATCGAGGCCGTGACCAGCCGCTTCTATGCGGATCATGCGTCGGTCTACGCTGCCTACGGCGAGCGCGGACGTGAGGCCTGCCGCGAAGATCTGGGTTTCCATCTCGAATTCCTCCGCCCTGTGCTCGAGTTCGGTATTGCAGCGCCAATGGTGGACTATCTCCGCTGGTTGGCCGGTGTCCTCTCCTCTCGGAATGTGCCCGTTGAACACCTGGGGCTGTCGCTCGATTGGCTCGCGGAATTCTTCGAGGAGCAGCTTGCGCCAGCCGACGCCGCAATCGTGCGTGCGGCGCTGAGCCAGGCGCGCGATGGACTTCAGGCACCCGCCGATTCGGTGCCTGACCTCAACGGCAATGGCACCGGAGCCTCGGCCGATTACGTCGAGTTCGAATCGGCGCTCCTTGCTGGCGACCGGAAGGCCGCGGCGGCCGCGGTATCAGCCCACCTCGCCCGTGGGCATAGCCTCGTCGACACGGAACTTCAGGTTATTCAACCTGCCCTCTACAGCATCGGGCGCAAGTGGGCGGAAAACCTTGTCTCCGTGGCCCAGGAGCACCTCGCAACGGCCATCGCACAGTCCGTAATGATCCAGGAATTGGGGCGCAGCGAGCCATCGGAAGCCAACGGTAAGAAGATCGTTCTCGCCTGCGTGGCCGGCAATCACCACGAGGTCGGGCTGCAAATGGTCGCGGACGCCTTTCAGCTGTCCGGGTGGGAAGTGAACTACCTCGGCGCCGATGTCCCGACGCCATCGCTCGTGCAATACATCGGCAGCTGGAAGCCTGATCTCGTCGGCCTCTCGATCTCCTTCGCCCAACAGCTCGCAGTCGCCCGGGACGTTATCTCGCGTCTGGTCGGAGAATTCGGAGACCAGCGGCCACCGGTGATTGTCGGCGGGCTTGCGCTGAATAACTTCAAAGGTCTCGCCGAACAGATTGGGGCGGATGGATGGAGCCAGGACTCGGCCGGGGCCATCGCTACAGCCATGCGCGTCGCATCCGTCGACACTGAGTCATGACCCTCTCTGACGTCGAGTTCGAGCCGCTCGTGAGTGTCGCTGTCGCCACGCTCGACCTCCAAGGTACGGTCCTCAAGGCCAATCAAGGGTTCCTCAGGCTTATGCAGCCCGACGGGGGCGCCATTGGCGCAGATGCCACCGAACTCTTTGTCCAGCCGAGTTTCGCCACGATCCTCGGCGGTTGGCTCGACACTTCCGGGCTCATCTACAACGGCCTGATGACGGTCGGCGACCCGCTGGGAACCTTGCGAACCTTGCGGGGACGCGTTTGGAGCACCCCGGAAGGCGTTCGGATTGTCGCTGAACATGATGTGCTCGAGCTGGAGCGGATATCCGAAACCATGGAGAGCCTGCACAGGGAGTCGCTTCAGTCGCGCCGCACACTCGGCGTCGCGAACGTCACGCTCAAGCAGAGCGAGGCACAGTTCGCCGAGAAGTCCCTGACAGATCAGCTGACCGGCGTCGGCAACCGGCGCAAACTCGATCAGGCACTCGATATCGAGATTGCTCGAACGAAACGCGACAATTCCGCGCTCAGCGCCATGATGAGCGATGTCGATCACTTCAAGTTGGTCAACGACCAGTTTGGTCACCCGGTTGGGGACCGGGTGCTCATTCGTGTCGCCGAAGTGCTGCGCCAAGAGACCCGGCCGTCGGACGTCGTGGCGCGCTTTGGCGGTGAAGAATTTGTGGTGCTTATGCCGCAAACGGACCTGCCTGCTGCAATGAGCTTTGCTGAACGGATCAGGCAGCGACTCGCCGAAGAATTGATTCCGCCCCTGCCTTCACCAGTAACGTCGAGCTTCGGGGTCGCCCAATACCGGGAAGGCGAGGACGCCGCGGCGCTCCTGGGCCGGGCAGACAAAGCCCTCTATCTTGCGAAATCGTCCGGGCGCAATCGCGTCGAATCCGCGAGCTGAACTAATTCCGCCCGGAAGTGCCACGGGCGGGCCACCCTAACCGCATGGGCCACCCCCGTTCACCCGTCGCCCCTAGGCTGACTCGATGCTAGCCTGAATCCTCTGCCGCCTCTGGCGGCCCCCCAAATCTCTTCCCACGGACTTTGCCCATGACCAGGGTCGGCATCATGGAAACGGCCATACGCGATGGCCACCAGTCGCTGTTGGCGACACGAATGCGAACCGAAGACATGATCCCCGCGCTCGAGCGGATGGACGCCATCGGCTACCACAGCATCGAATGCTGGGGCGGCGCAACCTTCGATAGCTGCATGCGCTTCCTGAAGGAAGACCCCTGGGACCGGCTTCGCCAGATTAAGAGCCGGCTGAAGAACACCCCCACCCAGATGCTCCTTCGCGGCCAGAACGCGGTCGGCTACCGCCACTACGCCGACGATGTCATCCGCGAGTTCTGCGAACGCTCCGTCGCGAACGGAATGGATATCTTCCGCATCTTCGATGCCCTCAACGACACCCGGAACCTCGAAACCGCCTTCGACGCGGTGAAGCGCGCCGGCGGCCACGTCCAGGGCACCATCTGCTACACCACCAGCCCGGTCCACACGGTCGATACCTTCGCAACGCAGGCCGACGTGATGGTCCAGATGGGCGCCGATTCGCTCTGCATCAAGGACATGGCGGGCCTGCTCAGCCCGATGATGGCGAAGGCCCTCGTCACCCGCCTGAAGCACGACCACCCACAGATGATGGTCCAGATGCACTGCCACGACACATCGGGCTATTCCGAAATGGCCTACCTCATGGGCGTCCAGGCCGGCGCCGACGTCATCGACTGCGCGATTAGCCCGCTTGCAGGCGGCACCAGCCAACCAGCCACCGAAACCCTCGTCGCCGCGCTCGCCGAAGACCCCAACCTCGATACCGGCCTCGACCTCGCGAAGCTCGGTGAACTCGCCGAGTACTTCCGCGGCGTCCGGCGCAAGTACTGGAAGTTTGAGAGCGGCCTCACCGGCGTGGATGCCGGCGTGCTCTCGCACCAGGTGCCCGGCGGCATGATTTCGAACCTCGTCGGCCAGCTCCGCGAACAGGGCGCCGAAGCCCGCCTTCCTGAAGTCCTGGCCGAAAACGCCCGCGTCCGCGCCGACCTCGGCTATCCGCCGCTGGTCACGCCAAGCTCGCAGATTGTCGGCACCCAGGCCGTCCTGAACGTCCTCACGGGCAAGCGTTACGGCAACGTGACCAAGGAGACGCGCAACCTCGCGCGCGGCGCCTACGGCTCAACCATCCAGCCGGTGGCCCAGGAAATCCTCGACCAGGTGCTCGGCGACGAAGGCGTTATCACCCATCGTCCCGCCGATGACCTCCTTCCGGAAATGAAGGAGGCCACCGAACAGATCGGCGACCTCGCCGAAAACGTCGATGACGTCCTCAGCTACGTCATGTTCCCGCAGCCAGCGAAGGAATTCCTCCAGTGGCGCAAGGAAGGCGGCGGCCCGGAACGGGAACTCGTCGCCGCAATCGTCGGCGCCATGGTCATCGGCGAAAAGAAAGCGCAGGCAGCCGCTCCCATCGTGATGCAACCCGCCGCCGCAAACGGCGATGGCGGCGCATGGCGCAACTACGGCCGCATGCGGCAGATGCGGTAGGAGATTCGATATGGCATCAGTAACAATCGGTGGACGAACCTACGAAGTCGAAGTCCGTGGCGATAACGTCGTTGTCGACGGCCACGAGTACCCGGTCAGTGTGAAAATCGAAGCGGGAGTGACCACGGTCTCGGCCGGCGACGTTCGCTATCGCGTTCAACTCCCGCCAGAAGATGCCCGCGCCAGTGGCATGGAAGTCCAGGTCGACTATCGACCCTTCACCTTCGACTACGAGGGACGCCTCAGCGGTGGTGCAGCCCCGCGTGAACGCAAGACGGCGGCCGCAGCGAGCACGAGTAGCGGCGCTGCCTTCGTCAAAGGCGGCGTGACCGCCCAGATCGCCGGCCGCGTCATCACCGTGAAGGTCAAGACCGGCGATACGGTCGCGAAGGGCGACGTCCTCCTCCTCCTCGAAGCCATGAAGATGGAGAACGAAATCAAGTCACCCGCGGATGGCATCGTGAAGGATATTCCCGTGAAAGAGGGCGACCGGGTCTCCGAAGGCCAGGTGCTCGTCGTCGTCGAAATCGACTAATCGGACCACACGTCCCGTAGAACGCACAACACCAAAAGAGGGCAGCCAATTGGCTGCCCTCTTCATTTTGCCTTCCGTGGACGGGACTACCCGCCGCGAAGAGTCTTCAGTTGCTTTGCGTGGTCGTTCAGGTGATAGCTCACGATCCCAAGCATTCCGGACACCGTCTGCTTGCCAAGACCGCGGAGTTCCGTCTCCGCCGTGAGATGATCGTCCTTCACCTGCGAAACGACGTCCATCAGGAGCCCGTGCGTGCGGCGCGTCTCCGTTAGGGCGGTCGCTGCATCCGGGAACGCGAGTCGCGCCGGGGTTGGCCCGGCGATTCCCATTGCGGTCGCGATACCTTGCCCGAAAAACAACCCGGAGCCGCCAATGTGTTCGGCGACCTGGCGGGCGCACCATGCGTCTTCGCCGTCCCCGGCCTCAGGCTTGTTCTCCCAAACCGATGCCACCTGTTCAAGTTCCGCGATATACGCCGTAAAACCCGCTTCAATTGCTGCTTTCGCTTCTGCCGCTGTCGCCAAAATTCACCCTCAACTATGTATTCCGGGCCGTAGTGTCGGCGGTTCAGTTGCAAGAAGCTACGGAGTCCAGAGTTTCCTGTTTCCGATCCTTCGCTATGATGCGAAATCGAACACCAACCGGGCATGTCCCGAAGACCGTGGAGCTGGAATGCTGGCTTATCTGCCTTTCCTCATAAGCGCGAACAGTCTGGGCGTGATCTGCCTCACTATTTTCCTTGGCAGCGCACTCATCCTCACCATCCCCGTGTTCGCGACGCGCGGAAGCACCCAGCTCATATGGACCGGCGTCGTTGGCTTCGCTCTCACGGTGGAGATTGCTGTGATGGTCCTGCTCGTCGTCCTCGTAAGCCGCGGCGATATCTGGCAATAACCGAGCACCCGTTTTTGGAGTCGCGAGGCTCAGCGCTCGCGTGACGGCTCTCTTTCGACGGCTCAGACGGATGACGTGCGAGATCGCTGCCGATGCACATTCGCTCGGCGAACCTGGCGATTCCTGGGAAGAATTGATGGCTTACAGCAGTCGGCGGATCGGCTTGCGGCCCGGACGCGGGTCGTAGTTGCTCTTGAACATCTCGAGCTTGTCGCGCTCGATCAGGTACTTCCCGGCGAAAAGCGTTGCCGGGATCTTCTTCTGCTTGATGAGCCGACGAAGACTCTGCGGGTGAATCGCGAGCTCGCGGGCCGCCTCGACCAGGTCGAGGTAGTTATCGAAGGGCGTGATAATGGCCATGGGTTGGGCGGACCTCGGGGTGAACGAATCGCTCAATTGCTTAGGCGAAAGCACGGTAACACCGCGTTATGACTATTGTCTACTCCCCCTAGCAATTGCCGCCTGTTGGCCAGTGAGCCCGCGAGACCGACGGGACAAGGAAAAGCGGCGTGCCTCCTTCGAGGAACGCCGCCAGTGAATGCCAGGGTGCCGACAAGAACCCGAAGGCTACGCCTTGTTGCCCGTGAAGGTGCCGCTACCGAAAGCGCCGAACTGCACGTTGCCAGAAATCGCATCCCCGTCGAGCGTGCCCGTGAACTTCAGTTCCATCTGCCCCATTGGGCCGGCGACCGTCGCCGCGAAATTCACATCATTGCCGCTTGCCGTGCCGGCGACCGGCGCCGAACCCTGCGCGCCGGTGAACTCTCCGCCGATTGCGTCGCCGGTGGTGGTGAAATTCGCCGTCACCGGGCGGGCGCCCATGGGCGAATTCATAGTCAGGTTCCAGGTACCTTCGAGTGCCATTTGTTGCTTCTCCTTGAAACGAATGGCGCCGATTATTGCACATCCGAACGCAATTCGGATCGTAAAGGAGATGTCCGTGGCCTCGCGCGGAATCCGCCTGCGCCCCAAGTACGGGCAGGTATTCCATTCCGCCCACTCCACGCTTTGCCTTAGGTCTCAAGAAGGCAGTATTCTGACTCTCCGCGTTGGGCGGTTAGCTCAGTTGGTTAGAGCGCTGCGTTGACATCGCAGAGGTCACTGGTTCGAATCCAGTATCGCCCACCAGCCTCCCGTTCTGTCGTCATACTTGGCTTCCTCATCCGATTGGAACTATCTGCTCGTCACCAGCGTTAGGCTTGGTAGATGCTGCGACGTCCAATGGCGCTTCAATACTTCCTTACCGCCGCGGCGTTTGTGGGAGTCGCATGCAGCGGTGGCGGAAGCGGGGCGGCACCAACGAACACTGCAGGCCCTGTCTCGACTCCGCCTCCGACGACTCCGAGTGCAACTCCCTGGAACCCGGTCTATGGCTATGACCCCGGCACATCAACCGGTGTGGCCGTGGCGGATTCGGTGATGGCTGAAATTTCTGGGCGCGACCTGGACGCGCTTGCGAGCCGAGCGCTCACCTTTTCCTCGCCGTGTTCGACTGACGAGAACGTTGCCACGGCAAACCGCTGCCCTGCGGGAGCAACTCCGGGCACCCTCGTCGAAGTGGTACACGCTTCGTTCTGTGCCGGTTCGGTAGCGTTTCCGGTCTCAGAAGCGAAAGCGATGTTTCGACCCTTGCTTGATGGGTTCCCCCGGCTCTGGGGACTTCGAGAGCTTACGCCAGGTGTCCCAGCGTCGAAGCAGGCAGATGCGCCGCTTACGCGTTACGTTTTGTTCGTTGTGAACAACTCCGACCCACCAGTCGGCTTCACACTCATGCTCGGAGCCGACGGACAAATCCACGATGTCGGCTACGGCTGTCATGATCGACCAGAGACTGTCTGGGGCACGTGGACTGACGGCGTAGGCGTGCTCGCTCCGCCCGCCACGCCGGAGCCGCGGTAGCGCCTATCCACCCTCCCGGTAGATCATGCTGCCGTGGCCCGGGTGGCTACGAATTTGAACGAATTCGAACATCCGGCGGCCAGACAGACTCCGTTTCTGTCGACCCAAGATCGTCGGTGAACAACCGTTAGTGCAGGTGACCGCGCCGGCCCCATCGCCCTGGAGAGTGTTCTGACGCGCCGGCAGGTAGAATTTGAAAATGGCGAATCCACTACGCATCGCAATCGAAGTCGGGCCGAAGGGCAAGAAAGTCGTGGCCGTCGCCCAGGATTGGCCCGGCCTCTCTCGTGGGGCTGCGCGCGAAGAACTCGCGATCGACAAGCTGCGTTCCTATATCGCGCGCTACGCCAGCGTCGCGTCTCGCGCTGGCCTTCCCTTCGACTATGAAAGTCCGGAAGGGTTCGATCCTGAGGTGGTCGAACGGTACCAGGGCACCGCATCCACCGACTTCTGGGGGATCTCGTTCGCCTTTTCCGAGTTCGACCGGCAAGCGCAGTCGAACGACGAACTCGAACGAGAACTGGCCCTCATGCAGGCATGCTGGGCCGAATTCGACGAGGTCAGGCACCGAGTATCAGCGGAGTTGCAGAAAGGACCGCGTGGAGGCGGACGAGATCGGGACCGCATCGTGCAACACACGATCTCGGTGGAACACGACTGGAGTCCGAAATTAAGTCCCGGAGCCGACAAGGATGTGCCACTCACAGACGACGCTCTTCGGCTCCACCGAGAGAATTATTGCGCCGACATCAGGACACTCCACGCTGAAGGTCGGCTCGCGGGCAAATGGCCGCTCAGGTTCCTGATCCGTCACACGGCGTTCCACACGATGGATCACACCTGGGAGATGGAAGACAAGGATCTATCCAGCACCTGAGCCCGCGCAGTCACCTTCTTGACGGCTGCCTATCAACCGCGAGGGAATCTGGCAACAGTCCGTGAGGCTCGACGCTCGCGGGCGGTACTTCGCTGCCTACTGCTGGACGAGCGTGAGGTGATTGCCCTCTGGATCTTCTATCCAGGCGAACGTGGCAGGGGTCGGCCCAACGTCGAACGGCTCACGGAGAATCTTCCCGCCTAGTTCTACGGCGCTGTTCATCGATGCCCGCAGATCCCGCACCTGGATAGCGAGCGCGATGCCCGACCGCTCGCTCGGCAGCATCGCACCGGCGATCTGAGGCTCTGGTGCGCCGATGCCCGGGCGGATGTACTTGGCCTTCTTCCCACTCACGATGTCCCAGTTGAACATCGTTCGATAGAAGTGCTCCATCTTCTCGGAGTCAATCGCCCGAATCTCCCACTGAACTACGGGGCGAGCCCAATCTGCTTCCATGTTCGTCTCCTGTCGGCGATGGATGCTACAGGTTCTCGTCTCGCGGCACTCACCGATTAGCTTTCGTGGTCACGGGCTCCGCCGCTTCAAGCCGTTCGACAGCCGGGTCAGATGATCGCCACGAGTACGTGTTTAATCAGCACGGACGACAAGTTCGGCCACTGCGCGCCCCACAAGCGCATGGAGGGCAGGCGACTTATGCACGGCATCCGTGAAGAGCGCGTCACGGTCCGGGCCAGGTGGAGGAAGGATGGATTCGGTATCGAAGTGTGCGAAGTGTCGGCGACGGGCGTCGTCGCGCATCCTCGTCCGGAACCATTCGACGTCCCTCGTCAGATTGGGGCGCCTCTTTGCAGCGTCGGACGGGATCGGTGGTGCAGCCACGACAACGACATGGACATCCTCCAGTTGCGCCAATCTGGAGAATACCTGCACGTATCCATCCGCCACCGCCGCAGCGCTCGTGACCGGCCCTTGACCGATCAGCCGCCGTGCAGCTTTGTGGGTCAGTCGATTCATCCGAAGCTTGAGTCCCGGCGGCTGCCGCCGGCGGGTGTGACGGTCGAAGCTGCTGACGCCCGCCTTGAACCAATCTCCGGCACGGTTTCCGAGTACCTTTCTCACGCGGTTGTCGGCGGAGAAAATGGTGAAGCCGACCTTCGTCGTCGAAATCACTATTGCGTCGTACGGACCCCGCTCAAGAACGGACTCCAGAAAGCCCATCGTGCCTTCGCCCCACGAATAGAAGCGCACATGAACCGTTTCAGGTAGTTGCCCGGTCAGGTTAGCGATTTCGACGGGGATGCGATTACCCCACGCGTCCGCCGGGTTCAGCAATGCCATCCCTATGCTGTCGCTCTCGCCCAGGATGAGGAGCCTCACGACCGTATCGTACGCGCACCTGAGCCTGATGGCTGCCATCCTGGCCGCAATTTCGCCCGACATGAAGACGATTCGGATCTCGGGGCAAATGAAATAACCCTGCTACCCATGCCTTGGTCCGGTTGAGGACTTTGGAATGGCCGCACCAATAGGTTGAGTTGCGAAAGGACGTTCCCATGCTCGAAACAACAACAAAGTCCTCGACGAATACCGAACTCCAGGCAACATTGGAGCGTCTCGAACAAGGCTTTTGGGAAGCCACCCGGGATGCTGCCTACTACAAGGCCAACATGGCCGACGAAGGACTCGCGGTTTTCGCTGAGATGATCATGACCAAGCCGCAGGCGATCGAATCGACCTCGGGAAGCGGAATCTCGAATTGGACCGACATTTCTATCGAAGATGTGACCCTGAAGGAATTGGCGCCAGAAGTCTCGGCGCTCGTCTATCGCGGTTCGGCTAAGCGAGACGGCGCGAGTTATTCGGCAAACGTGACGACGGTTTATGTTCTTCGCGATGGGCGGTGGCAAATGATGCTCCACCAGCAAAGTGCGACTGAGTCAGCGCGAATGCTTGCCGCGTCCGACTAACCGCGGGGCCTAACCCCCGTGCGGGTCGCTCCCGGCAACCGTTGGCGTGCCGCGGTAACACCCGATGCTGTAGGGGAACTCGGCCGTCGCGTGGTAGTGGTACATCACCACTCGTTTGCCATCCCACTCGATTTCGTGGGTGTGCCCGTGGCATTCGTCGAGATCGGCGTTCGTGAGCGCCACGCCGTTCTCACCGAAGTTGCCGAAGAGCCCGAAGCCATCGAATGCGTAGCCCATGAGCACCGAGTGCCCGGTCGCGTCCTGCGCATCTTCGAGGCAGGTGTCGAGGTCATGATGGTGGTATTCCGTCATGGCTGGATGGCCCGCGCACGAGTCCAGGACTTCGTGCGCCCCGGCATCACGCCCGCCTGCATCCAGCGCGTTGAACAGCACAACACCGTCGTTCAGAACGCCAACCGCACCAAGCGCGGTACACGTTGGCGAGCTCGCGACGGTGGGGTTCGCCGGGATGGTGTACGTCAGATCCAGGGCCTGCGGCGAACCCGGATTGCGGTCGATCTGGTAGGCCGGGTCATCCCTCGAAACCGGGAAATTACCGGTGTAACCAATCGAAGGCTGGGGCAGGTCGTTCGTCTTCAGGATGCGGTTCACACCTACGATGGCCACCGAGAACGTGGCCTCGGGATGATAGTTCTCACCGAGCACAGCTAGCTTCTTCGACTTGTTCCACGTTCCATCGCCGTTGATCCAGGAACCATTTACCTGCGCGCCGGGCGCGTTACTGGGAAACGAAGTCTCACACGACGTTACGTACCCGACCTTCGGCGTCGAGGAATACTTGCCATCACCCATCGGGAGACGCGTGAGGTCAATAGCTGACCCGATCGGAACGGTAGCGGTCGCAGACGGCGCTGCCGCGGTGATCGAAGTCGTGGCGGCTAAGGTCGCCGGAGCGGTCGAGTCGGCCGAATCGTCGTCGTCCTGCCCACAGCCGGCCAGCGTGCAGGTCGCGGCGAGCGCGATGAGGAAGAGTGCAATGATTTTCACGGTGCCAATTGTTGGGGATGGTGCTGGGAAAGCGCTGAGGAACCGGCTCAACGCCCGGGGCGAAGGTTCCGACAGCCGGACAATTTTTCGGTAACATCCCTGCATTGCACGTGAGAGGGCCGACGGAACCCTTCGCGAACCACTTCCATTCGAACCCACCCTGAGGAGATACCCATGACCCAGACCGCCGCCAGCCGCGCTTCCGATTCCGGCTTCGATCCAGCAGCCCACTCGCCGCTTCCGACCTCGCACGCCAAAGACTACGAAACCATCGCTCGCGAACGTCGAAGCGTCCGAGGCTTCAAGCCGGACCCAGTGCCGAAAGAGCTCATCGAAGAACTCATTACCATCGCCAAGCAAGCGCCATCTTCGATGAACACGCAGCCCTGGCACTTTCGCGTCGTGACCGGCAACGCGCTCGAGCAGATTCGCGAAGGAAACACCGAGCGAAACCTCGCAGGCATACCCCCGAGCCGCGAAATCACGAGTCACGGCCGCTATGAAGGCATTCACCGCGACCGCCAGAAGCAGATCGCGGTCGACCTCTACAACGCAATGGGAATCGAATGGGGTGACAAGGAACGACGGCAGGACTGGGTAGTTCGCGGCTATCGCCAGTTCGATGCCCCGGTCTCAGTCATCGTCACGATCGACAAGTCCCTCGAGAACAGCCCAACGGCCCACTTCGATGCGGGCGCCGCGGCATACGGCCTCGTTCTCGCGGCCTGGTCTCGGGGCCTCGGCTGCGTAACCAACGGCCAGGGAATCACTCACTCGCCCGTGGTCCGAGCGCACGCCAACATCCCCGAGGACGAGATCATCGTCACGACCGTTGCGATGGGCTGGCCGGACGAGGACTTCGCCGCGAACCACGTCAAAGCCGTTCGAGCCGACAACGACTCAGTCGTGTCATACGCGGGCTTCGAATAGCCATTGCATCAGGGTAGGAAGGGGTGTCGTAAGCATCTCTTCATAACTCTCTAACACTCGCGCGTTATACTTCCGCGCGCCGCAAACTCGCGGAGGAGCTACACAACATGGCGAATTACTTGCTGGTCTATCACGGAGGCGGGATGCCTGAGACCCCGGCGGATCAGGAAACCGTAATGCAGGAATGGATGCAGTGGTTCGAAGGCCTCGGTTCGGCCGTGGTCGACGGCGGTAACCCGGTCGGGCGCGCCTGGACCATTGCCAGCGATGGCACCGTCGAAGGCGGCGGAGCCAACCCGAGCACGGGCTACAGCGTTCTCTCTGCGCCGAACATGGATGCCGCGCTGATCATGGCCAGGGGCTGCCCGATCATCCGCTCTGGCGGGACAGTCGAACTCTGCGAAACCTTCAACGCCGGCGGCTAACCCGCCTACCCAACAATTTCCCGGTGCCCGCCCAACTTACCGGGCGGGCGCCGCGGAAATCGGCCGGTATCGCACCAGCGTCGTTCCTCCGCTGAACAGCTGAGTCCCGAGCATTTCCATCCGCAGTGGCACAGCGACATCCCCGAACATCGGCTTGCCACCGCCCACAATTACCGGGCAGTAATAGAGCCGGTACTCGTCGATCAGCCCTAACCGGGTGAACTCTGCGGCAATTTCGGCCCCCCCGAGCGTCAGTTCCTTGTCCGTCTCCAACTTCAGCCGCGCGACTTCCTCGGCGATTTTGTCTCGCACCAGCCTCGAGTTGCCGTCGACGGATTCGAGGGTCCTCGAAAAGACCACGTTTGGCACTGCACTCCACCGCCTCGAATACTCCGCAATGTAGTCGGGCGCGGATGGGTCCTGATACGCCGTGGGCCAAAACCCGTTCATCAGCTCGTACAGTCGTCGTCCGTACAGATGAAAGCCCGTCTGCGCTTCGAGTTCGTTGAAGTGCCGATGGAGTTCTTCGTCCGGTTCGGCCCAGTCGAACCGCCCGTCCGGCCCTTCGATAAAGCCATCGAGCGAAACGATCATCCCGTAAATCACCTTGCCCAACATGCACCTCCGACGCGCACCGAAATCATGCCATCACTTACTCGACTGGGTCGCTAACAGCTCTTCGAGCCGGTCCAGACTCTCGTTCGCGCCATCTTCCATCCCAGATTGGAGCATCGCATCGCGGGCGTCCTTCGAATCCACCACGCTGATCGTCCGAAGCGTGGTGACCCCGTCTTTCTCGGTGAAGGTCACCGTTTCCACCGCGACGTTCCCCGGGGCACCTTCGAACTCGAACGTCCACACAATCCGGTCAGGAGGCGTCACCTCGCGGAACTCGCCATGGAAGCCGTACTCGTCGCCGTTCGCCTGCCGCTCAACGAATCGCCAGCTTCCGCCTGCACGAGCATCAATCTCGCAGACTGAAAGCGTCGAGCCCTCACGCCCCCACCAGTTCTTCAGGTGTTCCGGCTTCACGTGCGCCTCGAAGACGAGGCTCTTGGGCGCCTTGAAGCGGCGGGTCATGCCGATGGACATGTCGTCCGGCAGATCGATAACGATGCGTTCAGTCTTCAGTTCAACCATTCTCTTGTCCTTCCTTCGCGGCCGCCGCCTAACCGGCGGCCCGACTTCTTCGAACGAGCAGGTCGCGATTGCTCATGCGACCGACTTCGCGAACAGTTCGTCCAGGCGATCCAGGCTCATGCTCATGCCCTCGATCATGCCCATCTCCAGAACCCGCTTGAGTTCTTCCGCACTCCGGCACGTCGTCCTTCCGCGCACGACCGTCTTGCTGCCGTGCGCCTCGAATGTCATGTCGACAGACATTCCCTCGGAGAGCTCCGCCCCACTTTCATCAGAGAAATAGTCCACGTAGGAGAGGTGCGAGAACGGATCAATCGCCTCGTAGACACTTTTACTCCAGGACGCTTCGCCTTCGGGGCCGCGCATTCGGTAGAGCCAAACTCCACCCGGACGAAGGTCGATTGTGCAGTAGTCCAGCGGCCAGGTAGGCGGACCCCACCAATTCATCAGGTGCTCGCGCTCAGTCCACGCGCGGAACACGACTTCTTGCGGGACGTCGAATTCGCGTGTCATCAGGAGAACGCGGTCTCCTTCCACACTGGTAACGGTCTTGGGGTTAATCATCCTTCTTCTCCTTGATTTGCAGCTCTTGCAGGTAGTCATCCAGGCGGTCGAAACGTTCTTCCCAAAATTCGCGGTACCGCTCAATCCAGGCATCAGCCTCGCGAAGCGGGGCGGCTTCCAGCCGGCGCGGGCGCCATTGCGCCTCCCGGCCTTGCGAGATCAGCCCGGCCCGTTCGAGCACTTTCAGGTGCTTTGAGACTGCCGGCAGCGTCATCTCGAACGGCACTGCAATCTCCGTCACCGAAGTTTCGCCATCCGCGAGACGTGACAGGATCGCCCTCCGTGTCGGGTCGGCGAGGGCCGCGAATGTCGCGCTGAGCTGGTCCGTTGGCATAATTTCACCATCTGGTTAACTAACCAAGTGGTAAAGTACAGTAATCCTCCATCGCCGGTCAACTAACTGCCGAACAAAATATGCCGGTGTTGCATCCGTAGACTCCTTCGTTAACGATGGACTGAATGACTTCTCCATCGCCCGACGATGATGGTGGTGCGCCTGGCGCACTTCGGCTCGTGCAGGACTTCCTGAACACGCCGCGCATAGAACCCACCGACGAAGAATTGGCCATGGCTGCGCAGGTCCGAGCGGAGGGCGATCGTGGAATCCCGCAGGCGACACTCGCCGCACGGCATGGCATCAGCCAGCAGCTGGTAAGCGCCATTCTCAGGCGCAAGCGATTTATTCCACCGGGCGGCGGCGAAGCCGGGTTCGCAATGCCTTCGAGTCTCGGGACGCCAAAATCGGCGGCGGCGGCGCTTGCCTCACTTGGGTTCCTCACCGCAGACCAGGTCATCTCAGACACCGATCACCGTCGAGTTCTCGAGGTACACCGGCTGCTGGTCGCAATGGCGCTCGCCAATAACACCGGCGAAGCAGCCCTCGACGATGCGAAGGAACTCACCCGGCTCGCGAGCGGTGCCACGCTTCGGATCGATTTCGAGTCGAACGCCATCGCCACCCTGCGTCCGGCGGCGGCTGGCATCGACGGAGCCATCGCCTGCATCGTCGCGATCGTCCACGATGCCGTGCGCTCCGGGACATGGAGCCGACTGAAAGTGTGCCCCGCGGACCGCTGCGAAGCCGCCTTCTACGACACTTCGCGTAACCGGAGTGCCACGTGGTGCTCGATGGCGATTTGCGGCAACCGGGCGAAGGTGAGCAGCTATCAGCGACGCCGCAGGGGCGCCAGCATCTCCTGATTTGCGGCCGTTCGGCCGCAGTGCCGGTATACTTCGATTAATGTCACGCTTGCTAAAAGTCTTTTCCCGGCTGGCCGTCCTGCCGATCGCCGTCGTCGCCTTCACCGGCCCTTCCTTCGGCCACCAGGACAAGGAAGCTCTCGCGGCCAATAACCCGGTCGACTTCGTGGTCGAGAACCTCGACGGAAGCCAGTTCATCTATGTGGTCTTCCACGCACTGGACCGAGACGGGTTCTGTTCGCCCCCGGCCGGCGCCGTCAGCCTCCATCCAGTGATCGATATGCCCATCGACTTCGTCATCGAAGCGGGGGACGGCGTCATCATCGAGACCAGCAACGGCAACACTGCCTTTGGCCGAAGCGCCGACGATATCCTGACCTTCTCAACTGCCCTCAACGCCGCCTCGGCCTCGCCAATTCGCTCTTTCGCACCACTCGTCGACGGCCTCACCGATGAATGCCAGGCCTGGATCAAGGTCTCTCAGAGCATCCCCGGACCGCTCAAGGTGCTCGTCACCGTACCAGGCGACGATGGTGGCCAAATCGCCTTCGATGCTGACCTCGCCCGTCCCGGTTACTACCGACTCAACTCTGAGCTTCCGATGGAGCCTGGTGACGTGGACCGGCGCTGACGCGGTCGCGCCGGTTGACAAGCCTTGCAAGGCGCCTCGAGCAGCAGATGACATCACCGCGAGTGTGTCGGTGATCTACGGATGGGACGCAGCCTCCCAGACTTGGAAGGCGTACTTCCCGGCTGGCGCAGGCGTTCCGGGTGCGAACAACCTCGCGACGCTCGAAACTGGCACGGCCTACTGGATCGCCATCACCGGTCCCGGCAACGTCACCTGGAACGTGCCCGACTAGGGATTCGCAGCGAGCCTGTCGCAATTTCGTCCAATACAAGGTCAGTTCTCGGCGCTAGTCTCACTCCAACTCATCTTCGGAGTCTCCTCCATGCCAGGATACAAAGTCACTCCGTCATTGCGTTTCGCAGACGTTCCGGCAGTCGCTTGCCTTCTACTGGATATGCTCGGCTTCACGCTACTGCGCGGCGGTCCCGATGAGGACAACACCTCCATCTCACGCGGGGATGCCACTCTGATGATCGAGAAGGCTGCGGCCTACTACTCCTCCGAGTTCAACGAAGCCATCAAGGCTCGCCTCTCCGGGAAGTCGCCGAACTCGCTCTACATAGAGGCTGAAGACCTCAGGGAACTCTTTGCTTCCGCCTCGGCCGCCGGTGCCCGAATCGTCGACCCAATTGCCGCCCGCCCGTGGGGCCAAACCGAGTTCACGGTCGAAGATCCTGCCGGGAACTGGCTCACGTTTTGGAAGAAAGAAGATTAGTCAGGCGGCCATCGCCTACCATGCGTGAATGGAAGCTATCCTCGCCGCAATCCAGCCGTACGAGATCCACGGCACGCGCTACTTTCGCATCGCCTACGCGCTGAAATCGGCTCCCGACACGATTACCGAGGGTCGAATCGCCGCCGAAGGCATATATAAGGATGCGAAGCCCGGCGACCGCGTCGATATCAGAATTCTCCTCGGCGTAATAGACGAAGTGAAACGGATCGATCCAACAGCCTGACAGTTGTCCATTTCGTCGCCGGACGCAATGATTCGGCTCGAATTTTGGAAAGCGAGCCCTGAACTTTGCAGATGCTGGTTATCGGTTCCAGTGACACCACCGGCATCACCCTGGCCGACCCTTCGCTCGCCTGGCCGAACGCCGTTGGCACCCAACTTTCCAAAACCTTGGGCGAACCCGTCGATGTGGCGAATGTCCCCGTCGTCCCGGTCGGTCCGAAAGCCGTTCCTCGTGTGGAGGCTGCCCTCGAAAAGCACCAGCCGGACCTTGTTGTCTTCTCGTTCGGCGCCTACCACTTCATCGTAGGCACGGTTGGAAATCGTGTCCGGCGTCGATACGGCGAGCGGGTCTACAGGCTCTTTCGCAAACTCGAAGTCCGCTTCGAATCGAAGACCGAAAACAAAGACGGTGGGCCTGCGCGTTGGAACCGGGCAGGTCGCTGGATTGCACGCCACACTATCGGGACGGAACCACTCTCCACCCGCGAAGAAGTCATTCGCATCGAAACCGACATCATGCGATTGCTCTCCCAACGCGAGAACTTGACGGTCGTCATCATGCTGGCACCCCCGCTGGCCGAATCGCTCTCGCGCGAAAACAAGGGCGCGAACGACCGCCTGGACATCCATCGCGATGAAATGAACGCCTTCGCCCGCGGCCTGCACTTCTTGATTGCGGACTGCATTCCGGGATTCGCAGCCGCCGCCGCTCAGGATCGGCTTCGGCATTCCGACGGCGTCCACAAAGGCCCTGCCGGGCACGTCATCCAGACTGAAGCCATCATGAAGGCCCTCCTCGAGCCGCCTTCCCCGTTCGTCCCGGCGAAGGCGGCCGAAGCCACCGCCTAGGCTGCGCTCTGCCGGTTCGTCGGGTTGCCCTTAGAATCTCCCGCGATGACGACTCTCGGACTCTGCGACCCTCGATTCGAGCGCGTTCAAGAAGCGTTCGCCGCGAACTTCCGCGAACACAACGAAATCGGCGCGGCCGTGGCCGTCGCAGTAGATGGCGAACTCGTAGTCGACCTATGGGACGGCTTCCAGGATGCATCCAGGACAACGCCCTGGGACCGCGAGACGATCGTCAACGTCTGGTCGATAGGCAAGGCAGTCACCGCTATCTGCCTCCTCCAACTCGTCGAGCGTGGCCTTGTTGATCTCGATGCTCCCGTTGCTCGCTACTGGCCCGAATTCGCGCAGGCTGGCAAAGAAGCGATCACGGTCCGGACGCTGATGGCGCACAAGGCAGGCCTCCAGGCAGTCGCGAAACCGTTGCCGCCGGGCTACAACCTCACGAACTGGGACGGCATGTGCGCCGAGCTGGCCGCCCAGGAGCCGTGGTGGGAGCCCGGCACGAACTTCGGATATCACACCAACACCTATGGGTTCCTCGTCGGCGAGATCGTGCGCCGCGTAGATGGCAGAACCATCGACCGCTACCTTCAGGAAGAAGTCGCGGGTCCGCTGGGAGTGGACTTCCATTTCGGTTTCGGCCCGGAACTCGACCGTCGCGTCGCCGACTGGGTCCCCTATGTCCGGCCCCCCGACGAAGCCACCGACCGCCCATGGCTCGAAGCCGACCCGGCGACGCTTACCGGCGTGGCGCTCGGGCGACTCCTCGCCTACCGCAACCCGCCGGCGAAGCCTAATGCGGGAACGAACACTCGTGAATGGCGCGCCTCGGTTTACCCTTCGACCAGTGGACATGCCAACGCGCGAGCGGTCGCGACCATCTTCGGCGCGCTCTCAACGAATGACGGCGCGTGGCAGGGCCACCACATCCTCGCTCCCGAGATTCGCGACGACGCCATTCAGATTCACGCCGACGGTGAGGACGCCGTCCTCGGTCGCCCGAATCGGTTCGGACTCGGCTTTCAGCTCACGAACCCGGGCGTTCGCCCCCTCGGGACAGGACTGCGTTCGTTCGGTCACTATGGCAACGGCGCCGTTCTCGGTTTCGCCGATCCGGATGGCCATGTCGCTTTCGGATACGTTTGCAACCGCGCCGGACGCTCCTGGCGGGACCCGCGCAACATCGCCCTCGTCGACGCCGTTTACGCCAGCCTCTAAGCAGGCTGGCTCTCAGATCGAAGGTTCAGTCTGCCCCCTGGCCATTCACTCTCCCGCACCCATTCCAGCCCCAAATCCCCGGCGCTTGGGTACAAGTGGTGTCGATTGCGTGACACTCCACGGTCTAACGGGTTTCTGATGCACACCCGGCGCAATCCTGTCGTTCTTTGTGTTGGCAGCACCCTGCTGACCGAAAAGGCAAAGCCGGCGAGAGCCGGCGACGCAAAGCCACGGATCCTCCCGCGTTCGCGAAGGACCGCCGGGCCACCGAAGCATCGGGAGCTCCAGATTTTCCTGGAGGTCATCGAATGCGCCGCATTCTCAGTGCCCGTCCTGTTCGGGCCAGTCTCTTCGCCATCGTTGCCGCGATTGCCATCTCAGTCCCGTTCTTCAGCGGATCAACATCCGCCGACGCACGTGTTGTGTGGTGCTCCGGCGACCCGACTATCCTCGTGAATGGCAACGCAGTTTCGGTGACCGTCCACGTCCCGATGGATCGGCTGAAGGACCTCGAATACGTCGAGGTTGTCTTCCACGTTCCTTCGAACGCCGACGTAAAACTGCTGCTCAACGACAGCATCCTGGTCCCGGCGAAGACTCGCTTCGTAAAAGACCAACCAGCAACCCGCGGTGGCCTGTTCTCTGTTACCGACATCCCGGTCGAGATCATCAGCCACAATCACGGCGCTCCCATGCCTTTCGCAGCGACAGCAATCGCTGTTGGCCGGGGTTCGCAGTTGTGGGTCGAAGGCAACTCGGATCGCCCTCTGTGGGTTAAGACGAGTGGCTTTCTGAACCTCCGCCTCTTCTGACCCGCCTCCGGTCAGTCGAATACCAAGATGCGCGACCGGGCACCACCGGCGCGCATCTTGAATTGGGGGAAAGTGCGAAAGTGGAGGACGAGGAACAGCGAAATTCGCGGCGCATTGGCCTCGTGGTCACCGCCACCGCCCTGCTTGCGTTTTCGCTCACTGTCGGCCTCGGCGTGATCGACCGCTGGCATCGCTCCGACCTCTCGCTCGTGGTTCTTCTCGTCCCGATCATTGCTGTGGGACGGCTCTTTCCGATTCAGATCGCCCACCGGCGGCGAATGGTCACCGATACGGCACCACTCTTCGCCGCGGCTCTTCTCGTCTCACCATTCGCCGCGGCCATCGCCTCCTGCGTGGCCATCGCCTTCGCCGAAACCATCACCGGCCGGCGAGTCCGCCTCGATCCCCGCCAGGTCATATTCAACGCCAGCCAGGCGCTTCTCGGCACCGTCGCGGCCAGCCTCGTGTTCAACGTCATAGCCCGCAATGCCCTTCCCAACAGCGATGTCTCGGTCATGGTTGGTGCCAGCGTTGCGGCTGCTACGCTCCTGTTTTTCAACGATGTCCTCGTCTTTGGCATCATCTGGGCTCAAACCGGCATCCGCTTCCGGCGCATGCTCATCGATTTCATCCATGGCCGCCGCGACTTCCCGCATGATGTCGCCCTGTGCGGCGCCGGATTTGTCGCCGCTATAGCCGCAAGCGTTCAGCCGTGGATGATTCTCTTATTGGTTGTCCCGCTGCCGGTTCTCTATCGAGCAATGCGCGCGCAGGTCGCCCTGAAGCTTCAGACGCGCGAGGCCTGCATCGCCTTCGCGGACATCGTCGACGCCCGCGATGCGTACACCTTCGGACACTGCAAGCGCGTCGCCGAATTCACGACCGAAATCTGCAAGGAACTCGGCCTCCCGTTCGACCTGACCGAAGAGATCTCATTGGCCGCCCGCATCCATGACCTTGGCAAAATCGGCATCCGGGATAATGTGTTGCTTAAGCCCGCCCGCCTCGAGCGCGACGAATTCAGCCACATGATGGAACATCCCGAAATCGGCGCTCGTCTCACGGCCTTCCTCCCCGAATTCGCCGAAGGCTCCCGCTGCATCCGCCATCACCACGAGAAGTGGGACGGGTCAGGATATCCGGCGGGACTCAGGCGCGAGGCAATTCCTCTCGGCGCACGAATCATCGCTGTCGCCGACACCTACGACGCGATCACGAGCACGCGCGTCTACCGTCCGGGTCAGCCGGAGGATTTCGCTCGCACGGAGATGGCCCGGGTGGCCGGAAGGCAGCTCGACCCGGAGGTCGTCCGCGCCTGGTTCCGCTGTCGGCAGTGGGAGTGGCCCCAGGCCATCGCCGAACCAATGGAACAGTCCATCGTCAACGAAACGGTCATAGCAGCCTGACAACACGCCGTGAGCCATAGTCTCGCAGCCTGGGACAGAAGACTCGACCTCTCAGATCCCGCCGCTGAACGTGTCGCACGAATTCGCGTCGCCGCTTTCGTACCCCTCAGTGAACCACTTCTTGCGCTGCTCCGAGCTTCCGTGCGTCCAGGTGTCGGGGTTCACAGAAACCCCGGCCTGCTTCTGCAACCGGTCATCCCCAACGGCCGCTGCCGCGGCAAGCCCTTCATCGATGTCGCCGCGCTCAAGCACGACGTTCTCGTACGTGTTGTGCGCCCATACACCAGCGAGACAATCCGCCTGGAGCTCAAGCCGCACCGAGAGGTCGTTCGCGTCCTTCGGCTTCGCCTGCTGCTGCTTCCTTACCGCGTCGCTAACGCCGGTGATGTTCTGGACGTGGTGGCCAACTTCATGCGCGATGACATACGCCTGGGCGAAATCACCGGGAGCCTTGTACTTGGTCGCCAGCTCGTCGAAGAACGTTAGGTCGAGGTACACCGTCTTGTCGGCAGGGCAATAAAACGGCCCGACTTCGCTCGGGGCGAATCCGCACCCGCCCGTTTCGACGCCTTGTTCGAAGAGCACGAGCTTCGCCCGCTCGTAGGTGCTTCCGCCAGCCTTAAATTGCGCGGTCCAGCTGTCCTGAATGTCATCCAGCACATAGGAGACGAATTCAACGGTGTCGGCCTGCGCATCCGGCGCTCCAGGCACAGCCGTCGAGAGCGCCCCCGAGGGCTGCACTCCATTGACAATCTGGCCGAAGATGTCGCCGAGGCCTCCGTTGCTCGAACCGCTGCCCCCGCCAAGTACCTGGCTCCCGCCGAGCAACGCGAGGATCAGCAGAACGACAATCCCACCGAGCCCGCCTTTCGCCCCGCCCGGGAGTGAGAGGCCGCTCCGACCGCCAGCGGCGCGCGTCTCCGCACGCTTATCGATGACGTCGTCGCTAATCGTTCCACCACGCCGTATTTTCATGAAGCCACCATAACCTGCCGCGAATCGACAATCCAAAGGTCGAAATCCACAATGGGTCTGTGCCCTTCACTTGCGAATCCTGCACGCGGGAGTTCACCCTCCCGGCCGCCGTGCAATCGAAGTATCCGAACTGGAAGCCCAAACAGTGCATGGACTGCCGCGACAACGGCGCAAAGCCCGCGGCCGCCAAAGGCAAACCGGCGCCACGAACCTCGTCCGTCACACGCACACAGGACCTGACGACTGCTGAAGTCCTCGATCGTTTCAAGGAAGGCCCGACCGACGGCATCTTCACGGACGGTTCGTCGCGTCCGAACCCGGGGCCGGGAGGCTGGGGCGCGGTCTTCGTCCGTGGCAACGAAATCGTGGAAGAACGCCACGGCGCCGATGAGTGGACCACCAACAACCGCATGGAGCTGACGGCCCTGATTAACGGTCTGGAGATGGTGTCGACCACGGAGGCCGTAACCATCTACACAGACAGCCAGCTCGCCGTGAACACACTGACGAAGTGGGCAAAGGGCTGGGAAGCTCGCGGTTGGAAGCGAAAGGAAGGCGAAATCGCTAACCTCGACCTGGTCCAGAGGGCATGGGAACTGACTCAGGACCGCCCGAAGGCGCGGATCGAATGGATTCGTGCGCATGATGGTTCTCGCTGGAACGAATACGCCGATGCCCTATCGACCGCACACCTGCGAACTGAAGTGTGAGCAGGCACTTGTCACACTGTCGTAACCTTTGTTGACTGTCACCGCCACCGGCCCCGGGCAGAGACTGAGGTCATGCAGCAAATGCCAGGCGAAAGCAACCGGTTCGACAACCGAGAACTGCGCGAGATTCTGCTCGAAGTAGCCGAAACCCTCGAGGCGGTCATCATCGCCCTCCAGGCTGAACGCACCGGCTCAGAGCCGGGATACGTCATCCGCGAAGCGGTGCGCCGCGTAGTCGCCCTTCGCCAACACCTCGACACCCCCACCAGCGACGCCGGCTAGCGCTTCAGCCCGCGCGATTGTGACGCTCGACGAAGCTGACGCACTCACCCTGGTTCTTGAACTTCTTCGGGAAGTTAAGTCCTTCCAGCCACTGCGCCTGCATTGGTCAGGTTCACGGCACGAGTCCGACGCGGCGGAGTTCGAGACACGCGGCGTGACCTTCAGCGCGATAAAACCATTGGGTTGAGACCTAGGCACCGAATGCGGTTCCTGGTTTCCGCATCCATCAATTGCACTAGGTGTCCCTAGGAGACTCGGGACAGGAACGACTTTAGGTCGGCGATGAACTCGCGGGGCACATCTCCGTGGATTTCGTGACCTCCCCGCTCGAAGTACGTCGAGGTCAACGTCGGAATCACGGCCAAGAGCGCCTCGACTGCTTGTTGCGGGACGAGGCTTCCGAGTTGGCGATTGCCGTGGGCAAGGTGGACGGGACACCTGATTTTCGAAGGCAAGGCCTCCGCGACCTCATCGCTCCAGGCCCAATCCTCGACTCCTCCAATCACGCGATAGAACGCCGGATCGGTGAAATAGCCGGCGCGAGCGAAGTGAATCGCCCGCAACGGATCGGACGTCTCGGCGAGCGGAGTTCCGAACGGTGCTTGCTGCCCGATCATCCTGGCGTATTCGGCAACGGAGAGATTGTCTCGTTCTCGAATCTCGGCAGCTTGCCCGACGGCTGCCAGGAACTGAAAGATTGGCACCTTTCGGGCCCGGCTTACTGCTGCAATCGACGGCACAGAGTCCTCGCTATAGATCGCTTTCACCAGGTCTGGGCGACTGGCTGCGGCTCCGAAGACAACATGCCCACCCTGCGACTGGCCGACGAGGACCGCAGGGCCAATGGTCGCGTCGAGGAAGGCGGCGCATTCCTCGGAGAAGTCGGCAAGACTATAGCGGCCCCTTATTGAGCGTCCCGAACGCCCGTGGCCGCGCTGTTCCAATAGGATGCACCGGTACTCGCCCATCAGGCTAGGGGACGATTGCCTCCCATTGAACGGCCGACGAGTTGGCACCGTGAACGAAAACAACCGGTGGGCCGGAACCCTCAACTTCGTAAGCGAGCCGTATGCCGCCGATGCTGATGCTTTCTACTGTCATGGATGTCCTTCGCACGGGTGTGTCCAGAGCCGCGGCATCGTAGCCAACCTAATCACTCATAACAAGAAGCTACTCGGAATACGTAACAGAAACCGAGGATCGAGGTCGGGTCTCGCGAATACTTTCGAATGCTGCTGGGCCGATCGATCTGAAAGCTCAGCGGAACACCCTACCGACTGCAGGACACCAACGCACTTACGTTCTCTCGTGTTGCAGGCTCGCGGCGCTCTGCCCAGCTCATCCACAACTTGCCGTCAATATCATCGATCGACACCTCGATGAGCCCGCAATCAGTCTCAGCGAAACCGTCGCCCCCACGCGGGCCGGAAGTCGACCAGGACACATTCAAGCCTGTCTCGCTAACTCGATCGCGGAAGTCCTCGGGGGTTCCGGGCCTGCCATCGGCGAACCAGAAGATCACCGACCCGGCGAAGATGAGGCCAACGAACGCAGCCGCCAGCAGCACCAATAGGACTCCCCTCTTCTTCGACGTGCTCAGTGGTAGCTCCGTGGAGCCATCCAGACCAGCTGAGTCGAACCGAGGGGGAGTATCGTAGCCTTGAGGGTCCCTCATTGCCCGCCGGCTAGCTGGCGGCGCCTGGAATGTCGCTGCGAGTCGAACTTGGTGCGGCTTGAAGACGGGCGAACAGGGTGGCCGCGATTGGTTCCGCGTGCTCGGCCGCCTCCGTCATCGCCTCCTGCCAGTACGCGGAGAGTGGGTTGAGGGCGTCGGAGTCGAAGCGATGTTCATGCATCTGGAATGCGCCGTCGCGATAGAGCACGACGTCTACCGGGGGATCAACGTCAGCGGCACTAATGCGCGTTGCATCGAAACTGAGAAGGCCCGCCGTGAGCGCATCACCCAGGGAGCGGTCGTGGCGCCAGACTCGGTCGAGCAATGCCTTACCGTAACTGCTCTCGCCGATGATGATGTACGGCGTACCGGAGCCAACCTCCACCCAGTTTCCCTCTGGATAGAGATGATAGAGCCGATGAGTCGTGTCCTCCTGGAACTGGCCTCCCAGGATGCAATGCATATCGAACGTAAGCCCGCTCCGAACGAGCCAGTCCCCGTCCTCCTCCTGAACACGCCGCATCTGACTCGCCAACAGGTTGGCTGCCTGGTAGAGCCGTCGAATGCCAGAGGCCGACGCTTGAGTCTCTTCTTCGAAGTACGTCAACGTCTTGTCGCGGATGGAGCGAAGACCACTCGCGGCAATGAACATCGTCCCACCCTGGATGGCATGGACAGAGATCTTCTTCGCGGTGGATGTCTCAGTGCCGCTCGTAATTCGGGTATCAGCGATCGCCAGGAGACCTTCCTCGCACTTCATTCCGATGCAGAAAGTCATGGTTCCGCCAAAGGCGCCGTATTGGGCTGCGCCTCGGGGATTGTACGGGTTGCCAGGCAAAGGGCTGATGTGCCGAGACCCGATCCTTCATAACGGCCTCAGCCGTCAAGGGAAGAAGCCAATTATCAGACCGGTTCAGGCAACGCCCGGAATATCTTTTCCGAAAGCAGTCGGTCGATCGCGATCAGCCGCTGCTGAAACGTGTCGAGGAATTCGTGCAGTCCGGCCTCGAGAATTTGCATCGTGTCGATGCCCACAACGTCCAACCGGAGAACGGTGATCTCACGTTCGGCCGGTGCTCGCATCTTTGTCGGCGCTTTTTCCGCCGCATTGTTGTAATGCCGAAGTAGGCCCATCAGGCAGAACGTCAGGCTGCGCGGAAACCGCTCGCTATGAATAAGCAAGTCAGTGACACGGGCTGCGCTCGGCGTTCCGCGTACGGTCTTGCGAAATGCCTCCCAGGCGCTGGCCGAGCGCAAAATCGCTGCCCATTGGAAGCGGTCTAGAGCGCCCCCGACTTCAGAAGGGTCGGGCAGGAGAATGTGGTACTTGGCGTCGAGGATGCGGCTGGTCATGTCTGCGCGTTCGATGTAGGTGCCGCAGCGGAACCACTCGCGACCTTCTTCCAGCAGCACGGTGTTGTCATAGAGTCCGAAGATCGTCTCGATGCATCGCTTGATCTTGGCGCAGGTGTCGAACACCTCCGCCTGCTCAAGATGGTCAATTTCTGAAAGCGACAGGTAGAGACCGTTAATCTCGGCCCAGATTTCTCGCGAGATAAACTCCCGCAGTCCGCGCGCAAGGTTGCGCGCATGATTGACCACTGAACGGACACTGTTTGGATTCTGCGTATTCAGAATCAGGAAGTCGCCGGGAGGAATGAGATTCCCATTCGAAATCGCTGCTTGATAGATTTGAGCTGCTCCGGTCGTGGTAATCAGGGCGTCCCAGAGCGCCCCAACGTCAGACGCGGTACCGAATTCAATCCCGGCGTGGTATTCCACGTCAACGATCCGGGCAACGTTCTCACAACGTTCGAGGTACCGCCCAAGCCAGTAGAGGTTCTCTGCGGTGCGACTAAGCATCTGGGCTACCCCCGGTGAGTACCCACGTGTCTTTGCTCCCTCCGCCCTGGCTGGAATTCACGACGTATGAGCCTTCGCGCAGGGCCACCCGGGTGAGGCCCCCGGGAAGTACCCAGGAACTCTTGCCGGTAAGGACGTAGGGACGAAGGTCCGCCCGGCGGGCGACGAGTTCGCCGCCCTGTACCGTCGGGATGGTGCTGAATTCGAGCAGTGGTTGGGCCAGCCAGTTTCGGGGGTCGGCTTCGACCTCGGCCCAAAGGGTCGCCAACTCGCTATCTGTAGCCTGTGCACCCACCACCAGTCCGTAGCCTCCCGAGGCATTTGCCGGCTTGAAGACCAACTCTTTCATTCGGGATTTCATGATCGCCCGGTCTTCCGGAAGCATCGCGAGGTAGGTCTCCACGTTAGGGAGAATCGGCTCTTCCTGGAGATAGAATCGAATGAGGTCGGGGACGAAGCGGTAGACGACTTTGTCGTCGGCGACCCCGGTGCCCATGGCATTAACGACCGTGACGTTTCCTGCGCGGTATGCACCTACAAGTCCCGGCACGCCGAGTGCGGAATCTGCCCGAAAGACCAGAGGGTCGATGAAGGCGTCGTCGATTCTTCGATAAATAACGTGGACCCGCTCAAGTCCGGAAGTGGAACGCAAGTAGACAATCTCGTCGCGAACGACAAGGTCTTGGCCCTCACAAAGCGTGATGCCCATCTGCTGAGCCAGGAATGCATGCTCGAAGTACGCGGAGTTGAAAATGCCTGGCGTGAGCACGACGGCGTTGACGTCGCCCGGCTCGATCGAAGGCGGTCGGACATCGGTCAACATCGAACGGAGGTGGGGACCATAGTCGTTGACGGGCCTCACCTGGCCCGGCGGAAAGAGGTCCCCGGCCACGCGCAGCATCACCATCCGGTTTTCGATCACGTAGGAAACACCCGAAGGCGACCGCAGGTTGTCTTCGAGGACGCGAAAAGTGCCGTCCACGTCGCGGACCAGGTCGCATCCGACGATGTGAGCGTAGACGCCAAGCGGGGGCAGCCAGCCCACCATCTCCGCGTTGTAGTCCTGGGAGCCGAGCACGATTTCCGCGGGAATGATCCCTTCGGAAAGGCAGCGCCGTTCGCCGTAGACGTCAGCGAGAAACATGTTGAGCGCCGTAACACGTTGAATCAGGCCACGTTCAAGGTGGGCCCACTCCGATGCAGATACGATCCGGGGAACGAGTGAAAACGGAAAGATGCGCTCCGTACCCTGGTCATCGTTGTAGACCGTGAAGGTAATGCCGGCGTTGAGGAGCGCGAGGTCTGCCCGGGATTGTCGTGCTTCAAATTCGCCCTCCTGCCAATGGAGGAGCCGCGAATAAGAACTCCTGATATGCGGGCCGCACGGAGTGGTCGGACGCGACCATCTCGTCAGGTCCGGCCATAAGGCGGTAGTTGTCGATAAGTTGCCGGTTCATCGGGGAATCATACTAGCGCCTCGTTTTGACCGGAGGGAGTCCGCGCCGGTCAGTCGAGTCGCTCGACTTCGAGCGAATGTGAAAGTGCGATCGCCGGCGCCGGGCCACGGAATGTGCCACGTAACCGGAGCCGCGTCGGCCGCTTCCGCAGCCGCAGCGACGACAATGTGCTGGTCCGCAACTACCAGGCCCAGAGTCGGGTCGTAGCCTCGCCAGCCCGCGCCAGGGATGTACGCCTCGGCCCAGGCGTGAAGGTCTCTTTCGTCCTGGTCAGGGTCACCTGCCTGATAGCCACTTACGAACCGGGCCGGTATTCCGACAGCGCGACAGATATCGACGTATAGCACGGCCAAATCGCGGCAAGCCCCTGCCTGGAGTGCGAGCGTCTCGGCTGGAGGAAACGGCTCTCCCTCATCCCGGACGAACACCGTCATGCTCCGATGCAGATCGTCGTTCAGTCTGACCAGGAATGCGATCGGCTCCGGGGTCTCGGCCGCCATCTTGTTCGCGAGCGCTTCAACCGGGTCACCCGGTAAGCGAACCCGGTGGAGATAGTGCTGGAAGGTTGGGTTTGTCTTCCACGGGAGTTGCTTCTGTCCGTCTGGGAGGACGAAGAAATCAAAGGGATCATGGCGAGTCGTTTCGACCACTGCCCGGGCAGAAATTTGCAGGCTCGAAGCGGGATCGTTGAACCAGGCCAACGCAAAAGCGTTTCCGTCGAAATCCAGTCCTTGAGAGAGACCCGACGGTTCGGGGGACACGTCCAGGCTGAACGTCTCGAGGATCTGCGACGGGTCGCCGCGCGGTCGGAAGCGAAGGATATGGGGTTCGAGAAACACTGAGCCGTCGAACTCGTACTTGGTCAGGTGATCGATTTTGAAGCGCACGCGAAATTAGCCAGCGCGGCCGGTATGACGCAAGTCTGGACTACGGCGATTCATTCACACCCCGTGCTTCACAGTTGATTACGTTCAAAGCCTACCGGAATGGGCACGCGATCACGAACCGTGCGTCGGGCGCTCGGCACGGCTTTTTCAACCATCGGCGATGCGCTGCACATGGATGAGGCCGGCCAGAGCGCGTCGGCTTTGGAATGGGCACAGCTGATTCTGTCCGAAATCCAAGCGTCCAAGGACGAGAATACCTAGCTCCGGTCGAGCAGCCCGTCGATGCATCAAGCTCTAAATCGGGTGCTGCCAGCTTCGTCACGGAGGTGGGAAGGCGGACGAGGGCCAAGACCAGAAAGAATAACAACGAAGCCGCTCGCCCGTAACCCGCTCCCAGCCTTACCCGTTCGTCCCGTCGCCCTCGCGGCGCTTTCGCCCATATCGGTTGCTCATGTCGAGAGGCCCCGCAAGAAACGCGGGCTCAGGGTTCAGCGCGTACTCGCGCAGGCACGCCTCGGTGAACTTGATCGCGTGCTCATCGCCCGAAAACACCGCCCGGTCGATGAGGTCATCCGCCGTCGGTGGGGTCGTAGGCATTTCAACATCGTGAGGTAGGTGGCCACGCGCGTGGATGGCCGCGGCCGCCTGCCACGCGTAACGGGCGGCAATCTTCGTCGTTTCGAGTGACAGGTGGGGCGCCAGCATCCGCAAGGCGCTCGGCGCGGTCACCGTATGCACGTACGGGATGCTCGCCGATCCGGCGTTCTGCAAATAGAGCCGCGCCATGTTGCTCGTCAGGTCGGAGATGAACGCGGAAACATCGTCCCCTGGGGCCGCGAGGTTAATCGCATGCCCGAACGGGGCGAACTGGTCGAGCTCTGCGACCGCGCTGAAAATGCTCGTCGGTCGCTGCCCGCGCATTCGCGGCGGCATGATTTCGAGGTCGACCAGTGCTTCGGATGGCATCCGAGGTGCAATCGGCTGTGGGGTGCCCGGCATCGACTGGTATCGCGCCGCCCAGTACGCCAACCCCGCGACGAACTCGCGCCTCCTGACGTCTGAGCCTTCATCCGCGGAGAGGCTCCGCACCGCGTGGGCCGTACGGATGAGGCCATGCGTCGCGCCCGCCATGATCCCGACCGAGAGAACTGGGACCCACTCTTCGAGCACCTCGCGCCACGGCGCCGAATCGACCCGCGCAGCGAAAAAGTCTTCCCAGTCCGAGACTCGAGCCAAGTCCCCGAGCGCCGCCCGCCAGTCGTCGTCGGCAATTCGTTCGACGTTCGGCGGGCGTTCGTCCAGCCGCTTCCGGTAGCGGGAGACCCAGTCTTCAACGTCCTCGCCCCGTCCGAGGGCAGTCAGCGCTTCCGCCGCCATTGGCCCGTGGTTCGAAAGTCCGTTGCCCCCGAATTCCGGCCCGCAACCGCCCAGCATCGAGAGCGCCTGTTCCATCTCCGTCATATCTCGAATCGTAGCACCAGCGATTCCATGCATGGAACGCCAATCGATACCCCGTTCTGCTTTCCCGGTTAAGCTCTCGGTTGCATGTCCAACTGGGCTCACAGCACATTCGCCGCACTAAACTCTCGGCACTTTCGGGTCCTCTGGATCGGCTCAGTCTTCGCCTTCATCGCCTTCTTTATGTCGACTGTCGTCCAGGCGGTCGTCGCCTTCGACCTCAGCGGGAGCAACCGCGCCGTCGGGTTCGTCGTCTTCGCCCAGGGCATCGCACAGCTGGCGCTTGGACCGCTCGGCGGCGCAATGGCCGACCGGCTTTCGAAGAAGGCCGTCATCCTCACCTGCCAGGTCACAATCTTCACCGCCTTCAGCGCCCTTGGTGTTCTCGTCGCGACCGACGTAATCGAGGTCATCTACCTGGCGATCGGCTCGTTCGTCATCGGCATGTCGTTCTCGTTCCTTGGGCCGTCGCGGCAGGCGTTCATGCTCGAACTGGTCGAGAACAACCGGCGCGGCAATGCGGTGGCCCTCAGCCAGGTCGCGCTGAACGCCTCGCGGATCGTCGCTCCGCTCGTCGCCGGCGCCATGCTCTCGGTTGGTTTTCTCGGCGCCGCCGGCGCCTTCTTCGGCATGGGGGCGCTCTACGTCGCGGCCATCGTCTGCACGATTATCCTGCCGCCGTCCCGACCAGGGACGGGCCAGGGTCGCAGCGTCCTCGGTGACATTGCCATCGGCCTCCGCTACGTCCGCGGGCACTCACAACTTCGCCGCCTCGTCGCCTCCTACGTGCTCGTGATTATGTTCGGCTTCACCTACATCACCTTGCTCCCGGGCCTGGTCGAAAACGAACTTGGTCGAAGCGCCGATAGCATCACGCTACTGCTTGGTGCGAACGCCGTTGGCGGCCTCGGGGCGAGCATCGGGGTCGCGTCGCAGGCCGATTCGCGCCACGCCCGCCTCATCTACACGGCCATGTGCCTGCTTTTCGGCGTCTCGCTCCTCGGGATGGGTTTCGCACCAACGTTCCCGATTCTCATCATCACGATGTTCTTCGCCGGCGTCGGCGCCGGCGGCTTCCAGACGCTGAACGGCGCAATCGTCAGCCAAATCACTGAGCCGGCGTATTTCGGTCGAGTGATATCACTGACCTTCCTCGCGTTCGCCTGCTCCAGCATCTTCGCCCTTCCCGTCGGTGCCCTCGCCGACAGCATTGGCGAACGGCCCGCCATCTGGCTCACCGGCGGCGTGGTTTGTGCCGTTACAGGCGGCTTCTGGCTTCTCGAACGCGCCTCTGGCGAAGGCAACCAGGTTCAGCGCCTGCCCGACTTCAGCACCGACTAACCCTGGGCTACTCCAAGAATGGAGAACCCTCCAGCGCCGCGCCCGGCGTGACGCCGATGCGCTGCAGCACCGTCGGCGCAAAGTCGAGGTTGTCGATTTCGTTTCGGTGAACCGTCGTTGGGCCAGCGGCTCGGTAGTACGCGAACCCTTGCCCGGTATGCGCGCCGTTCCGGCTCTCCTCGCCATGGAGCTGAATTTCGAAACCATCGTCGCGGGTCAGCTTCCGCGTGCGGATGACTTCCGGGTTGTAGGTCAGGGTCGCATCGGGAAGCCGATGCACGCGATCTCCGCGAAAAGCGTCGGCTATGACGAAGATGTCCACGAACGCCTGCTTTCCTTCTTCCGTGCGATAGCGTTTTGCCTCCGCAAGCACCGAATCGAGGAATCGTCGGCTCTCGTCGGACGGCAGCACACCGTGAATCTCGCGGCCCTCTACGTTGAGCCGCAGAGCCACCGAGCAATCTCCCTCGAACATGAACGCCCGATCCCGATCAATGTCCATCCTGGACATCCACGCGTTCATCATTCGCTGCATCCGCATGTTCGTGGGAAGACGCAGCCAGATGGCCTGGTGCATCCGTTCCGGGAGCAGGTTTCTGGCGCGCCGCAGGAGGTCTGGCGCCGGTGGCTCCGGAATCTCACGGCCTTCCATATCCTGCAACATCCCCTGGACCGCCTCGCCGAATGGCACGCGCGGTTGCATCCCATGCAACGCGAAAACGACGATATCGCAATCGTCGCCCGCTGCCTCAACAATTTTCGGCCACGCGTCGTCGAAGGGCTTCAGAATCGAATACATTGCCGATTCGTTCGTCACCTTGGGCGTCAGGTCCATCGGCAGCGCCAGGTGATGGCCACCAAGGTGCAATTCGCCGTAACCGAAGATCAGCAGGTCCCAGTCGTCACCGCCAGACGAGATCGAGCAAGACTTCCGAACGTTGGCGCGTCCCTGTTCGGAGCCTCCGCGCAAGCTTCAGCCTGTCTTCCGGAGTCCGAACCAGGAGCGTGTCCTTATGCACCTTGCTCCGCCCGTGGCGCTTCCGGATCTGTTTGCGAAAGCTGGCAGGGTGGGCGAATTCGTCCATCTCGTCCTGGAGGCCCCAACCGTTGTATGAGCGCTCATTCGGATGACCGATCGGCTGGGTGTAGGCGAGGTCGAACTCGATAACACGCTTTCCTTGCTCAAGTGCGGCCTTCCAAAAAGGCACCACGTCGAATCGTGAGTCCTTGGCGTCAACAAATCGACCTTCCTCGGCGACCCAGTGATAGAACCAGTGATGGCCGTGCGCTCCGGGATTCGTGCCGGTCGTGAACGTGGGCCAGACCGTGCCTTCAAGCCGCTCACCGTCTGAGTGCACTTCGAACTCGGTGGTGCCTTCGATGAACGCTCGCAGGTTCGGAAGTCTCCCTGACTCCAGCCCGCGCTTTAGAAGACGGCCATCGAGGCCATCCAACGCGACCATCATCATTCGACGCGACATTCACACCTCCGCAACCGCGCTGGCTACCTACAGAGGTTTACCCACACAGAATCAACAGGCCAACACGTGCCGATTCACTCGGCCAATTTGGGCCGGCTCACAGCCGCGCTTTGAGCGCCATGATGCGCCGGAACGACTCGTCGATCCGGTCGCGGCTAATTCGGCCCGCCAGGACAGCGTCCCTGATTGCCGCGAACGTGCGCCCTTCGAGTCCATCCTCGTACGTCAGGTTGTTCGAAACGGCAACAATGTCCGCCCCGGCATTAATGGTGAGTTCGACCGCCGCCTCGAATCCGTAGAAGTCCCGGATCGCTCCCATCTGCATGTCGTCGGTGATGACGACGCCATCGAACCCCAATTCTTCCCGAAGAAGCCCCGTGATCGTCGCCTTCGAAAGCGTCGCCGGGTAATCGGGGTCCAGGTTCGAGTTGAATATGTGGGCAGTCATCACGGCATCGGCCTTACCGGAAGCGATCACGTTCCGAAATGGCTCGAGCTCCGTGCGGCTCCAGAGGTTCGTCACGTCGACGAAGCCCTTGTGCGAATCCGCGGTGGAACTGCCGTGCCCGGGAAAGTGCTTCAGCGTGGTCAACACTCCCGCATCGTGATGCCCCTCGATGAACGAGAGCGCCTGCTCGGTCACGATGTCTGGGTCTGCCGAGAAACTTCGTTCGAAGCGCCCAATCACCGGGTTGTTTGGGTTCACATTCAGGTCAACCACAGGGGCGAGGTTGAGGTTCACTCCCGCATTGGAAAGCGTCTGTGCCAACGCCCGCGAAACGTCCCGGGTGAACTTCGGATCATTGCGATCGCCCAGCGCCTTCGCCGAATGCGTGGCGGGAAAGCCCCACTGTGGAGACAGCCGGGCGACCATGCCGCCCTCCTGGTCCGTCGCAATCAACAACGGACGAGGTCGCATACGACTGGAGTTCGGCCGTCAGCGACTTCAGTTGCTCTTGAGACGCGATGTTGCGGTCAATTACCCCGTTGCTGGGGAGGTCGTGGTCGAACAGGACGACGTTCCCCGGGGAACCGCCCTGTATCTGTCCAGCGAGTGAGCTATCGGCGGCAACCCGAAGGCCGCGAAACCCGAGCAACACCATCTGGCCTATCTTCTCGTCGAGCGGGATCGGTGTCGGCGTCGCTGATGGCAATGGCGTGGTGGGCGGCCGCGGCGTGTAGGTTGCCGGTCTGCCATCGAGCGGGTCCGCCTCGCCTCCACCGCAAGCGGCCAAGGCTCCGGTGAGTCCGGCGGCTATTCCAAGCCCGAGGAACCTTCGACGCGAAAGCTCATGAAGTGCTCCACCCATGCTTCCATCATGCCATCCGTCGCCCGAACTGCATTTACGAACCCTTCACGCGGTCGCACTACTGGACGATGACCGTCCCTTTCATTCCCGATGCCTCATGCACCTGGCAGAAGTACTCGTAGGTACCCGGCGTAGTGAACGTGAACGAGTACGACCCCGATGTCTTAATCCCGGCTGGGTCTGAGGCGAAACCTCCCCGGCTCGTCACCGAATGAGGAATGTCGCCGGCCCAGCGCCAGTCGACCGTGTCGCCCGCGCGGATGGTCGAATTGCTCGGATTGAACGACTGGTCTCCCAGTTGAACTGTGACCGTCTTGGGTTGCGGGGCCGTTTGTGTCGCAGTCGGCGCGGGCTGCGTCGGCGCCGCGGTTGGCGGCACGGGAGTCGCGGTTGGGGCCGTAGTAGCAGCCTGGGTTGGGTTCGCGCCGGAAGTTCCGGTTGCCGTTACGGTTTGCGCCGTCGTCGCGCTGCCTGCCGCCGCAAGCGTTGCAGTCGGCGCTTCGCCATCGTCATCAGAACCACCGCATCCCACCATTGCAAGGCAGACCAGCGCGGCAAAAGCCACGAGCTTCAGCATTTCGTTTCTCCAGAAACCGAGTTGCAGGTTATTCGCGGCGTTCGGGCCCAAGGATCACTCAGGGGCTGAAACTGGTGTTCTGGCCGGTTAAGAAACGGGCTCGACGAACAGCGGCTGGCCAAACGGCGTCGCCGGCGGAGACGGGTTGCCAACGGTGAGGCAGAGCGTGTCTCGTTGTTCCGTTTGGAATGCGAACTCCCCTGACCACTTGCCCTCGGCATTCGCCCGGAATGTGCCGACACTCAGCCAATCGTTGCCGCGAATTACCCAGAGATGGTAGTCCTCGCGAGGCGTCAACCCGGCGAAAGTCGCCTTCGAATACGAGTCGTCGAACCGCGCCTCGTAGTGGACTGCCACGTCGGCCGCGACGAATTCCTTGACGTACAGTTCGCCCGAATCGCTGCCGCGCGTCGCGAAGAGGGCCGCACCCGCAACGACCAGGAGGAGTACGGCGGCCGCTGCCGCGTACCACCATCGCACCAGGTTGCTCGGCAGCCGTGATGGCCGGGTGCTCGAAGTTCCGGCACTGGCGAGCACTCGAGCCCTCAATCGCGCCGGAGGTTGCTGTTCTTCGGCCGTCTCGCCGAGCAGGATCCCCGCCGCCCGCAGTTCGGCGACATTATCGTGTTCGCCGCATTCCTTCAGGTGCGCGAGGAACTCCGTCCGCTCATTCGTCTCGAGCGCACCCAACGCAAAGGCCCCTTCGAGTTCCCGTACCTGTTCGCAATTCATCATCGGACTTCGTCCTTGAGCGCCGCTCGCAGCCGGCCCATGGCCAGCCGCAGCCGGCTTTTCACCGTGCCGACCGGCAACTCCCGTTCGTTTGCTATTTGTTGGTGTGTCATTCCCTTGAAGTAGGCGAGCTCCACCGCCTCGCGTTGTTCGGGGTTGAGTTCACCAACCGCGGCTCGAATTCTCGTCGCTACTTCTGCCTGGTCCAGCTCCGCGATGATGTCGAGCGCGGCTTCATCCACCACATCTAAGGATTCGCCGTCCACGGTGGTAGTGCTGTGGGCTCGGCCGCGCTTGCGGACCTGATCGATAGCACGCCGGTGAACCACCGTGAGCAGCAGCGCTCCCACCGAGCCCCGCTCCGGATCGACCCGGTCTGCGTGCTCCCACACCCAGAGGAAAGCGTCGTGGACCACGTCTTCTGCGGTCGGACCATCCTCCAGGATGCGGTTTGCAAGGCCGAAAGCTCGCCCCGAGTACCGGTCGTACAGCTCCGCGAGAGCAGCCTCTTCGCGCTTCGCCAGCCGCCTGGCAAGCTCTGCCAACTCGGGTCGCGATTGCTCCCGGGCGGAGACTTCGGCGTCCCCGCCCGACAGGGTTTGCGTCATTTCGGAAGCCACCCCTGGCTGTGAGAGCAATCGCATTGCCAACCCCTAGCCGCGTCGTTTAACTGCGAGTGTAGTCGCGCCAAGGGCAAGACTGGTGCAAAGGGCGACGATACCGAGCCACTGCAACCGGGCCGTGCCTTCGTAGACCGGTCCGGTGCCTGTTGCTGGCGCCCCGGGAGAAGCCGGAGTCGACGCGGCCGGGCTGTCGCGGTCGCCGCAGGCGCCGCGACCGGAACCGCAGTGCCACTCTTGGTCAGCGCAAACCAGACACCGCCCACGCCCTGACCCTTCGTATCACCGGGCGCCTGGTCGGCGGCCCAGTAGTAAAGCGGTAGGCCCGCCAGCGTCACCTGCGTCGCCCCCGTGTCAGTCCGCACGATTGTCCCCAGGGTCAGGCCCAGTCCGGTGTCGACGGCTGGCGTTTGGCCGCGCAGCGACCGTCAGCGGCGGCCAGTTCTGCAAGCACGCACCGGTGCAATTGCTCACTCCGGCAGTGTCCTTCGTGAACACGTACAGCGTTCGGCCGTCAGGCCCGGTAAGAATCTCACCGAGGTTTGTCTGGCCCGACTTCACCGTCGGCGCTGATTGTGCGGCGGCGCCGTTGCCGGCCTGTGAAAGCACTAAGCCGGCCATGAGAAGAATTCCGGCCAGCACCGCTCGCAGCGGTAGTTTTTTAAACAACATTTCCATCGCCTCCAATGCAACTACGAGTAGTTCGCACGGAGCCATACCGCGGATCACTTTTCAGTTCGCCGGGTGCGCGCAGGAGAAAATCAGGCAGTCACATATTCAGCGAGGCTAGTTGCCTCCGGAACCGGCAGGCCATCTTCCTTCAGACCGTCAAGGTGGAACTGAATTGCCTTACGAATCTCACGCTCCACGGCGGCCACCGAGCCTCCGGCCGCGACGCAGCCCGGCAGGTCGGGAACATACGCTGAATAGCCCGTGTCGGTCTTCTCAATAACAACGGCGTAACGCACTCCGGCTCGCGTCGTCATACTCCTCCCTCCTCCCTTCTCCCTTCTCCCTCCCCCGCACTCCGCAACAACTCCTCCGCCGCCTTCAACCCGGCCTCCCCAACCCCGCCCAGCATGTCCGCGAGTTCCGTCACCCGTGACGCCCCCGAAACTTCGGTCACCTCCGACCACGTCCGCGAGCCGTCGGTCTGCTTCGAAACCACGAGGTGCCGTTCGCCGAACGCCGCCACCTGCGGCAGGTGGGTAATGCACAGCACCTGGTGCTTCGATGCCAGCCGCCGCAGCGCCTGCCCGACCACCGCGCCGGTGCGGCCGCCGACGCCTTCGTCGACTTCGTCGAGCACTTCGAGGCGGCCCGACCCACTGCTGCCCAGCGCTGTCGTCAGCGCCAGCAAGAACCGCGAAGTCTCGCCGCCGCTGGCCACCGCCGAAAGCGCTCGCGGGCTTTCGCCGGGGTTGAACGACACAAGGAACTCCACCCGGTCGATGCCGGTTTCGGTGAAGGCGACCGCGTGCGGTTCGCCCTCCCCCGCGAGCGGACTACGCGTTATGACGATCTCGTAGTCGGGCACGGCCACCAGCGGCCCGGCCTCGTCGTCTTCGCAGGCGAACCCGACGCTGAGTACCGCCGAAGCCATTCCCATCGCTTCCAGCTCCTCGGCGATTGCGCGCACGAGGTCGCCCGCCGCCGCACGCCGCGACCGCGAAAGCGCCGTCGTTTGCTCTCCCAGCCGCTTCAGGAGCGTAGCTTCCTTCGCCTGCAATCCTTCGAGCGACGCCCCCTCGCCTGTCAGTTCGGCGAGGCGCCTCGAAGCCTCCTCGCCGAAGCGGATCACGTCGCCGACTGTGTCGCCGTACTTGCGGCAAAGTCGCGCGAGCCGGTCGAGCCGTTCGCCGACTGCCGCCAGCCGCTCCGGGTCCTCTTCGACGCCGTCGCGGTACTGACGAAGCGCCCGCGAGAGTTCCGCCGAGTTCGCCTCCAGCGAAAGCGCCAGCTCTGCGACCGCACCGGCGCCCGGGTCGCGCGCCACAAGGTCGCTGGTCGCGCGGACGGCCTCGCCCAGCGACGCCGAATCCAACGCCTCCAGCGCGACCGCCACGTCTTCGAGCAGCCGTCGCGCGTTCGAAAGCACGCTCTGCTCGCGCCGAAGCTCGTCGTCCTCTCCTTCGCGCAGCCCCGCCGACTCGATCTCGTCGGTCTCGAAGCGCAACTGTTCGACCAGCCGCTCGCGCTCGCGAGCGTCGGTCGCCAGGCTCGCGAGCTGTCGCCGAACGTCGCGAAGTTCGCGCACCGTCTGCGACACCGCCTCGCGTTCCTTCGAAAGGCCGGCGAACTCATCGAGCACGGCAAGCTGCACGCGCGGCGAAAGGATCGAAAGCTGCTCAGATTGCCCGTGGATGTCGACGAATCCCTCGGCCAGCGCCCGAAGTTCCTCGACCGTCGCCTGCTGGTCGTCGATGCGTGCTGAAGTTCGCCCGCTCAGTGCGATCGTCCGTTCGATGACACGCACCGAACCGCCGATCGTGACCTTCGCGCGCACGGTAGCTCGCTCGGCGCCGGTCGCGATGACTTCCCGGCCGCGTCGGGCGCCGAAGACAAACGCCAGTGCATCCACCACCAGCGATTTACCCGCCCCGGTTTCGCCCGTGAACACCGTAAGGCCCGCGCCGGGTTCTATCGTGACCGAACGCGCGACCGCAAAATCCGTTATCTCAAGTCGTTCAAGCACCCGGGCTCATCGCGCTCGAAAGTTGCCCTTCGAGCCGTTCCGCAAGATCTGAGTAGAACTTCTCCGGCCCCCGGAAGCGCACGAAACGCGTCACGTGCTCGCTCGGCCGAACGGTGCAGCGAACGCCCGAGGCCACCGGGACCTCTTCCTGCCCGTCGATGCTCACGATCGCGCCGCTGTCGCTCGTCACTTCGAGTTCCACCAGCGAGTCCGGCTGCAACACGATGCTGCGCCCGAGCGCGAGGTGCGCCGAGACCGGCGTCATCACCAGGTGGTGTTCCGACGGCGCCATGATCGGGCCGCCCGCGCTCAGCGAGTAGCCCGTGCTCCCCGTCGGCGTGGCGACGATGATGCCGTCGCAGCGATAGTTCGCGAGCCGTTCGCCATCGATTCGCACGTCCACGTACACCGGACGCCCCGGCAGGCTGCGGCTGGCGACGATGTCGTTCAGCCCGTGCGCGACGAAGTTCCGGCCCGCCGGGTCCTCGACGTCGCAGCGCACCATCATCCGTTCTTCGAGCCGCCAGTCTTCAGCGACGATTCGTTCGACCTGTGTGAACACGTCGCGCGGCGACATATCCGTGAGGAACCCCAGTCGCCCCATATTGATCCCGAGCAACGGCGTCCCGTGAGGCACCGTCAGGCGTGCCGCCCGCAAGACCGTGCCGTCGCCGCCGATGCAGCACACCAGCCCGGCCGAATCCAGCTCTGGTACCGGTTCGCCGCCCCACACATCGCGCACGACCGAAGTCACGCCGCCGCGAGCCAGCTCCTTCGCCAGCTGCTGCGCAAACGCGACCGCCCCTTCGCTCTTCGGCGCATGGAAAACCACGGCACTCTTCAGCACAGCTCCACCCCCGAGAAACTTCGAACGACGAATTGCGAAGTTCGCTCAGCCGACGGCAGCGCGGTTCGATTCACCGAACTTCGAAATTCGAACTTCGCAATTTGTAACCCCGTCGTTCGACGTTCGACGTTCAACATTGCCTCAATCTGTCCCCTCAGTGCCCTCGGTGTCTCGGTGGTCTACCGGCGTCCCCAGGTGCACCAAATACTCCGTGTTGCCATCGCCCCCGCGGATTGGCGACGCAATAATGCCATACACGTGCCACCCCGTGCCCTCTAGCCACTCCAGGAACTCGCGCCGCACCCGTTCCAGCACCGATGCATCCTTAATAACACCGCCCCGAGGCACATCTTTCGGCCCTGCTTCGAACTGCGGCTTCAGCAGCACGACCCCCTCCGTCCCCGGCGCCACCCGCCCGGCCACGCTCGGCAAAACCTTCCGGAGAGAAATAAATGAAAGGTCGGCCACGAACAGCGAGATTGAATTTCGAATGACGAATTGCGAATTGCGCCGCTCCGACCGCGGAAGCTGCACATCCGCTTCGGCAGGTTCCCCTTCCGCAATTCGAAATTCGTCATTCGCAATTCGGTCCCCACGTTCCCCTTCCGAAATTCGAACTTCGTCATTCGCAATTTCAAGCTCCGGCAACGCCCGCGCATTCGTCCCCTCCATCAACGTCACCCTCGGGTCGTTCCGGAGCTTCGCGTGCAACTGCGCCCGCCCGACATCCACCGCCAGCACGCTCGCCGCCCCGTGCTGCAACAGACAATCCGTGAACCCGCCCGTCGAAGCGCCAAGGTCCAGGCAGGCCCGGCCCGTCGGGTCGACGCCAAACGACGAAAGCGCCCCCTCCAGCTTCAGCCCCCCGCGCGAGACGTACCGCTCCGGCTCCGAAACCACCAGCTCCGCATCCTCGGACACCATCTGCGAAGCCTTCACGAACACCGTCGTCCCCGAACGCACCCGCCCGGCCGAAATCAGCCGCTGCGCCATCTCCCGCGACTCGCTCAGCCCGCGCGCAACCATCGCAGGACATCGACTCGGGCTTTCGGCATGGGCGAATCTAACGCATGGTTCGCGGGGAATTCTCAGTCGGGAACGTTCGCCGTCTCCTTGCTCTTACCAGATGGAAAGTCAGGGCACGCATGGACATCGACTGTGCCAGTACGTCTCGAATGGTGCACATAAGGAACCTTCCTTGACATGTGCTCCAAAGTTGTTCTACTGTTTGTGAGTCACGTGAAGGAGTACGGAATTGAAGATGACGATTGCTCGAAGCTAGCCCCGGCGGAATCGCCCGAATCGCAAATTGGCCTTCGCATCGGAAACCGGCGAAAAGACTTCCGGCAACCCGGGTCACCAACCCAGACGGGTCGGGCGCGCGACTATCGAAAAAGATGCGCTCGATACTATGCATTGCGGGGAGTTCTCGGCGCAATGGACGAGTCTCGCTGAAGACTCACAACGCACAGTGAAGATCCACAGAAGCTTCGCGACGAGCTTGGCGACCTGCCCCGTCGCAGTTGCCTTGGCCGCATTTTCCTTAATTCGTGGAGCGCGAAGAGCGGAAACAACTTCAAGCCTTATTCCCAGGGATGGGAGAACGGCCAGAACTTTATTTCTGGAGCCGGAAATGTCAGCGACAAGATTCTCGATGGGGTCTGACTTCGCGGGGTGGCGCTGAACGGAAGGGATCGCGCGACCTCTGGGCTGCTTAAAGCGCAAACGCTCCCGGCCGAGGAAACCAGATCGCGGGAACTTGCGAGAGCCGCTGTGACGATGAAACGCCAAAGGACATCGACCCCCGATTTGTATGTCCTTGGGATTCACCGTCGGGACGCAAGATCGGCGCAGATCGTCCTCGACGTCTGCGGCAGATCAATAAGCCAGATAAACGAACCTTTCAATACACGAAGGGCGGGAGTGCCGCGCCATCAGCCAATCGGCTGCAAGCCCTGCCAAAGTTTTCAGGGTGATGTCCCAATCTGGCTCTGATTTCCGACTTGGCTCGGGAGGCACATCAATGTACGAACGGAAACGCCCTTCATGCGAGTAAGGAACACGACGCAACAACCGCGTCACGAAAAGCGCCTCCAAGCCTCGAAGCCACTCGAACTCGGCCGTCGCAGCATTTCGTCTCCGAGAGTCACTAGGTTGCTGACGGCACTGATGTTGACTCCGGCGAAACGTCCGCCTCGCGGAAAACTCAAGGCACTTCAATACGGTCAATCCCCGACGAAAAGATGAAAACTTCTTGCTCTGACGAGACGGTAGTGCCACGTTCAGTCGTCGTCGAGTCCGACATGCCGTCTCACACTGTATCCAACCCTTATATATCAAATGCGAAAAGTCGAACCAGCTGTGGCTGTCTAACGTACCAGCCACCGACCTCTTGACATCAGTCATTCTGACTCGAGCGACCCTTTGGTCAATCCGAGACTATGCTTTCTATTCGGTCGTAAAACGGCACGAGGATTTGTTCCCTTGTGTTGTCGCTATGCGGTCATATCGAATCCAAAGCTCCTCGCGGCGGAGCGGATTCCGATCGGTACTGCGTCGAGACTTCCCCACCGTGCGGTCAACACCGAAGGCTCGCCAGTCTGGCGTATCGACGCGGCCGCCCGACAGTCCGCGCATCGTCCAAAGAATACGTAGAAACGCGTTTCGAAGAAATGGGGCGGTGCAGAAACCGGGTGGGCCGGCCATCGCGCCGTAGGCTCGGGCGGAACCAGCAGCCTTGTATTGAGCGAATTGAGCGAATCCATCGACCGGACGTTTGCTTGACGGTAGCGTAACCATTGGACCGCATCGAATGGACCGATATAGAACTGCCAAAATAGAAACGACGTATCCTAGAGAAACCTGCCGAGACCTTCGATCGCCTTTGTGCCCGCTTGGCCGCCGGGTTCGTCCCTGCGCGCGAGCTGAATGTTATCGGCAGAAAGAGAGCGACCGACGTTGGTCTGGTCGTTGATGAAGGTTCCATCCGGAGCTCGGCGGATGAAGCCTTTCCCCGGCGTGGGGCTGAATGGACCGAGCGCATTCAGCGACATCGACACTCAATGATTCATGGTTGCTCCGGAAACCTCAAAAACAGGACCATCTTTGCGATCACGGTGTCTCAGGCATAGTTCGGGCGCGGGTCGACCCCTATCCGAGACGTTGCGAGTTGCGACAAGGCGACAAGAGCCTGCGGGGGCGCCACACTCATGGGCGCGTCCTTTTAATTTACCTGTACAGTGGACGAAGCTACAAGTACGACATGAGTAAGGATCTACACACCTTATCGATTAAGTCGGGGCTTTTTTGCAGGATCGCAGATTCTGGTAAGGATTTCAATACCAATCTGTCGTGGGTAGTGAAGAAAGCCTCAACAGTACTGACTCCCGCCCCTACCCCTTCTTCTTCGCCTTCCTCTCCGCCACCGCCGCCTCGTTCGCCGCCACCGCCGCCTTAATCAGCTGCTTGAAGGCCGGCTCGTTGATCTTCTCGCCCTCGCGGAAATCGATGGCCCGGCGCGCGTTCCCTTCGAGGCTGGAGTTGAAGATCTTCTTCGGGTCATCCACCGCCGCCCCGCGCATGAAGGTCAGCTTCACCCACTCCTTGTAGACCTCCCCCGTGCAGATAATCCCGTCATGCGACCACACCGGCACCCCCGGCGAAGACGGCTTCTCCCACTTCCACTCCTCCACCACATCCGGGTCCGCCTCGTGAATCAGCTGCCGCAAACGCCCCATCACCTCGCCCTTCCAGCCGCCAATCTCCTGGATCCGGTGCGTAATCTTCGCCGCCGCGTCGCTCTCGGTTGCCATCGTCCTCACCCCTGCAGTTGTAGATGTCTGTATCGCACATTGTATCGCCGGGGCTGTTCGCCGTTAGCCATTAGCCGTTCGCACCGGGAACTCATCGCTCGTTGCTCATTGCTCGTTGCTCATTGCTCATCCTCTTTCCTCTTTCCTCTTTCTTCTTTCCTCTTTCCTCTCTACTCTTATGACAGCGGCTCACGCCGGAGGGAAATCGGCCAACCAGCCAACCCTCCTCGCCTTAAGCTGATGGCCCGGCTCCCAGCCAACCATCGGTAGCCACGACTGAATAGCGTGGCGGGCGCCGGATACCCCTTACCGGGGGCAACGCCGGATACCAGGCTTACCGCAAGAAGGACCCCGGTTTATGACGCGCATGACAGGCGCCCAAATGGTGCTGGATAGCCTCCAGCGCGAAGGTGTCGACACGATCTTCGGTTACCCCGGAGGCGTCGTTCTTCCCCTTTACGACACGCTCCCCCAGTTCCCCGGCATCCGCCACATCCTCGTCCGCCACGAACAGGCAGCGGCACACATGGCCGATGGCTATGCGCGCGCCAGCGGACGCATGGGCACCTGCCTCGGTACCAGCGGCCCCGGCGCGACCAACCTCGTCACCGGCATCTGCACCTCGTGGATGGATAGCACGCCCGTCTTCGCCCTCACCGGCAACGTCTCGCGCTCCCTGCTCGGCAAAGACGGCTTCCAGGAAGCCGACATCACCGGCATCACCCACTCGATAACCAAGCACAACTACCTCGTCATGCGCCCGGAGGAGATCCCGCTCTCCATCCGCGAAGCCGCACACATCTGCCGCACCGGCCGCCCCGGCCCCGTCCTCGTCGACATCCCCAAGGACGTCTTCCAGGAAGAGGCCGAATTCGACTGGCCGGAGCAGATCAACCTGCGCGGCTACAAGCCCACGGTCGAAGGCCACGCCGGCATGATTCGCCGCGCCGCCGAACTCATCGACCAGGCCGAGCGCCCAATCATCATTGCTGGCCACGGCGTCATCTGGTCCGATGCCCAGGCAGCGCTCATCGAGCTCGCCGAGAAGGCCAACATCCCGGTCATCACGACGTTCCTCGGCATCGGCGGCTTCCCGGAATCGCACGACCTCAGCTACGGCTGGCTCGGCATGCACGGCATGTTCTACGCCAACATGGCCGCCGATAAGGCCGACCTCGTCATCGGCGTCGGCATGCGCTTCGATGACCGCGCCATGGGCCGCTTCAAGGACTTCAACCCCGGCGTCAAAATCGTCCACATCGATATCGACCCGGCGGAAATCGGCAAGAACTTCCCGGTCACCGTGCCAATCGTCGGCAGCGCTGCCAACGTCCTCCCGCGCCTCGCCGAACAGGTCACCGAAACCAAGCACGTTCCCTGGACACGTTGGATCGACCAGTGCCGCGAAGAACACCCCAGCCTGCACATCCGCGAAAGCCGGCGCATGCTCCCGCAGTACGTCGTCCGCACCCTCTACGAAGAGACGAACGGCAACGCGAACATCGTCACCGGCGTCGGCCAGCACCAGATGTGGGCCGGCCAGCACTACTTCTACAAGCGGCCCCGGCAGCTCATTAGCTCCGGCGGCCTCGGCACCATGGGCTTCGAACTGCCCGGCGCCATCGGTGCGCAGGTCGCCTGCCCCGATGCCGAAACGTGGGCCATCTGCGGCGATGGCGGCTTCCAGATGACCCTCCAGGAGATGGCCGTCCTTGTTGATGAAGGCCTGCCCGTGAAGATCGCCATCTTCAACAATGGCTACCTCGGCATGGTCCGCCAGTGGCAGCAACTCTTCTACGACAAGAACCTCGTCTCCGTGGCGATGACCCAGCCGGACTTCGTGAAGCTCGCCGACGCCTACGGCATTCGCGGCATTCGCGTCGAAACCAAGGGCGAAGTCGCCAGCGCCATCCGCGAAGCTCGCGCCCACAAGGGCCCGATCCTCCTCGACTTCCAGATCGACCAGGAAGAGAACGTCTGGCCGATGGTGCCCGGCAGGTGCGGCCCTCTCCGAGACCATCGAGGCCCCGGCCGAGGAGCTCGCACGATGAACCCCCAGGTGAACGGAGCCATCAAGAACCGCAGCGAACAGCGCACGGTCGTCGCTATCGTCGAAGACAAGCCGGGCGTGCTCATGCGCGTCTCGAGCCTCTTCCGGCGGCGCGGCTTCAACATCGAATCCCTCACCGTCGGTCACAGCGAAGCCGAAGGGCTGAGCCGCATCACCATCGTCGTCGACGGCACCAGCGCGCCGATCGAGCAGGTGGAGAAGCAGCTCTACAAGCTCATCGACGTCGTGAAGGTCACCGACCTGAGCAACGAAGACATGGTCGCGCGCGAGCTGGCCATGATTAAGGTGCGCTGCAACAACGTGAACCGCCACGAACTGCTCGACATCGCCAACGTCTTCCGCGCGGACGTCATCGACATCGCAACGAACTCCGTCATCCTCCAGGTCGTCGGCGACGAAGACAAAGTCGATGGCCTCGTGAAAATGTGCGAGCCCTACGGCATCCGCGAACTCTCGCGCACCGGCCGCATCGCCATGGTCCGGGGCACGAAGACCACCACCGTCCACGACCCCGAGCCGGAGCGCATTCGCCAGTTCCACGCCAGCCAGGGCCGAAGAGTAGAGGGCGACCTACCCTTCAGCAGCGACTGAGCACCACAACCAAATAACACCACGAAGGCTCCCTTGCAAGGGAGCCTTCGTTCGTTTCAGAATGGCGCTCCGAGGCTACGCCTTCTTCACGGGATACTGGATCTCGGTCACGGCTGCGTTCATGTCTGGCTCAGCGGAACGGATGTAGACCTCGCGAATCGGCCCCGCCGTGCGATAGCCGTTGGTCTCGATCCAGCTGAGGAGCACCGCGTGCGCCTGGTTGAAATTGGCGTAGTCCCCTTCGTGGATCACGGATGCAACGGGGCCACCTTCGAGCTCGTACACCGTTCACGCGTTCGTTGCCCGCCACCGAACGTTCGATCGGCACCGCCGCTTCGGCGTCTTCGTTTTCAAGGACCTCCGCCCCCTGGTGCCAGAGCGCGATGCACGGCCCGGATTCCTTCGCTCCACGGGTGCGTACGAGGCCATAAGCCTCATCGAACGCAGAGCCGAGATACTTCGGCACCTGGTCGTTCGTTGGGATGGTCACCCGTCGCGATACAACCACTTGTGATGGGATGTCTTTGAGCACAACCTCGTAGTTCGACATGCGGTCCTCCGTCTCTATTTGCTTGATCCGCGCCCGAATTCGCACGAGCCGTTCCTGTTCGATCGTGAGCCTCTGGTCGGCTTCGGCCAGTTTCATCTTCAACATGCCTCGAAGCTCTTCGCCGGAGACACCTCCTCCCAGGACATCACGAATCTGCTGGAGCGAGAAGCCGAGGTCCTTCAGGGCCACAATCCGATTAAGTTGAGAGAGCTGGCCGGCGGTGTAATACCGATAGCCGGTGAACTCGTCGACGCTGCTCGGCTTCAGCAATCCGATTTCGTCGTAGTGCCGAAGCCTCACGACCGAAACCTGACCAAGCCGCGCAAAGTCACCGATCCTGATCAACTGGCGGTCCTCGGGTTCATGGGAGTCACGCTAACGTCTCGGGCAGGGTGAGAGTCAACGGCTCGCCGACCAAGTCGTGGCGAGCGATTCGTAAGACCTCAGACATGGCACTACAGCGCGTGCCCCTCGCCATCCAGCCCGTGCTTCGCGCGCTGGTCCGCCTGCAGGGTACCGATCTTCTCTGCGCTGCGGTTGTAGATGTCCGGGACATCCCAGCCGTTCATGCCCGCGTAGGTGTCGATCTGGCTGCGATGGTGGATGTCGTGTTCCATCATCATCAGAAAGCACCCGCCAGCCCGGTAGCGTCGCGGCCGTGTCGATCATGTCGACGCGCCGGTCGAGCCAATCGTCCGGTGTGCCCGCCAGCTTCGCCTTGAACTCATTGAAGCTCGCCTCCAGCGCCGGCAGCCACTTCGCGCGGGATGAGACGTCCGGCGGTTCGGGGCTAATCCAGCCGCTGCCGGAGTACGCACTCGCGAAATACAACCGCGATCCGGCCATGTGCCCCACGAGCGTATTGATGCTCCAGGCCTTCTCGCCTTCGCCGATTTCCGGGCGCCAGCCATCCGCCTCTGGCGGCAGGGCGGCAACGTCACGCATGGCGCGTTTGTTCACGCCCTCGAAGTACCTCAAAAACCCATCGACGTTCCGGAACATCGTTCACCTCCCAGGCGCTTGTATCCTCAGATGACGGGCCATACGCTACGCTCGGCGTCCCCCGCTCGCATCATGCTAAAGATTGAACTTTCATACCGCGGAATGGTTGCTGCTGGCCTCGCGCTAATAACGCTGTGGGCGCTGGTCAACCTCTTCCAAATCCTCCTGCTCGTCGTCACCGCCTTCATCTTCATGGCCGCGCTACTGCCGTATGTAGAGTGGCTTTGCCGGCGCGGCTTCAACCGGGTGGTGGCGGTCCTTTTGATCCTGTTCGCCGTTCTTCTCTCACTCGGGACCGTAGTCGCGATCGTGGCGCCGGCGATGTTCGACGAGTTCCGCGACGTCCGGGACAACCTCCCCAAGTACGCCCAGGATTTCGAAGACCTCATGTCGGACTTCGGCCTCAAGACCGACAGCTGGGACCTTCCCGAGCGGTCAAAAGACATCAAATGGGATGAGCTCATCAGCGGCAGCCAGGCGGTCGACTTCGGTCAGCGCGTCCTGGTTGGCGTCATCTCCGGATTCACGGTTGCAGTCCTGACGGCGTACCTCCTCGTCGATGCACCGCGACTGCGGACGTTCCTGTTTCGGCTTGTCCCAAACAACCGCGAACCCGAAGCCCATCACTTCTTGAACGCGCTCTCGCGGGTCGTCGGTGGCTACGTGCGCGGCCAGTTGATCACGTCCTTGATCATCGGCCTCTTCACGACTGCAGTTCTGCTGATCCTGCAGGTCCCGAATGCGGTCGCCTTTGGGGTGCTTGCTGCCTTCGCCGACATCATTCCTTTGATCGGCGCGTTCATCGCCGTCGTCCCGGCCGTAGTGGCGGCGTTCCAGGAATCGCCCACCCAGGCCCTGATCGTCCTCGGCGCGCTGCTGGTTTACCAGCAGTTCGAAGACCGTTACCTCGTACCGAAGATCTATGGCCAGACACTTAATCTTCCGGCGATTGTCGTGCTAGTCGCAGTGCTCGTCGGTGGCGAACTGATGGGCGTCGCCGGCATCTTGCTCGCTCTGCCGACTGCCGCCGCCGCACGCGTGGCGTTGGATTACTACCTGGACCGGCGCGAAGGCGGCACAGGTATTCCGGGGTCGCGGGTCGAGTTATTCGCGCCGGACGATCCACCGGAGCCGGAGCCAACAACGTGAGTGCGCACGCTGCATTCGGTCCAACGAGACTGCGGTCTCGTCTATACCCTTACGTCCGTCGCGATAGACTGGCCCCAAGCTTATGAGCGCAAGCGCGACCACCATGCAGGAAGCTGATCGCGGACGCCGGCCCCCGTTCCGACTCCACTACGCCTCGTTCGAATCTCGGGTAGCGGCAGGCGCTCTCGATGTGCTCGTCATGTTCATCATCGCCGCTCTGCTCGTCACCATCGGCTCGATAATCGTTCTCATCTCCTCGGACTTTGAAAAAGTTGAGCCATCCAGCACGGCACTCAACGCGTTCTGGGTTTGCGTCGGTTGCATCGTGCCAGCGCTACTTCTTTACTTTTTCATCGGGTTTGCATGGAAAGGCCAGACCATCGGCGCCTCAGTCATGCAGGTCATGGTCATCCGTTCCGACGGACATCCACTCGGCGTTCTCGGCGCCATGGCGCGCGTTATCGGGCTGCTCGTGTACGTCCTCATCGCCTCAGCAGGGGTCATCGTCGCGTACGCATTCCGGGACGATACAGTCATCGCTGGCGGCGCCCTTGGGGGATGCCTCGTGCTCGCCGCGTTCGGATTTATCTGGGCGGCCTTCGATCGTCACCGCCGCACCCTTCACGACCGCATCGCCGGGACGATTGTCGTCAGGCTGGTGTAGGTTCTCTTGGTGTATCCGGACGAAATAGACCCCGATATCTCCGTTCGTGAGCGCGTCTATGTCGGCGCAACCTCGAGTTACGAAGGTCGCCGCTCGATCGCAGTGGCACTTCTGACCATTTGCGTGTTCGTCTTCATCATCTCCCTCAGCTGCCGCCAATCCACGGCCCCCGGACCGGCTCGCAACGTCCTTGAATCTGGCCTGGTAACGCTGACCGACATCGATCAGATGCTGGCGGACGAAGGCGATTCATTCCGCGAATTCGCCAGCAATGCCGACAGTGACAACCTCACGATCCCGGGCTACCCGCTCGACGTCGTCCTGACTCGAAGCGAACTAACAACCAGCACCGATGCCGAACTCCGGACGCTGATCCTCGAACGCTCATCGGCTTTGATTTACGCCAAAGGTATCGGTGCGTTCGACCGCACTGGCGAACAGTCGCTCCGTCGGCTTTCAATCCAGGGTCTTCTCGAACTCAGCCTCAGCCAGGTTTCGCAAACTACCCACGATCGGGCGACGATGTTCGTCTTGGTCTCCCTGATCGGCATTGCAATCTTTGGCGCCATCGTGGCCGCGAATGGAACAGGGTGGGGGAGGATGCGGTCGCTGGGCATGGCCGCCGCTGCGGGAGCCATCCCGGTCGTCTTGATGTTCTGGGTGCTCAGACTGATTGTCGGCCAGATTGGCGGAGACGACCCATTCATCGCCGGCTATCGAGATGTCACGCAAGCGGCCATTGGCGTCCCAGTGCGGAATGGCCTTGTGATCCTCGTGGCCGGAGTGGTTGTCGTGGCTGTCTCGCTGGTCCTCCCTCGACTTGAAGCCTTGTTAACGCCGGCCCGGCCAGCCCAAACCGAGAACGAGTTCTAACCAACGAACCTGGACTCGCTGCCCGGTGTCCTTTGACGACAAGCGCGCGCAGATGGCTCACACTGGATTCATGGCTATCAGGCATCCCGAGCGACCTCCGTGGCTCAAGGTTCGATTCCCCGCGGGAGGCAACTTCGAACGGCTGCGCAACCTGATGCGTGAACAAGAACTCCACACTGTCTGCGAAGAAGCTCGCTGCCCGAACATCGGCGACTGCTGGAGCCGCGGCACCGCGACCTTCATGATCCTCGGCGATACCTGCACCCGTTCCTGCGGGTTCTGCGCTGTGAAAACCGGCCGCCCCGGAACGCTCGACCTCGGCGAACCGCGACGTGTGGCCCTCGCAATCCAGCGCATGGAACTTCGCCACGCCGTCATCACCAGCGTGAACCGCGACGAATTGGCCGATGGCGGGGCCAGCATCTTCGCAGAAACGATTCGCTGGGCGCGCAAACTATCGCCTGACACGACCTTCGAAGTCCTCATCCCCGACTTCAAGGGCGATTCGAAGGCGCTTAAAACCGTGCTCGCCGCCGAGCCGGAGATTCTCAATCACAACACCGAAACAGTGCCGCGCTTGTACTCCGTGGTTCGCCCGCAGGCCGTCTACGAACGTTCATTGGAACTACTACAAACGGCCAGGGAAATCGATCCCGGCGCGCTAACGAAGAGTGGAGTGATGGTCGGCCTCGGAGAAACGCGCGAAGAGTTACTCGACGTGTTCCGCGACCTCCGCCGCTCCGAAGTCGACATTCTTACGGTCGGCCAGTATCTCCGCCCTACCCCGCAACACCTTCCTATCGACCGCTACTGGACGCCCGACGAGTTTTCAGACCTCAAGGCACAGGCGATCGCGATGGGATTTCGCCACGTCGAGTGCGGCCCGCTCGTTCGAAGCTCGTATCACGCTGAGGAACAGGTCGCCACGGCCCGGACAAATACCTCGCCGCATCCATCCTAAAATCTGTATCATCCGGGACATCGTCGGCCAGTTTCCTGCGGGATTCCCCTAGGGTATTTCACCAATTGTGAGTACAGGGCGGCGAGAATACGGTCAGATGGTGCTTCAGAGCGTTATGGAACCACCACACTCGATTCAAGAGTCCGAAACGTATCGGCGTGAAGCCATGGGCGCCTTCGCTCATGAAGTCAGGACGCCGCTCACCTCGATCAAGATGGTGATTGAGCTGGCCCGACGTCAGTCCAGGTCGGGCGGACTCTTACTCGATGACGAGCTCGTGGCAATGCTGGAGACTTCGGTCGACGACCTCCAACAGCTTGCTGACGATTTGCAGGAGACCTCGCGCCTCGAGCGCGGGAAACTGAACCTTTCACCGGGTCCATGCGAACTTTCAGTTGCCGTTGAGGCTGCGCGTGAACTTTTGGGTCCGCTCGAACTCATCGGCATCCCAGAACCCAACATCGAAGGACCATGGGATGCCGCCCGCCTCGTTCGTGCCATCGCAGGGTTCGCAAACGCCTCGAACCGCATCGGCGACGGTTCCGGAAAAGTGCACCTTGAAGCAATCCGCCGCGAGACTGTGGCGGAGCTGACCTTTACCAGCGGATTTCCTTCCGGTGAACCCCGCGAGATTGCGGCTGATGCCGGCTTCGCGTTCTTTCGAGCGCGCCAGCTTGTACTAGCCTTGGGCGGCTCCGTACACTGCGAACGGGCTCAACGATTCGCGACGTTTCGTGTCGCGTTGCCGCTGAGCTCGGGCGGAGAGGGCCGATGAAGAAGCCGATGAGAATCCTCCTCGCGGAAGACGAGCGCACGATTTCACGCCTCATCAAGCAGGTGCTAACCAACGCGGGCCACGAAATTGTCGGCGTCCAGACCGCATCCGAAGCCGTGGAGCAACTCGAGACCTCGGCCTTCGACCTCGTGCTCCTCGACCTGAATCTTGCCGACGGAGACGGGATGCGGGTTGTCACGGCCCTCGAAAATCACGTCGGAAAGACGCCCCCCGTTGTTCTGATGACCGGCGAAGGCAACATCGACGCGGACGACCCTCGTAGTCGTCGCGTGGCCCGAGTCCTCGCAAAGCCGTTCGAGCTGGACGAGCTTGAAGAAGTCGTCAGCCTCTTCGTCGCTTAGCCCACTGCACGACTCCCCAAACTCCGCGTGGGTCTTTCGGTTAGGCTCATTTGCATGAGCCAGACGGATATCCCGTTAGAGCCGCCGCTCGTTTCTTCCCCCACTGTGGTCCGGGCGAAGGAAGACCAGTCCTATCTCGGCTACATCGCGGGCGCGCTCGCGGCGGCGCTCCTCGGCGGGTTCATCTTCGCGATCTGGGTGCCGCTGGCTTCGACGGGCGCCATCGGCGGCGGAGACCGCGTACCCTGGATGACGCAGGCGCACGGCTGGGTGATGCTCCAGGGTTGGAGCGGCCTCTTCGTAGCCGGAATGGCAATTCGCCTCATCCCCCGCTTCGCCGGACGCAAGCCAATTGGTCGAACGGTAACCGTGCCGTTGCTGGTCGTACTCGTCTTCCCCATAGTCCTCCGCATCGCTTTTCAAACGTGGGCGTCGGGTAGCCGCGCCGACGCATTAGCAGCGGCCATTGGGCTCAGTTCCGCAGCCGGCCAATTGGGCGTCGCAACCGTGCTCGGCTACACACTGACGAAGGGCCGGAAGCCTCGCGACCCGTGGCGATACTTCGCGTGGGCTGGGACCGCATGGTGGGCCGTATGGGCGTTTCTCAGCGTTGCCAACATCCCATCCGGTGGGGCAACAGCGGGACTCGTCCCAGCCCATAACAACGACATCCTTCTCTGGGTGGTCATGCTGGGCCCGATTAGCAACTTCATCTGGGGAGTGCAGAGCCGGAGCGTTCCGGTCTTCTATGGGCGTGGAACTCCGCATTTGGCGAAGCTGCTGGTGCCCGGCGTGGCGCTGAACCTCGGAGTCACCTGTCTTGCGCTTTCGCTTATCGACGATCAGAACGAGCTGACATGGGCCGGCGCCGGGTTCGCCCTGAGCGGCGGCGCGCTGCTGTGGCTGCCGGCCGTGGCCGGGTCGGTCTACGGCCAGGCGCGCCGCCTCCGCCCGCGAGCACGCTCTGCCGCGCGATTCATCATCGCGGCGAATCTCGCAGCCACGCTTGCGGGCATGCTTCTCCTCTGGGCAGGCTTCGGGATCTTGCTCCAGGATCAGTCCGAGCCGTTCGCCGCAATTAACCAGCGAGACGCCGCCCGCCACCTGTTCGGCGTGGGAACCATCACGATGCTCATCCTCGGCATGGCCCGGCTCGTAGCGCCGTTCTTCGCGATGGAGCGCACCGAATCCGGGGTTCCCCGTGTCCTCGAACGGCTGCCATTCTGGCTTCTGCTCGGTGCGCTCATCCTTCGTGCGGGCGTACCGTTGCTTGGTAGCTCCCTGGATTTCGACGCGGGCCGGCACATGATGGCAACGGCCGGCTTACTCGCCTGGCTTGCGATAGGGATCTTCGCTGCAAGCGTTGTACGCGCGGTCCGTGCGGAGCCGCGAACGAAGCTCGCACTGGAAGAGCTCGCCGCCAACGCCCGAAAATCCCGACCCTAGCGCCCGCGAACGAGTTCCAGTCCTAGCTCCAGTTCACCGAGATGTCCCCGGCAGTGGCCCGTGCACGCTCCGAGGAAGAGCCGCCAGTAGCGCTGCTCGTACATGTCGCTGACGTCCGCGAGATAGCCGGGCGCGTCGTATCGCGAGTCCGCGAAGTGGAGCTTGTTCGGCGGTATCTCGTCGAACTTCTCGGCAGTCATCGAGTTCAGCAGCACGCGCGCCTCGGCGAGCACGGCGTCCGCGTAGGCGAGGACATCTTCGGGTTTCGTCGCTCTCGCTACTTCTTGCGCCGCCGCGAGCCCCATTCCGACCGGCAGGAAGGAGGTCATCATTCCCTTCGCTTCCCATTCTGGCCGCGAGCGCACAGTCGGCGCGTTTCGCATCCAGGTGTTGAGCGCCCAGTCTTGGATTGAGGGCACGTGCCAGGCAGTGAATCCTATTGGGTTGTGCCCTGGCGCAGCCGCCGATTCCCATTCGCTTTGAGTAACAGCTTCAACGAGGCCGCCCAGGCCACCACGCACCGCTTCCATCTCATGAATTATGTATTCCGAAAGTTCCAACCTCTTTCCTCTTTCCTCTTTCCTCTTTCCTCTTTCCTCTTTCCTCTTTCCTCTTTCCTCTTTCCTCTAGTACGGCAGACCCTGCGCCCCGAAGAGCGTCCGCGCGTAGCTCGCCCGTCCGAGGTGCCCGTTCCCATGGCCGATCAGCCCATGCAGGATTGCCTCCATTCGCGGAATCGGTCCCCACGGCCGGAACATCTGGACCTCAGCGAGGTACTCGTCGCTCATCGCGGCGATCTTCGGGACGACCGCTTCGCGCACGGCCCTGGTATACGACATGAACTCCGCCGGCTCCGGGAAACGCATGCTGTACGCGTCAGTCGGGTCTTGGCCCGTCCCCTGGTCGACCTTCGGAAGGTTCCAGCGCTCATGGAAACTCTGTTGCAGCCAGACCGGCTGCTGCCGTTCGAACACGAAGTGGATGATGTTGTCTATGGTCCGGACAACGTGCCACACGTCCCAACCGATGCTGTTCGTCACTCCGCCGCGCGTGTCACAGAACTGGTCGAGAGTCAGGCCCTCGGTCGCGCGATCACAGTACAGCAGCACCCGGTCCGTGACCGTCGAGAGTTGCGCCTGCAGCGTTGGGGCGTTGCCCATTCCGGGCAGGTTCGGAATATTCGGCGTGGTCAAAGAGGCCTCCTCGGCGTCGAACGTTAACGAGCTACGGGACCTAGCAGATCCCAGCGGTTGCCCATGATGTCCCGAAACACCACTACACGGCCATAAGGCTCGTCGTGCGGCTCGGTCACGAACTCCACTCCAGCACCCACCATCCGCTCATAACTGGCTTCGAAGTCGCCCACCCGCAGGAACATCCCGACCCGTCCCGCGAACTGCTCACCGACCATTGCCTTTTGTCGCTCGCCATCAGCCTGCGCCAGGAGAATGCCGGTCTGGGATCCCGGGGGACGCACCACCACCCATCGTTTCGGCCGACCGTCGTTCGTCAGAGAGGGCGAATCCTCCACCAGCTCGAACGCCAGCACATCGACGAAGAACCGAATCGCGGCGTCATACTCGTCAACAATTAGGGCCACCTGCTCAAGATGCGACACGCTTTCCTCTTTCCTCTTTCCTCTTTCCTCTTTCCTCTTTCCTCTTTCCTCTTTCCTCTTTCCTCTTTCCTCTTTCCTCTTTCCTCTCTAAAGGTCCCTCACCTGCGGAATCACGTCGCGGCCAACTACCTCGAGTGGGCTGAGCTTATCGAGGCCCGGGAGGTAGCCGTACGCCGCCTGCGCACCGGCTTCGGCCATCAGCCCGAGCTGCTCGACGAGTTCCGAAGCTTTGGCGCCGTTCTCTCCAACGTCCATCGGCATGAGAACCGTGCGCTCGATCTCCTCCGGGTCACGGCCGAGCGCCTCGCAGTGCATGCGAAGGACTTCGAACTTGTGGCGGGCAACATCCGGCGAATCCGTGTGGATGTTGTAGGCGTCTGCAAACTTGGCGGCGAGTTTGATCGTCTTTTTCTCGCCACGGCCGCCAATCAGGATGGGCGGGTGCGGCTTCTGCAGTGACTGCGGTGAATTCAACGTTTCTTTCAGCACGTAGTGCTTGCCTTCGAACTTCCCGTCGTCCTTGCCCCACATCTGAAGGCAGATTTCGATCGTTTCCTCCAGGCGTTCGAACCGTTCCTTGATCGGCGGGAACGGGATGCCCATCGCCTTATGCTCGCGGTCGAACCATGCAGCCCCGATCCCGAGCACCGCGCGTCCGCCCGACAGTACGTCGAGCGTGCTCACCTGCTTGCACAGGAACCCGGGATTCCGGTACGTCACTCCTGTGACCATCGTCCCGACGGAAACCGTCTTCGTGTTCGCCGCGATGAACCCAAGCGCGGTGTATGCCTCGAGCATCTCCATGTGCGCCGACCCAATCGGCGGAATCTGGAACAGGTGGTCCATCACCCAGATGGAGCTGTAGCCAACATCCTCGGCCGTCCGCGAGATGGTCGCGAGGTTCTCGCCCAGCTTTGGGCCGCGCCCCTTCCAGGTGAAGTTCGAAATCTGCAGGCCAAGCTTCATGGCGCGGATTCTACGCGGCTCACTCGATCCGCCGGGCAATCACCACGTCACGCTGAAGGTAGTGCCCGAATTCGCTGCCCGGATCGGGGACGAAGTCTCCACCGCAGGTGATCAGCGTGATCCACTCCTCGCCCTCGGGGCGGTCGGCTGCGTCGATCAATTCGCCCATCGCGATCGTGCTGACGTCGTAGCGTCGATAGGCGATCACTTCGTACACATACGTCGGGCCGTCAGCCATCACGATGGAAATGTGGTCGAGCTGATGGATCTCCGCCAGGTGCGCGAACGGCCCGTTCTTTTTGTTGAAGTTGATGTGCGCGGCGAAGAGCGCGTTCTTTCCCTGCCCGGGCTTCGGGTATGGGAAGTACCAGCCGACCTTGTTTACCCCATCAACCGGCACGTCGAGCTGGTTGTTCGACAACCCAATCTCTTCAATCGCGTTGTCGACCCCGATCGAGGGCGCAATCATCCGTGCGAGTTTCCCATCGAACGGCGTCGGGCTGGGAGTGGCAGTTGGGGCACCGGTCGCCGTCGCGGTCGGGGTTGAAGTCAGCGTCGCCTGAGCCTCTGCGGTACGCAGGTCGAACGGCAAAGAGGGCGTAACCGGCTTCGCGTCGTTGCCACTCTCGAGAAACGCGACCACTAGCAGTCCGATTCCGGCCACGAGAAGGAGCGCCGAAGCCAGCATCAACACCGTCGGCCGCCGTTGCCTACGCCGGAGCAGCACGTTCCAACCTTTCCTCTCTTCTCTTTCCTCTTTCCTCTCCTTCAGCCATGGCCCGCAACACTCGCACCAGCAGCGGCATCCAGTTCGTCCCGACCCCGACCCGGTCGATTCGCACCTGGTTCGGCCCGACGATGACGCTCTTCAGGTTCAGCCCTTCCACCGCCAGCTTCATCGACAACGGCGTCCCGCGCCGTATACGGAGGTGGAACATGAGCTCGTCCGTTTTCAGGCTCTCAACGTTCGCCCGCCGCGCAAGTGAGCGGACGAGCGCCACATAGAGCAGGTTCTCGACCGAGCGGGGCACCGAGCCGAAACGGTCGGCCAACTCTGCCTGCATTTCGGCCACGCCTTCCGCCGATTCGATCTCCGCTATCTTCTGGTACGCCGCCAGCCGCCCGTGGATGTCCGCGATGTACGACTCCGGGATGTGGGCGCTCAGCGGCAGGTCGATCATCGGCGAGGGCGCCAACGGCGCCGGTCCCTCCGGAGCGTCTGGCGCAACCACCTTCTTCAGCGCGGAGACGGCTTCGGCCACGAGCTTCGAATACATGTCGAAGCCAACTGCCGCGATGTGGCCGCTCTGTTCGTTGCCGAGCACGTTTCCTGCACCGCGAATTTCGAGGTCTCGCAGCGCGATCTGGAAGCCGGCGCCCAGTTCGGTTGCCTCGAAAATAGCCTCGAGCCGCTTCTGCGCGCTTTCACTCATCGCCCGGTCTTTGTCGTACAGCAAGTAGGCGTAGGCGCGGTTGGCCGAACGCCCCACGCGGCCACGCAACTGGTACAGCTGCGCCAGCCCGAGCTGGTTCGCATCGTTGATGATGATCGTGTTGGCGTTCGGGATATCGAGGCCGCTCTCGATGATCGTGGTGCAGACGAGGATGTCGTGGTCGCCCGCAGAAAACTCCATCATCACCCGTTCGAGTTGGTCTTCCGGCATCTGCCCGTGCCCGACCGTGATCCGCGCCTCCGGCACGACATTTCGCAGACGCGTCACGATGCGCTCGATGTTGTGGACACGGTTGTGGACGAAGTAGACCTGGCCGCCCCGCTGCATCTCTCGCTCGATCGCTTCGCGCAGGAGTTCATCGTCCCACTGAAGGACGTACGTGCGGATCGGCTGTCGCTCCTCCGGCGGCGTCATCACCGTGCTCATGTCGCGGATGCCCACGAGCGACATCTGCAGCGTCCGTGGAATCGGCGTCGCCGAAAGCACGAGGCTGTCGACTTCGGCCCGCATCTGCTTCAGACGCTCTTTGTGACTCACACCGAAGCGCTGTTCTTCATCGATGACCACCAGGCCGAGGTCCTTGAACTCGACGTCCTTTTGCACCAGCCGGTGCGTGCCGATTGCGATGTCGACGTCGCCGGATGCTATTCCGGCCACAATCTCGCGTTGCTGCTCCGCGCTCCGGAAGCGCGACAACACCTCGACGCGTATCGGAAATCCTGCGACCCGCTCGCGGAAGGTCGAGCCGTGCTGTTCGGCCAGCACGGTGGTTGGCACAAGCACCGCGACCTGTTTGCCATCGGTAACGGCCTTGAACGCCGCCCGCACCGCAACCTCGGTCTTGCCATAGCCGACGTCGCCGCAGATGAGCCGGTCCATCGGCTTCACGCTCTCCATGTCGGATTTCACTTCGGCTATCGCATCCAACTGGTCTTGCGTCTCCACGAACGGGAACGCTGCCTCCATCTCCATCTGCCAGGCGTTATCCGCTGCGAACGCGTGGCCGCGTGCGAGTTCGCGCTTCGCGTACAGCTCAAGCAATTCCTGCGCGAGTTCGACCACGGCCTGCTTCACGCGGCGTTTGGCGCGCACCCACTCCTGCGAGCCAAGCTTCGTCAGAGAAGGCGGATGGTCGGTCGGGCCAACGTACCGCGAGACCGATTCGAGCTGGTCAGCCGGGACGTACAGCCGGTCGCGGTCCGCGTACTGGAGTTCGAGGTACTCCCGCTCGGCGCCGTCGACCGTGCGCCGAATCAGTCCGTTGTAGCGCGCGATGCCATGGTCGGCGTGCACCAGGTAGTCGCCAATTTCGAGGGTGGAGACGAGGTCGGCCCGAATCGCCGTACGGTTCCGCGTAGGGCGCCGCCGCTTCCGGAAGCCGAAAACCTCCGAGTCCGAAATGACCGTCAGCGACTCGTTAAGCGTGAACCCTCCCGAGAGAGCGGCCGGCAAGAGCACGATCTCACCGGGTTCCGGCGCTTTCAGCATTCGGCGCATCGGCTGTGCCCGAACGCCTTCGTCGTCGAGAAGCTCTGCCAGCCGCAGCGCCTGCTGCGAAACGATGGCGACGGCGCGGCCCTGCTTCGCCCAGACCCCGGCCTGCTGAGCCAATGGCCGCAGCTTGCCCGCGAAACTCGGCGTGACCGTCATCGGCAGGCGCTTCGCACCCAACTCCTCCGTGCCGAACCGCTGTAGTTCGAGCGACTGGAAGCCGTCGAGCTGCGAGCGAAGTTCTTCCGGCTCCACGCGAAGCGGCGGAAGTCCGGTAGGGATGAGCCCGCGGCCTTCGAGCTCCTGTCGAGTGCGGTCTTCGTGGTCAACCACGGTGGCGAGCGATGTTTCGCCTTCCGCAGGTTCATCGAACACCACCAGCGAGCCGCGCGAGAGGTGTTCGATTGCGGTGCCGCTGTACAAGAGCGGTTCGAAGAACGTCGAGAACGGGCTCCGGTTCCCACCGGAGAGCAGTTCCAGTTGCTCGATTACGACCTCGGCCTGGTCTCCGTTTGCCTCGAGCAATTCAATCAGAACGGTTGCCGCCGTACGTGCCTGGCTGCCGCTCGTGGCTGCGGGTGGAATGTGAATCTCATCCCGCCGCCCGACGCTGCGCTGAGTCGCGAGGTCGAGCTCGCGAATACTTTCGACCTCATCGCCGAAGAATTCGATGCGAAACGGCCGTTCGGCGTTCGCGGGGAAGATATCGATAATCCCCCCGCGCCGGGATGCGGTACCAGGCCCGTCCGCCAGCGGTTCGATCGCGTATCCGGAGTGTTCCAGGGAAGCCATCAGGGTGCCGGGATTGCGGGCTTCGCCCGTCTTCAGCGTCAGGCCTTCCGCTTCAACCTGTGGACCGGCGCAGTGTTCCGAAAGTGCCGCCCATGAGGTCACGACCAGGGCCGGCGCATCACCACGAAGCAGGCTGAGCGCATGCGTTCGTTCGACGGCGAGGATGGGATCGTCGCGCGTGAACTCGTAGGGAAGCGCCTCTCGTTCGGGGAGCCGCGCGAACGGTATTCCCGCAACGAAGAGCGCGACTTCTTCGTATAGGGCACTCGATTTCGCGGGCGAGGGGACTACGACAAGCACTGGCCCGGGGTGGTTGCTGGCGAGTGCCGCGACCACCGGCGCGCGCCCCGACTCCGGTAATCCGAGGCGCAGTGAACCGCCCCCGAACTTGAGTTGGGGCTGGATTGCTTCAGCTACTGCGGCCGTGAGGCCGGCTAGTTCACCCGCCAGGGCCGTTTACCTCACTCGGGACAACTCAAACGTTGTCCCGCTCTGAACTGTAGCACCGGCCCGCTCTGCTAGCATGGAGAGGTGCATACGCACTCGGATCAGATTCGCAAAGCGCTCATCGCTGGCCTCGTCCTCACCCTCGCCTTCGTCGTAATCGAGGCGGTTGCTGGCTGGCTCACGAACTCACTCGCGTTGCTCTCGGATGCGGGCCATATGCTCGCTGACTCAGCCGGCCTGATTCTCGCTCTCGGCGCGGCAACGCTCGCCCGCCGTCCCGCTGGCGGACGCCACACCTACGGCCTCGCCCGCTTCGAAGTGCTCGTCGTGCCGATTCATGTCGTCCTGCTTGGGCTCATCGCCGGCTATATCGTCTTCGAATCCATCGGCCACCTGCGGGACACGCCGGACATCGAAACCGGCCCGGTGATCGCTGTTGGCCTTGCCGGCCTTGCCGTGAACCTGCTCGTCGTCCGCCTGCTCCATAGCCATGGCACCAGCAATCTCAATATGCGCGCAGCCACCCTCGAAGCCTCGGTCGATGCGATCGGTTCGGTCGCCGTCGTCGTCTCGGCAATCGTCATCGCAGCGGGTGGATGGTCCGGCATCGATGCCGTCGTCGGTCTTGCAATCGCCGTCCTCGTCATCCCACGGGCATGGACATTGCTTCGACAGTCGGCGGACATCCTGCTCGAAAGCGCTCCCGCAGGGCTCGACCCTGAAAAAGTCGAAACGGCCGCCCTCGAAGTCGAAGGAGTAATGGCCCTCCACGATGTACACGTCTGGTCCATCGGCCCGGCTTTCCCTGCCCTCAGTGCCCACGTCGAGCTCGCCGACGTCACTTGCACCGAACACATACTCACCGACCTCGCCACGCTTTTCCGCGAGCGGTTCGGGATCGTCCACGTGACCTTGCAGCCCGAAACGCCTGCCCTCCACGAAGCAATGGAATGCTGTCTGAGCCCGGATTCTGGGCTGCTCGAGGCAGCGTCACATTCGCACGGGCCAGTCTCGGTCCGATGAGCCGCCGCGTCTCTCGTCGCACATTCCTCGCTGGTGCAGGCGGCGTCGCAGTTGTGGCTGCGGCCGGAACCACCGCGGCGGTGGTCACGACCCGCGGCAGCAATTCGAAGCCTCCTGCCAGCCCGGCAACCATCACACCCACGACGGTCGCACCAACTTCGACTCCCTCTCCCAGCGCCACTGCCGTCCCGAGCGGGGGTACTGCCCGAATCACCTCCGCGACGAGCTTCAACATCGACACCTTCGATTCGCAGCTGAGCGGTTCGACGGCACTAAACGAAGTCCTCGGCCGCACCCACTCACGACTGCTGAACTGGGACACCACAGGCCTCCTCACACTGAAAGGCGACCTCTCCACGGGCTGGGAACAACCCGACGACCAGACCCTCCTCTTCCACCTGGATCCGGCCGCCCACTGGCATGACCGAAAGCCGCTGAATGGCCGCGCTCTCACCGCAGAGGACGTCGTATCGCACTTTCGCCGCTCTCTCGAAACAGCCGCCGGGGGAAAGGCTCCGCTGGCACAGCGTTATGGCGACTACGCGTCGATTGCCGCTGTCGATTCTCCAGAAACAGCCACCGTTCGCTTTCGGCTCAGTCAGCCCGACCCCGACCTCCTCGGGACGCTCGCCGGCGAATACGCCCTGGTCCAGGCGCCGGAGGCAGTCGCCGCGTTCTCGGGCAGCTGGTCGAAGCTTGATTCCGACCACGTCATCGGCACCGGCCCATGGACCTTCGACTGGGCCGACAACGGCGCGAAATTCACCGCCTTCCGGGCCGGTCACCGTCAGCCGTTCCTCGATGAACTCATCGTCGCGGAGCCTCGCCGCGAAGCCGCCCAGCGTTTCATCGACGGGACGCTTGAAGAGGTCCTTGTGCGGGATCGCCGCGACTCAGCCGCAATTGGCGCCCGGCGAAGCCCGGTCTCGCCCAAATTCGAGCTAAGAGACATTCAGCAGGCGGTGGCGCTTGGCCAGTCGTTCCTCGCGCCGCGGAACGAACGAGAGCTCGTAATGAGCTCATTTCACGTGGGCAGCCCGCCCTGGAACAACGTAGCGCTCGTCAAGCTGATAAGCGGCGCGCTGAATCGGTCCGTGCTCACACGGCGCCTGTTCGGTGGGAGAGCCAGGACTTCCCGGCCAGTCCCCGCTCTCGATGGCGTTGCGCAGATCTCCGCCGAACGCCTCAAGTTCGTCGACGGATTTGCCTACATTGAAGGCGAACCGGCTCCATCGGCCGATCGACGCAGACTCTGGGAGGCGGCCGGCGGGCCGGGCCTTGGCACCATCACCGTCGATTTCCCAAGCGTGTTCGACCCGCTCTACAGCGCCAGCTCCATCGTCATCGACATGCTCAATGCGGCTTTCGGCCCACAGTTCCGCCCCGCCGTCGAAACCTACACGACCATTAGCAAACGCGTGGTCGAGGGCTATTACGGCAACGGTCGGGCCGCCTTCTGGTTCGGCTGGGGTGCTCCCCTCTCCGGCCCCGACGGGGCGCGCTACATCCGCGAGTACTACGCACCCGGTTCGCCGGGCCAGGTGGCCACGGGCGGAAGTGGTATGACGGGAACCACGCAAGACGATGTGTTGAAGATGATCGACTCAGGCTTTCTCGGAATCGTGCCCTGGGTTCAGCAGTTCGCCGAGGTGTTTCGAACCCCCACCCTGATCGCGCCCGAGCCTAGCCCGTTCTGGGCTCAGCACCTGGACTACCAGCGAGCCCTCATCGCCTAGCTCGTGGCCTCGTCCAGTACTTCCATCAGGTGCATCACGCGGGCATCAAGCCCCGCCTCGCGCACAGCTGCGAGGTACTGCATGTGGCAGCCCGGGTTCGCCGTGACGATCACCTCGGGCTGGGCAGCCACGAATTGATCCGCCTTCCGTTTCCGCAGTTCGCCAGACATCGCAGGCTGTACGAGCGAGTAGATGCCGGCCGCGCCACAACAAACGTCGGCCCCCGGCGTTTCAACCAGGTCGATGCCCTGTTGTGCCTTCAGCAGGTCGCGCGGCCCGTCCTTGATTCGCTGCGCGTGCGCGAGGTGGCAGGCGTCCTGGTACGTGACCCGAGAGGGGAAGTTCCCGGCAGGCAGGTCGCTCAGCAGCTCCGAAGCATCCTTCACCCGCGCCGAAAACGCCGCCGCCCGTTCGGCCCAGCGAGCATCCTTCGCCAGCAAGTCGCCGTACTCCTTCATCGCTGCGCCGCACCCGGCGGAGTTCACGACGATTGGACCTTCTGTGGCCTCAAGAGCCTTGATGTTCTTGCGCGCGAGTCGGCGCGCGTAGGCCAAATCGCCGTCATGCGCGTGCAACGCGCCGCAGCATCCCTGCCCGGCGCTGCAGGTACGAGGTTGATGCCCGCACGTTCGTAGACACGCTCCGTCGCGCGATGCACATTGCCGAAGAGTTCGCCCATGATGCAGCCGGTGAAGAGCACGCCATCAGCGCCTCCCGAGCCCGACTGCGGGCGATACGGCGCTCCAACATCTCCGGGTAGCTGCGCTTCCATCGAGCGGATCCGACCACGGAAGATCCCCGTATTCCGCAGCGCACTTCGGAGTCGCGAGCCCGCATACCACCGCGCGGGCGCGAGTAACACGCCAAGCACTGCCCGGTTCGCGACGATGTTACGGAGCACGAACTTGCGCAGCCAGCGCTGCCCCCGATGAGCCGGCGCATCCGCGTCGAGCTGTGCCCGCGCGTGCTCCTGGATGCGGCCGTAAGGCACGCCGCTCGGGCAAACGGCTTCGCACGCGCGACACTGCAAACAGAGTTCCCAGTGCCCCTGGATCGATGTCGTCAGTTCGCTCCGGCCATCCGAAATCAGCTTGGCCATATGAATGCGTCCGCGCGGCGACTCAACTTCGAGGCCGGTCACCAGGTACGTCGGACAGGCGTTCACGCAAAGGCCGCAGTGCACACACCGGCCGAGGTCTTCGTCCGTTGGGGCTTCAGAAAGCAGCGGCCACATTGAATGTTCAGATGCCACCGACAAACCTCCCACGATTAAACCGGCCTTCAGGGTCGTAAGCGGCCTTCAACTTCTTCATCAGGTCGAATGCGGGCGGGGGCGAACCCCACGGGTCGGCGGGCGCGCGAAAGCTCTGCGGCATGCGCTCGATGATCACCGAGCCGCCGCTCGGAAGAACGAACTCCCGCAGGCGATTCACGACAGGCACTAAATCTTCCGCCGCTAACTCCGTGGCGTTGGTCCACACCGCCCGGGTGAACCCCCCGTTCGGGCGCACAATGCTCACCGAGGGCGAAAGCTCCTGCAGCCGGCGATTCACCTCGGCAAGATCCGAAGGCATCGACGCAACCCGCAACGACAGAACATCAATCTCTCGGAATCCGGCATCCCTCGCGAGCAGATACTCGCCCGCAGCGGCAGGCTCCAGCATCGAGCCGGACAGCACGCTGGCTGCCGGTCCGGTTGATGCTTCGGTGAGTCGAAGCAGCAGCCTCGTCGAAGTCGACTCCTCGATGATGTCGGCGACCTCCGGTCGAACGTCGGCTCGCAGCAGGCTATCGACCAGCCGGATACCTTCTTCGACGCTGGCAACGGTCACCGTGAAGTCGTGCGTGACTGGCTTTGGCAGCACCCGCAGCGAAACCGACGTGACGATCCCGAGCGTCCCGAGCGACCCGCACCAGGCACGCATCAAGTCGTAGCCGGTCACGTTCTTGACGACGCGACCGCCTGCATGGACGAGTTCTCCATCGGCACGCAGGACCGTCATCCCAAGGACGAGGTCGCGAGGAAGGCCGTAACGACCCCGCATCGGCCCGCCAACGCCTACCGCGAGGGCGCCTCCAACCGTGGCGCGCTCCGCGAGCGGTGGGTCAATCGGCAGCATTTGCAGACCGGCATCGTGCGAGGTCAAGACGGTGTTGAGTTCGGACAGCGTCGTGGCCGCGGGCACGACAGCCGTGAGGTCTTCGAGCGCGTGTTCCACTTCCCCGCCAAGCGCCATGGAGAGGTCGACGATCGCGAAGGGGCCTTCCGGCGCAGCCCCCAGGTCCAACTGCGTGCCGCCACCGCGGGGGACAAGCGTCAGACCGTCGCGTTCACGAACCAACTCGCGAAGCTCTTCCAGCGACTCCGGTTTGTAGGTCGCTTCGGGAGCCCGTCCGGCCACTTCGACGTTTGCGTTCGCAACCTCAGACATACGCATCGGGCCCCGCTGCGCGAACCGCGGCCGCCTGGTGTGCCATCTCGCCGCAGCCGGTGCCAGTCGGCAGTAGCTTGCACGGGTTGAACTGGCCGCTGTTACCGAACACGGTGCGAAGGCGCTCCATGTTCTCGATGTCGGTCTCGTTGTAGAGCCACGGCATGAACATGCGCTTCTCAGCGCCGATGCCGTGCTCGCCGCTGAGCGCGCCGCCAGCGTCGACGCACGCTTTCATGATTTCGCCACCCGCTTCGAGCACGCGAGCAGTAGCGCCGGGGATGCGTTCGTCGAACAGCACCAGCGGATGGAGATTGCCATCGCCGGCATGGAACACGTTGGCGATGGGAATCCCATACCGTTCCGAGACTTCGTTCACGACGCCCATCACCTCGACCAGCTTCGAACGCGGCACCACCCCGTCGAGGATGTAGTAGTTCGGCGCGAGTCGTCCAAGCGCTGGGATTGCGCCCTTGCGCCCCTTCCAGAGCATCTCCCGCTCTTTCTGCGTGCTCGCGAGGCGCACTTCCTTTGCGCCCCGCTCGAGACATTCCGCACGAACGGTCACCGCCTGCGAATCGATAACTTCCGGCAGCCCGTCCAATTCCACTAGCAGGACAGCCCCCGCATCTGGCGGGTAGCCGCACTGGAGGCCCGCCTCGGCCGCCTGCAGCGTAAGCCGATCCATCATCTCCATCGCAGCCGGGATCATCCCCGCCGAAATGATCGTTGAGACGGTCTCGCTCGCCTGCTGCACCGTGTCGAAAACGGCGAGCAGCGTGATCGTGCTGGCCGGGAGCGGCACCAGCCGCACAACAATCTTCGTGGCGATGCCGAGCGTTCCTTCGCTGCCAATGAAGGCGCCGCGAAGGTCGTATCCAAACGAATCGGGGACACGGCCACCGAGCCACGTTACTTCCCCGTCAGCTGTGACGATCTCCATCCCGTTCACATGGTTCTGGGTCACGCCGAGGGCAAGGCAATGCGGCCCTCCCGCGTTTTCGGCGACGTTCCCACCGATGGTGCAGGCCTGCTGCGAACTGGGGTCGGGTGCGTAAAACAGTCCGTAAGGCGCCGCCGCCTTCGAAAGATCGAGGTTCGGCACGCCGGGCTCGACCACCGCGAGCCGGTTCTCGGCATCGATTTCGAGGATCTTGCGCATCCGTGCAGTAGCGATCACAACACCGCGCTTGGCCGGCACACTTCCCCCGCTGAGGCCGGTGCCCGCGCCCCGCGGAGTGACCGGCATGCCGAATCGGTTGCAGGCGCGAACCGCCGCCGCGACCTCCTGGGCATCGCCCGGGAATACCACCGCGTGCGGCGCGGACTTCTCAATCGTGCCGTCGAACTCGTAGACGGCCAGGTCTTCGGGTCGCCAGAGCACGTTCTTAGGGCCAACGGCCTCTTCGAGCGCTCGGACTAGCTCACGACGAGTCGCCATCGGCGCTCCCTGGCAACTGGCAACCGCGGCACAGGCCGAAAATCGCGAAATGGTGCATGTCTGGCTCGAAGCCGAAATCCTTGCGCACACCTTCCTCAAGCCCGACCAGGTAGCCGTGACCGATCTCCTCGACATGCCCGCAACTCGAACAAATCAGGTGGTGGTGCGTCTCTTCCGGCGCCCATTCGAAGACGACGTCCCCGGCGCCCATGTCAGTCGAAGTCGCGAGCCGCATCCGCTTCAGGACATCGAGCGTGCGGTAGACCGTGCTGACATCGACGAAGGGGTAATCATCGCGGACCTGGTCAGCGATCTGGGCTGCGCTCACGTGCCCGCCCGCGTGCCGAAGGGCCCGCAGGATAAGTAGCCGCTGGGGAGTCATTTTGTGCCCGGCGCGCCGCAGCAGTTCGGCGGTTTCGTCCTCGCAACTCATTACTGTCAGTCTACAGAGAATCAGATTCAGCGCAGGGCCGGCCCGCGCCCTTTCAGCGCAACGAGTCGGCGCTCACGTAAAGGTCCCCGTAGTAGCTCACCTCAACGCTCGCATCGTCTATCCAGACGAGGACGACGGGCGGGCCCGAGCCGCGGCTGAAGATGCCGAATGAGTCGACATCGCCGTACAGAAATTCTGTGAACTCGTCCCCCGGTTCGATGTGCAACTTCACTTTGTTTTCGCCAAACGTGGTGGAGAAAATCCCATCGGACGCCGCACGGTTGAGCGTCTGCCACTCAACGGTGCCGTTGTCGAAGCGGAAGACGCCGTTATCGGAGAGCGTGACCCGCGCCCGAATCCCCTTCCATTGACACCAAGCCGACGCTCGTCCAGTTGCGACTGATGTAGAACAAACGGCCAAGGTTAAACGCCCTCTTTCCGTTTCGAAGTTCGGCCGTCGGGGTCTCAGGCAATTCGGCTGTGAAGAGTCCGGGGTCGAGATGGACCTCGGAGCCGACCCCCTGCGCAGCGCGAATGACGTCCCCGAAACTGCGCGAGTCCAACGAGACCAGGTAGTCCGAGCGATCTTCTTCCCCTGCCGTGGGTTCTGAATCGCCACCGGCCCACACAACGAACCCGATTCCGAGGACCCCAATGACGACAAGTGGCAGAGCAACGGGACTACGGAGCAACCGCCAGCGCGAGCGCTCGTCCGCGTACTGTGTCGACTCCTCCTCGTCCGCAACAGGTTCGGGAGCGATTGGGACTGGTGGCAGCCGTAAGCCATCCCGGTCGCGGACACCCAGCCGCGAGGCAAGTCGCGCAATGCGCTCCTTCACTTCCTGGTTCGAAATCCCCAGCCGAACAGCTATCTCCGCATCGACAAGGCCGTCGCGAATCCACCGCAGCATCATCTCGTCGGACGGCGCCAAACTGGGCCGCGAGAACTCGGGCCGCTCATCAGTCATACATGGAATATCGGCGGCGATTGAGTTACTCATCAGCGCTCATGACGGCGCCGCACCGAGCCGAATCTCTATGTATGACCATTTCAGCGGATGAAGAATGGATGGCCGCTGCCCGCGCCCGCGCTCAGCGAGGCAACTGGGAACGCGACAGCGACACCATCTTCAAGGAATTGCGAAAGCAAGCAGAAGAGATTCAGGCATCGACTCCCGCGTCGCCCGGTTGCCCGGCGTGCGCAAATCACCCGCCGATGGAGCGGTTCCCACGCCATGAACTGCTCTCGATCGACCCGTTCCTCTACTGCAAGACCTGCTACGGATTCTGGGCCGTCGGTGACGCACTAACACGGGGTGTCGCGGACCCGGGGTTCGACCACCCGGCCCTGCGCGCCGTCCCGGCTCCGCGCCGATGCAAATCCTGCATGGGCCACCTGAAACCGGACAACGTCTGCGCGAAGTGCGGCGAGGAGCCAGCCGTCCTCGCCTGCCCGATCTGTTCGAAGCCGATGGAACGGTTCATAGAGCGCGGAATGTATCTCGACCAGTGCTCACCCTGTCGCGGGACATGGTTCGATACGGGCGAAATCGCCACCGTCTACAATCTCGAAGCGCCGCAAAGCCTCGCCATGGCAACGGTCAACGAGAACGAAATGGACGGCGCACCACCGGACTGGCTCACTGCCGCCATGATCCTGGGCCGGGCGTTCTTGCCCTTCCTGCCGCTCTAGCGACGGCCTACCAGATCCCGAGCTGCATCTTCACGTCTTCGCTGGCCATCGTCCGCGGATCCCACGGCGGGTTCCAGACGATCTGGACGTCAACGTCCTTCACGCCGGGAAGTTCGCGCAGCTTCGCGTAGACTTCGCCCCGGATGATTGGCCCGAGCGGGCAGCCGGGGCTGGTCAGCGTCATGGACACGAGTACGTCGCCCTTGTCGAACGTGATGTCGTAGACAAGGCCAAGCTCGACGATGCTGAGATTGATTTCCGGGTCCATGACCTCGGAGAGCTTCGTGCGCATCTCGTCGTAGGTCGGAGCCGTGGTGGTCGCTTCAGTCATAGGTTTGCCTCCTCAGGCAGTTGTGGCGGCCTCGCGGAGGCCCTGTTCGAGTACGTTCCAGCATAGCAGCGCGCACTTCACGCGTACCGGCAGTTTCGCGACGCCTTCAAGCGCCTCAAGGTCGCCAAGTTCGGAATCAGGCAATGCGCCATCGACAAGCATCGCCCGGACTTTGCCCGCGACGCGTTCCACTTCGTCGACCGGCCGCCCCTTCAGGCGTTCGGTGAGCATCGAAGCGCTCGACTGGCTAATTGAGCATCCCTGGCCCCAGAAGCCGAATGTCGCTCGAGTGACGCCGCTCGTCAACTCCCATATCGAGGTGAATCTCGTCTCCGCAGACCGGGTTCACTCCTTCGACACGAATCGGTGCATCCGGTAGTTCGCCATGGTTCCGCGGGCTTCGGTAGTGGTCGAGGATCAGTTCGCGATACAGGTCATCGAATAGCTCCGGCATCAGGCGAACACCTTTTGCGCGTGCCCGATGGCTTCCATGAGCACGTCCACATCGTCGCGGTCGTTGTAGACGGAGAAGCTCGCGCGGCTGGTCGCCGGAACCCCGAGTTGCCGCATCAGCAATTGCGCGCAGTGGTGCCCAGCGCGAATCGCGACCCCGTAGCCGTCGGCAATCGTCGCCATGTCATGAGGATGAATGCCTGGCACTTCGAAGCTGACGACGCCGCCACGCGCTTCCGGCGCCCGAGGCCCATGGATCGCGAGTCCCGGAATAGTCTCCAGTTGGTCCATGGCATAGCTCGTGAGCTGCACCTCGTGCTCGCGAACGTTCGCCATTCCCAGTTCTTCGAGGTACTCAATGGCAGCCCCGAACGCGACGACATCGGCGATGTTCGGTGTGCCTGCTTCGAACTTGTACGGCACCTCGGCCCACGTCGAAGCCTCCTCGCGGACGACCGAAATCATGTCGCCGCCCCCAAGAAATGGCGGCATCTCCGCAAGCACTTCGGCAGGCGCCCAGAGCACTCCGACCCCTGTCGGCCCAAGCATCTTGTGCGCCGAGAAAGCCACGAAGTCGGCACCGCTTTCAGCGACGGAGAACGGCAGGTGCGGGACGCTTTGGGCGCCATCGAGCAGCAACCTTGCTCCATGCGCATGAGCCATCTCGGCGATTTCCGCTACCGGGTTGATCGTCCCGAGCACATTCGACATATGCAGGATGCTGACCAGTTTCGTGCGCTCGCCGATCAAACTGCGGAGCGAGTCCAGATCCAGGCGACCATCAGGCGTCAGGCCTGCAAACCGGAGGGTCGCGCCGGTACGTTGCGCCAGGAGCTGCCACGGGACGATGTTCGAATGGTGTTCCATCTGGCTGAGAACGATCTCGTCGCCCTCCCCAACGAACCGGTCTCCCCAGGAGTGTGCGACCAGGTTGATTGCTTCGGTTGTATTCCGGGTGAACACGATTTCGGACGCGCTTGACGCGCCGATGAACCTGGCAACCTTGTTGCGCGTGCCTTCGTACCGCTCGGTGGCACGCTGTGCCAGCGTGTGGATACCGCGATGGATATTCGCGTTGTCTGTCTCGTAGTACTGGACGATCGCGTCGATGACCTGGCGTGGTTTCTGGGAGGTCGCCGCGCTATCGAGATACACCAGCCGATGGCCGTTGACCTGTTGCTTCAGGATTGGGAAGTCGCTGCGAATGAGCTCAATATCGAGCATGCGGCACTTCCTTTCTCAGCCGTTTCAACTTCAGCTGTGACTAAACCGCAACCTCCACGTCGCCGTCCTCGACGCGCGTTTCGTAGGTCTTGATCGGCCGAACCGCTGGCAAAGTCAGCGCTCGCCCGGTCGTTACATCGAACTGCGCCCCATGTCGTGGGCATTCGATGCGATTTCCTTCGAGCCTGCCCTGGTCGAGCGGACCCCGGTCATGACTGCACATGTCGTCGATGGCGTGGAATCCCTCGCCCGTGTTGCAGAGGGCGATTTGCTTACCGCCCGCCTCCACGACACGCGCCGTGCCTACTTCGACATCCGCGGCTTTCGCTACTTTCACCCAGGTCATCAGTCGAGCGCCTCTTCCACCAGGTCGCTGAGTTCCTGGCGCAACGTCTCGTTCGGAACCCGACCGAGTACTGCCTCGAGGAACGCAGTGACAAGCATCGACTCGGCTTCGCCGTAGGGAATGCCGCGCGCCTGCATGTAGAACAGTTGCTCCTGATCCACCGGGCCAGCAGTTGCACCGTGACTCACCCGAATGACGTCGTTGGTGAGGATTTCGAGGACCGGGTCACTGTCCGCTTTCGCCGTCTTGCTGAGCAGCAGGTTGCGGTTCTCCTGGTTCGCATCAGCGTTCTTCGCGCCGAGGCCGACCCGCGTGAGGCCGTAGTAGACAGCCCGCGCTTCATCGGTCAGCGCCGACTTCACGAGCAAGTCGCTGCGAGTGTCGGGGCCGATGTGGTCCTGCACGGTATAGAAGTCAGAGTGCGTGCGGCCCTTGCCGTATCCCAGGCCGAGCAGCTCGCTCGCCGTACCACGCCCGATGAGCGAGGACTCGAGGTGCGACTTCACCACCTGCCCACCGAGAACAATGTTGAGGCTCTGCAGCTCCGCCCCATCGGACTCGGCGAGGAAGCGCTGGTTTTCGAATACCTGCGTCTTGGGGCCCCAGCGATGGACCGAGTAGAGGCGAATGACCGAACCAGGACCGGGAATGATTTCCACTACCGGCGTGACCACCATCTCGTCATCGCTGGAGAAGTACTCCTGGACGATGGTGACGCGGCTGTTTGCGCCGGTGACGATGAGCGTATGCGGCGCGGCGAACTGAGAACCAGCGAAGGTCCGCTTAATGCGCACGGGTTCGCTGACCTCGGAGTTCGCGGGTACATGAGCTACGACGCCGCCGCGAAGCAGCGCGTAGTGAAGCGCCGTCAGGCGATTGATGCCGGGGATGACCGCGCTGCCGAGAGACTTTTCGACCGCCGCGGCTGTGGCGCCGGTGGCAGCTTTGAACTCCACCACGGTTGCCTGTGCGGCATCGGCCGTTATCTCAATGTGCTCCGCACCTGAGGTGCCAAAGCTCTCCGGGCGAAGATTACTAACGTCGAGGTACTTCCATGGACGTTCCCGGCGCGAGTCCGGCATCGCCATGCGGTCGGCAGCCGAAGCGGCGTTCCCGCGCAGTGCTGCCAGCCAGGGAGCGTCGGCCACGGTGTTCCCGAGAGCGACGCTCATCGGGGCGACTTGTTCGGATTGGAGTGAAGTCATCGGTACCTCGGTAGTTCGCCAGTCATAACTGGCGCGTGTTCGGTCGCGCCCGCGGCAGGGGCCGCGGCGCAGACATGTTTGAATTTCGGTGCCACCGGCCTAGCCGATTGCGCCTTCCATCTGAAGCTCGATCAGCCGGTTGAGCTCAACCGCGTACTCCATCGGGAGTTCCTTGACGATCGGTTCAACGAAACCGTTGACGATCATCTTGGCGGCGGCTTCTTCGCTCATTCCGCGGCTCATCAGGTAGAAGAGCTGGTCCTCACCGAGCTTGGAGACATAGGCCTCGTGCTGGATGTGGACATCCGAAGCGTCGATCTCCATGGTCGGGTACGTATCCGAGCGAGACGTTTCATCAATCAGAAGCGCGTCGCAACGGACGTTCGACCTCACGTTTTCGCAGTCCTCGTAGACCTTCAGCAGGCCGCGATAGCTGGTGCGCCCGCCGTCCTTGCTCAACGACTTCGAGATGATGGTCGACGTGGTGTTCGAGGCGGCGTGGACAATCTTGCCGCCCGCGTCCTGGTGCTGGCCTTCGCCAGCGAACGCCAGCGAGAGAATCTCGCCGTGGGCGCCCGGTTCCATCAGGTAGACACTCGGGAACTTCGTCGTGAGCTTCGAGCCGAGGTTTCCATCGACCCACTCCATCACGGCGTTCTCATAGGCCGCGGCCCGCTTCGTGACGAGGTTGTAGACGTTGTTCGACCAGTTCTGGATGGTTGTGTACCGAACGCGAGCGTTCTTCTTCACGATGATTTCGACGACGGCGCTGTGGAGCGAATCCGTCGAGTAAATCGGCGCGGTGCAGCCTTCAACGTAGTGAATCTGGCTGCCTTCGTCGGCGATGATCAGCGTCCGTTCGAACTGGCCCATGTTTTCCGTGTTGATGCGGAAGTAGGCCTGCAGCGGGATGTCGACCTTCACGCCCTTCGGCACGTAGATGAACGAGCCACCACTCCAGACAGCGCTGTTGAGCGCCGAGTAACGGTTGTCGCCCGATGGGACGATGGTGCCGAAGTACTCCTTGAAGATGTCTTCGTGCTCCCTCAGCGCCTGGTCGGTGCCGAGGAAGATCACGCCGAGCTTCTCGAGGTCTTCGCGGATGTTGTGGTAGACGACTTCAGAGTCGTACTGGGCGCCGACGCCGGCGAGGAACTTCTTCTCCGCCTCGGGAATGCCGAGCTTGTCGAACGTGTTCCGGATGTACTCAGGCACGTCGTCCCACGAGCGCTCGTCGCGGTCCGTCGCGCGAACAAAGTACCGGATGTTGTCGAAGTCGATCTCCTTGAGCAGCTCGCTGCCCCAGGCCGGATCTTCCTTCTGGTAAAAGAGTTCGAGCGCTTTCAGGCGGTATTCCCGCATCCACTGAGGCTCGTCCTTCATGTCCGAAATCATGTTTACGACATCGGCGGAAAGGCCCCGGTTCGACTTGAAGAAGGCAGCCTCGGTGTCATGGAAACCGAACTTCTGCTCGTAACTATCGCTGTTGATCAGCTCTGGTGCGGTGGTCATAAATGCCTCCTCAGGCTGTGGCCGCGGCGGCGGCTTCGAATTCGTCGTAGCCAGCGGCTTCGAGGTGCTCGGCCAGTTCAGGCCCACCGGACTTCACAATCCGGCCTTCCACGAGAACGTGGACGAACTGCGGCTTGATGTAGTTCAGCAACCGCTGGTAGTGCGTAATCAGGAGCAGGCCCATCTCCGGGTTCATCAGCGCGTTGACGCCTTCCGAAACCGTCCGAAGCGCGTCGATGTCGAGGCCGGAGTCGGTCTCGTCGAGCACTGCCATCGAGGGCTCAAGCATGGCCATCTGCAGCATCTCGGCGCGCTTCTTTTCGCCGCCGCTGAAGCCGTCGTTCACGTAGCGGCGGGCAAAGTCCTGATCGACCTTCAACAGGTCCATCTTCTTGAAGAGGGATTCGCGGAACTCGCGAATCGGCACGTCGGCACCGCGCTTCGCGTTTACTGCCTGCCGCATGAAGTTCACCAGCGTGACGCCGGGGACAGCGACCGGGTACTGGAACGCGAGGAAGAGTCCCATGCGCGCACGCACATCCGGCGTGAGCGAGAGCAGCGATTCGCCCTTGAACAGCACTTCGCCGCCGGTGACTTTGTAGCTCGGGCTGCCCATCAGGACGTTTGCGAGGGTGCTCTTGCCGGAACCGTTCGGGCCCATGATCGCGTGGACTTCGCCCTTCTCGATGGAGAGCGAGAGGCCCTTAAGGATTTCTTTGTCGCCGATGTTGGCATGGAGATCTTCGGATCTCCAGGAGTTTAGGCATGTCTTAAGAGTTCTCCTTACTGAACTTCGATGATTTGTGGCCGGGCGGGTTCGTTCCGCACCAGGTATTCGCAACACGATGCCCCATCGACGATGCGATTGAGCTGTTCGACGTCGTGGCCGAGCAAGAGCTCGATGGCCTTCTTGTCGGATTCGCAGGGGAGCTTCGAAATTTCCGCCGCCTTGTGATACGGGCAGCGGCCGTTGATGAGGTGGATGCCGTCGGCTTCCTCGTGCCAGGCTTCGAGGATGCCCTCGGCCCGGAGGCTAGTCGTCACCTGCGCGACGAGGTCTTCCTGAGAAAGCCCGAACACCTCGTGCCGGTGCTTCGAAGCAACGGATTCGGCAACGCTGGCCATAACTCCGGCAATAACATCTTCGCGCTCGCCGAGGCCCTTCAACATCCGCTCCATCAGGTCGGCGTAAGCCGGCGGAACAGTTTGCGTGGCCTTTTCGGTGGCGAAATAGATGTGGTAGGGCCGGCCGGTCGCCTGCTTCACCGTGCGAGCATCAATCAGTCCATCGCCCCGAAGGTGGTCAAGATGGCGCCGGACGGCGGCCGTCGTGATACCCAGCTCGGTCGCCAGGTCTTCGACCCGGGCTTCCCGTCGCTCGACGATGGATTCGAGAATGCGTTCGCGAGTTCCCTGCACAAGACCAGCTTAGACCTATTTGGAACCTTTTTCTACTTTCATGTTTCTAAAGTCCCCTATGACGGTATGAAAACACTTGATACCCACGCCCGCTAGCTTCGAACATCGGTCAATGGGCCGCCTACGCCGACGAGATCCGGCGCGGGCACGGCCTCTTCTTCCGGTTCGCGTCCGGAGTCTCTGCGAATCGCACGTCCGAACTCGGCCCCAAGAAGCAGTATCGAAGCATTGACGAACATCCAGATGAGGAACGCGAGAACGGTCCCGAAGCCGGCGTAAATAGCGGTGTCGCGAGAGAAGTTTGCATAGGCGACGACCGTGGCGATCACGTTCTTCGTGACCTCGAACAACAGCGTTGCGAAGGTCGCCCCGGCCAGCGCCTCTCGCCACGGCGGCCGAACCGTAGGGACATACCTGTAGAGCAGCGAAAACATCGAGAAGGACGCGATTGCCGGTAGAACGTAGCTCGCGATTTGAAGCGTCGTGTTCGTGTTGATGGTGAACGGCCCTATCTCGTCGACGCGTTCGAGGACGATCCTTGCAGATGCCGTGAGGCCCACCGAGAGAGCGATCAGCAGACCTAAAGCCGGGATCAACGCGATGTCGATGAGCTTCCCGTGCCAGTACGGCTGACCTTTTCGAAGGTGAGTTGCGGCATTTAGTCCCTTACGTACCGCACCGAAAATTCCGCTGGATGACCAGATCAGGAAGAGGAAGCCGAGCCCAATGCTCGCCGGGCTAATCTCCTTGGTTCGGCGAATGATTTCGTCCACGCTGTTACGCACGCTATCGGTCTCGCGCAGCGGAATCTGGTCGAAGACCCACTCAACGATCCGGTCGCGGTCAACCACCAGTCCGAAAACAGAAAGCGTGATCAGGCTGAGCGGAAAGATAGAAAAGATCGCGTAGTAGGCGATGGCGGCGGCGTACGTAGAGCAACCGTCGTCCACGTAGAGCTGGATGGTGCGAGTGATGATTTCGAAGGGCCAGCGGATAGGTCGAGGCACAAGGTGCCACGCAGCCTTCAAAGCGTGACGCATCGTTCGGTGCCCATTTCTACGTGTGCCCAATCTGTACGAACCACGCCTACATAGTCACGCAGGCCAACGATCGAGACAAAGCACCGGACTCGCCTTGTACCTTAGTCCACCGCGCGCCGGGTCCCCAGACGGTCGATGGCTTCGTCCCAGAGCGGCGCCACAGCGGGCCAGTCGAAGCGTCGTGCCGACGCCTGGAAGGCAGCCCCGGACGGCAGCTGCCCGGTAAGTAGCCTCTCCAATTTCGCGAAAAGATCGGCCTCGTCCTCCCAGAGCAGTTGCGAATGAAATTCGTCCGGCACGAGCGCCGGGTAGTTGTATCGATTCGGCACGCACGGCACGCACCCGGCAGCCATCGCCTCGACCATGCCCACGCCAAAGAACTCATGTCGCGTGGTGCTCACCACGATGTCGGCCTCACGCAGCAGTCGCTCGTACTCGCTCCGAGACTCGGCATACCCAAAGTGAACGACCTCGTCAGGGAACTCCGTGGGCAATGAGGTGATTGCTGCAGCCGGATTATCGCCCGGCTCACCAACGACGATCAGTTTGAACGGCACGTCAGCCGCCTTCAGACGCACGAGTGTCCGCGCGAACAGCTCCGGCGCCTTGTCGAATTCCCACCGGTGGTTCCAGAGGATGGTCCTCGGCGTTCCACCTGATCGCTCAGTCACGTCAGTTGACCACCCAAGGTCAACGCCAACTGGGAGCACGAAACTCTTGGTTTCGATCTCCGCGACCCTGTCATCGAGCACCCAGTTGTTCGGCTGTTCCAGCAGCGAACGCAGCGCACCGAGAAAGTCTCTGCGGTGAAAGTCAGAATTGAACGCCACGGCATCGGCCGTCAGCGCCGTCATGTAGTTGATCTGCCCGAACCACGAGTTGAACTTCGTGCCCTTCAGTCGCGGGTACGTCATCTGGTTCTCGTGGAAATAGGCGAGTATCGGCGTGCGTTCGAAGCGAGGCCGAGTGAGTGCCAGGAACGCCGGCAAGTCGAGCATGTCACTGACCACGAGGAAGTCGAATTCGCCCGCGAGTTGCCGCGCTTGCGGTGCGAGTTCCTGGGCGCCGCGCCGCATCCTTCGACGCCACTCGCCTTCAGGAAGCGTCAGCAGAGAGATGTCGTGCAGGGAGTGCGAGACGAGCCCATCGAGGAATGTACGGTGACTCCCTCCGTAAAACGGTTCGACGAAGAGCCCTCTCAGTCGCCGCGGCCCACCAGTCAATCCCGAATCCGAAATCCAAAATCCAGAATCACTACATGTGCCCCAGTTCGGCCAGCTTGAAGAGCGCGTCTTCGAACTCCGTGTCGTCCGGGTTCACGGCCTTGTACTGGCTTACGCAATGGCCGCCGTACTTTTCTACGAGGTACCAGTCATCATCGATGATCCAGTCCGGGTACGGCTTCACGCGCGGGTCCTTGTCGAACATCCCGTCGACCCACTCAGTGAGCCCGTGCATATGGACGACCCGTTCAACGTGCGCAAGGCCGCTCGCCGACCAGACGTAAACGCCGTGGCCCGCGGCCTTCAGCTTTTTCATGGCTTCGTGGGCGCCCGGCCGAAGCGCATTCGTGTGTTGGTCGATGAAAACGAGCGTGTGGTCCACGTCGAAGAAGATGTTCAAGCGCCCTCCCGGCTCAGTTCATTCATCATACCGCTGCGGGAGAGGTCACTGCGTTGTTCACGAATACTGGCACGTCCATCCAGCGGACCGTCGGCCGCACGCCATAGAGTTCTTCGAGCCGCGCCAGATGGGCTTCGTCGTGCGTGGCCTCCGCCGCTTCGCGTGAGCTCCACAGGTAGATGCCACCATTCTGGAGTGCCGCGTCCTCATACCAGTACGCCTTACTCACGAGGCCTGGCAAACCCAGATACTTCGGCGCCGTGGAGCGGTTGATCGCTTCGAGGCGCTCACGGTCGTAACTCTGCTTGGTGTGCTGAAAGGTGACGATGGTCGCCAAGGTGGCGACTGGCGTCTCTGAGGTATCGGTCATTGGAACGACCTCCTGACCTGCGCTGTCGGCCGCCTAGGCTTCCGAGACGTCGAGGCCCCAGACGGGGCGGAATCGCCAGGTGCGAATGCCCTTCACCGGCACCTTGTGCTTCTTTATCAGCTTCTTCGCCTCGGGGACCATCCCGGCCGGGACATACACATAGAAGTCGCCGACCTTCGCCTTTGGCAGCCATTCTTTGAGGGCCGTCTCGTCATTGACGGTGTCCGGCATTTCGACATCGGCCATGATCTGAAGCCACTGGCCGGGCCGGCGGACGACAACAATGTCGGGGTACAGGTCCACGCCGCCATCTTCGCCAACGGCGATCTTCGGCTTAGGAACGTTCACAATCGTGTCGAAATCGACGCCTCCCGGGCCGGGAAACGGGAACTTCACCTTGGCGATTTCGGCGACCGCACCCTGGTGCCGCAACTCTGTGAGGTACTTGGCTGTCACGAGTTGGTTCCTCCGAACGACTGCTGTGAGCCGATTCTACGAAGCGCCCGGAGTTTGGTCGAACCCGCCGGGCAAAGCGAAGCCCCGCCAACTGGCGGGGCTCCCTCTTTGTGCTGTGTGATTCCGCGAATTAGGGGTTCGCGCGATAGAACGCGACGTCGCGGTTCTTGGTCGCCCAGAAGATCTTGTGGATCTCTTCGATTGCGCCCATGAGAGCCTCACCGTTCGCGGCGTCCTGCTCGGTCTTGTTCTTCGAAGCGAGCTTGGCGGCCTTCCAGAACGTGTCGTGCAGGTTCGGGTACTTCTCGAGGTGCTCCGGCTTGAAGTAGTCGTGCCAGAGGATGTCGAGTTCCTTCTTCACGATCTCGGACTGGCTCTCCTTGATCGCAATGAAGCGGCTGCGCGTGTTGATGGTCGCCAGGTCGGAAGCATCACCGAGTGCGGCAATCTTCTTTTCCATGGAAAGGACGGCTTCGGCGGCAATGCGGGCCGAAGCCGGATCGTAAACGCCGCATGGTCCGTCGCAGTGAGCGAACGCGACCGATGAGGGGCGAAGAATTCGGGTGAACAGATTCATCTCGGTAAGAGCCTCCTGAAATTTCAGCGGGGTAAAGCGTGCCAGATTCGGCGAAGGCATGCCAGTGCACCCCGGCGAGCACCGAGTCCGAGCGCTTCGTTTTGCAACGACAATGCGAGACTGAGAGCGCTCCAGTACAGTTCCCGGCATGGCAACACTGTTCGAAGAAGTAGTCGAAGACCTGGGCGAAGAGCACCGCGCGCTCGAACGTGTGCTCGAGCAAATGAAGCCGGAACAGTTCGATCTCCCAACCCATGCGCCCGGCTGGGCGGCTCGGGATCAGGTCGCCCATCTCGCAGCGATCGATGAGGTGGCGGCGCTCGCTATTCGCGATGCAGATGCCTTCCGCGCATCGACTCGCAAGCGAGGGGGTTCCGAACCCGACTACCTCGAAAAAGGCCGCGCAATGTCTCCCGAGCAGCTCGTCGATTGGTGGCGGGAAGCGTCATCAGCGTTGATGACCGCCGCCCGAACGCTAGAACCTTCCGCGCGCATGCCCTGGTACGGCCCCGACATGTCCGGGGTCTCGTTTATCACCGCCCGGCTCATGGAGGCCTGGTCGCATGGACTCGATGTGGTGGACGTCGTCGGCATCGAGCGGCCCGACACCGATCGGCTGCGGCACGTCGCTTTCCTCGGCGTTCGAACACGTCCGTTCAGCTACGCCAACCGAAAAATGGAACCTTCGAAGGTGCCAGTCCGGGTCACGCTGACCGCTCCCTCCGGAGCCACCTGGGATCTTGGCGAAGCGACCGAAGAAAACGTCGTCGCCGGGTCTGCCACGGACTTCTGCCGGGTCGTAACGCAGCGCCGCCACGTTGCCGACACCACTCTCGAGGTTCGCGGTTCAGCGGCCGAAGAATGGATGGGAATTGCCCAGGCCTTCGCTGGCCCTCCAGGACAGGGGCGCAAGCCCGGAGAATTTGCAGTGGAGGCAGGCTCGTGACCGAACTGGTTCATTACGAACTCGCGGAAGGCGTCGGCCGGATTACGCTCGACTCGCCTGCGAACCGCAACGCCCTGTCGCGCCAACTCACGGCCGAACTGGCCTCCCACATGGACAACGCGATCGCCGATCCCGCTGCACGGATCATTCTGCTAACGGCGACCGGGTCGGTCTTTTGTTCAGGCGCCGACCTCAAAGAACAGCGGGATGCGAATCAGTCCGGTGGCAGCACCGGCCCGACCGCCCTCGCACCAATTCTTGAGGCGATGTGGAACGCGCCGAAGCCCGTCATCGGGCGGATCAATGGCGCCGCCCGCGCCGGCGGCATGGGGCTTGTTGCCGCCTGCGATATCGCCGTTGGCGTGGAATCCGCAACGTTCGCGGTGAATGAGGTCCGCATCGGCGTGATTCCCGCCATCATTTCGGTCGTCCTCATGCGAAAGCTCGCCGTGCGCGATGCGATGGAAATCTTCCTGACGGGCGAAGCGTTCATGGGCTCGCGAGCCGCCGAAATCGGACTGCTGAATTCGGCGGTCCACTCCGACGACCTCGACGCCGAGACCGACCGGTACCTCGCGATGCTTCGCCTCGGTGCGCCAGGCGCCCTTGGCGGTGCCAAACGACTGGTCCGTGAGGTCGCAGAAATGGACATGCACGCCGGCTTCGATGCCATGGCGGAACTCTCCGCAAAGTACTTCGCCTCCGAAGAGGCACTCGAAGGGATGACCGCCTTTGCGGAGAAGCGGCCGCCTTCTTGGGCTCAACAGTAGTCAGGCGAGCAACAAATTCCGGGCGCTGCTACGCTCAAATGCCAACACGATTTCAAAGCGAGGTATATCCATGTCCGAAACAGCGACCCTGAAAGTGGGCGACGACGCTCCCGATTTCGAACTCCCATCGAGTCCAACCGGCGACAAATTCAAGCTCAGCGATAACAAGGGCAAGAACGCCGTCATCATCAACTTCGTCCCGGCGGCCTTCTCACCTGCCTGCAGCAACCAGCTGCCGCTCATCGAAAAGAAGCGCCAGGAATTCGAAAGCCAGGGTGCCGTTCCCGTCGTCATCTCAAGCGACGGCGCCTGGACTCAGGCCGCATGGAAGAAAGAACTCGGCGTGGAGTTTCCGATTCTTAGTGACTTTTTCCCGCTCGGAGACACCGCGAAGAAGTATGGCGTAGCAATCGAGCCTCGGATGGTCGCCAACCGCGTCGTCGTCGTCGTTGATAAGCACGGTAAAGTCGCCTGGATCCAACCGACCGAAAAGATCACCGATATGCCGGACTACGATCCGGTGATGGCCTGCTCCAAGGACTAAGACTCGGTCAGTTTCGCCAGAACGAGAAGAGGGCTCCCGGTCGTGGGAGCCCTCTTTTTAGCTCGGCGAACCTTGCCTACGAGAGTGCGAACCTCTCAGCCATGTTTCCGTCGGCAACCGGGTTGAACGCCATTCCTGTAGTAGGCCCAAGCGCGTCCACCAAAGTGTTGTTGGCAAGCGCGGAATGCGAGGAGTTAGGGTTCCACCACTGAAAATATGAGCCTGGGTCATATCCGGAGTACTGGCGATAAAGGACGTGCTTGAAGCGAAGCGGCATGCCCTCTCCCTCATCATCCCATCCTCGCTGCAAGTGAATGTGGAGGTGAGGTCCGGTTGAGTTACCGGAATTGCCAACCAGCCCCAGGAACTGTCCTTTTTGGACCTGCACTCCGCCGCCGCCCTCCACGGGCACCAGCCAGAACGGCACAGAACCAGCCATCATGTGCGCATAAAGCATGTATCCGCCGGTCTTGCTGTTCCCTGGCTCGTGTAGAATCCAGAACCCGTTTCCGCCCCCGCCCGGGCCGGCATCCTTCACGCCAGGAGCACTGTTGTCCTTCCGGAGCCGATACCCCTGGATGATGGTCCCGGAGGCTACGGCATATACCGGCGTTCCCCAAACACTGAAATGATCATTCTTGGAACCATCCACGACCTCGCCCGTGTATTTCGGCGCCCGTAGATGGGTCCAACTTGTGCCGGTGTATCGAGCCACTTTGAGGTCATACGCAAACCGCTGTGAGCGACTGTTCCCGTGGTTAGAGCCGTACCCGTGGTTATCCCCCTGGTACCAGAACTCTCCGGAATTGAGGTCTGAGGTCTTTCCGGGAAAGTCGTACGCGCCTTCCGGAGCCGCGTTAGTGAACTCGTGCATGAAGGTGATGTACGTGACTGGCGGGGTGTATCCCATGATGAAACATTCAACCTTGATGATTGGCGCCACGGGAAGCGCCAGGAGTCGGGTCTCGGCGATCGGCACAACCTTTGTTTTGCCCGCCGGGATTTTGACGAGTTGCAGCGTCTCCAGTGGGCCCGGCGCACCCGCGCCAACGTACGAAACGCGCATTCCTGAAAGCGTGACCTCTTGGGCGCTCGTGTTTTTCAGCCACACGTGCCCGGTTGGTCGCCAGGTGTCCAACTCCAACGAGTGGCGTGCACCAACTCGTTCGGCAAGGAACACGGAACCTCCCACCGGTTCCGCCTTAAGCACTTGCACCGGTGGATGAATCTGGTGAATCGGTCCAGCCGCGCTGGCCGAATCGATCTTGCTGAAGGCGGCCATTCCGGCGACGCCCGCGGCCGTGATGCCCGCGCCCCGAAGGAAGCTTCTCCGAGAACGCTTCACATGGAGAACGGACTGGTCGGTGAGGTTTTTCGAATTGCTGGACATTGCTTGCTCCCTGTTTTTCTTGTCACGTCTTGGACAGGGAGCGCTTGGAATTCTTACGCCAACGCTTTACCTTCGGGCCACCCTCCGACCCAATAGGAAAGCACGATGGACGCACAAACCCTCCTCCGCCACGCGTTCACCGATCTGCACCAGGAAATACGGCGCGACCTCGAAGGGCTCACCGTCGACGAACTTTTCTGGCAGCCGGCTCCCGGCCAGAACCACATCGGATTTCTGCTCTGGCATCTGGTCCGGGATGAGGACACAGTGATGAGCGCATCGGTAATCGCCCGCGAAGAAGTTTGGTCCTCGGCGGGTTGGGCCGGCCGGTTCGCAATGGACGCCCAAGAACAGGGCACCGGCTTCGATAGCACCCAACTGGGCAGCTTCCGGTATTCGCTCTCGACACTGTTCGAATACGCGGATGCGGTATGGAGCCAGACTGACGCCGAGCTGGCTGCTTTGCCCGCCGCCCATCTGGACGAGGAAGTCGTGTCGTCCGGGGAATGGAAGCTCGCGAACCTCCTGACGACCGGCTGCCTCGCGCACGGTTGGGTTCATCTCGGGGAGATTCGCCAGATTCGCGGGCTGCAAGGTTGGCGATTTAGGGAATGAGAAAGCCCGCCACAAGTGGCGGGCCTTCGAATTCTCCGGCGGGCCGAAGAGCTAGTTGAACATGATCACGGAACGATTGACTTCGCCACCCTTGAGCGCTTCATAGGCCTCGTTGATCTGCCCGAGCTCGTACCGGCGAGTGATGAGTTCGTCTATCTTCAGGCGCTTCTGGCGGTAGAGCTCCATCAGCCACGGCATGTCGTACGTCTGGCGCGTAGAGCCGTAGTAGCTTCCCACGATGCCCTTCTCGCCGAGGAATGACATTCCCGCGTTCGGAATCGTGAGCTGCTCGGTAAGCGGCAGCATTCCGACGACAACAGCCTGGCCGCCGCGCCTCGCCATTTCGAAGCACTGCTGCGCGGTCTTCATCAGTCCGATGGCTTCGAAGGCGTAGTCCACACCACCGCCAGTAAGGGCCATCACCTGTGCAACGGCGTCGCCGCTGGAAGCGTCGACAACATCCGTGGCGCCGAATTCTTTCGCAGCAGCGAGCTTCGATTCGAGCATATCGACAGCGATGATTCGCGACGCACCGGCGAGCTTGGCGCCCTGGATGATGTTGAGCCCAACGCCCCCGCAGCCAACGACGGCAACCGTCTGGCCGACCTGGAGCTTCACGGTGTTGGTCACCGCACCGACGCCCGTCATGACGCTGCAGCCAACGAGTGCGGCAACTTCCATTGGGACGCCATCCGGAATTTTCACGCAGGCCTTGTTGCTCACGAGCTGTCGCTCGGCGAACGCGGACATGCCGGCGAACTGCATCATCGGCTGGCCATTGAGCTTGATGCGGCCCATGCGGTTCAGCGACTGGCCGTTCGAGCAAAGGTTCGGGCGGCCGGTGGTGCAGCGGTCGCAAGAGCCGCACGACTGGACGAAGGCAACGACGACTCGGTCGCCGGCCTTCACATTCGTCACGCCGGGGCCAACCTTCTCGACCACACCGGCGGACTCATGGCCCAGGACGACTGGCATCGGGTACATCCACTTACCTTCCATGAAGTGAAGGTCGGAGTGGCAAACGCCAGTCGCGCTGGTCTTGATCAGGACTTCGTTCGCCTGCGGTTCATCGACTTCGATCTCTTCGATGACGAGCGGTTGGTTCGGTGCGTACAGCACGGCAGCTTTCATGGGTGGGGCTCCTCCTTGGTTGGGGCACAGGGGATTCTTTCCGTTCGGTAAGCAGACGTCAAACCAACGCCGAATGGCGTTCAGGATTCTGGGCTAGAACGGCAGGCGCAGCGGCCCTACTCGCACCGTGAACTTGGACGCCTTGTCCGGATTCGCCTCTACCCAACGTTCGAAGCACCGCACCAGCAGGAATGCGATGGTTACCATCGCCGCTCCCGCCACCATGTCGAGAAAGTAGTGGTTGCCAGTCACCACTATCGCCCACCACATCAATCCCGCAAACGCCACGGCGGCCGACCTCATGACCCAGTTCTTCCAACACCACCAGACACCCGCCACACCGAGCGCTATCCAGCCGAAGTGGTACGACGGAACCGCTGCATACCAGTTGGCCATCGGCCCTGGCTTGCTTCGGATCGATTCCGGGATCGTGTCGAAGATGCCGAGTGGATAGCCTGCACTACCCATGAGTCGCGGCGGAGTGACCGGGAACAGCATGTAGATCGGTACCGCGAGAAAGCCCGAGAGCAGGATCGTATTCCGGATCATCCGGTGTTTTCGCGAATTCGTCAGAAAGAACAGGTACCCCAGCCCAACAAGCAGCGGCATGTGGAGGTGGAGATATGTGAAGTTCGCCAACGACGTCAGCCGGTCGTTATGAATGGCCGCCTGCTGCCAGGCTGGTTCATGAAACAAGCGCAGCGACTGCTCAAGGTCGATGATCCGAAACGCGTTGCGCGTCGCAAGGTCAATCCGGTCGGTCGGTAGCCCTCGAAGCAGGAAATAGACAAAGAAGAGCCCGCCCACCACCACCATGTCGAGGCCATACCACACTACTGCTCGGACCGGCGCGGTAAGCCAGCGCGGCCATTGCCGAGGGACAGAAACAGCGAAGCCGGTCATCGTAGACGTCCTTTCGGGGCCAACCCGATCGTACCGGTAAGTGCTCAATACGTGACATACACGGCCCTATCCAAGTTATTTCGAAATCATCCCGAAAGCTCACAACCTGCGTACCCAATCCATGGCGAGGACGGTAGACTTCCGCTTCATCTCTCGGAGGACTGCTGATGGACATCAAGGGTGGGGCGGTCATCGTTACTGGTTCGGCGACCGGTGTTGGCGCGGCATCGGCAAAGCTCCTCGCGAGCAAGGGCTGCAACGTCGTCATCAATTACACGAAGAGCGAAGCCGAGGCGAAAGAGACTCAGGCCGAGTGCGAAGCCTTCGGTGTCGAAACGCTCCTTTGCCAGGCGGATGTTTCGGCCGACGCTGACTGCCGCCGAATGGCCGACGAAACCATCGCGAAATGGGGTCGCATCGACGGACTTATCAACAACGCCGGCACAACCCATTTCGTGAACCATGCGAACCTCGAAGGCCTCACCGCCGACGATTTCCACCGCATCTACGGCGTCAACGTCATCGGCCCATACCAGATGACTCGCGCCGTCGCCGAGCAAATGAAGAAGCAAGGTCGCGGCTCGGTCGTGAACGTTTCCTCCATCGCGGGCGTGATGGGGTTGGGAAGCTCCATCGCCTACACCGCATCGAAGGGCGCCCTGAACACAATGACGCTGTCGCTAGCTCGTGCCCTCGGCCCCGAGATTCGGGTGAACACCATCTGCCCGGGCTTCATCACCGGGCGCTGGCTGCGAGGTGGCATGGGTGATGACGCCTACGATGCCGCCGTGCTCAGGCAGGAACAGACCACTCCGCTGCGAAAGGCGGGCACGCCCGAAGACATGGCCCAGGCCGCCGTCTGGTTCATCGAAGGCGCCGACCTGATTACCGGCGAAATCCTCATGGTGGATGCGGGCTCGCACCTCAGTGGTGCACCGCTCATCGCCCGGTAGTAGCGGCGGTGCGGTACGAGGGCGGGTTTCGGCGGGCGGCTTCGCGGATCGCCTTGCCTGTGGCACTCGGGTTATTAGGAGCCGCCGCGTTTGCGTTCGCCCTGGTCGGTTCGAACTCGACGGCCCGGGGAATCGGTCCACTGGGAAACGGCGACTTTAACAGCTGGCCCAACCCCACTAGCCCCGCGCAATGGAACCTGGTCCGCGGCACGGTCACCCAGGAGACCGCAACCGTTATCGAAGGTTCAGCGGCGCGCATTCAAAGCAGCGGGTCAGGACAACTCGACCACCAGGCCGTCGCTATCGGGGCCGGAGACCAGGTTACTGCGGGCCTCGCCGTCAGCGGAGACGGGTCCGCCGCAGTGGCCATCGAACTCGAATTCCAGAACTCGAACTTGGAACTGATTGAGAAGTCTACGGTGCTAGCCGTTACTCCCTCCACGCCCTTCCAGCCGCTCGAGGTCGCAGCCACCGCTCCACCAGGCGCCGAATATGTGATCGTCCGCGTGAGAGTCGAAGGCGCCGGCTTCGTGATCGTCGATCAGGCATATCTGCAGGTCTTCGCGGCGCCACCCACGGCCACTCCGTCGCCGACCCTCCCGCCGACCAGTACAGCTACAGCGGCGACCGCGAGCCAGACGGCAACGATGGTAGCGGGACAGGCCACGGCCACGGCCACGGCCACGAAGACGCAAACACCGACAAAAACACCAACCGGAACGCGAACGCCGACCGTCACGAAGACACCGACACCGCCCAAGACCCCAACTCCGATTAAACCGAAGGGCACTCCGACTCCGCCGCTCGCAACCTCCACGCCGACTGTTGCCCCGGGTTCGGGGACTGGCGGGTTGCTCGCCAACGGTGATTTCGAAGTCGTCCGCGATGGAAAACCCGCCTACTGGGAGAAGTTCGGCGGCACCATGCTCTCGACGGGTGATTCTGCTGCGGGGACCTTCGCGGCTTGCCTGGAATCCGAGACGACTTCGACGAAATGGCTCTACCAGGTGGTGTCCGTCGAACCTGGCGGCTGGTACACCGGCATGGCCAAGGCTCGCATTCTGGGTGGCGGCTCGGCGTCCATCCGGGTCAGCTGGTACGCGAGTGCCGACGGCACCGGAGCACAGCTCAGCCAAAACGAGAGCGACCTCGCGGATTCCGGCAGCTGGACCGAGATCGCAACCGGGCCAATTCAGGCGCCGGCGAACGCCTACTCGGCGCGGTTTCGGCTCGTACTGCAGCCTTCAGGCACTGGCTCGGCCTGCTTCGACGACGCGATATTCACGACGTCTCAGGCACCGGCACCCACTGCATTGCCAACCCCAGACGAGGCACCTGTCGTCCTCGTGCCAGGCCCAACGGCGAAAGCGGGCGCGACGTCGACGCCACCGAGGCAGACCGGAACCTCCGGGACTTCATCGCCGAACACTCTTGGCGTCATTTCGAGTGCGGCGGCAGGTCCGACCACCCTGCGCATCTCTGAAATCATGAGCGACCCATCCCAAACCGGACGTGACGCTGCGTTCGAGTGGGTAGAACTGGTCAATGCCGGAAGCGATCCTATCGACCTTGGCGGATGGCAACTCGGCGATGGCACGAGTTCGCAAACGCTCGCTTCACTCGTCGTCCCCGCCGGTAGCTACATCGTTCTGGGCGGGAGTTCGGTAGACCTTCCATCCGACGTCCTCTTCGCCGTTCCACCGGGCGGTCAAATCGGCAACGGCCTCGGCAACACCGGCGACTTACTGCGGCTGACAGCCCCGGATGGAGCCGTAGTGGACGAAGTCTCCTATGGTGACAACGTGAAAGTGTTCGATCCGGCCCCGCCCGCTCCTGGCGTGAATGAAACGATCGGCTTGCGAGACCCGAAAGCCGACCCCGCACGCCAAAATTGGTCGCTTACTTCGCGCCCAACCCCCGGCGAGCCGAACGAGTTCCCGCCCATTGCAGTACAGGCGGTCGCAGGCGAAAAGACAGGCATCGCCGGCTCGCCGACCCGAACGTCGGGGCAACAAGAATCGACTCCTGAAGTCGACACAGACAACGACTCCGGCGGAAGCGGCGCTACGAGTTGGATGATTCTCGGTGGGATCGCGGGCGTCTCGCTTGGAGTGGCTGGAGCGGCCCTCGCGCCGAAAGCTCGGAAGTTCAGGGAGCGTTTCCGTGGCAATTGATCGCCTCCAGAAAATTCTGTCCAACGCCGGAGTCGCTTCCCGCCGCGTCGCCGAGGAGATGATCCTCGCCGGCCGTGTCAGCGTGAACGGCAACAAGGTCGATACCCTCGGCGCGCGCGCCGATCCAGAGATCGACGAAGTGATGCTCGATGGCGTACCCGTACTCAAGGGCCGCTACCGCTACTTCGCCCTCCACAAGCCCGCCGGCTTCGTCACAACCGCCCGAGATGACCACGGCCGCGAAACAGTCCTGGACCTGGTCCCAATCGGCGACACCCAGCTGCATCCAGTCGGTCGGCTCGACCTGGACAGCGAAGGACTCCTGATTCTCACAAACGACGGCCATCTCACCGACCTGCTCACGCATCCGCGATACGAGGTCGAAAAGGAATACCTCGTCGGCCTCGACGCCATGCCCTCCAAGCGCGATATCGAACGGCTGGTCCGCGGAATCGAAGACGCCTCGGAGCGGTTGAGCGCCCTCTCGGCGCAGCCGGCGTCGCCCCCTCGCGCCGAAGCCAAGATTGATTTCGACTTCGACGAAGAGGACGAGGACGCCGGTGACGAGGAAGACACCGACGTGACCTATGTGGAACCGCCGCCCGAACCAGAAGCGTGGCTGATCCTTACCCTCAAAGAGGGAAAGAACCGCGAGATTCGCCGAATGATGGCCGCCATTGGCCGCGAAGTCCTTGCCCTCCGCAGAATTCGTATCGGGCCGCTGCACCTCGGCACGCTCAGTTCGGGCTCATTCCGCGAAATTACGCCGGAAGAAGTAAACGCCCTCTACGCACTCGCCGGCGGCAAGCACCCGGAAGAGCGATAACCGCCCGTGCTCTACGATGGCGCCCGATGACGAGTGAACTCCCCAACCCCATTGCGATCGATGGCCCGGCCGCCTCTGGTAAGACGACGGTGGGGATGGCAATCGCCACGAAGCACGGCTACCTGTTTCTCGATACCGGGCTCATGTACCGGGCGGTCGCCCTCGCTGCGATGAAAGCTCATGTCCCGGCAAAAGGCCGCGCGCTCGGTCCATTCCTTAAGACGTTGGCGCTCGAAGTTCTCGCGACCCCCGAGGGCACTCGCATCCTCCTCGACGGCGAAGACGTCACATCGCGCCTGACCCACCCGGAGGTCGAGAACAACGTCAGTCGATACGCGGCGGTTCCCATCGTGCGGACCGCGATGGTGCGACGGCAGCGAGCCATAGCCCAGACGGGACTTGCCGTGCTCGCCGGGAGAGACATTGGGACGGTCGTGTTGCCGGATGCGCCCCTGAAGTTCTACTTCGAGGCAAGCGAATCGGCCCGGGCCGAGCGGCGCGCGGCGCAGTCCGACCAGAAATCTCACGAAGCCCGTAAGGCCATCTCCGGCCGCGACAAGGTCGATTCCGCGCGGGCGGTGAGCCCACTTATGGCCGCGGCCGACGCGATCGTCATCGACACCACCGAACTGACTCTGGACGAAGTGATTCAATTCGCCCTCGGGAGGGTGGAATGCGCGAAAGACTAAAGCGCATCGGTTGGCAAACCTTCTCAGCGCCTTTTTATTGGACCTGCACGTGCATCCTGCGCGCGCTGCTCACCGTCGTTATCCGCTGGAAGGTGACCGGGCGCGACCGCATACCGCGCGAAGGTGCGCTCATTGTGGTCTCGAACCACCTCAACAACGCCGACCCACCGATCCTCGGTGCAGGAGTGTCGAAACGGCGGATCCGCTTCATGGCGAAGGTCGAACTCTTCAAGATGCCCTTCGGCGCAATCGTGAAGCTCTGGGATGCGTTCCCGGTGCGGCGATTCGATGCCGACCTCGGCGCAATGCTCACAGCGGAACGCATCCTCAAGCGCGGCGGAGTCATCGGAATGTTTCCCGAGGGCCATCGGAGCCGAACCGGCTACATGGGGCCGGTTCACCCGGGCACAGCGATGATCGCACTTCGCTCGGGCGCTACCGTGCTCCCCTGCGCCATGACAGGCACCGAACGGCTGAAGAACCCACTCGTCCTCCTTCGCAGGCCGCTGTTCACTGTCAGCATCGGCGAGCCTATCAAAATTGAACCCGTTCGCCGTCCCACCGAAGAGCAGGTGAGCGAACTCACCGCCCGCATTACCGCAGCTATCCAGTCGCAGTTACCGCCGCAGTACATCGCTCCCTATACTGAAACTGAGATTGAAGGCGGTGTAGACGAACCCGATGGTTCAGGTGATTCGAGCTGACGAAATGGGCTTCTGCATGGGAGTACGGCGCGCTGTACAGATCATGGAAGACGAAGCCAGCCCCGAACGCCCCGTCTTCAGCGTCGGCGAAATCGTCCACAACCCGCACGTCGTAACAAGCTTGCAGCGCAGCGGTGTCATTCAGTTGCCCGGTCCCGATCAGGTGGACGGCGACATCGGCGCGGCGACCGCCGAGCGTGTGAACGAGGGCCGTGTCGCCATCACAGCCCACGGCGTCGGCGAACGCGCCATGAAGGAACTCCAGGCCAGCGGCCTCGAAATCATCGATACGACCTGCCCCATCGTCACGCGCGCCCAGCGCTATGGACAGAAGTTCGTGCGCGACGGCTGGCACGTCATCATCTTCGGTGACCCGGGCCACAAAGAAGTCCGCGGAATCATGGGTTGGACCATGGGCAAGGACGGACTCTCGCAGGCGACGATCGCCCCGAGCGCGGATCTCGAAGCCCTGCGCAAACTCGTTGATGAGTTCCCCGGTGGATTCCCGAACAAAGTCGCAGTCATGGTGCAGACGACGCACAAGATGGAAGACTTCGCCAAGTTCGTTTCGAACCTGATGCTCCTCGGACGGGACCGGAACTTCGAGATGCACGTCGTGAACACGCTTTGTCACGCCACCACCGGCCAGCAAGAGGCTGCTGCCGCACTCGCCGCCACGGTCGACGTCATGGTCGTCGTCGGTGGGCGAAAGAGCGCGAACACCCGCCACCTGAAAGAGGTCTGCGAGGAGCAAGGAACCGTCGCACATCACATCGAGGGTGCGGAGGAACTCGAAGCCGGCTGGTTCGCGGGCGTGCAACGCATTGGCCTAACAGCAGGAGCCTCGACCCCGGATTATTCGATCGACGAAGTCGAGACTCGAATCAAGGAACTCGTGCTGAACTGACCCTTAGCGCATGAATCTTCGGCGCGCCAACTCTGCGGCGCTTACCGGAGGGGCGGGCGTCGACCCATCTTTCGGCAGGTAGACCTTGGCGGCGAGGCCAGCCATCTCCACCAGGAAGTCAAAGTCGTTCGCTGATTTGAAGCGGAAGCCAGCCCAGTCCGAGTTCCCGCGTAGTGCCACCCGCTTGTCTGCTGCCAGTCGCGTCTTCATCTGGCTGATAAGCGGCCGCGAAAGCCGAATCTCAAGCCCGCCGTCCCTTCGGTAATTCGCCATCTGCATGCCGTTAGCCCAGAGCGCGGTGCCAATCCCGAAAGAGTTCTCTCCCTCTTCGATGCCGGGGATTTCCAGCAACCGCTTCCAAAGTTCGAGTCGCAATTCGTCCATTCCCCGAGTATACGAGCCCACTTCGACCTCGTAGGCGCGAGTGCCGCACAATGGGATTTATGCAACGTCCCCCCGCTCCCGGGCAGGTGTCAGCGGTCACTCCGGGTTCCCTCGCTGAAGAAGCCGGCATTGAAGCCGGCGACGCAATCGTCTCGGTCGATGGCCGGGTCCTGCGCGATGTGGTCGATTTCCAGTTCTACGCCGCCGCCCACGAAGTGGAAGTCGCGATCAAAAAGGCCAACGGCCTCGACGACCTCGTGCTCTTCGAGAAAGAGATCGACGAAGATCTCGGCATCGAGTTCGAGCGCGCCACTTGGGACGAAGTCACCCTCTGCAACAACAACTGTTTCTTCTGCTTCCTAAAGGGCCTGCCCAAGGGAATGCGCAAAACGCTCTACATGAAGGACGACGACTACCGTCTCAGCTTCCTCCACGGAAATTTCGTGACCCTTACGAACCTCGAGGATGGGGACTGGGAACGGCTTGAAGAGCAGCGTCTCAGCCCACTGAATGTGTCCGTCCATGCGACCGAACTCGAACTTCGGCGCCACATGCTCTCCAACAGCACCGCACCCGACATCATCGAGCAGTTGAAGCGACTCGGTGACCTTGGGATCAGGGCGCACACCCAAATCGTTCTTTGCCCGGGGGTCAACGATGGCGAGCACCTGGCTCGCTCCGTGCGCGACCTTGGCGAGCTCTACCCGACGGTCCAGACCATCTCCGTGGTGCCCGTAGGCGCCAGTCCGAAGCTCGAAGACTGGTCGCTCAATCGCGACGGCATTCCGCTGGTGCGCCCAAATCGCGAATATGCCCGCGAAGTCGTGAACATCCTCGCGCCGTTCCAGAAGGAATTCCGCGGTCGGTTCGGGGCCACCATCGCTCAGTGCAGCGACGAGTACTACGTTACCGCGGACCTTCCCATCCCCGGTCGCATCGCCTACGACGGGTTCCCCCAGTACGAAAACGGCATCGGCATGGTCCGCACCATGCTCGACGATTGGTCGAAGACGAAGCGTCGTCTAAAGCCTGGCATCGGCACCGGCAAACGAATCGTTGTCGGCACCGCCGCGCTGATCGCGCCCAAACTCCGCGAGGTCGCGAATGACGTCGCGTCGGCAACGGGCGCGGAGATCGAAGTCTGCGGCGTGACCAACACCGTCTTCGGCGAGCGCGTGAATGTCAGTGGCCTGGTCTGCGGCAAGGATTATGTTGAGCAGTTGGCTGGCAAGCGAGCCGACGTCTTCGTTTTGCCGCGCCCAAGCCTGGACTACTTCGGTGAGAAGTTCCTCGACTCCATGACCGTCGCAGAAGCAGAAGCCCAGCTCGGCGCGCCCTTGGCATTCGCCTCGATGTGGTCCGACGTAGTCTCGATCCTCGAGAGAGGCCCCGAAAGGCCCCACCGCAACGACGCTCCCAACGGGGCGTTTTGGTCCGAATAGCTCCGTCATCTCATCGCGAGCGTGAGGAGATTCGGCGGACGGGATGCGGGATGTTCCCTATCCAAGGAATGGCTGTTTCCGCAGAGACTGGTTGGTGAACAGCCTGCACATCGGAGGGGCCGCCATGCCCGTCAATCCCACGAACAATTCCAAGAGAGATGTCCTCTCGGCTATCGAAGCACTCCCGCCGCTTCCCGCGGTCGCACTAAGAGTGATGGAAGTCGCCCAGAACCCGAAGTCCTCGGCATCAGACCTGGCCCTCGTAGTTTCTTCAGACCCGGGACTGAGCGGGCGACTCCTGCGCGTGGTCAATTCGGCGGCCTACCGCCGCACCCGCGAGATCACCTCCGTGCAGGACGCGCTCGTGACGCTGGGCTTCGTCCAGGCGCGAAACATGGCAATAAGCGGCGCAATCGCCGGTGCCTACGCTCCCGATGCACTCAATGCGCTGTTCCGGATTGAAGTCTTCTGGCGCCATTCGATCGCGGTCGCCTTCAAGGCCGCCGAACTCGCGGGAAAGAGCCGCCGCCTCGATGTCCCCAGCGCCTTCACTGCCGGCATCCTTCACAACATGGGCCGGCTCGCGATGTTCTACGCCGATGCGAGCGCCCTCGACCAGGCCATTGCGCAGTGCCTCGCCCGCGACGCCACCCTTGAACAGCTCGAAGAGGAGCTTCTTGGTTACGATCACGCAGAAGTCGGCGGCATGCTCGCCGCTCGCTGGAAGCTGCCTGCAGACATCCAGGACGCGGTAGCGCGGCACCATTCGGCTCCGGTCGACGAAATCTCGCTGGCAGGAGTTATTGCCGCAGGAGACCAGTTCGTCACTTCGAACGGTTTGCTACCCGGCTATGTCGTCCCGCCCGCTTATGGCGAGGTCGCCGTGCTATCACCGGAGTTCCTGCACCTCTCGAAGCAGGTCGATTCGCTCATGGAACTGGTGAAGGGAACCCCCGCCGGCGTTGCCGCCTAACCGACCCGTGATGAGAAAACAGGTGAGAAAGCATGTTACGAAACCATCGAAAACACTTCGAATGGTATTGCTTTCAACTATAGCTCGACGTTCAGGTATTCACAGCGTTGGGGAACTCCGTTAATCTAGCCCGAGTGGGCAACTGCCCCCAAGAGCAGATCAAATGGCCATTTCCCCCGCTCCAAACAACGTCGCCAGCCTCATTCTTTCCAACGCTGCGGAGGTCTATCACAACCTCTCCGTCCCCGTTCTTTATGAACACGCGGTGAAGCGAAACGAGGGCAAGCTGCTCCAGGGCGGCACCTTCGCTGTCTTCAGCGGCGAGCGCACCGGTCGCAGCCCGAAGGACAAGTTCGTCGTTCGCACGCCCGACATCTCGGAGCATGTTTGGTGGGGAAATCACAACCAGCCTCTGTCCGTCGATGCCTTCGAGCGGCTTCGCACCAAGGCCATCCAGTATCTCAAGTCCAAGGACATCTACCTGCAGGACTGCGTCGTCGCGCAGGACCCGGATCACCAGCGCACGGTCCGCGTCATCACCGAGCAGGCCTACCACTCGCTCTTCGCGCGGACGATGTTCATCCCGTCGTCGCCAAAGCCTGCTGAGAGCGACCCCGACATCACCATCATCCACTGCCCGTTCCTGCAGCTCGATGGCGAAGCCGACGGCATTAACAGTGATGCGGTCGTCGCCCTCAACATGTCTGAAGGCGTGATCCTCATCGCGGGCTCTGCTTACGCCGGCGAAATGAAGAAGTCCGTCTTCACGGCAATGAACTACTACCTGCCGCTCGATGGCGTCCTCTCCCTGCACTCCGCCGCCAACGTCGATCCCAAGACCGGCAAGTCAGCATTGTTCTTCGGCCTCTCCGGCACCGGTAAGACGACTCTCAGCACCGACGCCGAACGCCTCCTCATCGGCGACGACGAGCACGGCTGGACCGAGACCGGCATCTTCAATATCGAAGGCGGCTGCTACGCCAAGACCATCCGCCTCTCGAAGGACGCCGAGCCCGACATCTTCGAGCAGACTCACGAATTCGGAACAATCCTTGAGAACGTCATCTTCGACGAAGACACCCGCGACGTTGACCTCGACAACGATTCAGTCACCGAGAACACTCGCGGGAGCTACCCGCTCGGCTCACTCAACAATGTCTACGGCGGCGAAGTCGCTCCCCACCCGGCGCACGTCATCCTCCTCACGGCTGACGCCTACGGAGTGATGCCTCCAGTCGCCCGGCTCACGAACGAACAGGCCCTCTACCACTTCCTCAGTGGCTACACCTGCAAGCTTGCTGGCACCGAAGTCGGCGTGACCGACCCGGAGACCACCTTCAGCCCCTGCTACGGTGCCCCGTTCATGGCCCTCAACCCAACCGTCTATGCGGAACTGCTGGACCAGCGCCTCAAGATGACCGGCGCCCAGGTCTGGATGGTCAACACCGGCTGGACCGGCGGAAAGTATGGGACTGGCAAACGAATTGCTATCAAAGAGACTCGCCAGATGGTCCGCGCAATCCTCAACGACCGCCTCGGCGAAGTGACCTTCCGCAAGGACCCGGTCTTCGGCTTCGAAGTGCCCACCAGCGTGCCTGGCGTCAATTCGAGCCTGCTCGAACCGCGCGAATGCTGGGCCGACAAGGACGCCTACGACAAGACGTACGCCATCATTGCCGACAAGTTCCGCGCGAACTTCGGCCAGTTCGGGAATCTCGTAAAGCCAGAAGTGGCCAACGCAGGCCCGTGAGCCCGGTTAGCCTCCAAACCATTGCGGGCTGCCAACTGGCAGCCCGCTTTCATTTCCGAGAGGATCGTTCGATGAACCGGCGCGGAGTCATCCAGGCAATCGCGTTCCTGTCAGGCATCGCCGCTGGCATCGCCGTCTCGCGGCGCTACCCGCGCTTCGCGGTCTCCGGCGAATCAATGCTCCCGACCCTGCAGGCGAATGACTGGGTCCTCGTGGACGAGCACGCCTACGCCTCGCGACTGCCGAAGCCCGGCCACATCGTCGTCGCCCCCGACCCGCGCCAGCCCGAACGCTTACTCATCAAGCGCGTCGCAGCAGTCGACCTTCACGGGTACGTCCAAATCGAAGGCGACAACGCCGCCGCCAGCACAGATAGCCGCGATTTCGGCCGGGTACCGGCTAACTCGGTCATCGGCCGCGTCCGCTGGCGTTACTGGCCCCCACTTCGTGCTGGAACGGTGCGGTAAGCCTCGAATATTCCAAATCGAAGTATTCGGCATAGAGTAGGGTGAGCTCCGGCGTTCGGTGGTAGCGTCGAGGTAGATGGACGCGAATCGAGTGGTAGAACCGCTGACCAAACGCCAACGCGAAGTGCTGGACCTGATTGGGCGCGGGCGGACGAACTATGAGATCGCCCAGAAACTCGGGATCAGCCTTGATGGCGCGAAATGGCATGTCCGCGAAGTCCTCGCCCGCCTTGGCGTCGATTCGCGCGAGCAGGCTGCGGCGCGCTGGAAGCACGAACGCTCGTGGCTCTCGCGAACCCGAGGCGCCTTCGTCGGGCTGCTTCACGCCGCCCCGATACGCGTGGCGCTCATCGGGACAACAGCCGCAGCTGTTTCAATTGCCGTCGCCGGAGCCATCTACATCGGTCGCGGCGACGACACGCCTGCTGACCCAATTCAATCGCCAACCCCGGCGACGGCCGTCGCCGGCACGCCCACATCGTCGCCAACCCCCGTCGACGATCTCGCGCCAGACACGGGCAACGCGATGGCCAACAGGGTCATCGAAGTCCTTCAGTCGGGCGACATTCCCGCTCTGAAACAACTCCTTGTGGAGACTCCAGAGGCGTGTACCACCGGTTCACGGACGTCCTTCTCGCCGGTGCCTTGCCCGGCAGGATCGCCCGATGGCACCCTCATCCCCACGTTCCGGGCGCGCAGCGGGCTGGACCGGTACCTCCCCGGCGATCAAACAGATGCCCTGCTCGCAGCGGTTGTCCCGGGCCTCAACCGCTTCCATGCTGTCATCAAGAGCCAGCCCGACCGTTTCAACGACTTCATCCCGGCGTCGAAGTACGAAGTCGTGACGATCGGCTACGACGCGGGACCGGGCATCAACATGGCCATCTACTTCGTCGACGACCGCGGAGTGGTCGGTCTGGCAGTCGACAATCTGCTCGTCCTCGAGCGGCTTGAGAGAATCGACCCCGCCGACTGGGTGATCGCGCCAATCACCGAGGCAAAACTGGCTACTGACAAGGACTTCTACGTCCTCGGCCGGGACACCGAGATCCGCTTCGACGTGACCCTCCCAGCCGCCTGTGAAGGACGCTCGTTCGCGGTGCGTCTGTACGGCTATCCCGATCCCGGCGTTGCCGGCGGCATCCAATCGATGACCGAACCCGGCCTTATGTCGGAAGCGCGGTCGGTTGTGCCAGCCTCCGGCACGCGCACGGTGGCGTTCAACCTCCCCACGACAGCCTCCACCCCGATGATCGTCCGACCGGGACTGCTCAGTTCTTGCCTGAGCGACATCGCCGTGCGTGGCGAACTCCAGCTCGCACTCCTTGCACCGCCGGAAGACGCGGGTATCGCCATCATCGAGTATTCGGGTAAGGCACTCGATTTGAATCGCGGTGTCGGGCAAGGAACAGTGGGGGAGTTCCTGACACCGTTCGTTGCGACCGTCAACGGTACCGTTTGTCAGACGCTCGACTCGGCCGACCGTTCGCTTCGAAACTCTCGCGGCAACCTCGTTTTCCGCATCGGCACCCCGGATCAGCCGCCGCAATGTTCGGCTCCCGGTGAGCGAATCATCTTCCTCTTTCCGCCCGGATCCGGCGAAAGCCTCGAGGGAAAACCCCTCTTCGAAAAGCCAACCTTCGTGCCCGGCGTCATTCAACTCGTCAGAAACATCGGCCCAGATTCCCCACATTAACCCCGCGCCAAATCCCCCAACACCACCGCATCTGTCGGGAACGCCAGTTCCGGAGGCTCGTCCGGCGCGAACCAGCCGAGTTCGCTGAACTCGCCATCCACCGGGTGCGGCTCGCCCGCCACCACTTCCCCCCAGAACCAGATGCCAACCGTCTGACGTTCGATGTCGTGGAAGTTGGAGTGCACCGCCGCCACTTCGCCCAGTTTCACATCCAGGCCAGTCTCTTCCTTGAACTCGCGGACCGCCCCGTCGCGGACATCCTCGTCCCACTCCAGCCGCCCGCAGGGAATGCACCACAGTCCCGCGTAGCGTCCGTGCGCGCGCCGCCCCATCAGGATGCGACCGCCAGCATCGCGGATGATCACCGCGACGCCAACCGTCGGGTAACGTTTCGCCGGTTCGCTCACGGCTGGGGCAGTTTGCCGGCAGCGCGCAGTTCCGCCATCGCCAGCAAGTCCTCCGAGACCTTCGCGATCGCGATCTTCACGCTCGCATTCGTCGGCTGCTCGCCCGGTCCCCAGTGTTCGCCCGAACGCGAAATAACCACGTCCGGCACAGCCGCAATGCCGCCGATGTGGCGCATCACCCGTGCGATGTCCGTCACGCCCGGCTCCGCATCGCCCCCCGCAATCCCGATGAGCGCGTACGGCTTTCCGCCAGCATGGGGAAGATCGATGAAATCGAGCGCGTTCTTGAGCGCTCCCGGCATTGCCCCGTGATAGGAAGGCACCGTGATCACGAATGCGTCCGCCGCCGTGCAGGCCGCCCGAAAGGCGCTCACGGCCGCCGGATACTGTTCGTCTGGGCGGCCATCGAGCAAGGGCAGCGATCCGATCTCGAACGCCTCGCACTGCGCACCGCCCGCTCCGAGCACCTTGAAGGTGAACTGCAGGGCACGGTCGGCCGTGCTGTTGGGGCGAATGCTGCCATTAATGCCAAGGATGCGCGTCATGCCCGCTAGCGTACGAACTGTGGGTGGAATGTGCGAAGGGCGCGGTTTCGGCGAGACTCGTACACTCTGGGCGTGTCGCCTCGGATAGTTGTTGTGGGCTCCCTGATGATGGACCTCGTGGTCCGGGCGCCCCGCCTCCCCCATGTCGGCGAATCACTCCTCAGCCACAGCTTCAAGACATCGCCCGGCGGCAAAGGCGCGAACCAGGCAATCGCCGCCGCAAGGCTTGGCGCGACCGCGACCATGATCGGCCGAATTGGCCAGGATCGGTTCGGCGAAATCCTCCGCACCGGGCTCGAATCCGCCGGCGTAGACACCCGCTTCGTCTCGGTTGACCCCGCTGTTGGCACCGGAGTCGCAGTCCCAATCGTCCTCGATTCCGGGGAGAACGCCATCCTCGCCATACCCCAGTCGAACCTCGCCCTCTCGCCCGCGGACATCGAAGCCGCCCGTGAAACCATCGCCGCCGCCGATATGCTCATGGTTCAGTTCGAAGTCGGCATGGAAGCGACCCTCGCCGCGATGGGCATCGCCAGCGATGCCGGCGTCCCGGTGATGTTGAACCCCGCACCTATCGCCCAACACCCCGCAGAGATGCTACGGCTCGTGTCAGTGATCGTCGCGAACGAGCTCGAAGCAGCAGCACTCGTCCCGGAAGCCAAGAGCGATCACACAAAGGAAATCGCAGCCTTGCAGAAGATGGCTCCGACCGCAGTCATCACTCTGGGGGCGGAAGGATCCCTCGTCGGCCGGCGGCGACGGAACAACAACCATCGAGGGCCTTCAACGTCACGGCAGTCGACTCTGTCGGGGCCGGAGACGCCTTTTGCGCGGCCTTCGCCGTCGCGATTTGTGAAGGCAGATCTCCGATCGAGGCGGCGCGGTTTGCGAACGCCGCGGGAGCCCTCGCTGTCACCGCGGCCGGCGCCCAGGCCTCGCTACCCACTCGTTCCGATGTGGAGGCGTTCATTGAGCGGCACTAAGGGAACTTTCCGGGGCCTTGCTACGTTATTTGTTGATGATGGTGATCGGCGGACAGATACTTGTGGCGCCCCGGGAATTAGCCAATGAGCGCACAACAGCGGTTTTGTCCCCTTTGCAACCGCGCCTTCCAGGAAGGCGAAGCCGTCCTTCGATGCGACGGCTGCTCGGTGATGCACCATCCCGGCTGCTGGGTGACGAACGGTGGTTGTGCCACCGAAGCGAATCACCGCGTGTCCCCGGCGGCCCTCGCATACTCGTCTCGCGAACCACTGGGGGGTGCTCCATCGCCTCACCCGGGCGAGGGAACGCGGACAGCCCCACCTCCGCCGCTCGACGAGCCGGCTTCCGATTCCGAACCCATTCCGTTCCGGCCGCCGTCCCGCCAGGCAGAGACCAGCGCTCCATTGGACGACGGTCCCGTCATTGGCGAAGTGGCACCAGCACCGATGATTCACCGGACGCTGCCGTCTACGGTTGGCCTACCGGCCGCACCGCGCCGATACAAACCGCCTCCCGGCGAACAGATGCCACGGAAGCCTCTCCCGAAGATTTACGACGGGCATCCACTGCTGCGCTACTGGTACGTCCCTGCCGCCGTCGTCATCGCGGTCTTGGTCGCGTTCAGTGTTATCTGGGTTGCAGGAAAGATTCGTGGCGGCGACGGAGGCGACCCGCAATCCGGGCAGCCGACCCCGGCAGCAACCGTTGCGGGGGGCACCGGCAAGACTCCTCAGTCGAGCACCACAGCCGCCCCAACCGCTGCGACTTCGCCCACCCCCGCCCCGAGCACCGGCGCCGGCAAGTTCAAGGGCGGCGATATTCTCGTGGTCCACGACACGGGCGATTGCCTGAATGTCCGCGTGAAAGCCGGGCTGGCAAACGACGCGATCATCTGCGTGGCCGATGGGACCGAACTGGCGGTTACAGGTGGGCCGGAGGATGCCGACGGCCTGACGTGGTGGAAAGTGCGAACGGAGCTGGGTGAGGGATGGGCCGCGGAAGACTACCTTTCAAAGAAACCCTGACGAGGCGCACGGCCACAATTGCGCTGGTCGCCCTGCTGGCTGGACTGGCCCTGTCGGCCTGTCCCTTCGGCGGCGATGACGACCCCGAGCCAACACCGACCGTCGCAGTCACTCCCTCGCCAACGACTGCCGTAACTCCCCTCCCATCCCCGACCCCTGACCGACTCGCAACACCGCCAGCCTCGCAAATCGACGCCCGCGGCTGGCTACAGAGCGCAATGGGACCGAGCGCCTACAACCCGCCATGTCCGCAAAGGCTTCGCGATCTGGGTGTCGCTTGCGCTCAGGGAGACATCGATGGGGACGGCCTCAGGGAATTTGCCTACCTCGTACCGGTCAAAATCCCTGGCACGCTTTTGCCCTGGCCCTCCGCCGTATTCGTACGCGGCGGCCGTTCCCAAAAGCTCGAGGAATTCGCGCTCGATCTGACCGCCGATTCGTCCCTCATCGGAATTTCGTTCTTCGGCCTCGAAGATCGTAACGGCGACGGAAACGACGACCTTGCCTTTCTCGAAAACCGTTGCAGCGCGACCGCCTGCATGACCACCGCGGTAATCAAAACCTGGGACGGCACCGCCTGGCGGGACATCGGCCCGACCAGTGGGGCCGTGAGCAACGTCGATTCTGCTGAATGGGAAGAAGATGAAGACGCCTTCGCGATCCACGGGGGCAAGCTCCCCGCCGGCGCCCCAGTCGAGGCCGGTCCTTCGCGCGCATCCACCTCGATCTTCCGGCTCGCGAACTCCCGATACGAACTCGCCACCATCGAGCGCGACGACCCCGAGTACCTCTACCAGGCATTTCTCGACGCCGATGAGCTGTTCGAGCACGACAAAGAAGCCTCCATCGAAGCGTTCGAAGGCATCCTCAATAAACCGGAACTCAAGGACTGGAAATCGAAACCGGGACAGGCAGACCGGCGACCATCGCTCAAAGGCTTCGCCCTCTTCCGGATACTGCTTGCCGATGCGGTCGCACAGCGGAGCCCGTCCACTGTCACCGCGGCCATCGACCGGCTGGTGCTTCAGAGTCGAGAGCCCGGTTTCGAACCGCTCTTCGTGAACCTCGCGGAGGTCTTTCGGAAGAACTACAACCCTGCGACCGGGGTGCTCGGTGCGTGCGCAGCCGTGAACCTCTATCTCTCACAGCCGGCAGCGAACGGCGCGGACAACCGGGCCTACGTCGAACAGCTCTTCGACTACGGCTATGCCAACCCGCCGGGACGGAGCTGGCTCGAGAAGATCTGCCCGTTCTAGAACATTCGCCGCAGGTTCGCCATCTCGATGGCCGCCTGCGCAGACTCCTCACCTTCAGCGAAGTGGGTGTTGCTTAAAGTAGGCCCACATCAATTCACTGGCGTCGATGTCCTTGGTCGTGTGGCCGATGGCAGCGACCGGGAGGTACTGGATGCCGCCCGGCCACACGTGACCCCCGCCCTCCATCGTGAAAGCCACGACGTCGGCGTCGTCCTTGCAACCGGCGTACGTCTCCTGGCGGATCTGAACCTGATCGTTGGGGTCGAGGTCCGGCAGGCGGCCTGTGGTGCGAGGCGCCGAACAACCATTGTTCTGGGTCCAGAACGCGACGGTGGCCGCGACGGATATGATTTCGCCCACGCGGGTTTGTCCGAGGGCCTGGATGAAGCCTCCTTCATAGGGCACAAGCGGATCCGCATCGCCATTGAACAGCATCACCGGAACCGGGCGAGTCGGCTTGCATGTTTCGACGAGTTTCGTACCCATCGTCGCGGCAATGGATGCAATGGCGGCGATTTTCCCGGAAAGCTCGCATGCGACTCGTTCGGACATGAACCCGCCGTTAGAGATCCCGGTAACGAATATGCGATTGGGATCAGCACCGTAGGAATTCACCATCTCGTCGACAAGCGTAGAAAGGAAGCCCACGTCGTCGATCTCCAGTCGCTCCGCGGCGACAGCAGGGTCTCCGCGGCCATCGTTCCATGAGTTGCCAACCCCGTCCGGGTAGACAGCAATGAATCCCTCGCGGTCGGCGATGCGCGACATACCGGTGAAGTTGGCCATCGTATTCGCGGCACCTCCGCCCCCATGAAGGACGACCACCAACGGCGCGATGGGGGGAGCATTGCCGGGCCGGTGAACGATGTACGAACGGGTGCGTCCACCAAACTCGAGGGTGTGCGTCTCTGTGACTGTGCGTGCCGGCGAAGCGGTCGGCACTGCGGACGTCGCCGGTTCCGGAATCGTCGTTGCGACATCACCGGACATGTCACTGTTTCCGTCACAGGCCATGATCAGCAACATCGCCCCGAGGATTACCAGCCACCGCACTGTGCGAATCATCGGGCCATCCTAGACCGCAACGGTCGCGCCTGGGTCTCCCCCCACACTTTCAAGCACTCAATTGGGGACTAGAACATTCGCCGCAAGTTCGCCATCTCGATGGCCGCCTGCGCCGATTCCTCGCCTTTGTGGCCGTCTTTGCCGCCCGCGCGGGAAAGTGCCTGCTCGACATTGTCGACCGTGAGCACGCCGAAGATGACCGGCACCCCGGTTTCGAGCGCGATCCGCGAAATCCCCTCGGTCGCGCCGCCGGCGACGTATTCGAAGTGAGCGGTATCGCCGCGTATCACCGCGCCAAGGCAAATGACCGCATCGAAGTTTCCGCTGCGAGCCGCCCAGCTCGCTGCAGTCGGTACTTCGAACGCGCCGGGGACCCAGGCAACGGTCACATTTTCCTTCGTCAGCCCCTTCTCGCCGAGGCATGACTCCGCGCCCTCGAGCAGCTTGCGAGTGACGAATTCATTCCAGCGGGCAACGACTATGCAGACGCGCAGCCCCGAACCATCGAGTGATCCTTCGAGCACCGCCATCAGGAGTTCTCCGCAGGGCTCAGCGACTCAAGGCCATCGAGCAGGTGGCCCATCCGCTGCCGCTTGGTATCGAGGTAGCGGACGTTGTGCGGGTTCGGTTCCGTCTGGATCGAGACGCGCTCGACGACCTCGAGGCCGTACGCTTCGAGGCCTGCGCGCTTCGCGGGATTGTTGGTAATCAGTCGCATCTTGCGCACGCCGATGTCGCGCAGGATCTGCATGCCGATGCCGTAGTCGCGGCGGTCTGCCGGGAATCCGAGTGCGAGGTTCGCGTCGACGGTGTCATATCCCTTGTCCTGCAACTCGTACGTGCGCAGCTTGTTGTGGAGACCGATGCCGCGGCCCTCCTGCCGCATGTAGAGGAAGACTCCCCCCTCGTCGGCGACCATCTGGAGGGCACGGTCCTTCTGCTCGCCACAGTCGCAGCGCATCGATGCGAACACATCCCCGGTGACGCACTGGTCGTGGACACGCACCAGCGTCGGGGACTCTGGCTCGATTGGCCCTTTGACGATGGCAACGTGCTCGTCCGGGTAGTTCTCCGCCTTGTACGCCAGGATCATCATGTCGCCGTACGGCGTCGGCAGGCGCGTTTCGGCAACGCGCGTGACGAGCCGCTCGTTACGCAGTCGGTACTTGATCATCTCGTTCACGGTGACGATTCGCAGGCCGTGACGTCGCGCAAACTTCTTCAGGTCCGGCATCCGCGCCATCTCGCCGTTCATCTTCATGACTTCGCAGATGACCGCGCCATGCGTGAGGCCGGCCATCTTTGCGAGGTCGAGGCTGGCCTCGGTCTGGCCCGCCCGCACCAGGACGCCGTCTTTTCGAGCACGCAGCGGGAACATATGGCCGGGCCGCGCAAGGTCTTCAGGCCCGGTTGCCGGGTCCATTAGCACCTGGACGGTCCGGGCACGGTCGGCGGCGCTGATGCCCGTGGTCACACCGGTGCGCGCCTCCACCGAAACCGTGAACGGCGTACCAAATCCCGAGCTGTTCGAAGCCTGGTCCACCATCAGCGGCAACTTCAGCTTTTCGCAGCGGTCTTCCGGCAGCGAGCAGCAGATCAGCCCACGACCGTACTTCGCCATGAAGTTGATGGAATCGGGCGTAACGAACTGGGCTGCGATGCAGAGGTCGCCTTCGTTCTCGCGGTCTTCGTCGTCGGTGATGATGACGAAACGGCCGCGCCGGTACTCCTCAATTGCTTCGGGAACGGTGGCCATCACGGGGTCTCGTTCGGTCATATCAGGCCTCCTTGTTCGCCACGAAGTTTTCGATGTAACGGGCGATGATGTCGGTTTCGAGGTTGATGTTGTCGCCCGGTTTGCGGTTCACCAGGTTCGTGTGTTCCTGGGTGTATTGAACGAGCGAAACCGAGAAGCTCTCGGCATCCTTGGCCACGATCGTCAGGCTGATCCCGTCGATACAGACCGGCCCTTTGACGACCATGTAGCGGAGCAATTCGGCGGGAGCGAGGATGCGGACGATGATCGCCTCGCCTTCGGGAGTCATCGAGTGAAGGGTGCCAGTTCCCTCCACCACGCCGCGCACAATGTGCCCGCTCAGGCGGTCCGTCGGGCGGCAGCTTCGTTCGAGGTTCACGAGGTCGTTCGGTTTCAGTTCGCCAAGGTTCGAGCGGCGGTAGGTCTCGGGCATCAGGTTCGCGAAAAAGAACTCCTTGTCCATCTCCGCAACCGTCAGGTCGACACCGTTGATAGCAATCGAATCGCCAAGCTGGCTATCCACCAGGATCTTTGGCGCACGAATTCGCAGCGTCCCTTCGCCGGCCTCAACGACCGTTCCGACTTCTTCGATGATTCCTGTGAACATGCACAACCCCTGGCCAAAACTCAACGTTCGCAGGGACGAAGGGAGAGGCCCCGCGCAGAAAAGCGCAGAGCGGACGCCCGGATGCGGAAACGCATCGGCGGCGCCAAAGTGTTCTCTCCCATCCGGACTCTAACCGTCGGCCCCGGAATTTCACCGGATCAGTCCATCCCGTGAGGGAGGGAGTCGCGGGCTTTCACCGCCGGTGGGGAATTTCACCCCGCCCCGAGAACATCTGCCCTTATCGTTTGCGTTGCACTAAGCAATTGTCAAGAGCCGTACGCACACCGCACGGATCTATTCGCGGCCTGCGAAACCGAAACCGGGTTTGTCCGTGAAATCTGCGACAATTCTCCCGTGGCAACTCGGCCGGCGGAACCTGAGTTCGATCTCGGCGCGCTCATCGCGTCGTACGGGTGGAGCTTCTCTTCACGATCAACCGTGGTCTTCGTCGGGTTACTTGGCGTGATACCCGGAGTGGGCTGGGCCATCTGGGAAATTCACGACTACGGCAATCTGTCGATCGGCGGAGCGATTCTGTCGGGCTTCGCTATTGGAGCTGGTCTGTTGGCAATCGTTGTCGGCATTTCCGCCCGCAGCAACCCGGCATTGGAGTTGTTCGAGCACGGCCTCGTTAGCCACCTTCACCGGACTGATTCGGTAGTCCGATACTGCGAAATGGTTTCGATCGTGAAGGCTCCGACGAAAAGGTTTCCGGATTTGCACGTGATAGTCCTGAAGGACGGCAAGGCGATACGCCTCCATGCCATTCGGCACCTCAAGGACGTGTTGAGGCAGATCTCCGCGCGCTCCGGAATACCGGTCGATGTGCCGCCCGGATGGGCCAGAGCGTTTAAGCGTTAGACGCCGGCAGCTCCATCAGCTTCACCAGCACGTCGTACGTCGCGTAGGCGTCCGCGAGCGCGCCATGCTCGCCCATGCGCCCAATCCCCAGCCGATCGGCCACGTGCCCGAGGTTGAATCGATCCACTTGTCCGCCGTCCCTCAGCAAGATGCGCGCAACCGGCTGCACATCGAATGCCACCGTCGCGAACGGCCACGGTTGATTCATCCGCTGGTACGTCTCAACAAGAAACGCCATGTCCTGTCCGATGCCCCAGCCCGTGATAACCGCGCCGCGGCCGGCCGCGCTGAACTTGTCGAGCGCTTCCTCAAGGTCGATCGCGGACTTCCACTCTTTCGACGAATAGCCGACCACCTTGAGCGCCCCAGGCACTGCGTTACCGATATGCTTCGGCTTCACGCGCGATCCCCAGGATGCTTCCTCAGGAAACGCGGATGCCAGCGTCGCACGGACCCCTGCGAGGTCCAGCACTTCGTGCATCTGGGCATTCGGCCCGCTCATCTCAAGGTCCACGACGTAGAGCGAGGTCGCGCCGGTAAGATCGTCAGGTTCGCCCTGCTCCGGCGTCAGGCGACCTTCGGGGTCGAGGCGTTTCAGGCCGGGCTTCAACAGGGCGAGCAAATCGTTCATAGGAATCAGATGCGCCGCAACTCGCGCGAACCGAGGGCGACGAACAGTGTCAGCGTAGCCGCTAGCACCATCCAACCGCCAACCACGTGCGGCGCACCCCAGACATCGATCATCCGGCCCATCAGGAGTCCGGCGAACGGTGTCATCCCCCACGTCATGGTCTGTAGCGCAACCACGCGGCTGCGGTACTCCGGGGCCGCTTTCATCTGCATCAGCGAAGCATTGAAAGCCGAATAGATGCTGTGGAAGATCCCGGCGACCGCGAGCACCGCCACCGCGAGCCACAGGTTCCGCGTGAGCGTGAAGACCCCCACCGCGCTCGCGTAGAGGAAGCAGGCCCAGATCATCGGCGGGCCGACGCGGAGCCGGTTCGAGGACGCGGCAACGATTGCACCGCCGAGCAGCGATCCCAACCCAACCGCCGCAGCGAGATACCCATACGCCTTCTCATCGGCCTTGAGCACATCGGTTGCGAAAACCGGCAGGAACGTGACGTAGGGATACACAAGTACGCTCGGCAGTATCGCCATGCCAACGATCACCGCCATCCGGCGATCCTTCACCACGTATTTCAGGCCCGATGCGACACTGCTGAAGATTCCTTCGCGATGGCTGGTTTCGACAGGGTCGCTGCGGCGGAGCCGCGACGTAAGGAGTACTGCCACGAACAGGCACACCGCCTGCACCGTGAAGGTCCCCTGCGTGCCGACGAACCCAATCAGTGCCCCACCGATGGCCGGACCCACCACCCGCATCGCGTTCCCGCCGAGGGCGTTCAGCGCGACCGCATTGGTCATCTCGTCCGCACCAGCCGTATCGAAAACCAGCAGGCTGCGAATCGGCCCGGCAAGGGCCTCGACGATGCCCGCCGCCGCAGCGAAGCAATACACCATCCAGATTTCGATATGCCCGGACCACACCAGCAGCGCCAGCGCAGCGGCAATGACGGCGCTCGCACCCGTGTAAACCATCAGCTGACGACGGCGCTCATATCGGCCAGCGAGGTACCCGCCGAACGGCGAAAGCAGCAGCAAGAACGCCCCGCGCAGCAGGGCGACTGCGGCAAGGTCCGTGGCGGAGCCGCCAAGGTCGACTTTGACCAGCCATCCCTGCCCGATGGTCTGCACCCACGAGCCAACTTGCAGCGCCATCGTCGAGGCAAGAAGGAAGCGGAAGTCGCGGTGACGAAGGGAAGCCAGTGGCCGTCCGGGGCCGGTGAGTCCGCGGCGCCGGAGCACGATCGGAGGCGAGGCTAAGTCGGGAGCGGCCAAGCACCATCCCGGGTCGCAGGTTTGCGAACCCTGGCGTCGAACGTACACAACCGTCCGGAAATGAACCACGGAATTCCCGCCGCAACGGAAGTTTTCAGGGTCTTCACCTACAAGGGTTCGGGAAGGTGGCCGTTATCGGCTACGATCGTTTGGCAGCCAGCCACAGGGAGGCCTTTATGCCCGATCCGGGCTCCGATTCCATTGAATTCTTCCGGAACCGATACAACATCGATTCCGCCGCGATGTCGTCCTTGCTGTCGATTGCCCTGAGCCGGGGCGGCGACTTCGCCGAACTCTTCTTCGAACATCGCACCAACAGCGCCATCCAGTGGGAAGACCAGCGCGTGAAGGCCGCTTCGCGAAACGTCGCCCAGGGCGTCGGCATCCGCGTGGTGAAGGGCGACGCCATCGGCTACGCCTACACCGAATCGCTCGACATGGAGGCGATGCGGCGCGCCGCCGAGACGGCCTCCCGCATCGGCACCGATGACGAACGACCCACGCCGATGGATGCCACACCTCAGCTTTCGACTGGCTCCTTCTACTCAACCTCCGACCCACTCACCGATGAACCGGCGGCCCGAAAGGTGGCACTGCTCCAGCGCGCCGATGCCGCCGCTCGCGGATATGACCCGAGCATCGCCAGGCTCGACGCCAGCATCGGCGACGAACTGAAGTACGTCATGGTCGCCCGCAGCGACGGCAAGGTCGTCGGCGATATCCAGCCGCTGATTCGCTTCAACGTCAGTGCGCTCTCCCAGAACGGCGAAAGCCGGCAGGTCGCGCGCACCGGTGGCGGCGGCCGCCTCGGAATCGAGTACTTCGAACGCGTGACACCGGAAGAAACGGCCCGCGACGCGGCCCGCCAGGCCGTCCTTCAACAGGGCGCGATGGAAGCCCCCGCCGGGACCCTCCCGGTGGTGCTCGCCGCCGGCGATAGCGGGGTACTCCTCCACGAAGCCGTCGGCCACGGGCTCGAAGCCGACTTCAACCGGAAGGGAACCAGCAACTATTCGGGCCGTATCGGACAATCCGTCGCCAGTCCGCTCGTCACCGTCATCGACGATGGCACGATCCTCGACTCTCGCGGCTCCATCAACGTCGACGACGAGGGAAACCCGACCACTCGCAACGTCCTCATCGAAAACGGCAACCTGCGCGGCTACCTCCACGACGAAGTCAGCGCCCGCCACTTCGGCGTCACCCCGTCCGGGTCTGGCCGCCGTCAGACCTTCAAGGACTACATCATGCCGAGGATGACCAACACCTTCATGCTCCCCGGCCAAAGCACGCCCGAAGAGATCATCCGCGGCGTCGACCGCGGCATTTACGCCGTCTCGTATTCCGGCGGGCAGGTCAACATCTCCAACGGCGACTTCGTCTTCTCTGTCACCGAGGCCTACATGATCGAAGGCGGAAAAGTCACCTCGCCCCTCCGCAACGTCATGCTCATCGGCAACGGCCCGGACTGCCTCTCCAAGGTCACAGCCGTCGCCAACGACTACCAGCTCTCGGACGGCCGCTGGACCTGCGGCAAAGACGGCCAATCGGTCCCCGTCGGCGTCGGCATGCCAACCGTACTGGTCAGCGGCATCACTGTCGGCGGGACCAAGTGAGCCGCCCTCACCCCCCGGCCCCCTCTCCATTCTCATGGAGAGGGGGAGGACGGTCGCCGCTTTGAACGTCGCAAGAGTGCTGCGCAAGGCTCCAACCAACTCAGAACGAATGCTCGTGGGAACGACTTCGCAATCGACAGATCGAAGGACTCAAAGTTCGGCGTCAACATCCACTTCATGGGGCAGTGTTAGATTTCTACTGCCCCGACCACCGTCTTGCTATCGAGGTTGACGGTTCAGTTCACGAGTCGGCGGACGCACGCCTTGCGGACTCCGGACGCGACGAGCGACTGCTGACAGAACACGGGATCCGAACGTTGAGATTTTCCGCATCTGAAGTAGAGAACGAAATAGAAACCGTCCTGTCCCGCATCGCAAGGTATGTCAATTCAGCACAAATTAGCTCCCCTCTCCATGAGAATGGAGAGGGGCCGGGGGTGAGGTAATGGAAGGCCCAACGCCACTAGAAATAGCCCGCAACGTCGTCTCCCTGGCTCGCAAGGCCGGGGCAGAGCAGTGCGATGCCTATGTTTCCATGTACACCGAAGCCAACGTCACCGTCCGCCTCGGTGAACTTGAAAAGCTGATCGAGGCCGGTTCTATGGCCGTCGGCCTGCGTGTCATCAACGGCGGGCGCACGGCAGTCTGTTCGACCTCCGACCTCACGCCGGCATCGCTCGAACGTTTCGTCGCCGACACCGTCGACCTGGCTTCGATCTCCGAGCCTGACGAATTCGCGGGCCTCCCCGAGCGGGAACTGCTTTCGCGTGTGACCAACGCCTCCGGCCTGGCGCTCTACGACGAACACCTGGAGACCTTGAGCACCGACGAAAAGATCCTGATGGCGAAGGCCTGCGAAGGCGCCGCCCTCTCGGCCGACCCTCGCATCAACAACTCCGACGGCGCGAGCCTCTCGACCTATATCGGGAGCATCGCGCTCGCGAACTCGCACGGCTTCGAAGGCTCGTATCCTTCGACAAGCATTTCGTTGATGGTCGAAGCAATCGCCGACGACGCGGACGGCAAGAAGCGAAACGGATACTGGTTCTCGGCAGAACGCAGCCTGCACCGCCTCATGGACCCGGAAGAGATCGGCAGGATAGCTGCACGGCGAACCCTCGATCAGCTCGGTGCCAGAAAGATCGCGACGCGAAAGGCTGCGGTGGTCTTCGAACCGAAGATGACCATCGCCCTCATGGGCGACCTCATCGGGTGTGCGACGGGCAGCTCGCTCTACCGCGGGTCAACATTCCTGGCGGACCGCGTCGGCAAGCAAATCGGCTCGCCGTTGGTGAACATCGTCGATGACCCGACGAAGCCCGGAGGGCTCGGATCACGCCCGTTCGACGGCGAAGGTGTGGGTTCGCGTCGAAACGAACTCTTCCGCGATGGCACGTTCTCGCACTTCCTCTTCGATTGCTACACAGCGCGCCGCACGAAGAACTCAACCACCGGCAGCGCCCAGCGCGGGACCGAGTCGCTGCCGGCCCCGGAGCATCAACGCTGACCTTCGAGGCCGGCTCCGACTCCCCGGAGGCCATCATCGCCGGCGTGGGTGAGGGTCTCTACCTCACCACCCTGATGGGGAACGGCTTCAACCCGACCACCGGCGACTACTCCCGCGGTGCTGCTGGCTTCTGGATTGAAAACGGCAAAATCGCCTACCCCGTCACCGAAGTGAACGTCTCTGGACGCATGGACGAGATGCTGGCGGGCGTCGACGCCGTTGGAGACGACCTCTCATCCTTCGGCTCCTCCTCCGCCCCGACAATCCGCATCAAGGAGATGATGATTTCGGGGACTTAGCCCAGGGCCATGGAAACAAAAGAGCCCCTCGAAATTCGAGGGGCTCTTTGCTTGGTGGTCTGCGGTGGCCCTACTTCTCGTAGGAGAGCGCGCTCTTCGACTTCGCGATGATCCAGTAGGCGCCGCCCTGCTTCATCGTCTTGAGATTGTTCACGTAGGCGGGGAGGCCCGGGAAGTAGCGGCTCCATTCTCCGGTTACCGGATTCCACTCGTAAACGACTGCCACTGTTGTGTTGCCCGCGAAGGCTTCCGCAGCGGACATGTTCGTTCCCGGCCATGCGACGAAGTTGGCGCCCGGCGATAGCGGCAGGGAACCGGCCGGTGAGGTCGGCGCAGCCGTCGGCGCGGGAGTGTTGGTCGCCTTCGGCGTCGGGCTGCTGGTCGGCGACGGCGTCGGAGTATTGGTCGGGCCTGTCGGTGTACTCGTTACGGCGGAAGGTGTCGCCGTCGGTTGGCCGCCGTTGTTCGGGGTCGGAGTGCTCGTTGGAAGCGGCTGTGTCGGCGATGGCTGCGCTCCGCCGCCGCTGGTCGGAGTGCTCGTCGGCAGAGGTGCCGTCGGTGTGTTCGTGGGCGCCACTGACGTGGGCGTATTCGTCGCGCCGGCCTGCGTCGGGGTCTTCGTCGGTGTGGACGTCGGAACGTTGGTTGGCGTGTTCGTAGGACCGGCGCCACCGCCGCCCGTGCCGTCATTCAGCGATCCGAAAGTGGTGGCCCAGTACCAGCCATACTGAGAGCCGGCGCCGTAATACCGCGCGATACCAATCTGCTGGTAGTACTGTCCCAGCATGTTCGCGTTGTGGCCGGGCGAGTTCTGCCATGCCTGGAATGCCAGTGCTGCGGTGCTCCACGACGTGCCGGCCGCAAGGTTTTCGCCAGCGCCCGAAGGGTAGCCGCAATCGATGCCGCGCTGGTACGGGGAACGTCCGAGCGAGTCGGTGTGCGCGAAGTAGTTGTTTGTCGCCAGGTCCTCAGTCATCCAGGCGGAACCGCGGTTCAGGTTCGTAGAAAGCGTCAGGGTATTGAGACCGTTCTGCTGGCGGTAGTTGTTGATGAGCGAAAGGAACGCCAACTCTTCGCTGTCGTTTGCATCGTGCGAAACCGTGCAGTTTGAGAGTGCGGAAGCACCCTTGCCAGCTCCGACCATGAGCGCGAATGCTGCGAAGAGCGCGCCTGCAATAGCGAGCGCGAGCGGGACCAACGCTCTCGTTTGTGTTCGACGGACTTCCATGCCACTCCCCCAAATACAGCCACTTCCCCGTGGGACCTGTATGAGGAATCGACCGTGCAGGGAGAACAGCGGGTTGACGCCGGGTGACGTTGGCGGGGAGAAGGGGGAACTGTGAAGCTGAAGGCTGAGGGTTTGGCGGGCGTTCGAGGGCTTACGCCCTGCTTCGGCTCCGGTAATCCTCTATGGCGCCCCGAAGCGCATCCGCCGCGAGCACGCTGCAATGGACCTTATCCGCCGGGAGGCCGCCAACCGCTTCGGCGATCGCTTCCCGCGTTAGTGCTTCGACGCGATCGAGGTCCCAGCCGACAACCATTTCGCTGGCCATCGAACTCGTCGCGATGGCGGGCGGGCAGCCACGCGTTTGCCAGCGAACCTCAGCGACCTTGTCATCGACGACGCGGATCATCACGCGCATGCGGTCGCCACAGACGGGATTCGCCTTCGTGGATTCGCCATCAGGGTCCGGCATCTCGCCAGCATTGCGCGGGTTCTGGAAATGTTCGACGACAAGGTCCGAATAGGCAGCCACGCTTTCGATCCTAGCCGATCTGCTCAGGCGGATGCGGATCTGGCGCGCGCGCCGTATCGTCCGCGGCCAAACGAGGAGACGCCTCATGCGTGAAACGTTGGTCCCCGAAAAGTTTGGCCCACTGCAGGGCGTACGAATTCTCTCGACGGGCTCGGTCATCGCTCAACCGTTCGCGGCGGCGCTGGCGGCCCAGTGGGGCGCCGAAGTCATCCAGGTCGAGAACCCCCATGTCGAAGACACCTGGCGAACTATCGGGCTGAAAGTTCCCTCTGCCGATGGCACGAAAGAGGTCGGCACAAGCTGGCTCGCCGAACGCCGAAACGAGTTCAACGTCACGCTCGACATGTCCACGCCGGAGGGCAAGGAGCGATTCCTCAAGCTGGCCGCGCGCGCCGACATCTGGATGGAGAGCTCGCGCCCGGGAGCCTACGACCGTTGGGGCCTCACCGACGCCGTCGTGCAGGCGGCCAACCCGGCGCTGATCATCTGCCACGTCTCCGGATACGGGCAGACCGGCGATCCCGGCTACCTCGGCCGCGCGAGCTACGACATGATCGGCCAGGCGTTCGGCGGTTCGATGTACCAGACCGGATTCCCGGACTCCCCACCCACCCGCGCCGCACCATGGACCGCCGACTACATCACCGCGTTGATGTGCCTCTCGTCCTGTCTCGCCGCGTTCGTCCACGCGAAGGACACAGGCGTCGGTCAGGTCATCGACCTCGCCCAGTTCGAAGCCATTCACTCCGTGCTCGCGGGCACGATGGTCGAGTGGTTCCACCTCGGCGTCGTACGTGAGCGGAGCGGCAACAAGTCGCCAGCATTCCAGCCCTACGATGTTTTTGAGGTGAAGGACGGCTCGGTGGTGATCGCGGCGCCCGCCGAAACGATCTTCGTGAAGACCTGCGCAGTCCTCGGCCTCGACCCGAAGGATCCGTACTGGTCGAGCGCGCGAACGGCCATTAACGAAGTCCAGGGCATCGAGTTCGACGCCCTCCTTCGCGGTTGGTGCGAAGAACGGACGATGGCCGAAGCCATCGAACAGCTGAACGCCGCAGGAGTCGCCTGCAGCCCAATCCTGAATTCGCAGACTTCGGCCGAAGATGCTCACTACAAGGCGAGGAATGTCCACATCGAATGGGATGACGAGGTGGTCGGGAAGGTCCGGGGTACCGGTGTCGCGCCCAAGTTTTCGGCCACGCCCGGCAAAATCTGGCGGGGCACTACCCTCGCGGGCGCCGACAACGACCAGATCTTCGACATGCTGACCTGATAACTGGCTAGGCCGAAAGTCCTCATTGCCACGTCGTGGCTTTACCGGTAGGCGTTCGCCTGGATCGTGTACAGCTGGGCGTACTGGCCCTTTGCCCGCATCAGCTCCTCGTGTGAGCCCACTTCGACGACCCGCGAGCCGTCGAGCACAACGATCAAGTCAGCCATCCTCACGGTCGAGAACCGATGCGAGACCAGCACCGTGATCCGACCGTTGTCTGCCAGTACGGCCGCGCCGTCCGTGCCTTTCGCCTTCCCGCCCGAGGCCACGGCGGCGTATCGCTCGAAGAGCGCATGTTCCGTCTCGGCGTCGAGCGCCGCCGTTGGCTCGTCGAGGATCAGCAACAGCGGTTCGTCCCGCATGAACCCCCGAGACAGGGCAAGCTTCTGCCACTGCCCGAAGGAGAGTTCGATTCCGCCCGGCCAGGTCGGCCCAAGCTGCGTCTCCAGCGCCCCCGGCAGCCCCTCCACCACGTCTTGTGCGCCAGCTCGTCCCACTGCGGTGCTCACAGCGGGCGCTTCGTCCACCCGCGGTACATCGCCGACGCCCACAGTCTGCTGAACTCGGAATTCGAACCGGAAGAAATCCTGGAACGCTCCCGCGAGCCGCCCCCGCCACTCCTCGCTCTTGATCCTCGCCAGGGGTGCGCCGTCGACCAGGATTCGGCCTTCGGTCGGTTCGTACAGCTTGCAGACCAGCTTCACCAGCGTCGTCTTGCCTGCGCCGTTCTCGCCGACAACGGCCACCACGGCCCCCGCCGGCAGCTTCAGATTCACGTCCTCCAGAACAAGCTTGTTCGTGCCAGGGTAGGCGAACGAAACATTCTCGAAGGTCAGCCCATCGCGCAGCGTCTCCGGAACGTGCAGATCCTCGTGCGCCGAAACCGCGTCCGCGTAGTCCTCGAGCCAGGCCAGCCGTCGCGAGCCATCCATCCAAATTCCGCGCAGGAATCCGATCTCGCCGACAGTCGCGCCGATGTAGGCCGAAAGCCGCGAACCGGCTGCCAGCACGAGCAGGACATTGCCCGCCCCTTCATCGAGGCCCTTGGTCACGAAGATTACCGCTCCCACGAAAGCAAACCCGAAGATCGCCCAGGCCACTGTGTGCCAGGCCGCCGACCCCCACCGCGCTCGTGAAACCGGCTGGTACCAGCGCTCCCAGGCACTCCGTCGCTCCCGCATCAGGAACGGACCCATCCCCGTCACGCGGACTTCTTTCCCGGGAGGCGCCGTCGTCGCCGTGTTGAACAGGTGCGCCGCCCGTCGCTTCGAAGATGCCACGCGCTCTTCCGCCACGCGCTCGACAGCCGGCCGCCACGTCGAGGTCAGCACCGTCGGTACCGCGAACACCGCCAGCAGTGCCAGCGCCGGGTGAATCGCCATCAGCAGCGCCACCGTCACGCCGAGCCGCAGGATCCAGCCGCACGTCGAGAACAGCGAGGCGTACATGTGATCCAGCACGAACACCTGGTCACGCAGCACCGAAAGCCGGTCCAGGTACTCTGGCCGCTCCTGGTGAGCAATCGTCGAAACCCGCGCCTGGAGGCCCGCCACGTGGCCCTCCAGCGCAATGGTTACCTTGTCACGGAACCGGCGCTGAATGCGTGTGCTGATGACTGACAGGAACCACGTCGCGGTGGCCGAAGCGCCGAGCCCGAAAGCCGCCGTCATCAGCAGCCGTTCGTTGCCGTCGATAACCCCGTCGCCGAGGAGCTTCATCCAGACCGCAAACAATGCATCGGGGAGCGCAGAGAGTAGCGCCAGGATGAATGCGGCCAGCAGCAGCCCTGGCTCGTGCCGGAAACCGAGTTTGCACAGCCGCCACATCGAGGCGAGTGCCGGTGGCAGCTCGTCGGGTACGTCGCCGTAGATGGTCGTCGTCTCAGCTGAGGACGTCATATTCGACTCCCTCCTCTTCGGCATCGACGAATCGCCGCGCCTGTAGGTCGAACATCGTCCGGTAGCGTCCGCCCTGCGCCATCAGTTCTTCGTGCGTTCCCAATTCGATCACCGCCCCGCCTTCCACCACGCAGATTCGGTCGGCATGGCGCACCGTCGAAAAGCGGTGCGAAATCAAGATCGTCGTGCACTGCCGTGTCGCCGCCAGGATGCGCTCGAAGATTTCGGCCTCGCCGCGTACGTCGAGCTGCGCCGTCGGTTCGTCCAGCAGCACCACCCCGGCGCCCATCTCCACCCGGCACAGGGCCCGGGCAAGCGCGACGCGCTGCCACTGCCCGCCGGAGAGATCCGTCCCGCCCTCGTAAGCCTTCGATAGCACCGTATCGAGCGCCGCGAGCTTTTCGGCGCCCGCCTCCTGCAGGGCGCGAGTCACCGCATCATCCGGCACGCCATATCCCACGTTGTCCCGAAGCGGAAGCTCATACCGGATGAAGTCCTGGAACACAGCCGCTAGCCGCGCCCTCCACCCTGCCAGGTCATACTCCCGCAGGTCCACGCCATCGATTTCGATGCAACCCTCCTGCGGGTCGTACAGGCGGCACAGCAGTTTCGCCAGGGTCGTCTTCCCTGCGCCGTTCTGCCCCACGATCGCGAGCGATGATCCCGCCGGGATCGTCAGGTCGAACCCATCGAGCACCGTTCCGCCGCCCGCCGGGTAGGCGAATCGCACGTTGCGGAAGCGGATCTCGCTGGCGGGCCGGCCAGCCGCGTCACGGTCGCCAGAAGTCAACGCACCGGCCGTCGCCATCCGCGCCTCGAGCCGTAGGGCCGCCGCCACCGGCGCGACCGCACCATCGAGCGCCCAGTTCAGGCCGCCAAAGGCGATCAGTGCCGTGCCCGCTGCAACCTGCGCGTAGACCACTGCCTGCCCGAGGTCGATGTCGCCGTTCGACGCCGAACGCCCAATCGACCAGAACACCAGAGCGTTCGCGGCGATCACAATGAGCGCACACCACACCACGGAGCGTTCGCGCAGCCGCGTCGCCTGGTACTGCAGTTCATGAAGCTTCGTCCGGCGCTTCAGGAAACGATCGAGGGTCCAGTCGGCCAGGCCAAAGAGTCGCAATTCCTTCGCCGCCGGCGGGTCGACTGCCATGCGATAGGCATAGTCGGCGTCTCGTTGAGCCGACTGCACCTCCGGAGTGTTCCGGTCGTACCACACGGTGCTCTCGCGAAGTAAGTAGTGCGTCGAAATCCACGCTCCCGCGAGGATCAGTGGCGCCCACCACGAATAGCCGAACAGCACAATCGCCGAGACGAGCCCCGAGAGCATTTGCACGAGCCCCGTCGCGATGAAGTCCATCGAGATGAAGAGCGGGGGCCCGGTCATGCCAAGGTCGAAGTCGCGTGCGACCGTGAGGTCTCCGGTCAGTCGAGGGTCTTCGAGGTGCCCCATTCCCGGCGGTTCCACCACTCCCCGCGTCAGCCGGTCGTAGAGGTCGGCTGCGGTCTTGTCCCCCAGGTTCGCGCTTGCCGCTTGTTGCAGCGGCGATAGCACCTGCAACAGCACGAAGACCACTCCGAGCGCAACCAGGGGAGTTGTCAGCGAGTGCTCGTCCTGCACTGCGCCGACCAGGCTACCCACGGCGATCGCGAGCGCCGCCGGCAGCACCGCCCGCAACACGACAACTGCCCACCAAACCGTCGCCAGCGTCCGGTCCGCCCGCGGTAATTCGCGGAAGAACATCCACTCCTGTCGGTTCCGCAATCGTTCCAGGTTCAGCCCCCTTCGCTGTAACGCGGAAGCGTACGCAATCCGCTGCGGAACGTCTTGTACGAAATTCCCCGCCGATCTCACAGAACCAAATGGCACTCCGCTGCGAGCCGACCGGCCTCGTATCAACGCCCCGCGCCCTGTACCGGCGTTGCTAGGCCAGCCCCAGCACCTCAAAGATTTCGGCGAAAGTGCTAATCGCTCCCGGGTTGAAGTGCGGGAGTACATAGCTGACAAGCCCATCCTCGCCAATAACCACCACCCCACGCCGGGATTTGTTTTCGTCTGGGTCCCACATCCCGTAGGCCTTGATTGCCTCGCCGTGAAAGTCGGAAATGAGCGCGAACGGGAAGTGGTCGCGCTCCTGGAACTTGGCATGTGAACCAAGGCCGTTCGAGTTCATCCCGAGCACCTGGATTCCGGCCCGTTCCAGCGTCTCGAACTCCTGCGCGAACGCCTTCAGTTCACTCGTGCAAATCGGCATACCGTCGTCCTGGTAAAAGACCAGCATGGTGCGGCCCCGTGCAATGTAGTCAGAGAGCTCGACATCGAACCGCTCACCGTCAGTGGTCACGGCTGGAAGGATGAACATCGGAGCCTTGTCGCCTATGGCAAGCGGCTCGTCACGAGGTTCGAGGCCCTCGTTCGGCTCGGTCACGGCAGCGCCTCGAACCCGGGGAGAGATTCGGTCAATCCGCGGGAGGCGGCCAGGACACGCACCCGCCCCAGCCCGGCGCCATCTGTCAGCTGTTCCAGCGCCCGGCGACGCGTGAAGTACTCGCCCATGTCGCTCCGGGCCGCTTCAACCAGTTGGCCGAGCCCCAGCGCGTAGAGGAATTCCGATTGCGAAACCGGCCCGGCGACGACCATCCCGGCGTCTTCCGCCGCAGCCGCGAGGTCGGAGAAGTTCACGTGCGTCGTGATGTCCTGGTCGCCGACGTGGATGTACGGGTCTTCGTGGGCGGTATGCCGGTAGAAGCAGAGCATCGTGCCGTTCGTCCGCCAGGGTGCCCAGAGTTCTTCCTGCGGGTAGCCGTAATCGAACACCAGGACAGCCCCGCGTTCGATCAGCGAGCAGAGAGCCATCATCGCCGGGTACGTCCGTGCGTTGACTTCGAAGCGCCCCGAGGCTGGAGCGTCGTCGATGCTGGCTACCCCGCCGGGCATTTCAACGAATCGTTCGCCGTCCCAACGCACCAGCATCTCCACCGGACCACGTCCGCCGACTTCGAACAGCCGCACTGGAAACGCATCGAACAGTTCGTTGGAGACAACCACACCGGTCTCGATACTCCGCGGGGGTTCGGTCAGCCACTCCACGCGGTCGTCATCGCCAGGGTTGTTCGGTTCGAGGGCAAGGTAGCGAATCGCCTTTCGAAACGCCGCGTCCTTCCCTTCCGCCCAGTCGAGAATCGACGCAGCGAGCGCGCCCTCACCGGCGCCCGGTTCGCAAATGGTGAACTCTTCCGGCTTGCCAAGCTGCTCCCAAACGCTGCGGCACCACCCGGCCACGGCCCAGCCGAACATCGCATGAATCGTCGGGCTGGTAAGGAAGTCTCCCTGCCGACCGATGCGCCCGGCCTTGCGGTAATAGCCATGCATTGGGTGGTACAGCACGAGTTCCATGAACCGCTCGAACGGGATCGTCCCCCCCGCCATTTCCTCGATGATCGCTTCGATCAGGCGAGGATTGCCGAGGGCTGCGGTGCCGGGATCGAGGTCGAGCGCCATGAGTCGATTGTCCCATGCAACTCATTGCCTGTCGTCACGTGGCGGCCCCTGTTAGGCTGCGCAACACGCGAATACTTTCCACAGAGCTAACGATGCCCTCATCCCCAACCACTACTGAGTCCACCATCGAGACGACGATGCGATCCTTCGGCGAAGCGATGAATATGTTCGACCCACTCCGGTTCCGGGCATGGGGTGAAATGGGCCTCACTACTACTCAGCTGCGCGTCCTCTTCCTCGTGCGAGAGGCGCCGGGCGTAACCGCGGGCGAGCTGGCACAGCGGCTGGCGGTTACACCTCCAACCATCTCGGGAATCGTCGACCGGCTCGTGCGGCTGGACTTGATTCGACGCGAGGACGATGACAGCGATAGGCGTCTCGTCCGCAATCTGCTCACTGCTCGCGGCGAGAAATCCTGCAAACGGCTGGAACACGGCGTCGGCGCCTTCATGTACCGGATCATCGTGGAGATGGACGAGCGCGACATCGAGTCGTTCATGGTCGGCCTGCAGGCGTTCAACAAAGCCGGCAAGTACGTAGCAAGCATCGAACCGAACCTCGCCGCGCTGGCCATGCCGGGCCTGGGCGCCGAATGACCGCCCCGCGCCGCGTGCGCTCCATCGACCTTGATAATCCCTTCGTCGATTCCTTCGAAGGCATGTGCGAAGTCCTCCTCGTCCGCCACGGCGAGCAGAAGTTCTTCGAAAACATCCCCCTTGGGCAGGCCTACGACGCGCCCCTTTCAGAACTCGGCCAGCGCCAGGCGGAAGCCGTCGGCGAACGCCTCGCGAGCGCCCGAATCGGCCGCGTCTACTGCAGCGACATGAAGCGTGCCCACGACACCGGCAAGGCGATCGCGAAGCACCACGGCATGGAGCCAGTTGTGCTCCCCGGCCTGCGCGAAATCGACCTCTGGCAGAAAGCGCCGCAGGACAAGGGCCTCCTTGAGATCTACACGCGCGAGGAGCTCGGCGATGTCTATCGCGAGGTCACCCGAACCCGGAAGAATTCCGCCTACCCGTACTGCGAAGACGTCGACTTCTTCCGAAACCGCGTGTTCGAAGCGCTCGACGGCGCCATCGCCGAAAGCCACGGCATGCGCATCGTCGTCGCCTGCCATGGCGGCGTCATCAACGCGGTCTTGAGCCGCGTGCTCGGTTCGTCGTTCGACCACCTGGTCCCGGTCCACCACACATCCATCAGCGTGATGCGCGCCGCGGATACCCGCCGCGTGATCCTGACCGTGAATGACTATTCGCACGTCATGGCTTTCCAGCATTCGCGCGGCGACGTCAACGCCTGACATGTCCTCCACCCTGAACCCTGAACCCGGCTGGTTCGAAATCGACCCGGCCTTCTACGCGAACGGCGGCATCTGCTTCAGCGAATCCGAACTGCTGGCCCTCGCAGAACTCGAGGGCGAACGTGCCCTCGTCTCGCCTGCAAACGGCGGCGAAGAGGCACTCTCGATAGCCAACCTCGGCGCAAGAGTCTCGATCTTCGATACGAAGGAGGGCTTTGCCCGGGCACGCCCACTCGTCGAAGCAAGTGGCGTCCCTGTGACGTTCCACGAGGGTGCGCCTGGCAGCGAGAAAATCCCCGGCGGCCCCTACGACACTATCTACTCCTCGTTCGGCCTCCTCAGCACGCTTGAATACTTCGACGACTGGGCCCAGGGCATCGCCGACGCACTGAAGACCGGCGGACGGCTCGTGATCCACGAAGTCCACCCCGTTTCCTATGTCCCGGGCGCGCACAAAGGAATCTTCGCCGTCGCCCACTCATACTTCGATGAGGACGAACACAAGCACGGCGCGAGCTGGACCATGGGCGACCTCATCAGCGCGCTCGGCCTCGCCGGACTCGCCACCGTCCACCTCGAAGAGTCACCCGATTCCGAGCGTTACCAGACCCCGCTCGACCGCTTCCACAACGTCCGCTGGGATGTCCGCTGGCGCCTGCCCGGCGCATTCACGCTCGTCGCCTTCAAGGCATAGGTGGCACGCGCAGCGCGACGCCCCACAAAACCGATGCTGCCCCGTCCGTTGTCCGTTTCGCATGCGGAGTGCCAAACTCTCCCGATGTCCGAACCCGTTTTCAACGCATCCGTCGCTGCCACCTACGACGCCGACTCGCCCGAAATGTTCGACCCCGCGCTGCTCGATGCCACGGTCGATTTCCTCGCGGGGCTTGCGGGAACCGGTCCGGCACTCGAGTTCGCGATCGGCACCGGCCGCGTCGCGCTGCCCCTGGCCGCACGCGGTGTAAACGTCCAGGGAATCGACATCTCCGAGCCGATGGTCGCAAAGCTTTACGAAAAGCCGGGCGGTGAGGCCATCCCCGTGACCATCGGCGATATCGCAACCACCCGTGTCCCCGGCGACTTTCAGCTTGTCTACATCCCCTATAACTCCATCACCAACCTCACGAACCAGGCCGAGCAGGTGTCCTGCTTCGAGAACGCCGCCCGCCACCTTCGGTCCGGCGGGTTCTTCGTTGTCGAGGTGTTCGTGCCGGAGCTCCAACGACTCCCGCACGGCGAAAAGTACCTGCCGTTCAAGGTTGACCCGAGCCACCTCGGCTTCGACGAATTCGACGTGCTCAACCAGATCTGCGAATCGAACCATTACTTCGTCGGCCGCGACGGCGTGAGCTACTTCAAGTCGCGCCATCGCTATGCCTACCCCGCCGAATTCGACCTCATGGCGCGGATCGCCGGCCTCACCCTCCACGAACGCTGGGCCGACTGGAATCGCACCCCCTTCACCGCCGAATCTCGCGGCCATATCTCCGTCTGGCGAAAGCCGTAGCCATTTTGGCAGTCGTCCGTTCCGCATTCCTCGTTCCCCGCTATCCTTAATCGATGCTCAAAACCACCAACTGCGGCGAACTGCGTAGCGCCGATGCGGGAAAAACCGTCCGCATCGCCGGCTGGGTCCACCGCCGCCGCGACCACGGCGGCCTCATTTTCATCGACCTCCGCGATTCCAGCGGCATCGTCCAGCTCGTTTTGAATCCCGAGAACGCCGACGCTCATGCCGCTGCCCACCGCTCGCGCATCGAGTGGGTCCTCCAGGTCGAGGGCACCGTGCAACCGCGCGACCCCGCGACCGTGAACCCGAACATGCCCACCGGCGAGGTCGAAATCATCCCCTCGGCCGTGACCGTCCTCAACGAGGCGATCACGCCGCCGTTCTACATCAACGAGCCCGCCGACGTGGACGAGCAGCTGCGCCTCAAGTACCGCTACCTCGACCTCCGCCGCCCGGAAGTGGCCGAAGTCATCAAGCTCCGCCACGACGTCGTCTGGTACATCCGCCAGTTCCTCGTCGCGCGCGGCTTCTACGAAATCGAAACCCCAACGCTGATTAAGTCCACTCCTGAAGGCGCGCGCGACTTTCTCGTGCCGTCTCGCATGAAGCCGGGCCACTTCTTCGCCCTGCCGCAATCGCCCCAGATCCTGAAACAGCTCCTCATGTACGGCGGCTTCGAAAAGTACTTCCAGATCGCCCGCTGCTACCGCGACGAAGACACTCGCGCAAACCGCGTCGCCGAACACACCCAGCTCGACCTGGAAATGGCGTTCGTCGAAGAAGCCGACGTTATGGCCCTTATCGAAGAGCTCTACACCGGCATCGCAAACGAATTCGGCCGCGGCAAGGTGCAGAGCACGCCATTCCCCCGCCTCGACTACGCAGACTCCATGGCTCGCTACGGCATCGACCGCCCGGACCTCCGCTACGGCCTCGAATTCGTCGACATCTCCGAGCCACTGCGCGGTTCCGGCTTCCAGGTCTTCGCCGGTGCGCTCCAGAGCGGCGGCGAAATCAAGGCCATCCGCGTTCCCGCCAAGGCCGACATGACCCGCAAAGAGATCGACGAGCTGACGGAGATCGCCCGCGGCGGCGGCGCCAAGGGCCTCGCCTACATCGGCTTCACCCCGAACGAGCTCCGTTCACCGATCGCCAAGTTCCTCAGCGAAGACGAAATCGCCGCCATCCGCTCGATTTCCGGCGCCCAGGAAGGCGACATGGTCTTCATCGTCGCCGACCAGCCCGAAACCGTGGCCCGATCCCTCTTCAACGTGCGCGATACCCTCGGCGACCGCCTCGGCCTCAAGGATCCCGGCGTCCTTTCATTCGCCTGGGTCACCGGCTTCCCGCTGCTCGAATGGCGGCCGGAGGAAGAGCGCTGGGACGCAACCCACAACCCCTTCAGCGGCTTCCTCGAGGAGGACCGGGCGAAACTCGACACCGACCCCGGCAAGGTCGTCGCCCGCCAGTACGACCTCGCCCTCAACGGCGCCGAAGTCGGCGGCGGCTCGGTCCGAATTAGCAACCGCGCCGACCAGGAGAAAGTCCTCGGCCTCATGGGTTACACGAAAGAGCAGATGCAGGACCGCTTCGGCGTTGTCCTCGATGCCCTCGAATACGGCGCCCCGCCCGAAGGTGGCGTCGGCATGGGCATCGACCGCCTCATCATGTCGCTCGTGAACACCGAGAACATCCGCGACGTCATCGCCTTCCCGAAGGCGTCCTCCGGCTCCGACCCGCTCATGAGCGCGCCCTCGCTCGTGGACACCGAACAGCTCGACGAACTCGGCCTGATGCTGAAACCGGACCCGGTGCGGCGCTAGAACAGGCCCCGTCCCGTTAACCCGCTGTAAAGCCTCGTTTCCCCTGCCGGCGCCATTTGCATTCTCGCCGAAACCTATCCCGTGTACTCTTTGGCGACTGACGGGGCCGGACGGATCGGCATTCACCCGCCAAACGTACACGTTGCATATCCAGGTCCCGGCAGGTGCACATGTCGAACAAGATGCTGACCCTCATGATGGGGTTCGTCGCATTCCTGATTCTCGCAGTAGGCGTCGTCTTCGTTATCGCCCTTGCGGGCGGCGGCGGCGGTGACGACGGCGGCACCCCCGCGGATCGCGACAGCACCCCGAAAGCCAGCACCTCCGGCAAAATTTGCGATGGTAACTCGCTCATTGTCCCCGGCGACGACCCATCGTCCGTCCTCGACCCCATCCAGGTCGGCGATGTCGGCACTGCCGAATACGTCGTGGAAATCTTCGGCGGGCTCGTAACCCTCGACCCCGACCTGAAGGTCCAACCCGATATTGCCAAGTCGTGGGAAGTCTCGAACGACGGCAAGACCTACACCTTCAAGCTGCGCGATGACGTCGTCTTCCACACCGGAAACCCCACCCGAGTAACCGCCAACGACGTCAAATACAGCATCGAACGGGCCGCCGACCCGACGAACGCATCCCCGACGGTCCTCGCCTACCTCGGCAATATCGTCGGCCTCAAGGACCGGTTCGAGAACAAGGCATCGAGCGTCAGCGGCGTCAAAGTCATCGACGAAACCACCCTCGAAATCGACCTGATCGATCCTTCCGACTTCTTCCTCTCGGAGCTGACCTACCCCGTCGCTTTCGTAGTCGATAAGACGCAGGTGGAATCGAACGCTCGCGGCTGGACCCAGAAGCCGCGCGGCACTGGCCCGTTCCAGCTCAAGGAGTTCAAGCCGGCCGAAAAAATCGTCCTGGCGAAGAACGACCGCTACCACCTTGGCGTCCCCAAGATCGACGAAGTCGTCTTCGAACTCGCCGGCGGCAACGTCCTCACCCGCTACGAGAACAATGAAATCCACGTCGGCTACTTCCCGGCGACACAGCTCGATTCGCTCAAATCCGGCAACGACCCGTTGAGCGCGGACTACCGCGAAGTGCCCGAAATGGCCACCTTCTACTTCACGCTCAATCCGCAGAAGGCCCCGTTCGACGACATCAAAGTGCGCCAGGCCTTCGCCATGTCCATCGACCGCGAGCAGATCAACACCGTCTTGCTCTACGACGCCTACCGCGTAGCCGATGGCTTCCTGCCACCGGAAATGCCTGGCTACAGCGAGTCGATCCACTCCTATGGGTTCGACCCGGTGAAGGCGAAGCAACTGCTGAAGGAGTCGAAGTACGCTGGCAACCTGCCGCGCATCATCATGACCTACAGCGGCACCGGCGCCGCTCCGGGCGACTTGCTCGTCGCCATCCAGAAGCAGTGGAGCGACAACCTCGGCGTTGACATCCAGTTGGAAGCCGTCGATTCCTCCGCCTTCCTCCGCGAACAGCGCAAGGGGCAGTTCCAGATGCAGTCCGACGGCTGGTCAGCTGACTACCCGGACCCCGAGGACTTCCTCGGCAAGCTCTTCGCCAGCGATAGCCCGCTGAACTACACGCGCTACAAGAACGACGAAGTCGATAGCCTCCTGAAGCAGGCCAAGACCGAAACCGACCGGACCAAACGCTTCGAACTCTACCGTCAGGCCGAACAGAAGATCGTGGATGATGCGACCGTCATCCCGACGTTCTGGCCGGTCGCCCACACACTCGTAAAGTCGTGCGTGAAGAACCTGCCGTCAGCAGCGCTGGTGATTCCGAAATACCGGTACGTGGAAATCAAGGCCGACTAGCAGATGGGTCCAGGGCTGACTGGTTATATCGTCCGCCGATTGCTCTGGGCCGTGCCTGTCCTCTTCATCATCTCCGTCGTCGTCTTCTCGATGATGCGGCTGGCGCCGGGAGACCCGGTCGATGCCATCCTTGGTCAGCGCTATACCGAAGAGCAGGCCACCGTCCTCAAGCAGAAGTACGGCTACGACAAGCCGCTCCCGGTGCAGTACATCAAGTACATGCAGAACCTGGCACATGGCGACCTCGGCGTCTCCACGCGCCACCGCGACTTCACCGCCAGCGATGTCATCTGGCCAAAGCTCTGGGTCTCCACGCAGATGGGCGCCATCGCAGTGCTCATCATTTTCGGACTAGGCATCCCGGTAGGGGTCTACGCCGCCATGGCTCGCGGCACCTTCATCGATCCGCTCACTATCTCGTTCTGGCTGGCCATCGAAGCCGTCCCCGTCTTCGTGCTGACAACCATCGCGAGCTGGCTCTTCGCCCTGAAACTCGGCTGGGTCGACCTCGGCTACCGGGGTGTTTGGAGCGTCAACATGATCATGCCAATCATGGTCATGTCGCTGCCCGGCGTGGCCGGCGTCGCGCGATTCATGCGGGCTTCGGTCATCGGCGTACTTGGCGATGACTACATTCGCACTGCGCGGGCGAAGGGCCTGAAAGAGCGCACCGTCATCATCACCCACATCACCCGGAACGCCATGCTGCCAATGATCACGGTCATTGGCCTTTCGCTTCCCGGGATTACAGCGGGTTCGATCTTCGTTGAGACCGGATTTGGTATTCCCGGCATCGCCCGTGAATCCCTCGCGGCCGCCCTCGCGCCCGATTACGACGTCGTCCTCGCCCTTGTCCTCTTCGGCGCCACCCTTTTCGTCCTCGCCAACGTCGCCATCGATGTTATGTACGGATTCATCGACCCTCGAGTGAGAGTGGGCGCCGGACGTGGCTAGCGACCTCATGACAGCCAACCAGTTCGAGCGGGACTTGTATGCCAACGACGAGTTTCGCTCGCCCAAAAGATTCCGCACGGCCCGGGAACTGCTTCGCAAGAAGGTCGCCATGCTGGCGATCTGCTACCTCGCCATCTTCTACTTCTGCGGGCTCGCGGCCCCGCTAATCGCACCATATGGGCTCAACGAACAGGAACTGACCGTGGAGGCCCGCCGCCAGCCGCCCTCTTCGGAACACATCTTCGGGACCGATCAGCTCGGGCGAGACTTGTTCACCCGAGTTCTCTATTCGGCCCGGACCACCATCATCTTCACGCTAATCATCTTCCTGACCGGCGGCGTCTTCCTGGGGCTCGGGTTGGGCCTGCTCTCCGGATACAAGGGAGGGCGGATCGATACCGTGATCATGAGAGTCGGTGAGGTCTTATCGGGCATGCCGACGCTCCTCTTGATGCTCGCGATCACCGCATCCTTCCGGGGTCGAATTAACACGTGGTCATTCTGGCTGGAGGATCACACCTTCCTCGCGCAAGACTCAAAGACGTTCGTGAAGTTCGGCATCATCGCCCTGGCGACCGTGCCCTTTGCCTGGCTCGGGAGCACCCGCATCGTGCGCAGCCAGGTACTCGCCATCCGCGAACAGGCCTACATCACGGCGGCCGAAAGCATCGGCGCCGGCACACCAAGGATCCTCTTCCGGCACGTCCTCCCCGGCGTAATGCCACTCTTCCTGGTCGGCCTCTCCGCCGGGATGGCCGGCATCGCCGGCGCGGAAGTTGCCCTGAGTTTCCTCGGCCTCGGAATCGATGAACCTGCGGCCAGTTTTGGAAGCCTCATCGCCAGTGTCTCCGGCAGCCGCAACCTGGACGACTATCCCCATATGCTCATCGCCGGGGCCGGGCCTGTGATCCTCTTCTTCTTCAGTTGGAACCTGCTGGGCGATGCCCTCGTAGATGTGTTCGACCGCCGTCAAAACGTCCGGCGTTAGCGCCTCAACCGGGTTAAATTTCGGCTCGTGAACCCCTTGATGCCACTTACTTGACTTTATGTCTGGTTACCGGCACGGCGCCCCTCGTTTGCTATACTCGAATTCGGAGGGTCGCTAACCACTGTGAAGGTAACTCTTGAACGGCTTCCTGAAAGCCGCGTTCAGCTTCAAATTGAGATTGACGAGGATCGGCTAGAACGGTCTCTCGATTCTGCATTCAAACGCCTGGCACAAAAGAACCGCTTTCCCGGTTTTCGGCCGGGAAAAGCGCCTCGCGCCATCGTCGAGCGGGCCTACGGACGCGAAGGACTTATCCGCGAAGCGCTCGATAAGCTCGTACCCGATGCCTACAACGAAGCCATCGAAACGGAAGACGTCGACGCCATCGGACAGCCCGAGCTTGAAATCGACCAGCTCGAGCCGGTCAAGTTCACGGCAATCGTCCCCGTCCGCCCAAACGTCAACCTGAACGACTATCGCTCGGTTCGCGTCGAAGAGAAACCGGTCGAAGTCACTGCCGAGATGGTGAACGAACAGCTCCTCGCACTTCAGCGGCGCCATGCAACCCAGGTTCCCGTCGACCGAAAAGTGGCGTGGAACGACATCCTGATCGCCGATGTTGGCGGCGAGGCCGATGGCGACGCCTTCCTCGAAGACAAGGACGCAGAGTTCCCGCTTCGCGAAGGCGATCTGCTCTTCGTTCCCGGTCTGGCAGAAGCGTTCGTCGGGATGGAAAAAGGCGAGACCAAAGAATTCACCCTCAGCATGCCCGAAGACTTTCGCGTCGAACGGCTGCAGGGCAAAGACGCCAAGTTCACTCTCAGCATCCGCGAAATCAAAGAAGAACAGCTTCCAGAACTCGATGACGAGTTCGCCGCGATGATCAATGCCGAAGAGTTCGAAAACCTGGAAGCGCTGCGGACGCGAATCGAGTCCGATCTCCGCGCGAATCTTCAGCAGGAAGCCGATAACCAGCTCCGCAGCGACGCGGTCGAAAAGATGGTCGAAATCGCGACCCTGGAGTACCCGAAACTCCTCGTCGAGCACGAAATCGACCACCTCGTACGCGAAGCAACCGGAAACGATCAGGCCCAATACCAGGCCTATTTGCGAACCGTCGGTCGTTCGGAAGCGGACTTCCGAGAGACCTGGCGTGAAGCTGCGGACCTTCGCGTGCAGCGATCTTTAGTACTAAACGAGCTCGCCGAGGCTGAAGGTTTGGCCGTGACAGCCGAAGAAGTAGATGAGGAACTCGACTCTCTCGTCGCGCCTATGGGCGACGATTCCGAACGGTTCCGCCAGATGTTCGCGAGCGACGAGGGTGTTGCGACGATCCGCCGCAATATTCTTTCGCGCAAAACGCTCGACCGCATTGGTGCGATCGCAAAGGGCGAACTGCAGGAGGAACCAGCTTGAGCAACGGCCAGTCCATCCATCCGTTGATTTACAACATGATTCCGACGGTCATCGAAACTGGCCCGCGTTCTGAGCGCGCGTTCGATATCTTCTCGCTGCTGCTCAAGGAGCGGATCGTCTTCCTTGGCACTCCGATCGACGACCATGTCGCGAACCTGATCGTCGCCCAGCTCCTCTACCTTCAGCGCGAAGATCCCGAGCGCGATATCAGCATGTACATCCATTCGCCGGGCGGCGTTATCACCGCCGGGCTCGCGATCTACGACACGATGCAGCTCATCGAGCCCGCCGTTTCGACAATCGCGGTGGGCCAGACCGCTTCCATGGCGACCGTGTTGCTCTGCGCCGGTGCGAAAGGCAAGCGATTCGCGCTGCCCAACGCCACCGTCCATATGCACCAGGCACTTGGCGGCGCGAGGGGCCAGGCTTCCGACATAGAAATTGCTGCGAAGGAAATCCTCCGCAACAACGAAATCATCCGAAACATCATCGCCTCGCACACAGGACAGACGGTGGAACGCGTCACGAAAGACTTCGACCGCGACTTCTACCTGGATGCCCAGGGTGCGAAAGACTACGGCTTCGTCGACGAGTTGCTGGTTCAGCCAGCGGCAGACGCGAAGTCGAAGTAGAGCAAGGGGACAGAACACTTGGCCACCAACCGAACCAATCGAGTCCAGTACCACTGTTCCTTCTGCGGAAAGAACCAGGACCAGGTCCGTCGGCTTATCGCCGGGCCCGGTGCGGTGTACATCTGCGATGAGTGCGTCGACCTTTGTCGAGAGATCATCGACGAGGAGAACGGCACCGGGACATCAACCGCCGCGGCCAAGGGCGCAGTTGGTGTTGCCGAACGAATCCCCCCGCCGAAGCAGATCTTCGATCACCTCGAGGAGTACGTAATCGGTCAGGAGCAGGCCAAGAAGGTCCTCTCCGTCGCCGTCTACAACCATTACAAGCGCACTGGCGCCGCCGCTGCCGACCAGGATATCGAGCTCGAAAAGTCGAACATCCTCCTCGTTGGCCCGACAGGCGTCGGCAAGACGTACCTCGCGAAGACACTCGCCAAGATGCTCGATGTCCCCTTCTCGATCGCGGACGCAACCGCGCTCACCGAAGCCGGTTACGTCGGCGAAGACGTGGAGAACATCCTTCTTCACCTCATCCAGGCGGCCGATTTCGACATCCAGAAGGCCGAAAAAGGCATCATCTACATCGACGAGATCGACAAGGTCGCCCGCAAGAGCGACAACCCGAGCATCACTCGTGACGTTTCGGGGGAAGGTGTCCAGCAGGCCCTCCTCAAGATCATCGAAGGCTGTGTTGCGAACGTGCCCCCGCAGGGCGGCCGCAAGCATCCCCACCAGGACTTCCTCCAGATCAACACCGGGAACATCCTCTTCATCTGTGGTGGCGCCTTCGAAGGCCTCGAAAATCACATCGAGAAGCGGCTCACTCGTGACCACGTCCGCCTCGGCTTCCAGGCCACGCGCGGGTTCCGTGGCACGCGGCGCAAAGACGAACTGATGACGCACGTCACGCATGACGACTTGCTCGAATTCGGCCTCATCCCCGAATTCGTCGGCCGCCTGCCGATGGTCGTGGGCCTGCAGTCGCTGGATGAAGGAGCCCTGGTCCGCATCCTCACCGAGCCCAAGAACGCCCTGGTGAAGCAGTACCAGAAATACTTCCAGATGGACGGCGTGGAGCTCGTCTTCACCGATGACGCGCTCAAAGCCATTGCGGAAATGGCGATCAAGCACAAGACCGGCGCCCGCGGCCTCCGCACCGTCCTCGAAGAGACGCTCATGGAAGTCATGTACGAGATTCCCGGCCGCGGCGACGTGAAGAAGTGCGTCGTGAACGCCGAAAGCGTCACCTCGCGCACGCGCCCGCTGCTGCTAACCCGCGGCGGCCAGGAAGTCGACATCCCGGCCATCAAGGACCAGCAGGCGGAATCCGCCTAGAGTCTCCGAATCGACAGGCTCCCGGTGTGCTGTGATACTCCGTCCACGTTCGGGCGGAGGGGCTGCACATGTTGAACTACGTCGATCGAATTCAGTTGGTGGTACCGGACCGCAAAGCGGCAGTTGATCGCTGGAGGGTGCTGTTCGGCGCCGAGCAGGTTGGCGAGGACGGCTCGCGACACCTGAACGCCCACCGCACGACCGTCCAGGCTGGCCGATCGATGTTCGAGTTCCTCGAACCGGCCGGTGACGGCCCAATCCAAACATTCCGCGATACCCGGGGCCAGGGCCTCTACGGCGTCGGCTTCTCGACGCCCGACCTTGCGACGCTGGCGAAGCGAATCGAAGGCAAGTGCCCAACCGTCGATGAGAAGGGGCACCTCTACCTCGCCGAGACGAAATTCGGGATGCCCACCGTCCTCGTCCAGCACGAACCGCGCGAACACGTCGGCCACATCCGTTGCGTCTACGAAGTCACTAACCCGGTCACCGACTGGGAACAGGCCACCAACTACTATTCAGACCTCTTCGGTCTCGATGAGTCGAAGTACTGCCCCATAGGTTCGAAACTCTATGGCTACAAGGGCACCCTAACGCTCTTCGACCCACCGAATCGGCTCGACCGCGTAGAAGTAGTCCAGACGTACGAAGGCACCGGCGCCATGGACCGCTTCTACCGAAAGCACGGCGACTCGCTCTACATGTGCTACATCGAAACCGACGACGTGCACGCACTCGAAGGTCGGCTCCAGGCGAACAACCTCCGCTACTCGCCCGGCGAAGGCCGCCCCGACGGCACGAACATCTTCATCCACCCGCAGACGCTCTTCGGAATGCTCATGGGAGTGAGCAAAACGATGTACGGCTGGGCATGGTCTGGCCACCCCGAACTCGCAGGGGCACCGGTCGGCACCGCCCACTGAGGCAAACGCCGCCCGCCGGCGATGGAACCGCGCACGTCAGTAAGCGGACGGTTCTCAAAGACCCGATGTCGACGCTTCGGCGCGTGCCGTCGCGGCCCCTAAGAGTTCGAAACCAGCACAACCAGCGCCGTCGCCACAAATCCCGCCACCGCAATCAGCAACTGCGGATCCGTGAACAGTATCCGGTCCGGTGCCTCGGATTGCCGCGTCGGCCATTGAGCAGCAGCAGGTACCGGAACAGCCCGAACGCCACGAAAGGCAGCGTTAGCGCCATCGAACCGTCGGTCGGCACCCTGTCCGACTCGATCGTGTAGAGCGCGTAGCTGAGCAACGCACCGCCCGCCGTGATGGTGAGCATCTGCGAAAGCATGTCGCCGGAATAGCCAGCCAGCGCCGGCCGGTGGAGAGCTGCTTCGGGGCCGAGCTGGCGAAATTCGGCCCAGCGCTTCGAAGTTGAGAAGAACAGCGCCCCAAACCCGGAACACACGTACAGCCACGGCGAAATATCGACATCGATGGCATAGGCGCCCGCCGCCGCCCGGGCCACAACCCCGCCGGTGAGGATGATGACGTCCAGGATCGCCACGGACTTCAAGCCAAAGCTGTATGCCACCATCACCACGGCGTAGCCGGCGAGGATCACGGCGGCCATCCCATCGACCAGGGCGGTCAGCGGCAACGCGACAGCCGTCAGTACCATTGCCACCCCGAGCGCTACACGGACGCTCACTTCGCCGCTTGCGATCGGACGGCGGGCCTTCCGCGGGTGGAGGCGGTCGTTCTCGCGGTCGCGGACATCGTTCACGAGGTAAGTCGCACTCGCGACCAGGCTCCACAGTCCAAAGAGCGCGCCAGTCCGCCAGAGCAGCGGCCAGAGCGTATCGAGATCCCCCGGGCGCCAGGCATCACCGGCCGAAAACACCAGGGCAGCGAAGACAATCACGTTCTTCGGCCACTGGTACGGCCGCATCGCAATTACGATGGGCGGCAAGCGGAGCTTCGAGGACGAAACAACGGTCGTCGCTTCGCTCACTGTCCCGGTTCCTTCACGATTCCCGCCCATTGTGCGGAAGTCACGCGCACCAGGTCGTCTGTCCGCACGGGAAATACTGCGTTCGCCGTCCCGGCCGCCGCCCAGACATCCTCGAACCGCTGGAGGCTGTCATCGGCGATCGTGTCACAAGTCTGGGGCCAGCCAACCGGCGAGACGCCGCCCACCGCGTAGCCACTCGTCGCCAGGACTTCCTCGGGCGTGCCCATCTTTAGCTTCTTCCGCCCAACCCCGACCAGCGCCGCGAGCGCGCCCGTATCGACCTGCCGATCGCCCGCCACCAGCGCCATCGTCGGGCGCCCGTCAGCCATGAAGAACAGCGTCTTCACAATCTGCCCGAGTTCACAACCAACCGCGTCCGCCGCTTCTTGGGCTGTATGTGTACTCGCCGCATCGAACACGCGGACGCGCCCGGGCAGGCCAAGCAGTTCGAGTGATTTCTGGACGTGTTCCGGGGCGCTCATGCACGGGGAAGCGTATCAGGGAGGTACGAACTGGGAGAAGTCAGCTATCCACGTTGCCAGGGCTAGCTCCGCGTCAGCACCACCACCGGGATCACCCGAGTCGTCTTCTCTTTGTACTCGTTGAACGCCGGCATCATCTCGGCCTGCTGCGCGTAGAGCCGTTCCCGCTCGGCGCCTTCGACCACAGAAGCCTTCGCCTTGAACTTCTCCGTCCCGACTTCGAGGGTCACTTCCGGGTTCGCCTTGATGTTGTGGTACCAGGCCGGGTTCTTCGGCGCGCCACCCATCGAGGCGATGATGACGAACTTGTCGCCGTCTTTCGAATACACGAGCGGCGTCGTGCCCTCCTGGCCCGACTTCGCTCCTTTGCTCGTCAGCAGGAGCAACGGCCGCCCCTTGAACGGCCCACTCGTCTCGCCGCCATTGGCGCGAAACTCTTCGATGATCTTGAGATTGAAATCGTTTTGCGGCATTGCTGTCTCCCCCGCTCGGCAAGCGGTAATAGAACTATGCATCGAGCTAACACCACCCGCCCACCCAACGCAACGCCCAGATCCACGTCAGAGGCGAGACCGGGAGGTCTCGCTCGTTCGGCCATGGCAAAATGCATGAACCATGGGGAACTCCAACCCCGCCGGGCAGTGCCAATGAGCCGCGCAGCACTATGGCCAACGACTTATAGCTTATGACCTACGACGACCCCCAAGTCACCACAACACCACCAGAACTTGATGACTAACGCCTCGCCCGCCTGCTACCATTTCAAGTGCGTTAAGAGGGCGACCGGCGCCCGGCAACCTGGTTCTAAGCCTCCAAGGTGCCAAGACAACGCGGCCCTTCTGCGGAAGGGCAACAAAAGGCGGGTCCTTCCGGGGAAGGACTCGCTCCTCGCGACGAGGGGCGCTACCTGACGTGGAGCGGCACTCCCCTCACCGGCACGCGAGGGGATTTTCTTTGCCCCGGGATTCTCCCTCGGAGGGACACCACATGGCAGAACGCAGACTCCTGACGTCCGAATCCGTCACCGAAGGCCACCCCGATAAGGTGTGCGACCAGATCTCCGACGGCGTCCTCGACGCAATTTATCGCGATGACAACCAGGCCCGCGTGGCCTGTGAAACCGCAATCACCAACGGCCTCGTCCTCGTCACTGGCGAAATCACCACGTCCACCTACGTCGAAATTCCAAACATCGTGCGCCAGACCATCCGCGAAATCGGCTACACCTCGTCCGAAATTGGATTCGACGCAGAAACCTGCGGGGTGATCACCGCCATCGGGCAGCAGTCGCCTGATATTGCCGGCGGCGTGAATCGTTCCTGGGAAGCGCGGCACGGCAAGGGCGAAACCCTGGACCTGGATACCGGCGCCGGCGACCAGGGAATGATGATCGGTTTCGCATGCACCGAGACGCCCGAACTGATGCCGCTGACCATCTCCCTTGCCCATCGCCTCACACGGCAACTGGCCGAGGCCCGCAAAAGCGGCCAATTGCCGTGGCTCCGACCCGACGGCAAAAGCCAGGTCACCATCGAGTACGGCGACAACTGGACCCCGATTCGTGCCGAGGCCCTGGTCATTTCCACGCAACATTCTCCGGACGTCGATAACGAAACCATCGAAACCGAAGTGCGTGGTGAGATCATTGAAAAGATCGTGGACGGCGGCCTCATCGATAAGCAGACCAAGGTCTACGTGAACCCCTCGGGGAGATTCGTCGTCGGCGGACCAAAGGGCGATGCCGGCCTCACCGGCCGCAAGATCATCGTCGACACTTACGGTGGCATCGCCCGCCACGGCGGCGGCGCCTTCAGCGGCAAAGACCCGACAAAGGTCGACCGCTCCGGCGCTTACGCGGCTCGCTGGGTAGCCAAGAACATCGTCGCCGCCGGTCTCGCCACTCGCTGCGAGTTCATGCTCTCCTACGCCATCGGCGTCGCCGAACCGACCAGCATCGGGATCGAAACCTTCGGCACCGGCGTCGTGGACGACGGTGTCATCCTCGCGGCCGTCAGGAAGCATTTCGACCTCCGGCCCGGCGCCATCATTCGCGACCTCGACCTCAGGCGGCCGATCTACAAACAAACCGCCGCGTACGGGCACTTCGGACGTCGCGACATCGACCTCCCCTGGGAGAGCACTTCACGGGCCGACGACCTGCGAACCACCGCCGGGCGTTAGACTCTCCCCCAGTGGACGCAATTCTTCTCGTCGGCGGTCAGGGCACTCGCCTGCGGCCGCTGACGAGTTTCCGGCATAAGAGCCTGGTCCCGCTGCTCAACCGCCCCGCGATCGAGTACCTGTTCGACTGGCTCGAGCGTTCGGGTTTCGAGCGCGTGGTCCTTGCTCTTGGCCAGGCGAATGAAGACCTCGCCTCCGCCTATCCCGAAGGAAACCACGGTGGCATGAGAGTCGTGCCCATCCAGGAACGCGAGCGACTCGAAAGCGGCGGGGCCATCCGCCATGCGGTCAAGAAGGCCAATATCGAGGGCCGCTTTGCGGTCCTCAATGGCGATATTTATGTCGATTTTGACTTCGCGCCCGCACTCGCCCAGCACATCGAACGCGGCGCCGACCTCACCATGGCCGTCAAGGAAATGCCCGACCCCTCCGCATTCGGCGTAGCCGTCGTCGATTCAGAAAACATGATCACCGGCTTCGTCGAAAAGCCACCGCGCGGCGAAGCACCGAGCAACCTCGTTAACGCCGGGGTCTGGATCTTCGAACCCGGTCTCGTGGACGAGATTCCGCCAGGCGCGGTGCGAGTCGAGGAAACGCTCTTTCCGTCATTGGTTGCTCGTCGCCGAACGGTCCTCGCCTTTCCATTCGACGGCCTTTGGGCCGACCTTGGAACACCCGCACGCTACCTCGAGGCCTCGAAAGCCATGCTCGGCATGCGCAACGAGATTGCACCGGGCGTGAAGCTCTCCGCGACCGGCAACGTCTCCGGCTGCGCCATCGGCGAACACTCCCAACTGCAGATGGGCTCCACGGTCCAATCGTCCATCCTCTGGGAGAACGTGACTGTCTCGGCCGGCGCCGAGGTCGTCGATTCAATACTCGCCGACGGAGTGACCGTCGGCATCGGAGCCGTTTTGCACCATGTCGTGGCCGGGCGCGGGGCACAGGTCGGCGCCGGCGTCACCGTTCCCCCGGGTACGAGCATCGATGCAGGAGCGCGCTATGATGGAACCACATGACTGAGAACCCAGTACATTTCGGCACCGACGGTTGGCGGGCCATCATGGCCGAGACCTTCACCTTCGAAAACGTGATGGCGTGCGCCCAGGCGACCGCCGATCACTTCGCCAAGACTTACGGCAAAGCTCGGCCTATGGTCGTCGGCTACGACACCCGATTCTCCTCCGACGAATTTGCTCTCGCCGTTGCCCGCGTCCTTGCCGGCAACGGTTTCCGCGTAGAACTTGCCGACCGACCCGCACCGACTCCCGCGATCAGCTACCGAATCATCGAGACCCAGGCTTGTGGCGGCGTCATCGTCACCAGCTCGCACAACCCCTACCGATGGAACGGCATCAAGATCAAGCCGCACTACGGCGGCAGCGCCAGCCCGGAGATCGTCGAAGACATCGAAGCCCGCGTCCCCGCCATCCTGGCCGCCGCCGATAGCGTGAAGCTCGCACCGGTCACCTCCGACGACATTACGCGCTTCGACCCCATCCCCGGCTTCCTCGCCACACTCGCTGCCAAAGTAGACATCGGGAAAATCAAGTCAGCCGGACTCAAGCTTGCCGTCGACCCGATGTATGGCGCTGGCGCCGGGCTCTTCGAACGACTGCTTTCCGGCGGGAAGACCACAGTCACCGAGATTCACTCCGAACGAAACCCGGCCTTCCCGGGAATTCGCGCCCCCGAGCCGATCGAATCGAACCTTGGCGAATTCATGTTGCTCATGGCGACCAAGCGCTACGACATCGGCATCGCGAACGACGGTGACGCGGACCGCCTTGGCCTCGTCGATGAAGCTGGAAACTACGTCGACCAGTTGCGGACCTTCGCCCTGCTCATCAATTACATGCTCGGAGAACGAAAGCTGCGTGGGGCAGTCGTGAAGTCTGTGACCACGACGAACATGGCCGCGCTGCTCGCTCAACACTACGGCGTCGAGTGCTTCGAGACGCCCGTCGGCTTCAAGCACATCGGCCCGCTGATGATCGAAAAAGATGCGTTAATCGGCGGCGAGGAAAGTGGCGGATATGGATTCCGTGGTCACATTCCGGAACGCGACGGCATTCTCGCCGGGCTCTACCTCATGGACTACGCGGCCGTCAGCGGAAAGCCCCCGTCAGAACTGCTGAAGCAGGTATTCGCCATCACCGGCGAGCACTACTACGAACGCATCGACGTCGCTCTCGAGCCGGGCTCCAATGAGCGGTTCAAGACCGTGCTGAATGCCGCGCACCCAACCGAAATCGCCGGGAAACCGGTGATTAAGTCGGACCGGGTTGATGGTTGGCGTTACTTCACCGAAGACGGATTCCTCCTCTTCCGCCTCTCCGGGACTGAGCCGCTCCTGCGGATTTATACGGAAGTCACTTCAAGCAACCTCGTACGGCCGGTACTTGATGCGGGCCGAGAGATCGCCGGACTCGCGTGAGCAAGCTCGACAGCCCGGAGACCTACCTGGCAGATGCGTCGGGCATGTTCGGGCACATCGAGCGGCTCGGCATCGAATTCGAGCGCGCCTGGCTGGCCGCGGAGAGAATGGCCGTTCCCCGCGCCTCATTCGACCAGGTGGTGATAGTCGCCATGGGAGGCTCCGCCGCCGCCGCCGATTACTTCTCGGTGTGGTCCGCGAAGGAAAGCCCCATCCCGATTACAGTCGTCCGCGGTCGCACCCTCCCTCGCCACGTGAACGAGCGCACGCTGGTCGTCGCACTCTCCTACTCCGGGCAAACCGAAGAGGTGCTCTCGTGCTACGCCCAGGCCACTGCCCGTGGTGCAACCCGCGTTGCGATCGCCTCGGGCGGTGAACTCGGCGCGCGAGCCGCTGCCGATGGCGCCCCGTTCCATCAGCTCTCGTACGAATCATCGCCTCGCGCCGCGATGGGGCACACGCTCGCCGCGCTGGTTCGACTCGGCCACCGCCTGGGCCTTGTATCGATGTGCGACCCGGATATCGCGGCCGTACGCGAAGCCCACCGGGCACTCGTGCAAACGCACCTTCGTCCCGAAATCCCGACCGAATCGAATCCCGCGAAACAGCTCGCGGAACTAGTTCTCGGGAGCTCACCGATCATCGTGCTTGGCGAGGAACACCTCGCCCCGGCCGCCCGTCGAGCCAAGAACCAGTTCGCCGAGAACGCGAAGATGCTCACTCTGTTCGAAGAACTACCCGAAGCCGCACACAACATGGTCGTGGGCCTCGCCGGTGGCTCGAACCCGGTCGGCCTCACCTTTCGTTCGCCCACGCTGGCGAGAGAACAGGCCCAACGCGATAGACAGCTCGAGGCACTCTTCAACGAAGCTGGCGGGGAACTCGTCGCGCTCCCAACGAAGGGCATCTCCCGGCTGGCCGACCAGCTCGAGGCGACCGCCTGGGGCGACTACGTTTCCTGCTACGTCGCCCTCCTTCGCGACCTCGACCCGACCCCCACGCCCGAACTCACGCAAATGCGCGACGCCACCGTCCGGACCGCAACCGCACCTTCGGTCTAAGGGCCGACCGGCCTCGGAGGTTTCAAATTGCCCTCGGACAATGCTCGCTACCTCGCCCTCGGAGACTCGTACACCGTCGGAGAGGGCGTGGCCGAACACGAACGTTGGCCGAATCAACTGGTGGACCTCTTGCGGAATATCGGCTCAAGGGCCGTAGGCAAGCCAGAGATCATCGCGCAGACCGGCTGGACCAGCGGGGAACTGTTAGACGCCATCCGTCGTTCCGAAGCCACCGGCCCCTACGCGCTTGTTTCGCTCCTCGTCGGCGTCAACAACCAGTATCGCGGGCTATCCATTGACCAGTTTCAGGAGGAGTTGCGTCAGCTTCTCCAAACTGCCGTGGCCTTCGCCGCCGGCGCGCCCGAACGCGTCATCGTGCTCTCCATCCCCGACTGGGGCGTGACTCCTTTCGCCGAAGGTCGCGACCGAGGTCGTATCGCTTCCGAACTCGACCAATTCAACGACACGGTCAGAACTGAAGCAGAGCGATTCCGAACCCACTTCGTGGACGTGACAGGAATCTCGCGGGATGCGGCCGCGCACCCGGATCTCGTGGCCGCTGATGGTCTCCATCCGTCCGGAAAGATGTACGGCAAGTGGGCGGAGGCAGCCTTGCCGATCGCTCGGGCCGCTCTGGCACCACCGGCGGCAGACTAGACCGATCCGTCGGCTCGAACCCACAATGACCCACCGCGCGTCGGAGGGCATCAAATGGCGAACGTGAAACCACTGGCCCGTGAGGATCTCGAAGAATTCGGACCGTTTTTCGAAGCGGTCGAGACCTCCATGGGGTTCGTACCGAACAGCCTGCCGTCGATGGCCCATCGCCCGGAGATCCTGCGCGGTTTCGCAGCACTCTCTGGGGCAGTGCTGGGTCGCGGGACTGTCGACATGGGCCTCAAGCAAATGGTCGCTCTCATGGCCAGCACCTCCGGCGGTTGCCGCTACTGCCAGGCGCACACCGCCGCCACCGGGGCACGTCGAGGTGTCGACGTCGCGAAAATCGCCGCGGTCTATGAGTTCGAGACCAGCGACCTGTTCAGCGACGCCGAGCGTGCCGCGCTCCGCCTCGCACGCGACGCAGGCATTCAACCCAACGCCACGGGTCCCCAGCATTTCGAAGAAGCTCGACGTCACTTCAACGACGCACAAATAGTCGAAATCGTCTCGGTCGTCAGCCTGTTTGGCTGGCTAAACCGCTGGAACGACACGATGGCTACCGACCTCGAGCCGGAGCCGCTGGAATTCGCCTCGAAGCACCTCTCCGGCCACGGCTGGGCGCCGGGAAAGCACTCGGACCATAGCCAGCCTGCGGAATGACCGGGGAACCCGCTCTCTGCAGCCTTGGACACGCGAGCGCTGCCAGATTTCGCTTTCAGACAACTTATGGCGGCATTGAGAAGTGCCTCCGGCACGCGCTCTTCCATCGGCCGCTCGTTCGAAATGCGCTCCTGACGGCGCTCGTCGTCGGGACCATCCTCACCGCGATCAACCAGGGCAACATCCTCGTCGATGGTAAATTCCCGCCGCCACTCTTCTGGAAGATCCCCCTGACCTACAGCGTGCCCTACTGCGTCTCAACCTGGGCCGCGCTGAGGATTTCGCGGATAGTTTGAGCAGCGAATATGACTCGCGCCACGCACGTCGAATGGTGGTGCCCGAAATAGTGTCGCACTATTGCTTCAGGCCAATTGTGAAGCATTGCACGAAGCAGTTATGGTGGACTTCGAAGCTGAAATTTGCTATGCTGATGGAGTCGAATCCAGTGTGCGGCTGGAGCGGGGAACCCATTCTTTTTGGGGTGAATCGCGTTTTTACGCGTAGGCGACTTCCGACGCCGAACCCGTCAGCTAACCTCGCAGACAAATCGGGAGGCCGTCCATTCGGTCTCCAGTTAGGGCGTCTCTGATCGCCCGGAGAGACGGTTGATGCAGGTATTCGTTGAACAGGGAAAATGCCGTCCGAGCAGTCCTGTATCCGCGAAGAATCGCCCGTGGCAACCCATTCACGGCCACCTGGCGCAACAAGAAATCCCGATCTCTTTGACCCTCTAGCGCGCGAAGACATCCGTTCGGATCTTCGTGGCTTGAATTCGACCGAAGCGCGACGCGCCCAGCTCAAGGAGACAAAGAAACCATGACTCAAACCGCACTTTCCGTTGGCCGCTGCATCCATCACTGGCTGTTGGGACATCCGACGCACGGCCTCGTGCAGGCCTCCTGCAAGAAGTGCGGCAAGAACCGCACCTATAACGAAGACTTGAGCGGCAAGACCTGGGCACGCCGGACTACCCGGACCCAGGGAGGCGCTTCGGCGAAGGTAGCGCGAACCGCCTGAAACCATCCCCCACGGGCCCTCCGCGCACCAAATTCATGGTGTTGCATTCTCGCGACGAATTCGACGGGAGCCGGCGAGAGGGTGGTACGACGTCCCGGGTTGTGGGACGGTAAGTCAGGACAGCTTCCGGCGCAGCATTTGAGAGGAGTACTTGAGTGACCGAGACTTCCACTCGTTCCGCGCGTTCAGCCGCTGGTTCTGATACGGGCCGCAATGGTTCCCGAGGCGCCCTCCCGAAAGGGTTGCCTTCGCGGGTAATCGTTGGCGCGCTGAAACCTGAAGCCGATGGTGGGCGATTCCCCGTGAAACGCTGCCTCGGCGATTCAGTGACGGTCGCCGCTCAGGTGGTCGCAGACGGACACGATGTGCTCTCCGGTGTTCTGAAGTTTCGCAAGGCCGGTCAACCGAAGTGGCAGGAGCGACCGCTCACACGCGTAAACCCGGGCCTTGACCGCTGGACGGCCGATTTCGTCGTGGACAGCCTCGGCGACTGGGAATTTACGGTCAGCGCCTGGGTGGACGAATACCTGACCTGGCTCCACGGGTTCGAAGCAAAGATCGAGGCGGGACAGGACGTGACTGCTTCACGTGAACAAGGCGCCAGAATTCTGGAAGAAGCCGCTACTGCCGCGAAGGGCGAAGCCACGGCAACCCTCTCCCGGGCAGCAAAGGATCTGCGCGCTTCAGAAGGCTCGCAGGCGCTGACGATCGCAGCATCCCCGGCACTGATTGATCTGGTACGAGCATCGTCTCCGGTACGCGCCCGAACCGAGGGGCCGCTGCGCCGAATCAATGTGGAACCTGTACTCGCGCGCTTTGGTGCGTGGTACGAATTCTTCCCGCGCTCAACCGGCGCCGAAGGCAAGCATGGCACGTTCAAGACTTCCATCGAGCGCCTGAAGTATGCCGCCGACATGGGCTTCGACGTTGTCTACCTCCCCCCGATTCACCCGATCGGCAGGAAGAACCGCAAAGGCCCGAACAACTCGGTCCAGTCCGGCCCCGGCGACCCCGGGAGTCCCTGGGCAATTGGTTCCAAAGAAGGCGGCCATCGTGCAATTAATCCCGAATTGGGCACGCTCGCCGACTTTAAGAAATTCGTGAAGCAGGGCCGCGATCTTGGGCTCGAGGTCGCGATCGACCTCGCCTTCCAGTGCGCTCCCGACCACCCTCTCGTGACCGAGCACCCCGAATGGTTCAGGCACCTCCCCGACGGCTCGATCGCCTACGCGGAGAACCCACCCAAGCGCTACGAAGACATCGTGCCGTTCGATTTCGAATGCGAGGACTGGGAAGGACTCTGGCAGGAACTCCTCGAAACTACGCTGTTCTGGGTAGAGCAGGGTGTTCGAGTGTTCCGCGTCGACAACCCACACACAAAGCCGCTGCCGTTCTGGGAGTGGATGATCGCCAGTGTGCGCGCGGCTCACCCCGAGGTGATCTTCCTCGCCGAAGCCTTCGCCCGGCCCGCATTGCTGCACGGGCTTGCCCTGCGCGGCTTCAATCAGTCCTACACGTACTTCGCCTGGCGCAACACGCGCGACGAACTGCGCGAGTACCTCACCGAACTGGCGACAGGCCCGGGCAGCGAATACCTGCGGCCAAACCTCTGGCCGAACACCCCCGACATTCTCACCGAGTACCTCCAGGCTGGAGCCAGGCCCGCAGCCATCATCCGATTCATCCTCGCCGCCACCCTTTCCGCCAGCTACGGGATTTACGGGCCGGCATTCGAGCTCTGCCAGGCCGAAGCCGTGCGACCGGGGAGCGAGGAATACCGTGACTCCGAGAAGTACGAGGTTCGACATTGGGACGTCGACAGCCCATGGAGCCTCCGCGAAATCATCAAGCGAGTGAATGCCATCCGGCACCGAGAACCGGCACTCCAACGGAACGACTCACTCGTATTCCACACCACTTCCAACGACCGCATGATCTGCTACAGCAAGTCTGTTCCGGGCAGCAACGAACTGATCCTCGTCGTCGTGAACCTCGACCCGCATCACCGGCAGGTCGGTACCGTTACGCTCGATGACGCAGCCCTCGGCCTGCAGTTCGACGGACAGTACCTGGCGACCGACCTGCTGGCCGGTGGCAGCTACGTATGGGAGGGTCGAGAAAACTATGTCGAACTCGACCCGCACATCTCCCCCGCACACGTTTTCGGGCTTCGGCGCCAGCGCCGCACGGAACGTGACTTCGACTACTTTTTCTAGAAACGAGGCCGCGAATTGCCCACCAAACGATCCACCAAGACGAGCCGTCCCGGCGTGGGCACCGACCCGCTCTGGTACAAGGACGCGATCATCTATGAGCTCCATGTGCGCGCGTTCCAGGACGGCGACGCCGATGGGATGGGCGACTTTCGTGGGCTGACGCAGAAGCTCGATTACCTCCGCGATCTGGGCGTGACCGCCATCTGGCTCCTGCCGTTCTATACATCGCCTCTGCGCGACGACGGCTACGACATCGCCGACTTCAAGACCATTCACCCCGGCTATGGCACCCTCCGTGACTTCCAGACGTTCCTCTCCGAGGCGCATGCGCGCGGCCTCCGAGTCATCACCGAACTCGTCCTCAACCACACGAGCGACCAGCACCCGTGGTTCCAGCGGGCGCGAAACGCCCCGAAGGGCCACCCGTGGCGCGACTACTACGTCTGGAGCGACACCGCGACCGAATACTCGAGCGCTCGCATCATCTTCAAGGACTTTGAGCGCTCCAACTGGACCTGGGACCCGGTCGCGAACCAGTACTTTTGGCACCGGTTCTACTCCCACCAGCCGGACCTCAATTACGACAACCCGGCCGTCCGCAAAGACATCCTCAAGATCGTCGACTTCTGGCTCAACATGGGCGTCGATGGATTCCGGCTCGATGCAGTGCCCTACCTTTTCGAACGGGAAGGCACGAGCTGCGAAAACCTCCAGGAGACCCACGACTACCTGAAGGAACTGCGCGCTCACGTCGATGCCAAGTTCCCCGGACGGATGCTGCTCGCCGAAGCCAACCAGTGGCCCGAAGACGCGGCCGCCTACTTCGGCGATGGCGACGAATGCCACATGGCTTATCACTTCCCCCTGATGCCCCGCCTGTTCATGGCCGTGCGCATGGAGGACCGCTTCCCCATCACCGAAATCCTCGACCAGACCCCGGCCATCAGCGAGACGTCACAGTGGGCCGTCTTCCTCCGCAACCACGACGAACTCACGCTCGAAATGGTGACCGACGAAGAACGCGACTACATGTACCGCGTCTACGCCGGCGAAGAGCGTGCACGCATCAACCTCGGCATCCGCCGAAGGCTTGCGCCGCTCCTCGGGCACAACCGCCGGGTGATCGAGCTGATGTACGCCTTGCTGTTCTCGATGCGAGGCACCCCGGTCATCTACTACGGCGACGAGATCGGCATGGGCGACAACATCTACCTCGGTGACCGCGACTCGGTGCGCACGCCCATGCAGTGGAGCAGCGAGCGCAACGCCGGCTTCTCGTCGGCGAACCCTCAACAGCTCTTTCTGCCGGTGGTGACAGACCCCGAGTACCACTACGAATCCGTCAACGTCGAAGCCCAGCAGGCGAACCCGTCGCTCCTCCTCTGGTGGATGCGCCGGATCATCGCCCTGCGGCGCAATCACCAGGCCTTTAGCCGCGGCACGATGACATTTGTGGAATCCGACAACCGGAGGGTGCTGTCATTTGTGCGCGAGTTCGAAGGCGAACGCGTGCTTGTCGTCGCGAACCTTTCCCGTTTCACCCAGGGTGTAAGCCTGAACCTTCAGGAGTACGCGGATACGATTCCCGTCGAGCTCTTCGGCCGGGCACATTTCCCGACCATCGGCGAAACGCCCTACTTTATGTCGCTCGGGCCACACACCTTCTTCTGGTTCGAACTCGAACCTATCGCCGAACACGACCGCAACCCCGCCATGTATCCGCTCGCGCTCAGCGAGGGCGAGGACTGGACCGTCTTCTTTGATGGGCGGCGCCAGCACCTCGAACGCGCGCTCAAGGCCTACCTGCCCGGTCGGCGCTGGTTCGGAAGCAAGACCCGCACCATCAAGCGTCTCGCCATCGACGATGTCGTTCCGCTCGGTCGGCGGGCCCCGATCCCGACATCATTGGTGATTCTGACCGTTGAATACGACGAAGGCGAAGCTGAAAACTTCGGCATGCTCCTGAGCGCACTGCCCGAGGACAGGGCATTGATGCTGGAAACATCGTTACCCTGGGCAGCGGTTGCTCCCATCCACCGGGAGAACCAGCCGAACCTCCACCTCATCGACGGCTTCGCCGTGCCGGAGGTGGCGTCCGCATTCCTCGGCCTGCTCCGCAATCGCGCGACCCTCACGGGGAACAAAGGGACGCTCGAGTGCACCAGCAAGCCAGTACTCAGGGCCGTTAAGGGCGAACTAACGCCCTCGGTACAAAGAAACGAACAGAGCAACACCTCGGTGTCTTACGGCGACCGATTCATGCTCAAGTTCATTCGGCGCATCGAACCCGGCATCCATCCACAAATCGAAATCGAAACCTTCCTCTCTACATCGCCAGTTTCGGGGAACATCCCCGAACTGCTTGGAACGGTCTCCTACAAACGCGGCACCGGGAAACCGTGCGCCGTCGCGATCCTCGAAAACCATGTCCCGCACCAGTCCGATGGCTGGCTGCTGGCGGTCGACGAACTCACGCGATTCCTCGAAGGTGTGGCCTCGGCCGTGACGGAGCCGCCAGAACTCGCCCCGGGCTTCCACCCCATGGAGATGCCCGATCCCGACCCCTTGCTCGTCGAAAAGACCGGGCCATGGTTCGGACTGGTCGCCACCCTTGGTCGGCGAACCGCGCAATTGCACGCGTCGCTCTCGAATTCGCGCGACACCGACTTTGCCCCAGAGCCATACACACCCTTCTACCAGCGAGCACTTGCCCAGGGCTTCCGGGTGCAGGCACGCCATTCAATCAGGATGTTGCGGGCCAACCTGAAAGGCCTCGACGAGGCCGGCGCGGGGCTTGCCGCCAGGGTTCTCGCACTCGAACCCGAACTCTTGAACCGGCTTCACGGGGTCGCCGGACGAACTCTTCGCGGTAACCGAATCCGGGGCCACGGCGACCTCCATCTGGGCCAGGTGCTTTCAACTGGCTCTGATTGGGTGTTTATCGACTTCGAAGGCGAACCTTCCCGGTCGCTCGGCGATCGCCGGATAAAGCGGTCGCCCTTGCGCGATGTCGCCGGAATGGTTCGGTCGTTCTACTACGCCGCTCAGTTCTCCACGCGACAGGCCGCAATGGCAGTCCAGGGCACGAGCACTGACCACCTTCGGGGGTGGGCACGCGCCTGGTACCTGTGGACAGCGTCAGCCTACCTGCGGGCGTACTTCGACGAGATCGCCGACGCGGGGATCATTGCGGAGGATCCCGCGGAGACCCGATTCCTGCTCGATACATTCATGCTCGACAAGGCGCTTTATGAACTCGCCTACGAGCTCGACAACCGTCCGGCGTGGGTCGACATCCCACTCCTCAGTATTCTCGACCTGCTCAACGTATCGCCAGAGAACGGCGGGGAGACATCACCATGAGCACCCGAAGCAAGACTCGGCCAGCGGCCGATTTCATTACCGACGACGACCTGTTCCTCTTCAACGAAGGTACCCACTCCCAGCTCTACAGCAAGATGGGCTGCCATTTCAGCACCGACGATGGGGTCGCTGGCGCCACATTCGCCGTCTGGGCACCGAATGCCCGCACGGTCAGCGTGGTCGGCGATTTCAACGGTTGGGAGCGGGGGAAAGACGCACTCCAGCCGCGGGCCTCATCTGGAATCTGGACCGGGTTCGTCCCCGGAGTCACGAACGGACAGCAGTACAAGTACGCCATCGATTCTCACGTGAACGGCGCTCAGCTGACACGCGCCGACCCCTTCGCGTTCGCCACGGAAACACCGCCGAACACAGCCTCCGTCGCCTGGGAGATGGACTACACCTGGGCCGATAGCGAATGGATGGCGCGCCGCGCCGACGCCAACTCACTCGATGCCCCGATGTCCGTCTATGAGGTACACCTTGGTTCGTGGCGGCGAATTATCGAAGACGGAAACCGTTCGCTGACCTACCGCGAGCATGCCGACGCGCTGGTCGATTACGTCGCCGAAACGGGCTTCACCCACGTCGAGTTCCTCCCGGTAATGGAGCACCCGTTCTACGGAAGCTGGGGCTACCAGGTAACCGGGTATTTCGCCCCCACCAGTCGCTACGGCTCGCCGCAGGACTTCATGTATCTCGTCGACCGGTTCCACCAGCGAGGAGTCGGCGTGATCCTCGACTGGGTCCCCTCGCATTTCCCGGCGGATGAACACGGCCTCGGCAACTACGACGGTTCGCACCTCTACGAACACGCCGACCCGCGCCGCGGCGTCCACGCCGACTGGGGCAGCTTGATTTTCAACTACGGCCGCCACGAGGTCCGCAGCTTCCTCCTGAGCAGCGCCGTCTTCTGGCTGGACAAGTACCACGTCGACGGCCTTCGCGTAGATGCCGTCGCTTCGATGTTGTACCTCGACTATTCACGCAAAGAAGGCGAATGGATCCCGAACAAGTACGGTGGCCGCGAGGACCTCGACGCCGTCGAGTTCCTCCGCCAGCTGAACGTCTCCGCCTACGGCTTCGCCCCCGACGTCCAGGTCATCGCCGAAGAATCGACAGCCTGGCCGATGGTTTCGCGGCCCACCTACCTTGGCGGCCTCGGCTTCGGGATGAAGTGGGACATGGGTTGGATGCACGACACGCTCGATTACCTCGCGCGCGACCCGATCATTCGTCGCTATCACCACAATCAGCTCACGTTCCGTGCCCTCTACGCCTTCACCGAAAACTACATGCTCCCGCTTTCGCACGACGAAGTTGTGCACGGGAAAGGTTCGTTGCTTCGCCGAATGGCCGGCGACCCATGGCAAAAGTTCGCGAATCTGCGGGCCTTGCTCGCCTACATGTATGCCCTCCCCGGGAAGAAGCTGCTCTTCATGGGTGGCGAAATCGGACAATGGGACGAATGGAACCACGAGTCGAGTATCACGTGGGACTTGCTCTCCAACCCCGAAAACGATGGCATCCGCCGGCTGGTCGGCGACCTCAACGCCCTCTACCGCGGTAGCCCGGCCCTCTACCTCACCGACAATAATCCCGAGGGCTTCCAGTGGATCGACGCGAATGACGGCGAACAGAGCACGCTCAGCTTCTTGAGAACGAGCGGGGATGATTCGTGGATCGCGGTTCTCTGTAACTTCACCCCGGTACCGCGGCATAATTTCCGGGCGGGGGTGCCAATGCCGGGTCATTGGGAAGAGATTCTGAATACCGATGCATCGCTCTACGGCGGCAGCGGCCAGGGCAACCTGGGCGGCGTCGAGGCCGCGCCAATCCCCGCGAACGGGCGGCCCCAATCGATCGTGGTCACCCTTCCTCCGCTCTCGGTGATTGCCTTCCGGTGGTCTGATTGAGCTTCCCGGCGCGGAGCTTGCCTCCCCAACTGGTCGGCGAGCCCTACCCGCTCGGCGCTACCTGGGACGGGCAAGGTGTGAACTTCGCGCTCTTCAGCGAAAACGCCGAAGCCGTTGACCTTTGCCTCTTCAGCCAGGAATTCGGCGCAGCGGAAGAGACCCGCATTCGCATGCCCGAGCAGACCGACAACGTCTGGCATGTCTACCTGCCCGAGGCACGGCCGGGCCTGATGTACGGCTATCGCGTGCACGGGCCGTACAACCCGGCCAAGGGCGAGCGATTCAACCCCAACAAGTTGCTGCTCGATCCCTATGCAAAGGCCATCGCAGGCTCGGTCGAGTGGTCGGATGCGATGTTCGCCTACCCTCCCGGTCCTGATAAGGATGCCGACCTCGGATTCAGCGACGTAGACAGCGGCCCTGGCATGCCGAAGTCGGTCGTCGTCGAGCCGGGATTCTCGTGGGGCGATGACAGGCGGCTCCGCACGCCCTGGAACAAGACCGTTATCTACGAAGCCCACGTCAAAGGGCTGACCATGCAGCATCCCGGCGTTCCCGAAGACCTGCGCGGGACCTACGCGGGGATTGGGCACCGGGTCACCATCGACTATCTCAAGCATCTCGGAGTCACCGCCCTCGAATTGATGCCCGTCCACCAGTTCGTGTACGACCGCCACCTGCGGGACGCCGGGCTCGTGAACTACTGGGGTTACAACACCATCGGCTTCTTCGCGCCGGACAATCGTTACGCCCGCGCCACCCGCGCCGGCCAGGCGGTCAACGAATTCAAGACGATGGTGCGTTCACTCCACGCCGCCGGCATCGAAGTCATCCTCGATGTGGTTTACAACCACACGGCCGAGGGCAACCACATGGGGCCGACCCTCTCCTTCCGGGGCATCGATAACTCGGCCTACTACCGGCTGGTGTCGGGCTTCGAACGACACTACATGGACTACACCGGCACCGGGAACTCCATGAACATGCGCCATCCGCGCGCCATCCAACTCATCATGGATAGCCTTCGCTACTGGATTGAGGAAATGCACGTCGATGGCTTCCGCTTCGACCTTGCGGCAACCCTCGCCCGCGGCCTGCACGAAGTCGACCGCCTGAGCGCGTTCTTCGACATCATTCACCAGGACCCGGTGATCTCGCAGGTGAAGCTAATCGCCGAGCCCTGGGACGTCGGCGAAGGCGGCTACCAGGTCGGGAACTTCCCGGTGTTATGGACCGAGTGGAACGGCAAATACCGTGACTGCGTCCGCCGCTTCTGGCGCGGTGACCCGGGCCAGATCGGAGAGCTCGGCTTCCGGCTGACCGGCAGCAGCGACCTCTATGCGCACAACGGCCGCCGGCCCTACGCGAGTATCAACCTTGTGACCGCTCACGATGGGTTCACGCTTCGCGACCTCGTTTCGTACAACTACAAACACAACGAAGCGAATATGGAAGACAGCCGAGACGGCACGAACGACAACATCAGTTGGAACTGCGGCGCCGAAGGTGAAACGGATGATCAGGCAATCATCGACCTGCGGAAACGCCAGATGCGCAACTTCATAGCGACCTTGTTTCTCTCCCAGGGAGTGCCGATGTTGTTGCACGGCGACGAGGCCGCACGTACCCAGCACGGCAACAACAACGTCTACTGTCAGGACAACGAGACCTCCTGGATGAACTGGGACTGGAATGAGTTCGAGCGAGAGACATTCGAATGGACAACCCGGATGATTTCCTTCCGGGCATCGAATCCGGTGCTGACCCGGCGTGACTTCTTCCAGGGCGGCGATGTTCGAATTCGCGGAAACCCCGACCTCGTCTGGCTCACAGGAACCGGGACACCGATGAACGACGACGACTGGCACGATGGCTCGCGTCGCTCTCTCGCGATGCTGCTCTCCGGCACGACCTCCGGGCAAACCGACGCGGCTGGCCTGCCACTGATTGGCGATTCGTTGGTGGCGGTCTTCAACGCGTCGCCGGATGCCATCCCCTTCCGGCTCCCGCGGCTCCCTGCCAATTTCCGCTGGACACTCGCCTTCGACACTGCGCTGCCCGACCAGCAAGACGGCCAGCGAACGTTCGCCGGTGGCCGGACCTACGCCGTTGCGGGACGTTCCGTGGCGGTCTTCCGCGTACCTAGCGAAGCTAACGTGACTGGCTGAGCCAAACGGCCGAATGCGCCGGCATCTGGAGCCGGTTGCCGCTGACGGTGGCCTCCACGCCATTGCCACCGAAGCGCCCTTCGTTGCTCGCCACGACGATTTTCGGCCGGTCTGCCCCTCTCAGCGTCACTTCCACTGGCTCTCCGAAGTTCGCGGCTAGCCACCGCGTCCCTTCGCTTCCATCGAAGCGAAGCACGAGAAGGCGCCCTCGACTGCTCGTCCTGATGGCAATGCGTCTTTCCGCGATACTCGCGCAGGACCGGATCGCTCGCACGGACTTCCAGCGCGGCCTTGTAAAGCTCGCGGGCCAGCATGCCAAGCCCAAACGTCGCGCTGTCCGCGTCCAGGATCGAACGGGCGAACGTCGCTTCATCCTGCGGGTCCGGGATAGCAAGCACGCTTCGCGGGTCGGAGAAGGCGCGAAACGCGCCAAATTCGCGCCGACGCCCTTCAGTGACCGCCCTCCCAAGTTCCGCATCGTGGTCAGTGAAGTAGAGGAACGGTTCGCTGGAGAGGAATTCCTGTCCCTGGAACAGCATCGGGATTTGCGGCAGCAGCAACATCAGCAGTGACGCCGCCACGAAGTCGGCCTGCGAAGCTGTCACATTCAGACGCTGCCCAAACGGCCGGTTTCCGACCTGGTCATGGTTCTGGATGCAGTAGACAAACGAACTCCACGGAACTGACCGGGCACGCTTGCCTCGCACATCGCCATAGCCCTCGTCGAACTGCCCTTCGAAGAAGAACCCTCGGCGCAATGTCGCAGCGACCGATTTGGTCGTCCCATCGAAACCGCGAAGGTATCCATCGTCTTCATCCTGCAGGAGCGTCCGAATCGTGTGGTGGAAGTCGTCGGCCCACACCGCGTCGAACCCGAAACCCCCTTTCGAGCGAGGAGTGACGTAACGCGCGTCGTTCTCGTGGCTTTCGGCAATGAGGTATGGGCGCTGCCCTGAAGGCTCCTCAAGAGCCTCAGAAAGCTCCCCAAGGATGTGAGTGCTCGATGAATCGAAGATGGCGTGGGTCGCGTCGAGACGGAAGCCATCAATGTGGTAGTCGCGGCGCCAGTGCTGCAAGTTCTCTCGCACGAACCCCGCACGTGCACCGACCCGGGTCCGTCGAAATTCATCGCCGCCCCCCACGGCGTACCGTACCGGTCCGTGAAGTACTGATCTGAATACAGGCCGGTGTAGTTCCCCGCCGGTCCGAAGTGGTTGTAGACCACGTCGAGGATCACCGCCATGCCGATTGCGTGGGCGGCATCGACGAAACGGCAAAGACCGTCCGGGCCGCCGTACACCTCGGCCGGCGCGAACATCGCAACTCCGTCGTAGCCCCAGTTCCAGCGGCCGGGGAATGCCGCGACCGGCATCAGTTCAATCGCCGAGACGCCCATGTCGCGGAGCGCCGCCAGCGCCTCGATTGCCGATTCGAACGTTCCGTCGCGGGTCAGGGTGCCGACATGCGCTTCGTAAATCACCAGGTCGCGAAACGGCGGTGGCGACCACGATTCATCCGTCCAGTGGAACGCTCCGGCATCCACGACTGCGCTGAGCCCGTGTACCCCGTCGGGCTGACGGCGCGAGCAGGGGTCAGGAAAGGGCCCGATGCCGTCGAGGAGGTAGCCGTAGCGATCGCCCGGCTCAATGCCGGGCACGAAGAGTTCGCGAACGCCGTCGCCGGCATCATTCATCGGATGCTGTTGCTGGGCAGATTCCTGACCGGTCACCAGCACAACCGTCTTCGGTCGCGGGGCCCAGACGCGAAAGGTCGTGCCGCCCTTGCCGGCAATCGCGCCAAGCGTCGGCTCTCCTACGTCAAACATCACCACCTGCTTTCTTCCCAACAAACACCGCAACCGGGAACCTCACCAGAAACTCGGTCAGGTGGACCGTCGGCCCATCGAAAGCCTCTCCCGAGAGCCACTCAATCCATGGGCCCGAACCCGGAAGTTCAATGGTCGCGTCTTCAAGCACCTCGGGTGACAACCCGCCACCGCTGTCCAAGAGCGCACCCGCCCGGTGAGAGATGACCGTTGCCGTCCGAAGCTCCGCCGACTCGCGTTCGAATGCATAGAGCGAGCTCGCCGCAGCACCGCCTACCTCGATGCGCCGATAGGAAGCTTCAGCAAAGTGCCTCGGGTGTTCCTGCCGAAGTGCGAGGAGTCGCAGCGTCAGCCAGGGTTTCGCCGCCTCGCCGGTCGCCTCGGGTGAGCCCTCCGCAACGGACTCAAGCCGTTTCTCGGACTTCTTGAAGTCAACATCGCGACGGTTGTCCGGGTCGGTGAGCGTGTGCAGCGCGAATTCGCTGCCCTGGAAAAAGTCCGGAATTCCGGATGCGGTAGCCTTCAGCGCGACCAATCCAAGCGCATTCACGCGCGCAATCGGCTCGATGCTGGCCACGAACTCGCTGACACGCTTCCGGAATGCCGGCGAGCGACGACGGTCGAGGATTGCCCGGACGAACTCCACCAGGGCCGACTCGTACTCTTCATCCACCCGCGTCCAACTCGTCTGGACCTTCGCTTCGCGAGCAGCCTTGATCATGTGCGCTTCGATTCGAGCCACGTAATCCTTGTCCGGCGCTCCGGCCCACGATCCCACCAGCGTCTGGTAAAGGTAATACTCGGTATTGCGATCAGGAACGTCAGCACCAGCGACTGTTCGAATGTGGCGACTGTTGGTTCGAGCCCAACCGCGAACCTCGCGATGCCAGGCCCGTGGGCTTGCCGTGAGCGCCGCCAGGCGCATGCGCGTGTCCTCACTTCGCTTGGTGTCATGCGTCGTCGTTGCGGAGAGCGCTCCGGGCCATTCACCAGAGCGCTTCGAGAACCATTCGTGCGCCTCGTTCGTCGAAGTCCCGAAGTGCGCCGGGTGGTCACCGACTTCGTTCAGCGCCAGCAAACGGTGGTAGCGGAAGAACGACGTGTCTTCGACCCCCTTCGCCATCACCGGACCCGACAACTGCTGGAAGCGCCGCCGGAAGTGAACCCATCGCACGCGTTCTTCCTCGGCGGCGTCATTCAGTTCGAGTTGCAGGACCTGCGTGAGAAACCCCATCGCCTCCGGGGTCACGTTCGTGTCACGGCGAAGAGCCGTCGCGGCAGCCTCCCGAATCACTTCAGAGTCGGTCGCCATCGGCGAATCATCTTCGAGGTACGTCCGGTAGATCGGCATCGCGGATAGCAAGCCTGCGATCGCCTCGCGGAGCGCCCCCAGTGTGTTGTCACGAGCGAGTCGCCGTTCCTGCGCAAGGCGATAGAGGTTCAACGCGAGCACGTTCACCTCGCCCGCGAACGAGCGTCCTGCGACTCTCCGCCGAGCAGCGAATGAAATGTCCCGGAAGTCGGTTCGCGCTCCGATGAAATCTTCGTAGATGGCCGTGAACGCTTGTTCCGTTGCCGGGTCCACGAACAGACCACCGGCGGTGGCGAGGAATTCGTAACCCGACGTGCCATCGATCGGCCAGTGGCGCGGAAGTTCTTCACCAGGCGCGAGAATCTTCTCCACCCAGATAGCGGGCTCTCCCGGGAAGCTTGCAAGGCGCTTGAGATAGCCAGCGGGGTCGTAGAGCCCGTCCACGTGATCGACGCGCAGACCAGACACCAAACCGCTGGTTACGAGTTCGCGAACGAGCGAGTGAGTGGCCTCGAACGCAGGCTCGTGCTCGATGCGGACGGCAGCAAGGTCGTTGATATCGAAGAAACGGCGGTAGTTGATCTCCTCGGCGGAGACGCGCCAGTAGGCCAGCCGGTAGTGCTGCTGCTGGAGGAGAACCTCGAGTTGATTGAACGAGTCCGGGACTCCCGTCTTCCCGTTGTACGAACCAATCCGCGCATGCACCCAGGCGAGCAGCTCGGGCGACTGAGCCAGCGTCTCTGCCAGCCGTGGGAGGAGCAGGTCCGCGGATTGCGGAGACGCCGTCGCTAGCGCTTCCAGGTTGGCGATCACCTCTCGCACCGGCTCCGGGTCTTCCCCCAGCGGCGGCAGCCCGAGCGTCGAAGCGTAAAACTTCGGCGCTATCGGAAAGGTTCGGTCGTAGTAGCGGACGACGATCTCGGAGCCGTCGTATTCGAGCGTCAGTTCGCCCGATTCGAGCGCGCTCCCGAACGGTTGGCCAAGCACGGGATAGACCAGGACACCGGTCGCCTGCTGGGGCTGACCCTCCCAATCGATGTCGAAATACGGCGCGAACTGCGAGTACGGTCCGTAGCGCAGCACATCCCGCCACCAGGGATGGTGGGCGATGCCAACGTGGTTCGGGACAATATCGAGGATGACCTGCATCCCGTGGTCGCGCGCCTTTTGGCAGAGCACATAGAACCCGGCAAGGCCACCGAGTTCCTCGTTGATGCGAGCGTGGTCGATGACATCGTAGCCGTGCGTGCTTCCAGGGGTGGCAGCCCAAATCGGCGAGAGGTAGAGATGCGAGATGCCCAGTCGGTGCAGATACGGAACAACCTCAGCCGCGGCCTCGAATGTGAAGCCGGGATGCAGTTGCAGCCGGTAGGTGGCCACCGGTGGATTGAGGGGCATGGGGAACTCCTGCCCACCCATACTCGCCCCGCGTACGCGTGCCGGGCAACCCGCGGCCCGCGCCGGGCCAAGTTCAGACGCTTAGCGCTGGACGATTTGCGTCAGCACTCCACCCGTCATCGAAGGGTGAATGAAGACCTGTCCCTTGACCGGGTTGCCCGCGCCCGGGTCGCCGACGAGCCGGATGCCGCCGTCGCGGAGCTTATTCAGCGTGGCATCCATGTCATCGACCTTCATGGCCACGAGGTGGACACCTTCGCCCTGCTCGGCGAGCCGCTTCGCAATTGGCCCCTGGTCGCCTGTCGCGGAAACAAGTTCGATGTACGAGTCGCCGAAACGGAAGAAGGCCATGGCCATCCCGGCCGCGGGAGCTTCGCTGCGATCACTGACGCTGCTTCCGTAAATGGTTTCGTATCGCCCGACAGACGCATCGAGGTCCTTAACGGCGATTACAACGTGGTCAACACCTTTAAACATGGAAAACCCTTTCGCCCGCGATGGGGCATGTGATTGATTAGTCGACGAGCTCACTTGAGTGGCCAGTGGCCGTAATGAAGATGAACTCCAGCGCTTCTTTGTCCGTGGCGGCGTGGACATGGGCCGTTCGAGCCGGGATCCAGACGACCATGCCCGGGGTCAGGTCGTAGGACTTCGTCCGCGAACGGACCTGCCCGGAGCCACCGATGATGATCAGGAACTGGTCGGCATCATGGGTATGCAGTGCCGAAACAGTGCCGGGCTCATACCGGCCCTTAATCAGATGGTTGTGGCCGAGCACGCGATCGAAGATCGGCGTGAGGGTCGCGTTACCGATGATGATGGGTCGCGCCCGGGGAAGCGGAGGCTTCCGCGCGGACGTGTACGTGTAATTTGCTCGCTCGAGGCGGTCGTCGAGGTCGTCGCAAAGGGCAACGATATAATTTGGGTTGGCCTCGACCTGGACCTGCTCCTGTGACATGTGGCTGCCTCCGATCGGATGGTGCTTGCGGCGCGAATTCTAACGCGATGGCGTAGGCAGCACACCCTCGGCCCGTTTCAGGGCGTTGGATTGACGTAAAAGAAGCGAAAGGTGGTATCGACGATCCTTGCAGAATGGCCTACCGTTATTAGGTAGATGGCGGACAAGTTCGAACGCGAAATAGAAGAAATCCTTGCGAAGCTAGATGATGGTGCCCCATCCGGATCCAGTGGGAATTCGCCGATTTCCATTTCGCAGAAGCGCAAGCAGAAGGCTAAGGCGCAGCGGGTTCGCACCAGCCGCCCGAACCCGCTTCCTTCTATCACCCCCACCACATTGTTGTTTTCCGGTGCCGGCCTCGTTTTCGGCGGCCTCATCGTTTCCGGAGCATGGCCCCCGGCTATCTGGGTCGCCTTCGCCGGTGTCGTCCTCTTCATCGGAGCCTTCGCCTGGTCGTTCAAGAAATCGAACCGAGAAGTCACGACGGTGAACAAGTCCCGCGGCACTTACTGGCGAGACCGCATCATCGATGACACGCCGCAAGACGGCGGCATAAAGGGTCGGTTCAGGCGGAAGTAGCCCGCTTGTCGAGCGGTTAACCGGTGCTCCCCGTACGCTCAGTCCAATGCGCCGCGCCTATCTCACTATTTTCGTGCTCTCCATCGCAATCGGCGCCATCGCCCTCGGAGCGGTCCTCGTCGGCACCGGCGGAAGCGGGGACACGCAGGCCGCAGCCGACTCGCCGACAACAGCAGCGAGCCCCACAAGTGCAGCCACCACCACGCCTGCCGAGCCCACAGTCACACCGGGCGTCAGTGGTCCGACCGGCTCGGCATCAGGCCCGGCAGAACACGACGGCGAACGAGCCCTGGCGATCGTCGAGGAACTGGCCAAGCAGCCTCGAGTCTCGGGCTCCGCGGCGGAAGGCCGCGCGGCCGAATACATCGCCGGTCTCTTCCGTTCCTACGGGTACACCACCGAAGTCATCCAGTTTGAATTCGCAGGCGACCGGTTCCGGGTCGGCGAAGTCACCGCGAACGGCACGCCCGTTGATTCCTTGACCCTCGCGGGGAGCCCAGGTGGCATTGTCGAAGCTGAGGCCGTTTACGTCGGCCTTGCTGACCAAGCAGGCATCGGCGGAAAAAACCTCACCGGAAAGGTCGCTATCGCTGACCGCGGAGACCTCAACTTCATCAACAAGTATCAGAACGTGAAGGACGCCGGAGCCATTGGCCTCATCATCGTCAACAACCGCCCCGGCCCATTCAGCGGCAACCTCACAACCGCCGCGGATTTCCCGGTGGTCAGCCTCTCCCAGGAGAACGGTGCCGCCGCGTTAAGCGCCGCCAACAGCGGGGCCAAAGTCCGCATCGACGCGCCACCAACAGTCGGCGACACAAAGGCCTTCAACGTCCTCGCCCGCCCGACGGCCACCAGCGAATGCAAGGTCCTCGTCGGCGGCCACTTCGATTCCGTGCCGGGAGCACCAGGCGCCAACGACAACGCAAGCGGTACCGCCAACGTCCTCGAACTCGCTCGTGCCACCGCGGCCGACGGCCTCGACGAAGGCCTCTGCTTCGCTACCTTCGGCGCCGAAGAATCCGGTCTTTACGGCAGCAAAGCCCTCGTCGAGAGCATGACGAAGGCGGGCACCCTTCCCCAATTCATGTTGAACCTCGACGTCACCGGCATCGGCGAGCGGGTAGAAGTGATCGGAGACGGAACGATAGCGAGCGATGCTCTGAAGGCAGCAAGCGGCCTCGGTATCGATGCCGTGAAGTCCCAGCTCCCGCCGAACTCAGGAAGCGACCATCAGAGCTTCATCGATGCGGGTGTAGAGACGGTTTTCCTGACTTCCGGAGACTTCGCGACGATTCACTCCCCCGACGACGTTACCGCCGATGTCTCCGCCGACATGCTCGACCGCATCGGCGACACATCCTTCGCCCTCATCAAGATGCTTCTTGCAGAAGTTGCCCGAGGATAGGCGGGATGCATAGCATGGCTCGAATGGGAACCTTTCGCTTCGTCTGCATGTTCAGCGCCGCACTTTGCTGTTCGGCCGTGTTGTTCGCCTGCGGAGGGGGAGGCAGTCCCGAAACCCCCGGCGAACGCATCACCGATCCCGCTCGCGTCCCCAGTTCCACCCCAATCCAAAACCCGACTCTGTACAAGATTCTCGGGAACGAAGTCTCGATTTCGGGCGGCGGCAACACGGCGATTACGCCGGTCGCAGTGAACACACCGAGTGCGAGCGACTACGTGATCAAGAGCGGTGACCTCTGCTCGACAGTCGCCGCCGACCACGGCATCACCACCGCCGAACTCCAGGCGGCGAACCGAAATACCGATTGCGACCGGCTCCGAGTCGGCGACAAGATCAAGATTCCGGCGAAAGTCGTAGCGACGCCAACACGCGGCGGCAGCATTTCGGGTAACCCGACAGTCAAGCCAGGGACGTCCGGTGGGGGAACCTACACTGTGAAGGTCGGAGAAACGTGCGGCGCGATTGCCGCAGCCAACGGCGTGACCCTGCAGGCATTCCTTGCGGCAAATCCGGTGATCAACGCGGAGTGCTCGAACATGGACGCCGGGCAGGTCGTCAAGATTCCCTGAGAAGCGGTTAGATCAGGACTCGAGAGCTTCGGTCAGCCGATCGAGGCGAAGTCCGGTGCGGCGGGCCGCATCGCGAACTGGGAGATCGAGGTCGTCGCGCGAAAGACCAAGCTTCGAAAGGCTCTTCAAAGAGCCATGGCCCGTGCGGACCATTTCGTAGATTGACGCGTTTCCGGGAAGCCGACTTGCAACTGCCATCTAGTTCACCCCTCCCAAATCTTCATGCTCGCATGTGACTCTCGAATGTCAGAGCGATGAAGAGCGTGTTTCAGACGCAATTTCGAAGATAGTCCCGAAGGTCGCTTCGGTCACGCCGCGAGTAAAAGTTTTACGTTAGAACGGATGAAGGATGAAAGGTGAGGCGCGGGTCCGCCGGGACAGCAAAGGCGGACCCGCGCCACAGCAGCTGAGCCCGGAGGGGATGTGGGCTGCTGCACGGGAAATCCCGATGAAGCCATAGTTGCACCGAGTTGTGAACGGCTTATTAGCCGCTGATGACGGTTCTGTTTCGGCGCGTCTACCCCAGAATCAGCCGAGCCACTCCGCCAGAACTTCCGCGCTGTGTTCGCCCAATTTCGGCGCCGGCCGACGCAGCTCCCACGGCGTCGCGCTGAACTTGTACGGCGCACCAGGCATTCGTACCGGTGCATCCCGGTCCTCGCCCGTGGTCTCGGCCCAGAAGCCTCGATCTTCCCAGTGCGGGTCATCGAGCGCCTCCGAAGGCGCCCGCACCACTCCCCACGACTGACGGCGTTCTTGCCCGCCCCGGTAAACCTCGCTCGCCGTGTGGTTTCCGATGAACTGTGAGAGCTCGTTCATCACCTCGGCCGCTTCGGGCGAGCCACGACCGGGCTGGCGGGCGCCCGGCGGATCGAACCGCTCCTCATCAAGCTGCATGCCGAACCCATCTGCCTGGAACCATTCCTTGATCTTCTTCCAGCTCGCGTTGTCGCGGCCCACGCCGAAAATCAGCGAATACTGGCCATCGTTTGCCATGTGAAGCCACGATTCCGTCCGCTGCGACGCCGCGTGCCGACCCGTTTGCCGGAACACGTTCTTACGGGCGGTAAACCACCACGGCAGCGCAACTTCGGTCGTGCTGCTGCACGCCTCGTGCATCGACGCGTCGACGTGCTGTCCCATACCCGTACGGTCGCGATAGAGCAGCGCCGCGAGGATTCCCTGCGTGGCGTAGTGACAGGTCGTGTTGTAGGCCTGGTCGCCCTTGCCGTGGATCGGCGGGGCGCCCGGGGCGTCTTCCTGGTCGTAGCCGTTCATCATCATCGGCCCGCCAAGCGCGAGGCCGATCATATCGGTGGCCTGGAACTGCGCCCACGGACCAGTCTGGCCAAACGGCGTGATCGAGCACCAGATCAACGCCGGGTTCTGACTTCGCAGCGTCGCATGGCCGAGACCCACCGAATCCAGGGCTCCCGGTGCGCGGTCCTCGATCACGATGTCGGCTTTCGCCACGAGCGATTTCCACGTCGCAGCGCCTTCGGGCGTGGTGATGTCCGCAATCACGCTGCGCTTGTTCGTGTTGTAGTACCAGAAGTTAAGCGACCGGTTCGGCCCGGGCTGGTCGTCAACAAACGGCCCCACCGTTCGTGCTGCGGAACCATCCGGAGGTTCAACCTTAACGACGTCGGCGCCCATGTCAGCCAGCAGCTTCCCTGCCAGCTGGCCGAGCTGATCACACAGTTCGACGACACGGAGTCCGGCGAGTGGGCCGCTCACATGAACACCCCCATCTCCTGGTACTCGGCATAGTCGGTGTCCGTCAGCCCGAGGAGCTCCGTCATCACCTCAAGCGTGTGCGCGCCGAGTAACGGAGCCGCGGTTCGAAGCTGCCCTGGAGTCGTTGCCAGGCGAGGCGTGATGCCATCGAACTCGCTCGCGTCGCCCAACTCCTCATGCGGCATCGTGTTCCACCAACCTCGGGCCTGGAACTGTTCGTCGTTCTCGACCCGGTCTCCCGGAAGCTGGCAAACCCCCGCAGGCACGCCTGCCGCCTGCAGCGTGTTCATCAGCGCGTATTCATTGCGAGTCGCCGTCCACTCAGAAATGCCCGCGTCGAGGTCGTCTTGATGGCGCAATCGACCCTCGTTCGTGGCAAACCGTGCGTCAGTTGCCCACTCCGGCTCGCCCATCGCCTGGACCATCGCCTGCCATTCAGCGTCGCTGCGCACCGCCACAGCCAGCCACCGGTCTTCGCCCGCGCACCGATAGGTATTGTGCGGAGCCATCGCCGGCTCCCATGCGCGGTTGCCCGGCGGCATACCCTCTCGCCGGAAGCTGCGCCCGTTGACCGTGTAATCGAGTACGGCCGGCCCCGTCAGCACAATGCCCGCTTCCACCTGCGAGAGGTCGAGGTGCTGACCCTCTCCGGTCTTGTTGCGGTGGTGCAGCGCCATCATGATCGCGATCGCGCCGTAATACCCGGCCGTGTGGTCCATGAAGCTGTAGCCCCAGCCCGCCGGTGGCTTGTCCGGCAGACCCGACATGAGCGTCAGCCCACTCAGTGCCTGCGCCGTCGGCCCCCAGGTAGTGAAATGCTTGTCCCGCCCGCTGTGCCCGAACCCCGAGATCGAGCAATAGATGATCCCGGGATTGATCGCCTTCTGCTGCTCGTATCCAAGCTCCCACGAATCCAGCACGCCGCTCGAGAAGTTCTCGATGACCACATCCGAAACGGCGATCAGCTTGTGCAGCAGTTCCATCCCCAGCGGATGGCGCACGTTGAGGAGCACGCTTCGCTTGTTCCGGTTGAAGTAATTGAAGAACCCGGAGTTATTAAGCGTCGTGTGTTCGCCAAGGATGGGACGCCCGACGCGGATAGGGTCGATCGCTTGCTGGTGCTCGACCCGGATGACATCGGCGCCGAAGTCGGCAAGTACGCGCGTCGCGGTTGGTCCGGCAATGATCCACGTGAGGTCGCACACCCGGATGCCGGAAAGGGGTAGGTCGGTCATTGGGCGGGATTATAGGCAGTTGCCGCCCAACTGGTCTCCGGCGCCGACTCGCCTGCCGTCTGGACAGAAATGCTACCGTGTTCGCATGCGATTGGACGATAAAACCGTAGAGCGCCTGAAGGACTTCGTGCCCGAAGCAGACCTCCGAAATATGCGCGTGGTCATGTCGCGGCCGTGGTGCTGGATGCCCAACATCCTGAATATGAGCGCAATCACCTTCTCGCCATTCGTCATCTTTCGACAGGGCCGCTACATCGTCGACACGCCGCGTGGCCTTGCCCTCATCGCCCACGAAACCGTCCACATCGGCCAGGTTCGCGAACTCGGCTGGCGCTTCTACCCGAAGTATCTCTGGGGAAACATCCGCTGCCGCTTCCAGCACGATAAGCACCCAATGGAGATCCCGGGGATCGAGGTCCAGAAAACTGCCCGAAGCGTGCTCGATGAACGAAGCGGCGGCGGCTCCTGGTAGTCCGGGACTCCTGACACCCCGCTGCCAACAGTCTTCCTGCGCCGCCCTCGCTCCTCTTCGCTACACTGGATCCGTGGCCTCTTCCACCCTCTCAGAAAAAATCCGCAAGCAGCTAGAAGCGCTGCCCGCGCGTCCCGGCGTCTACATCATGCGCAACGCCAAGGGCGAAGTTATCTATGTCGGCAAGGCGGCGAAGCTGAACAACCGCGTGCGTTCCTACTTCGGCTCGCCCCACATGATGGAGCCCAAGACGCGGGCCCTCCGTGAGCACATCGAAGACTTCGAATACATCGTCGTCGGCAACGCAGGCGAAGCGCTCATCCTCGAAGCCACCCTGATCAAGCGCCATCAGCCGTTCTTCAACATCCGATTGAAGGACGACAAGCGCTATCCGTACCTCAAAGTCGATGTCCAGAATCCGTGGCCCCGCGTCTACATCACTCGCCGCATCGAAAAAGACGGCGCACGCTACTTCGGTCCCTACGCCAGCGCCGGCTCCGTCCGCGCCACCCTCGACCTGACCAAGAAGCTCTTCCCCTGGCGTTCCTGCACGAAAGAGATCACCGGCAAGGACGCCCGCCCCTGCCTCGACTACTACATCAAGCGCTGCATCGCTCCCTGCACCGCCTTCTGCACCAAGGAGGAGTACGACGAGGTCATCGAGGACGTCATCCTCTTCCTCGAAGGCAAGTCCGATGACGTGATGCGCCGACTTCGCCAGCAGATGCAAGCGGCCGCTGAGCGAATGGAGTACGAGCGCGCCGCACAGGTCCGCGACCAGCTCCGAAGCATCGAACGAACGGTCGAACGCCAGATGGTCTCGACCACGCGCAAGGAAGACGTCGACATCTTCGGCATCGCCCGCGATGGCGACACGGCCTGCGTCCAGGTGTTCTTCGTGCGCGGCACCCAGATGATCGGCCGCGACACCTTCGCCCTCGAAGGCGTCCGCGACGAGTCCGAGAGCGCCGTCCTCACGAATTTCCTCTTGCAGTACTACGAAGGCGCCCAATACGTCCCGAAGCTCGTCGCCATCCCCACCGACCCGGAAGATCGCGAAACCATCGAGGAGTTACTGTCCGAAAAGCGCGGCTCGCTGGTCGAGGTTCGCGTCCCGGAACGCGGCGAAAAGAAGCGGCTGGTCGAACTCGCCGGAGACAACGCAAAGGAAGCCCTCTCCGTAATGCGCCTCAAGTGGATGGCCGACGCGAACAAGACCGAACAGGCGCTCGAACAGTTGATGGAAGAACTCTCGCTCGCGGAGATCCCGCATCGCATCGAGTGTTATGACAACTCAAACATCCAGGGCACGAGCCCGGTCTCCAGCATGGTCGTCTTCATCGATGGCAAGCCGGCCACCAACCAGTACCGCCGCTTCAAAGTGAAAACCGTCGTCGGCGCCGACGACTTCGCAACCATGGCCGAAGTCCTCCGCCGCCGCTTCAAACACCACGCTGGAAAGGCCAACGACGCGGACACGGATTCACCGAAAGGCGACCAAGACGAACTCGGCGAGACAGCCCCAATCCAAAATCCAAAATCCGAAATCCAAAATCAGGAAGGCTGGGATCTCCCCGACCTCGTCATCATCGACGGCGGCAAAGGCCAACTCGGCGCAGCCGTACAGGTCATGCGAGAACTCGGCGTCCACCACATCCCCGCGGTTGGCCTCGCGAAACGATTCGAAGAACTGTTCGTGCCGGACGAAGACGAGCCGGTAGTTCTCCCACGCGGCAGCGAAGCGCTCTACCTCGTCCAGCGCGTCCGCGACGAAGCCCACCGCTTCGCCATCACCTTCCACCGCCAGGTGCGCGGCAAAAGCTCCATCCAGAGCGCCCTCGACACCATCCCCGGCATCGGCCCGAAGCGAAAAAAAGCCCTCCTCCGCAAATTCGGCAGCGTAAAACAGATCCGCGAAGCCGACGTCGAAGAAATCGCCAGCACCCTCGGCTTCACCACTGCCCTCGCCGAAAAAGTGAAAGCGGAACTCTAACGTGCAGTGTAGCTCCCCTCGCCCGCCTATTAGCCGCGACCTCGGAAGGAGCGGGCTTGGCTGAGGAAGACCGGCCGGGCCCAAATGACAATCCCCACGCGGCAGATCACACCAGTACGACTCCCTTCTCCCGTCGCGGGAGAAGGGCCGGGGATGAGGGAAAAACTCCTCGGCAACGGCAAAGACCAATCTCAGCCACCAGGGCTGGCCCAATCTAGCTCCCCTCGCCCGCGACCAACGGGAGTCGGGAGAGGGGTTGGGGGTGAGGGCCGCTCTTCCGAACCGGACAGACGCCGCAGTCTAGGCAACTGCTGGTTCCAGCTCCATGCTGACGAGAATTACCGGTGATTCCGTCAGGCCCAGCTCCGAAAGGTCTTCCCCCTCAAGGGCAAGGCCAACCACCTCGCGCAAGTTCGCTACAACTTCGTCGAGGTCCGCCCCTTGCGTAACGGCATGCAATTGAGGGCACTCCGCAACAAAGCCTGATTCGTTCCCGGGTCGAATGAAGGCGTGGACAGTATGTTGCATCGGCAAAGTATCCACGGCTGGGCGGATTCGAAGCGTTCCCCCAACGATCGCGACCAACCGAATTCGAGAGAAGGGCTTGGAGTGACGTCCTACCCCTGCTCCACCGTCGGGAACTCCGCCCGCACCTCTGGCTCCGGCCCCCAGTCAGCCGGCCAGGCGTCGCCGTGCATAAAGATCCCGTGTGCCCACGAATCCAATTCCAGTCCGCGAATCCCGTTGGCACCGAGGATCGTGCCGATATGCGCACGATGCTCCACGCCATGCATCACCAGTTGTGTGAAGAGAGTTGCGGCACCGCACGGGCCAGAGTCGAGCTTCATCTTTTCAGTCGCTTCGGGCAGCCCGTCGACCAGACCGTCCAGCTTTCGCGCCGACTCCTCGGCGAGTGCCTTGAGCACATCGAGGTTCGGATTCTCTGGACGACTGACATCTTCCTTTGGGAGTTTCAGCAGCTTCCGGTGATAGCTAATCTCGCTGGAAAGCAGATGCTCGAACGTCTGGCTGATAGTGCCGAACACGCCCGGAGCCTTTTCGTGTAGCACCGGCGGTGGCACGGTCGCGAGGAACTGTAGCAGCCCGCGGTTCGCCCAGTTGTTGTACTCGACAAGTCGATGGAGGTACGAATCACTCATCCATCGAGTCTACAGCCGCGCCAACCAGGCATGGTTTCCATGTTCGCGCCGCAGCGCGGCCGCGAGCCACGACTTCTGCGCCCCGCTTAGCAACGGCAGGCAATCCTCGAAGTCGAACTGATCCTTCTCTCGCAGCCCTCTCGACTTAAAGAGCAGCTGCCACTCTGGCATCATGTACCGAACGCCATCCTTCACGAACGTCGCCTCGCTGAGAGGCATCCGAAGGCTCGGGTCGCGCCGGTAGACGAGCTCGTCCGGCCCACCGGGGTTCAGCATGAACTGGAATCGCCAGGAATCCTCGGAGTCGCCACGCGCCCAAATGTCATGGATCTCCGTTGCCAGCACCTCTCCCGGCAGCCACCGATCTCAGCGTGCCCGGCGGGTCGGCGCACTGAAGCTCCCACGCCGAGAAGTGTGCCTGCACTGCAAGCTGGTCGCTCGCGAACAGGCTGACGTCGATGTCGTCATGCTCGCGGCGGCCACTCCCCGCAAACGCGTCAATCGCATACCCGCCCGCGATCCACCACGGCACGTTCAGCCCCGCGAGGATGGATACCATCTCATCGAGCGAGATATGATCCCAAACGCCCCACGGCGTCTCCTTACGCACGGATCAATCCAAAATCCGAAATCGGAAATCCGAAATGACTTACGTTCCTTCTTGCCAGCTCGTGAGGTACTTCTTCTGTTCGTCGGTCAGGGTGTCGATGCTGATGCCCATCGCGTGGAGCTTCAGCCGCGCGATTTCCTGGTCGACATCGTGCGGGATTTCGTAGACCTGCTTTTCAAGCTTCGCGTGGTTCAGCGCGATCCACTCCGCGCCGAGAGCCTGGTTGGCAAACGACATGTCCATCACGGCAGCCGGATGGCCTTCCGCGGCGGCCAGGTTCACAAGTCGGCCTTCGCCGAGCAGGTAGATCTTGCGCCCGTCCTGAAGGGAATACTCGTCCACCGAATTGCGGACACGCTTCTTGCCTTCGCTCATCGCGCTAAGCGCCTTGAGGTTGATTTCGCTATCGAAGTGACCGCTATTGGCGACAATGGCGCCGTCTTTCATCGCCTCGAGGTGCTCGCGGTCGATGACGTTGCAGTCGCCGGTCAGAGTGACGAAGAAGTCGCCCTCCTTCGCCGCCTGCGCCATCGGCATCACGCGGAAGCCGTCCATCACGGCTTCGAGGGCCTTTACCGGGTCGACTTCAGTGACGATTACCTGGGCGCCCATGCCGCGTGCGCGTGAAGCGACACCACGCCCGCACCAGCCGTATCCAGCAACTACGAAGTTCTTGCCCGCGAGAAGCACGTTCGTCGCGCGGATGATCCCGTCGATAGTGCTCTGGCCCGTGCCATAGCGGTTGTCGAAGAGGTGCTTGGTGTCGGCTTCGTTGATAGCAACGATCGGGTATCCGAGCGCGCCGTCAGCGGCCATTGCGCGAAGACGAATGACGCCAGTGGTGGTCTCTTCCGTGCCGCCCACCACACCCGGAAGCAGGTCACGCCGCTCCTTGTGGATCACGGCGACCACGTCCGCACCGTCGTCCATCGTCAGCTGTGGTTTGTGTTCCAGGGCCTGGTGAATGTGCTTGTAGTACGTCTCGTTGTCTTCGCCGCAAATCGCGAAGACCGGGATCTCGTATTCATGGGCGAGTGCCGCGGCGACGTCGTCCTGCGTCGAAAGCGGGTTGCTCGCGCAGAGGCGAAGGTCGGCGCCGCCGTCGCGCAGCGTGATCGCAAGGTTTGCCGTCTCGGTAGTCACGTGCAGGCAGGCGGTCATGCGAATCCCCTGCAGTGGCTTCTCACGCTGGAAGCGCTCTCGAATCAGCTTGAGGACCGGCATTTCGCGGGCAGCCCATTCGATTCGTCGCACCCCGTCGTTTCGGAGTGCGGCGTTGGCAATGTCATTTGGAACAGTCACGTTTGGGCTCCTTGAATCGGCGCTCGGGAGAATTAGGAGTTACGCCGGGGCATTTCAGTTAGTCGTGGAGTGTCACGAAGCTGCCATCATACTTCCGACCCCGGATTGCGGCACGGACGCGGCGGAACGAAGAGCCGATTCCGGACGGATCACGGCGGGCGGCGCTGGCTTCCACCAGCTGGCAAACCTCGCGGAACCCCAGCTTCGCATAGGCGGCCACTGCAGGGGTGTTGTTCGGGTCAACCGTAAGTACAACGTGGTCGCAGTACTCCAGCAGGGCCTCGGTCACGGCGCTCGTTGTGGCGGTCGCGTAACCCTTGCCCCGCGCGGCGGGATGCGTGAACACGTTGCCAACGACGGCGACACCTTCCTGGCGAGAGACCACGTGTGTGCCTGCCACGGCAACCAGCCGCCCGTCTTCAACAACACCTCGGTAAACGCCGCTGTCGATGTGTTCGGGGATGTAATAGCTCGGGCCGCCTTCGCTTCCGTAGAGTGCGTTCACTTTGCGGATGTCGATGCCGCTCAAAGTCGCGACGTGCTGCGTGTGGACCGGGTTGAATCGCATGCGGTTCACACCCATGCGGATCATCGGCTGCTGATTCGCGAGCCTGAAGTACCTGCGAAGCGTCTCCATGTGCTGCGGTTGGCAGGTCGCGTACGTTTGCGCCGGGCCTGGGTGAATCGACAGGATCGCGGCTACAGCGTCGGGATCGCCAAGGACGAATGTGGCATCGCCAAGGCCGCCCCGGCTGTGCAGTACGAGTCCCGTGCCAGTCGTCCCTCGGGCATGGAACCAGCGCGTCCGCGGGAACAGCGCCGGTTCGAGTTGGCCGAGCGCGTAGGCGGTGTATTCGACACGGGGAGCGAGAATCGACCGAATCGCGGTGATGTCCTCAACCGGCTGGACCACGTAGTCCAGTCGTTGGCGTGAGACGCCCTGCCAGCGGACCTCGCGTTCGGCCATTTCAGCCATCGACCTCGAAGTGCGTCATTTCGCGGAACTTTCGGTAGCGTCCTTCCACTTCCTCACGGGTCAGCGTGAGCAATCGCGCAGGCCCGAAACCCTCGACTTGAAACGACGCCACCGTTGAACCATAGATCATTGCGCGCCGAATCTCACTCGTAGTTACTTCCTTCACCGAATCGAGATATCCCATGAAGCCCCCGGCGAAGGCATCGCCGGCGCCGGTCGGGTCGATGACTTCTTCGAGCGGGAACCCGGGAGCAACGAAATAGTCCTCGCCGCTGACGAAGGCTGCCCCGAACTCTCCCAGCTTGATAATGACACCACGGGTACCGCGCTCGAGCAGTTTCCGTCCCGCGCGAGCGATGCTCGGAGTCCCTGCCAGTTCGCGTGCTTCGCTTTCGTTTATAGATATAAAGTCGGCAGCCGCCATGGTTTTACGCAATTCTTCCGGGACCGTATCGATGTAGAACTTGATAGTGTCGACCATCCGCGAACGCAGGTTCGGCATCTCTCCGAGCATCCGCAGTTGAACAGCCGGGTCCCCTGCGGCGAAAAACACCGACTGCGAATCCTCCCATCCCGGCGGCAGGGGCGGATCCCAGGCGGCATTCACCCCGAGTTCGGTGAACACTGTGTCGCGCGTGTTGAGGTCGTAGTGGTAGCGGCCGCCCCAGCGGCTCGTAAGCCCTCCGGGGATGGTCATCAGCCCATCAAGGTCGATTCGGCGGCCCTCAAACGGCTTTCGATGACGGTCAGGGAAGTCTTCCCCAATCGCGGCGAGCAGGCGTACGTCAGTGAAAAGCGCCGCACCGAGCGCCGCCGCGGTCGCCGATCCACCGAGCGAATCCTCTGCCTTCGCGAACGGCGTCTCGATCTCGTCGATCGCGACCCAGCCGGTGACCAGCAGCGTCATGCGTCGTGGCCCAACCTTCGAGCAAGAATCGGTCGCAGTCGCTCACTGGCTTCGTTATCAATCGCGTCCGGGTTCGTAACTAGCGCCGAATCAAGCGCGGTCGGGCACTCGCAGTTGTCGCGTGCGGGAATGATCTTAGAAAGCTCGCGAACAGCTTTTTGAGCGACAGCGACGTTCTGGCTGAGTGTTTCGAAAACACCCGTCGCGTCAACGGTGTGGGACTCCTGCCAGGCGTCGTAATCCGTGACCGCGGCCAACATGGCATAGCAAATCTCAGATTCGCGGGCCAGCTTGGCCTCAGGCAAAGCCGTCATCCCGATCAGGTCCGCCCGCCAGGTGCGATGCAGTTCGCTTTCGGCACGAGTGCTAAAGGCGGGGCCTTCCATCACAACGTAAACGGCGTCCCGGTGGACGTGCGCGCCGGCGGTCTCGGCCGCAACGCGAGCCGCGGTCCGCATCGAAGGGCAAAACGGCTCGGCAAAGCCGATATGCGCCACAACCCCGTTTCCGAAGAACGTAGAGGGACGCTGCCCACGCGTCCGGTCAATGATCTGGTGCGGCGTTACGAGGTGCCCCGGACGGTAGTCCTGGCGAAGGCTGCCAACAGCCGAAACCGAAAGGACACGCTGAACGCCCATGCTCTTCAACGCCCAGAAATTTGCGCGCTGGGGAAGCTCCGAAGGCAGCAACCTGTGGCCCCGGCCATGACGCGCGAGGAACGCGATTCGTACGCCTTCGAGCGTCCCTATTCGGAAGGAATCGCTCGTCGGGCCATACGGCGTATCAACGACAACTTCTTCAACCTCAGACAGCCCGGGCATGTCGTAGAAGCCCGAGCCACCGATGACGGCAAGTGGAATGGAATTGGTCACGAGACTCCCGTCGTTGGGGGAATTGAGCGATTGTACAATCCGCCAACGTTATGGCGCTCCGAGAATGCTCCGGATGCCCTCACTGAACGGTGGCGTGACCACTCCCGCCTCCGTGATAATCGCCGCGATCAGTTCGGCTGGCGTCACATCAAAAGCTGGGTTGTACGCCTCGATTCCATCGGGGCTCCACCGTTGCGCGCCAAACCCGCCGACCTCACGCGCATTGCGAAACTCGATCGGAATTTCGGCGCCCGAGGCACACTCCGGGTCGAATGTCGTGCGCGGAGCGGCGATATAGAAGGGGACACCATGGCGAGCCGCGACGGCAGCGAGGCCGTATGTGCCGATCTTGTTAGCTGCATCTCCATTCGCGGCAATTCGGTCGGCGCCAGTGACTACGGCCTGCACCTGCCCCGATGCAATAAGGGATGCAGCGGCCGTATCAGGCAGCAGCGTAGCCGGGATTCCGGCCCGGACGAGCTCCCACGCCGTCAGGCGCGCACCCTGTAGCAGCGGCCTCGTTTCCGTCGCGAAGCATCGGCTCAACCGGCCTTGCTCCCATGCCACCTGGACTACCCCGAGTGCGGTGCCAATCCCTCCGGTCGCGAGCGCGCCGGCGTTGCAGTGCGTGAGAACTGCGGCCCCTTGCGGCAGCAGGCCCGCGCCATGCGCACCAAGCGCGCGGTCTTCAGCGACACGGCGCGCCGCGTACCGTTCGGCATATGCCCAAAGCGCATCGAGGCGTTCTTTCCTGTCAGTGATCCCTTCCACCGCAGCAACAGCGCTCATCGCGCCGGTGGCGAGTTCAACCGCAGTGGGACGCACGCTTCCCACCCGCGCCGCGATTCGGTGCAGTACAGCAGGCTCTGTGCCGAGCGATTCGGCAGCTACGGCCACGGCTGCAGCACCGACGATGCCGAGCAACGGCGCGCCGCGCACGCGCAACGTCTGAACAGCCTCACAGATCGAATCGAGATCCCTCAGCACAAGCCAACGCTCCTCACCAGGGAGGAGCGTTTGGTCGATAGCGCGAAGAAAGGGGCGTTCGATCGCGACGGGAGCGAAAAGTTCCACGCGTTGAGTTTAGCTGGCTGCCTTCGGAGCGGAACCTCGGACAGAGTCCTCGATTGTGGCGAGGTCTGAGCGAAGGCGGCTTCGCCGCTTCGGCTCGACGCCCTTCAAGACGTCGACAACGTGGCCGCTAAGCGATTCCGTGATCGCAGCAACAACGTCGCGGCCCGAATCGGTGAGTTCCAGCCGAACTGCGCGGCGGTCGCCCAGGTCTCGGCGGCGCGAAACATGGCCCGCGCGCTCCAGGCGGTCGAGGACGCCGGTCACCGTTTGGGATTGTTGGGAGAGATAGTCCGCCACCAGGTGAGGTTGCGGTCGGTCGAAAGAATCGATGGCGAGGAGGGTAACGGCCTGGATGAACGTTATCCCGTTTTCGCGAGAAAGCCGCTGGTCGAGTTCGCGCACTGCGGCATTCGTCGCACGATAGAGCCCGGTCACGAGATCAAGGTCTTCCGTAGGTTGAATGCTCATAGCTGCAACGTTAGCACCCTACATTGGCCAGATCCGGATAATCCGTTACTGGAAGACCGAACTGTAACGGAATTGAAATGGCCCGTTCTCCGGTCGAGACGTGAAAATTGATCACGCATATCGAAGGAGTGTTTTTACCGGATATCCGTCCAATTTCTGTCGGCCCGAAAGCGAATCCAGTTCGATGACGAACGTAAAGCCCGCCACCACTCCGCCGATCATTTCCACCAGTTTCGCGGCCGCAAGGGCCGTCCCACCGGTCGCGAGCAGGTCATCAACAATGAGTGCCCGCGAACCCGCCGCCATCGCGTCCTCGTGAATGTCGAGGCGGCTCTCCCCGTACTCCAGCGAATACTCAACCGACATTCGCGCCGCGGGCAGCTTGCCCGGCTTGCGGACCGGGATGAACGGCAGCGACAACCGATCCGCAATCGGCACACCAAAAATGAACCCGCGAGACTCGATCCCCACCACGCAATCCGGCTTCAACTCAGATGCGAGGCGAACCATCCCATCGAGCGCCGACCGGAGCCCTTCGGTATTTCCAAGTAGCGGCGTGATGTCCCGGAACAGAATCCCTGGCTGCGGGAAATCCGGGACATCTCGAATGAGCGACTTCAGATCCATGCCTTGCAGTGTAGCCCGACGGAGGCTCATCGAGGGCTAGGCGGCGAGGAATCCTAGCGGGTCCCAATGCTTGCCCAACAGCGCCTCGTGCGGCACTCCCAGCCAGCGATCGATGACCGTCGCGTACACCTGCCGGAAGTCGGTCGTGTAGGGGACGTTGCCGTTGTCGACCAGCGCCGCGAGGTTCGGAGCGTCGCCATACAGACCGCGCTGCACGCCATTGCCGATCGCGAACATCATGCTCCCGGCGCCATGGTCGGTGCCGCCATTAGCGTTCTGCTGCACGCGTCGCCCGAATTCGCTCCACGTCAGCACCAGCACGTCATCCGCCTTCCCGTGCGCTTCGAGGTCCTGGTAAAACGCCGTCAGGCCCGCGTCGAGGGTTTCCATCAGGTCAGTGTGTTCCACCAGCTGGTTGTTGTGGGTATCGAACCCGCCGAGCGTGATGTGCCCGACACGCATCCCCAGGTCGCCTACCACCGCCTCCGCAAGCACCGACAGGCCCGAACCGAAGGACGAATCCGGGTATTCCACTGCCGCCGTGTACTGCGACGCCGCCTGTTCGAGCATCTTCGCGCTAGAAACTGCAGTCTCGGCCGTCGTCTCAAGCAGCACACCGTAGGGAGACGATGTCGGGTACTGCTCGTACAGCTTCAGCATCGTCGCCGTCCGCGGGTTGCTCTCGTCGCTCAACTTGCCGCCGACCTTCACGCCGTAATCCTCGGGATTTCGCACGGACGGAATCGAGATCTTCGGCGTGCGCATCTCCGCCGGGGTCGAGGAACCGATGTTGAAGCCCAGGAACGGATCGTGCTGTTCGCTTTCCATCTGCTCGAGGGTTCGCCCGAGCCAGCCGTTGGCGAGTTGCAGCTTTGGGTCGCCTGCCTGCCAGATGGCCATCGACTTGAAGTGGCTGTAGTTCTGCTCGGGATATCCCACCCCCCGGACCACTGCCAGCTTCCCTGAATCCCAGAGTCCCTTCATGCCAATCAGCGACGGATGCAGCCCGAAGCCCTGGTCGAGGGGTAGCACAGCATCCTCCGCCAGGCCCAGAGTCGAACGCGACGAGCGGTAGGTCGGGTCCGAAGCCGGCACAATGGTGTTCAAGCCATCGTTCCCGCCCGCCAACTGGACGAGGATCAGGATCTTCTTGTTGTTCGGGTCGGCCACATACGCGCCATTCTGGGCAGCGAAAGCGACTGCGCCCTTCAGCAAAGACTGCGCCGAAGTGCCGATACTCACGAGGGCGACTCCGCCCTTTACAAAATCTCTTCGAGAAAGCATTTCAGTTCTCCTAAATCAGCTGGTATTCGGGGCTGGCGAGCACGAGGTAGGCCACGGCCGCCGCGCGCTCCTGGGGGTTGGTAAGCGTTCGCGCGAACGCATAGATCGATTCGCGCGCGTCGCTGGAGATGTCGTCGTCGACCAGCCGCCGAAGCGCTTCATCGACGGTTGCCTCGGCTGATTGCTGCTGCATCAGCGCCGGGACGGCCAACGGCCGGCCGTTTCGCCCGTACAAGAATGCATCGAGGAAGTTGACCCGCCCGAAGAACGTCCCGGACGAAAGCCACGTCTCGCCGCCCGGCCACCCCGCCACGCTTGGCGGATCGTACAGGCGCTGGTCCATTCCGGATGCGGTCTGTTCGATCGTGATCCAGTCGGTTTCCAGTTCAAGCGCCCGCACCGCACCAACCATGAATTCCACGGGGCTGCGAACGAGCGAACGGTACGCCCGGAGCGAATAGAACTCGTCGCTGACGAGAATCGTCCGCACGACCTCTTTGACGCTGTGGTTCGATGTGTCCCACACCTTCACCAGGGCATCGACGGTCTCGTCGTCCGGGTCCCGATAGGCAAGGTCGCTGAACAGGCGTGTCGTGATGAACCTGCCTGTCGCAGGCTGCTCGAGGATGATGCGGACGATGTCCTCACCATCGAAATTACCCGTCTCGCCAAGGAACGTCTTCGCACCGCTATCCTGGATTCTTGGCTGCTTGATAAAGGCCGGTTCATAGTTGCCCCAGAGCTGGTCCAGGTACTCGGCCCGCTCGCGCTCGGAGAGTCCTTGCGGCGGCTGCTCGCGAGTTGGCGGGGTCAGGCGCCACCCAGTGAACGCCCGGGCACTCTCGCGGACGTCGTCTTCCGTGTAGTTCCCTTCGCCCATGGAAAAGAGCTCCATGAGTTCGCGAGGGTAGTTCTCGTTCGGGTGCTCTTTCGTGCTCTCGATGGTGTTGAGGTAATACAACATCGCGGGGTCTTTGCTGACCGCCTGGAGCAGTACGTCGTACTGGCCGACGGCATTCGCACGAAACAATTCGTTCTGCGTGATCATGAACTTCGACCGCTGGAACCCAATCTGGCTCTGCTGCGACGTGAGCAGTCCGTGCCAGATGTAGGTCATCCGCTCCTCGAGCGGCCGGGCCGAATACGACATTCGATAGAGCCACCAGCGCTGCATGTCGCGCAGCAACGGCGGGCGCTTGTTGTCGAGCCCGCGGCCCGGGGTCGTCAGGTTGAAGTTCGCGGCCGCGATTCTGGCGTCGAGCGCAGAGTTGTCCACCGTCTCGAAGTTCAGCAACCGATCAGCCGCCTCCTCCCGCGAAAGAGCAGCGAACTCGTCGATTTGGGCAGCGGTCCCGCCCCAGCCAGCCCGCCTCAGCAGGTGAGCGGCGCGTGTGCGAGCATCTTCGATCGGCTTGGCCAACTCTTCGGCCAGGTCCTGGTCTTGCTGCCGGTCGACCAGCGCTTCCGGCGTCTCGGGATAAGCCTGGTCGTTGTTGTCTGAACTTCCGCCTGAGTGGCTGGAGAAGCCTACAATCGCGGCGGCTGTCCCGCCGGCGGCTGCCGTGGCTGCTCCGGCGAGCAGTGCCCTGCGTGTCGTCGGCCGTCTCATCAGCGGCGTTTTCTGAGTCTCTTCCATCGAGGGTCTCCGGGCGGCTCTAACATGAGCTTCGTGCAAGGTATGGATGAGCGACAGCCAAAGGTGACGGGCTACCAAACAAAGTCGCAAGATTCCTTTACAAAGTTGCGCGCTACCCTCCGATCACTTTTCGGCCTTCCCGGGCCATTGGTTAAACAATGAAGTCTCCATCAGGCCCTTCCCGCCGGGGATTCCGGCGCGAACGCCACCCCCGGCTGAAGTCCCTAATCGCCGGCCTCGCCGTCGCCGGGTTCGCGGGCGGCTGGGCAGTCTTCGCTGCTGCGCACCCTCCCCTCGCCTCCACCGAGGCAGCGACCGTGGTCGAATCGACCGCTACTCCGCTGCCTACCTCCGCAGCCGCAACAACTCAGTCGGCCCGCACAGCCACGCCCTCCTCGTCAGTCTCACCAACGTCCACCGCCGCCGCCGCGCCGCCAGAACCGGACGCGGTGCCCACCCGGGCGCCAAAGCGCTCGAGGGGTTCGTAGTGAGCTGGAAGCTGGCCGCACTCGTCGGCATGGGCGTGACGGTCGGGATCGTCCTCGGCCGCATGACGCAGGACCCGGACGTCGGAACGTCGTCCTGGGACGGGCTTCGCGCAGCAGGATTCGCCGCTTATCTCTGTCTCTGGTTCAGCGTCTGCAGCGGGATCGCCGTCCATATGCGGTTTCGCTTCGGGCCAGTCGCCATGACCTGGCTCCTCGAAGCGCACCGCATGTCTTCGGTGCTAAGCCTCTCGTTCGTTGCGGGGCACATCACCGGGCTGCTCATCGACCCAACCATCGCCTTCTCCGTGCTCGACGTGACAACCGGCCTAACCAGTTCCTACCGGCCACTACAGGTCGCCTTCGGCGCGTTGGCAATGTGGACCCTGGTCGCAGTCCTGGCTTCCACCGCACTCTCCGGCCGAATTCCCTACGGCTGGTGGCGAAACCTGCACTTCCTCAGTTTCCCCGCCTATGCGCTCGCGTTACTGCATGGTCTAACGGCCGGCACCGATGCCTCATCCCAGGCCGCCCTCGCCATTTACGCGTCGACAGCGAGCGTCGTGGCGGCCCTTCTCGTCGCCAGAGTTCTCGGGCGGGGCTGGGTGGGCGCTGCTACTGCGCCCGATTCAGCCAGACCAGTTCCCTGAGGTCGTCTGCCTTGCCCAGTGCCCGGTCCGAAGCATCCCGAGGCAGGTGACCGGCAATGGAATAGAAAGTTTCGGCGGCAGTCGCGAGCGCGTTCAACAAGATCTCCCGATCGCCCATGCGAACTTCACGCTGGGCGAGGATCTCCTCGGCCGTATACCGCCGCGGCGCGACGACCTCTGCTTCGCGGACAGGCGCAGCAACCGCGACAGCACGTGGGCGCGAATTCGGCATCTGAGCGGCCCGAAGGACAACAAGCCCGGCGCTCAAGACCGCCATCCCGCTGATGAACATCGATGGGTCGAGAGAGTTATCGCGAGCGGAGAGGCCAGCGGCCAGTGGGGCGATTGCAAATGCGTTCTGGGAAAAATCAGTGACCCGCTGAAATGCGCGGCGAGCGAGTGGAAACATGCGTTGCCTGCCAGGGTCCCCACCACTTAGCGACTGAACAGTACATAAACATCGCGGAACGGGCAAAGCCGTCGGTCGCCCGGAGTAGGCGGCGACGCGCAGGACTGCCATACTTCCGGCACAAACAGGAGGCCACATGGAGTTCACGTTCACCGAAGAGCAAGAAACATTCCGCGGCGAAGTCCGCGAGTTCATCAAGAACAACTGGACGCCGCCACCCCCGACCGCCCGCCCCGGCGACGACGTCACCAACACCGCTGAGCGCGCTTACGAGCAGCGACTGGCACAGCACGGCTGGCTGACGATGGCCTGGCCAAAGGAATATGGCGGACTCGGCGCCAGCCACATGCAGCAGCTCATCTTCCGCGAAGAGAGCGGCTATGCCGGCGCCCCCGGCGGCGGCGGCCAGGGCATCAGCATGGTCGGCCCCTGCCTCATGGTGCACGGCACCGAAGCGCAGAAGAAAGAACATCTCCCGAAGATTGCCAACGGCACCGCCCACTGGGGCCAGGGCTTCAGCGAACCAGGCTCCGGCTCGGACCTCGCCTCCCTCCAGACCCGCGCCGTCCGCGATGGCGACGACTTCGTCATCAACGGCCAGAAGATCTGGACCTCCGGCGCCCATCACGCCGACTGGTTCCACGTGCTCACGCGCACCAACCCCGATGCCCCCAAGCACCGCGGCATCTCCTACTTCCTCGTCGACGGGAAGACGCCCGGCATCACCGTCCGCCCGCTCATAAACATGCTCGGCGACCACGAGTTCAACGAAGTCTTCTTCGAAGACGTTCGCGTCCCGGCCGCCAACATCATGGGCGAGGAGAATCGCGGCTGGTACGTCGGCACCACCTTGCTGGACTTCGAACGATCCGGCGTGAACTGGTCTGCCTCCGGCCGCCGCTCGGTCGAACAACTCACCGCCTTCGCCAAGGAGACAAAAGGCGCCAACGGTCGCCTGATTGACGACCAGCCGCTCCGCAATGGCCTCGCCAACCTTCGCATCGAAGTCGAAGCCAGCCGTCTGCTGAGCTACCAGGTGGTCTGGATGCAGAGCCGGGGAAAAATTCCGAACTACGAAGCCTCGATGTCCAAGGCGTTCGGCAGCGAACTCGGTCAGCGCATCGCCAACTTCGGCATGCGGATGATCGGGCTCCCCTCGCAGCGCATCGACGCGAATGACCCCGGCGCGCCACTCGGCGGCGGCTTCGGCCGCTCGTACATGCGTTCGGTCCCGGGCACCATCGCCGCCGGCACCAGCGAGGTCCAGCGCAACATCATCGCCACCCGCGGCCTCGGCCTCCCCCGCGGCTAAAACGCGCCAGAACGGACGCCCGCCCCTGCCATGAGCCGCGACCGGGCAGGGAGCGGGCCAGTTGATGTTCCTTAACTCGTCCCAGAAGTTTGCACGGGGCCGGCAACGACTGACCGCTGCACGCCAGGCACAATCGTTGCGTTAGCAGGCCCGCTCCGTGCCGGCGCTCGCCCCTGCCATGAGCCGCGACCGGGTAGGGAGCGGGCCAGTTGATGTTCCTTAACTCGTCCCAGAAATTACACGGGGCGACAGCGACTGATCGCTGCACGCGAAGCGCCATCGTTGCGTTAGCAGGCCCGCTCCCTGCCGGTCGCGGCTCGTGCTCGAGTACGCCTAACGCCGAGGCAAGTCCGGGCCCTGCCCCTCCGTCACATACAACACTGCACACCCGATGCCTGGGCCTCCCCCGCGGCTAACCGCAAGTACTGTCATGAGCCGTGACCGGCAGGGAGCGGGCCTGTTCATATGCCTGCCCCTGCTCCCTCTGGGCATTTCGTTGTTACGCGACGCTGGTCCATCTGACGCTCCGTACGCGTTAAAGCCGCTTGTTTTGGGAGGCCCGCTCCCTGCCGGTCGCGGCTCGTGCTCGAGTACGCCTAACGCCGAGGCAAGTCCGGGCCCTGCCCCTCCGTCACATAAAGCACGGCCCCTTCAAGATCGCGTTCGCTACCGAGACGCCTGGTGCTACCGTGACGAGTCCAAACTCGGGCATCGGAACTGACGAGCCCTCTTCGTCGGAGTGCCGCCGTGGCCCTTGCCTTGAACGAAGTCATCACCTTCTCCGGCGCATCCGCCGCGAACACCACCACATGAACGTGGTTTGTCCGAACGTTAAGAGCAGCAAGGGACCAGTTCATGAATCGACACCGCTCGCGAATGGCGTCCTCGACTGCGCCGCGCATCGCCGCATCGAGCACGACCGGCTCGGATTTGAGCAGGGTCCTCTCGAATGCCTCTAACCCGGAGCGAGTTGGCATCGGCAGTTCACCGTACCGATTGTGCCACTCGTCGACCGAACCGCGTGAATCGCCGTGCAGTCGAGACCCGTACGTAGTGAACGTGATGAAGTACGCCCGCGGCTCCACTCCCGTTCCATCAGCCATCTGGCGAAATCATAGCCACCGCCCACACCCACATCCATGAGCCGCGACCGGGCAGGGAGCGGGCCAGTTGATGCGCCTGGTTAGTGCACCGAATTCGGAGCCGTTCGCTTTGCCCGAAACTTTGGCGGGCCAATGCTCCACAAGCCAACGATGGGTCCCCGCTTGGCACGCCCGCTCCCTCACCGGTCGCGGCTCGTGACCACGCCGCGCCCGGCTAAACCTCCAACCCCAACCCCCGCAAAAACGCCTCGTTGTTCGGCTCCCGCCCGAGGAAATCGCGCACGAGTTGGTCGCCGTCCACGGTGCCGCCGCGCTCGAGGATCGTCCGCCGATAGTGCAGCCCGGTCTCGGTATCCATCGGGCTCGTGGCTTCGAACTTCGTGTACATGTCGTCGCCAAACACCGACGACCAGAGATACCCGTAATACCCCGCGTCGTACCCAAACAGGTGCCCGAAACCACTCTGAAAGTGCGTCCCCGGCGTGTACGGGAACCCCGTGATGTCGTGCAGCGCGTCGAGCGTTGCAGTCGTATCGCCGTCGAACCCGGGCGAGTGATACGACCAGGTCGAGCGTCGCGAAAAACAACTGCCGCAGCGTCATGATCCCCGAGTCGAGTTGCTTCGCCGCGATCAGCGAATCGAGCAGTTCCGTCGGGAGCGGCGCCCCCGTCTCATAGTGGCGCGCGAACGAATTCAGCACCTCCGGCTCCCAACACCAGTGCTCGAGCATCTGGCTCGGCGCCTCGACGAAGTCGCGTTCGGTCTGCGTCCCACTGAAACCGCCCGCGTTCCGCCCGCGTCAGCGTCTGGTGCATGATGTGGCCGAATTCGTGGAAGAACGTATCCACCTCGCTGTGGCGCAGCAGCGACGGCTGCGTCGACGAAGGCTTCGTGAAGTTCGCCACGATCGAACTCACCGGGTGCTGGTAGCTCCCATCCGGCAGCCGGCGGCCTCGACGCAGCGTGAACGCGGCAGCGTGACCGTACTTGTTCGGCCGCGGGAACAGGTCCATGTAGAACCGCGCGAACGGCGCACCGCCCTCCGCCTCTGATATGTCGTATGCGAGCACATCGGGGTGCCAGCGCGGGGCATCCGGCGCCTCGGTGAACTTCACGCCCAGGATGTGCTGGTACACCTTGAACAGCCCATCGAGCACCGCGTCGAGCGGGAAATACTTCGCGACCTCGAACTCATCGACCGCGTATTTCGTCTTCAGAAGTTCGTTGTGATAGAACCGCCAGTCCCAGATGTTGATGACGTCTTGGCCATCGCGTTCCTTCGCCAGTGAGCGCATCTGCTGAAGGTCCGCCGCCGCCTTCAGCGTCACCTTCCCGCGCAGGTCGCGAAGGAAGTTCGTGACTGTCTCCCGCGTCTTCGCCATCCGCGTTTCGGTGCGGTACGCAGCCCACGAGTCGTAACCGAGCAGCGTCGCGATTTCGTTTCGGACGCGAATCGCATCTTCGAGGACTCGGACGTTGTCCGCCACCGCCCTTGCGCTGATCCTTCTCGAAAAGCTCCCGGCGAAGCGTGCCGTCCGGGCAGTTGGCCATGAACGGCTGGATCTCCGGGTAGTCGAGCGAGACTTTGTACTTCGTGACCCCGCGCTCCTCGACCGTCTTGAGGCTCTCCACCCACGACTCCGGCATCGAAGCGAGCTGTTCCCGGTTGAGCGTCAGCCCATCCTCATAGTCATCGATGTTTTTGCGAAACTTCACGTCCAACTCGACAAGGCTGTCGAAGAGCCCACGAATCTTCTGCCGCTCCGCGAGCGGCAGGTCGAATCCGTTTCGCCGATAGTCGCGCAGTTCGAATTCCAGCCAGCGGGCCTCTTCGCCAACCAGGTTCTTCGCATCCGCGGTCTCCGAGTACTCCTTGATTGCCTGGTAGATGTCTTCGCGGAAGCTCAGCCCAACCATGTACTTGTCGAGCGTCTCATCCCACGCTCGGGCGACCTTGCGCAATTCGTCGTCTGCCGTGACATACGCCATGAACGCGTACTGTCCCGAAACTTCCGAGACGAGGTCGGTCGCCTCCTCCAGCGGGAGGAGCGTGTTCGCGAACGTCCGCGTACCGGGGGCAATCGCCACGACATCCGCGAGGAACGCATCACAGCCGTCCATGGCCCGCTGGCACGCGTCTGCAAGCTCTTGCGGAGTGAGGGAGGCAAAGTTCACAAGGTCCAGTGATTGCGGCATAAAACGCTCCAACTGAGAAGTAAGGGGTGATCGTAACCGCAGAGCCTTACGGTGCGTACCCTTCACCATCGCCAACTGACCAGGTCTGTAAGATTCGCCCTAACCCGATACAACTTCCCAAGGACTACGAAATGAACATCTCAGCCGAGAAGGCCGGCTTCGACTCCGGCCGCCTCAATCGCATCACCGAACACCTGAACCGGAACTACGTCGATTCCGGCAAAATCGCCGGCTGCCAGGCGCTCGTCTCTCGCCACGGCCAGGTCGCCTACTTCGAATCCCTGGGCTGCGCCGACACCGAGCGTTCCACACCGATGCGCGACGACACCATCTTCCGCATCTATTCGATGACCAAGCCGATCACCTCCGTCGCCCTCATGCAGCTTTACGAGCAGGGGCACTTCCAACTGAACGACCCGATTTCGCGCGTGCTGCCCGGTTGGCGAGACCAGAAAGTCTGGGTCTCCGGCGACGCGGACAACATGGAGCTGAAAGCACCGGAGAAGCCAGTCACCTTCCGCAACGTCCTCAGCCACACGGGCGGGCTCACCTACGGCGCGACTAACCACCCCGTGGACAAGATTTACCGCCGGCTCGGCGTGAACCGCGACCGCACCGAAACGCTCAGCACGTTCATGGACAAGATGGGCCAGACTCCCCTCCGCTACGAACCCGGCGCAGCCTGGCTGTACTCGATGTCCACGGACGTCTGCGGCGGACTGGTAGAAGCCATCTCCGGTCAGCCGTTCGACGAGTACCTGCAGCAGAACATCTTCGAGCCGCTTGGAATGGTCGACACGTCGTTCTGGGTGACCCCGGACAAGCAGCCTCGCTTCGCGGCGAACTACCAGCGCAACCCGGACAAGACGCTGAAACTCATCGACGACCCGGAGAACAGCACCTACCTCACGAAGCCGTCGTTCTTCTCGGGAGGCGGCGGACTCACCAGCACCACCGCCGATTACCTCCAGTTCTGCGAAATGCTCCGCCGAGGCGGCGAACTCAACGGCAACCGAATCCTCGGCCCGCGCACCATCGACCTCATGCGTCAGAACCATCTCGCCGAAGGCAAGGACCTGGCCGGCATGGCCATCGGCGCCTTCAGTGAAACGGCCTACGAAGGCGTCGGTTTCGGACTGGGCTTCGCGACCACCCTGGGCGAAGTCGAAGCTGGCACCCTCGGTGCCGGCGACTATTACTGGGGCGGCGCCGCGAGCACCATCTTCTGGGTCGACCCGAAGGAAGACCTCGTCGCCATCTTCATGACACAGCTCATGCCATCCGCCACCTTCAACTTCCGAGGCCAGCTAAAGAACATCATCTATTCGAGCATCGTCGATTAGGTTCGCACCCACGGCATCATGATGCATGTGCTGTATGCTTTGATGCATGCGTACCACTGTAAGCATCGACGACGATTTGCTGCGGCAGGCGAAGCGCGCCGCGATCGATTCGGATCGCTCACTAAGTGAGGTCGTATCCGAGGCGCTCAGAGAAATGCTGCTTCGGCGGAAGCACAAGCCGAATGAGCGGATTCAGATCACAACCGCCGGTCACAATAGCCGCGTCGTTCCCGGCCTTGATTTCAGCGACAACACGAGCGTGCGTGCCGCAATGGACGATTACGAGCGCCGCCAGCTGACTGCCGGCGAATACACAGAAGGCGCTTGAGTTGCTCCTGCTCGACGTGAATGTCGTGTTCTACGCCCACCGGGCGGAGTACCCCCAACATTCGATTTCGCGCGCATGGCTCGAAGACTTGCTGTCCTCCGGAGACTCGTTTGCAGCAACCGACGCGGTGCTGTCGGCTGTTGCCCGACTGGCAACCAACCACCGATGGATAGATAACCCGAGTACGCTCGAAGAAGTGTTCAGTCTCTGCAAGGAGATTCGCGGAGCGCCCGGGTGGGTCGATCTTTCGCCGGGGCCGCACCACTGGGAGATCTTTGAGCGACTCTGTCTCGGTGCGGACGCGCGGGGCGACCTCGTTCCAGATGCGTTCCTCGCCGCGCTGGCTATCGAAAACGACTGCGAACTCATCAGCTTCGACCGCGGGCTTCGCCGCTTCCCCGGATTGCGGATTTCTCCGCCGAAGCAGTGATGGAATGAACGTCATCCATTTGGGAACCACGGCGAGGTTCGAATCCCACGATTCGTGCCCTTTCGCTGGTTCGCGTATGATTCGCGCCCATCACCAGTAGAGATTCGGAGAGCCAACCATGGCACAGATAACCGGCGCACAAATTGTCGCCAAGTCCCTGAAGCAGCAGGGCGTTGAATACATGTTCGGGATCGTCGGAATCCCGGTTATCCCGATCGCCGTCCACGCACAGCGCGAGGGCATCAAGTTCCTCGGCTTCCGCAACGAACAGTCCGCCAGCTACGCGGCCGCGGCAGTCGGTTACCTGACCGGCCGCCCGGGCGTCTGCCTCGGCGTTTCCGGCCCGGGCATGATTCACGGCATCGCCGGCATGGCCAACGCCTGGTCCAACTGCTGGCCGATGATCCTCATCGGTGGCGCCAACGACAGCTACCAGAACGGCCAGGGCGCCTTCCAGGAAGCCCCCCAGATCGAAACCGCGCGCCCGTACGCGAAGTATGCCGCCCGCCCGGACAGCGTGAAGCGGCTCCCGTTCTACGTTGAGCAGGCCGTCCGCACCTCCATCTACGGCCGCCCCGGCGCCTGCTACCTCGACCTCCCGGGCGACATCATCACCGGCTCGGTCGAAGAAGAAGAACTCGAATACCCGCCGAAGTGCCCGGATGCACCCCGCATGATGGCGCCGCAGGACAGCATCGACGAGGCCATGGCCGCCCTTAAGACCGCTGAGCGACCGCTCGTCATCGTCGGCAAGGGTGCTGCCTACTCCCGCGCTGAAGGCGAAATCCGCCAGTTCCTCGAGACCACCCAGCTCCCGTATCTCGCCTCCCCGATGGGTAAGGGCGTCATGCCGGACGACCATCCGCTTTCGATCGCTCCCGCCCGCTCCGCCGCCCTCGTCGGCGCCGACCTCATCCTCCTCATGGGCGCCCGCCTCAACTGGATGATGCACTTCGGGCAGCAGCCGCGGTTCGACAAGAACGTGCGCGTCATCCAGATGGACATCAACGCGGAAGAGATCGGCACCAACATCCCGACCGAGGTCGCTCTCGTCGGCGACGCCAAGGCCATCACCGCTCAGCTCAACGCCCACCTGAAGCAGTCGCCCTGGCAGTACCCGTCCGAGACCACCTGGTGGACCGGCCTCAAGAAGAAGATCGAAGAGAACGGCGCAACCGTCGAAGAGTACATGGCCGATGACTCGACGCCGATGAACTACTACCGCGTCTACAAGGACATCCGGGACTTCATTCCGCGAGACGCCATCATCCAGAACGAAGGCGCGAGCACGATGGACATCGGCCGCACACTCATGCCGAACTTCTTCGCTCGCCACCGCCTCGACGCCGGTTCCTTCGGCACGATGGGCGTCGGCCTCGGCCAGGCAATCGCTGCCGCCGTCGTCCACCCTGACAAGAAGGTCTTCTGCATCGAAGGCGACTCCGCCTTCGGCTTCAGCGGCATGGAAGTTGAGACCGCGGCCCGCTACGGCCTCAACAACATCGTCTTCATCATCATCAACAACAACGGCGTAGGCGGCGGCCCCGACGAACTCGATCCGGCCAAGGTTCCCCCGTCTGCCTACACGCCAAAGGCGCACTACGAGCGCATGGCCGAGATCTACGGCGGCAAGGGCTACTTCGTAACCGAACCGAGCGAACTTCGACCGGCCCTCGAAGCCGCCACGAACTCAGACAAGCCATCGATCATCAACATCATGATCAGCGCGAAGTCCCAGCGGAAGCCACAGCAGTTCGCCTGGCTAACCCGCTAACACCAACCGAAAATCTATCGCCCAACCACGAAGAAGGCCCCGCAATTGCGGGGCCTTCTCGGTTCGTGAGCCCTGGTCAACTCCACTCGATGAGTCGGGTCGCCAGCCGTGAGATTCTCCGAATCGACTCTGAAGGAAGCCTTACAACGAAGTCGGCATTCCGCCTTCGCCAGTCCAGACTTCGAACCTGATCTGTGAGAACGAATCCAGTAATAGGGAGCCCAGCCGGTAGGGCCTCCTCCCAATCGTATCCTTTGTGGCGACTGGTAATCGGACAAACCAACGCGAGGTCAAACAATCTGTTGTACGAGGCGGGCGACAAAACTACGGCGGGTCTCCGCCCTGCCTGTTCATGACCGGCTTGCGGGTCGAAATCCAGCCAAACGATGTCGCCCCGGTCGGGCACCCAGCGGGGGCCGCTCACCAGACCTCGTTACCGACAGGCGGGCCCCAGTCCACTTCGCCATGAGTTTCTCCGGGCGTCACCGACGCAAGCAACTCTTCAAGTGTCGGCACGTCGTCGACCGCGTGAACCGTCAGCTTTCCATCAGCTACGTCCATCTCTACGAACGACCCGTCGCTTATGTTGGTAGCGTCGGCCATTGCGGCCGGGATTCTGACCGCGAGACTATTACCCCACTTAGAAACCTTTGTCTTCATCTGCTCCTCCGCTGGGTCGTAGAGACAAAGTATACACAGTTAAAAGCTCCGCCCTTGCCATGAGCCGCGACCGGCAGGAAGCGGGCCTGCAGGCCTACCAAAAGAGTTCGCCTGTCAGAACTGACGGTGGGTCGCCCTCTACGCCACCTGCCCCGCCGCAAACCCTGAAGCCCACGCCCACTGGAAGTTGTACCCACCAAGCCACCCCGTCACATCGACGACCTCGCCGATGAAAAAGAGGCCCGGAACGGAACGCGCCTCCATCGTCTTCGAGTTCAGCGCTTTCGTGTCCACACCACCAAGAGTGACCTCAGCCTTGCCATAACCGGCGGTCCCGGCTGGCCGAACTTCCCAGTTGTGGAGCAACGCTGCAACTCGCGTCAGTTCGGAATCCGAGAACTTGTCCAGGGGTCGGGACGGGGCGAAGGCTTCGCACCATGCCTGTGCGAATCGCTTGGGAGCGTGGTCACTGATCACGGCCGAGAGTTCGCGAGACTTTCTTGCACCGTCTTTGAGCACCTCTTCCATCGACTGCGACGGAAACAGGTCGATTGCCACCGGCTGCCCCGGCATCCACGCGTTTGATATCTGCAGAATCGCCGGTCCACTCAGCCCACGATGCGTGAAAAGCAGGTTCTCCGTAAACCGTTCATTGCCACAGCTCACCGCCACCTCAAGCGACACCCCTGCCAGTGACTGGAAAAACTCAATCTCTTGCTTCGGGAACGTGAACGGCACGAGACCAGGACGTGTGGCCACCCGGGGGAGTCCAAACTCTTCGGCAATCTCGTAGCCGAGTCCACTCGCTCCCAACTGTGGAATAGAAAGCCCGCCGGTCGCCACCACTAGCGATTCGCACCGAAACTCTCCAACGCTTGTTCCGACCAAGAACCCGGAGTCGTCCGCAACAGCGCGAACCTCACAGTTCAGGACGATTTCAACATTCGCTTCGCGGCACTCAGCGAGAAGCATATCCACGATTTCTTTCGCGGAACCATCACAGAAGAGCTGCCCAAGCTTCTTTTCGTGGTACGCAATCCCGTGCTGCTCTACGAGCGAGATGAACAGCACCGGCGGATACGCGGCCAGCGCCGAGCGGCAGAAATGCGGGTTTTGCGAGTAGTAGTGTTCCGGTTCGGCCTGAACGTTGGTGAAATTGCACCGCCCACCGCCGGAAATGAGGATCTTCTTGCCGACAGCCTCGTTTCGTTCGAGTACCGCAACCGACCGGCCGCGCCGTCCTGCTTCAATCGCGCACATCAGCCCGGCAGCGCCTCCGCCCAGCACCACAACGTCATAGTTCATGGTTAATCACGGCTGCGTCGAGGAGCTGTCAGTCGAGTCACCGCCGAGCGCGGCGAGAGCCTTGTCGAGGTCGGAGACACTCGTCACTTCGCGCATCACCCGAAGGAACAACCCAACATCCTGCGTCTTCGCCCAGACCGCCTCGATCTTCGGGCCAACGGGATTCGAAGACTGCGGGCTATCGGCGTAGGTGCCGTAGAAGGCGAAGTACGCCTGGTTCAGCTTGCGGATGGCGTAGCCGTTCTCGTTGAGGAAGATTCGCTTCTCCTCCATCAGTTGCTCGGCCTCCGTGACCTTCCCCTCCTTCAGCAGGTCATCCACCTGCAGCCGAAGCGAGCGCATCTCCTCGTTGAAGTCGACGGTCGGCGCTGGCCGCGCTGGTGCCCGCCCATCCTCGCCCTGCGCAAGGACGATAGGGTGGGCGCTGCGCACGACGTTGGCGATCTCCCGCCCCGCGATGCTCGCTGTGGTTTCGTTCAGCGTCTCAGCATCGCCGCCCTTGCCCCACTGCTCCCCGAGCGGATAGAACGCGAGGTAGTGGTGCACCCATTCGTGGGAGGCGGTTTCAAGCACGGAATCAAACGCCCGGTCATCTCGGACGATCGCCGGATAAGCGGCAAGACCGCCAATCGATACCACGATTGAAACCGAGTCGTCAGTTGTCGTCTTGTCTTCAAGTCGCTCAACGTCGCGGAGCGTCAGGTCGTTCTTAAGGAGCGTGTCCCCATCCCGCTTGATCTGGTCCCGGGGCGAACGCACCAGGAGCTGGGGCGGGTTCGTAAGCTCGAAGTCCACCGGCGGCCAGGTAATCTTCACCGAATTGAAGACAGGCAGACTCCGCTGCAGCCCTTCCGCGGTGACCGCCTCGTCGATGTAGCGCTCCAGCAGTCGTTCTACGTCGTTCTCGTACGTCGCGCGTTCGTTGTTCAGCGCCTCAATCGCGACGGAATCCGGCTCAGCCGTGTTCTCAAGGGCGCGAATCTGACTCGTCAGCGTGAAGTACTGCTTGAGCGCCGCTTCGCCATCAGCGTCGCTCGGGGTCGGACCGATCCCGACTCTCGCGAACACGTTGTCGAGCAAGGTGTTCGCTTCCCAGCGCCAGAGCTGGTACTCGTCGGATCCAACCACGCCGCGCGGCCAGAACGCAGCGATCGCGAGTCCGAGAATCGTCCCCGTCAGCGCCGCTCCAATGAGCAACAGCGCCCACGTTGGCGGCTTCCACGGCCGGAACTCAACCTGCCCCGCTTCTACGACGCGTATCCCCACCTTGCTAGCCTACCGTGACAACCGAAAAGAGACCGGTGCTATTTCTCGTCCTTGAACAGCCATGCAAGGTCGAACTCCTGGTTGAGTTCTGGCAGGAGCCCGATGATCTCGAACTGTTCGTACAACGCAGCGCGCATCGCCTCCCGCGGCTCGGGGTCGCCATGGGTAAGGTAGATAGCCCGCGGTCGTTTCGGCTGAGCATCGACCCACCGGAACAGCTCGTCCCGGTCGGCGTGCGCGGACAGGCCGTGTAAGTTCGCTACCTCGGCCTCAACCTTCACATCCTGGCCATGAACGCGGACCGTCCGCTTCCCTTCGACCAGGTCGCGGCCTCGCGTCCCGACGGCCTGGTAACCCACCAGCGCGATAAGGTTCTTGGGGTCCCCCGCCAGGCGGCGCAGGTGGTGCAGCACACGGCCGCCGGAGAGCATCCCGCTCGACGAGATGATAATCCTGGGACCGGCCATGCTGTTCAGTTCGATCGACTCCTTCGTGCTCCGATGGAATCGCACGTTCTTCGGGAACAAGGTCGTCGCCGAAGTGTGCGGAATATCCTGATCGAGTGATTCCGAAGTGATGTAACGGTTGTAGATCGCCGTCACATCGGACGCCATCGGCGAGTCCACGTGAATTGGGATATCGGGAAGCCGTCCGGCATGGATCAGGTTGCGCAGGATCAGTGCAACCAGCTGCGCGCGTGCAACTGCAAAGGACGGGATGAGGATCGTTCCGCCGCGCTTAATCACTGGCGCGAACGCTGCCTCAATCTGGTCCTCGATCGGTTCCGAACCGTGGCTGCGGTCGCCGTAGGTGGATTCAAGCACGAGGACATCGCATTCCGGAAGGGGAGCCGGATCACTATGCAGCGGCGTGTCAAAACGACCGAGATCGCCACTGAAGACCATCGTTGCCTTGCCCTCGCTCGTCTGACAGTCGAGCTGGACGATCGCCGATCCGAGGATATGTCCCGCATTGAGGAAGCGAGCAGTGATGTTCTCACCGACGCCGAACGGCGTCCGGAAGGCTACGGGCTTGATCTGTGTCAGCGTGCGCTCGACATCGTCGGATGTGTACAGAGGCAACGCCGGCTTGTGCTTCGAATACCCCTTGCGGTTCGCGTACTCGGCGTCCTCTTCCTGCAATTTCGCCGAATCGAGCAGCAAGATGCGGACCAACTCGGCTGTAGCCGGCGTGCAGTAAACGGGTCCGCGAAAGCCCTCTTTCACCAGCTTCGGGAGCATCCCCGTGTGGTCGATATGCGCGTGCGTCAGGATGACCGCCTGCAGGGCCGTCGGCGGAAAGGGTGTTGGCAACCAGTTCAGTTCTCGAAGCTGTTTGATTCCCTGGAACATTCCGCAATCGACAAGGACCTTCGTGTCGTCGGCGCTGATCAGGTACCTGGACCCGGTAACGGTGCCGGCCGCTCCGTGAAATGCGATGGAAAGGCTCACTGCTGGTCCCAGGGAGGCGAATCGGTCCCGCGACGGAGCCATTCGAGCACGAACGGGTTGTGCTGCTTTTCAAAGGCGATGCTTGTTTCGTCCATGTGGCCCGGCAGCACCGCCGTATCGTCCGGCAGCGCCAGCAGGCGTTCGCAAATGCTCGTCATCTCCTGGTCGAGGCTTCCGCCGGGCAGGTCAGTCCGGCCGATGGAACCTCGAAACAACGTATCGCCGCTGAAGAGCATGCCCTCCTCGGCGTAGTAGCTCACGCTCCCGGGCGTATGCCCCGGTGTCTCGATGCATTGAAGTCGGAGCCCATCGACTTCGACGATGTCTCCGTGCACGACGAAATTGTCCGGGTCCGGCGGACCCTGCGAGACATCAATGCCGAACCTTGCGGCGGCGCCCTTCCACCCGTTTCGGAGCAGGTCGAGGTCAGACTGGTGAAGCAAGAACTTCGCCCCCGTAGCCGCATGGACTCCGTGAACGCCCATCACGTGGTCGATGTGCGCGTGCGAGTTCGCGATGTACTTAATCTCGACGCCCATGTCTTTCGCGAGGGCGAGGACTTCTGATGGCTGGTCCCCGGGATCGATGCAGATCGCTTCGCGGGTTCGGCGGTTGCCAATCACCCAGCAGTTCTCCTGGAACACACCGACAACGATGCCCCGGACCATGATTTCGTTCGCAACTTCCATGTCGGGGATTGTCGATGCGCCGTGTACTGATGTCGAACGGGGTCTGTAGCAGGGGGCTCCGCTATAACCGGAACGATGGATTGGCCAACGGTCGTAGCAATCGTGTTCCTGGCCGCAACCGCGGCGCTGATCCAGGCGCTTTCAGGCTTCGGGTTCTCGCTCTTCATCGTCCCGTTCCTGGCGATTCTCATTGGCCCGCGCGACACCGTCCTGCTCGCGAACCTGATGTCGACCTTCGGTTCCGGCTCGCAGGCGCTCTATCTCCGCCGCTCGGCCGACCGCAGGACTGCCGGCACCTTGTTGATCGGCTCCCTCATCGGAATGCCTATTGGCCTTGCCGTGTTGTTATTGCTCGATCCGAAAGCCTTGCAACTCGGAATCGCCATTAGCGTGATTGTCTTCACCCTGATCATGATGCGTGGACTGGCACTCCACAGGGTTGGGACGGCGGGCGACATCATCGCCGGCCTGGCGAGCGGAATCCTCAACACCAGCACCAGCATGTCTGGCCCCCCGGTCGTCCTCTACCTCCAGGGCAGGAACTTCCCGCCGCTCCAGTTCAGGGCGACCATCACCACCTACTTCGTCATCACCTCCGCCATCGGCGTCGTGCTGCTGCTCGCGACCGGGCATGCGCCCGGCTATGTCTTCGTTGCGTTCGCGCTTTCGATACCCGCCATCTTTTTCGGACAACGCCTTGGCAATCGGTTGTTCGAAAAAGTGGACGTCATGGTCTTCCGGCGCATCGTCTTCGCCATCCTCTTCGTTAGCGCCATCGCCGCCATAGTCGGGACACTTAGCTAGCGGTCGCGTTAGATTTGCGAACTCGATGGAACAGGTGCGGGGCGAGCGCGCCAACCGCGAGGCAACTTGCCGCCACCGAAACTTCGATCCAAAACCGCGAACCGAACTCGTTCGCATCAATCAGACTGGCAACGAACAGTCCTCCGAAAGCACCGCAGAAGGCAATCTCAGAAACTCGTAGTCGCTTTCCAAAGCGATGAATCCCAGTCGCACCGAGAATGGCCAACGCTGGAAATGCGAGGACGAGTAACCGCTGCGTGTCCGTGGCGAAGAGCAACTGTGAATAGACAAGCCCGAGAAATGGCGATAGCCGGAGTGCACGTTTGGGTTCGGCAAGCGCCCCAGCAGCAGCGACGACAAGCAGCACCGGGCCAAATGGATCGACGAAGTATCGATCAAGGTCACCCCAGTCTCTGTGTGCCCATCGATCGTCGATCGCGATATCGCGGTATCGCTGGACATAGTTGTAGTCGCCGAAGAGTTCGGGGAACCGGGAGATTTCCGGAGGCATCGACGCTATGTAGGATTCGTTGCCATTCTCTGGCTGAACGATGAGCCGGAGGAGAACGATGAACAGCACCGCTGGAGCGCCAATCAAGAGGGCGCGTCTCGCCGCCGGCCAGTCCCGCCAGCTACGGGCATGCCAGGTGAACGCTAGCGGAGCGACGAAGATGACGCTCTCCTTCGCAAACACACCGACAGCTATGACGATTCCCGCCGCCAACCAGCGCTTCGTTGCAACGAGCCACATGGCCCCACAGGTAAAGGCCATCGACATTGCATCCGGAACCCAGAAGTCGCTGATGGCAAACCGCGCGGCCCAACCAAGCGAGTAAAAGGCGAACACAAAGCCGACGGCAACCGTCCGCGAGCCACCTACGGCGCGGACGAGCAAATATGTCATTGGCCCAGTCACCACCAGTGCCATCGCTGAAGTGGTCAGGAATCCCGTCTGTGTCGACCATGGCGGGAGTTTCGCGAGCAAAGGCATGAGGACTCGCCAACAGTACGGGGCGATCTGAAAGTCGAAGACGCTTCTGCGGGCCATTTCGCGGTAGAGGTGGCGGTCCCAGCCAGGATCGGCGAAGGCGGCCGTACCAATCGTTTTGAGATCTGTCCGCGAGGCCACAAGCGCTACCGCAATTGCTGACAACAGCGCGACCGCGGCAACTTCCTTCCAGATCTGATGGATCTGGATATGTCCTTCGCGGCCGGGCCTGTGTCGGAGAAATCTCACACGTGTACGCTACGCGGCGATGGAATGGCACGACACTCCCGAGCTCTCCAGCCGCGTGGACTTACGAGATCCCCAATACAAAGCGAACAGGCAGCGCAACCTCGCCCTCTCGGCCGACCTTCGAGACCGCCTCGACAGGGTGGCCCTGGCCGGCGGGACAGATTATGTCGCGCGTCATCACGAACGCGGAAAACTGCTCGCCCGCGAACGCATCCAGCGCCTCATCGACCCCGCAACGACATTTCTTGAACTAAGCCCACTCGCAGCCTCGGCCGTTTACGAAGACGACATCCCGAGTGCCGGGATCGTCACCGGTATCGGTGTTGTGCACGGCCGCGAATGCATGGTCATCGCCAACGACGCCACCGTGAAGGGCGGCACCTACTACCCCATCACCGTGAAGAAACATCTGCGCGCGCAGGAAATCGCCGAAGAGAACCACCTGCCCTGCATCTACCTCGTGGACTCCGGCGGCGCATTCCTTCCGCTCCAACACGACGTCTTCCCCGATAAGACACACTTCGGCCGCATCTTCTACAACCAGGCGCGCATGAGCGCGAAAGGGATCTACCAGGTCGCGGCCGTCATGGGCTCCTGTACCGCCGGCGGTGCCTACGTGCCGGCGATGAGCGACGAGACCGTCATTGTCCGCGGCACCGGCACGATCTTTCTCGGTGGACCGCCGCTCGTGAAGGCCGCCACCGGCGAGGTGACCACAGCCGAGGAACTCGGCGGAGCCGACGTCCATACTCGCATCAGTGGTGTCGCGGACCATTTCGCGGAAGACGATGGCGAAGCCCTGAAGATGGTCCGCAGCATTATCGAAAGCATCCCCCAGGCGAAAAAATCGCCCTGGGAAACGACCCCGGTCGAAGAACCCTTCCATGACCCGGACGACCTCTACGGAATCATCCCGTCTGACCTGAAACAATCGGTGGATGTACGCGAAGTCATCGCCCGAATCGTCGATGGGTCCCGCTTCCACGAGTTCAAGGCACGCTACGGCACGACACTCGTCTGCGGGTTCGCGCGAATCATGGGCTATCCGGTCGGCATCGTCGCAAACAACGGCATTCTCTTCGGCGAAAGCGCACTCAAGGGAGCCCACTTCGTCCAACTCTGCGCGCAGCGCAAGACGCCCCTCGTCTTCCTCCAGAACATCACCGGCTTCATGGTCGGCAAGCAGTACGAGAACGCCGGCATCGCCAAGGACGGCGCGAAGATGGTGACCGCCGTCGCCTGCGCAAACGTTCCGAAGTTCACGGTCGTCATCGGCGGCAGCTTCGGCGCCGGAAACTACGCAATGTGCGGTCGAGCCTACGGCCCCCGCCAGCTCTGGATGTGGCCGAACGCTCGAATCAGCGTGATGGGTGGTGAGCAGGCAGCCTCGGTCCTCCTCCAGGTCCGCATGGACCGCGGCGAGGAACTTTCCGACGAACAGCAGGCGCAATTCAAGGCGCCGACCATCGAGCGCTACGAAGAAGAAGGCTCCCCCTACTTCAGCACCGCCCGCCTCTGGGATGACGGAGTAATCGACCCTCTCGATACGCGCCGAGTCCTCGGCATCGGCATCGCCTCCTCGCTCAATGCCCCCATCGAAGCAACGAACTGGGGCATCTTCCGCATGTGATCAGACATATACTGTTCCTATGGTATTGGCGACCGCGATGACGCTTGGTGAATTCCTCGAGCTCCCGGAGACAGGGCCCCCTTCGGAGTTTGTTTGCGGGAGGGTTATTCCGAAACCTATGCCTTCATGGTTCCACAGCCGTCTCGCCGCGCGGCTTGCAGCCCTTTTCGAAATTTATTTCATGAGCCATGACGAGGGGTTCGTGAACGTTGAACTTCGGCACGCCTCTCGAGAAGAAGAACGTGCCTACCTCCCCGATGTTTCGGGAACCCGTTGGGCGAATGCCCCGAAGTCCCTCCGCGACCGTCGTAGCGGCCCGGTCGAAACAGTTCCTGATCTCGCGATCCAGATCATTCGGTCGACGACCGTCCGGGGCGGATTGCGGATAAATTGGCGTTCAATCTCCGCTCCGGCGTGCCCCTCGTCTGGATCATCGACCCCGACGAGCGCATCGTCTCGGCCTACCGGCCGCATCAACCGGTGGAGATGTTCGCCGCGGGTCAAGACCTTTCTGCAGCACCGGCATTCCCCAACTTCTCGGTAGCGGTTGCTGAACTGTTCAAGGTACTCGACCAGCATCTCGAAGACTGACCGCCCCCTTTCCACTCGCCCTACTTAACAATTTCCAACGAATTTCCGAATCGCGGGAACTTTTCGGCATCGAACGCCGTTAGGGGTAACGAGGGGAGACTTTCCCAGGAGAACTCCGTGTCTTCATCCAATGTATTCAATCCAAGGAAGCCGATGGTCTGGATCGTCGGCGTTGCCGTAGCGGCGGCATTCTTCGCCTCGGGCGCACTCGTTGCCCGGGCGACAATCGACAGCGACAAAGACGATTCCGGCGATGCCGTCGGACTCACCGTTCCCGGCATCGCACAGGATGGCGGCGCGTCCAGTTCGCCCGCCAATTACGGCGCGAACGACGTGATCGGTAAGGACACCGGCGGACGCGGCGCCGAACTTTCCTATCCTGCATGCCGCGCTCCAATGCCGGCAGGCGTCATCTCCGCCGATGGGATTAACCTGGGCGCGGCTGGCTTCGTCCCGGCATTCCCCGGCCCCGGATATTCCGCCCTCAGCGTTTCGATGTCTTCGCAGGCGGGATGCGACAAGAACGGCAACCCGGTCGGCGCGTCGCTTTCACTCGATTCGTCCTGGGTGCACGACGCCACGGGCATCGAGACCTACATCTCACAGCGCAAGAGCAGCGACCCCGTTGCGAACGTAATCCAGCAGAATTCAGCGACATTCTGGGCAAACGGTTACGTCTTCAATGTCAACGTGAACTCCTACCGATACCTTCAGCCGGAAGCCACTCCGCCAAGGCCGATCAACGCGGGCAGCTCTTCCTCCGCCGGCACCGATGCCGTCGCACCGGGCAGTCAGCCAAGAACTCCTGACGTCGACCCGCGGGCGACGGAAATCCTCCACGAGCTCATAGCGCGGCTGTCGCCTTCTACCGAACTCAAGTGCTTCTGGACCGCGGGCCCCGGCGACTGGTCCGACCTCGCTGCTTTGGGCATCGGCGACCCGCGCTCCGCTATTCCCGCCGGCTACAGCGAGCAAGACATCAACGTCACCGCCTTTGACGCCCCCGCAGCCGGCTGCGACACCAGCGTAAAGCCGACGCAGGGCTTCAGCTTCAACGCAGGCTGGCAGAAGAACGCCGGCGACTACTCCTACATCAACGTTTCGGTGTACTCGAACGGCAACGCCGAAGACTACCCCGGCCAGATTAGTCAGTACGGCGCCAATTGGAGCCATAACGGTCTGCAGTTCGGCGTCTACGCCAAGTCTGAGTCCCCCTTGGGCATCGACCTCATCCGCACGATCGCGAAAGTGCTGGACCCGAACTTCAGCGAAGCCTGCTTCATCCAGGAACGCCAGCTGACGAACGCCGACCTCTCGGGTCTCGGCTTCTCGCCCGCCAAGGCGCCGGATGGCTTCAAGCTCAGCCAATCGAACCTGAGCGCCTCCGAAATTGCGGCTGGCTGCGACAAGCCCGAAGGCTTCGAATCCAGCTACAACCTCAACTGGACGTTCGAAGGCGGCGCCGACACCATCAACGCCGGTGCCAACCGTTACGGCACCTCCCAGACTGGCGATGGCTCGGGCTACCAGTCCGAGAACAACCTCAGCTGGACTTCGGCCAACGGCACGAACTACTACGTAAACGGCTTCTCGCGCGGCATAAGCCCCACCGTCTCGAAGGACACGCTCGTCGCCGTCGCGAAGAGCATCGATCCGAACTTCGACCTGTCGAAGCTGAAGGAAAGCCCGGACGGCATCGAAAAGCCGCTGCCTCTCCCAGCCGACGACAAGGCTCGCTAACGCGCCGAACTCCCGCCAAGAACGGGTGAAAGAAGGGGCTCGCGAACACAATCGCGGCCCCTTCTTCGCGTGCCCGCTCGGTGATGCGTCCGACGAGAACGCGTTCTTCATGCACCATGGTCGAACTGGGGCAGGCCGGGCGACGTGCGTGCATTGCGCGAGATGGCCGACGAAATAGTCGGGCTTTACAGCGCTGCTACTGTTGTCACTATTCAATTCGTCATCCTTGGAGGATCGAAATGCCATCCAGCCGTCGTTCGTTTCTTAAGGGCGCGGGCGTTGCCACCGCTGTGGCATCCGCGATGCCGCTCGCACTCTCCATGCCCGTCGGAGTAGATGTCGCTTCCGCTGCTCCCGGTCCCTCTTCGCGCGGTTTCGCAGGAGGAAGGTTCGCATTGGAGTTGGACGGACAGTCGGTTGGAGTGGTCTCTGCGTACCGGGGAGGCAACGTGTTCGCGGACGTCCTCGAGTTCACTTCCGGTGGTGACCTCATTCCCCGCAAGAGCCCTGGCGAACTGCATTACGAGGAAATCGTGATCATGACCGGACTGGGGATGGACGCGGCCTTCTGGGAATGGGTCGCGAACATGGTGGGTGGCGAGCCGGTTCAAAAAGACGGCGCAATCGTCATGGCGGACGCCAACTCGAACGTACTCCGGCGGTTGGAGTTCAAGAATGCGCTGATAACAGAGGTGAGTTTTCCCGCCCTGGACGCGGCGAACAAGGAACCTGGTCTAATGACCGTCAAGTTCCAGCCGGAATTGACGAGTGTGAAGCCTGGAGCGGGCAAGCTGGCCGGTGGCGCGACGGCCAAGCAAAAGCTCTGGGTCACGTCGAACTTTCGACTCAACATCGGAAGTTTGCCATGTGCCAGGACGAGCAAGGTTGAAGCCCTGGTGATTAAACAGAAAGTGACGGAGTACAGGGATGGTGGAGAAGGGACTGTCCACTTGCTCCCGGGCCGGCTGGAGTACCCGAACCTCGTTATCACCTTCCCTGCAGTAGACGGCACCGCTTGGCAGTCGTACTTCGAAGATTTCATCCTCAACGGAAACAATGGCAATGACCACGAACTCGGCGGAACGCTCGATTTAATGGGACCGGACCTGAAGACCGTGTTGGCACGGCTCCAATTTCTCAACCTGGGGATCTTCCGGCTTGCCCTGGCGGAGATCGATCCTTCCAACACAAACGTCCAGCAGTTCCAGGCAGACCTTTACAGCGAGGGCAATCGCCTGTTCGTTGGCGGGTTGAACTGAGCAAAAGGCCCCGAGAAATTCTGGCAACTGTGCCGCCGACACTACGGTTCATTCGCTGAGAATCCCCCGGCAGAACCTACTGGTGGTCGCTGCAACGGCTTCCCGGTAGGATTCGCCGCATGTCGAACGAACCGGTGGGAGTACTCGTCGTAGGTGCTGGGGCATCAGGGGCGGCCTTCGCCTGGAGCATTGCCGATACCGGCATGAAAGTCCTCTGCCTTGAGCAAGGGCCATGGATGCAGCAGAAGGACTACCCGACGAATTTCCTCGACTGGGAATCTCGGGCGATGAGCACTTTCGCCAGCAACCCAAACGTCCGAAAGCTAGCTCAGGACTACCCGGTCAACGATTCTGAGTCGCCCATCCAGCCATTGATGTTCAACGCCGTTGGCGGAAGCACCATCCTCTGGGCCGCCCACTTCCCTCGATTTACTCCCGGGGATTTCCGAGTGAAATCCGAAGACGGCGTCGCCGACGACTGGCCCGTCGACTACAAAACCCTTGAGCCGTTCTACGCAACGAACGACCGCATGATGGGTGTGTCTGGCCTGGCCGGCGATCCTGCCTATCCATATCACGAGCCCCCGATGCCGCCACTCCCGCTCGGCGCGACCGGGAACAAGGTCGCCTCCGGATTCGAGAAGCTGGGCTGGCATTGGTGGCCGTCTGACAGCGCCATCGCTTCCGGAATACGAAGGCCGCTCGCCATGCATCAATCTCGGCCCCTGCACTTCAGCGTGTTCGCAGGGCGCAAAGGCCAGCACCGATATCACCTACTGGCCGGTCGCCCGGAGGAAGGGCGTCGAAGTCCGCACCGGCTGCCGCGTTCGAGAAATCACCACCCGAGCCGATGGGATGGCCGACGGCGTCCTGTACTACGACGAAGAAGGCGTACTCCAGGAGCAGAAGGCCGAGATCGTCGTACTCGCCTGCAACGGCATCGGTACGCCTCGGCTGCTGCTCAACTCCAAGAGCGCGCAGCACCCGGACGGCCTCGCGAACAGTAGCGGACTCGTCGGCAAGAACCTCATGTTCCATCCCTACTCCATGATTCGAGGCATCTTCGACGAGCCCCTTCGAGGACGGCGCGGACCTGTGGGCTGCACCTTCTGGAGCCATGAGTTTTACAAGACAGACCTTTCGAGAGGGTTCGTCCGCGGCTATTCGTTCGAAGGCGGGCGCGGTGCAGGTCCCGCGCAAACCGCGCTCTGGGGAATGGCCACCGGAATGGTTCCATGGGGTCCCGGGCACCACGAAGGCTATGCGCGTCTCAATGGCCACATCGCCGGGATGGTCGCCATCACTGAGGATCTCCCGGAAGAAACCAATACCGTCACGCTCGACCCGGATCTGGTCGACAGCGATGGCATCCCGGCCCCGAAAGTGACCTACACCCTCAGCGACAACAGCCGGAAGATGCTCGCCCATTCCGTTGAGAGAGGAAGGGAAGCCCTGGTTGCCGCGGGTGCAGTCGAAACCTGGGCAGAGCCGCTGCTCCAAACAGCCGGCTGGCACTTAATGGGAACAGCGCGCATGGGCACCGACCCGAAGCGCTCCGTCGTAAACGGCTGGGGCCAAGCCCACGACGTGAAGAACCTCTTCATCGTTGATGGAAGCATCTTCGTCACCTCGGGCGGCGTGAATCCGACGTCCACAATTCAGGCGCTTGCGCTTTACGTCGCCGACAGCATCAAGAAGAACATTGGAAATCTTTTCGACTAGCCATGACTCAACCCACCAACCCGCTCCACGACACCGACTTCATGCGAACGCTCCTCGACATCGTCATTCCGCCGAGCCCCGACGGAGTCATGCCAGGCGCAGGCAGCCTCGGTCTCGGCCCCGCGGTCGGGTCCCGCATCGAGGTGGATGCCATTTCAGGGCCTATCGTTACAGTTGGCCTCCTCGCCGTGCGTGAGGCGGCAGCTGCGAAAAATCCGCGTGGCCTCGAGGCCCTGTCTGAAGACGAACGGCTGGAAGTGGTGAGCGGGGCACTGGTAGACCACCCAAGACTCATGATCGCGCTCGCCCGGCACCTCTACCCGGCCTACTACCAGACGCCGGAAGTTCTCGTAGCCATCGGTGAACCCGCACGCCCGCCATTCCCCGAGGGCTTCGACATCGAACCAACGAGTGAGGCCTTGCTGGCAACGCTAGATGCCCGTCGCATCCCGAATGGAAGCGAAGCCTGAGACGAACGTCCTTGTAGTCGCGGTGCCGCTGCAACGCTTCGAAACACGAGGTCGGGCCCAGACAGGGCAGACCGCTCGCTGTCCGCTGTCCGCGTCCGGCGTCCCAGCCAGCTCCTAGGGACAAGTAGCCTCAAGCAACTGGTGAAGTTCTTCGGCCGCGGCGTTTGCCTCTTCGCGCGCAGCCTGGTGAGCGGCGTAGTCGTTCGTGCGGATTGCATCGACAAACCTCTCGTCGGCAGCGTTGATCTAGCAGGAAAAGCGTGTTCATCCGTGACGTGTCGTCACTTCCGCCGGCGGGCGGAAGAACGACCCGCACGCTGCGGGCATCGGCCTCAAGGTCAACCAGTTCCTGTTCCTCGGACGGTGTAACCGAACCGAAGTATTCATCGGTAGCGTTTATCTCGTTGAAGCGGGCAATGAGCGCCTCGCGTTTGATACGGAACTCCCGAATCGCGCGGCAGAATTCAGCAATTTCGGCAGTCGGCGCCGGTTGCTGTGTCGATTCGGGCCGCTGTGTCGATTCAGGCTGAGAGAGTTGGGTTCGAAGGTCGGAATTCTCCGACTTCAAGGCGGAGTCGTCTGAGCAGGCCCCGAGAGTGGCGCCGAGAAGACTTAATGTGAATAGGAGGCTGGGACCGACACCGATTCTCATCTCGAAACCCTTTCGCCGCGGAGCACCATCGAGGGCAACTTGAACCACCGACGGCGCGTCCCGAGCATGACGAAGAGTTACCCTGCCGCCAGAAGATCGGTCGATTCCTGGACTCGGAACCCAACGGCAATTGTGACTTGGTACCAGGCAATTTTGCCGTCCGCGAGGTTGCCCCGGATCTCTTTCACTTCGAACCAGTCGAGATTCTGGATAGTTTCCCGTGCGCGACTCAAGGCACTCTCAATCGCGGCTTCCACTCCATCTGGAGAGGACCCAATGAGTTCAATCTTCTTGTACGTGTGATTTGGCATGGCGCAATTCCTCCCGGGCAACGGAAGCAGGTTTGTTACACCCTGTTCCAGTCCCAGCGTGCGCCTCGCCGTCTATCAAAGCCTGACAGAGCGAATCGAAATCTCTGAGCGTCGTCCCCGACAAGGGGCCCGCGTCAGTGTTTGAGGACGCGCCGTTGGCTCAACTACTCACTCGACGACGGTCCCTCTCATCGCCGTTCCACGCTCTAACCTCAGTGAGTTCCTTGGGCTGCCATCACGGTCGGCATCCCTTGCATGCCTCGAAGCGTATTGATCTCGCCGCGATGGCCGTTGAAATGGCCAAGCATGTGCAGCTGGATGGCCTGCGCCACAGATTCGGTCCCGCCCTGCCGCCGTGGGAGTTCGACGGCCAGGTCGTCTTCCGATCGCGTTCTCCAGGAACGAGGCAGTCTTCGCCCAAACAGCCGTCTGGTATTCGGCGAAGGCATCCATGTCCTTGATATGCACCTGCTGCGCGTCCGAGTCTTCCTGGCCCGCGCCGAACCCGTCGGCCGGAAGTCCGGTCCGCTCCGCCCATTCCGCGTTCCAGATGAGCGGCTCCTTCAACACCTGCATGTTGATGATCAGGTCCTCGATTCGAGTCGTGTGCCAGAGGCACCAGGCGATCGAGTGGCTGCCGTGCTCAGGCACGAAATGAAGCTGCTCGTCCGTCCCATTGCGTGCGTCTGCCAGTGCGTTGTGCGCGAACGCCAATCCCTGCGCGATAAAGTCTGCTGTCTTCATTCTGTCCCCATTCCCAAGGGCCTCGGCCCATCTTGTGTGTGGTTCGGACACTACACCTGTCCAAGACGGAGATCAGCCCGCCACGGTCGTTGTTCGAGGAATAGCCGGAGTCGTACTCGCGCAGCGACCTATAAGGCGATGAGGAATCTCACCCATGCCGCGTCGTGGTCGCGGATCTACGCCACTCCCGCCTGCGAGCCAAACGTGACTTCGATTTCTCGGAGGACCGCCTGCTCTTCCTTACCCGTACGGCGCCCGACGCCGTACGGCCCTCCTCCAGCCGCCTCGGCGATCGCTTTCGCGCGGGCGAGCGTCGTTGCTCGGAGGGTCTCACGGGCTTGTGGCTCCAGTCGAGGGAGCAGGTCCTTGATGTATTCGACCCATGTCGCAAAGAGCGCGGGCTCTGGCTCGGCTAAGAGCCAACCCGAGAGCAAGGTTCTCGCCGGCTCCTCCAGGTGTTCGGCGGCCGCATCCCGCAGGATCTCGGCGCGCTCAGCATCCTCGACCCGTCCGTCCGCCCAGGCCACCGCGAGCAGACGGCACAATCGCAGCTGCGGTGAGTGTTGCGGCGGTCATGCCCGCCGCCATCACATGCTCCAGCAGTGTCTCGTCGGTGATTCCCGCCGTCGTCCGTAGCGCCGTCCGCACGTGCTCCGCCTCGGACTTCGCTCGCATTCCTGCTAGCAGTTCGTCGTTCTGCCTGCGGAAGAATTCTTCCTCTAGTGCCCGACGCCGATCCCCGAAGAGTTCATCCTGCACGTTACACCTCATTCGCCGCAGCGATCCCGAACTCACCATAGAAGCTGTCAACGATGGGCCGCAGGGCCACTCGGCCCAGGACTGCTGGCCTCTCGATCCGAGAAGACGTGCTGAGCCGGGTTCGTGACCAATTCAATTCCCGAGCGATCGTCGAAACCGGGGCGGTGGCTACTCGCGTGACCTGGCTGGCATCGCGTAGAACTGCTGGGCGAACTCACATTCAGGACCAATTCCCAAATTTTTCGCGCAGTGCCGCTACTCGATTGGCGTAAAGCGTACAATCCGGATTTAGCGAAGCCGCGTCCTGGGCTTGTCCCGGTTTGCCGCCCGACAGTCCAGTCAAGGAGCCCTGCCTACTATGGCCCACAGCCTTGCCGCCGCCACGGAGCGGCCTCACGTCGCCGCCAAGCGGTATATCTACGCCTGGGGAGGCGGCACCGCCGAAGGCGACGGAACAATGAAGGACCTGCTCGGTGGCAAAGGCGCCGGCCTGGCCGAGATGACCCTCGCCGGCCTGCCAACACCGCCCGGCTTCACCATTACAACCGAGGCCTGCAACGACTACTTCGCAAGCGGGAACGAGCTCCCTCCTGGCCTTTGGGACGATGTCCTGGGCGCCATCAAAGAGGTCGAGCACCGATCCGGCAAAGTGTTCGGCGATCCAGAAAACCCTCTCCTCGTCTCGGTCCGTTCGGGCGCCAAGTTCTCGATGCCAGGGATGATGGACACTGTCCTCAACCTCGGCCTCAACCAACAATCCCTTACGGGCCTAATCGCGTTGACGGCGAACGAGCGTTTCGGCTGGGACGCCTACCGGCGATTCATCGCCATGTTCGGACGCATCGTTCTCGGCGTTGACGGAGCCGAATTCGATGGCTTGCTGGAGCGTGCCAAGGAGGCCTACGGCCACGACGCGAAAGACACCGACCTCACCGTCGACGACCTTAAGTCCCTCGTGAGCTCATACCTCCAGGTGGTGCGAACGGTCACCGGGCGCGACTTCCCGGCTGATCCCTACGAACAGATGGACCTGGCGGTCAAAGCCGTATTCGCATCGTGGTTCGGCAAGCGCGCAAACGACTACCGCAACAGCCAGAAGATAGCCCATGACCTGGGCACGGCCGTCAACGTCGTGGCCATGGTGTTCGGCAATATGGGCGAAGACTCCGGAAGCGGCGTCGCCTTCACTCGTGACCCAAATACTGGCGAAAAGGTGCTCTACGGTGAGTACCTCACCAACGCCCAGGGAGAGGACGTCGTTGCGGGCGTTCGGACCGCCCCGAAGATCGCGCAGATGGCGAAGGACATGCCATCCGTTTACGCGGAGTTCGAGCGTATCGGCTCGCAGCTCGAACGGCACTTCCGAAACGTCCAGGACCTCGAGTTCACGATCGAAAAAGGTCGCCTCTACATGCTCCAGACTCGCGACGCGAAGCGGACCGCAGCCGCCGCGGTGAAGATTGCCGTGGACATGGTTGAAGAGGGCATGATCTCCAGGGAAGAAGCCGTATCCCGGATAGAGCCGGCACAGGTGGACCAACTGATGCGCGCCGCCTTCGACCCGAACGCTCGCCACGGCGCCATCCGCGTCGCAAAGGGGCTGAACGCCTCGCCGGGCGCGGCCGTAGGTCGCGCGGTGTTCAGCGCCGAAACCGCCGCCGAATGGGTGGCCCGAGGCGAAAAAGTCGTCCTCGTTCGCACCGAGACATCACCCGATGACTTCCACGGGATGGCCATCGCGGAAGGTATCCTCACCGCCCGCGGTGGTGCAACCTCGCATGCCGCGGTCGTCGCCCGCCAGATCGGGAAGCCGTGCGTGGCCGGCTGCACCGAACTCGAGGTGGACTACTCAACGAACTCCGCCCACAGCAACCTTTCGGACGTGGCGTTCAAAGAAGGTGACTCAATCAGCGTCGATGGCTCGACCGGCGAAGTCTTCCTCGGCGTACTCCCGACCGTCGACGCGCGGTTCGAGGATCAGCCGGACCTTCAGCAAATCCTCGAATGGGCCGATGGGATTCGGCGCATGGGCGTCTGGGCGAACGCGGACAAGCCCGGGGAAGCTGCCCAGGCCCGACGCTACGGCGCCGAAGGCATCGGCCTCTGCCGTACGGAGCACATGTTCCGAGAGGGCGAGCGACTGGAAATTGTCCGCGACGCAATCCTCGTCGCCAACGTCGCATCCAGGGCGAAAGCGAAGGTCGCGGCCGGTGAGACACTGGGCGTGGACGACTCGGAGGCCGTTACCACCTTCGATGCTGCGATGGCAAAACTCGAGAAGCTCCAGCAGCGTGATTTCGAAGAAATCTTCAAGGCCATGGACGGACTGCCAGTCGTCGTGCGCCTTCTCGATCCGCCCCTTCATGAGTTCCTCCCGGACCTCGAAGAACAGCTTGTCCGGGTGACACGCGCGGAGATGCGCGGCGGCGCGTCCGAAGAGGACAAGGATCTGCTCGCGGCCATCAGGTCGATGCATGAGCAGAACCCGATGCTCGGCCTCCGTGGTTGCCGGCTGGGACTGATGAACCCCGATTTCGTCAAGGTCCAGACTCGGGCGATCCTCAACGCCCAGATTGCGGTCCGCAAGGCGGGCGGCCACCCGATCGCGAAGATAATGATCCCGCTTGTCGGGCACGCGAACGAACTGTCGGCAACCCGCGCACTACTTGAGGCGGAGGCGGCGGCGGTGCGCGAAGCGGCCGGCGGCATCGACGTGGACTACACGTTCGGCACGATGATCGAGGTGCCGCGCGGCGCCCTCACCGCCGACGAGATCGCGAAGTACGCCAGCTTCTTCAGCTTCGGTACAAACGACCTGACCCAGATGACGTTCGGGTACAGCCGAGACGACGCCGAAGGTGGCTTCCTGCTCAAATACGTCGAGGACGGCATCCTCCCGGCCAACCCGTTCCAGACCCTTGATGACGCGGTGGCCAGCCTGATGAAGATCGCAGTGGACAGGGGCCGAGCCACTCGCCCGGATCTCCAGCTAGGCATCTGCGGAGAGCACGGCGGCGATCCCGAGTCGATCCACAAGTGTGAGCAGATGGGGCTGGATTATGTTTCTTGTTCCCCCTTCCGCGTCCCTGTGGCCCGGCTCGCGGCAGCCCAGGCAGCAATCAGCGGAGCAGCCGAGCGCGACCGGTAACCTCGAAACCTGTGGCACGGGCTCTCCTCGAGCCTCGCCGCAGCACGCTCGATGGGCGGATGGCTTCTGCTCGAACCGTCCGCTTCGGTTGGCGCGACATTTAAGGTCTTGCTCCCGCAATCCTAACGAAGCTCGCTTGGCGACTCAGCCGCTCCCGCCTCCGAGACGCACGCAAGCCCCTACCCCAACTCCACCAACACATCCCCGTCGCGCACCGTGTCCCGCTCCCGCACATTCACGGACTTCACCACCCCATCAGCCGGGGCGACAATCCGGTGCTCCATCTTCATCGCCTCCAGCACCACCAACAGCTGTCCCGCCACCACTGCATCACCCTCAGCCACCCGCACCGCCGCAATCGTCCCCGAAAGCGGCGCCACAATCGCCGTCGCCCCCTCGGCCGCAGCATGCACCCTCCGCGGCAACGGCGGCGGCGGAACGATGTAAATGTCACCCTGACGGAGACAGACTTTGGGTGTCCCAACCAATCGGGTGGATTCAGACTGACCACCGAAACGCTATCCAAGCCCTGGATTCGGATGTCGTCCACGAACTGTTGGGCTCTGATCTCATATCGAAACGATCCCTCGCCCACCCACGCGTAGCCCGAGCGGATCCCAGGCGAAACCTCCGCCCCGGACTGCCTGTTCCCGCTACTTCTCCTCGGTCGGGCGGCCCCGCCGAGAGCAATCTCGACTTTTACCGTTTCCACGCCATCGCAGAGCCACATCGCGCCGCGCCCCGCGCCGATCCAACCGGAGGTCGCAAGTTGATCGCCCGCCGCAAATGCCGCACCGGCCGCGACCCACTCCTCCGCCGGGCGTTTTCCGGCTTCCAACAGGCTTTCGAGGCGATCCTCCAGCCAGTCGATGGTGCATCGGCCTTCCGCGAAGTCTTTGTGGCGGGCAATCACCTTCAGCAGGCCCAGGTTCGAACGAACACCGAGCACATCATCGCTGCCCAACACCATTGCCTGCGCCACCGCTTCCGCCCGGTCTGGCCCGTGAAAAATGCGCTTTAAGAGGAGCGAGTCGTACTGCGTGGGCACAACGTCGCCCTCTTCGAACCCTGAGTCAGCGCGCGTCGAATCCTGCCAGAGAACGTCGATCGGCCCGCTGCTCGGCTTGAACCCGTCCCACGGGTCCTCCGCATTAATCCGAAACTCGATCGCGTGACCTTCGAACTTCACCTCGTCCTGCGTCATCGGCAGCGCCTCGCCCGCCGCCACCCGCAGCTGCAACTCCACAAGGTCCAGCCCCGTCACCATCTCCGTCACCGGGTGTTCAACCTGCAGCCGCGGGTTCACCTCGAGGAAATAGATGTCTCGAACCCCCTCTCCACCAGGTGGAGAGGGGGCAGGGGGTGAGGTGACAAGGAACTCGAACGTCCCGGCGTTCACATACCCAATCGCCCGCGCCAGCTTCAGCGCATAGCCAGTCAGACGCTCGCGAAGCGCCTCGTCGACCACCGGGCTCGGTGATTCTTCGATCAGCTTCTGGTGACGACGCTGCACCGAGCAGTCGCGCTCACCAAGGTGAATGACGTTGCCATGGGTATCCGCCAGCACCTGCACCTCGACGTGGTGCGCGTTCGTCACCAGCTTCTCCAGCAGCAGGCCACCATCGCCGAACGCCGCCAGCGCCTCGCGGCGCGCGCTTTCGATCGCCTCGGGCAACTCCTCGGCGGCGAACACCTCGCGCATCCCCCGTCCGCCCCCGCCTCCGCGCGCCTTCAGCATCACCGGATAGCCAATGCGCGCAGCCTCCCGAATCAGCGTCGCGTCGTCGTCCGCACCGTCCCAGCCCGGTACCACCGGCACATCGTTCGCGACGGCAAGCTGTCGCGCAGCAGCCTTGTCGCCCATCCCGCGCAGGACCTCCGGCGGCGGCCCAATGAACGTGATGCCCTCTGCCGCACATCGCTCCGCGAAGTCAGCACGCTCGCTCAGGAATCCGTACCCGGGATGAATCGCCTGGCAGCCTTCAGCCTTCGCCGCTGCAATCACCGCATCGATATCGAGGTAGCTTTCGGCGGCCGAGTAGCCCTCGAGCAACACCCACGCATCGGCCGTCCGCACCGCAAGACTCCGCCGATCGGGGATGGACGCGACCACCACCGAACGGATACCCATCTTGCGCAGGGTCTTGGCGATTCGGACGGCGATTTCGCCGCGGTTGGCTATGAGCACGGATTCGAACATGTGCTGCGCATTCAAGCACAAATGACGCCCATCGCGCCCACTAGAGAATGCGGTCGCCCTCGACGGTCACCGTCTCGTTGTTTCGGCCCCCGCACCACCGGCACGAACCATCCATTTCGCGGTCAGGGTGCAACACCTCGACTACCACCGGGCCGGAGCGTTCAGTGCCTTGGCGCTTCACCCAGCCGGGCAGCTCCCACGCGACGAACTGTTCTACCGGATTGCAAAGGAAGCGAAGGTCAGCCATCTATTCAAGTGTAGGCCGCGCCCCGCAACTTCGTGTGATCGGTGCGCGAACGGTAGACTCCAGCTATGGAAATGACCTCCCTCGGCAAGACTGACCTGCGGGTCTCGAAACTCTGCATGGGTTCGATGCAATTCGGCTGGACCGCCGACGAAGCAGCCTCGTTCGCCGTCCTCGATGCGTTCGTCGCAGCAGGCGGGAACTTCATCGATACCGCCGACATCTACTCGAACTGGGTGCCCGGCAACACCGGCGGCGATGCCGAAGATCATCATCGGCAAGTGGATGAAGGCGCGCGGCAATCGCGATTCCATAGTCATCGCCACCAAGCTACGCGGACGAATGTGGGAGGGCGATGACGGCGACGGGCTCGGCCGCGCGCACGTCATCCGGGCCTGCGAGGACTCCCTGCGCCGGCTGCAGGTCGAAACAATCGACCTCTACCAGTCGCACTGGTTCGATGAAAACGTCCCGATCGAAGAAACCTTGCGCGCCTTCGAAGAACTGGTGAAGGCGGGAAAGGTCCGCTACATCGGGACCTCGAACTACCGGCCCCACCTGCTCCGCGAAGCGCTCGAAGTCGCAGCGAAACACGGACTCCCTGCCTACGCGACGCTCCAGCCGCACCACAGCCTCGTCCACCGCAAAGAGTACGAATCCGAACTCGCGGGTATCTGCACCGAGTACGGACTCGGCGTCATCCCCTACAGCCCGCTCGCAGGCGGATTCCTCACCGGCAAGTACGTGAAGGACGGAGAACGGGTGAGCAGCCAGCGAGCAGGTGGCGCAAAGCAATACTTCACCGACGACGGCTGGGCTGTCCTGGCGAAGGTGCGAGAAGTCGCTTCGTCGCATTCAACCACGCCCTCCGCCGTCGCCCTGGCCTGGCAGATGACCGTCCCCGGCATCACCGCCCCCATCGTCGGCGCAAACACCCCCGAACAGTTCGCCGACCAGCTCCCGGCCCTCGAACTGAAGCTCTCGACCAATGAAGTCGGCCGCCCTGAACTCCGTCAGCGAGCCCTACCTGCGCGAAGGCGGCGAACACCAGGGCAGCTAGCGGGCCTTCCTTCTCTGATCCACTCACCGCGCGATCGGCAGCGGCGACGTGTGCGTCAGCGGCGGCTCAATCGGTTCCGACCCGTCCGCGTTGAGCACCAGGTAGCCGCAGTCGCACGGGTGCTGGTCCATGTTGTAGTGGAATTTGTACGCCTCAATCAGACCCGATGTCCTCGTGAAGCCGTTCTCCTCGATCCATGCCCGCGCCGTCGCAGCGGCCTCGTCGATTTCGTCGAAGTTGTCGGCGTAAACGTAGGCGTAGGTGCCGCCAGGGAAGATGGCCGTCTTCGCCGGTTCCGGCGCCCGATAGTCGCCGCGGATCGGGACCGCCGCCTTCAGCGTTCCTTCGGTGTCGTCCGTTATCCCCAGGGCCGCGATGTCGATTCGCCCGAGCGCCGGCCGCGTTCGGAGCCGCCAATCGTTGAAGGCATCCCAGTGCGCGCCGATCACTTCCCACTTCGGGATCAGTGCGCCATCGGGCGAGCGGTCGTAGCCGTCCGCAAGCTCGAAGTAAGCGATGCGGGTCTCCGGGAGCCGCGCCATCCAGACGCGACGCTCGGTCATGGAATCGCTCCAAGTTCCTTGAGTGAAGCAACGCGATCCCAGCTGTAGCCCAGGTCTTCGGTCAGGATCATCTCGGTGTGCTGGCCGAGCTCCGGTGCCCAATCTCCCGGGCTCGCCGGCGTGCCGTAGAAGTCGGCGGGAGTGTTCACCTGCTCGACAGGGCCATCCGGCGACTCCATCGTCACGAACGCGCCCGCCGCTCTGATCCCCGCGTCCTCGACAACCTCGGCGACGTTTTGCAACGGGGCGAACCACACATCGTTGGCATCGAAGATCGGCCCCCACTCTGAGAGCGGCCGGCTGCCGAGAATGCGGTCCATGATTTCTACGAGAGCGGTCGAGTTCGCGAATCGGTTTGGAATGTCGACGAACCGTTCGTCCTCGGCCAATTCCGGCGGATTTCCGATGGCGCGGAGGAAGTCGGGCCAGTGACGGTCGCCCTGCAGCATCAACAGGTAGAACCAGCGGCCCTCCGAATCGCGGAAGGGATTGATCAGCGGGTTCGGGGCATGAAATCGATCGTACGGCGGAGTGAATGGCAGTTTCGAACGAAGTTGGGTGTTGGTGTCCCAGCCCATCATGTAGACGCCGATGCGCGTGAGCGAAACGGCCACTCGCTGCCCGCGCCCGGTCTTTTCACGACTGAACAGTGCCGCAGCGATGGCACCGGCAGCACTGTTTCCAGTCATGTGGTCACCCATCCCGCCGCGCTGGAGCGGAGGGCTCGCCCCCTCGGGGGTTAGCCCCGCCGCGACTCCGGCACGCGACCAGAACGCTCCAACATCGTAGGCCGCTCGGTTTGCATCGGGAGTGTCAGGCCCGTAGCCGGTCACATTGCAATAGATGAGCCCAGGGTTCGGCGCCGAAAGCTTCTCGTAGGTCAGTCCCAGCCGCTCCAGCGCCCGAGGCCGCATGTTCGAGACGAAGACATCCGCCCTATCGATCAGGTCCCGCGCGATATAGCGGGCGTCCTCAACTTCGAGGTTCAGCGCAATACTGCGCTTGCCCCGGTTGTCGAGCTCGAAGGGCGGGTTCATCACGGCGCCGAAAGCGGCACCCAGCCCACGGAACGGGTCCCCTTCCGGAGGTTCGATCTTTATAACGTCGGCGCCCCAATCGGCGAGTACAGCCGCACACGAGGGTCCTGCGACCCACACGCCCATCTCCACCACTTTGATGCCAGCCAGCGGTCCAGCCATCGACCTGCCTCGCAATCTCTCCTGCGGGCATTCTACGGAGGCGACCGTCCGGATGTCGGAATGGGTTCCGCTATACTGAGCACCATGGCTAGTCCGCAGACGTCAGCCCCACTCCTCACCGCCGAGGAGTTCTACAACCTTCCGGAGCCTGAACAGGGCGGGAAGCTTGAACTCATCGACGGGGAGGTCGTCTACGAAATGCCCGCAAACGGACAGCATGGCGAGTTGGCCGGACTCCTCATCGAAGAGCTCGGGCCGTTCGTTCGTAAAAACAAGCTTGGCAAGGTTGTTCCAGAGGTTGGATTTATCCTCGCTCGCGACCCCGATCGCGTACTGGCTCCGGACGTCGCGTTCGTTTCGAACGACATGCTCAGCCCTGGCGGATTTTCGTCTCAGGGGTTTGTGCCGGGACCGCCGACGCTCGCGATCGAGGTCGTCTCCCCTTCCAACCTCGACTCTGAGGTGGCCCTAAAGGTCGAAATGTACCTTCAGTCCGGAGTACAACGAGTTTGGGTGGTACGTCCGCGAACGACGACCGTGACAGTTCACCGTCCGGACCACACGTCGCAGACGCTCCTCGTCGGCGGCACGTTGGCGAGCGACGATGCGGGGTTTACCACGCCGGGCTTCGAACTGAAACTCGCGACTCTGTTCCAGGATCTTCAGTAGCCAACTAAGGGCTAACGCCTCAGCCGGCCAGCCCCGCCTCAAGCCACCCGATGTGCTCGTCGTAGTGTTCCCACGTGTTCCCGCCCACCCAGCCAACTACCGGTTGCGCGTTATAGCGCGGATCCTGCGGCTGGAACTCGGAGTACGGCCGTTCCAAATCCTCTCGCGAGAACGATTCGAGCAGGCCTACAAGCTCGGCGTGCACTTCATTGCTTTCCGCTAGGACATCTGCGAGCGCTCGCGGTTGCGCTCGTTCGGCGAAGTAGGCGTTCATCGCGTCGGTGTCGTGGCCTTCCCAGATCTCGGCCGGTAGGCCAGCGGCCGCGCCCCGGTCCTGCTTGCGCAGCAGCCCCATCAACGAGCGCTCCCACGCTGCAATGTGGTCCATGTGGACCTTTGCGCTCCATCCGTCGCCGAGCGGCTGCTCCATCTCGTCCGTACTAAGTGCGGAGATGAGCGCCTGCAGCACATTCCAGCGTTCGGCAACGAGCGCGAAGAGTTCCGGTTTCGTAGCAGGTGCGTCAGTCATACAGGCCTCCTTCGGGACGAAAACGCATTGACGTGGCAAACGTAACGCGCGCCCAGTTCAGGCGAAGCCTAACAAAAAGGCGCCCCGGCGGATGACCGGGGCGCCGATTCTGAGGTCTTGCTCGAGGTTAGCCGCGCGGCAGGCCCAGGCCTCGCGTGGCGATGATGTTCCGCTGGATTTCGCTGGAGCCGCCTTCGATCGTGTTGGCGATCGAGCGGAGGTACTGGTAGCGATACCGGCCGAACGTAGACGCATCGACGCCCTCCGTCTTGCTGTCCAGCTGCCCGTACAGGCCGAGCACCTTCATCGCCGTGCGGGCGATGCGCTGGTTCAGTTCGGTGCCGTACAGCTTCGCGACGCTGGCTTCATGGCCGGGCGCGACGCCTTCCTTCGCCTGGATCGAGATGATCTTGAGGCTCATCTGCGTCGCCACGCCGGCCTCGACCATGCGGTCGACGAGTTCGTAGCGGGCCGAGCTGTTCGCCTTCAGCGTGCTGACATCTGCAGTCTTCGCGAAATTCACCAGGTCTTCGACGCCCTGGCGAGCGCCCACAGCGCCACCGATGTTCGAACGCTCGAAGCTCAGCGTCGTCTGCGCGAGATACCAGCCGCGGTTCTCCTCGCCGATAATGTTCTCCTTCGGGATGCGTACATCTTCGAAGAAGACCTCGTTGAACTCGTGCGTGCCGGCCATGTTGATCAGCGGCCGAACGGTAACGCCCGGCGCCTTCATGTCGGCGACGAAGTACGTGATGCCGCGATGCTTCGGAGCCTCCGGGTCGGTCCGCGCAAGGAGGATCATCCACTTCGCCATGTGCCCGCCCGAGGTCCAAATCTTCTGGCCGTTCACGACGAAGTCGTCGCCGTCACGGATCGCGCGGGTCTGCAGGCTGGCGAGGTCGCTGCCTGCACCGGGTTCGCTGTAGCCCTGGCACCACACTGTTTCGCCGTCGAGGATTTCGGGGAGGTACTTGTTCTTCTGCTCGTCCGTGCCGTGCACGATAAGCGTCGGTCCCGCGAACCCGGTGGCGATGCCTCCCGGACGCGGCGCCCGGGCTTCAGCCATCTCCCAGTTGAAGATGAACTGCTCCATCACCGACATGCCGGCCCCGCCGTATTCCTTCGGCCACGCGGGCGCGACCCATCCGCGCTCGGCGAGTTTCTTCACCCACGCCTTCCATCCATCGCCGCCGTATCCGCCCATGCCTTCGCCGCGAGCGATATTCGTCGGCGCTTCCGCCTGGATGAACGCGCGCACTTCCTTACGGAAGGCGGCTTCTTCGGTGGTGTCGTTGTAATCCATGTGAACCTCGGGAATGTTGTGCTGGCATTGTCGATTGTAGATGCATGCTTGTCGATTCAGACTGAACACGATTCCCGAGACACCGGAGGTCCGGCCAATGGCTTCATGGCAGGAATTCGAACACCAAGCGCCCGCGCTCTCGGCCCTCTGCTACCAGCGCTTCAAAGCAACCGACCTGATGATGATGGGCACCATCCGCAAAAACGGCTTCCCCCGCATATCCCCCATCGAGTGGATCGTCTTCGAAGGTGAGCTGATGCTCGGCGGCATCTGGCACGCGAAAAAGGCCCTCGACCTCCTTCGCGACCCGCGCTGCACGCTCCACAGCACCACCACCAACAAGGACGGTCAGGAAGGCGACGCCAAACTCTGGGGCCGCGCCACCCCCCTCGCCGAAGAACGCGTCGAGGGCTACTGGCAGCGGGTTTTCGACCAAACCGGCTGGCGCGCGACCGGCCCCGCCCACATCTTCACCATCGACATCGAATCAGCCGCCTACCTCGCCTTTACCGGCGACGGCACCATGAAGATGCTCCGATGGCCAGGCAGTGGCGAGTGGTTGCTCACCAAGCACGGATGACTATCGGTCCCGCCAGTAGCCCGGCCGCTGCTTTGCATGCGGAACCGCGAGAATCGTGACCAGTTCGCCGTCTGTTCGGTAGACGATGTAATAAGGGTAGGGCGAGAGCAGATAGCGACGTGTGTCGAATAAGTGCAGCGATCCAGCCGCTGGGAACTCTTCAAGGGTGACCCGTGCTGCTCGAAGCCGAAGACGAAACTCCTCGACGGTCTTGGGCTCTCGTTCTTGCAGCCAGAGCCGCGCGTCGCGCGCTTCGCGAACTGCCACTCGCGTGAAAACAACTTTCGCCATCAGCCGTCGAAGATCAGTTTCTCAGCTTCGTCCCAATCCACCAGGTCCGCTTCGCCCCGGTCGACTTCTTCGATGCGCTTCTTCAGCTCAGCCGCCCACGCTTCGTCGTAACCCGGCTGTCTTTGCTCGCTCAAACTCAAACCGAGGCGAAGCGCGAGCATCTCACGTTCATCCTCGTCGAGCTCCATCGCCTGGTTCAGCACCGCTTCGAACTTCGTCACTCGCAAAGTGTAGCAAACCGGATGGGCCTCCTACTGCGGGTCGCGCCACATCAGCCAGATTGGCGGCCCCCCGTTCGGCACCTGGAACTTCTCCGTCACTTTGAAGCCGTTGCGCTCGTACAGGGGGATGTTCTTCTCCTTCGAGCTCTCCAGGTACGCCGGCATCTTCTCCCGGTCGCAGCGCTCCAGGATCGGCGCCATCAGCTTCGTCCCAACACCCCGGCCCTGTAGGTCCGGCTCCACCCCGAGCATCAGCAGGTAGTAGTGCGGCTCGTGAGGATGTTTCTTCTCGATAGCGTTTAGCCCGCCCATAACCTTCGGGACCCGCTTCAGCGAAGCCGTCCGAATCATCGCCGGCAGCAGCTTCAGCTGCTGCACGATGCCCATCTTCCATTTGTCCGGCGGCGACCAGTACGCGCCGCCCTCGAGGCCGTCCGTCGTGTAGATCTCGCCGTGCGGCGAAGTGATCTGGAACGCCACGTCGATGAAGTCGTAGATGCGCCGCGCCCGTCGCTTGTCCTGCGCCGCGAACCAGTTCGCAATCGGATCATCGTCGAACGCCCGTGCCATCGCCGCCGAAAGCTTCTTGCGGTCCTCCGCCGTCGCCTTTCGGACATTCACCTCGAGGGGCTCGCTCGTTCGTCCCGCTGTCTCTGCCTGTGTCATCGTTGTCCCCCTTTTCTCAGGCACAAAGTCTACTCCCGGCTGCAAGCCTCCCAGCGCGAAGCCGAATCCGCCCGGTGCTAGACTTCCCCGGTGATCAAGCTCCACTGGTTTCTCCCCACGAGCGGAGACAGCCGCACCGTCATCCCCATGGGCGAAGCCGGCCACCAGCGCCCGCCAACCTTCGACTACATGACTCAGGTCGCCCAGGTCGCCGACACCATGGGTTTCGATGGCGCGCTAACCCCCACAGGCACCGCCTGCGAGGACTCCTGGGTCGTCTGCGCCGCACTGATCCCGGTCACGAAGAAGCTCAAGTTCATGGTCGCCTTCCGCCCCGGCTTCGTCTCGCCGACGCTGGCCGCCCAGCAGGCCACCACCTTCCAGCGCTACTCCAACGGCCGCCTCCTCCTGAACATCGTCACCGGCGGCAACGACGCCGAGCAGCAGCGCTACGGCGATTGGTCGCCACACGACGAGCGCTACAACCGCACCGCCGAGTTCCTCCAGATTCTGCGCGGCGCCTGGAGCGGCGAAGCATTCAACTTCGATGGCGACCACTACAAGGTGCGCGGCGCGGTCGTCGGCGAACCGCCCGACCCCCTGCCTCCGCTCTACATCGGAGGCTCATCCGCCGCCGCCGATGAGGTCGCCGCGAAGTACATCGACGTCGCCCTCACCTGGGGCGAACCACCCTCGATGGTCGTCGAGCGCATCGCCAACTGGAAGGCCGCCGCCGAACGCGCCGGACGCCAGCTCCGTTTCGGCATCCGCCTCCACGTCATCACTCGCGACCGCGCCAAAGACGCCTGGGCCGAGACCGAGCGCTTCATGGAACTGCTCGACGACGACACCCTCGATTCCGTCCACTCCACCCTCTCCCGCAGTGAAGCCGTTGGACAGCAGCGGATGCTTTCGCTGCACGGTGGCAAGCGCGAAAACCTGGTCGTCGCGCCGAACCTCTGGGCCGGCATCGGACTCGTCCGTGGCGGCGCCGGCACCGCCCTCGTCGGCAGCCACGAAGAAGTCGCCGACCGCATTCAGGAGTACCACGAGCTCGGCTTCGACGAGTTCATCCTCAGCGGACACCCACACGTCGAAGAAGCCTACTGGTTCGGCGAAGGCGTTATGCCCATTCTCCGCAAACGCGGCCTCATCCCCGAACTCGAAGGCGCCCAGGCCAAGCGCCAGACCGAACACGCATTCCTCTCCCTCTACGCCAGCGGCGACAAACCAGAGACAGAACACGGGCGCGGCGCCGCGGGCCATTAGCGGTTACCCGTCGGCAGTTCGCGTACAAAACAAAAGGCGCGACTGCCAAGGAGCGCTACACCAAGACCCCAGCATCAGTCGCATCGCAATGACCGCGACGGTGGCCGTTGGTAAATCGGGGCGGGAGAGCGCGGCCGTCAGCCGTTTGCATACAAAACAAAAGGCGCGACTGCCAAGGAGCGCTACACCAAGACCCCAGCATCAGTCGCATCGCAATTGACCGCGACGGTGGCCGTTGGTAAATCGGGGCGGGAGGCGCGGCCGTCAGCCGTTTGCATACAAAACAAAAGGCGCGACTGCCAAGGAGCGCTACACCAAGACCCCAGCGTCAGTCGCATCGCAATAACCGCGACGGTGGCCGTTGGTAAATCGGGGCGGGAGCGGGAGGCGCGGCCGTCAGCCGTTTGCATACAAAACAAAAGGCGCGACTGCCAAGGAGCGCTACACCCAGACCCCAGCGTCGGTCGCATCGCAATAACCGCGACGGTGGCCGTTGGTAAATCGGGGCGGGAGGCGCGGCCGTCAGCCGTTCGCATACAAAACAAAAGGCGCGACTGCCAAGGAGCGCTACACCAAGACCCCAGCGTCAGTCGCATCGCAATAACCGCGACGGTGGCCGTTGGTAAATCGGCGCGGGAGCGGGGGCGCAGTCAGACGTTTGCATACAAAACAAAAGGCGCGACTGCCAAGGAGCGCTACACCCAGACCCCAGCGTCAGTCGCATCGCAATTGACCGCGACGGTGGCCGTTGGTAAATCGGCGCGGGAGCGGGGGCGCAGTCAGACGTTTGCATAAAAACAAAAGGCGCGACTGCCAAGGAGCGCTACACCCGGACCCCAGCGCCGGTCGCATCGCAATGACCGCGACGGTGGCCGTTGGTAAATCGGCGCGGGCGATGCAGCTGCCAGCGCTCCTTTGTCAGTCGCGCCTGCTTTTTCAATGGGTGAAGGGCGGGTAGTGAGCCTGAGTTCGATGGTCGCAGCTGGTTTGGCGGCGAACCCTCACCCCCAGGCTCTCACTCTGATTCGGCCGCTAGCGCATTCGGGTGCGGCCGAAAAAGCCGCCGAGCGCGAGGACCACGACAACAACCACGATGACCATCAACAGGTTGCTCGTGAGTGCGTAGGCTCCGCCTCCGAAGAGAAGGAGCAGGACGAGAAGAAGGAGAAGCAGTCCCATGGTGGAACCTCTTTCCGGCGCTGACCCCGTGTGGGGTTCGAACGCCTGACCACCGTTCAGCTTAGTCATCGCTTCGCGCCCGAACGCGTCCATCTGGCCCTGATTTCGGGGCCGCCTGAGCCAAGTCGGTTCCTCGGTCGGTACGCCCACCCGCCAACGGCTAACAGCTAGCCGCCCTGCGCCGTAAACTAGCCGTCATGCCTTCGACCCCCTCCTTCAACCCACCGACTCGCGTCCTCATGGGCCCCGGCCCGAGCGGCGCTCACCCCCGTGTCCTCAAGGCGATGAATGCGCCCATCCTCGGACACCTCGACCCCGCCTTCCTGAAGATCATGGACGACTGCAACGAGATGCTCCGGCAAGTGATGCGCACGAAGAACCGCATCACCCTCGCGACACCCGGCACGGGCACCAGCGGCATGGAAGCCGCCGTCATGAACCTCGTCGAACCCGGCGACAAAGTCGTCGTCGGCATCTGCGGCTACTTCGGCGAACGCATCGCCGTTATGGCCGAACGCGCCGGTGGCGAAGTCACCCGAGTACAGGCGCCCTGGGGCTCCCCGACGGATGTCGCGGGCGTCGAAGCAGCCGTGAAGGCAGCGGGGAATGTGAAGCTCGTGGGCATCGTCCACGCCGAGACCTCGACAGGTGTCCTGACCCCGGTCGAACCGTTCTCGAAGATTGCGAAGGATGCGGGCGCACTCCTCCTGGTGGACTGCGTCACCTCGCTCGGCGGCGTGCCCGTCACGGTCGATGCATGGGGCGCCGACGCGGTCTATTCGGGCACGCAAAAGTGCCTGAGCGCACCTCCCGGGATGGGTCCGCTGACGATGTCGCCGGCGGCCTGGGACGCGGTGAAGGCGCGCGAGGTGCCCTGCAACAGCTGGTACCTGGACCTTTCGCTGCTCGAGGCCTACTGGGACGAGCGGCGCGCCTACCACCACACGGCGCCCATCTCGATGGTCTACGCGCTGCACGAAGCGCTCGCGCTGGTCCTTGATGAGGGGCTGGAAAACCGCTGGGCGCGTCACGAACAGAACGGCCGCGCTCTGCAGTCCGGCCTTGAAGCGATGGGTCTGGTCCTGCACGCAGAGGAAGCCTATCGGCTGCCGGTGCTGACCACGGTCCGCATCCCCGAAGGCGTGAACGACGCTGAAGTGCGCGGCGCGCTTCTCAACCGGCACGGCATAGAGATCGGCGGCGGCCTCGGCGACCTTCGGGCGAAGGTCTGGCGCATCGGCCTCATGGGCGAATCGAGCAATGCGGGCAACGTGCTGCTGGCGCTGCGCAGCCTCGGCAACATCCTGCGCGAACAGGGCTTCAAGGCCGATGTGCGCGCGGGCGTAGACGCCGCCGCTTCGGCGCTAAGCTAGCTGGCGAGTTTAACGTCGAAGCGGTAGCCGGAGCCGCGCACCGTGCGGACTGAACGTGCCGCCTCAGTGCGCTGCAGCTTGCGGCGGATGTTGGAGACGTGGCGACGGAGGATCTGGAGGTAGCGGGCGTCGGCGTCCGCGCCCCAGCCCCGCTCGATGATTTCGCTTGCCGAAACGGTGCGGTTCGGCTGCGCGAGCAGAATCGAGAGGATCTCGGCCTCGCGTTCGGTGAGTGTTACTTCGAGTTCAGAGAGCCGAAGCTTGCCGCGGACCGGGTCGAGCTCGAAGGCGCCAGCAACAACAAGGTCAGCGGTACTGATCCCTTCACGGGCCAGTTCGATCATGCGCTTGGCGACGTTCGGGGATTCGAGGGTGCCGCGCACGAGTCCGTCGATCTCGGGGCGGAAGGTCGCGGGGATAGCGAGGCCCTTGGCATCGGGCGAAACGATGTAGAGCACCGGAGCGAGGCGCCAACGGCGGTGGGCGTGGAACGCGGAGACCAACTCCTGCTGTTCGTCGACGGTCATCTCCGCGAGCGCGAGCAGGTCGAAGGCGGTGTCCTGCGCCGAAGCAAGCCAGGGTCTGGGGTCACTGGCAATCTCGACGGTCAGGCGTTCGCCAAAGAGCGAACGGCCAGTAAGCGCCGGGGGGATGCCAGGGGCAATCGCAAGCACGGTAGGCAAGACGTTCTCCCATGAGGGCTTGCTGTGCGAATGCGCTCGATGCGACCACACCACCCAGCAACCACTTCCGATTTCAGATTAGGTTGCGGGTGGGCGCGTTTGTATCGGGGCATTCCCCAGATTGGGCCGGATGGTTCGCGCACGGGAAAGCCCGCACGCGCGAGGAAACAAGCGGACTAGAAGCCGCGTTCGACGAGCTTCTTGGCGATCTCGCGGGGATCCGGGTGGTAGGTGCCGTTGGCAATTTGTTCCTTGAGAGCCTGCACTCGCTCGGCGCGGACTTCATCGGACTCGGTGACGATCTCAAGGGCTGAGGCGAGTTCCCGGGCTTTTCCGGTGATGCCGGCCGAATCGGAACGCTCGATCCGTTCGGCAGGCACCGCACCCGCGCGAGCACGGGACAAGTCGTAAATCACGGCACCGGCAGCACCGGCTTCGGAAGTCTTCTTCACTCCTGCCATATCCGTCATCCTCCAACTCCAAATTTATAGTAGTCGCGTTGGCAAGTGGCATTCAATGCGTTCATGAAGCCAAAGTGCCTACGACGACGAGGCGATTCTTCAAATCTTTGGTGCAGGTAATCAGGGTTACCGTGGAGGTGGAGTCAGAACGCAAGAGCTTCACGGCACTCGGCGCCACGACCATCACCTTGTCGATTCGATAGGAATACATGTCGTCGCCGGAGAAGACCTCGACGAGGTCGCCTTCGCTCACGGAATCGAGCGATTGGAACACGGCGAGGTTGGAGCGGTCTGCCACCGAGACGTGCCCGGTGATGACCATGTTGCCGAGCTGACCAGGCATGGCTGAGTCGAAATGGTGGCCGGCAGCGCGCCAGGCTGTTTCCCAGATGGCGCGGCCTTCGGAGCGGACGACACCGACCTCGGTGATGGCGGTATCGACGCCAGCAGCCGGTACAACGATGCGGGTAGGCAGCCCACCCATGGATACACCCGCAACGGCTGAGTCGCGGACCGCCGGACGCTCATCGCCGGCCGCCGTGACGATGGGGAGGTCGCGGGTATCAGTGGTGTTGCTGTTCATCCCGAACCAGGCGACGGCGGCGGCGGCAATCACGAAGGCGCCGGCAAGCAGCGTCGACGACGAAGGTTTTTTGCCGGCTGGCCTCTCGGTCATGTTCGTCTCCCCTTAGGTATCCCGAAGACCGGGTACGTGGTGAGTGTCGGCAGTTCGAGGCCGATCTTGACCGCTTCGGGACACCCGGTCAGGCGTGGAGAGATGGCCAAACGGTGACAAAACGAGGAACTGTGAAGGATATTACCGGCGGAACCGCGAGAGGTTACTGGCGGTTTACGGAGACTCGTTCGCTGCGTAGATAGGCGCCGTTGGCGTTCGAACTCTGGCGTAGCGAATCGAGGCGGCAAGAGGTGTCGTCCATCAGGCTTTGAAGGATGGCGCGCGACTGCGTTTCCATGCCGATGAGCTCATCGAGCACAGGGATGTCGGCTTCATCCAGGTCCTGCGAGGCAACCTCCGAACAGATCGCGGCCAGCTTCTCTTCGAGCGAAGAGTACGCTTCCAGATCGCCTTCGCGGATGGCGTTGTGCCGATCGCGGGAGACGGCAAGGGCGGCCTCGATGGTGGCGTTTGGCACGGTTAGGCCGCCGCCTCGGCCCCGGTACGGGCTGGTGCCCGGCTGGCCTTAAGGTCGGCCGTCGCCGTCTTCCAGGCGGCGCCGATGGTGGAGATGTGGCGTTCGCACTCCGCGAGGCGGTCCAGGTCGCCGAACGATGACTCGACGATGAGGCGCATGCAGTAGGTGTAAATAGATCCGAGATTCGATGAGATTTCGCCCTGGCTCATGTCCAGCGTCGAAAGCAATTCGCCAATGATGAGATAGGCGCGGTTGGTCTCGTCGTTGAACCCCGTACGGTTGCCGTTTTCGAAATGAAGGGCTGCCTTTTTCAGTGCTTTGACGCATCCGTCATAGAGCATCGCTGTCAGCGTCACCGGGTCGGCGGTGGTGGTCTCAACGGTTCGATAGGCTGCGTACGGGTTGGTGGTCATGCTTGGGACGTTTCTCCTTCGCGATTGGCGAGGTTGCTCGATAGGAACATCGGCACGGTCATCAGTAACGGACATCGGGAAAGTCCCGACGGGACAGCTAGTTGTTGCTGTTTCCGTTGGAGATCTTGGTCGTAGTGGCCTGGAGCGTGCTGATGATGGACTGGGCGTTCGCCTGGGCGCGCTCCATGGCGGCGAACTTCTTCCGGAGGACTTCCATCTCCGCGTTAATTCGAGCCTGGACCACGTCGATGCGCTTTGCGATATCGGTCTGGATGTTCTTGAAAGCGTCCTGGCGCTTTTGGAGCACGCCACCGGCGCCTGCCTGGACTTCCGAGAATTGCTTTAGTCGCTGGATAACGCTCTGGCTCGAAGCGGTCACGGAAACGACGTGTGTACCTGCCTGGAGCAGCGCTCCGACATTGACGATCATGCCCGGGATCAGGAGCGAGGTTGAACCGCCCGCGACCACGGACGCCGACACGCTGGAGCTGGGCCCACCGTTCGCGGGCGTAAACGTCGAAGTCAGATTGCCGAGGCCGTCATCTTCGATCTTGTAGGAACCGGACTGTGATCCGGTGAACGTCCCGGTCAGACCTGACACCGAACTCGTCCCGCCCGGCTGGAGCGACGCGGAGAGTGTGAGAGCGCTAAGGAGCGCCTGAGTACCGGCCGGGTCATCAGACAAAGCAGACTTGAACTTGGCTTCGTCCAGCACGAGTTCCTTCGTCGAACCAATCGCCGAGCCCACCGCGCCGAACGAGAGCCCGATCTGATTCAGCGTCGAGAAGCTTCCATTGATGTTGACGCCCATGCTCGTGACGATGGACCGGAGTTCCGACTTCAACTGCCGCAGGCTGGCGTCGCCGCTGAGCGGGCCAGAAGTATTGTTCTCTTTCGAGCCGTCTGCCTTTGTAGCAGCATCAATCGTGGCAAGCACCTTGTTGAACTCCGTTACGAATCCCTTGACGGCACTCGTTGCGGACGTCGTGTCCTGGTTCACGCTGACGGTCACAGGCGTGCCGCTGGTCAGGGAGTTCAAGGTCACGGCGATTCCGTTGTAGCTGATGGTGCTGCTCGCGGACGACTGGGTTGGCCCGCCGTCGATGGAGTACTCAGCGTTCTCGCCCGCGGTGTATGTCGCGGAGAGGAGTCCAAGTTTTGCGCCGAGATCGCCGCCTGTTCCGTCATCGGCGACCGTGATCGAAAGCGGCCCCGTCTTCGAGTTTTGGAGCTTGAACGTGTCAGACACCGAATCGTAACGGGCGGTAACGCCGGCCTCGCTGGCGTTGATTCGATTCACGATGTCGGTGAGGGAGTCGGTCGACGAGTCGTAATTGATGCTGATCCCGTTGATGACAATCGAATGCGCCCCGGCTGCCACGGTGCCTCCGTTGAAGCCGACATCCTGGAGCAGCGCGGACTGGCTCAGTCGCGCAAGCGGATTGGCGCTGGAGCGGGTCGTGCCGGTGGACGAGGTGAGAAGGCCAGTGGCGGAAAGGAAGTTCGACGTGTCCGCGCCGTTGCCGAAGCTGATGTTCCCCTGCGTAGAAGCCACGGTGAGAATATTCGGCCGGCCGATGCCATCGTTCGTGATGCTGGCGGTAATGCCGATGCCGCTGCCATTCAGGTCGGCAATCACGTCATCGAGCGACATCATCGTTGTAAAGGCGGCGCCGCTAACACGGGTCGTGGTTCCCTCGGAAGCAAGCAAGTTGGTGGCCGAAAGGAAGTTCGAGGTATCGGACGGGTCACCGAAGGTGATATCGCCCTGTGTCGAATCGATCGTCAGCTGGTTCGCGTGCCCGTATTGGTCGTTCGTAATCGTGGCTGTAACGCCGATACCGGCGCCATTGATCGAAGCAACGATGTCATCCAGGGACTGAGTCGCAATATCCACGTTGATCGCAGCGGAGCCGCCCGTCGCCGTGGTGATTGTGAAGGTCCCGCTGGTGACCGGGGCCTGGACGTTAGATGCGTTCAACAGAGCGGCAGACTGGACGTTCCCGCCGCCAATGCCGAACGTCTTCGCACCGCCAGTTGCCGTGGAAACGGTGTAACTGCCGTAGGTCGGCACCGAGCCGAAGTTCGAGGCGTTCATCGAAAGCGCGGAATTGATCGCTGCCGAGATCTGGCCCCCCTGCAACTTGGAGGAGTTTGCAAGCTTTGTCACATCCACCGTAAACGACCCGAGGAGCGACGAAGGTGTGGTCGTCGCCGTAACCGCGGTGCCGCTGCTGTTGGCGGTCTTGCCACTAACCGAACTCACATTGGCGAGCGCGTTGAGTTTCGTGAGGAGTGCGGTCACCGCAGTTTGAACGCCCGCGATGGCGCCTTTCTTGGCAGCCGCTTTTGCGTTCTTAATATCGAGCTGGGTCACCGCGTTCATGCGGAGGTTCGTCAGCTGGGTAATAACCGCTTCGGTATCGAAACTTGAAAAGAAACCGCCGAGACGTACTGGGTCGGACATGGGCTATCCCCTTCGCTCGAGGAGGATTCCACCAGTGGCCTCATCGGCGCTTAACTGGCCAAGGTCCTCGGCATTGATTCGGGCGATCAACTCCCCGTTCAAGGCGTCGCGAACGAGGATGGCAACCATCATCCCCTGCGCATCCACGACGTAGTCCACTTCACAACTCTCCGGTTTACGATTCGGCGCCACCATCGCGACCAGGCGTTCGCGAGCGGTTTGCTTGCGCTTCGGCTGCTGGTAGGCGCCGCGATGCCCGCGTCCATCCGCCACGACGGAAGAAGCGGCCATGGAAACGGGTTGCGTTGCTGTCAGTTTAAAGTCGGCCATGGGTGGAGCCTTTCGGGGACTTACCTGATCTTCGGGTGAAAAGGCGTGGCTCTTGAGGGGGCGAGTCGGTGGACGAAGTCTTGGCAACGAAACAGGCCCGGCATTGCTGCCGGGCCTGAACTTGTGCGCGGGGGCTAGCTACTAGCCGCGGAGGAGGCTGAGGACAGCCTGCGAGGCCTGGTTGGCCTGGCCGAGGACGGCGGTGCCGGCCTGCTGCAGGATCTGGTTGCTGACCATCTGGGTGGAGAGTTCAGCGATGTCCGCATCGCGGATTCGGCTCTCCGAAGCAGTCAGGTTCTCGACGCTCACACCGAGGCTGTTCACCGTGTGCTCGAGGCGGTTCTGGGCAGCACCAAGGTCCGAACGGCGGGTGTTCAGCGTGGTGATGCTCGCATCGATCTGGTTGATGAACGCCTGGGACGCCGTGTTCGACGCGACGATCGTCGCCGAGGACGTCCAGTCGACACCACCACCGGTGGTCAGGGCAAGACCGGTTGCAGCCGTGGCACGGACGTCGTTGAACGAGATGTTCATCGAGTCGTAGGCGGTCGTGTTTGCGCCAACCTGGAGGGCGGCCGAACCCGTGCCTGTAACGACGATCGTGTCATCAGCGGCGGCAGCGAAGGCAGCACCGATGGTGTCCGGGTCCGCGATTGCGGCAGCGGTGTTGAGGCTGATCTTGATCCCGTGCTGGCTGAAGTCCAGGGTCTGGGTGCCGTTGGCGCCCATGGCCGCGAGAGTCAGGTTCTGAGCAACGCCTGAAGCATTGGTCAGGGTGAGGGTGTCGGTGCCAGCCGCATAGCTGAAGGTGTAGGTTCCGGCCTTCGCTCCCGCAACTTCGATGCTGGTGGCGAGGGCGCCACCGACGGTGTCGTTAACCACCAGGTCGGCGCCCGTGGCGCCGCCGAGGGCGCCGGTCAGGGTGCCCGTCAGAAGATTCTGGCCGTTGAAGCTGGTGGCGTTCGCAATCCGGTCGATTTCCGAGCGGAGCTGCACGAGCTCTGTACCGATCGAAGTCCGGGCTGACGTGTCGTACGTATCGTTCGCGGCCTGGACGCCCAGTTCGCGCATACGCTGGAGGATGCCGTGGACTTCGTCCATCGCGCCTTCAGCGGTCTGAATCATCGAGATGCCGTCCTGCGCGTTCCGGATCGCCTGGCTGTTGCCGCGGATCTGAGCGCGCATCTTTTCCGAAATGCCGAGGCCTGCAGCGTCGTCTGCAGCACGGTTGATGCGGTAACCGCTGGAGAGCTTCTCCAACACTTTGCCCATCTTCATGCTGGTGCTGTTGAGGTTGCGCTGTCCGTTCAGGGCAGCAACGTTGGTAACGATTGAAGACATTTGTTTCTCCTGGTGTTTCCTGGGCTGTCCGAGTTTCCCGGGGCCCCTTGCCACGTTTGTGGCGGTGGTGTCAGCGTGTTTATCGCGTGGCCAGACGGGACAAAAGGGTGGTACAAGGGAGAGGTTTGGGAGCGATTCGGTGAACCGGGTAGCGGTCATGGAGACGGCCGGTGGACGACCGGTGAACACCGGCCATTTTCGGCTCAAACAGGCACCAACAGACGGGTCGCTTATGTCCCTTAGCAGTGGACGAACAGGTGTTCGCGGTGGACATCCGGTTGCGGGAGAACCCTTAGAGGGTCTTCCGATGGAGGGCAATCGTGCTGAGGTCTGAGAGGCCGCCGACAGTACCCATATGAATAGAAAACGCTGGGCCTGGGTATTGCCCGTTGTTGTCGCGATTTCGTCTGGCTGCTCAAATGCGCACCAACCAACTCCAATCGCTGCCGAGGCAGGATCGGAGGCAATTGGTAAAATTATTGAGGGCGCGAACCTTAGTCGTTTCGCCGACGGATGGGTCGGAAATGCTACGCAATTTCCAACGTCGAGCACCCCTCGGTACGACCTTTCGGCGCAGTCCTGTGTAACTCTTAAGCAGGCGTTGGAAACAGCCGATACGCTCCGGGTCAGAAGTCTCACCGGAACGGGCTCCTGGGAAGCACGGATCCGAAATACGAACGGTTTCGGCTACATCTTGATCAGCCTGACGACGCACGAAGAGACCGGGGACGCCACTGCATTCGTCACAGCCTATGGTCAGGCTTATGGCAGCGGCGACGAGGCCCAATGCACTGAAGCGGACCAATGGCTCGTTCGCTTGGCGGCTTAGTCGCCGCCGAAAACGCGGCGCGGGTTGAGCACAGTCATCTGGTTGACGTCAGCATCACTGACACCGCGTTCACGCAGCATCGGGACGACATCGAGGGGGATGTGTGTCATGCGCCACGTAGGGGCGCGTTCATCGAGGAGGCCTTCGGGCGCCCAGTGGAAGTTGCAACAAGAGTCGTGCGAAAGCGTGATCCGATCGGCATAACCGCGTTCTACAAGGGCGGCGATCATGTCGGCGCGCTGCTCGCTGGTGCGCGGGCGCTGAATGCCGATGCGGTCCATGCCGCAGTAGCTCCCGTTCTGGATGATCTGCTCGAGATACGAGATGTCGTCTGAGTCGTCGGAGTGGCCAATGACGGTCCGCGACAAATCGAGTCCTTCTTCTTTAAAGACCCGCTGCTGATCGAGGCCGGTTCGATTCGCGGGGAATGTGTGCGTGCAGATCGGGACCCCCGTCTCGCGAGCGGCGCGAGCCGAACTTCGGAGAACGCGCTCGTTCATCGGGTGCATTTCGGGTTCGGTCGCGCACTTGATGACCCCGGCCCGAATGCCAGTGGTGGAGACGCCTTCGGTGATGTCCTTCACGAAAAGCGCCACCATTTCCGAGTCGTCCCGAGCCTGGAAGTGGAACGGGTGCGCGGTGTAGTAGATCCCGGTGGCAGCGATGATCTGCATCCCCGAGCGTCGGGAGGCCTCGGCGATCAGGGTGACATCGCGGCCGAGGTCGATTGGCGTCAGGTCAACGATGGTTTTGACGCCGGCATCCACGGCCGCCTTGAGCCGGGAAACCGCCCGTTCGAGTTCGTGCTCGCGGTCGAACATTTCGGGGTATTGCTGGTACATCGCGCCCCAGCCGACACGCACGTGTTCGTGCATGAGCGTAAAGCCAAGGTCCTTCGCGTCGACTGGTCCTGTGCTGGTCTGAACAGTTGCCATGAGTCTTCCGCCGAGAAGTGTGGGCGGAACAATACAGGAGTCGACGGTGCCCGGAAATTGATAGGCGAGTGCAATCAAAGGGCCACGCCGGTCTACGGATTAGCAATGCATCGGTCTGTGCATCTGGGGCAGCCTCAAGGGTGGAGGCTCAACATGGACAACAATCGCGCCATCATGGCGGGGATAATCGCCATGATCGTTGCAGCACCGATTATCGCTGTAGGGATGAACAACACCGCGCTCGGAATCGGCTTCGGCCCGGCGATAGGCATAATCGTGTACCTGGCTTTCGCGTCACTTTCCGCTCCACCAAGTTAGCTTTGTGTAGCCCGGCGGGCCGCTGTCGGTGGCGGCCCAGTTACGTTACTGGCCGCCACCAACCGCGGGAATCGCCTCGTTTTCAGCTTGAATTGCCGCACCGAGGGCGTGGGTAGGGGTCGGGGTGAACGTGCTTCGGGAGCCTTTCTCGGCGACGCGATAGATGAGGCCCTGGCCGCTGGCCAGCTTCCACTGGGCGTGGAGCGCCGGCATCGAGGCGAAGAAGAACGTGATGACGGCCATCGCTGGCCAGACGAGGAAGCTCGCGACCGCCTTCTTCCGTGAGACGTAGGCCGGGCGCGGGCCACGCTGCTTGTATTCGACGGCTGCCATCACAAACAGCGGGACGATGCAGACGGCGACCAGAATTCCGGGAGCATTCAGCCACATGGTGCGTTCGATGAGTCCAGTGCTATCGAAAGTGAACCAGTGCGATGGATGAATGATCTGCTCGGGGTGCCAGCCGGTACCTGGAACAGCGTAACGATGAGTCCACCAGCGAGGGAGTGGCGCCCCCCAGGTCCCGGCCATCTTGGACGGCAGGACAACACCAAGCGTGACGATGTACCACTGCGCCATCCAGAGGGCGTGCACCTTGGTGACGGACGTCGCGAGCAGCATCTTGCGCCTCCAGCTCGTCGGGGAAGCTGGATTGCGCGAGGCGCGCCATGCGTAGGGAATGTCGCTGGCGCCCCATGCGTGGCGGACGCTCTGGGCGTAGTGCGCGCGGAGGGTTTTCCAGTAGCTATCCGTGAGCACACAGTCGTTGCCTAGCGGGACAAAGATCGGCTGCACGTTCACGCGGTCGCCGAGCGTGTACGAGCACTTCAAGTAGAGGTGCCAGTCTTCCGGGATGACTTCTTCATCCCAGTAGTCGACTTCGTTCAGCATCTGCCAGCTGAGTGAGTAGCAGGAGGTCGGGAAGCGGACGCTACCCGGAAGGAGCAGGTTCGAAAGTCGGTTGATGCCGGAGAGGCCGTCGGGGATTCGCAGCGGCGCCGGAATGTCCCAGATGTTGTTGCTGTTGAAAATCGTTGGCTGCCAGAAGGTCCGGTAACGGTCTTCAGCGGTGAGGAAGAGGTAGTTCAGTGCACTGAAGTGCGCCGGGTTGAAGACTGCGTCCGCGTCACAGCTCGTGACGGAGTAGCGGCGGATGTCGTCCGCGGCATCTTCGATCAGGTGAATGAAGGCCTCACGGGCGCCCCATGCCTCGTTTGAACCCTTGCCCGGCGTTTCGCCGGGAAGGCCGGCCGGGTGGAAGGTGGCGAACATGCCGGCAAATCGGCTTCGATAAGCCGTAGTCAGCCGTTCGGCCTTGATGTGGGCTTCGTCTTCGCGAGCTTCCATGGCCATGACGATGACCAGCTGGCCGGCGTTAGCCTGGTTCGCGAGCGAATCGAGCGTTCGGGACAGGCCCTCTTCGCTCTCTTTGTAGTTCGGGATGATGACGAGGTGGCGAGGCCAATCCCATCGTTCAGTCCCAGGATTGGTTTCACGCCAGGCCGCGTACCTTTCGGCCCAGTTGATCGTGCTCCACTTACGGATGCGGCGAAGGCCAACGATGCAGGCGACGGCGACGGAGTACGAACGAACCAGCCAGTAGGCAAAGAACGCGGTACTGAGAATCGCGAACGGCCACGGGGCGTAGAACGGTCCCCAGAACACGAAACTTGCGAGAAGCAGCGAGACAGCCAGCGGAAGGAGGTTCCAGAGGCGTTCTCTGAGATTCGAGGAGGCGTAAACAGAAAGGGTGACTTGCTCTGGACTCTGGGGAGCATCAGCCGTCGACGGGGATCGACGTTCGAGGATGGCCATAGCGAAGAGGCCTCAACTTGAGGTTTCTTCCAACGCCTACGAGGTTAGCTGTCGGGCTACGGCCGGAGATGGCCGCTCTGCCATCGCAATCCCTCACGTGAGTGATGCCCTGGCAGATTCGCCCCGAAGTTTGGTTCCCCCGTTCCACCCGTGGTGGACTAGGCGTGCGTTCGGTCGTTTTGAATCGTTCGTCCGGCCCGATTTAAGGTCAAGCCTGTGACAATCAGACGGTAGCTCATTAGATTGAACGGAATGGTAAATTCTCTGGAAACTCACGAGATCCCGATGGGCAACCTGCGGGAGGTCCAGTTCTGGTTTCACGAGGGATCCGAACACGTTCCCGGGCTCCTCTACCTGCCCGCCGAACATGCGGAACCCATGCCTCTGGTGCTGATTCAGCATCCGGGAATGGGCAGCAAGGAAGACTACTTCGTTGCCGATGTGGCGAGGGCGTGGGCAACGCGCGGTTGGATTTGCTGCGGGCTCGATGCGCCGCTCCACGGCGAGCGTGCATCGGCAGATCCCATGTCGCTCTTTCGAAATCCCGAGAAGTATCCCGAGATTCGGGCGCAGTTTTCCGCCGAAGTCACCACGATGCTGAACCTCCTCTCCGAACAGTTCCCGGTGGACATGTCGCGCGTCGGCTTCGTTGGCTATTCGATGGGCAGCATGCTCGGCGTGCCAGCGGTAGCTCGCGACGGGCGCTTCAAGGCGGCCGCCTTCTGCCTTGTTGGTGAAGGTGGCCTGGTTGGCAGTGCGGAAGGTCCCGATTCAGACGTAGCACAGCTCACGGACGTCGCAGTGAGAGTTGTCGGTAAGCTCCAGGACCAGCTGATCCCGCGGGAGCGCACTGAGGCCCTCTACAACGCCCTCCCGGGACCCGACAAAGATATCCGCTGGTTGCCGGGCACCCACTTCGAAATTGGACCGGACGTGATCAAGCTCGCCGAAGAGTGGTTGCTGGCCAAGCTGTGATGGTAATCAGACGCATTTCTTAGGCCAGTGACGACGCTTGATTGCCCGGCTTTGGATCGCCCGCTGTTCGGCCTAAGATGCGCGAAAACCTGAGCACTTTCGGGAGACAGCCATGCCGGAATTCATCGAGTACGCCGTAGCCAATCACGTTTGCACGATTACCTTGAATCGCCCGGAGGTAATGAACGCCCTCAACCGGCAGATGTATGCCGAACTTGAGCAGTCGTTTCGCGACGCCAACCGCGACCCCGAGGTTCGCTGCGTTGTGCTCACCGGTAACGGACGATCGTTCTGCTCAGGCGACGATGTGCGCCAGATCATGCTCGGCGGCGAACGCGATCAGACCGTGACGCGCCTCCGGGACGCCGCTCCGAAGCCGACTCCGGCGGCAGCAGCCGTCCTCGAATGCGACAAACCGGTGATCGTGGCCGTCAACGGGGCCGCGGTCGGATGGGGCATGGACCTGACGCTCTTCGGAGACATCCGCATCGCCTCAGAAGCCGCGAAGTTCGGAGAGCTGTTCATCAAGCGCGGACTCGTGGCCGACATCGGCGGACTCTGGCGGCTTCCGCGCGTCGTTGGGCCTTCGAAGGCGGCAGAGTTGCTCTTCACCGGCGACATCATCAGTGCACAGGAGGCCGAACGAATCGGTCTCGTCTCGAAGGTAGTACCCGCAGGTGAGCTGATGAGCGCCGCGATGGAGATGGCATCGAAAATCGCCGCCAACCCGCCTATCGCCCTCCGTTATATGAAGGAGGGCCTCAGGCGCTCGGTGCACGGGAGCATGGCCGAGATGGGCGAATACGTCGGAAATTCGCTCGCCTACCTGTTCACAACCGAAGACCACAAAGAAGGCGCCTTAAGCTTCGTCGAGCGAAGGGAACCGGTGTTCAAGGGGAAGTAGCCAGGCCGTCTGTTGAGGCACTTTCGCACCGGCGGAGCCAGCCGTTCGCACCTTTTCTTGGGTCTACAGTTACCGCGGATTCGTGTCGACCATCAGGTAACGATGAGTCGAAAGCTTGCGCCCCTTGTTCCAAGCGGATGGGGTCATCCCTTCGAGGCCCGGCGGAGGCACGAAATTGGCAATTAGCCTGTCGGACGAATTTCTCGAAGATCAATTCCCATTTCACCTTGCTTTGGACCGTAACCTCAACCTCGTGAGCTTCGGGCGGAGCCTGCCACGGATCACCGGGACCAAAGAGCTAAATGCTCCGGTTTCACGATTCTTCGACATCGTCCAACCGTGCGACGAATGGGACTTTCAGCAGATCAAGGCTTCGACCGGAACCCGAGCTTTGCTCCAAGCGGCTTCAGGAGCACGGCTGCGCGGTCAATTCGTTTCCGTTCAGGAAGGAGAGTTGCTCCTCTTCCTTGGGGCGCCATGCCTTGCGTCTCCGGACGATCTCGCCAGGACCGGGCTCAGCGCCAGCGACTTCGCGGCACACGACCCCACCCCCGAATTCCTTCCGATCCTGCAAGCACAGAACGCGATGCTCGACGAGACTCGGCAGCTTGCACAAGAGCTGGCTATTCAGCGGACCGAGGCCACAGTTGCGCAGGAGCATTTAACGCTTCAGTACGAAATCACTCGCATCCTTTCTTGGACGCTCGACCGTAAAGACGCGCGGAAACAAGTACTTGAAGTTCTCACGCGTTTGATGAACTGGGATGCGGGGTCATCGTGGCTGCGCGAATCGGACAATGTGCTCTACATGACCTGCGTTGCGCACCACGTTCTCGATGAGAATCGTCACGGCCAATACGGCATGCTCTCCGACATTACGAGTTGTCGAAGGGGCGACGAGCTTCCCGGGTACACCTGGTGGGCCGGGGAGGCAATCTGGATCGAAGATTTACACGCCGAGGCAGGCCGCTACGGCGAAAATGCTTTGCGCTATGAAGGATTCGCATCCGGGGTGGTAATCCCGGTCAAGAATCGCGGCGAAGTTATTGGCGCGGTTGAATTGCTCTCCACGACGCGGCGTGAACGAGACCCAGGGTTTCTACGACTCCTCGAGGAAGTCGGCACCAGAATTGGACAGTATGTCGACCGGAGAATGAGCGACGCCGCGCTGGTTAAGTCAGAACAGGACTATCGGCTAGTCGTAGAAAGAGTCAAAGAGGTCATCTTTCGAACCTCGCTACATGGCGCCTGGTCGTTTCTCAATCCTGCGTGGACGGAAATTACAGGCTATAACGTTGACGAATCAATGGGTCGCACCTTCCTGGATTTCGTCCACCCGGAGGACCAGGATTTCATTTCGGCCGAATTCCAAAGGTTGATCACCGGACAACAAGAGTCGTTGGTACACCAACTGCGATTTGTGCGGATGGATGGGAACTGTCGCTGGCTGGAAATCGGTGCGCGGGTTATCCGCAACGCGCACGGAGCGCTCGAAGGGACTGCGGGAACCCTGGTCGATACAACTGAACGCAGGGAAATCGAAGCGAAGTTGATTGCCGCCCGGGATGAGGCCTACCGGGCAAATCGGGCGAAGAGCGAATTCCTGTCGCGGATGAGCCACGAATTTCGAACACCACTCAATGCAGTCCTCGGCTTCGGGCAGCTGCTCGAAATGGCCGACCTAAGAAAACCAGCGGCCGACCATGTCGGGTTCATCCTTTCGGCCGGCACCCATCTGTTGAACCTGATCGACGAAGTGCTCGACATCGCCCGCATCGAATCCGGTCGACTCACACTGACGATGGAAGAATTCGACGTCGAATCCCTCCTTGCGGAGGCCATCAGCCTGGTCGGATCGGCCGCGGCCGAGCGACATGTCGTGTGCTTGCAGGCGCCTGAGAACGACCCGGGAATGATGGCAATCGCCGACCGACAGCGTGTGAAACAGGTCGTGCTGAATCTTTTAAGCAACGCCGTGAAGTACAACCGTGAATACGGACAGATCCGAGTGGCTACCTCAATAGTGAATGAGGACTCTTCAATTCGAATTGAAGTATGCGACACAGGCGAAGGTATCGACTCCTCGCTTTTGGAGAGAGTTTTTGCCCCGTTCGATCGGGCAGGCGCTGAACAAACCGAAATCCAGGGCACGGGACTTGGCCTTGCGCTCTCGAAATCGCTGGTTGAGGCAATGGGTGGGTCTATCGGGGTGCGATCGACTGTTGGCGTGGGATCCACATTCTGGTTCGAACTGCCAATTGGAGCGCGAGCCTCGGCGATCATCAGCTCACCCACGGTCGAGAGCGAATACTCCGCGCTGTGCATCGAAGACAATCTATCCAGCCTCGCCCTAATCCGTACGGTCCTGTCGTCAGGCGGGTTGAAGATCATCCCGGCCCTGCGCGGTCGAGCGGGGATCGAACTTGCGCGCACTCTCAGCCCTTCAATCATCGTCCTGGACCTCGATCTGCCGGACGTCCATGGGCTCGACGTCCTCGCAGACCTGCGAGGCGATGAACGGACGAGCACAATTCCGGTGATCGTCACTACTTCGGATTCGACTCCGTCTGCACGAAAAACGGCGCAGTCGTTGGGCGCTGCAAGGTTTCTGCTAAAGCCACTCGACATCACAGAGTTCGTAACGGCCGTTGAGGATCAATTACATGGCCGAACGGCCATCAAGATAGCCGGATGATCGACCGAGACTTGAGGTACGGAAACCCGGCCGACGCGGGAAAAGAAGAGGCAAGCGTGACTTTTGGCGCAGTGAAGCCGCGCATTCTCGTGGTCGATGACCAACCAGCCAACGTCATTCTTCTGGAGTCGATTCTCCAGGGTTCGGCGGTCGGCGAAGTTTGGGCCACAACGGATCCGCGCGAAGTCGAACAGTTGATGCGCGGGTTTCAGCCAGACCTGCTGCTACTCGATTTGCAGATGCCTCACCTCGACGGATTCGAGGTACTACGCCAATTGCCGGCCTTCATACGCCCGGGCGAGTTTTTCCCCGTGTTGGTCCTAACCGCGGATGTCACGCCGACCACGCGAAATCGAGCGCTCGGGGCTGGCGCACACGACTTTGTATCCAAGCCTTTCGACGCCATCGAGGTAGTACTTCGATGCCGGAACCTGCTTGCAACAAGGCGGCTTCATCTCGAACTCGCCGAGTATGGAAGAGAACTCGAAACACGCGTGCGCGAACGAACCTCGGAACTGGAGGCTTCTCGAGTCGAGCTGCTGGAGAAACTCGCGCTCGCGGGCGACATTCGCGACGACATTACCGGCAAGCACGCGCGAAGGGTCGGTCAGCTTTCAGCGGCCATTGCCTCGCGGATGGGCCTCAACAACCGGGATATTGACCTCGTTCGCGAGGCCGCTCCGCTTCACGATCTCGGAAAAATCGGCATCTCCGACGAAATACTGCACAAACCGGGCCGCCTGACGCCGGAAGAATTTAGCGAGATCAAACGCCACACCGCTGTTGGAGCGGAGTTGCTTTCCGGAAGCCGGTTCGAAGTGATGAACGTCGCCGAAGACATCGCGCGAAATCATCATGAGCGCTGGGACGGAAAGGGTTACAACGGATTCGCCGGGAACCAGATATCGATCTACTCACAGATCGTCGGAGTGGCGGACGTCTTCGATGCCCTGGCCAATGCACGTCCGTACAAAAGGGCGTGGCCGATCACCGACTCCGTGTCCGAGGTGAAAAGACTGCGGGGAAGCCATTTCTCCCCAGAAGTTGTCGATGCGTTCCTGTCGTTGGAGTTGGGAATCGAAACGGGACTGGATAATCCAGCTTTAATCGGGGGGAATTTCAGTGGGTAACGAGAGAACCAGCTGTACCACTTGCGGAGCGGTTCCCGCAGAATTCGAAATAACGTTTCGAAACGAGCGGCGGACACAGGAAGGCACTTGGGCCGCGACTGGCACCGGCAACAGGCACACTCTGTGTAAACAGTGTGGATACCGGCTCCAACAACGGCTGTCCGAAGCTGCGGAGGGAATCCCCGGTGGCGAGGGCTTCGACAGTGGCCCCCACCCCGGCCCACGAACCAGCCATACGCCGTCGGGTTGCGGGTTTTGCGCAAGCGTTCTCGGGGTTGATTCGTCCGTAGTCGATTTAGTCCCACTGGCGCGCGTACGCGTAGGCCATCGGCGCTTTCGGCTGGATGGAAAGGCAAGCCTGCATCGGCTCTGTCGAGCGTGCGAGGTCTGGGTGCGAACACGCGTTTTCGGGCGAGAAGCCGCAATTGCGAACCGAAGCTCGGAGAACTCACGGGGTTCGTGGCTATTCACATGCGTACTCGATTCCGTCGCAGTTGAACTCTCCCACTTGGATTCTTCGGTATTGCAGCGAACGATCGGCGCCATGGGAGGCAGATTTACCGAAGACCTCGCGGAGGCAGTCGCCCGGCCGAATCACCAGCGAATGGCTCTGTTCGTGGGGTGTAACGGGGGCGACAGGGCTAGTCGCTTCATTAGCTCCCTTCCGCCCGAACTCCGAGCCAGGACGGTTCTTGTGGCTCGCTGGGATAGCCTGGACGACCTCGCCGCTGGACTTCAGGCGGGGGCCGGGGATTTCATCATGTCGCCGCTCTCGCCGCAATCGGTTGCGGGTGCCATCGACCGTATAGCGGCGCCTCTCGTTGCCGGGCGGCATGCTTCCGGCCTACCCATCCTGGACGACCACCAATCACGGTACGGATACGCAAGACAACTTCTCGGGATGAGAGAAAAGCGGACCTCGTCCCTTATCCAGACTGCGGCCCTTGCTCGCCTTAGCGTGCGTGGCTATGACATGGTCGGCGTAATGCCCAGCGGCGAGGTAGGGGTTGCCACGTATTGCGAGCGCGGTCGAGTAGGAGAAGTGCGTCGAAGGCTGGAATTCCTATTAGGCCCAACTTCAGAAGTGTTCGTTTCATCTACGACCGAAGATGTTGCCCGCCCACCTGAAATCGCCGAGGGCCTCTTATTCGCTAGCGAAAGCGGCGCCCACAGCCCGATAGCATCGGGATTTTCCGGGCTTCCAGATCCCGGCCCCCGCAAAGAGGGCGAACCACGGATCCTGTATATCGAAGATACGTTGTACTCGCTCCGCCTGATTGAAGACGCCTTCGAGTTGGTGGGGGGCATGCAACTGGTTACCGCAACTTCCGGGGGCCGCGGCCTGGCCCAGGCGATTTCCACCGCTCCCGACCTCATCCTGCTCGACCTGCATCTTCCTGATATGCCAGGCGAGGAGGTGTTGGTGCGGCTGAAGGCGGACGACGCGACAAATCACATTCCTGTCCTCATCCTTTCCGCCGATGCGACTCAGACCAGTATCACTCGGCTTTCGGCCGCTGGGGCCGCGGGCTACATCACCAAACCGGTGAACCTACGCATGCTCATGGAGTCGATTCGCACCAACCTTGCCGCATGAGCAGGTAGCCGCTACGCCGTCACCTCGTTCATGAGCGCCTCGCCTTTCGCCATCCGCGCGAGGTTCGGGAGGAAGTAGTCAGTCGCGACGCGGGCTTCGTTGCCGAGAGACGTGCTCGAGTTGTGTGGCGACACGATGACGTTCGGCATGTCCCAGAACGGCGACCCGGGGTCGAGCGGCTCGCGCGCGAAGACATCGAGGTAGGCTCCTCCGAGGTGTCCCGATTGCAGCGCTTCGATAAGGGCAGGTTCATCCGCGACTTCACCACGGGCGATGTTGAGGACGTGAGCGCCCTTCGGGAGCGCAGCCAGCACGTCTTTGCTGGCGATGCCTCGCGTCTCATGGGTAAGCGGACAGGCAAGCGCGAGCCAATCGGTCCGTGAAGCGACTGACAACAGCTTGTCCGGTGTCACCAGCTGCTGCACTGTGTCGCCCTGGCGCCAGGGACTCCGGCGAACACCAATCACTTCCATGCCGATCGCGGAGGCAATGCGGGCGATCTCGGCGCCAATCGCGCCGAGTCCGACGACGGTCATCGTTTGCCCGGCCAGGTCGGGCGGGGTCTGTGGCCCGCGAATGGGCTCCCACGCGTGCCGGCGCTGCGAGTCGGCCCAGAGCAGGAAGCCCCGCGAAAGCATCAGCATCCCGCCGATGACTGATTGCGCGATTGGCTTTGCCGTCGAACCAGACGACGTGGTCATTCGCACACCGCGCGCGATGAGCCGCTGGAAGGCGGGGTGATCCACCCCTGCACTCATCACATGCACCCATTTCAGATTCGGGGCGCCTTGAACCGAATCGAAGAATGCCCGCGATTGGGCGGGGAAGACATCGAGCGAGAAGAAGGCGAAGTCGATTCGCGCCAGGTCGGATTCGGGCAGCGGCGGGTCGGAGGCACCCGGGAGCGTGATGGTTTCGAGGCCGGGATAGGCGGAGGCGATCTGGGCGCCGTAGGTGTGAAGGATTTTTTCGGAGAGAAGGAGCGTCGGCATTCGCGAATTGTGCCGTGTTCAGGCGGGCGCGAACAGACGCCGGCAGATGAAGACCGTTCTCTGGCCGTTGCAGGGTCGTGAGCAACAGTGAGACAGGGTCGCCCTGCAGCCGTCCGAGTAGCTTGCGCAGTTCGTCCGGCTCGACCGGAAAGGCACGACGACGGATATCCTCCACCCGCCAGTTTCCGGCGCGAAGGCGTTCCTTCAGCCGCGAAACCGAGAACGGAAGCGAGTCCAGTACTTCGAATGTGGCGGCCAGCGGCGAGTAAGCGGGCTGGTTCGCCGACAGGTAGGCGATGTGCGGGTCGAGAAGCCATGCATCGAGGCGGTAGGCGAGGTGCAGCACGAGCGTAGCGAGCGTGACACACGACTCGGGGTCGAAGAGGAACGGGCCAACTGCCATCGGCGCGGAGTCAGCCTCCGGTTCGGACGAATCAAGCTCTACGGACTTAGGGAGGAGCACCGCTCGTCGCAGTGCCGGTGTTGCGCCTTCCCCTGTCCAGATCGCAAGTTCGCGCATCGACCGTCCCAGCTGGACCGCTTCAATCTCGGCATCTGGCGGGATGTGCGCTGCTTCGATTCCCGGCTGGGCCTTGATCACGGCGGCCTTCGCCGAAGCCGCGAGAGCCAGAGCTTCGTCCCACGTCGGTGAGAACGCCGCGGGGTCGAAGCGCCGGTTGCCGCGAGAACGGCGAGAGGGGTCGAGAATCATTGACCGGCCACCGGGGTCCAGCGGCGGGTGAACAGCATCCGCACGAATTATCGGCGCGCCCGTGTTGGCGGCGGCGAAAAGCGCGTGCGCTGGATCCTTTTCGAGCCCCACCGCTTGAACGCCGGACTGTACAAGGGCGTGTAAGTCACCACCGAGGCCCGCGGTCATGTCGACTGCGGGCAGCCCGAGGCGCGCGAGGCGTTCCGCCCGGCGCTCCGCCACCACCGGATGGGTCATCATCTCGAGGCCGTCAGCGGTATAGAGAAAGTCTCGCTCGACGCCATGATTCTTCAGGGCGCGGGCACGAAGCGTGAGCTGCTCTGCCAACGCTGACGCCTCCTCGGCCGGGAACGAGCGCCGAAGCGTGGTCGCGAGCTGGTTCGGATTCGCGACAGGCAGGTCGTCCGGGAGACTCTTGAGGGCCTGTTGGCCAGCCTTGCTGGCAAGGTAACGAGCTCGCTGGATGTCCACCGCCGAACGGTAGCAGGTGCATCTCGCAGTGACTTCCGGCAGGTGTGCGAGACTTGAGGCGTGGCCAACATCCTCTGCTTCGACTTCGACGACACGATCGTCCTGGAGAACACCGCGAGGCTCATCTTCGAGGAGTTCGCCGCCCCGGAGTGGCGAGAACACGAAGCCACTTACAACGCCGGCCAACTTACGGTGGAGCAGTTCAACGCGGCCGCGCTGCGGACCATCACGGCCTCGAGGGATGAGTTACGGGAGTTCGCCGCAAACGCGGTTACCGTCCGCCCCGGGTTCATGGAACTCCTGGACTGGGCGCACTGGAACGACTGGGTGACGGTAGTGGTCAGCAACGGCTTCGACTTCTACGTGGACGCCGTGCTGGACAAAGTGGGCGCGGAACGAATCGCGCGGCACGCGGGGCGGGCACGGTATGACTATCGCTGGCTCGTGCAGTACTTGAGTCCGCGCGGCATCGAACTGGAGGCGGGCTTCAAGTTGAGCTACGCGAACGCCTTCCAGGGGATGGGCGACTTCGTGGCGTACGTGGGCGATGGCAAAAGCGATATCGAGGCCGCGAAGCCTGCGCAGGTCGTTTTCGCGCGGGATACGCTTCTCAGCGCGCTACAGGGCCAACATCCACGGCTGCACGAGTTTGAAACCTTCGATGATGTGCGACGCGTGCTCGAGCAGTTGAGTCCGAACTAGTTCGTGATGCCCTTCGCCTGGAATTCGGAGATCTGATCGGCGCTGAAACCCAGGGTCTGCAGGACTTCCTCGGTGTGTTCGCCAAGGGCCGGAGAGGCGCGCTGAATCCGTGTAGGCGTGCCGCTCATCCGGATGATCGGCGAGGGGCCGCGCAGCGTGCCGAGCAGGGTGTGTTCGAACTCCTCGAGGAAGCCGTTTGCCACCACCTGCGGGTCTTCCGCCATCTCTTCGATGAACTTCACTGGGCCGACGGCGATATCGCGCTCATCGAGGTAACCGATCCAGTACTCGTTCCCGTGCTCCATGAACTTCGCCTCGCAGCCAGCGACGAGATCGGCGGCGACTTCCTTCAGTCTCGCCGGGTCGAAGCCCGGTTCGTAGCGGGGGTCAACGAACTGCAGGGCGTCTCGGAAGCGCGCCCGCGGGCCTGGCCCAAGACATCCCACGACGACATAGCCGTCCTTCGTCTGGTACGGCCGGTAGTACACGTTCCCGGCGAGTTCGGGCATGAGCGCCCGGCGCTCGGCATAGACCTCGGTGATGTCGGCGCCGCGCTCCCGCGCCGCGTTTATCGTGGCGAGGCGGTGCTCTCGCGGTTCCTCGTCCATCGCAAGGATTTCACGCGAACCCGCCTGGAGCGTAAGCGCGGTGAGCATCAGAGATGCATTGATCGCCTGGCCTTCACCGGTGCGTTCCTTGTGGAAGAGGGCAGCAGTAATACCCCAGGCAAGCGCAACACCACTGACCACATCGGCCGGAGCGAACCCCACCTGCATCGGAAGTCCGTTCTGGACGTTCGGGTTGGAAGTTGTCAGTCCGCTCATCGCCTGGGCGACGATGTCGTAACCGCGTCGGTCGGCTTCGGGGCCGAGCTTCCCGAAGGCGGTATTGTCGGCATAGATGATGTCGGGCTTGAGCCGCCGGGCCGACTCGTAATCGATGCCGAGGGCTTCGGGGACGCCGGGGCGATAGTTGGTGAGTAGGACGTCGGCCCACTTGATAAGCGCGTCGCGGACGGGAGCGGCGGCGGGATCCTTGAAGTTGAGCGCGAAGCCGCGCTTGCCGCGGTTCTGCGTGAGGTAGGCCTTGCTCTCTTTGGGGATGATTTCGGCCTGCAACCGCCACGGCTCACCTTCAAGCGGCTCGACTTTAACGACGTCGGCGCCCATTTCGGAAAGCAGAGAGCCAGCGAGGGGCCCGGCGATGATCTGCGTGCAGTCGAGCACGCGCACGCCTTCAAGGGCGCCTGTCATAGACCTACTCCAACGAGGAAAGTTTGTGGGCGGACTCTACAGGCATCGGGCGCAAAGTTGAAAGGCGAGGCGCTTCAGCAGAGAGTGCGCAACGTGCCAGATGCGCGATTCGACGAGCGAGTTGGTCTATGTAGCGTTTGCGAACACCTGCAACGCGTGGTGAGCGGCAAGGGTTCGACCTTTTATCTCTGCGGGCTCGCGGCCACTGACGTTCGATTTCGAAAGTACCCGGGCCTGCCCGTGGTTCGCTGCGAAGGCTTCGCTATCGCTGCTGCGGAGAACGAATCAGACCAAGGCTGAATGCGATTTCGCCGCGATGTTCGGCCTCGTGCTGGATCAGGTGGTGCAGTGCCCATTCGGGCGAAATTTCATAGCCCCACTCCGGAAGAGCGCGATGTGCCCGAAACTGGCTGGACGACATTCTCGAGAAGACCGCCATAAAGCTTCGACGGACGAGCGCAAGTCGATCCAGGTGTTGCCGGATTGTCTCGCCGGTAATGACGGTCAGACGGCCGGCGCTGTCTCGGACGGGAAGTGGCAGAACCTCCGCCAGATCGGGAAGGTACTCCGAACGTCCCATGACATCGATGCAGAGGTAATCAGCTTCGGCCAGTGCCATGTGATAGAGCTGAGTAGAAATGGAGTCATTGCTTTCGACGGTGGCGTCCAGCTCGCGTTGCGTCACCTCGGCGAGCGTTCGGAGGGTACGCGCGCGTGTGTCCTCGATGGCCCAGAGCCAGGCGCTCGCTTCGAATGCTTGAGCGGGATAAGGGAGAACGATGTTTCGGCGAAGTGAAGCCATAGGTACAACGGTAACAGGGCGGGCATCGAGCGTCGGCATGGAGGCCCAGGTCATCAGCGGCCGAGGCTGCAGGTCTGCGAAGCCTGCCGAAAGTGCAATCGAGCTCGCGAAGAAAACGCGATGTGATGGCCTGTATGTGAAGAAAAAGGCTGGTGCTTCTGTAAAGTCGTGTGGTAAGTTACTCGTCCGGCTGAAAGTAGGGGTAGCTACCGGCGGGGTAACCCGGACGCGAGATGAAAAAGGGGCTTGATGCCATCTCCCATTGCATCAAGCCCCATGCTTACCCGATAACCTCGGGCAGGCGTCCTACCGGACTAGTAGCGCGCTCGGTTAGGTAGCTACCTCCTTTCAGCCAACCTCGCCACACTCCCTTCGTTCAGCGGTCGGCTCGAGTTCAACGAGCGAATGTTCCGCCGAAGGAATGCTGGCAACTCAGCGTCATCCATGTTCGAAACACCCGGCAGTCCGTAATCACGGATGCTGCGAGTAGTCTCGAGACCGTCATCGGCGGTCGCAGCCTTCGGCGCGAAGCCGGTGGCAATGACCGTCATGTGAATTTCTTCCCCAACCCTGGTATCAACCACAGTGCCGAAGATGATGTTGGCCGATGGGTCGACCATTTCTGCGATGACCCGTGCCGCCATGTCGAGTTCGCGCAGCTGGATGTTGCCGCCGTGCGTGACATTGAAGAGGACGTTTTGAGCGCCATCGATCGACTGGTCGAGGAGCGGGCTGGTGGTTGCTGCCCGAGCGGCTTCCGCGGCCCGGTTTTCGCCGGAGGCGCGGCCAACCGCGAGGAGCGCCGGGCCGGCCTCACTCATGGTGGTGCGAACGTCGTTGAAGTCGAGGTTGATGGAGCCGTTCTGGCTGATGATGTTCGAGATCGACTGAATCGCCTGGCGAAGCACATCGTCGGCCGTTTCAAAGGCCTGTTCGATGGTGACATCGGCGGGGCAGATTTCGATGAGACGTGAGTTCGGAATGGCGATGAGCGTGTCGACCTTGTCGCGAAGGCGCGCGAGGCCTTCTTCGGCCTGCTTCATGCGGCGGGCGCCTTCCCACTGGAATGGCTTGGTGACCACACCGATGGTGAGTGCGCCGCAGTCCTTCGCGATTTCCGCAACAACGGGAGCGGCGCCGGTTCCGGTGCCTCCGCCCATCCCGGCGGTGACGAACACCATCTCGGTGCCGCGAAGGATGTCGTAGAGCTCGTCGCGGCTTTCATCGGCTGCGCGTTCACCGCGAGCCGGGTCGCCGCCGACGCCGAGGCCCTTGGTCAGCTTTTCGCCGATGCGAAGCCGGGTCGTGGCCTCAGAAATCATCAGAGCCTGCGCATCGGTGTTGCAGGAAACGAAGGAGACTCCAGGAATCTTGGCTCGGACCATGCGGTTAACTGCGTTGCAGCCACCGCCTCCGACGCCAATCACCTTGATGTCTGGAAGAAGTTCTGTGTCGTATCGAATACTCATGGGACCAGTTCCTTTCGCGAATGAGTCGAGACTGCGGGTTTCGTCGTTGGGGCTCATTCCCTCTCCTTCGTTCGTTATTGCGGCATCATCGCCCTCCCGAAAGACGCGAGCCGGCGGAAGAATCCGCCGACAGGCACTTCGAATGAGGGTCCTCCTGCGCTTTCCGTAACGCGTTCACGGCCGCCGAGCGCGTACTCGACTAAGCCGATAGAGGTGGAGAAGGCCGGCGTCCCGATAAGGTCCGAGAGGCCGGAATAGCCGCTCGGCTGACCGAGACGGGCCGGGATGTTGAGGCGCGCTTCCGCGACTTCCGGGAATCCGCGAAGCTGGCTGGTGCCTCCGGTGAGGACAAGGCCTGCAGCGAGCCGGTCGTAGTAGCCGACACGCTTCAGTTCGACCGCGACCATCTCGAGGATCTCTTCCGTGCGAGCCTGGAGGATTTCCGAGACGTGGCGGACATCGACCGACTTCTTCGCCTGGGTGCCGAATGCCTGGATCTCCACGGTGTCGTGGATCGAGGCATCCGCGTAGGCGGCGCCAACGGTGATCTTGAGCTGTTCGGCGGCTTCCCATGGGCAGCGAAGTACCCGGGCGAGGTCGTTCGTGAGCTGCGAGCCGGCGATTGGGAGGCAGGCGGTATGCGCGATGCTCCCTTCGTCATAAACCGCGATAGAAGTCGTGCTCCCGCCGATATCGACGAGGGCGACGCCCTGCTGGCGTTCTTGCTCTTCGAGCACACTCGTCGCGCTGGCGATGGACTCGAGAACGATGTCGTCGACCTGCACCCCGGCGCCTTCGACGCACTTCGTCAGGTTCTGAATCGCCGAGACCGCCCCGGAGACGATGTGCACTTCACAATCGAGGCGGCCTCCCCACATGCCGACAGGGTCGCTGACCTGTTCATTGCCTTCGATCCAGTAGCCGCGCGGGACGACGTGGATAACCTGCCGGTTCGTGGGAATCGCGACCTGCCCGGCGCTATCCAGCACCCGGGAGCGGTCGTCTTCGGAGATGGCGTGCGAACGGTCCGGGATAGCGATGATTCCACGGTTGTTCTGGGACGAAACGTGCGCACCAGAAATGCCGACGACGGCACTGAGGATGCGCATGCCGCATGCCTGCTCAGCCTTTTCAACTGCGATCCCGATCGCCTCGCGGGCGCTTTGGATGTTGTCGATGACCCCTCGCGAGAGCCCGGCAGCAGGCGTTACGCCAACCCCAAGGATGCGCGTTTCGCCCTGCTCACCAAGGTCGCCGACGATGACCGAGACCTTGGTGGACCCGACATCAATTGCTGCGACTGTGCTGCGACGTTTCATTTGCATGCTCCTTACTGCAGTACCGGGCGGTTGCCGTAGCGCAGGTCGATTGTTGTGTAGTTGATTCGCTGGGCCAGGGCTTCGGATTGAAGCGCCGCCCAAACAGCAAGCTTGTAAGCGATGGAGGACGAGTCCCCAAACAGCGCGGTCTGGCCGTTTGCGGTGGTTACCTGGACGCCCTTGCCAGTAATAAAGGCGACTTCGGAAACGGTGGTCCCGAGTTGGCGCGGCAGCTTCTCGTAGATTTCCGCAGCAGCATCAACCGCCTGGTAGTCCACGTGGTCACCGGTGATGCGGTTACCAGCTTCGGAGCTCTTAATTACCGGAGAGCCCGCCGGCGCGGTGCCGATGCCAAGGACCACGCCGTCGCGGTCGATCGTGTACTTCACGCCCGACTGCTCCCAGGTGCCCCAGGATTTGCGCTCGACGACTTCGATCTTGATCGTGTGCGGCCACTTCCGCTCGATGGTCACCGAGTTGACCAGCGGCTGCGCGTAGAGCGATTGCTGCGCCGAAGCGAGGTCCGCATCGAACATGCTCTCGCCGAGAAGGCCTGTGGCTTCAACGAGGGTTCCCGTGGATACGCGCTCGTTGCCGGAAATTTCGATGTTCGAGACCTTGAAAAGCGGCGACGTCCAGGTCCAGTACGCGCCGTACCCGACCACCGCGAGCACCGTCACGGTGGCGCCGGTCCAGATGAGGGCACGCGAAGGTCGCCACGAGAAGTGCGGGCGGTGGAACCGTGGACCACGAGGGCCGCGCGGCGGACCGCCCACGACCCCACCCGGGTTCCGCTTAACGATGGTCCTCCCAATGACCTCGCCAACCTGCGGTCGGTTTCGGCGGACGATGCGGCGAACGTTCGAAAGCTTGGGCGGCCGGTTGCGCTTCACGATCATCGCTTGCTCCTCCGCGCGTGGCGGGAAATCGCCAGTTCGAGGATGCGCGTGAGCAGCTGCGAATAGGGCAGCCCAGAAGCCTCCCAGAGCTTCGGGTACATGCTGATGCTGGTGAAACCGGGAATCGTGTTGATTTCGTTCGCGTAAACCTTGTCCGCCGAGGTCAGGAAAAAGTCGACGCGGGCGTAGCCTTCGCAGCCCATGACCTGGTACATGCGCACGGCGAGCTGCTGAATCTCGCGGGCGACGCCTTCGGTGATGGGAGCGGGGATGTAGAGCTGCGTCGTCGAGGCCGCGGCGTACTTGCTGTCGTAGTCGTAGAAGTCGCGGTCCGGGACGATTTCGCCGACCACGCTCGCCTCAGGGTATTCATTGCCGAGAACGGAACATTCGACCTCTCGGCCTATCACAGCCTGTTCTACGATCACCTTGTCGTCGTAGGCGAAGGCCGCGGTAAAGGCCTCGGGCAAATCTTCACGAGAGCGGGCACGAGAGACGCCGACGGAGGAACCTCCATTGGCTGGCTTTACAAAACAAGGGAACCCAATCGATTGATCTATCAGTGCCATCGAATCATTTGGAGCAAGTGTATACTCCCATGATCTGATTACGGAATAGCGTGCGACAGGAATTCCAGATTCTTTAAACAAAGCCTTCATAAGCGCCTTGTCCATGCCAATTGCGCTGGCGGCCACACCACCTCCCGCGTAGGGGATCCCGGCAAGTTCGAGGAAGCCCTGGATGGTGCCGTCTTCGCCAAACGTTCCATGCACGAGCGGGAAGGCAACATCGCAGCTTGCGAGTGCCGCCAGTGCCTCGTTCGCTCCGAGCATCGGCTGGCCGTTGGTCACGAAGGCGCGGTTCCCTGCGGCAAGGTCTGCCGCCGTTTCTTTGGGCGTGAGCCAGTTGCCGGTCTTCGAAATGCCGACCGGCACGACTTCCCAGCGCTCGGGATCGAGGGCGGTCATCACGCTGCGCGCGCTGTTGATGCTGACTTCGTGCTCCCCGGAGCGTCCGCCGAGGATGACGGCCACGCGTTGTCTCGTCATGACCAGTCCCCCACGAACTCAACTTCGCGTTCGAGCGAGATGCCGAACTGCTCCTTCACGCGCCGCTGGGTTTCCGCGATGAGCCATGCGACATCAGCGGCGGCGGCATTGCCGTCGTTCACGAAGAAATTGCAATGCTTATCGGAGATGGCTGCGTCGCCACGAGCTCGCCCCGCGCATGCCAACCGCTTCGACGAGCTTCCAGGCCGGCGAATCAGGCGGATTCTTGAAGGTGGATCCGGCGTTCCGGCCGCGCGGCTGCGCGGTAAGGCGGCGCTCATCGAACGATGCAGCGCGGGCAAGCAGTTCACGCGGGTCGCCAGGAGCAAGTTCAACTTCCGCTTCGAGCACCGTCTTGCCGTCCACCTGCCCGCGAGTGAAGGCGCTGCCGCGATAGACGAGTCCGAGTTCGGAAGCGTCGACCCATTGGTCGCCGTTGCCCGGGATCTGGAGGCGGACGCGGCGAAGGACATCCGCGAGACACCCACCGTAGGCGCCCGCGTTGTAGACGACGGCTCCGCCAATTGTCCCCGGAATACCAACGGCCCAGCTCAGGCCTTCGAGGCCGACGCGACACATCTTTCGGGCGAAGGCTGCGAAGCTGGCCCCGCTTTCGATTCGAATCGTGAGGTTGTCGTGCGCTTCGCCGCGGGCACGGTTGTCGAGGACGAGGCCGCGGATACCGGCGTCGGCGACGAGGATGTTGCTCCCGCTGCCGAGGACGAACGTGGGCACACCCGATTCTTGGGCGGCGTTGGTGGCGCGCGCCAGTGCATCGGCGCTCCGGACCGTCAGGAAGAGGTCGGCGGGACCGCCAATTCCAAAGGTGGTGTGGCGCGCAAGCGGCTGCGACACGCGAAGTTCGCCCATCGGTTCGAGCGCGGCTGCGAGCGCGTTCAACGAACTCATCGCAGCGCCTCCACGAGTCGCGGGCCGACCTCGACAACGTCACCGGCGCCAATCGTGAACACGACGTCGCCGGGCTTCGCGATTTCGCGCGCTTTGGCCACGGCATCGTCGAAGTCGCTCGCATAAACAGCGTCCACTCCCGTGATGGCGGCGACGAGGTCTTTCGCCGACCGGCCGGGAAGTGGCGTTTCGCGGGCCGCGTACGTCTCCAGGACGACAAGTCCGTCGAGGCCGGCCCAGCAGGTGAGCCACTCATCCCAGAGGTACGAAATACGGCTGTAAGTGTGCGGCTGGTAGATGCCGATGATTCGCCGCTCCGGGAAAGCGCGAATCGCGGCGGCGATCGTTGCTTTCACTTCGGTTGGGTGGTGTGCGTAGTCGTCCATGACGAGCACGCCGCCGGCCTCGCCGACGCGTTCGAATCGCCGCCGCGCACCCTTGAATGACGCGACCCCGGCAGCGATTTCGTCGAACGGGACATCGAGGTGAAGACAGACGGCGGCAGCGGCGAGCGAATTCCGAACGAAGTGTTCGCCCGGCACCGTGGCGTGAAGGTTGCCGACCGGGGTGCCCCCGCGGACGACTTCGAAATCGACCCCATTACTCGAAAGCTGGATGTTGCGACCCATCCAGTAGCGGACGCCTTCGATGCCATAGGTCTCGTGGCGGAGCGGGTCGTCGCCGAGCATGTCGGAGACATCGCGGGCGCCGGGGTCGTCGGCGCAGGCGAGGATGACACCGCCCGGCTTCACCCGCTGGCCGAACTGAACGAACGCCTCGTGGTAGGCCTCGGCGGTTCCGTAATAATCGAGGTGGTCTGGTTCAACGTTGGTGATAACTGCGATGTCTGGCTCGTACTCGAGGAACGCGCGCTTGTATTCGTCCGCTTCAACCACACAGATATCGCCATGACCCCAGGAGGCGTGCCCACCAAGGTCGAGGCTTTCGCCGCCAAGCAGGTACATCGGCTCGCGTCCGGCGCGGACGAGGATCGAGGCGATGAGGCTCGATGTCGTGGTCTTCCCATGGGCGCCAGCGACAGCGATCACGCGCTTGCCTTCCATTAACTTCGCGACCATTTCGGCGCGGAGGAGGATGGGAAGGTCACGCTTGCGGGCCTCGGCCAGCTCGGGGTTGTCGTCCGCCGCCGCAGCGGTTGTCACAACCAGGGCCGCATCGGCAGGGACGTTCTCCGCAGCGTGCCCGTAGGAAACCTTCGCGCCGAGGCTCTCGAGCTTCGCGGTGAGGTTGGAGGGTCGGATGTCACTCCCGGAGACAGCAACGCCCCGCTCCATCAGGAGCTGACCAATCGCCGACATGTGAATGCCACCGATGCCGATGAGATGGACGGGGCCCTGAATCTCAGTCATTTCTTCGCCACCTCCAGAACGACGGCTGCGATGGCGTCTGCTGCGTCAGGGCGCGCGAGGGCTGTGGCGGAAGTACGCATCGACGCAAGGCGAGAGGCGTCGCCGAGCAATTCGCCGATGCGCGCCGGGAGTGCGGTGATATCGGCTTCCTCGAGGACAACCGCGGCGCCGCCGTCGGCGAGCCAGCGGGCGTTATTTCGCTGATGGCCACCGGCGTAGGTCGCCGGCACCAGAATCGAAGGCAGCGCAGCCGCAGGGATTTCTCCGAGTACGGAAGCGCCAGCCCGAAAGATGCCGAGGTCCGCTGCAACCATGAGTTCCGGCAGGTCGTCGCGGAAGGCCGCGGGGTTGTAGCGAGCCTGCAATGGCTCGGGCAAGGACATTCGCGCGTCCTCGGCAGCAGGCAGACCAGCCGGTCCGGTGACGTGGTAGAGCACGGCAGAAGTGGTCAGCGATTCGAGTTCGGAAAGGACCGCGTTGTTGATGGCCTGCGCGCCCTGGGTGGCGCCGGCGATGACGACGAGCCGATCCGTGTCAGCAACACCCAACGACGCTCGGGCGGAAGTGCGACTCGTCTCGGCGAAAGCCGCGCGCACCGGGTAGCCGGTGACGACCGTCTTCTTGCGGGGGAGGAATTCCAGCGCCGCTTCCGTCGTCGTCGTCATCTTTGTAGCCAGTCGGCGCTCGGCTTTCACGGCCCAGCCGGGATGCACATCCGGCAGGTAGACGACCAAGGGCCGGCGAAGCAGCTTCGCGGCGAGGCTGCCCGGGAAACTCCCGTAGCCACCGGTGCTGAAGACAGCGTCGGGCTTGAAGGTACGAAGAGCCCGGAGGGCGGAAAAAACTCCTCGAAGCAGGCTCCAGCCGGAGCGCACCAGTCCGAGAGGGCTGCGCCCGCGGACAGCGGCCGAAGGCACACCAACGAAACGCACGCCGGCAGCCTCAACGATGGCACGTTCGCCGCGGTTCTCAGGGCCAAAGAAACACACCTCGGCCGTGCCGCCCAGTCGGGCCTGCACGGCTTCCATCACGGCCAATGCCGGGATGATGTGGCCACCGGTGCCTCCGCCGGTCAGCGCCAACCTCATGTGTCCGTCCTCTTCCGGACCACGCGGCGAGTGTCGATCGGGTGCTTTTCACGATATCCGCCGCGGTCTATGCCGAATCGCGACACGCTGAGCAGCACCCCCATCGCGAGCAGGATGGCGGCGAGAGCGTTCGAGCCGAAACTGAGGAACGGGAGGGGTACACCCGTGAGCGGGATGGTTCGGGTGATTCCACCGATATTGAGCAGTGCCTGCACGGTCACCCAGGTTGTGATGCCGGTCGCGAGGAGTTGGCCGAAATCATCCCGAGCACGCCGCGCGACCTGGAATCCGCGGAACATGAGCAGCATGTAGAGGAACAGGATCGCGAGGGTTGCGATCAGTCCGAGTTCCTCGCCGACGATGGCGAAGACGCCGTCAGTGTGGCTTTCGGGGATGTAGAAGAACTTGGCCCGGCTCGCTCCGAGACCCAGGCCGTGGATGCCGCCGTTGCCCATCGCAATGAGCGACTGCAGTGTCTGGAAGCCGTTGCCCTGCGGGTCAGCTTCGGCGCTGAAGAACGCCGTGAGGCGGTCAGCGCGATAACCCGCCGCGGTCGCAAGGAACGCCAGGCTTGCGAACCCTGTTACTGCCAGCGCCATCATCTGAGCGACGGAGGCGCCCGCCACGTAGAACATGGTTACCGTGATCATGAGGATGATGACCGTGGTGCCGAGGTTCGGTTGCAGCATGATCAGCACCGAGACCGAACCGATGATGGCAACAAACGGCAGCAGGCCGTGTTCGAAGCTCTTCACTTCGTCGCCCTTGGAGGCGAGCCAGGCCGCGAGATAAATGATGACAGCAAGCTTGGCGAATTCGGCCGGCTGAACGGTGAGTTCACCGACGCCAATCCACCGCCGGGCACCGCCGCCCTGGATGCCAACCACGAGGACCGCTATCAGCATTGCGATCGTGATGGCCATAATCGGGACGGCGAGCGGCCGCAGGCGCCGGTAGTCGGTGCGAGCCATGATCGTGAGCAGGACTGCGCCGCCCGCGGCCCAGATCATCTGGCGAACGACGAAGTAATACGGGTCGCCGAAGTCAACCAGACCGATGACGAAGCTGGCCGAATACACGACGACGAAGCCTGACAGCGTCAGGATTACGGTGAGCGCGAGGATGGCGTAGTCAGGTCGTCCCGCCGTCCACTTCCCTGTCTGTGACTGCTGGATGGCGGCTATGGCGACACCTCCTCTTCGAATCCTGGGAGCGCTCGAACGAGCTGGCGGAACGCCTCGCCGCGAACTTCGAAGTTCGGGTACGCATCAAAGCTAGTGCCGGCGGGCGAAAGCAGGACAGCGTCGCCGGGTTGCACGCGGCTAGCGGCAATCTTCAGCGCGGCTTCAAGGTCCGACACGACGGTGCAATCGGAGACGGCGCCGCTCATCGAGCCGCAGAACAACTCCGCGGCTTCGCCGAAGCAGACGACGGCGCGGCACCGCTCGCGGGCGAGTTCGCGCAGGCCATCGAGTTCGAGGTTCTTGTCGCGGCCACCGAGCAGGAGGACGACTGGTTCGGTGAACGCCCGGAGCCCGGCAATCGTGCGCTCGGGACTGGTAGCGATGCTGTCGTTCACCCAGGTCGCGCCGAGGGCTTTGCCTACGACTTCGAGGCGATGCGGAACGCCGGTGAATGTTCGGATTGCGCTCGCCATTGATTCATTCGCAAAGCCAGCCTGAGCGCCGAGGGCGCAGGCCATGACCACGTTCGATAGGTTATGTGCACCACGGAGTCGGACTTCAGAGACCGGCGAGGACTGCCGTGGCGCGACCGTCGCCGCGAACCACAACTTCATCGCGATCGACCCACGCACCCGGCCCCGGCGGCTCGGAAGTGGTGGAGGTTCGAACGAGTGAGCCCTTGACCGAGGCCATGAGGGCGAGGCTCGTGTGGTCGTCCGCATTCAACACGGCCACGTCGCCACGATGCTGGTGCGAGAGGATGTTTCGCTTCAGGCCGACGTATTCGTCCCAGCTGAACTGGTCGAGGTGGTTCGGGGTCACGTTGGTGATTGCCGCGATGGCGGGGGAGCGGTCGGTGTACTGAAGCTGTGTATGGCTGATTTCCAGGATGACGGTCGTTTCCGGCGTGATCTCATCGACCCGACCGAGCAGTGCCTCACCAATGTTGCCGCCCACGATATGGGCGACGCCGGATGCCTTTGCCATCGCACCGACGAGCGCGGTGGTCGTCGATTTTCCGCTCGAACCCGTGATCCCGACAGTTCGACCGGGACAGAGCTGAAGGAAGAGTCGCATCTGCGACGTGACGGGAATTCCCAATTCACGGGCGCGTTGCAGCGCCGGGTTGTAACGAAGGACCGATTGCGAAACGGCGACCAGGTCGAACCCCTGCGGGTCAAGCAACGGCTGGCCGAAGACCAGTCGGTCGACGCCGTCCGGGACGGTCGCGCCCGCCGCGGCCAAAGCTGCATCCGAGCGGGTATCGCTGATGACCACGTGAGCGTCGTGCGCTACCAGCCACGTCGCGAGGTCGCGTCCCTCGATGCCAAGCGAATAGACGAGCACTCGCTTACCGCGAACGTCGGGTGGAGGAGCGAGCAGGGTACCGTTCGGAGCAGTCATTAGTCCGGCACCTCCAGCGCGAGGGCCACGCCCGCCATGGCAGCAACAATCGAGACAAGCCAGAAGCGCGTGACCACCTGGGTTTCGGCCCAACCGATAAGCACGAGGTGGTGGTGGAACGGAGCTCGCTTGAAGACGCGCTTCCCTCCGCTGAACTTGAAGTACCCAATCTGGATAAGGTTGCTGCCCATTTCGACCACGAAGACGATGCCGATGACCGGCAACAGCAGCCACTGACCGGTCATCAACGCGATCACTGCCAGCGACGAACCGAGGGCGAGGGCGCCGGTATCGCCCATGATGACGCGGGCCGGGTGGGCGTTGTACCAGAGGAATCCGAGCGTGGACCCGGCAATGATGAACGCAAAGGTCGCGACGAATTCCTGACCCTGGATAAAGCCCACAATCCCGTACGCGATGAAGGCGATCAGGGTGGTGCCACCGGCGAGTCCGTCCAGGCCGTCGCTCACGGCTACGGCACTCGTCGTGGCGACGATGATGGCAGCTGCGATGGGAATGTAGAACAGGCCCAGTTCGTAGCTGCCTGTGTAAGGGATATTGATCGACTGAACTTCGATGTATTGGTAAAGGACGATTGCCGCCGCAACAGCGAAGAGCGCTGTGAACGACATCTTGAAACGCCACGAGAGACCCTTCTGGGCCCGGTGCTGGAGTGTACCGAGGTCATCAACGAATCCGGCCGCCATGGTGATTCCGATCAATCCCAGTGGAAGCAGGATCGAACGGTGGGTCCACCAATCCACTGCCACAGCGGTGACCAGGAAGGTCGGCAGCCAAATGATGAAACCCCCGAACGTGGGCGTTCCCGCTTTGTGCGCGTGTTCCGGGAGGTACTCGCTGATCTCCTTGCCGATGTTGTTCCGGCGGAGGTAGTTCACGATCGGCGCACCGATCGCGACCGCGATGAAGAAGGTGGCGGCGCCAGAGAAGAGTGCGTGAATCATTCGGCTTCCTCCAGGAAGTGGAGGATGGTTTCGAAAGCCTCGCCGCGGGATGCCTTCACCAGGACATAGTCATTCGGCTGGAGACCGTCCGACACGCTCGCGGCCGCCTCTTCTTTCGTTTCGAACCAGCGCACATCGGGGTGGCCTGCGGCACGAGCGGCCTCAGCCAGCGTGCGGCACACCTCGCCGGAGCACGCAAGGATGTCGCAGCTTGCGGCCGCCACTACTCCGGCCGCGTGGTGTTCCGCGTGTTCGAACTCGCCCAGTTCCGCCATGCGACCAATCAAGGCGATGCGGCGGCCGGGGAGCCCGCTGAGCATGCGGAGGGCGCCGGACAGCGAGGCCGGGCTGGAGTTGTAACGGTCATCGATGACGGTCGCTCCGCCTCGCGCCTTGAACACGCGGGCGCGCCCGGTGGTGTTCGCCTGAGAGACGGCGGAAGCAGCGCCACGCAAGTTCATCCCGAGGGCGAGCGCAGTAGCGATGGCGGTCAGGACAGCTGGCGCCGTGTGCGCGCCGGGCAACGGAGAGTTCACGCGCTCGGTCGTCTCCCCGAAGGTGACGTCGAAGGACGTGCCGTCCAGGCCGCGCTCAAGCACCGGACCACGCCGAAGAGTGGCGCGGTCGGATTCACCAAACGCGATCACGGTGCAGTCGAGGTCGTTTGCAGCAGCCGCAACCCTTGGGTCGTCGACGTTGAGGATGGCGGTACCGGTGGGCGGCAGTCCCCGAACAAGGCTGAGCTTCTCTTCGGCGATCGCCTCGATGCTCCCGAGCTTCGAGACATGCGTGAGGCCGACGTTCAACACGACGCCGATTTCCGGCTGGGCAACGGCCGCGAGTTCGGCGATTTCGCCCTTGCTGTCCATGCCCATTTCGAGGACCGAGACATCGTGATCCCGGCGGAGGCTCATGAGCGCGAGCGGCAGGCCTTCGCGGCTGTTGAGGTTGCCCGGGCTGCTGTGCGTGGCGAAGCGTTGGCCGAGTACCGCAGCGGTGAAGTCCTTGGCCGTCGTTTTTCCGACGGTGCCGGTGATGCCGACAACCCGCGGAGCGCACTCGCTTCGCCAGGCATTCGCGGCCTCGCCGACGGCTCGGGTGGTGTCCGGCGCCACGACGATTGTTGCCTTCGGCCAGTCCATTGGGACGGGCCGCGAACACACAATCCCGACGGCCCCGGATTTCAGGGCGACCGGGACGAAGTCGTTGCCGTCGGCGTTCTCGCCGGGGAAGGCCGCGAAGAGGTCGCCCGGCTTCACCTGGCGCGAATCTGCTGCGCCACCGGTGATGTCAGTCACCGGACCCTCAGAGACGGCATAGCCGCGATGTCGCATCGCGGCTGCAAGAAAAGCGGTTGTGAGGTTCGTTGTCATCGACTCACCGCCGAGGGGCCTTTTTCGGGCCGGACACTCAAGTAGCGAAGTGCATCGTCGGTGAAGCTCGCGAAGATCGGCCCGCCCGCCACGGTACCCGTCTTGCCGTCTCCATTTTCGTCGAGCTTCACGAGCACAAGGATCTTCGGGTTGTCGAGTGGCGCGAAGCCCATGAACGAGACGATCTGCGTTTCGTCGTAGGTACCCCAGACCGGCACGTTCGCGGTACCGGACTTTCCGCCGGCGGTGTAGCGGGACGGGTTTCGTCCCCAGCCGTCGGGGTCCTGCGAGACGACCTGCCCGAGCATGCTTCGAATGGCGTCGCTGGTAGCGGGCGAAATAGCGCGCCCGACAACCTGCGGCGGCACTTCAATCCTGGTGCCGTCCGCCTTCACTCGAGCCTTCACAACGTGGGGCGCGATGAGGTTGCCGCCGTTAATCGCTGCGGAGACGGCCTGCATCATCTGGATGGGCGTAACGCTGATCGACTGGCCGAACGCCTGGGTGGCGACGTCGACAGGTGAATACCCATCGTCGTCGGGGCGGCGGAAGATCCCCTGCGCTTCGCCCTGGAGGTCGATTCCCGTGGGCTTGCCGAAACCGAACGCATCGAGGTAGCTCTGGAACTTCTTCGTGCCGATGGATTGCTCCATGAACACAGCACCGGTATTGATGCTGTTCTGGAGTACGCCCGTCATCGTCTGGGTGCCGTAGACGCCGTCGTCCCAGTTCTTCAATGGGACGTTCTCGATATAGACGACACCCGTGTCGACATACGTGGTGTCGGGGGTGACCGCGCCGGAATCGATCGCCGAGGCCGCAGTGATGATCTTCATCACGCTGCCGGGCTCGTAGAGGTCAGTCACGGCACGGTTATTGAGGATCGAGAGCGCGTCACCACCAGCTTCGAGGTCACTCTCGAGGGTCGAGTATTTCAGGCTCGGGGCAGTGGCAAGGGCGAGAATTTCGCCGTTCATCGGGTCCACGACAATGATCGAGCCGCCCTTTGCCCTGTGCTCCTTGATTCCGTCGGCGAGGTACTTTTCCGCCATCTGCTGCAGCACGCGGTCGATGGTGAGGACGAGGTCTTCGCCCTGGTGCGGCTCGGTCACCGTGTACTGCCCGTACGGAATTGGCTCGCCGGTTGTATCGCGCTCGTAGATTGCCCGCCCCGGCTGGCCCTGGAGCACCTCGTTGTAAGCCGCTTCGATGCCGGCGAGGCCCGAGTTGTCGGTCCCGATGAAACCAACGACCGAAGCGCCAACGTCGCCCTCGGGATTGATCCGGGCGGTGTTGGCGATTGCGACAACGCCGGGAATGTTCTTCGAAAGCAGCTCCACGCCGGTTTCGTAAGACAGGTCGTGCTGGACGCGAACGTCGCCGGACTCTTTCGCAGCGACCGTTGCCGTCAGTTCTATCGCCGTCGTCTTCAGGTAGGGCGCAAGGTCAGCGGATGCCTTCTTCGCCGTCTCCACGTCCTTCCAGGCGCGGGCGTTCACATAGATATCCCAGGTGTTCACGCTCGCCGCGAGAACGCCGCCGTTGCGGTCGAGAATCGTGCCGCGCCGGGCATAGATGGTGTCGTTGCCGAGGAGTTCTTCCTTCGCCTCGGCGGCGTACATGTCGTGATCGAGGACCTGGAGCTGGACGAGGCGTGCGCCGATAAGCAACGCAAACAGGCCGAAAGCGCTGGCCGGAAGCCAGACACGGCGAGTGCCATGCGCACGGTATTGCGCCATCGAACGCGCCTCCCGTCCTTCCGAAGAAGGACCGCTTGGGCTACCTCAGGGCAGCCAGTGGACGAGCGACTTCCACCACGGAGACGGCGACACCGGCTTGGGGTCGATCTTGGGGAGATACTCCGAGGGAAGCTTCGCCGGCGCAGGGCCGGGCTCGTTAACGTTTACGTAGATCGGGTCAGTTACCGGGCGGAGGCCGATCTCCTGTGCCCTGCGCTCGATCCGTGCCATCGAAGTGAGCGAGGCAACGTCGCCTTCGAGGAGGCTAATTTGCCCATTGAGTTGCGTTTCCTTCGCCTGGGTGGCCTGGATATCGAATCCCCGGCTGGTTGCCAGGCTGTTCTGCAGAACCGGCAATAGCGAACACACACCGGCGGCGATGATCGCCAGGATGAGCCAGAGGTTGAGGCTCGCCGTACCCGGAACGGGAATGGGGAGACTATGCCGAGGGCGCCCGAGCGGATGGTTGATTGCCGCCATGGCTAGAGGATCCGTTCTGCAACGCGAAGGACGGCGCTACGAGCACGGGGGTTTGCGGCCACTTCTGACTCGGAGGGACGGAGTGCCTTCCGGGTCAGTTCCTTCAACGTCGCCTTGTGACCACAGCGGCACGCCGGCAGTTCCGGCGGGCAGATGCAGTCCGAGGCTTCGCGCCGAAAGAACTGTTTGACGATGCGGTCTTCTAAAGAGTGGAAACTGATGATGGCCAGGCGGCCTCCATGCGAGTTTCCAGAGCCGAGCAGGCTGCGGGCGAGCGGCAGAACCGCGATGAGGGTGTCGAGTTCCCCATTCACGCGGAGCCGGAGCGCCAGGAAGACTTTGGTGGCGGGGTGAATATGGGTTTGTCCCCTGGAACCCCCCACAGCCTGCTCGACAGATCTGGCTAATTCCCAGGTCGTTCGCAACGGCCGATCCTGCACGATCCTTTTAGCGATCCTGCGGGATTGGCGTTCTTCTCCGAGTTCGAAGAAGAGGTTTGCGAGCGACGTTTCATCCCAGGTGTTGACGATCTCCTCGGCGGTGATGCCGCCAGACTCGGGATCCATCCGCATATCGAGAGGGCCTTCGAGCGCGAATGCGAACCCGCGCCGGGCCTCCCCGATCTGGAAGGAAGAGATACCGAGGTCCATGAGGATTCCATCGACTTCCTGGAAACCCTCCCGCTTCGCCACTTCGGCGAGTTCACGGAAGTTCGCGTGGACGAATCTGACCCGTCTCCCAAACGGAGCCAACTTCGCACGCGCGAACTCCAGCGCCTCGCTGTCCTGGTCGAGACAGAGGAGCTGCCCGGTCTCGCCCATGCGCTCAGCAATCGCCGAGCTATGGCCGCCCAGACCGGTGGTGCAATCGATATAGGTACCGCCCTCTCGCACGTTGAGTGCGTCGAGCGTTTCGTTGAGCATGACCGGCAGGTGGACGGGAGTTGGTCGTGTCATAACAACCACGTTACGCCTCCCCTTGCCGTGGCTGTTGGCGAGCCGTTGCCCGCCGGCGGACATCGAAGGCATCGGATGCGCGGGCTTCGAATGTCGCCCGGTCCCATATCTCCAACTTGTCACCGACGCCGACAACCAGGACGTCCTTCGTGATCCCGGCGTGAGCCAGGAACTCGGCCCCAAGGGTGATTCGCCCCTGGGAGTCCTTCTGCGCGGCCCCGACGTTTCCGAAGAAGGCTCGACGAGCGTCGTCGCCTTCGGCAGTTTCCGCTGGGATGGCTTCAATGATCTTCGCGGTGGCCTCGAAGGATTCGAGTGTGTGGAGCTGGATGCAGGGATCGTTGCCCATGCTGAGGTAGCCGCCGGTTTCGAACGCAGAGCGATACAGCGGCGGGATGGGTACCCGCTTCCTGTCATCGAGCTGATAGTCGTTTCGACCGACGAAATACATCGTCCGCTAGCCTTCAAAGTGTGGGATCGCTTCCCATAGAATTGAGAACTCGTGGGTGGATTCCCCATTTTGCCCCCATTCACTCCATCGGAAGAGTATGAGCAGGGCGGAAGGGTGTCAAGCAATTGTTTGAACATTTACGTGAAGCTGGTAGGGGTATCCCTGACAGGGTGGCGGAGTCACTGCCACAGACCGGCGTTGGAACCGCCGGGCGGGTTACCATTGATCCATGGCTCGAGTTTGCGTTCTGACCTGTTCTGATAAGGGCGCCGCTGGCGAACGAAGCGACACAAGCGGCGACACGATTGTGCGGATGCTTCAGGAGAGCGGGCATGAGGTGATGCGCCGTGACATCGTCGCGGACAACCGCAGCCTCATCGCGGAGCACCTGCGCGTCTGGGCGGACGCCAACCTCTGCGACGTAATTCTCACCACGGGAGGCACCGGCCTCACCGACCGTGACCTGACCCCCGAGGCCACCCGGGATGTGGCCGAGCGTGACGTCCCCGGCATCGCCTACGCACTCGTTGCGAACGGCCTGAAGTACACCCCGTACGCCGCGCTTTCCCGCGGCCTCGCCGTAACCCGCGGAAACGTCTTGATTGTGAACCTCCCCGGCTCCCCGAAGGCAGTGGCCCAGGGGATGGAAGTCGTCCTGCCGTTGCTCACGCATGTGGGTGAACTGCTGGACGGACCCGTCGAGCATTCGCAAGGGTCTTCATGAGGGTCGATGTGCTCACGTTGTTCCCCTCGGCGTTCGAGGGCGGTCCGTTGGATGTTTCGATCATCAAGCGGGCGCGCGAAGACGGGCTGCTTTCGCTCCACGTCCACGACATCCGCGAGCATGCGACGGACAAGCACCGCTCGGTCGATGACTACCCGTTCGGAGGCGGCCAGGGGATGGTGATGCGGGTCGATGTGCTCGACCGCGCGCTGGCGCACGTGCAGGCGCTGGAGGAACTGCCCGGACTCGTGGTCTTCCTGACGCCCCAGGGCGAAGTGCTCAACGACAGGATCGTCCGGGAGCTCGCCACCAACGAACGGCTGGTAATGATCTCCGGGCGGTACGAGGGTGTGGACCAACGCTTCGTGGACAACTGCGTCGACCGAGAGATTTCCATAGGCGACTACATCGTCACAGGCGGCGAATTGCCGGCGATGGTACTCATCGATGCGGTGGCAAGGCATATCCCTGGGGCCTTGGGGGACGAGACAAGCCCGGAAGAGGAATCGTTCGCCGACGGCCTGCTCGAACATCCGCAGTACACGCGGCCCGCCGAATACAACGGTTGGACGGTCCCGGACATCTTGCTGAGCGGCCACCACGCAAACATCGAGAAGTGGAAAAGGCAACAGCGGGAACAGCGAACCCGGGAACGCCGACCTGACCTGCTGGAGTAGGGGACGACCCGTTATTCGCCGACGGCGAACAGATCCGATACGGGGACGCTGAAACCCGGTAGCACGTCTTCGCCAGAGAGTGTCGCCCCCGGTTGCGCAACTGAACGTGTACCGTCGGCACGCCAGACATGGACGCTTTGCGTAGTTGGGACTACGACCCAAACAAGGGCGATCCCGGCGCGAATGTAGTCCTGCGCTTTGTCCTCGGCGTCGGCAACGGTGTCTGTTGGCGACACCACTTCGACGGCGAACTCTGGAGCCACGTCGACCCATCCTCGAGCAGGTACCTTCGGTAACCGCTGCTTCGAGATGTACGAGACGTCGGGCATACGAACATCGCCCGGTGACCACGAGAAGATGGTGTAACCACCGTCTGATCCGGTGACCGTGCCAGGATGGCCGGCATCAACCCAGTATCCCAAGACCCTAACGATCAGGGCCGCGATAGCCGAGGATCGAAAGCTCATGAGTCGCTCCTTCAGCTCACCGTCGATCACCTCGTAGCGGTCGCCGTTCGGGAGTTCAAGTGCCTCTTCCCATGTCCAGACCTTCGGCTTCGAAGCAATTGCCATGCGGTCATTATACGACGGGTTAATACCCCGTCAGGAGCGGCGCAGCATGTCCACGAAGCCGTCGTTGGCGAGGGCGCCAGGGCGTGCTTTCCGAATCCGCTGAATTGCGGATTCGGGGTCGACGCCGAGCGAACGCAGGATCAGGCCACTCACGAGTCCGCTCCGGTTCATCCCGTGCTGGCACATGACGTAGATGCGCTCCGGGGCGCCACCATTTCCGAGCGCTTATCGCCGCCGCCGCTTCTCGCACTACGGATTCGATGAGCATTTCCGCCGCCGGCCGGCCATCGATGTCGGGGAAAACGCATGCGACCCAGCGGCCGGGTGCGCTGCGATACGAAGCGATCGATGTCACCCGCGCAATCGATAAGCCACGACTTCGAAAGTTCGGATTCGACGAGTTCGTCGCCGCGCGGAGTGTGTGCCCCGCCCATCCAGAGCTCAGTGTGTGAGTTCGAAAATTCACCGGCAGCGAGGACGAGGCTCGCCCGGGGGATGTGGACCGAACGCTGATGAAGAGATGGATCTTCGAGCACCATCTGAGGCTACCTGCCCGCTCCTTTCACCGCTACTTCGATAGAGGGCTGATACTGTCCTTACGGCTAAGTGGCGGAAAACGCGACCCGCATACGTATCAACAATGTGACAGCCGACACTGGGCGAGACCTGAGGTGGACTGATTGATCGGCTTGCTTGAGATCCGGCGGCGGAAACTCCAGTTCATCTTGATCGCGCTGATCGTCACGCTCATCAGCTACCTCGTCCTGATGATTAACGGCCTCGGGGTCGGCCTCAACGAACAGGCAGGCAGCGCACTCAAGAGCTTCGACGCCGACGCGATCGCCTACTCCGACCGTGCGGGCCTCAGCGTTATCCGCTCAGAACTCAGTGCCGAACTCGTGCAGCGCATCGGCGAGGAATCCAGCTCGACGGCATCGGCGCCACTGGGATATGTAGCCGCGAATTACGCAAAGGCAGATGGCACAATCAAGTCCGCTGCGTTCCTCGGCTTCGACCCCGGGACCATTGCAGAGCCGAAAGTGGTCGAAGGTCGAGTGCTCGGGACCGAAGACACCGAGGCCGTATTAGCCGACCGGAGTTTCCTTCGTTACGCAGACCTGAAGGTGGGAGACACCGTGACGGTCTCCGTGAGACTCATTGAAAAACAGTTCCGTATCGTCGGCGCGATCGATGAGGGCAGCTTCTTCTTCCAGCCATCGGTCTACTTGCTTCGCAGTTCCTGGCAGGAGTTGAAGTACGGCACGACCGGCGCCGACCAACCCGCCGCATCAGTGGTGTTACTCAAGGGTTCCGGCGTCGCCGGGAAGTCCGGCTCGGGCTGGGAGGCCGTCTCCAAGTCCACCGCATTCGCCAACATCGAAGGTGTCTCCGGCCAGCAATCAACGGTACAGGCCCTGCGGGTGTTCGGCTATCTAATCGGCGGACTGGTCATCGGCGTCTTCTTCTATGTGCTGACGCTCCAGAAGATCGCTCAGATCGGCGTCTTGAAGGCCCTCGGCGCGAGTTCCTTCTTCGTCTTCCGGCAGGTCCTTATCCAGGTCCTCGGGATCAGCGTGATCGGTGTCGCGATAGCGGTGCCGCTCGCGTGGCTCACGAACAACGCGCTACAACGCGTGCCGAACCCGGTCCCGATTGCGTTTACGACCAACACCTTTCTCACAACATCCGTCCTTCTCGTCCTGACGGCCGCCGTCGGAGCGGCATTTTCTGGACGGCAGGTTGCGAAAGTCGATCCCATCATCGCCCTCGGGCAGCAGCAGTAGGTGCGCGAATGACTGTCACCCTCGAAGTCGGCGACCTCTCCAAGACCTACGGCGAAGGCGAACGCGCTGTCCATGCGGTCAAGCATGTCAGCTTCAGCACCGAGCCGGGCGAGTTCGTAGCGGTGGTTGGACCCAGCGGATCGGGGAAAACTACCCTCCTCGCGATGATCGGCGGGCTCCTGACGCCCAGTAGCGGCAGCATCGTCGTCAATGGGCGGGACGTCGCCGGGCTGTCGCGCGGGGAGCAAGCCGCCTATCGCCGCGACACCATTGGTTACGTGTTTCAGACGAACAACCTGCTGCCCTTCCTCACCGCCCGCGAAAACCTGCTGGTGATGGCCCAAATCACGGGAGCCGACCGCAAGGCCGCACGGCAGCGCGCGGACCAGTTGCTCGATGAACTTGGCCTCGAGAAACGCGCCAACGCAGTCAGTTCGGAACTTTCCGGTGGCGAACGCCAACGCGTCGCCATCGCGCGGGCGCTGATGAATGACCCCGGATTGGTACTGGTCGATGAGCCGACGGCCAGCCTTGATTCGGCCCGCGGACGCCGGGTGGTCGAATCACTCATCGGCGAGGTGAAGGCCCGCGGCAAGTTGGGACTCATGGTCACGCACGATATGGCCATGGCCGCTCTCGCCGACCGCATCCTCTCGATGCACGACGGGCTAATGACGGAAATCGCCAGCGGCGAGGACGTCCCGGCATGATCCTCCGCTAAATTCCGCCTACTATGCGCCATCCGGACGTGAGGATTGCCTGGCGTGGTGATCGAACTGAACGCAGCGTTGATCGCGCTCTGCGTGGCGCTCCCGGCGACGTTTGCCCTGCGCCTACCGACGAAGGTGGGCCGTCGCGGCGAACTCATGCCCCGGATCGGCGGCCTGAGTATCCTCGCGGGTTTCGTGGTCTCAGTCCTGGTTATGGCGTTGTTCTCGGACGAAGCTGCTCGGGTGCTCGACGAGGAGCGCCGCGGCTTCTTCACGCTGGTTGTTTGCGGGGCGGTTGTCTGCGCAGTCGGCGCGCGGGACGACTTCAAAGACCTCGACTGGCGCTACAAGATATCGACCCACTTCCTCGCCGCGTTGGGCATCTACCTGGCCGGCTACCGGATCGGCGAAATGACGCTGCCCGGCGGAGGTACCGTGCACCTCGGGCTGCTCGACGCACCGATCAGCATCTTCTGGATTATGTTGATTACCAACGCCATCAACCTCATCGATGGGCGTGACGGCGTCGCAGCCGGGGTGGCCGCGCTTGTCAGCGGAACGATGTCGTACATCGCCTGGGATCTCGGCCACGACCTGATCGCAATGCTCTTCGCCGCGCTGGCCGGGGCGTCGCTGGGGTTCGTGCCGTTCAACTTGCCCCGGGCCAGGCGATTCCTCGGCGACTCCGGAGCCTACTTCCTCGGATTCATGATCGCGGGCCTGAGCATCTCCGGCTTCGTGGACACGACTGGCCGCGTGCCGCTCTATATCCCGTTGGTCGCGCTGGGATTACCCGTCCTCGACACTGGCGTCGCGTTCCTCCGGCGCTTCCTCGATGGCACCCACCCGTTCAAGGCGGACGCCGACCATTTCCACGACCGCATGGAACGCGTCGCCGGTTATAGCCCGTTGAAGGTAACCCTCGTGAGTTACGCCATCACCGCAGTGTTCTGCCTCGGCGCCCTACTCGCCCACACCTGGTACAAGACGGCTGGCTCCGCGATTGTCGGGCTCGGCGTGATTGCTTTTGCCGTGGCGCTGGTCGTTCTCTTCGGATACGGCAGCTCGTTTTGGAACTCGGCACGAATCACCGCCTGGCGTGGCGCAACGGCCAAGGAACAGGCCTGAATCAGGGGTTCGGGCGGCCGAGCAGCCGGTTTCTGGTCGTGCGGGCGGCATATGAACCAGCGTGCAAACCAAGTCGAGCGCTGATCCCGGCGAAGGTCAGGGCATCGACGGCCAGGTTGCTTCGCAGGTGCTTTCGGTAGTAGCGCCACATGCCCCGGTGGTGCGCCGCCATCGCCCGGTACACGACCCGGCGCGAACTTCCACCGATGCGGTGCGAGACGGCGGCGCCGGGAAAGTAGACCACTTCCAGCCCGGCATCCCGAACGCGGCGGCAGAGGTCGACGTCTTCGATGCTGAAGAAGAACCCGGGGTCGAACACACCCGCCACTTCGATGGCTCGCCGATGGATGAGCATGAATGCGCCCGAGACCCAGTCCACGGGACGCACCTCTTCGTGATCCCAGTCGGTCATCAGGTAGTCCGTTGAGAATCGGTTCCCGGGGAAGAACTTCGTGGCGAGTGAATGGCGATTAAAGAACGCGTTCCGGTGGCCGGGGAAGGCCCGGGCGCTTGCCTGCAACGAGCCATCGGAGTTCACGATGCGGCCTCCGAGCACGCCAACTTCCGGGTGCTCCTCGAGGTAACTTCCCGCCTTCGGCAGCCCGGCGTCGGAGAGCGTCGCATCGGGGTTCAGCAGGCAGATCGAAGTCACACTCGGCAGCGCCCGCATCCCCCGGTTCGCCGCCGCCGCGAAGCCCACGTTCCGTGCCGACTCGATGACTGTGACCTCGGGCCAGCGGGCGCTAACGGCATCCGGCGTTCCGTCACCCGAGGCGTTATCGACGACGACCGTAGTGGCGAGAAGCTCAGGCACCCGCGTTTCGATGGATTCGATGCACTGGAGCAGCAGGTCGCGACAGCGGTAGCTAACGATCACGATACCGAGGCTCATGCGACGAGCTCACGGTAGACGTCGATCGTCTCCCGGGCAGCCCGCTCCCAGGAGAAACGGGAGGCGAACTCAAGCGCGCGCGCCGACAGTTCCGCTCGCCGGGGAGCGTCGAGGAGGAGCCCGATGGCTTCGCTAGCGATCGCTCCGGGCGCGCGTGGCGGGACGAAGATCGCCTTGCCCGACAACACTTCTGACATCGCTGGAACTGCTGAGGCGATGACTGGTGTACCGCAGGCCATCGCCTCCAGCGGCGGCAGGCCGAAGCCTTCGTAGAGCGAAGGAAAGACAAGCGCCGTCGCGCCCGTCAACAGTGAGGGCAGGTCGGCCTCCTCCACGTAGCCGGTGAATCTCACCGTCGCCTGCAGGCCGAGGCGGGCGACCTCGCGTTCAAGCGCGCCGCTGAGCCGCCCCGGATTGCCGGCCAGGACCAGGCTCGTCCCCGGAACCGAGTCGACAACGGCAGGCATCGCGCGGATTACATCGACGGCACGTTTGCCGGGTTCGGCCGTGCCGAGGCAAAGGAGATACGGACCGTCGATGCCGAGTCTGACACGCAATGCACCGACTTCTGCCTCTGGGGCCGGGGCGAGACCAGTCCGGGGGGCCTCCGCGACGACGCGGATCTTCTCCGGCGGGTAGCCGAGGTAGCGGACCACATCCGAGGCCACGGCGCCGGACGGGACAATGATTCGATCAGCTCGCTGCGGCCGTCCGAGCGAGCAGCCGGTAGTACTGGCGATGAGCCAGGTCGTAACGCTCGGGAATGCGGAAGAAGGTGAGGTCGTGGACGGTCGCAACGGTCGGGAGCGTGGTCTTCGGGACGAAAAAGTGAGGTCCGTGGTAAAGGTCGGCACCACTGGCGTTGATCGAGCGAGGCATCGAGAGCCATTCCCACGCTGGGCGTAGCGGCGCTGGAAAATGGGGACGCATCGATATCGGCGAGAGCGAATACGGTTCTGGCGCTGCGGCGATAAGTTCGACTTCACCGGTGCGGCTGAGTGCTTTGGCGAGTTCGAGGGTGTAGACGCCTGCGCCTGCCGGGCGCGCAGGGAGTGCGCTCGCGTTGTAGAAAACCCGGAGGCTTCGCTCAGGCATCGGGCGATCCTACGGAACCGTGATCCTATAATCCCGGCGCATGAAGGGCATCGTGTTAGCAGGTGGCAAAGGTAGCCGGCTCCGGCCCTTCACATACTCGGGCGCGAAGCAACTTGTCCCGATTGCGAACACACCAGTACTGCACTTCCCCGTTCGACAGCTGGTCGAAGCCGGCATCCACGAAATTGCCCTCGTCGTTGGCGATACCGAACCGCAGATCCGGGCCGCCATGGGCGACGGCAGCAACTTTGGCGCCACGTTTACCTATGTTCGCCAGGAGGCGCCGCTCGGCATCGCTCATGGCCTCGGGATGTGCGAAGCCTTCGCCGATGGCGAACCCGTTGTGCTCTACCTCGGAGACAACGTCCTCCTTGGCGGGATTGCCGACTTCGTAGCCCGGTTTCGCGAGGCGGGAGCCGGTGGAGCGGTCGTGCTGAAGGAAGTCGATGACCCGCGGGCCTTCGGTGTGGCTGTGCTGGATGGCGAACGGCTGGTGCGCGTGGTGGAAAAACCAGTGGAGCCACCCTCGCGGCTGGCCGTGATCGGGGTGTACGCGTTCGGCCCGGGGATCTTCAAAATCATCGCCAAATTGAAGCCGAGCGCCCGTGGCGAACTCGAAATCGCCGACGCGATCAACGGCGTGCTGGAGTCCGGCGCCTCCGTCGAGGCTACGGTCACGGACTCCTACTGGATCGACACGGGCAAGATGGAAGACATGCTGGCAGCAAACCGCGCGATCCTCGAAACGCTCGAATCATCGGTCAATCCGACCGCGACCGTCAGCGGCGGGACCTGCTGCGGGACGGTCGTCGTCGAGTCAGGAGCGAGGGTCGAAAACTGCAAGATTGTTGGGCCAGTGGCGATTGGCCCCGGCGCCGTCGCTGCGGGACTCATCCATCGGGCCGAACGTCTCCATCGGTGGCGGGACCACGGTCGTTGGCTCGAACATTCAGAACTCAATCGTGATGGAAGATTCGACGATTTCGGAGCAGCCCGGGGATCGAAGATTCGATGATTGGGAGGTTCGTCGAAGTGGAGCGGGCTCCCGCCGGCGTTCGGCTCACCCTTGGAGATCACTCCCGCTTTAACGGCCCCGCATGAAAGTACTGATCACCGGCGGCTGCGGTTTCATCGGTAGTCACGTGACGCGGGCATTCGTCGATGACGGCTGGGAAGTCACAAACCTCGACAAGCTGACCTACGCCGCCAACCCCATGAACACGGCGGACCTCTCAGCGCGAGGAAACTACCGGTTCGTCCAGGGCGACCTTTGCGACGCGTCTCTTGTCCGGGAGCTTGTAGCGGGCATGGACCTCGTCGTGAACTTCGCGGCCGAGACGCATGTCGACCGCTCGCTCCTCGATCCGGCGATTTTCGCGAGGACCGATGTTGAAGGCGTCGTCTGCCTGCTCGAAGCGATTCGTGCGGATGGCCGCGCTGCGCTGGTCCAGATGTCGACGGACGAGGTGTTCGGTTCGCTGCCGTCGCCCGAAGAAGCGACCGAAGACCGGGCATTTGCGCCGTCGTCGCCGTATTCGGCGAGCAAGGCCGCGGCAGAACTGATGATTCGGGCCTACTGCGAAACGTACGACCTCCCGGTCACCGTGATTCGTTCGTGCAACGTGTTCGGGCCGAACCAGCACATCGAGAAGTTCATCCCACTGTTCGCGATGCGGGCACTGGTTGGCGAAGCGATGCCGCTCTACGGCGATGGTCTGCAGGAGCGCGAGTGGCTGTACGTGGAGGACCTGGTCGACGCCGTCAGACTGGTGACCCGGTCGCTTCCTTCGGGCGGGTTGCAGGCGCTGCACGTCGGCTCGAGCTTCCGGATCCCGAACATCGAGATAGCGCGAGAAATATGCCGACTGGTGGAACGGCCCGAAACCCTGATTCAGCCGGTGCTCGACCGCGCCGGGCACGACCGCCGGTATGCACTGGATTCCTCGAAGCTGCGGGCGATGGGCTGGGCGCCGCGGACGGAATTCGCCGACGGTCTGGCCCGGACCGTGAACTGGTACCGCGAAAATGCTGAGCAAGCGGTGGCAGACGGCGATTTCGCCGGGTATTTCCAGCGCCAGTACGGGGAACGTTTGGCGTGACCGCTGCGGATGATTCGACAGCATCCCGATAACTGAACTGGGGGTGCTTCTGCATGGAGCAGTGCGTCATCTGCGCGAAGGCGACAGTCGCGGGTTCGCTCTCGTTCAACACAGAGGTTCGGGCCGGAAGCAAGACCTGGCACCACGTTTCCTCGCTGGCGGAGTTCTTGCTCTGCGACGAGGACTACTCGCGTGTCGCCGGACTGGCCAGCGCATCCGTGCAGGGCTTCAACGAGCAGGCGATTGTCCTTGGCATGCCGCTCACCGACGGGACTCTGACCCTCGGTGCGAACCATTGCGATTGCTGCCAGGTACAACTCGGCGAATCGGCAACGGGGATGGAACTGTTGCCTGAGAACGCTCGCGGCAGCCGAACTCGACGCGTTGGGGCTATCCGCCGCCTGAGGCTTTGCACCGCCTGCCATGGCTGGTGGTTGAGTTTGTTGCAGGACCCTTCGTTCATGAATGGGACGGGTTCGCGTGAAGGAGAAGGCAACCTCGGCGGATGGCGTTCTATCCCCCATGGCGATGCCGTATTCGCGCACCTGGGTCGGCGCGACGAAATGATCCTCGCGATGACGATGGAGGCGGACGGTCGTCGAGCACGCCGGATCGCGCCCGCTACCAGGCTCCAGGAGCACGAGTTCGGATTTGTCCGAGCGGGGCGAGCCGATCGTGCGACAAAGTTCATCGTGTCGCTGCCGGTGGAGGTGAGGGGAAGATTCGCTGTCGTTACTCAAGCGGACCAGATACAGGATGCGGAGGGGGCACTGAAGCGTGGCGCACGAGAAGTCCTGAGCTCGCCGCTTTCGCCACAGCAGATAGTCGGCGCAGGAGTGCGCAGTTTTGCCGCCGCTTCGCCCGGCCGCGACCCGGAGTCCGGTCTTCTCCAGCTCGGCTCGCCACTCGTGGTCTACGGTATGCCGCACTCCGAAATTCGTGTCAGCCCTCGCAACGGGACGGGTCCGCTCGAAGTAGTGCTCCTTGTCCGCAAATTCGTCCGAGGCTGGGACGAGATTGGGGTGGACGGAGCCGGGAACATCGTTTTGCGGTTGTACGCGGAGAAGGCCGACCTCGCGCCGATTCTTGCTCGGCTCCGTTTCGCGCTTGGCACGGTCGCGAACTTCGACCGCCCGGGCCTGACAATCATCAAGAACGCCAGCTAATCCGCGAGGATAGCGAGTTCGGTTATCAGCGGCCGATGGTCGCTCCCTTCGCCGATTCCTTCACGGATCGACAGGCATACGACCTGGTCGCTGTGGAACACGTGGTCTATGCGGATCGGCCGCAGCTTCCGACCTTTCGGCCAGGTCGTCGCGTTTCCTCGGCCCCGTTCCTCGTGGCAGTTATCGAGACCCTCGGACTTGAGCTTTCGATACCAGACATGGTGCTGGTCCATGTTGAGGTCGCCGGCGAGTATCAGTGGCCCGGATTCTGCGGAAACGCGGTCGGTGATAGTCCTCCAGCCCGCGTTCCAGCCTCGGGCAACGCCATCTCCGAAGCCCGGCGAGACCGGATGGAGGTCGTAAAGCACGACACGCGTACCTGCGACTTCGACAACGGCGCGGATGAGCGGGCGATCGCCTGCCTCGATGACCTCGACGTCCAACAGCGGCAGCTTCGAATACAGCGCCGTGCCGAACAGTTGGTTTTCGAAGGCAACCTCCTGGTAGGGGTAATTGGCTGCCACCCCCTGTTCGACCAGAGCGGCCTGCGCGCGGGGACCGAATTCCTGCAGGAACAGGATGTCGGGGTCCACTTCCTGTACCTCGCGAGCGAGGCCTGCGTAGTCGGGATTGAGAAAGTAGACGTTCGCCGTCATCAGTCGGATGTGTGGCGCCGAAAGCGCCTCAGGCGGGATCGCCTCGGCGGGGCGGTAGTCGGGCAGCACCCAGGCGAGATGAAACGAGGCAACGGTCAGCGCCAACCCAACCAGCAACCATCGCCGGAACACTATGGCCGCGACCAGCACAGGATAGGCAGGCAGGTAGATCCAGAACGTGTAGGCATCCGCCCAGATGAACACCAGGTTCGAATCCGGGTGAAAGATGCGCGCGGCGATGAACACCAGCAGCGCGATCATCACCAGCGCAGCCGCGGCACTGGCGAGGTCGATCACCCACCGCCAGGGCGAATCCGAAGAAGGGAAGGCCCTGCGAAAAGTCGCGGAGATCAGGCGAGGGCATCCGTTCGCTGCATCACGGGCCGCGCTGCCAGTCGAGCATCATCACGTCGATTTCGGAACCCGCCTCAACGACCTTAACGTCCTCAGAGATGACCGTCAGGGCGTTGGCGGCGCTCAGGCCGGTGAGCACATTGCTCCCCTGCGGCCCGGTGAGGTCGGCAACCCAGCTGCCGTCTTCGGCCGGCGAAACAATGCAGCGGGCGTAGTAGCGCCGTGGGTCGGGATTAACCACCCGCTCGCGAACGACCGCGCGAAGCATCGGACGCTCCCAGTCGTCCCGCCCGAGCATCTTGAAGATGGCAGGCCGCCCGAACAGCTCGAACGAGACCATCGAGCTCACCGGGTTTCCCGGCAGACCAAGGTGCGGCACTCTGCGGCCATCCGGTGCAGTGAATGCGCCGAAGGCTAGCGGCTTGCCCGGGCGCATCCGCACCGTCCAGAAGTCGACCGCGCCCTCGGTCGCGAGCACATCCTTCACCACGTCGAAGTCTCCGCGCGAGACACCCGCCGAGGTCACCAACATGTCCGCGTCGAGGCCCTCGTGAATCTTCCGCGTCAGGTCTTCTACTGTGTCCCGCGCGATGCCAAGCAGCCGGGGAATTCCACCGAAGTTGGCGACCTGCGCGGCCACTGCCGCAGCATTCGCATCGTAGATGCGACCGGGAAGCAGCGGCTGCCCGGGCTGCGTGACTTCGTCGCCCGTCGAAAGAATCGCCACAACCGGCCGCCGATACACTTAGACGGTCGTGAGACCGATGCTGCTCAGCACCCCGACCTCAGAAGGCCGGATGATCCGCCCGCGCTGAATCACGATGCTTCCTTCGCGAATGTCGCCGCCGCGAGCGCGGACGTTGGCGCCGGGCTGCGCACCCTTGAACACCGCCACGCTATCCCCGCGCGTTGGCTGCTGGTTCGGACCGCGCAGGATCTCGTCGGTCTCTTCGAAGGGCACCACCGCGTCCGCGCCCGGCGGGATCGGCGCGCCGGTCATGATGCGCACCGCCTCGCCCGGACCGACCGGGATATCGTGCACGTACCCCGCAGCCAGGTTGGCGACCACCTTCAGCCGCTTCGGAGAGGCCTCCGAAGCCCCCTCCGTGTCGGCCGCGATGACGGCATAGCCGTCCATCCCCGTGTTCGCGAGGGGAGGCAGGTCGAACGGCGCGACGATGTCCTCGGCCAGGACTTGCCCTAGCGATTCGAGGAGCGGCTTCTCTTCGGCGTCGAGCCTCGCGAAGAACGCGAGTATCCGCTCGCGCGCTTCCTCAACGCTGATCATTTCGGATGGTGGCAGCATCATTCGATTGTCGAGGCGGCACCGGTGAATGTCGATTGAGCGAGAAGAAAAACAAAATGCCGCCAGAACGGCGGCATTGGGTTGATTGGTTCGGCTTTGACTCGTCAGGCCAGGCGAACAGCCAGGCAGGTGGTGGTGCGCTGCACTCCAGCGACCTTCTGGACCGCTTCCGTGATCGCGTTCCCTAGGCTGTCCAGGTCTTCGGCTTCGAGCTGCACGATGACGTCGTAGGGACCAGTCACGGTATCGACTACGGCGACGCGAGCGCCCGGGTAGGTGAACTCCTGGATCGCGGCGCTTACGGCCTTCGCCTTGCCGACATCGGTTTCGATAAGGACGTAGCCTCGAACGGCCATGAGAGCCTCCTTGCCTCCGCGTGCGGCGGGGGCCTCATCTTTCTTCTCGCCGCCCGGCCTGTCAAGAAACCGGCTCGGTTTTCGTGGCGAAGTTGGCGCGCCCGGTCCACTCGCGGCGTTCAATCGCGTACTCGACGTCGTCCCCGTCGAACATCGCCGCTTCGTCGGGCACGAACGTACCGGCGGCAAGCTGCTCGGGAGTGGTGATACGAAACGCTCGCACGAAGCTCATGCCAATCTTCTCCATCACCCGCCGCGATGCCACGTTCTCTTCGTAGGTCTGCGCAAAGATCCTCGAGGCGCCGAACTCGCCGAACCCAACGTCGACGAGCGCCCGTGCGCCCTTCGGTTGCGAAGCCCGCGACCCCATGATCTCCCGGCGCAATCGGTAGCCGAGTTCGAGCAGGTCGGACGGTCCACTGTCGTTGGGATGCAGTCCGAACCAGCCGAGGAAATCCCCGTTCGCGCGATCGAGGGCGGCCCAAAAGCCGAGTCCGCCGAACTTCTCATAGGCATTGAGGAACCCGGGCAGGATTGAGGACTCGATGGCCTCGCGTGGCGTGGGAGCGCCCCCGGTCAGGTAGCGCATGACTTCGGGGTCGCTATCCAGGGCCACCAGGTTGTCCACGTCGAAGCTTTCGAATTCGCGCAGCGTGAGCCGTTCAGTCTGGAGAAATACCTTCACGCGTCGATGCCCCGCGATCCCTATCCCGCAGGCGGCAGTTCGTACGAAACCACGAGCTCCCCGACCGTCGATTGCGCCGAAACCGTCACCGGCACCACCAGTTCGAACTGCCCGATGAAACAGAGCGCCTCAGCCCCCGTCCGGCAGTAGTAGACCGATGCCGCGATCGTGAGGTTCGCCGAACCCTCCGAGAGAGCGACCGGTATCGGGAGGGTCACCTCGGAGTCGTCGGTGTTCCAGGAGAAACTCGACTCCCCGGGCGACAGCACCGACTGGTTCGACGACGTGAGCGTGGCCTTCGAGGGCGCCGATCCATTGAGGTGGAAGCTTTCCGGCGAAGTGAACGAAAGCCGCAGGTTGGTCGCGCCCGGCGAGACCGTGACCGCTGGCAGTTGGACCTTCGTCGCCTGCCCCGGTCCCGTAATTACGATTGCGGCGAGGTTCTTGAACGTCAGGGTCGAAAGCTGACCCGTCGCGGGGTCGAAAACGCGCACGAGGTGGTTGTTGGTATCGGCGATGTAGAGCTTCCCGTTCGCCGCCGAGAGACCACCCGGTTCGTCCAGCTTCGCCATGCCCGCCGGACCATCGGACCAGCCGCGTTCGCTCCCCGAGGCCGTCCCGACCTCCTGCGATGTGACGTCGTAGATGCGCAGGCGATGGTTGTACGTGTCGCCGATGTAGAGCGCGCCATCGTCGTAGGCGACGCCCTGGGCGTGCTGGAGCTGCGCTTTCGTGCCGCGGCCGTCTTCGGCGCCGTAGTCGAACAGCCCCGTCCCGACGAGCGTCTTCACGTCTTCCTTGCCGTCCGCAGCGGTCACGCGAAGCGAACTCGACTCCGGGTCGACCCAGTAGATGTTCGTCCCGTCGGTAGTGATGCCGGATGGCTGCGCGAGCGTCGCCATCGTCTTTCTGTCGCCATCTGCGATGCCTTCGCGGCTCGTCCCCGCGAACACCGAAATCGTCCCGGCCTTCAGGTTCATCGCCCAGAGCTGATGCAGCCCCGCCATCGTGATGAACAGCGTGCCCTTCACTTCGACCACATCCCACGGACTCGCGAGCGCGGCTTTCGTTGCCTCTGCATCCGCACCCGGGAGGCGGTCCGCCTGCTGCCCCGTCCCTGCAATCGTTTTGACCTCGAAGGTCGTGGTATCGACCGCGCGGATCGCGTGGTTGCGCGTGTCCGCGACGTACAGCGTCTTGCCGTCGTCGGAGAGTGTGATGCCCTGTGGCTGCCGGAACGTCGCCTCATCGGCGCCGCCGTCGGCGAAGCCTTCCTTGCCCGTTCCGACGGCCTTCAACAGTTCGCCGGAGAGCTTCGAGACCACGATTCGGTTGTTGCCCGAATCGGCGACATACAACCTGTCCGAGGCGGCATCGGCGAGCGCCTTGCCCGGATACGAAAGCACCGCCGTCGCGGGCGCCGCATCGAGGGAGAGCGGCAGCGCCGTCGGTTTGAGTACGCCGCTCGCGCCAAACTCGTTGGCAAGCGATTGGATGATCGGCTGGAAGAGGTCGTACACCCCTTCGCCCGCGTGACCGCCAACCAGGTTCCCGGCCGGGTCGATCAGGACGAGCGTCGGCCAGGCACTGGCCCCGAAGGCACGCCAGACGACGAAGTCGGGGTCGTTCAGTACCGGGTGTTCGAGCCCATAGCGACGGATGGCATCGCGAATCGAGTCGTCGTCGTGTTCGGTCGCGTACTTGCCCGAGTGGACGCCGATGACGACCAGCTTGTCGCCGAACTCCTCTTCGAGGCGCTTCAGGTCCGGGATGATGTGCTGACAGTTGATGCAGCCGAGCGTCCAGAAGTCGAGCAGGACGACGCTGCCCTTGAGCTCATCGAGCGTGAGTGGGCGCTGAACGTTGAACCAGGTGACACCGGTCGGGATGGCCGGAGCGGCTTCAGTGCCCGCCCATGACTGTCGTTGGGTGGTATCAGCCACTTCGGTACCACCTGCGGGCAGCACTTTCGGCTTCGAATTGCTGGAACATGCGACCAGGCCGAGGGCCGCGAAAAAGACAACGCATACAAGCATTGTAGGGAGCGCACCCAGCGCCCGCGCCGGTCTAAAGGCTGACACCATCAGAGCGTAGTAGCCCCGGCGCTTCAAACCATTACGAAACTGCGACGCCGCGGTTCATGCGCGGTAAACGGTTTGGGCCGTTGGCCGTTTGCCTTTGGCCTTTTGCCGCTCGCCCTCCAGTCCTGAGGGGTACAAGAGAGGCGGAGCGAATGTTGGCGTCTTCTGGCCGAAGATCCAAGATTAGGCGTGCTCGTCCTCTTCGCTTTCGTTCCCTTCCTTGTTGGTTCCGTCGCGACCTGGACTTTGATGTCTGCAAGGTCAGCGCCGGTCTCCCTAACCGCTCGGGCGGTGGGCGCGGCCGGCGTCGGTGGAATCTGCGCACTTGTCGGTGTCTGGCTGGTTGGCCAACAACTTCAATTACAGCTAGCCCTGATTTCGCAACGAGCGTTTGGTTGCCGTTGGCTGCTCGCGAGTGGTTAGGCCCCAGGGGGTGCGGCCTGAGCAGGGCACAAGGAACCGAGAGCGTCAGCGACCGGCCACGCTCCCCTCCAGGCTTACGGCCGCCGAGGGCCGTCAAACCAGGGCCGCCGGGTCCAATCCCACCAAACTCCCCTCTCCCACGACGCAGGAGAGGAGGCAGGGAGCGAGGGAGAACCGCGAGCGTCAGTGACCGGCCATCTCCTCCAGGCCTCTCCGCAACGGCGCAGTCGCTATGCACTACCGGTGCGCCCGCCACGCCAGACGAACGTTGCATCGTGGTGCGATGAAACCCATCGACGCGGTCTAGTCCTTAATTCCGGTCCAGCTACTCCGTTTTCGGTCGCCTGGCTCGCCGAAAGGCGGCGGCCACGAAGACGGCAACAAGGCCGGCTGTCATTCCAAGGCCCCAACCGATCAGGCTTCCCGCTGCCTTGCCAGCCTTCTCTCCACCGGCTGCCCCGATGGAGCCTGCGCTCTTTCCTACTTTCGCTGCACTCTCGAAGGTGCTCGGATTCTCGTCAGCCATTGCGATACCTCTGCCCAACAGTAGCGCTTTTGACTTCGGCGGGGCGTGAAGTAATTTCGTTTCATGTGGCGATTTCATCGCAAACGCCGTGGCAGCGAGAACACGAAGACACATTCGTGAGGGCGACGAGCTTTCACGCCTCGTCGCAACTGTCAGGAAAGAGCAGATGGACCCCATGGTGGCGTGATACGTTCCCGATCGGCACCGGACTACGAACCTGGCCCGTGCCACATCGACTTATGATTTGACTCCTAAACAATCGACGAACCTCATCCTCGGCTCCATTCCGCCGGAACAATACGCAGCGATGGTGGCCCTCCTCGAGGCCTATCCACTGCGGATGCGCGAGAACCTTCAGGACGCAGGTGACGAGCCTGAATGGGTGTACTTCCCCGAGACGGGAATCATCTCCGTCCTGACCGCGATGACGGATGGGACGATGATCGAGTTCGCGATCATCGGCCGGGAAGGTTCGACCGGTGTACCGCTGTTCGTCGGACTCGGAGAGTCGAACATCACGCTCGTCTCGCAAATGCCGGGTCATGCAATGCGCATGAGGGCGCCGGACTTTTTGCGCGAACTGGAGAGAAGTCCGGCGCTGGCCGAGGCGATCAAGCGGTTCAGCGGAGTGATGTTCGCGACGTTGGCCCAATCTGCTGCATGCAACCGAGCCCACCACGTCGATGAACGGTGTGCTCGATGGATCTTGCTCACGCATGACCAGGCGGGCGGAAACGAGTTCCCGATCACCGGAGAATTTCTCTCCGAGATGCTTGGTGTGGACCGGGAGCACGTGTCGGTCGCTGCAGCCGTGTTGCAGGCCGGCGGGCTCATCACCTACAAACGCGGGGAGATGACGGTCACGGATCGCGGAGGCCTCGAACGGGCGAGTTGCGAGTGCTACGGCGTAATAGCCCGTGAGATTGATCGGATGCGCGAGCTGCGCCAGTACTAGGCCAACTCGCTATGCCGGGTTCAATCCGAACCGCCCCTCGTGTCGGCGTATCACCACCTCTCTTATCGTGGCCAACATGGCGGCCCAGCAACCACCAAATGGCTCGCGCCACCAAACTCCCCTCTCCCGTCGCGGGAGAGGGGGCAGGGGCTGAGGGCGAACCGAGAGCGTCAGCGACCGGCCACCCTCCCCTCCAGGCCAAAGGCCGCCGAGGGCCGTCAAACCAAAACCCCACCACTCCAATCCCACCACACACCCTTCTCCCGTAGCGGGAGAAGGGCAGGGATGAGGGAACACCGCCCGCCAACCTCACCAGCCAATCCCGCAGAACCAAGGTTCACATGACCAAACTCCCCTCTCCCGTCGCGGGAGAGGGGGCAGGGGTGAGGGCGAACCGAGAGCGTCAGCGACCGGCCACCCTCCCCTCCAGGCCAAAGGCCGCCGAGGGCCGACAAACCAAAACCCCACCACTCCAATCCCACCACACACCCTTCTCCCGTAGCGGGAGAAGGGCAGGGATGAGGGAACACCGCCCGCCAACGTCACCAGCCAATCCCGCAGAACCAAGGTTCACATGACCAAACTCCCCTCTCCCGTCGCGGGAGAAGGGGCAGCGGCTGAGGGCGAACCGAGAGCGTCAGCGACCGGCCACCCTCCCCTCAAGGCCAAAGGCCGCCGAGGGCCGACAAACCAAAACCCCACCACTCCAATCCCACCACACACCCTTCTCCCGTAGCGGGAGAAGGGCAGGGATGAGGGAACACCGCCCGCCAACGTCACCAGCCAATCCCGCAGAACCAAGGTTCACATGACACAAACTCCCCTCTCCCGTCGCGGGAGAGGGGGCAGGGGGTGAGGGCACAGAGACCGACCGGCCACCCTCGCCTCAAGGCCGTAGGCCGCAGAGGGCTGTCAAGCCACAACCACACCCGAGCCGCGCCCGGAAGGAAGCGGTGCCTTACCCCAACACCGGCCGCCCAAGCAATCACCAAACCGTCCACAACCACACAAACTCCCCTCTCCCGTCGCGGGAGAGGGGGCAGGGGGTGAGGGCGCACCGGCCGACCGACCCCACTTTCAGCGCACCCAGTCGGTCAGATTCGGACAGACAGCCAGGCCTAAGCTCATTCTTTGGAGGCATGAAAATGATCAAGATCTTTCCCGGTCTAATTGTCGCGGCGATATTGTCTGCAGGACTTCTCGGTGGAGTGCACTCGGCGGCCGCGGAAACTGCCCCGTCCTGGGCGCATCCGACAGGCACAGCGGTAGGGATTGCCGGGGTGGACAGCGCGCTTCGAGCGATTGAGGCGAAAGACGCCTCCAAGCTGCAGGCATTGTTTTTGTTTACGAGCAGGCCCTGCACCAATCCCGGCATCGGCGCGGTCGAGTGCCCGGCGGGCCAGCCCGTCGGGACACCAGTTGAAGTATTCGGTACTGGCCAATGTGAGGGCGTTAACCTCAAGCAAGGCGATCCGGGTCTCGCGACCGTAGCGAGTCTCATCGCCTCCCGAACGCTCTATCTCTATGCGGTCGGAACCATATCGCCGAATCAAGTGCCGGGAGCGCACGCATGTCATTTTCTTGGGTTCTCCGGAGGACTCTGGCACCACATCGTTGCCGAACGGCGCTGGCCCGCGGTCATGATTTTCACCGACTCTAGCGGCATCCGGTCCGTGAATACAGGGTGTAGCAGTTCCGTGGCCCAGCGCGTCCAGGATCTGTCGCCGGCCAGCTTCGCGCTGGCACCAAGAGTCCCTGGCCCACCGAATACAGGGACGACCCAACAGTCCCAAGGCGGTACCGACACACGGGCCGAACTGTACGGCCTTGGCGCCCTGCTCATTCTGATCGGCAGCGCAGCGGGCCTGTTCGGGATCAGGTCGCGGGCAACGATCCGATAGCAACCATTCGCGAGTTCGCCGGGCCGTATCGCGACAAGGCCCGGCAACTCTCGATGAAACGACCCGAGTAGAACCGAGAGCGTCAGCGACCGGCCACCCTCCCCTCCAGGCCAAAGGCCGCCGAGGGCCGTCAAACCAAAACCCCACCACTCCAATCCCACCACACACCCTTCTCCCGTAGCGGGAGAAGGGCAGGGATGAGGGAACACCGTCCGCCAACCCCACCAGCCAATCCCGCAGAACCAAGGTTCACATGACCAAACTCCCCTCTCCCGTCGCGGGAGAGGGGGCAGGGGTGAGGGAGAAAAGTGCCAACACCCCCTCCCACTTCCACCCCCGCCTCAGCCAACCTCCACGCATGACCTCCAACCGCTCCCTCGCCTCCCTCGCCCGACAACTCCAGCGCGCCATCCCGAAGTCCCTCGAACACCAATTCGACGCCGAAGCCTTCATGAACGGCACCTGGGTCTCTCCGTTCCCGCCCGAACCGGGTTCAACCACCAGTCGCAGAAAAGTGGTCCGAAACCGACCAGTTCGACCACCACTCGGAAACCACCTCGAACCACCAGCAACCACCCGAAGTGGTTACCCACTCTGAATCTGAATCGACCACTTCGAACCACTTGCGCGACCCACAGAAAAGATGCCGCGGCCTCAACAAGGCCGGGGTCCGCTGCAACGCCTATCGGGTCACCGGCGGAGACCTCTGCCTCTTCCACGACCTCGATGCCCAGGTCCAGGCGAACGTCGCCGAAGCACGCCGACGCGGCGGCAGTGCCGCTCACCATCAGCCGCGGAACGCCTTCGACTTCTCCGAACTCCCGATCGACCTCCACGATGCGAACTCCCTCCTCGCCTTCGCCGAAGGAATGATCCGCATGCAGCTCGCCGGCGCGATCCCGCTTCGCCAGTGCGCCCAGATCCTGCGCACCCTTCGTGTTGTGGAGCGCGCGCTCAGCGCCTCCGCGGCGCCCCTGCCGGTGGAACACATCAAGTCCGTCAGTGGCTTCATCGAAGCCGCCGATTCAGTGGCGGAAAGTCTCGAGATTCGAGAGTCAGCGGAACGCATCCACGAAATCCAGGATGTTGGCTCCAAGCGCCAGGAATACCTCAAGGCGAACCAGCAGTTCGAACACAATCGCCCTCAGCGAGCCTTCTCACCCAACCACCCGGCATTTCGCATGCCCCGCTTCCTCGGTTAGATGACGAAGCGGGCTCGAGCCCAGCAGTCCGGCCCTCACCCCCAACCCCTCTCCGGACTTCGCTGCGCTGCGCGGGCGAGGGCATCGTTCGACCGTCGCCCGGCCCGGCCGTGATGGTTGGAGTGCTGCATTCGGCCGGGGTGAACCGAGCGCGACCTCCCGGTCGCGCCTCTGACTGTCCCGGGAAATTCTTTGTCCTCTGTGGCGGAGGAGGTGGCGGTATCGGGGAGGTGTAGCGCTCCTTACCAGTCGCGCCCGTGGTTTGTGGGGCTGGGGGAGGCTCGCGGTTGGCCGGGGGCATGGAGGTTTCCGGCGCGGGAGCACGCGGTTTGGCGAGCGGGTGTGGGGATCGACGCTGGCCGAAGAAGAGGAAAGAGAAAAGAGCCAACGGCCAACGGCCAACCGCTTACGACCAACGACCTATGACTTAAAACCAAACCGCTCTCCGTGCCTCCGTGGTGTCCCCTGTGGCGGGTTCCCCTATACTCGAACTCCCATGCAAACAGCACCGTCCCTGGAGGGCCTGCGCGAAGAAGCGCTGGCTGCGCTCGCTTCGGCTTCGGATGAAGCCGGGCTCGAACGCTGGAGGGTGGAATTCTTTGGCCGGCAGGACGGTCGCCTGACGGCCCTCCTGCGCTCCATCAAGGACATCCCCGCCGACGAACGAGCTGCCTTCGGCGCCAACGCCAACCAGCTCAAGCAATCGCTCGAAGCGGCGCTCGAAGCCAAGCAGCAGGCGCTCAAGTCAGCGGCGCTGCAGGCACTGAGCACCGATGCGGCTCTTGATGTGACCCTCCCCGGCCGCCCCCAGGTCATCGGCAAGCTGCACCCGGTCACCCAGACCATGCGCGACTGCCTGAAGGCGTTCGGCGAGATGGGCTTCCGCGTCGCCGAAGGCCCCGAGGTCGAGTGGGACCGCTACAACTTCGACGGCGTCCGCATCCCCGAGGACCACCCCGCCCGCGACATGCACGACACCATCTGGGTCAACACCCTCATCGATGGCAAGCGCCACATGCTCCTGCGCACGCACACCTCGCCCAACCAGGTGCGCGTCCTCGAGCGCACGCCTTCCCCGCCTGTGCGCGTGGTTGTGCCCGGCAAGTGCTACCGCCAGGAAGCCACCGACGCCACGCACGAGTGGATGCTCACCCAGATCGAGGGCCTCGCCGTCGACGAAGGCGTCCGCATGACCGACCTCAAGGGCGTCCTCTACGACTGGTCACGCAAGATGTTCGGCGCCGACCGCAAGATCATCTTCCACCACAGCTACTTCCCCTTCGTCGAACCTGGCGTCGAGATGGCGATCGACTGCTTCATCTGCCGCGGCGATGGGCGCGAGTGCCACACCTGCCACGGCACCGGCTGGATCGAGATCCTCGGCGCCGGCATGGTCCACCCGGAGATCATCGAAACCGCCGGCTACGACAGCTCGAAGGTCACCGGGTTCGCCTTCGGCATCGGCGTCGAGCGCGTCGCCCTCCTCCGCTGGGGCATCGATGACATCCGCAACTTCTACGCGAACGACGTTCGCTTCTTGTCGCAGTTTTGATGGTCGTAGGTCATCGGTCGTAAGTCTTAAGCAGAATCGGTGGTTGAGAGTTGAAGCCCTACCAAGACTACAAAGTGTTCCAGTGCTCGCATGATCTGAACATGGCGATCTATGCCGTGACTGGCTCATTCCCGAAACACGAGTTGTTCGGGCTTACGTCTCAAATGCGGCGCGCCGGAAGCTCAATTCCGATGAACATCGCCGAAGGTTCGGTCAAGTCCGAACGTGAGTTCCGTCAGGCGCTTAGAGTGTCTCTCGGCTCAGCAGCCGAAGTGGAATACCAGCTTCTGATGGCGAGGGACCTCGGCTACCTGCCATCTGAACGATTCGAATGCCTCACGGCGGATGTAATCGTTATCAAGAAGATGCTGCACGCTTTCATACGCTCCATCGACCGCACGCTCGGCGGTGCTGAAGACCAAAGACCAACGACGAAAGACCTGCCGGAGGCGACCCTGATGAAACTGTCACTGAACTGGCTTCGTGAGTTCGTGGACGTCGATCTCCCTGTGGCCGAGCTGGCCAGCCGGCTGATCGACGCTACGGCTGAGGTTGAGGGCTGGGAGACCATCGGGGCGCACTGGGACCCCGAGCGGATTCGGGTGGCCGAGGTACTGGCGGTGGAGCCGCACCCCAACGCGGACCGGCTCCGGCTGGTGACGGTGAACGCCGGCGCCGGCGAACAGCAGGTCGTCTGCGGTGCGCCGAACGTGGCGGTCGGTCAGAAGATCGCCTTCGCCACCGAGGGCGCCGAGCTGATCGATGGCCACACGGGCGAGAAGGCGAAGCTCAAGCTGCGCCCGATTCGCGGCGTGGAATCGGCGGGCATGGTCCTGAGCGAGAAGGAGCTCGGGCTGAGTGACGACCACGAGGGCATCCTCGTGTTGAGCCCCGATGCGCCAATAGGGCGGCCGCTGGTCGAGGAGCTGGGCGACATCGTCTTCGACATCTCGACCTGGGCGAACCGCGCGGACTTGCTCGGCGTGCTCGGCTTCGGCCGGGAGACCGCGGCCATCACCGGCAAGACGATGCGAGAGCCGGAATCGTCCCACGGTGAATCGGCACGGAACGTTTCGGATGCTATCAACGTCACCATCGAGGACCCGGACCTCTGCCGGCGCTTCACTGCCTCGCTGATCGAGAACGTGACAATCGGGCCATCGCCGAGCGTGGATGCAGGAACGTCTGCAGAAGTCGGGCATGCGGCCAATCAACAACGTGGTCGACATCACGAACTACGTGATGCTCGAGACCGGCCAGCCACTGCACGCCTTCGACTACGACCTGGTGCGCGGCAAGCGAATCGTCGCGCGGCGAGCGAAGCAGGGCGAGAAGCTGGTCACCCTCGACGGTATCGAGCGCGAGTTCGACAGCGAGATGCTGTTGATCTGCGATGGCGAAGGTCCGGTCGGTATCGCGGGAGTAATGGGTGGCGGCAACAGCGAGGTTTCGGACAAGACGAAGACCGTGCTGCTGGAGATCGCGAACTTCAAGCCCGGGAACATTCGGCGGACTTCGACGCAGCTCAAGCTGCGCACGGAAGCATCGCTCCGGTTCGAAAAGGGTCTCGGGATGGAGATGCCCGAATACGCGCAGCACCGGGCGCTCCACCTGTTCGAACAATTGACGGGCGGCACGGTGGCGAGCGGGCTGGTCGACGTCTATCCCGGGAAGGCCGAGCGCCCGACGGTGAAGGTCACGGCATCGCGCATCGAGCAGGTGCTGGGGATTTCCGTACCACGTGCCGAGGTAGAACGAATCCTTGGCGACCTCGGCTTTGAGTGCAGCTTTTCCGCGCCCGATACCTACGCCGTGCTTCCTCCCGACTGGCGCCCCGACGTGGTAGATCGCCGACGACGTTGTCGAAGACATCGGCCGGATCTACGGCTACGACAAGCTGCCGACGACAATGCTTCGCGGCGTGTTGCCGGAGCCGGAGTTCGCGCCAACCCGAGAACTTCGAGAGCGACTGCGCGACCTGGCAGCTTCGATGGGGTTCCAGGAGACGATCAACTACACACTCACGGACCTCGCACGACTTCGCCGGATGGTCCCGGAAACGGACCAACTGCGAAGCGAACCGCTTGGAGGTGGTGAACCCCGTTGCTGCGCAGCACACCTACCTGCGGACGACTTTGCGTTCAGGGTTGCTGGAAACCTACGCGTCCAATCGGCACAACGTCGATGGGGCGCTGCGCCTGTTCGAAGTCGGGTTCGAATACCTGCCGGTTGAGGCAGACCTGCCCCACGAGCGGACGGTGCTTTGCGCTGACACTCGGCGGCACGCGGGAGACGCGGTGGGCTGGCGGCGGCGGCGAAGTGCTCGACTTCTACGATGCGAAGGGCGCGATCGAAGGGATTCTCGACGGGATCGGGATCGATGCGAACTTTGCGCCCCTGGAAGAGTTCGGGTTCCTCACGGGTCACGCGGCGGAGATTCGGATCGGCAAGGAGCGCGTTGGCGTGCTGGGGCAGGTGCACCCGGACAACGCCGCGACGTTCGATATCGATGAGCCGGTGTTCCTGTTGGAGCTGTGGGTGGAGGACATCGTCCATCACCTGCCAGAGCGACCCGAATACACGTCGCCTTCGAAATTCCCGGAGGTGCGGCAAGACATCGCGTTGCTCGTGGATGCTTCCGTGCCGGCTGGTCGCGTGCTGGACATCGCGCGTTCGCACCGGAGCGGCACGACGCGGATCAGCGCCGAACTGTTCGATGAGTACCGAGGCAAGGGCGTCCCGGAAGGGAAGAAGTCGCTCGCGCTGCGGCTGCGGTTCCAGGCGGCGGACCGAACTCTGACTGACAGCGACGTTGCGAAGGTTCAGAACGGGCTGGTGGTTCGTCTGTCGAAGGAGCTTGGGGCGGAATTGCGGGGCGGGTAGCCTCACCCCCGGCCCCTCTCCATTTTCATGGAGAGGGGAGATCCGAGTTGCAAGAGCTAGGCTTTGTGCCTTCGCTTGCTACCGTTGAGGGCGCGTTCGGGGTAGATTCGGCGCATGACAGCTGAGACGACCGAACGGCCGACCACTGAAGTTGTGGTCGGAGATTTTCACCGGATACTTGAAGCCGACTCTCAGTGGGAACTGGGGGGGTTTTCGCTGCCGGATGGAAGCACGCTGGCAGTACCGCGAACCCGGCGCCGTCGTGCTCGTAAGGAATGGGACGCTGCAGGTCTCGGCGGTGCCGTACACGCGTGGAAACGACCGGGTCCAGATCCTCGACAACGCGAAGCACATGTACTTCTCGAAGCAGCGGTTCGAGGTGCCTGCTGGCGGCCGGATCACGTTCGAGATTCAGATTTCGGCGCGAACCATCGGGACGCAGCAGGGGAATCTCTATGACGGTTATGTCAGTTGGAATCTGCTGGACCTGACTACGGGGTGGGCGATCGACTTTTTCACGGGCGGGGACACGGTCGCGACGGTTTACGGGCGGCTGCCGTTTCCGGGGGCGGCGGTGCCAGATACGGGCCAGGCGCGAGCGTTCTGTATTTTCAACGAGCTGAAGGACCTGCCGACGACGCAGGGACAGCGCCATGCGTATCGGATCACCTACGACCAGGGCGCGGATACGGTGGAATTCGAGGCGGACGGCAAGATCGTGGACCGCTACGAGAACGTGCCGGACAAGATCACGGGGTTCACGGCGGCGCTAGGGCTGATGTCGGAGATCGACATCGTGGACGGGAAGTCGGTGAGCTGTCATGGACAGGGGGTCATCGGGCAGTGGAGCCCGATGCGGGTGGTCACGGAGGCGGCGGGATAGGGGGCGCCGCGGGCTAGGGGGCGCGGGGTAGTAGCCATCCGGAGTCGGAGGGCGAGTCCCAGACGCCATACGGCTCTGGGAACGCGTAGTGGAGAGCGATTATCCGCCCGTCGACGATGCGGAGGTTGTCGAATTCGCCGCCGACCTGCGGTTGAAATGCTGCGAAAGTGATGAAGAAATCGGTGTCAGGTTTCCAGTCATCCGCTCGGCCCGCGAGGTCGAAGCTGTAGACGGAGTGGAGCCTCCACTTGCGTTCCCGTGCGGTCTCGAGGATTCGGGCGGCGACTTCGTCCGCACTCACGCGCAGCAGTCCGCCTTCGACATGCGTCCACCAGAAGCCGACGAGCGGGGTGCCGACCGAAGCACCATCGGGGCAGCGCAACGGCTGCGGTTGCTGCGGGCGTTCGGCTTCACACGGTTCGCTGGAAAGTTCGATGAGACTGGCCAACGCCGCGGCGTCGCCACTTTCGATGGCAGCGAAGATGGCATCGACGTCGGGGTCGCCAGTACGCGTTCCGGACGGATAGCCAGGCGCCTGTAGGATGGGCGCGGAAGTTGGGACGGGAGTGAGAGTCTTGAGAAGCTCGCATTTCGCATCGCACTCCGGCGTTGGAGTCTGAAATGGAGTGGGGGACGCGGTTGGCGAAGCAGTCGGGATCTCCGTGGGTGCTGCCGCTTCCGAATCGGAATCACATGCAGCCAGGAGCACAACGAGCGCACCTGCGCCAAGGGCGGCTAGCTTCCAGATCCCCATACCTAACTAACGTTCGAGACACCGCAAAGGTTCCCAAGCTGTTGGTTGAGCAAGGTCGGAACTGACTGGGCCGTGATGCCCATCGGTCACGGTCTGGGCGGCGGGGTAGCCGTTGGCCGTTGGCCGTTGGCCGTTGGCCGTTGCGTCCGTTGGCCGTTGGCCGTTGGCCGCACGAGGGTGTGTGTTTGTTCTGTCGGCACAACCCGTTATCTATGACGAATGAATATTATTTCCATAGGCTGGTGCACGCGCAGTGGGGCAGAGATAGTCTCACGAGATGTTGAACGGAGTGGACATGGCACGGGCCGCGGAAGCGGCGCACCTGACGGAACGGGAGCGGGAAATCGCCGGGCTGCTTCAGAGCGGGCTGACGAACGGCGAGATCGCAGAGCAGCTCGGTATTACATTCACCACGGCGAAATGGCATGTGAGCCAGGTCCTGTCGAAGCTCGGAGCGGAGCGCAGGGAAGAGGTCGGTCCTCGACTAGCGGCCCTGGCGGAGGATCGAATGGCCCGCAGAAGCGGAGGGCGGCGACGGATGTGGACGTTCGGGTGGTTGGGATTGGCGAAAGGTCTGGGGCTAGCAACGGTGGCACTACCCGTAGCAGCGCTTTCGGTTGCGGGCGTTGTGATACTGCGAAATGGCGCCGACGGGGCTGTCCCTGCCATCCTCGAGCCTTCCATTACAGTGGCGGAACCTTCTGTAGGCGCGACAGCCAACGTGATTCGTTCAACGCCGCAAGCCCATACGTGCGACTGGGAGTACGGCCAGCAGCACATCAATGACGGGCCGCTGGATCACTCTGGTTGTGACTTCAGCGGAGTGAACTTCAAGAGCGTCATGTGGAACGACGCGAACCTTTCAGGCGCGAATCTGAGCGGAGCAGTAATTACTCACGCCACTCTCTATGGTGCGGACCTTTCCGAGGCAACCGTCCGCGATACCTGGTTCATCGAAAGTGTCATGGCGCCGAATTTCAACGGCGCTGACCTTACCGGGGCACACTTTACCGACAGCATCGTTGGAGGCACCTACCTGTATGCAACCTGTCCGGACGGTTCTCAAACTGGGGCAACTGGCACGTGCATGGGGCGGCCGGGCCTCCAAAACTTGCCTAAAACGCGTTCGATGCAGGACGCGCGGGCCCAGGTCGGACTGCCGGCAGCGACCTTCTCTTTGCCCGACGCGAGAGATCCTCAGCGAGCGATTGACCCGACTGACTTCCCAGGAAAAACAGTTGTGTTGTGGTGGTTTGCGAGCTGGTGTGATCGATGCGAGTCACAAGCCGCCCAGGTCGAACAATTCGCAAAAGACCATCCGGATAGCGAGGTCATTGGCATGAGCCTCGACGAAAGTAGGGACGAGGCGCTCCGGTTCGCGGACGATTACGGCCTTACGGTCCCGATTGCGATGGATTCAGCCCTCGAGGCGTTGTGGCTGTACCGCATCATAGGCCCCGGAGTGGCGGTCACGATTGGGATTGATGGGACAGTCGTCGGGCATCCGCTTTTTGACCCGGGGCCGTAGCCGGGTGAGGGAGTTTCGCCTCGTCGCTACGGGCATCCTGTGATTACCACCAACAGGGCGAGTTCGCCGCCGGCGAAATGCACCGGTGGTGCAACGCGTAGTCCAACCCGCAGCAAAGCGTGCCTGAAGCTGTGCGGATTCCGGGGACTCCGGTTCGTCCTGCATCAAGAATGAGCCAGGCTTCGCCGGCTGCCATTTCGATGAGCCACTTGAGGCGGTTGAGTGTTTGGTCCTCGAGATGCTGAAGTTCCGGCCACCAGAGGAGCCGGGCGGTCGGCTTGGCGGTCAGGAGCGTCGATGCGAACGATGGCCGCGGGCGCATGGCGCCGGCTTCGGCGAGTACGGAGTCGGGGGCAGCAACGCAAAGGATTGGGCCGTCGGCGGTATCGAGCTTGAGGTCGGTGAGGGCGCCCATGGGTCGAAAGTAACAGCGGGCCGTTCGAGTTACTAGCGGATCATCTTGCGGCGCTTGGCGGCGTTGCTGCCTTTGCCCTTGGATGCACCCTTGCCTGAGCCGCCGAGGGTGCGGATCTGGTCGTCGGTTGGGCCGCTGGACTTCGCGAGGACGGGAACGGCCGATCTTGGCGGAGTGCGGGGCAGGTTCAGACCCGTTGGACTCGGTGAGATTGGCGGCCGGAGTCGGAGCGGGCTGAGTCGCAATTGCCTGACCGTCCTGCTGGACAATCTTCACCTTGAAGACGGTGCGAGCGACCTGCCGCTGGATGTTCGAGACGAGCTGCTGGTACATATCGTGGCCTTCCTTCTTGAAGGCGACCAGCGGGTCGATCTGAGCGTAAGCCTGTAGGCCAATGCTCTGGCGAAGTTCTTCGATTGCGGTGAGGTGTTCGCGCCAGTGGGTATCGATGGCTTCGAGGAGGAGCCAGTGCTCCACCTTGCGGACGTTTTCGGCGCCGATGGCCTGCTCGATGAGCTCGTACCGGTCTTCGGCGCGGTCGAGGAGTTCATCACAGAGCTCGTCGCGAAGCTCCTGCATCTCTTCAATCGAGGGGACATCGTCGGGCGGGAGAATCTCGCCGACTTCCGCATGCACCAGCTCGATTGAATCGACGTCCGTGGTCATCGCGTTCTTGGCGATGCGCTCGATTTCAGGGAGGAGCATGTGGTCGATGACGTTGGCTCGGGTATCGACGCCCTGGAGAATCATGTCGCGCTGGGTGTAAATCTGCTTGCGGTGTTCGTTGATAACGTCGTCGAACTCGACGAGCCGCTTGCGGATGTCGAAGTTGTGGCCTTCGACCTTGGACTGGGCCTGTTCGATGGCGCGGGTAACCATGCGGGATTCGAGGGGCATCTCCTCGGTCATGCCGAGTTTGGCCATCATCCCGGGGACCCACTCCGGTGAGAAGCGCTTCATGATGTCGTCGCCGAATGAGACGAAGAAGCGGGATGAGCCGGGGTCGCCCTGGCGGCCGGCGCGCCCTCGAAGCTGATTGTCGATGCGGCGCGATTCGTGACGTTCAGTACCGATGACGTGGAGGCCGCCGACCTCAGCGACACTCGGGCCGAGCTTAATGTCGGTACCGCGGCCGGCCATGTTGGTGGCGATCGTGACGGCCCCGCTCTTACCAGCGTCGAGGACGATGTTGGCCTCGCGTTCGTGCTGCTTCGCGTTCAGGACTTCGTGAGGAATGCCCTTCCGCTGAAGCAAGCTGGCCAAATACTCGGACTTTTCGATGGAGGTGGTGCCCACGAGGACCGGGCGGCCCAGGCCGTGCATTTCCTCGATTTCGGCGACGACGGCGTTGAATTTGGCGCGCTCGTTGATGTAGACGACATCGGATTGGTCGTCGCGAATCATCGGGCGGTTGGTTGGGATGACAATGACGTCGAGTTCGTAAATCTTGCCGAACTCTTCGGCCTCGGTTTCGGCCGTACCGGTCATGCCGGCGAGCTTTTCGTAGAGGCGGAAGAGGTTCTGGAATGTGATCGTCGCGTAGGTGATCGACTCGCGCTGGACGGGGACGCCTTCCTTGGCTTCGCAGGCCTGGTGGATGCCGTGGCTCCAGCGGCGGCCGGGCATCAGGCGGCCGGTGAACTCGTCGACGATGATGATTTCGCCATCTTTTACGACGTAGTCGCGGTCGATTCGCTTGAGGTATTCAGCGTCGAGGGAGGCTTCGAGGTGGCGGGCAAGTCGCGCTTCGCCGCCGAAAACGTTTTCGATGCCAAGTGAGCGTTCGATCTTCGAGATGCCAGTCTCGGTCAGGGCAATGTGCTTGGACTTGTGGTCGATTTCGAAATCGGCGCCTTCATCGAGGCCACGGACGGCCTTCGCGAAACGGACGTAGGTGCCACTCGCTTCTTCGGCGCTTCCGCTGATGATGAGCGGCGTGCGGGCCTCGTCGATGAGGATGTTGTCGACCTCGTCGATGATTGCGAAATAGAGCGGCCTCTGGGCCTTGTCTTCCCATTCGCGAACCATGTTGTCGCGGAGATAATCGAAGCCGAACTCGTTGTTGGTGCCGTAGGTGATATCCGCGCGATAGACGTCGCGGCGGGCACACGGGCGCAGGTCTTCAAGTCCGCCGGTCGAGCCTTCTTCGCCGGGCTTATAGCCGGGTTCGTAGATGTAGGAAACACCGTTGTTCTGAACGATGCCGATGCTCATGCCGAGCGACTGATAGACGGGGCCGTACCAGGTAGCGTCGCGGCGGGCGAGGTAGTCGTTCACGGTGATGACATGGACGCCTTTGCCAGCCAGTGCATTGAGGTAGACCGGAGCGATAGCGGTTAGGGTCTTGCCTTCACCCGTTCGCATTTCAGCGATTTTGCCTTCGTGGAGGGTGATGCCGCCCATGAGCTGCACGTCGTAGGGGCGTTCGCCCACTTTGCGAAAGGCAGTCTCTCGGGCAACGGCGAAAGCTTCGGGAAGGAGGTCATCCAGGGTCTCCCCTTCGGCGATGGCTTCCTTGAACTCGGTGGTCTTGGCGGCCAGTTCTTCATCGGAAAGGGCGGCTATTTCATCCGCGTAGCTGTTGACTTCGTCGACGGTGGAAGAGAGCCGCTTGATTTCCTTCTCGTTGGAATCTCCAAGGACGCGGCCGATGAATCCGAACTTAGGCATGGAACCAGTGTACTTCAAAGATGAAAGACGAAAGAGAAAGGGGCTTCACACGGTGGGAGATGGTGATTTTCAATTCGAACCCACCAACCTGCGACGGCGTACCACCACGGCTGTCTAAGGCTTGACCACCGAGACGTCAGGGTTGTGAGCAGTGACCAGGAGCACCTGCCAGCGGTTGTCGCTCTTCTGGAAGACGTAGGTTGCCCCGAGGCGTTCCAGGACGGCTTCTCCGGCGTAACGAGTGAACGTCGCCGAGGCTATTGCGGACTTGTCCGTGAGAACTTGAGTGTGGCACGTATCGAGTTGACTCCGCGTGAGGCCACGGGCTCGCATCGATTCGACGAGCGGCGTGAACCGGGCGGCCGAGTTGGCCGGATCGACACACATGGTTCCGAGCATGGCCGGATTGTGAAAGTTCGACGAGCCAGCCGGGGATATCGAGCGCGCCGAAGGTTTCGGCGATGTTCTCCAGGACCCGTTGAATTTGGGCTTCGTCAGACATGCGAGAACCTCCGAATTAGTGGCCGGTAAGCTAGCACGTGCGGTTCAAATCGCGGAAGGCGCCTCATCGGCTCGCGTGATGCGTTAAAGGAGGCGGGCGAGGGCGGTAACGGCGGCGGCAGCGACTACGGCGGCGAGGAGCGGGGCGCGGAGAGCGATGCAAATTGCCGCGGCGCCGAGGCCGAGTGCGCGTTCGTCCAGGACAAGATCCTGGTTTGTGGCGAACGTGCCGGTCACCACGAATGCCGCGAGAAGCGCGGGGGCCAATGCGCCGACGAGTTGGACGGCCCGGGTTGGGAGTTCGTGGCCGCCAATGAGCACAGGCCCGGCCGACTTAAAGATGACTGTGCCCGCACCAACGAGCAGTACCGCAATCCAGACATCGCTCATTTGCGCCACCAGCCAACGAAGCAGGCCGCGGAGGCGGCAACGATCGGGACGCCGGCGTTCGTAAACGGGACGAACGCAAGTGCAATACAGCCGCCCGCCAGCGCCGCGGCGACGGCCTGGCGAGACTTCAGTTGGGACACGAGCAGGACGAGGAAGAGCGCGGGAAAGGCGGCATCGAGGCCGAAGTCTTTTGGATCGCCGAGGAAATCGCCTCCGAGGACGCCGACGACTGTGCCGATGAACCAGCTGAGATAGAGCGCGACGCCCGCGCCAAGGAGCGTGCCCTTATCGAAGGTGCCATCGCCGCGGTTTGCCACAGCCCACGCCTCATCAATGAGCAGTTGCGGAACTCGCGAACCGACGGGGACTGTGCCATCAAGTGCGGGTGCGACAGAGAGGCCAATTGGAAGGTAGCGGCTTGCGAGGAGAAGAGCGGCGACGACCGCCGTTCCGAGTCCGCCACCATCGCCGAGGATAGAGACTGCGGCGAACTGGGATGCACCGGTGAAGGTCGTGAGCGACATCACGATGGGGGCGAAGATGCCGAAGCCGTTGGCCCGGGCCAGCACGCCAAATGAAACGCCGAACGCGCCAACTGCTATGCAGAGCGGGATGGACGCCCGAGCGCCCTGCTTGAAACCAACCGGGTGATTGAGCGGCTGAGACGGGCGCATTGGAAGAGCGAAACATGGCGGCGGGGTAGCCGCCACCGGCCGAGATGGCATCGGTTTACGCCGCGGAGATTGCTCGTTCACGGTCGAAGGCGCGGATGGCGATGCGCCAGAGGCCGAAGTCAATCAGCCCGACGATTGCCGCGAACACCAACCAGGTGACTACGGTCGCCGGTATCGTCCGGGTGACAACGAGCATAACTGGCATCATTGCGGGAAGCAGAATGAGTCCACTGAGGTGTTCAGCGACACGGATGTCTTTCGCGCGCGATGAGAAAACCATGCCGACGAGCGTGGAAAACAGCGCGAGCAAGGGCGTCAGGAGGATGAAGCCAAAGGGCCATGTCCAATCGAGGACCGGGCCACGGACGATGCCGTGAATCGTAACGACGACGAAGGCCATGTAGGCGGCGTAAATGGCGAACGAAGCCATGACCGTCGGGCCTACGACCGCCAAAACCTTGCCACCCAGGAACTGGGCATCGCTGAGCGGGAGCGTGAGAAGCGGTTCGAGTGTGCCCTGGTCACGCTCTCCGATGATTGCATATGCCGACATGGTGGCCGGGATGATTACCGGCGAAAGGAAGAAACAGAACATCGCCTGGCCGACGGCGAAGTTCGGACCGCCGATGGACCTTTCGGGATCGAACAATGCGAGGTTGGCGATTGGCAGGATGAGGAACGCGATGGGGAGGACCGTCGCTGTCAACAGGATCATCCGGTGGTGGCGGAACTCACGCAGTTCTTTGCGAACGAGGGCGCGAACGGGCGGCGCTACCGAGAAGGCTGTCATGCCGCAATCTCCATTTCTGGGGCTTCGGTGCGGGCCATAAGCTCGAGATACGCCTCCTCGAGGTCCCCGGCCTGCGTCACGGAGAGGATATTTGCGCCGGCATGGACGAGACGCGCTATTAATCGCGGGGTTTCGGCGTTCGCGTTCTGAAGGCGGCACGAGAAGGAACGCTGGCGCCACTCGAGCGCCCCCAGCCCAACTATCGAGCCGATTTCATCGCGAAGCCCATTATCCGGCGGCGTGGACAGCTCGACTCTGACCACGCCGCCGAGAAGACGGTCACGTAGCTGGCCGGGAGTGCCCAGTTCGAGCAGGTGGCCATGCCGGAGGATGCCAACGCGATCGCAGAGGCGTTCGGCCTCTGCGAGGCGGTGCGTGTTCATTAAGACCGTAGAACCGGACGCGACCAATTCGCGGATCATGCGTTCCATCGCGGTTGCGGCCGAAGGATCGAGACCGGATGACGGCTCATCGAGGAGGAGGATTTTGGGACGATGAACGATGGCCCGGGCGAGGGTGACGCGTTGTCGCCAACCTTTCGAAAGCGAACCCACTCGCTCCTCGCCGCGACCGGCTAGTCCGACGAATTCGAGGGACTCGGCGATGGCAGCGGACGGATTCGGGACGGAATGCGCTTCAGCCCAAAAGGTGAGGTTGTCGAGGATGGAGAGCCGCTCGTAGAGACTCGGCTTTTCGGGCATGACGCCGAGCGAGCGGCGAATCGCCATCGCTCCGTCGACGACATCGTGGCCGAGCACGGAGGCGTGGCCCGTTGTCGGCTTAATCAGCGTCGCGAGGATGCGGAGTGTGGTTGTTTTGCCCGACCCGTTGGGGCCGAGTAGGCCGAAGATCTCGCCGGGCGGAATCGTCAGATTCAGAGGATGAAGCGCGATCTGATCTCCGAAGGAGCGGCTGGCGCCCCGGAGCTCGATGGCGGGTTGGAGGGCGGAGGGAGTCACGTAGTAGGTATCGGCAGAACGAGAGGCGGACGGCAGGTAGGCGCCAAATGCCAGGGGGCAATGTCCCCGGTAAAAGGAGGGTTACTTCATTGCCGCCTGGACCGTGGCGGTGAACGAATCGGGGACGAAGATTCCGGGCCAGATGCGGTTTGCGTCGGGCCAGAACGTGGCGGTCCATGTGGTGCCGTCGTCCAGCATGAATTCAAGCTGGTATGCCGTTGTGCCCGATGACGTTGCTGCATCGTCGAACTTCGCGCGTAGTAGTTGATCGACGAGCGCTGTGACAACCGAAGAATCACCAATCGTTCCGACCTTGAGTTCGTTTTCTGAATCGCGGATCACTATCGTTTCAACCTTGCCGCCGATGTCGATGAATTCGCCCGCGACCGCCGCGCCCTGCTTGCGGTAGGCCTCGTAAAGGCGGCCCTCTCTGGTTGCGATTCGAAAGTGAGGGTCGTAGCCGTCGACTCGGAAGAGGACGTCACCTGCGGGGATAAATGCAGCCTCGCAGTCTGCTCTGGTGGCGTCGGCGTTGACGGAGGTTTCTGACACATTGACCTGGACGCGACCGTAGGGCTCGCCAAGCGAAGCCGTGTCGATGATCCTCGCACGGCGCGTCCAACCACCGCCCAGGTAACTGACGCCGTCGAAGATCACGAAATCGACCCAATCTGTTGCCCCGGCGACGATTGGGGTGCGCGGGACGGGCGACGGGCAGGGGACGAGGCCTGAGGGAGCCCCCGAGTCTGTGGTCGCCGAAGGGTTGGCCGAGACCTCGGCCGGAGGCGCGACATCGTCGAGAGCAAGGCCGGGAGCGCCGCCGCTCTGAGCGTTCAGCAGCGCTACCCAGAGCACCATAGCCCCGATGGCGACCACACCTGCGAGCCCGACTGCGAACCACTTCGAAATCGGTATGACTGGGAGGGCCGCCCATCGGTAGCGAGGTCTTGAACTCCAGAGTTCGACGGCTTCTTCACGGGAGTTGGCACCGAGCTTCTGGATGATTTCGCCGACGTGGAATTTGGCGCCATCGAGGGTAATGCCGAGATCGTCCGCTATCTGACCGTTGGTCAACCCGCGGCCCATGAGGCGAATGACCTCTTGCTGGCGGGGCGTCAGCCTCAAGGGTGCGCCTTTATGCGCTCGGGTACCGTCGCGGGAAGGCATGATATTCAGGGTACCGGGCCGCGGGGCTCGTTCACTACCCGATGGCTGCGATTCTGAGATGGAATGAGGGCGACGGTGTGGTGACGTCTCCGGCCTCCCAGTTGCGTGTCTCCGAACGAGGCCGCCCGCGCCGAATCTGTGCCGTCCCCGGGATCAGGTCGGCGCCAACAGCCCCTTCCACCTCCACCCCACACCGCCACAACCTCTCCCCATGAACACCACCCCCAACCACATATTCCTCGAAACACTCCGCCTCAGCCTCGACTGCCTCAGGTCAGGCATCGGCCGCGCCACAGCCAACTCGGCACCGAACACCAGCCACCAGCTACCGCGTACCAGCCAAAACTCCCCTCTCCCAGACGTGGGAGAGGGGTCGAGGGTGGGGGGCATCGCGACACGATCTGTCAGTACACCTGAACCTGAATCGCTCTACAGACCTGAATCTAATTCAGCCCAAAAACAACACAAAAAAAGTTGCAGCCGCGGTGAACCCGTCGGCTCGTCTGGGCGTTGGCCTCGGACTCTGTTCGAGGCCAAACCCGCCCGCGCGTTCGTGGTTCGACGGCCCTCGCCGGCCTACGGCCTGGAGGGGACGGTGGCCGGTCGCTGACGCTCTCGGTTCTTCGGCCCTACGCCGGCAACGCCTCCGGGCCAACGGCCAACGGCCAACGGCTAACGGCCAACGGCTTACGACTTATGGCCAACCGCCGCCCTAGCGGGCCATTCGGCCGCCATCGATGGGGAAGATGCCGCCATTGAGGTAGCTCGCATCGGGGCTGCAGAGGAAGGCGACGAAGGCGGCGACTTCTTCCGGTTCGCCATAGCGGCCCATCGGGTTGTTGGTGGCCATCTGCTGGTGGGCAGTTTCGGGCTCATCGGGGTTCATGCCCCGCTCGAGGGCGCGCATCATTCGGGTTTCGATGGGCGAAGGGCAGATGGCGTTGGTGCGGACGCCGCGAGGGCCGAACTCGAGAGCCGCCGACTTGGTCATGCCGACGACTGCATGTTTGCTGGCTCCGTAGGCGAAGATGCCCGGCGTGCCGGAGAGGCCGGCGACCGAGGCGGTGTTCACGATGGCGCCGCCGCCGCGTTCCAGCAGAAGCGGAGCGATGTACTTGATGCCGAGGAACACGCCTTTCAGGTTCACCGCGATGACTTTGTCGAACATGTCCTCGGGGTACTGGAGCGTGGGGCCGACCCAACCTTCGATTCCCGCGTTGTTGAAGAAGGCATCGACGCCGCCGAAGCGGTCTTTCGCGGCTTTGGCGTAGCGCTCGACATCGCTCGACTTCGAAACGTCTGCCGGGACAGCGAGGCAACTTGCGCCTGCTGATTCGACGAGGGCAACGACATCGTGGAGGTCGCTCATGGCGAGGTCGACGGCTACGACATTGGCTCCTTCTTCTGCGAATCGCTTTGCGGTGGCCTTACCGATGCCGCCCGCAGCACCTGTGATGACCACAACTTTCCCTTCGAATCTACGTTCCATGGTTACTCTCCAAGTGTTTAGTCCTGCGCGGGGGACGGTACCACCTGCGTGATGACCGTGGGGTTCGCGGGCTGCTTGCCGCGGAATGACGAGGCAAGAATGGCGGTGGACGAGGCGATCCCGGCGACAAGGAATGCCATCCGCACGCCATCGAGGATTGCGCCGGGTGGCAGGTCCGTGATCCTCGATGCGGTGAAGCCAGCAGAAGAACTGGCGACAGCGACGAGGATGGCGCTGGCCATGGCGAGGCCCGATGCGTTCCCGATGTTCCGGGCGGTGGCGACGCTCGCGGAAGCGGTGCCAAGGCGTTCGCGGGGGACGGACCCCATGATCGAAGCGCTGTTCGGTGACATGAAGATGGAGGTCCCGACGCCGACGATTGCCAATCGAGCCATGACCAGGACAATGGGCGTCTCGGCGTGGATGGTAGCGAGCGACAGGAGGCCGACCGAGACGATCGCGATGCCCAGGGTCGTCTGGTGTTGGAACCCGTAGCGGTCGGAGATTCTGCCGCTGATCGGCGAGAGGATGAGCATCATCAGCGGAACGGTAGCGATGACGAGACCGGTTTGGCCCGTGGAGAAGTCTCGAACCTGTTCGAGGTAGAACGGCATGAGGAACGTGACGGACGACTGGCCCAAGAAGTTCAGAGCGAGGCTGCCAACGCCGACCGCATATGCGCGAACCTTGAAGAGCGCGAGCGAAACGACGGGGCTGGCGGCGCGAGATTCGACGCGGAGGAAGAGGGTGAGCGAGCATGCCGAGAAGGCGAGCAACCCGAGCACCTGGGGCGATGTCCATCCCCAGCTGGTGCCGCGGTTCACAGCGAGAAGTGCCGTAGACAGGGTTGCGAAGAGGGTGATGGCGCCGGGGATATCGAGTTTCCGGCTGGCTTGAGCTTCGGAAGCTTCAGACGGGCGAATAAACAGCATCGCCATGGCCATCGAAATGAGCCCAATCGGGACTCGCAGCCAGAAGATCCAATGCCAGCTAAGAAGCTGAAGGATCACGCCGCCGGCGATCGGACCGGTCATGAGGCCTGCACCGACGACGGCGCCAGTGGTACCGAGGGCCTGCCCGCGTTCGTGGGCGGGGAAGGCATCGGTGACGATGGCATTGCCGTTCGCTATGGCGAGTGCGATGCCGATGGACTGGAAGAAGCGAAAGGCAATGAGCTGTTCGATGGTCTGGGCGAACCCGGCAATGCCCATGCCGATTGTGAAGATGATCCAGCCAGTGATGTACACCCGCTTGCGACCGTAGAGGTCGCCGACGCGGCCTGCCGTGAGGGTGATGCCGGTGACCATGAGACTCGATGCGAGCGTAGCCCAGACGACGACATCTGGGGACTTGTCGAATTCCCGGGAAAGGGTGGGCAGGGCCACGTTGATGATGCTGAAATCCATCGTGGCCATGTAGGTACCGAAGCACACCGCAATCAGGCAGCGCCACTTGTATTCCATCGCCGCGGAAATCTACGGGATCCGTGGATATGGGAACAATTGGTCACGGTTAGCTGGCGCTGTGCGCCCAGTGCATCTCCCAGATGCGCGTCGGTTCCTCGATGCCGGCAAGGGGAAATTCGCCTCGCTCGACAAAGGCGTAGCCCTTGCCTGCGGCGAGTTCGCGGACGACGTTTGCGACCAGCATTTCGCCTCCGTTGCCCATTGAGGCGATCGATTCCGTGGACTTCACAACGGCACCATGGAGTTCGTCACCTTCGCGAATCGGCTCGCCGGCGTTGATGCCGATCCGAACGCGCAAGTTCGACCGGGAGGTCGGCCGCGGCATCGGCCAGCCGCCGTTGTAGATCCGCAGCAGCCTCGATTGCGTCGAATGCGGTCTCGAAACGGACCAGGAAGCCGTCTCCACGGGCAAGGACTTCGACGCCTTGATGGCTTCGTATAACTTCCCGCGTGAGGCGTTCGTGTTCCCGCAGCACTGCGCGGCCTCGTTCATCGCCGAGGACTCGAATGATGGCGGAGTGGCCCTCGATGTCGGTGTAGAGCAGCGTTTGGAAGCCCGAGAGAGTGCGGCCGATTGTGAACCGGCGAGGTGGTTTGTAGAAATTCGCGAAAGCTGGCGGCAATTTCTCGCGCATCGGAAACGACCAGCAGCATCGAAGTGCCCTGGACGGGGTGGAGGGAAGCGTCGGGGATTGCCGAAGCAAGGTATCGAGCAGAAGCAGGGAGTGGTGTGGTTCCTTGCATGCGGTAGGCGACCAGCACCGGACATTTGATAGCAGCAAGGTCGGCGGAGATGTCCTCGGAGAGGAAGCCATCGAGGACGGCATCGTGGATTGCGGCGCTGGAGGACTCTCGCATGATCGAGGCCATGCGGTGGGCCACCTGGGCCTCATCCCAGCCAGCGACGAGAGCGTGGGCGGCAGTTTCTGAGAAGAGCGTCCAATCGGTGTGGCTCAAAGTACGGAGCGCCTCGAAACTCGAGGTCATGAGTTCATCGCCGCGTGAGACGGCACACCAGAGGATGATTCGGCTGACTATCCGAGGGAAGCGTGCGGCGAAGGCGAGACGCTACCGGGCCGGATTGGACCGGCGCGAGAAGGACGACATCGTCGCTCGCCGAGTGTTCGACGACTGCACCAGATCCTGGAGCATCGCATCGAGGCAATAGTCGAAAGTTGGCGCCGAGGAGAGTCCGCATCCTCGCGAGTCGTAGCGAATGAGCCGAAAGCCTTCTCCAAAGGCGAGATACCACGCGCGCCAGTTCGGATCGTCCCATTCCATCTGGATGTGAGTGAAGGGAATCGAAGGGAGCTGGATGACGGCTGGGCCATCGCCAAGCGACCACCACGCGATGTTGGCGCCGTCCGAAGTCTGCGCGTATTGAATCCGGGGCTCCATGGCCACAGATTGTACGCGCTGGGCCAGATGGTTATGGAACCGCGGGGCCCTGGACCAGGACGAGGCACTTGGATGAGTGGATGACCGCTTCCGTGACGCTGCCGGCGAGCATGTGGGAAATCCCGGAACGGCCGTGGGTAGCCATGACAATCACGTCGGCGCCCAATTCGTCAGCGAACTTGTTGATGGCCTCGGCCGGATGCTGCGACCAAACGACATGACTGACGAACTTCACACCGGGAACTTCCTTCTTTGCGAGGTCTTCGATCGCATGCCTGGTCTCATCACCTTTACGCTCAAAGCCTCGCCATGAGACTCGACGATGCGCGGGGGCGGCATCGTGATGGCGACTTTGCCGTAAGCAGCGGCGGGCGTCTCCTGAATCCCGTGTTCCGAGCGGCCTTTCACGGAGTGAGGGTCGAGGACTGAGAAGAGGTGGGCCTCGATATCCGGCTGTAGGGCCAGTAGGTTCCTCACGGCTCCAAAGACGCGCGCGGAGTTGTCACTGCCATCGAACGGAATGACGGCTTTCATTGCTTCCTCCAGTTTCGCCCCAGTGTGCCACTCAGCCGCGGCCCCGTAGGAGAGCCAGTAGGGATGATTTCCGGGACCTGTAGGACCACAATCTTGCTTGAGGGCGCCGTGACGGGGAGAGACGACGCTCGAAGATCTGTTCGACAAAACACTTCGTTGTGAAAATTCTAATGTATTCCCACTTGCGGGTGAATTAAGCGAGTGCTAAAACTATCCCGGGTCGCGCTGGATGCTGTGTCCGCTCCACACATCCACCGGCCCCTTTTTCCTGCCCCTCGCTCGCTGGCCCGATTCGGTTCGAGATCCTAGAATCTGTTCCGCATGAAACTTCTCTTCGTACGCAGCCTTCTCATCGCAGCATTTGTTGTTTGCACTTTGGCCTACGCGCCGATGGCGCTGGCACAGGAGGGCGGCGGGGAATCGCATGAGGGCGGCGGAAGCAGCTTCATCGGTGGCCCGAACTGGACCGACGTTAAGGAAGTGACCATCTGGTCGATCGTCAGCATCGCTGGAGGCGGCGTACTGCTTGGCGTGCTCTACCTGTTCAAGCGGAAGATCGGCGCCTTCCCAGAGAACCCGTCGTGGGTCGCCCCGATCACTATCATGCCGGCGAGCGAACTTCCCGGAGACGATGACGACGACCATGGGCATGCGGTCGCCGACCACGGCAGCCACGCCCCAGCGCACTAGGAATGCTACCTCAGGACCGTCCGATGGCAGGGACGGGCAATCAAGATGCGGAGTTCGGCAATGTATTTGATTAACGGCCGAAAGCTCGAACGACTCGACGAGATTCACAACTAACTTTCATCTACCACGAGGCAGGGTTCACCTGGATATCGGGACCGGCGACGGACGATTCCCGGCTGATTGCGCGCGCGCCGATCGGGAGACAGCGTTTTTCGGCGTGGACCCCAACCATGCCGGACTGGTCGATGCTTCTCGACGTGCCGAGACGAATTCGAGGAGACCGAAACCTTTGGTTCGTGCTCGGATCGCTTGAGGACTTGCCTGGCGGGTTCGAAGGAGTCGCGGATTCGGTTTCGGTGCTTTTCCCGTGGGGAAGCCTGCTGAAAGCAATCGCGCGAGCCAACGCCTGGGGATTTCGAACGCATTACGGGGAGTTGCAAGGACGGGGCGACGCTTGAACTTGTCACAGCGATCGACCCGGAAGCGGATGCGGGCCAACTTGCGAAGCTGGGAATTAGCGAATTTTCGATGGAAGCGAGTCGCGGAGCGGTGGGCCGGACGGGCCGTTCGCCGTCTCGAACCTGGAAGCGGCTGGCACGAGATCATCCGTACCAGACGACGTGGTGGCGGAAGATTCGCCAGCGAGAGACGCGCGTTGCGTGGCGCCTCTCGCTGACAATTCGACGCTAGTTGTTCATGTCCAGGTCTTTGCTGTCCAAATCCATCCCAGCAGTCGCTGCGTTAGCGCCGATGAGGGCTTCTCGCATCTGGACAGCGAGGTCGGACATGCCGCCTGGTGAGTAGGGCATGAAGATGGTGTTCGAGCGCGAGCTTGAGCCAATCTCCTTCACGGTGTCGTAGTGCTGCGTCATGAGGACGAGCTGCATGATGCTTTCCGGCGTGGTTCCGGAAATGCTCTGGGCGAACTGGTCGACCGACTCACGGAGGCCATCGATGATGGCGCGGCGCTGGTCGGCGATGCCTTTGCCCTGGAGGGCCTTGCTCTCGGCTTCGGCTTCGGCGGCCTTGACCTTGAGGATCTTGTCGGCCTCACCACGCTCGGTGGCGGCGACGCGAAGTCGCTTTGCGGCGTTGATTTCGTTCATCGACTCCTTGACCTTCTTGTCGGGATCGATGTCCGTGACGAGGGCCTGAACGATGAGATACCCGAAGGAATCCATCTCGGCTGAAAGTTCCTGCTTCACGGCGATGGCGATTTCGTCCTTGCGATCGAAGAGGTCATCGAGTTCCATTTTCGGGACGCGAGCGCGGACGACATCGAAGACGTAGGCCGTGATCTGCACTGTCGGGCGATCGAGGCGATAGAAGGCGTCGTACACCTTGTCGGGGACGACCATGAACTGGACCGCGACGACAGTGTGGACAAAGACGTTATCGAGGGTCTTCGTCTCGACAGTAACGTCGAGCTGCTGAACGCGCAGGTTGATGCTGCCCGCATTGCGCTCGGCGATCGGAATCTTGAAGTTCAGGCCAGGGCCGGCGACTCGAGTGAACTTTCCGAAGCGTTCGACGACCGCCGACGTTTGCTGTTCGACCGTGAAGAACGACGAGAACAGGAGGATGAGAATGAGTAGGGCGATAACGCCGACGACGATGAGACCAGCCACGATGGGGGGCCTTTCTCCCGGATCGATACCGGGGGCACTAAGCGAAGAGGACGAGGTTAATTATAAATCTACGGGAATTGCGTATGGGGGCACTAAGCATTCCACCTAGTAATGTTCGGCCGCAACTCTCGTCGGCCCGAATCGCGGACGGCGAGGATACTTGAGAGAGGCCGCGCGGTAGCTTTCGAGAAGGCGGTTGAGTTCGGCTTCCGGGTCTTTGAACCAGGCCGTTGAGAATGACCGATGGACGGTCCATCCCATACGCGCGAGAACGCCAGCGCGGCCAATCTCGCGGTCGCGGCAAGCCGGGGCGCCATAGAAGTTGGGGCCGTCGCATTCGATCGAGAGGACGAACCTTTCGGGCTCCTGCGGATGGCGAACAGCGATATCGACGCGATAGCCGCCAACGCCCACACGAGGTACGCACTGGAGTCCGTTGGCAGTGGCCGCGTCGATGACGACACGCTCGAACGCGCTGAGAGGGAGGGGGGCGTTGGTGCCGACCGCGGGGAGTGACTTCGGGACCGCGTTCGGCGTAATCGAGGTAGTCGCGGAGACTAAGGGTGCCGGTGGAAGTGGTCCGAGCGGGATCAATGTCGCCGGAGTGGATGCTGGTGACGAGAATGGTCTTCCACTTGGCGCGGGTGATGGCAACGTTGAGACGGCGCTCGCCCTTTTCCTGTCCCAGCGGGCCGAAGTTGAGGAAAAGCCGGCCGCTCTCGTCTTTGCCGTAGCCAACGCTGAGGATCATCACGTCGGATTCGTCGCCCTGGACGGTCTCAAGGTTACGGACGAGGCCGCCACCTTCTACCCACGAGCGAATGAGCGGGTCGAGTGCGGCAGCATCTTCGATCTGATCGAGGATTTCGCCTTGTTGGGCCAGGGACATCGAGGTAATCGCGACCTGGCGTTTGCCGCCCGAGGCCTGCAATTCGCTGCGGAGGAGTTCCACGGTGCGTTTTGCTTCGGCGGGGTTGGCGCGGCTGCTCCCGCTACCGTAGACGGCGTCTTCGACGAATTCGAAACGGACGCCGGATTCGGGGCGGTTGCCCCACGCATCGGGGTAGGCGACGAGCTTGCCATCGTAGAAATGGACGTTTGAGAACGCGATGAGGGACTCATCTCGAGAGCGGTAGTGGGCGCGAAGCATGGTAGAAGAGAGGAGTGGCGCGGCTTCATCCAGAATGCTTTCGAAGGTGACGTCCTCCTCGTCCGGGTCGTCTGCAGCTGGGCGCGATTTCCTTCTGGAAGAAGTTCGTCGGCGGCATCTGCTTCGAGTCGCCGACGATGATTGCCTGGTTCGCGAGGCTTAAGCGCGACCACCATGTCGGGCGTCGGGAATCATGCTGGCTTCGTCAACGATCACGGTGTCGAAGCGGTAGGTCTCGTTGTCGCCGTGACAAAGGTACTGGGCGGCTGCGAGCGGACTCATGAGAAGGTCGGCTTGAGGAGCTGGACGGCCTCTCGGCTCTTTCCGAGCATGGTGCGAAGGGCAGGGCGCCGCTTGGCGCGCGCGTACTTAACGAGCGGCGCCATGGAGCCATGGTTCACGGAACGGGGGCGTTTGGAGCGAATCCCGCCGAGGACGGTGGTGCGCGACCAGCCGACCATTTCTGCATCCAGACGAGCGTAAGAATCGACCAGGCGCGCGCGTTGTTCGGGAGTCGATGCGAGTTCGCCCTGTACGAGCTGTGTTGCCCAACCTCCGTAGACGGTGGCTGGTACGACCGTCGCAAGTTGGCCATGGGTGCTCGTGATCCTGCGAGGAGAGCCGCGAACGCGTCTCGCATTTCCAGCGGATCGAGAGCTGGCGAGAACTGATGCCATTTCGGTCAGGACTGAAAACTGCGGAAGACCGGGTTGCAGGTTGTGGCCCACTGGCTGACTTCTCCCGCGGAGGCGAGACCTGGGTGCGGCTTCACCAAACGCGTCGGTAGCGACGGCAAAAGCACCTTCAGCGGAGGCAAGAAGTTCTGAGAGACGCGTCCCGGTCGTCCGCCTCTTTGCCGTTCGGGGCGTAACCGGCTGCCGCAAAGGACTTGAGGTCACCTCGGGCCGAGTAGAAACCCGGGTTGATGAAGCGAAGGAAGACCCGGCTTTCTTGCGGTAGGAACCGACCTTCTTGAGTCGCGATGCGAGTTCTTTTGCCGATTCGATGGTGAGCGCGCCGGCGGGGCCGTTCGTGCCGAGGACAGGGCTTGCGACGGAGTCGAGCGATTCGCTGAATGCGGCAAGGGTCGAAAGTGCGCTCGCGAGCTGCTCCTGCTGTCGCGGTATCGGGCGAAGTCCAGCGCAGATTCACCCACGAAGTTGCAAGCAGAGAGAGTTCATGCCGGACTGAAGACGTCGAGCGACTTTGCCGCTTCGGAGACATCGTCGAGCCAGAATCGCGACTTGCCGTCGATGGCCGGGAATCTGGATGTTCTCGCGACGGTTCGGAGCCGACTCGATGGCTTTGCCGATGACTTCGAATGTAGTCGTCCATCCGCCATCGCCGAGCGGATTTCCGATGCCTGTGCTGTAGGCATTCAGACGGTTGCGGAGCTCGGCGTAGCGCTCCGGGAAGCGCGGCCTCCGGTTGAGGCGGGGGTGCACCCGCATCGAGGGTATCGACGATTTCCTTGATGACCTGGGCCTTGGCATCGGCACGGCTGGCGGCCCCGGCATTGGAAGCGAGATGCAGGCAAGCTTCCCCGAGCCCGGCCTTCTGCAGGTTTTCGAGAACGACTTCGCGCGCGACGCGTTTCTCTGCGACGAAAAGAACGCGTTTGCCCTGCGCCATGAGGTCGGCGGCGATGTTCGTGATTGTCTGGCTTTTGCCGGTGCCCGGCGGGCCTTCGATGACGAAACTGGCGCCGGAGGCAGCGAGGGCCACCGCCTCGAGCTGATAGGCATCGGCTTCGACGACGGTGCGGAGTGCGCCGGGCTGGTATCGGGCATCAATCGAATCTGTCGGGGCTTCGAGCGAAGGTAGCTGACCTTCACCGGCGAGTGCTTTGAGGATGGGATGCTGAGCGAGCCGGCCGAGCGAGCGGTCGATTTCATCGACCATCGCGAGTTTCGCGAACGAGAAGACATCAACGACCGGGACGTCTTTCTCGACGGTCCAACCGGCCTGCTTGGCGACGACGTCCTTCACTGCGGCGAGAAAGGCGTCGAGGGAATCATGGAGCCGATCGCCTTCGTCATCGACGAGTTCGGGCAGGCGAATTCCGGATTGGACCTGGAGGAGGTAGCCGAGGGACGGATTTACTTCGGGCGGGTCATCGGCGGCGGCGCGAAGCTCGACTTCTTTATCCTGGCGATTGTGGATGAGTTCCACCGGGACGAGGAGCAGCGGCGATTGGAGTTGATGGCCTTCGGAGTCGACCCAATGGAGCCAGCCAAGAGCTGCGAACAGCACCTGAATGCCCTGTTCGCGATCGGCCAGGCGGGCACGGTCGGCCAGTCGACGAGCGCTGGCGAAGGCTTCGATGGCTCGAACGTCGGCGACCGGATCCGGGAGCATCGGGGGCGAAGTTGCGTGCGTTGAACGAGATCTCGACCTTCGTTGACGACGAGGACGTCCCAAAGGTCGTCAGGTGTGGACGGAAGGTTGAGGGTCGCCTTCGAGGTGCGGTAGTTGATGCCGCGATTGCGGCGGGTTACGTCGAGGAGATCGCGCTTCCAGCGTTCCGTTTTGTTGCGGAAAGCCTCGAGATACCGGGAGTGAAGGAACGGGTGCGGCGGATGGTGGCCCGGGAGACGGTTCGCTCAGTGACTGGCGAGCGTCACCCTTTTCGCCGGGGGCGGGTATACGAAAGCCGAAATCGACAACCGGTTCCTTGCGTTCCTTTGGCACGCGCCGATGATATCAGCCGACGGGCCAGCGCCACGCTGCGCGCGTGATTGGCTCGATGACGATCAGTGGAAGGTCCTCGAGCGGCATGTTGCCGTACTGCCCGTAACGTCTGCGAAGTTCTTCGATTGCCCCCGTTTCGTCTCGGCCGTGTTCGAGGACGGCGGCACGGCCATCGACTCTGACCCAGGCGAGTAGCGACCAGTCATCATCGTATCGGTCGAGCAGGAGGCGACACTCGCGGATCGGCGTTGATATTGCGCACGCGCGCGAGATTCGGAGACGACTTCGGCTTCTGATCGATGGGAATGAAGAATCTGCCGTCGAAAAATGCGTAGCAGACTGGGACCAGTTGCGGTGCGCCGGAAGGCGCGACGGTGCCCAACCGGGCCACGCGAAGTTCATCGACAAGAGCAGATTGCCAATCGGTCAGTTCGAATTTCGGCACTGGCTGAATCCTAGTCCAAGATCTGCGACGAAAGGTGCTCACCGTTCTGGAGGGACCAGATTCTGTAGAGTGATGGCGATGACGCGAACAGTTCTGGCAGCGGACTTCGGTGGCACCCACCTGCGGTCGGCGATTGTGACCGAGGCGGGGGAAATCCTGCACCGGGAAGATCATCCGACACAGTCGGCGACAAATCCGCAGGGTGTCGTTGCCCAGATCGTTGAGATGCTGGCGGGGACCGTAGCAGCCTCCGGAGCTTCGCCGCTGGCGGTGTGCATCGCCACGGCGGGACTGATCAACGCCGACCAGGGCAAAGTGATCCTCGCTCCGAATATCCCCGGCTTCCGGAACCTGGTGCTCACTACGCCCGTGGCAGAGCGGCTAAGTGTCCCGGCATACATCGAAAACGACGCCAGTGCGGCGGCGCTCGGTGAATTCCGGTTCGGGGCGGGACGCGGGACGCGGCACTTGTTGCACGCGACGCTGGGGACTGGCATCGGCGGGGGGATCGTGATTGACGGCAAACTCTATCGCGGGGCGAGCGGCCTGGCGGGGGAGATCGGGCACATCATCCTGAATCCGGCGGGACCGAAATGTAACTGTGGTTCGCGAGGATGCCTTGAGGCGATGGTGAGCGGCGTAGCCTTCGCCGGCCGTGCCGCGAAGATCATCAGCGAGGGGAAGTCTCCAGTCCTGCTGGAGATCGTCGGGGACGGGGAAGCCACGGCCGAGCACCTCTACGAGGCGGCTGTGAAAGGCGACACCCTCTGCGAGGCAGAGATACGACACGGCGGTCATTTGCTGGGGTTGGGGCTTGGAAGCCTCGTGAACGTGCTTAACCCGGATGCTGTGACGCTCAGTGGTGGGCTGCTGGCGATGGGGGACATGCTCATCGGGCCTATGCGCGAGGCAATGTATTCGCTGGCGTATGGCCCTGCGGCGGGGACGCTCCTGCGGACGAGCGAACTGGGCGAGGACTCGGGCCTGCTAGGCGCTGCGGCGGTTGCGTTCGAACGGCTGGATCGATAGGTCAATTCAGGGCGACGAAGGCCGGAACGAGCCGCCGAGCTCGAGCATCAAGCCACTGGGACAAGAGTCCGTCGTGCTTTTCCTGAATCAGCTGGTGCCGGGAATGCTCGCGTAGAACGCCTCCGTTTTGCCGGTTATGGCACGGGACAACACCTAGGTTACAAACCGGCATTCTTTTTGCACGGGGTTTACTCGAAGTAAGGGATATCCCGGTCGTTCGAACCTACTGGTCGCGCTTACGGTCATACGCGGTGGCCCCTGGGAGGTTGTGTGAAACACAAACTCACCCGGGCGCTCAGCGCGATTTTCATGCTGGGTGCCCTTGCGTGGACCGCTGCCGCCCCCACGGCGGCAGGCGCTCTTAGCAATTGCAACGTCGATGACCTGACCGTAGACGGTGAGGAGCAGGCATTCCTGCGCCTCATCAACGATTACCGCGCAGGCAAAGGCGCCGATGCACTCACGATCGACCCCGCTCTGACGCGGTCGTCGACCTGGATGGCATCGGATCTTGCTGGCCGTTCGGAGTTCAGCCATTCGGATTCAACCGGCCGAAGCCCGTGGACACGAATGCCCGACTGTGGGGTCGCAATCCCGGCAGGTGAAAACCTGGCGGCCGGAACAAACTATTCAAGTGCGCAAACCGCACTCAGCGCATGGATCAATTCACCTTCGCATCGCGATGTGATGCTGGACAAAGACTTCAAGACCATCGGAATTGCGAGGGTCTATCGGGAGGGTTCGCGCTACGGCTGGTACTGGGTGACCGACTTTGGCTACGGCGGAGGGAGCACTACATCTGTGGCCACCACCACTCCCACGCCGGCGCCAACGGCGACTCCTGCTCTGAAACCAGCCGAACCGACCCCCGCTCCGCGATTGTTGGGCGTAGGCACCGGAACCTCGCTCGTGACATGGGAAGGCGGCTACGTTTCGCCGACGGAGGTCTTCGGCGGACATGATTCAATCAAGATGGTTTACGTCTTCGACCTGGGAACCCAGACGTGGTTGCGATGGGGCGAGGGCCTGAACCCGGAAATCCGGACGCTGACGCAGATGCGGAACGGGGTTCAGTACTGGATTGTGGCGAGCGGCGAAGCCTGGGTACCGATGGACTGACGCGTTGCAAGTTGAGGCCTGTGCGGGGCTCAACGCCTCGGGCGGGCCGACTTGCGATTTGGTCGATTCTTGAGGCCTTTGAGGCGCTTGCTGGTCGCAAGCGGATCGACGGTGATTAAGCCGCGGCCGTGGACGACCATCTGGCGTTTCTTCTTGTCGAGTTTCTTAGCGCGTTCTTCCCAGCCCATGAATCCGCCCGTTACTCGTGGTGGTTCGCGTGGATGACGCCGAGGTGTTCGTCGAGGTGTTCGACCATCTCGTGGAGTTCCTGGACTTTGCGGTCGAGTTCGTTCAGGCGTTCCCACTCGGGGTCCGGGCAGACGCTGGATCGCGCCGTTTGAATCGTCGTGGAAAGCGACGATGTGGCCCGGAACACCGACCACGGTGGCGTTCGGCGGGACATTCGTGACGACTACTGAACCCGCACCGATGCGAGCGTTTTCGCCGATTTCGATTCCCCCAATGACCTTCGCTCCTGCGCCAACGGTGACGCGGTCGCGGAGCGTGGGGTGGCGCTTGATGCGGCGGGTGCTGGTGCCGCCGAGGGTCACACCCTGGTAGAGCATGACGTCGTCGCCGATTTCGGCTGTTTCGCCGATGACGATTCCCATGCCGTGGTCGATAACGAAGCGCGAGCCGATCTGGGCGCCAGGGTGGATTTCGATACCGGTGAGAAATCGCGTTATGTACATTAGGCCGCGGGGGAGCAATGGGACGCCGGCTTGCAACATGGCGTGGGCGGCACGGTGGGCGAGACGGGCGTGGAAGCCCGGATAAAAGAGCAAGACTTCAATCGGGCGTTGGGCGGCAGGATCTCGCTCGATGGTGGCGCGAATGTCTTCGCGGATTTCGTGAAGCAACGACATACAAATCACCTTAGCCGGTCGTTGTGGAGATCGTCACGAGGTGCCGGGAGTGAAAGGGTGAGCGCTAGGGGCTGGTTTCGTGTTCTTCGCGGCCACCGGGCTCCGGGACGCCACCGAGGCGGGCGGGGATCCAGTCTGAAAGCAGGTCATCGATCTGCTGTTTTGCCTGGATGAGCGAATGGCCAGCCTCGGCGAATAGGACGATGCGCTTGGGTTCAAGGGCCCTGCGATAGATGTCCTCGCTGGCTTCGTGACTGAGGATCGTGTCGGCCATGCCATGCACAAGCAGCAGCGGCTTGTTGAGGTTCTCCACCTGGCGCGTTCCATAGAGTTGGGGGGAGAGCGAGGCAATTCCGCGGACGGCATCGTGGAGTTCGCCAGCTTTGACGACGACTGCGCCGCCGAAGCTATGGCCAACGAGTACCAGATCGGTCGCGCCGATGCCCTTCATGAACGAGCAGCCAGCGAGCACGTCGAGGACGCACTCTTCGAATTCGTTGGGTTTGCGATATTGCACGCGAAGGACTGTCACTTTCGCGCTGGATAGCAAAATGGGAAGACGCGCGTAGAGAGAATCGGCGGGGCCATCGAGGCCGCCCATTGCGCCGCCGACGCAAATCACGGCGGAGGTTCCGCCTTCGACCGGGTGAAGGATGCCTTCAATTTCTCCGCGAGTGGTTTCGAGCATCACCCGGAGCGCGCCGGAATCGTCGAGCGGTTGGGCACCGACGCGTAGCAGCTTGAGGTCGAGGTCCTGCTGCGCTTCTTCTGGTTCGTCCCACATGTTCCCGGGCATGACGCCAACTATACGGCGAACGCGAATCAGGGCCGAGGATGCGGCGAACGCGTGCTTTGCGTATCTCGGGTGGCTGTTAGGATCGGTGGCAAGAGCCGTCCGCCTTTACAGCTCAATTTCAGCCAATTGGAGTAGTCCCGCCGATGTGTGGAATCTCCGGCATCCTGCGAGCAGACGGCGAACCCGTGCCGCCCGGGCTGATCGACGCGATGATCGCGGCGCTGCGGCATCGTGGCCCAGATGGCGAGGGAAGTTACTTCGCGCCGGGCATTGGGTTCGGTCAGAACCGCCTGGCGATCATCGACCTGACACCTGCCTCGGACCAGCCGTTTATCGACGAGGCAGCGGGCCTCGCGCTGAATTACAACGGCGAGATCTACAACTACATCGAGCTGCGCGACGAGTTGAAGGCGCTCGGGCACACGTTCCGCTCGACCGGGGATACCGAAGTTGTCCTGCGGGCATTCGAACAGTGGGGAACGGACTGTTTGAAGCGGTTGAACGGCATGTTCGCCTTTGCGCTGTGGGACGACCGGAAGAAGACATTGACGCTGGCGCGGGACCGTTTCGGGGAGAAGCCGCTCTACATGGCCCGGTCGGCCAAGGGCGTGGTGTTCGCCAGCGAAATGAAGGCGATCCTGGCGGTGCGGCCGGAACTGCGGGAAGCGAACCGGGCATCGGTCTATCGCTACCTTTCTCGCGGCGACCTGGACCTCGACCAGCAAAGTTTCTTCGAAGGAATCGTGAGCCTGCCCGGCGGGCACTACATCCAGTTGGATGCGAACGGCGCCGGCGAGCCGAAGCGGTACTGGTGGCCAAACGCCACGGAAGTCCCTTCGGGGCGCGGAGAGGCTATCGAGCGATTCAGAGAACTGCTCTTCGACAGCGTGCGTATCAGGTTGCGCAGCGATGTTCCTGTCGGCAGTTCATTGAGCGGCGGCATCGACTCCTCGAGCATCGTGTCGACAATCCACGCCCAAAAGGCAGTGCAGTGGATGCACCAGAAGACGTTCAGCGCGCGCTTCCATTCGAAGGACCATGACGAGGGCCGGTTCATCAAGATCGTGACGCACCGCGTGGAGGCTGAGAGCCACGATGTGTGGGTGGAGCCGGAACAGTTCATCGATACGTTCGAGGAGATGCAGTATCACCAGGAGGAGCCGATCGCGAGCACGAGCCCGTTCGCTCAGTGGCTGGTGATGGGATTGGCGAAAGCCAACGGGACAACCGTCCTGCTCGATGGGCAGGGAGCGGACGAGATTCTCGCGGGGTATGACCAGGCGCACGGCATGTTCCTGGCGCACTGGCTGCGGCACGGACGTGTGGACAAGATTGCGCGGGAACTTTCGACCTATGGACGTCGATACGGCGGCATCCGCGAGCCGGCACTGTTCGCGGCCTATTACTCGCTCCCGGGAACGATGCGCGATGGCCTGGCGGAGCGATATTACCGGTCATCGAAGGTCGCTTCGGATTCGCTCCATGCGGAATTTTCGCCGTCGCACGTAGCGGGATTTAGCCCGTTCGACGACCGGCTCCGGAACGAGCTCGTACGGTGGCAAACCACAACTCAGCTGCCGGAATTCCTGCGGTATGCGGATCGAAACAGCATGGCGTTCAGCCGCGAAGTGCGCTTGCCATTCCTGGATCATCGACTTGTGGAGTATTGCTTTGGACTGCCGCCGGACCTGCTCTTGAAGTCCGCCACGACGAAGGTTGTGCTTCGCGAATCGATGCGGGGGATCGTGCCGGACACGATCCTCGACCGGAAAGACAAGCTCGCATACGCGCCGCCGCAGCAGCAGTGGAATCACGGGCCGCTTCGGCCATGGATCACGACGATGCTTCAGCGAGCGTCGAAGCGCACCGAGTTCTTCAACCCCGAGACGGTGAGGACGCTGCTGGAACAATTCGACGCCGGGAAGGACGACACGTTGGCGTGGCGAGTGGCAAGCGCGGAGGCCTGGTTCGGGACGATGGTCGAACGACCGGCAGCCGGTGGTCGCGGGCCAGGCGGAAATAAGCTCCATAAGCTGGTAACCTCCCTCGTTGCAAGAGACTGACTAGTTCCGAACACGGTTCGGGACGATTTCGGACGGCAAACCAATTCCGTAGATGGAAGGAATAAGAAAATGACGATCTCATTTGAAGGCCAGGTGGCACTGGTAACCGGCGCTGGAGCTGGACTCGGGCGCGCTTACGCGATGGACCTCGCCGCGCGCGGCGCGAAGGTTGTGGTGAACGACCTCGGTGGCGACCCTCACGGGCAGGGCGAAAACCGGGCTGCTGCACAGAAGGTCGTAGACGAAATTAAGGCGGCCGGTGGCGAAGCGACCCCGAACTACGACTCGGTGGCCGACTATGACGGCGGCTTCAACATGGTGAAGACCGCAATCGATACCTACGGCCGGCTCGACGTGGTGATCTGCAACGCCGGCATCCTGCGGGACGTCGCGTTCCACAACATGAGCGAAGACGACTGGGACAAAGTGTTCGCGGTGCACATCAAGGGCTCGTTCACGGTCCTGCGGGCAGCGTGGCCGGTGTTCCGCCAGCAGTCATACGGTCGCGTGGTGCTGACCACGTCTTCGTCCGGCATTTACGGACAGTTTGGGCAGGCGAACTACGGCGCGGCCAAGACGGCGATGCTTGGGTTCATGAACGTCCTCAAGCAAGAGGGGGCGAAGTACAACGTGAACGTGAATACGGTCGCGCCAGTGGCGGGCACGCGACTCACGCAGACGGTAATGCCGGCGGAGATGGTCGACCGGCTGAAGCCAGAGCTCGTGGCTCCGGCCGTCATCTACATGAGCTCGAAGGACTGCCAGGACAGCGGCCTGGTCATCGAAGCAGGCGCCGGCAACTTCAACCGGGCTGCAATCGTAAAGGGTCCCGGCATGCAGCCCGGGATGGGCGAAATCCAGACCGCGGAATGGTGCGAAGCGAACTGGGGCCAGATCACGAGCCTTGAGGGTGCCGAGCCCATGTGGCGCACGGGCCAGACGCTGAAGAACTACCTCGCGGAGAAGTCCAAGGCGTAGCCCTCATCCCCGGCCCTTCTCCCAAGTCTGGGAGAAGGGTGTTGTTGTTGTCGGGTTGGGGCTTTAGCCGGCGTGGCGGTCGCGGTTGCGGGCCTCGCGATAGGCTTCGGCGAAGTCTTTCATTTCGCCACTAGGGTAGTAATCCTTCACGAGTTGTTCTCTTAGGCCCCGAGGGTCCACGGAGGTAGGGTTCTGTCCGGAGCGGGCGCGACCGAGACGCGGTTCGATTATTTCGCCGCCAGCGAAGCTGAGGAAATCGAGCGGGCCGCGGAAGCGTGCGGCGTCGTACTCGACGGCGGACACTTCCACGCCGACGTAGAGCGGGACTTTTGAACGCGACGAGGACTTGAGCGGACGGTTGCTTACGGCGAGCGAGAGCCTGTCGCTGTACAGGGCGGCCTGGCGGCCACTGCACTGCAGAAGGATGATCCCGAAAGTCGACTCATCGACGCGGCAAAGGAAATCCGAGGCGCGAGTGATGCGGCGGAGAGTCTCAGCGACGTGGTCGACGGCGGTCCGGGCGGTTCCGGAACCCCACGCGGACTTGAGGTCTTCGTATTGGTTGACCTTCACGATCGAAAGGGTAAGAGCATGGGAATAGCGCTCGCAGCGAGCGATATCGCGCGAAAGCGTATCGATGAGCTGTTGGCGGCCGGGTAAGCCGGTTTGCTCGTCGACGAATGCGGCCATTGCCTCGGCGCTGATAGCCGCGCGCGGAGCCAGTGACTCAATACCGAGATAAACAAATGCGCCAAGGCCGGCGGTCATGACCATGAGGGTCAGGCCGATCGTTCCCGAGTATCGAAGCATGACAGCGGCTTCGCCGATGAGAAGGATGATGCCGGCTGCCGCAACGGTCCGGCGGACGACCGCGACTCTCCGCCCCTGGCCCGTCGGGATAGCTATCAGCGTGTTCAGCCAGTGGCGTAAGGATCGCTTCATCATCACCTAGCAACACGTGAGTTTCGCTCGCGCGTTCGGGTGGATTATCGACGGCGAAAGGGTCGTGGATGGTCGCCAGAACGTGACAGAGCGTGAGAATCACGTTTCGAACGAGTGGACGAGACGAAGTTGCGAGGTGTAGCGTTGCAGGCGAACAACTCAATGCTGTTCGGGATCGCTGGGGGTGCCCTCACGGGCTGAGATCAGACCCCTTGAACCTGACCACGTGAAATGCGTGCGGAGGAAAGCGATCGGATCCATCGCCAGCGTGCGTGGAGTCCGGCTTTCCGGGCTCCTTTTTTGTGCCCGGAGAGTACCCACCGGCCCTCGGGCAGCAGAAGGAGACCTTCGAATGCGAAGGCTGCTGTCTGTCCTGGTATTCGGTGGGCTGATCACCTTGCTATCGCTGGCGCTTGCCGCGTGCGGCTCGAGTGATGATGGGAAAACCCTCACGGTGGTCACGCACGATTCGTTCAACCTGAACGAAGACCTGATCAAACAGTTCGAAGCCGACAACAATGTCTCGGTGAAGCTGCTTCCGAAGGGCGATGCCGGAGCAATGCTGACATCGCTCATCCTGACCAAGAAGAACCCGGAAGGCGACCTCGCGTTCGGCGTCGACAACACGCTACTGTCGCGGGCGCTGGATGAAGGGATTTTCAGCGGCTACTCCTCGCCGCTGCTGAATCGGGTGCCGAACGAATTCCAGGGCGACGGGGCGAACATCGTCACGCCCGTGGACTTTGGCTACGTGAACTTCAACTACGACATCGCTGCGCTGAAGAAGCTGAACGTTGAACCACCGAAGACGCTTGAGGACCTCACCAAGCCGCAGTACAAGGGACTCGTTGTAGTGGAAAATCCGGCATCGTCTTCGCCCGGACTGGCATTCCTTATCGCCACGGTGGACTACTTTGGCGACGCCCGATACGTCGACTGGTGGAAGGCGATGCGGGCGAACGACCTGAAGGTGGTCGATGGCTGGGAGACGGCCTATTACACCAACTTCTCGCTATCGGGCGGGAGCCAGCCGATTGTGTTGAGCTACGCGACGAGCCCGGCGTTCGAGCAACTCTTTGCCGACCCACCACGCCCGGACGCGCCGACGGCAAACTTGCTGGTGGCCAAAGGGCTGTTCCGGCAGGTGGAGTACGTCGGCATCCTGAAAGGGACGAAGAAGGAAGCCCTGGCACGGAAGTTCATCGACTTCATGCTGAGCGTGCCTGTGCAAGAAGACATCCCGGAGCAGATGGCAGTGTTCCCGGTGAACCAAGACGCGACGGTTCCTGAGGCGTTCACGGCGTTTTCGAAGGTGGATGTGCAGGCGGCCGCGATTAGTGCTTCGGACATTGCGGCAAATCGGGAACGATGGATCAACGAGTGGACACAGGCCGTCCTACGCTGAGCGCGGCGTCCGGCACGCGATGGAGAGCGCTGGCGCTGATGGCGCCAGCGTTCCTGATGTTGCTGGTTTTTCTCGCATACCCGCTTCAGAACATTTTCCGGGAATCGTTCAGCCGTGAGGGTGGAATTGGCCCGCTGTTCGAGGGCACTTACTACCTCGAACGCGGGTGGTTCACGCTGTGGCAGGCGACTGTCTCGGCCGGGCTGACACTGATATTGGCCCTGCCGTTGGCGTGGTTGTTGGCGTGCCATTCTTTCCCCGGAAAGCGCGCGCTTGAGGCGACCTTGATGGTGCCTTTCGTCCTCCCGACGATTGTCGTTGCCGTGGCATTCACTGCGCTCATCGGTCCTTCCGGGACCGCGAACGACCTACTGATGAAGCTCCCAGGTGTGGATGAACCACCGATTCGGCTGCTCAACACCATCTGGGCGATCCTGCTGGCCCACGTGTTCTACAACGTGGCCGTAGCGGCGCGAATTATTGCGACCGGCTGGCGCGGACTGGACACGAGGGTCGAGGAATCGGCCGCGATGCTCGGGGCGGGGCCGGCGGCGCGGTTCTTCCTTGTTACGTTGCCCGCGTTGCGAAACTCGCTGCTCGCGGCGGGGTCACTGGTGTTTCTGTTCTGCTTCACGAGCTTCGGCGTAATCCTGATCCTCGGTGGGCCTGCGTACGGGACCCTAGAGACGGAAATTTATCGTGAGTCGCTGTTCCTGTTCCGGCTGCCGGTCGCGGGCGCCCTGGCGCTCATTCAGATTGTGGTCACATTCGCGGCGATCCTCGTGAACACAAGACTCCAGCGATCGTCCGCTGAACGCTTCGAATCGAGGCCGACGACGCGCTGGACCAGACGGACAACGTTCTTCGCAGCGCTGGTGATCGCGGGATTGATGGCCCTTACTCTTGCACCGATGGCAGCGCTTGCAGAACGGTCGTTTCACGCCAGCGACGGTTATACGTTGCGGTACTACTCAATGCTCGATAACAACGTCCGAGGACAGATCTTGTTCGTGGCGCCAGTGGAGGCGATCCGAAACTCTCTGATGTTCGCAATCGGGACGGCGGCCATCTCGCTGCCGATCGGGACACTGGCGGCGGTAGGGGCAGTGCGATCGAAGTCGCGGATTGCCGAGTCGATTGTGCAAATTCCGCTCGGCGTTTCCGCAGTGACACTGGGGCTGGGGTTCCTGGTCACCTTCGATGAGCCGCCGCTGGAACTACGACAGAGCCCGATGTTGGTAGTGCTCGCACATTCGCTGATTGCGGTGCCATTCGTCGCGCGAATAGTAGGGGCGCGGTTGCGGAGCCTCGATCCGCGATTGAGAGACGCGGCTTCGGTGCTCGGTTCAGGGCCGATCCGGACGTTCTTGTCGGTGGAGGCTCCACTGTTGAAAGGAGCGCTAGCGGTTGCCACGGTGATGGCGTTCGCGACTTCGATGGGAGAATTCGGCGCCACGCTGCTGATTTCGCGACCGGAATATCCAACGATTCCGGTCGCCATTTTTCGGTACCTTGGGCAGCCGGGCGCGCTGAACTACGGCCAGGCGCTGGCAATGAGCACCATCCTGATGGCGGTCACGGCGAGCATGTTCTTTATCGCGGACTGGCTCGCTGGTGACCGGGGCCGGGGCTTTTAGTTGGAGGCGCTTGAGTTCAACGACGTTCGATTCGATGTCGCGGAGAAGTCGATTCTCCGAGGGGTTTCGGGCCAGGTTGCACCGGGCGAAACCCTGGCGCTGCTGGGGCCGAGCGGTTGCGGCAAGACGACGCTCTTGCGCGTGATAGCTGGGCTTGGAGCCTGCCTCATCCGGGGATGTTTATGTTCGACGGTGAGAGCGTTGCGCACCTGCCGGCGCACCGTCGCGGCTTTGGGATGATGTTCCAGGACCATGCGTTGTTCCCGCATATGGACTGCGAGGGAAACATCGAATTCGGGCTGAAGCGGGCCGGCTGGGCTAAGTCGCGGAGAGCAGCCCGGGTGCATGAGTTGCTTGAACTGGTCGACCTTCGAGGTTTCGAGCACCGCAGCATCGACAAGCTTTCGGGCGGGGAACGGCAGCGGATCGCGCTCGCCCGGGCTCTCGCGCCCAATCCGAGACTGTTGATGCTGGATGAGCCGCTCGCGTCGCTGGATCGCGGGCTGCGAGAGCGTTTGGTGTTAGAACTGCGGGAGATTCTTTCGCGTCTGGGCCTGCCGGCGATCTATGTGACACATGATCAAGGGGAGGCGTTCGCGATCGCTGACCGAATCGCGATTATGAACTCCGGCGAGATTGTGAGAGTGGGGACGGCGCGAGAGATATGGGAGGAGCCGGGAACTGTGTTCGTGTCTCGATTCCTGGGGATGGACAACATTGTTCGGGGCGAACGAGACGAAGCTGGTTGGGTGGAGACGGCGTTTGGAACGTTCGGTCCGGTGGCGGGCGAACCTGGAACCGTGACACTGCTGCTCCGTGGCGACGGAGGGCAAGGCGCGGAGTTGGGCCAGGCCAACGTCGCGACCGCCGCAGTTGAGACCGTCCGCTTTCGAGGAGATGAAACGAGCGTTACGCTGGCCAACGGAACCGAGCGACTTGAGTTCGCGGTACCCAGTCGCGGGCCCTTTCCAACAGTGGGCGAACGGGCATCATTCTCGATTTCCGGTATCCAGGAGCTGAAGGCATGAGCAGGTGGGGCATCTCGGAGCGCCGCCCGACCCAGGCGGGGCGAACTCGTTGAACGGGCCGCTTGAGGGCATTCGGGTGTTGGACTTCACGTGGGCGCTGGCCGGGCCGTTCGCAACGATGCAACTGGCGGACCTCGGGGCGGAGGTCGTGAAAGTCGAGTACCCGGAGACGCATGAGAAAGAGCGCGGGTTCGGGCCGTATCACGACGGGATTTCGACATTTTTCTTCAGCCCGAACCGGGGCAAGCTCGGCATCGCGATCGACCTGAAGGCACCGGAGGGGAAGGACCTCGTGAAGCGGCTGGTCCGGACGGCGGACGTTGTCTGCGAGAACTTTCGGCCGGGGACGATGGACCGGCTTGGACTCGGGTGGCGGGCACTTCACGAGGAAAACCCGCGGTTGGTTTATGCAGCGCTGAGTGGTTTTGGACAGACCGGCCCGTACAGCAGCATGGCCGCTGTAGACGCGGTGGCGCAGGCGATGGGCGGGACGATGTCGTTGAACGGCGAGGCGGACGGTCCGCCGATGCGCATTGGCGTGAGCGTTGGAGACATGGCGGCCGGGCTGTACCTCACCATCGGAATTCTGGCGGCATTGCGAGCGCGGGACGTGACCGGAGAGGGCCAACTGCTGGACGTGGCGTTGATGGAGGCGCAGATCGCGCTATCCGAAAACGCGATCGTCCGGCAGTCCGCCTTTGGTGATAACCCGACACGGCAGGGCAGCAGGCACCCGTTGGTCGCGCCGTTCGGGCCGTACCCAACGAGCGACGGCTGGATTGTGGTTGCAAACGTGAAGGAGTGGGAGCTGTTCTGCGCGCTGATCGAACGGGACGACATGGCCCTGGATGATCGATATCTGACCAACCGGGCTCGACTGGAGAATGTCGACGCCCTGGAAGTCGAACTGAGCGCGGTGCTTGCGATGCGCACGACTGACGAGTGGTTCGCGTTGATCGAGCCGGCGAACGTCTGCGCCATCGGCAAGGTGAACAGCGTTGCGGACCTGTTCGACGACCCGCATGTCGCGGCCAGGGAGATGCTTGTCGACGTGCCTATGCCCTACGGGAAACCGGGTTCGCTAAAGTTGCCGAATTCGCCGCTCCATCTTTCGGGGACGCCAACGGTAGTGGGGAGGACGATGCCAGAGCACGGAGGCGACACGAACAGAGTTCTCGAGGATTGGGTCGGGATGTCGGAGTCGGAGATCGAGGACCTTCGTGCTCGCGGGGTTGTGAAGTAACCGGCTGACGAGCGCACAGACGGTGCGGTAGAGTAGCGGGGCCAAGCTCCGAGCCCAACGGCCCCACGAGGGAGTCGCGGAGCAGGCCCGTAAGAAAAGGGCTTCAGCCGCCGCGATGACGTTCGGCGAGAAGGAGCCTTCTGATGACAAGCCCGTGGAACCCCGATCAATACCATCGATTTCGCGATGAGCGCAGCAAGCCGTTCTACGACCTGCTGGCGCTTGTGGAACCGTGTCCCGGCGGCACTGCCATCGACCTCGGTTGCGGGACCGGCGAACTGACCCGAGACCTGCATGCAAAGAGCGAAGTCCGCACAACGCTGGGGTTGGATAGCTCCGAAACGATGCTGGCGAAGTCGGCAGGCCAGGTCGGGAACGGCCTTTCTTTCGCTCAAGGGGACATCACGAATTTCGAGGGCGAATTCGACATCGTGTTTTCGAACGCGGCGCTTCAGTGGATCAATGGGCACGAAGAACTGATTCCGGCGATTGCGAGGCACGTGAAAGCGGGTGGCCAGCTCGCCTTCCAGGTGCCTGCCAATGCCGATCATCCCTCGCACCTGGTAGCGCACGCGGTGGCGCGGGAAGAACCGTTTGCGACCGCGCTCAAAGGGTATTCGCGCGATTGGCCCGTGCTGCCTCCGGAGCGGTACGCGGAGATGCTGGACGAACTTGGATTCGACGATCTGATCGTTCGGCTTGAGGTTTACGGACACCATCTGGAGTCGACCGAAGGGGTGGTCGAGTGGGTGAAGGGATCGCTGCTGACGGACTATGAGCGGCGGATGCCAGCTGATCTTTTCCAGCAGTATCTGGAGCGGTATCGAGAACAATTGCTGGCGGAGCTAGGGATGAAGTCGCCGTATTTCTATGCATTCAAGCGAGTCCTCGCCCGAGGACGGAAAGCCGCCTGACGTGACGGTCACTATCGAACTGGTGCCGTCGGCGAAGAAGCCGGTGCTGTGGAGGCTGCTGCAGCTCTATATCTACGACTTCACCGAGTTCGAGGCGATGCCGATGGACGAGGAAGCCGTGTTCTCGTACCGGTACTTCGATGAGTATTGGAACCCGGCTGCAGGCGAGGAGCGTCACCCGTACTTCATTCGCGTCGATGGCGCGCTGGCAGGGTTCGCCATGGTGCGGACGGTGAACGGCTCGCATGTCATGTCGGAATTCTTCGTCATGCGACGATTCCGGCGGGGTGGCGTGGGCAGTTCCGCGGTGAAGCTTGTGCTGGCAGTTCTACCCGGGAAGTGGATTATCCATGAACACCCGGCGAATCTCGTGGCTCAAGAGTTCTGGCCGCGGGTGGTCCGAGAGGTGACTGGCGGGGATTTCGAACAGCAACGCGGGAGCGACGGAGCGCTAACCCAGCGATTCACCGTGTAACGAAGAAAGGGCCGCGCTCAATGAGCGCGGCCCTTTCGGGTAGGTCTCTACCGGGATTACCGGAGGAGGCTGAGTGCGGACTGCGAGGCCTGGTTGGCCTGGGCGAGGACGGCGGTGCCGGCCTGCTGCAGGATCTGGTTGCTGACCATCTTGGTGGAGAGTTCAGCGACGTCCGCGTCGCGGATTCGGCTCTCAGAAGCGGTCAGGTTCTCAACGCTCACACCGAGGCTGTTCACGGTGTGCTCGAGGCGGTTCTGCGCAGCACCAAGGTCCGAACGGCGGGTGTTCAGCGTGGTGACGCTGGCATCGATCTGATTGATGAACGCCTGGGCAGCCGTATTCGACGCGACGATCGTCGCCGAGGACGTCCAGTCGACACCACCACCGGTGGTCAGGGCGAGGCCACCGGCCGCCGTGGCACGCACGTCGTTGAACGAGATGTTCATCGAGTCGTAGGCGGTCGTGTTCGCGCCGACCTGAAGGGCGGCTGAACCTGTGCCCGTCACGACAATCGTGTCATCAGCGGCGGCAGCGAAAGCAGCACCGATGGTGTCCGGGTCCGCGATCGCGGCAGCTGTGTTGAGGCTGATCTTGATCCCGTGCTGGCTGAAGTCCAGGGTCTGGGTGCCGTTGGCGCCCATCGCCGCGAGGGTCAGGTTCTGGGCAACGCCGGAAGCGTTGGTCAGCGTGAGCGTATCGGTACCAGCTGCGTAGCTAAACGTGTAGGTCCCGGCCTTCGCTCCCGCAACTTCGATGCTGGTGGCGAGGGCGCCACCGACAGTGTCGTTAACCACGAGGTCGGTACCGGTGGCGCCGCCGAGGGAGCCCGTGAGGGTGCCGGTCAGGAGGTTCTGGCCGTTGAAGCTGGTGGCGTTCGCGATCCGGTCGATTTCCGAGCGGAGCTGCACGAGTTCTGTACCGATCGAGGTGCGAGCGGCCGAGTCGTACGTATCGTTCGCGGCCTGGACGCCCAGTTCGCGCATACGCTGGAGGATGCCGTGGACTTCGTCCATCGCGCCTTCAGCGGTCTGAATCATCGAGATGCCGTCCTGCGCGTTGCGGATCGCCTGGCTGTTGCCGCGGATCTGAGCGCGCATCTTCTCCGAAATGCCGAGGCCTGCGGCGTCGTCCGCTGCCCGGTTGATGCGGTAACCGCTGGAGAGCTTCTCCAGGACCTTGCCCATCTTCATGCTGGTGCTGTTGAGGTTGCGCTGTCCGTTCAGGGCAGCAACGTTGGTAACGATTGAAGACACTTGTTAGTCCCCTTGTTCCGACTTCGCCGGTTTTCCCGGCGCCCTGTCCATTTGTGGATTTAGACAGGTCTGACACGTTGTTTATCGCGAAAGGTCGAAGGACTAAGGGGTACAGACGTGGATACGAAGGGGGTACAACAGTGAAGAAACGGGGGTAGGCGGTGGACGTGAGGCAGCCAACAGGTGGCGCGCGAGTGAACCACTCGTTAGAGAGAATGAAATTTTCGGAGAAAAGCATCGGCGCTTGTTGAACCGATGGGGATACGCGAAGAAGGGAGGCTCCAACTGGAGCCTCCCTTCTTCCGGGAGAGCGGCGTCGATTAGCCGATTAACTAGCGCTGGAGGAGCTGGAGAACCGCCTGCGGGGTCTGGTTCGCCTGGGCGAGGACCGAGACGCCGGCGGACTGGAGGATGTTGGCCGAAACAAGGTCGCTGGAGAGTTCGGCGATGTCGGCATCGCGGATGCGGCTCTCACTGGCGGTGAGGTTTTCGACCGCAACGCCGAGGCTGTTGATGGTGTGTTCAAGGCGGTTCTGGGCAGCGCCGAGGGTGCCGCGGCGACTGTTGAGCGTCTGAATGGCTCCATCGAGTGCGCTCATCAGGTCATGGGAGTCCTGGATGGTGCGGACAACCTGGTCGCCGAGTCCTGTGATGAGACCCGAAGAACCACCTAGCTTGAACGCCGCGGAACCGAGGTTTTCGCTGAGCATGCTGACGAACTGCAAGGAGAGCGTGTCCGGAACGTTGGCTCCCACCTGGAGGGTAGAGGTGTTCCCTGTGCCGTTGATGACGATGGTGTTGTCGGTGGCTCCGGTGAGGTCGGTGACGACCTGGGCGGCGGTACGTCCGGCCGGGCCGGTCTGGAGCGTCATGGAGATACCAAGCTGGTTGAAGTCCATCGTCCGGGTTTCATCGGCAACGAGGTCCGCGATGTTCAGGGTCTGGGAAGTGCCGTCGGCGCCCGTAAGGGTGAGCTGGCCGGCGGCCGGGGACGTGAAGGTGTAGGTCTGCGGGCGGGCGGTGGTAGCGGTAAGGGTGGTGCCGGTAAGGCCGTTCACTGAGAGGTTCTGGTTGCCGCCCACGGCCATATCTCCGAGGAAGGCCGCCCATGTGTAGGACGCAGCATCGGCGGTGACGCCAAGCTGGAATCCGTTCGTGAAGGTAACGGTACCGGCGGAGGCACCGGCGATGGTCGAACCCGAACCAAACCCGGCGGCGGTACCGACGAGCGTGCCGGTCGCGCTGCCGAGGCGCATTTCGAGGATGCCGCCGTTGTTGACGAAGGTGTAGTCGCCGGCAGGCGCCGTCGCGAAGGTGGCGGTGCGAGTGCCGCCGGAAGGGAGCGAGTCGCCCGAGACGAGGTGTGTACCGGTGAGGCCAGCCTGGGCGTAGGCAATGGTCTCGCCCTGGATGAAGTTGGTACCGATGGCACCCGCTGAAACGCTGGAGAGCGCCCCGGTTAGCACCTTCTGGCCGTTAAATTCTGTGCTGAAGGCGATGCGGTCGATTTCGGAACGGAGCTGGACGATTTCTTCGCCGATGCTCGTGCGCTCCGGGCCGTTGTCGGAGTAGGTGCCGTTGGCGGCCTGGACGGCGAGTTCGCGCATGCGCTGGAGGATGGCGTGGACTTCATCCATCGCGCCTTCAGCAGTCTGGAGCATCGAGATGCCGTCCTGGGCGTTGCGAAGCGCCTGCTTGTTGCCCTTGATCTGGGCGCGCATCTTTTCGCTGATGGCGAGGCCTGCGGCGTCGTCGGCGGCGCGGTTGATGCGATAGCCGCTGGCGAGCTTCTCGAGCGTCTTGCCCATGCGAAGGCCGGTCTTTTCGAGGTTTCGCTGGCCGTTAATGGCGCTCACGTTAGTCATGATTCGAGTCATTGTCGTTCTCCTTGGGGGCTTCCTGGCCCGTTTGGCTTTGCCCCTCGGTGAGAGTGCCGCTCTCCCGAAGAGTGTCTCTGTGGTGACTATCGGGTGGACGAAGTGGACGTTGAGTGGCAAAACGGTGGACGAGCCGAATTTGCGGGAAAGCACCTAGGAAACGAACAGACGGGACGCGCCGAGAGCAGCCCGCTAGAATGCGATTAACAGTTCGGAGCAGGAATGAATAATGTTTTCGCGATGATCCTGGCCGGGGGTCAGGGGGATCGCCTCTCAATCTTGTCGGAACAGCGAGCTAAGCCCGCGGTGGTATTTGGCGGCCAATACCGGATCGTGGACTTCGCGCTGTCGAATTGTTCAAACAGTGGAATCAGCAAGGTGGCCGTGTTGCCGCAGTACCGGCCGCGATCGCTGGTAAACCACATCGGATCGGGGCGCCCGTGGGGTTTCGATGCGCTTGATGGCAATATTCAGATCCTTCAGCCGTATCTCGGACGAGCGGATAGCGACTGGTATTCGGGGACGGCCGACGCGATTTATCAGAACCTCTATGTGATCGAGGAGTCGCGGGCGCGGGAAGTGCTCATCCTCGCCGGGCGACCACATCTACCTGACTTCGTACCGGAACATGATCGCCTACCACCGCAGCCAGGCGGCGGACGCAACCGTCGCCGTGTACTCAGTGCCCCGTGAAAACGCGAACCGCTTCGGCATCCTCGATCTCGATTCGAACGGCCGGATGGTTGATTTCCAGGAGAAGCCGGATAACCCACGCGGTGCGTGGGCCTCGATGGGCGTGTATGTCTTCAATAAAGACGTACTTGTCGAGCAACTGCAGGCCGATGCGGACATGGGTGATGCGAGTGCGCACGACTTCGGCAAGGACATCATCCCGCGAATTTTCAAGTCTCACCGCGTGTTCGGGTACCAATACCAATCGTACTGGCGGGACGTGGGCACGATTGAGTCGTACTGGTCCGCGCACATGGACATGATTGCGCCACGGCCCTCGCTCAACCTGGAAGAAGCCGACCTGAAGCTTCGGACGGCCGGGGGGATCATGCCTCCCGCGCGCTTCGGGAGAGAGGCTTCGGTTCGCGAGTCGATGATTTCGCCTGCCGCGGTGATCAATGGTGAGGTGACCCGTTCCGTGATTTCGCCGGGTGTGATTGTGGAAGAAGGGGCGATAGTTCGGGATTCGATCATTCAACACAAGTGCATCATTCGAGCTGGAGCAATCGTCGACCGGTCGATCCTGGACAAGGAGGTGACCGTGGGGCGCGGCGCGGTAGTAGGCGAGGGCGACCAGAGCATCGCCAACTTCGACCGCCCGGATATTGTGAACTCGGGAATCAACGTCATCGGGAAACGCGTGGAGATACCCGCGGGCCTTCATGTGGGCCGGAATGTCGTTATCGGACCGGGAGTTCGAGACGAACTCGTGGGACTCGAGACGCTGGCGAGCGGCTCTTCAATCCACCCGGTAACCATGCCGCTCCACCTCTTTGTCTGATGAAGGTCTACACCGTGGAGGAGGCGGCCGCGGTGTTGCCAAGGGTCGTGTCCATCGTCACGGAGTTGCGGGACGCGTTTGTAGCGCTGCGTAATCTACAAACCACAATCGAGGCCCATTCGCGAGGCGCCGGCGGCGATGGAAACCTACTGGCTGACCCGTTTGCAAACGGCAAGGGTGACAACGAAATCGAGAAGCTGAACATGCGCGTGCAGCGGGCAGCCTCACTGCTCGAACGGTTGGGGGTCGAGGTCAAAGACCCGGAGCGCGGACTGATTGACTTCGTGCACGAGCGCGAAGGACGAAATGTCTATTTGTGCTTTGTGTTGGGGGAACCGGAGATCGGATTCTGGCACGAGTTGAACGCGGGATTCGCGGGCCGGCAGCCACTTTGATCGTGTCGCGGTTGTGTCGTCTACAATGCCGCGCATCCCGGCCGAATGAGGGTCGCCATGCCGACAAGCTTTCCCGTTCGCGATATTTTCGTTGAGGCCAATGGTCTCCGTCACCATCTAACGGCGCGCGGGGCGCCCGGTTCTTCAGTGGTGATGATGCTGCACGGATTGGCGGGGCAGGCGCGAACATTCGACACCATTGCGAACCACCTCGCGGCGAAGCACCACGTGTATTGCCTCGACGTTCGCGGGCGCGGTGAAAGCGCCTGGGGGCCTTCATCCGGATACTCGCTCGACACGTACGTTGAAGACCTGGAAGCCGTGCGGGACGCACTCGGACTACAGCGAATGAGCCTCGTGGGTACTTCGATGGGTGCCCTGATCACGATGCATTACGCACCCAAGCACCCGGAGCGAGTTGCGAAGGCCGTGCTCAACGACGCGGGGCCGGAAGTGGACCCGAAAGGGCTTGAGCGCATCTTGAGCTACGTTGGGGGCGCGCCGGAGATGTTCGCAGACATGAAGGCCGTCGTCCGGTACTACAAAGAGCACTACTCGCCGATGGTTGAGCACCTGGCGGATGACCAGGTAGCCGAGTTCGCCCGGCACAACGTTCGGAAGAGCGACACGGGCGTGTACGTGTGGAAGATGGATCCAGCGGTGAGGACAACGGTTCCAACGCCGCCGGCGGTTGCGCCGTGGGACGCACTAAAAGGAATGAAGTGTCCGACGCTGATCCTTCGCGGTGCCATCAGTGACGTCCTGAGTGAAGACATCGCGGCCCGAATGCTGGAGGCGTTGCCCGGAGCGAAGCTGGTTGAGGTACCTGGGGTCGGTCACGCGCCAATCCTCTCGGAGCCGGCGGCGGTAACGGCGCTCGACGAGTTCCTCGCGTAGGGGCTCAGCGCTGGCCCCGCCTCCAAGTCTGGGAGATGGCGCCGGGCGTTGCGACGATCGAATGCGTCCGCACACCGCCTCTGACGGGGCGAGGTGATTGACAAACGGATGCGGGCGCTCATATTTTGAGTGCTCAACTGAAGAGAATGCGTCGATCGGGAAAAGTAACCGGTCAGGCGGGCCTCCAGAGAGCCGGGATTGCTGAAAACCGGTGGCCGCGCGACAGGTGAATGGACCCGGGAGCACCGAATCCGAACCGTCTTTCGTAGAAAGATCAGTAGGGTGAGGCGGAGTGGCACCGTTATCACAGCCAAGGCCCTCACGGTTCGCCGTGGCGGCTGAGAAGTGCTTTCGGCGTGCGAACGCCGAAAGAACAAAGGTGGTACCGCGAGAGCCCCTCGTCCTTTGATGACGGGGGGTTTTGTGTTTCCCGGAATTCCGGGCCAATCCCTGACACCAAACAATGCCGGCAGCGGCAAGGAGAACCAATGGCAACCGCAACTACCAGCAGCGCGCTCGAAGCACGAATCAAGGCAGTACTCGATGAGAAATCGATGCTCAAGCATCCCTTCTATACGGAGTGGACGACGGGCGAGCTCCCGATTGCGAAGCTGCAGGAATATGCGCGGCAGTACTACCACTTCGAAGCATCGTTCCCACGTTTCCTGAGTTCGATACATAGTCGGACGGAATCGCCCGTGATTCGCCAGTTGCTGCTGGACAACCTGTGGGACGAGGAGCACGGCGAGCGCAATCACCCGGCGCTCTGGCTGGAGTTCGCTTCGGCCCTTGGTGTTGGCGAATCGGAAGTGAAGGAAGCGAAACTGCGCCCGGAGACCGAGGCGCTCGTCAGCCACTTCAACCAGACTTCGCGAGAAGCACCGCTGGCGGAGGCACTCGGGACCCTGTTCGCGTATGAGGGACAGGTCCCCGCTATCGCGTGGCAGAAGATTAAGGGCCTGACCGAACACTATGCCTTCGAGCCGAAGCAGTTCGAGTTCTTCTCGGTGCACCTGGTCGCCGACATCGCACACGCGGGCGCCGAAATGGATTCCATCGCGATGGCGTGCGAGGACGAAGACGCAGTTGTTCGCGCCGTTGAGACCTCCTGTGATCGTCTGCTGTCGTTCCTCGACGGCTGTTACGACGTGGCAGCAGCCTGATGGCCGAGACGGAGGGGCAGTCCATCGAGGCGTGGCACACGACCATTCGGCTGGCGGCAGCTGTTGGCCGATTGAAGATTGGTTCGAACCTGCGGGCCTCTTCGGACGCGCAGGCGAAAGCGTTCGATCTGGCGGGAATCGCTTGCGGACTTATCGCCGAGGCGGCGACCCGTGAAGGCCCTGCACAGATCGGCAATCCTGCGGGATGCGCGTGGGGCCCTGGCGCAGTGCAAGTCGTGGATCCACGTGTTGGCAGCGGTGACGAACGAACAGGACAGCGTGTTCGGAAATGAACTCGACCTGGTGGACCAGGCCTCGCGGCAGGTAGGCGCCTATGTCCGTTCCATGGACAGAGGCCCTGCGCAATCGGGCCCTCGACCGCCGATGCGGCCGAGCGGAGGTCCCAGGCCGGGTGGGCCACGCAATCAAGGGGGAGGACCTCGATGACCGAGCGCAAGCGCATCCTTACGGGCATTCGGCCGACCGGTGCCCTGCACCTCGGCCACTACGCCGGGGCGCTCGAAAACTGGGTGCGCCTGCAGCATGAGTACGAGACCTACTTCTTGATCGCGGACTACCAGGTTTCGGACTACGCCGATGACATCAAACGCGTGCGCGATGCCGTTTGGGAGGTCGCGCTGGACTGGCTGGCCGTCGGCCTCGACCCAGAGGGCAGCTCGTTCGTAATCGAGAGCCTTGTGCCGGAACATGCCGAACTGACGACCTGGCTGGGATGGTTCCTGCCCGTTTCGATGCTCGAACGGAACCCAACTCTGAAGGCCGAGATGGCGGCGATGGAGAACCCCGAAGATGGTTCGCAGGAGCGCAAGCCCGTGCCGGTGGCGTTCTACACCTACCCGGTGATGCAGGTCGCGAACATTTTGCTACCGCGGGCGCACCTGGTGCCGGTTGGCGAGGATCAGCTTCCGCACATCGAACTGACGCGTGAGACCGCGCGGCGCTTCAACCACCGGTTCAAGGAGATCTTCCCCGAGCCAGAGGCCCTGGTTGGGCGCGTCCCGCGGCTGGTTGGAACCGACGGCAACGCGAAGATGAGCAAGTCTCGGGGCAACACGATCGACCTGAAAGACGATGCTGAAACCGTCGCTAAAAAGGTCAAGGGGATGTACGCGGGACCTCCGCGCGGGGCAACCGAGCCCGGGAACGTGGACGAGAATCCGATCTTTCTCTACCTCGAGGCATTCGACCCGGACACAGACACCGTCGCGCAATTGAAAGAGGATTACGCCAAGACAGGATTGCCGAACAAGATCCTCAAGGACCGGCTGACGGATGTGCTTCAGACGAAGCTGGACCCGATCCGGGAACGACGCGCGAAGTACGAACAGAACATGCCCCTGGTACGGGAAGCACTCGAAGCGGGTACCAAGCGGATGCGCAAGATTGCGATTGAAACGATGGATATGGTCCGAGACGCGCTAGACCTCGGCTACCTGGAGAAGTACTAGTGTTGCGGCCCACGTTGGACGAGGTGAAGGCGCTTGCGGCCAAGGCTGAGGGCAACCTTGTACCAATTTACCGGGAGGTTCCGGCCGACCTCGAGACGCCGGTTTCGGCGTTTCTGAAGGTGCAAATGGGGGCGTATTCGTTCCTGCTGGAATCGGTCGAAGGCGGAGAGCGACTGGCTCGTTACTCCTTCATTGGGACGCAGCCCTATCGAGTGCTGAAGACGGGGCCGGGCGAAGAGTACGACGGCGATCCGCTACGTCCTCTCGAAGAAGAGATGGCGCGCTACAAGGCCGTGACTGTGCCGGGCGTCCCGGCGTTTACGGGCGGAGCAATTGGTTATGTGGCGTACGACGCGGTTCGGCACTTCGAGCCGCGAGTGGTGCCGCCCGAAGCCGACGAACTGGGAATTCCCGAAGCGGTGTTCCTCTTCTGTGATTCGCTTGTGGTTTTCGACCACCTCCACCACGTGATCAAGGTGATCGCGCACTGCCGCCTCGACGGCGACATCGAGGCTTCGTACCTCGACGCCGCCGCGCAAATCGAGCAAGTGGTGCAACGGCTGAACAACCCGACGCTCAAGCTTCCGGAACAGGACGTGGACGCGGTGTTGAAGCGGCGCGAAGACCGCACAGAGCAACGTCGGTCGCGAAGGGTACGAGTTGATGGTGGAGAAGCTGCGGGACAACGTGATCGCGGGCGACATCATCCAGGCAGTTCCCTCGCAGCGATTGGCGCGGCCGACGGCCGTTCACCCGTTCAACATCTATCGACAGCTGCGGACGGTGAACCCTTCGCCCTACATGTTCTACGTGGACATGGGCGACTTCCAGATCGTCGGGGCGTCGCCGGAGTTGCTCGTCCGTGTCGAGGACGGGCTGGTGACGAACCACCCGATTGCAGGCACGCGAAAGCGGGGACAGAACGCCGAGGAAGACGACGCGCTGGCAGTCGAACTGCTCGGCGACGAGAAGGAGCGGGCGGAACACATCATGCTCGTCGACCTTGGGCGGAACGATGTGGGCCGAGTTTCGAAGCCGGGCACCGTGCGGGTTTCGAAGATGATGGAAGTCGAAAAGTACTCGCACGTGATGCACATCGTTTCGCACGTCGTGGGCGAACTCGCCGACGACAAGACCGCGTTCGACGCGTTCCGATCAGTGTTCCCCGCCGGGACCGTTTCCGGGGCGCCGAAGATTCGGGCGATGGAACTGATCGCGGAGATGGAGCCATCGAAGCGGGGCATTTACGCGGGCGCGGTCGGGTACGCGAGCTTCGCGGGGAGCCTTGATACGTGCATCGCGATTCGCACCATGCTGGTGAAGGACGGGGTGGCATATGTGCAGGCGGGCGGCGGGATCGTGTTCGATTCGGAGCCGTACGCCGAATACGTCGAGACGGTGAACAAGATGGCGGCGCTGATGCGTGCCATCGACCAGGCGGAGCTCGCGGCCGCGGAATCGAAGACCGGGAGCGTTGTATGAATGCCGCATTGCGGAGTGATTTCGGATTTCGGATTTCGGATTTCGGATTGACTTTACTGACCTACCGAAGTGGATGCCCACGACCCGACGCTGAAGCTGGGGGACTCCGGTGACAGACAGGCGGCCGGACTGTGTCTATGGGGTGCTCGTGCGGGATGGGAAGGTGTTCGTGCGCGTGATGGACGGACATTTTGGGTTGCCGGGCGGGGTGTTTCGGCCGATGGCGGAAGACCGCAAGGTTGAGTTGCGGGCGCATCTCTGGGACCAACTCAGCATCGAGGCGACTTCGATCTGGGCACAGGGCGCATTCGAGTACCGAAACCCGGACGAGGATCGAGAGAAGTTCTGCGGGTTCTATTCGGTATGGGAGTGGGACGGCGACGTGCCGGCAACCGCAGGGCAGTGGATGACCGCGGATGAGCTGGCGATGACCGCGGTGCCGGCGTCGTTGCGGATCCTGTTGTTCAGCGTCCTGCAAACGCAGGCGGTGAAGACGACATGAAGCAGCACATTCACATGGCGGTCATCCTTGAGCGCGACGGCCGGTTGTTTCTGATTCGGGAGCGGCCGGATTCGGCGTGGGCGCTGCCGGGCGGGCCGCTACCGCCGGAGAACGACGACATCGACGACGAGATGGACGCAGTGCTGCAGCGCATGGGCGTGATGGCGCCGGCGATCGAAGAGGATTTCCTCCAGACACACTTCTTCCCCGTAGAAGACGGACAGATCGTCTACAACGTGTACGCGGCGACGGACTGGGCCGGGGACCCTTCGCCGGCTCCCGGCGTTGGCGCGGGCTGGTTCGCGCTGGAGGAACTTGAAGCGATCGGCATGGAAGAGCGCGCTCGGAACGCGGTGCTTCAGGCTTTTGGATTGCAGGAGCCGGAGGACGATACGGCGGCGATTCTTTCGGCGTTGACTGCCTCACCCCCCTCACCCCCCAGCCCCCTCTCCACTGGCGTGGAGAGGGGGAGCGACCTAGCTCATAAGGACATCGATCGAAGAGCGGCGGGGTTGGATGTGCTGAGGACGTTGCGGGGTGGTGGGGATCCGAATGCTGCGGCGGCTGCGATGGAAAAGTCGCAGCCGGAGATCGCGGGCGACATCATCGACTTTGCACTGGGGGAAGTGTGGTCGGGGCCGGCGCTGGACCGGCGGACGCGAAGCCTGCAAGTGGTCGCGATGCTGGCCGCGACGGGCCGGACCGGTGGGCCGCTGACTTCGCACATCAATGGAGCGCTGAACCATGGGGCGAGCCCCGACCAGGTCGTCGAGACGCTGCGGATGGTGGCGGTGTACGCGGGGTTCCCGGCGGCGCTTGAGGCTTGGCCGGTGATGGAGCGAGTGTTCGAACAACGCGGAATTCCGCGCCCGGGACGGTTGCAATGAGACGGATGGATGCCACACTTTGCGCCTCGATACTCTCGACGCTTTCGGTGGTCCACGTCTATTGGGCGGCCGGTGGGAAATCCCTTGCGACGGCAGCCGTGCCGTCCAGAACGGCCGGGAACGAACGACCAGCGAGGCCCGTGTTCGAACCGGGACCTTTGAGCACTTTGTTGGTTGCAGCAGGGCTGGCGATGGCGGCGGCGGGTGTTATGAACTCGGGCTTCCGCGGCCGGAATCGAACACTCACGCGGCTGGTTTCGCTCCTATTCCTTGGCCGAGCGTTTGGTGACTTTCGGTACGTGGGCTACACGAAGCGGATTCGGGGCACGGAGTTCGCGAAGAATGACTACTTCATCTACTCGCCTCTCTGCCTGGTCGTGGCAGGGCTGGCACGAGGGGCCGCGCGATGACGGCTGTGCTTTGGGACCTGGATGACACGCTGCTCAACACGTTGCCAGGCCGGATGAAGTCGCTCGCGTACACATACGAAAAGTACCTGGGCTCGACGGTAGACCCGGAGGCGCTGTGGCGTTCGCATCGCGGGGGCACGATCGAAGACCTGGGCCGACGGCTGGTCGGTGATACGGGATACCGGGGATTCGTAGACACCTATCGTGACTATTACTACAGCCTGGAACAGGACCCTCAGCCGTTCCCGGGAGTGGTGGCGGTGCTTGAGGCTTTCCAGCACGCCGAGGTGCCGATGGCCATTGTCACTTCGAAAGTCGCGTGGGGCGCGACTGAAGAACTGACCGGTGCGGGGATGCTGCACTACTTCCACTCGGTTGTGGGTTTCGATGACACCGACCTGCACAAGCCTGACCCGGCGCCCGTGTACGAGGCACTGGATCGGCTGTTGATGGAAGCCTCGACGCGGATTGTCTTCGTCGGTGACAGCCCCGCAGACATATGGGCCGCGAAGAATGCAGGGGTTACCTCGGTGGCAGCCCTTTGGGGGACGCTCGACGCCGAGTTGTTGCTCGATGCGCTGCCAGACCACACCGCGAAATCGCCGGGCGATGTACTGGCCGTGATCGCGGGAGAGGCGGGGGTGGAGTGAGCGAAAAACTCGAGAAGCGCATGGCACATGTTGGCGTCCGGTTTTACCGAAGCGGCGGGGTGGAACTTGTGCTCGTGCCACTGATGAAAGAGACCGCGGCGTTCACGCGATCGGCGGGCGATGGATACTTCCTGGTGACCCTGATGGGCGAACCGGGAAGCGCGTATCCGCTCGATCTCAATTCGCCGGGCTCGTACGAGGCTTCCTACCTTGCGAAGAAGTTCAAGCTCGATCGGCGCGGATACGGGTACACGCCCGAGGAACTGGCAGCCACCCTTCGGCTGGTTGCTGAAGATCTCCAAGAGGAAGAGGGACTCGACCGATGACGACGGTGATGATCGACAACTACGACAGCTTCACCTACAACCTCTGGCAGTACCTCGCTGAAATGGGCGCCGACGTTCGGGTGTTTCGCAACGACCAGGTAACGATGGCCGAGATCCAGGAACTGAAGCCGGACCACATCGTGATCTCGCCCGGGCCAGGCAATCCGGATCAGGCTGGGATTTCGCGCGACGTGATCCGTGAGTACGCGGGAAAAGTCCCGGTGCTCGGCGTGTGCCTTGGGCACCAGTGCATCTATGACGTATTCGGCGGTACGGTGGCGGGCGCCGGAGAAATCAAGCACGGCAAAACATCTCGCATCGCGCACGATGGCCGGGGTGTGTTTAAGGACATCCCGAACAATTACGAAGCCGTCCGGTACCATTCGCTCGCGGGTACGCCGGAAACGCAGCCCGACGTTCTTGAAGTGACCGCGAAATCGGAAAGTGGCGTGATCATGGGAGTCCGGCACAAGGAACTGACGGTCGAAGGCGTGCAGTTCCATCCCGAATCAATCGCCACCGAGCATGGGAAAGAGTTACTGCGGAACTTCCTGGAAATGGAAGGTGGCAAGTGGAAGTGAACGATTCACGATTCGGACGATTCACGATTCGCGAATTCCGAGAGTTGGTAGCGCGATGATTCAGGATGCTATTCGGGCGTTGGTTGAGCGGGGGCCGTTGACGGGTTCGGAGACGGCGGCAGCGCTTGAGGAAATCATGACCGGGAACGCGACGCCGGCTCAGATTGGGGCGTTCCTGGCGGCCATGCGCGTGCGAGGAGAAACGCCGGAAGCGATCGCTGCCGGGCTGACGGTGATGCAGACCCATGCTGAACCGTGCCGGGTGAAGGATGTCATCGATATTTGTGGCACTGGCGGCGACGGGATAGACACGATCAATGTCTCGACTGCCGCCGGGTTCGTCGTGGCGGCGGCCGGTGTGCGGGTGGCGAAACACGGCAACCGGGCGGCGTCATCGAAGTGCGGCAGTGCAGACGTGCTTGAGGCACTGGGCGCACGCATCGACCTCGGCGGCGAGCAGGTAGCGAGCGTCATCGAGGGCTGCGGATTCGGGTTCCTGTTCGCCCAGCGATTCCACCCGGCAATGCGGCACGTCGGCGGGCCGAGGCGAGAGATCGCGGTGCGGTCGATGTTCAACATCCTTGGGCCGCTTTCGAACCCGGCGAATCCGAGGGCGCAATTGGTCGGAGTCGGGGCGCGGGCGATCGGACCAATCGTTGCGGAGGCGCTCGCCCTGCGAGGGAAAGGGCGAGCCATCGTCGTGCATTCGAACGACGGGATGGACGAAATCAGCCCGGCAACCTCGACGCATGCATGGCTGGTGGGCGATGGAAAAGTAGAAGAACGCGAGCTCTCGCCATCAGACTTCGGGCTTCCAGGAAGCTCGCTCGAATCGGTCGCGGGTGGGGATGCTGAGCAGAACGCCGGGGATATCCTCGCGATCATGGACGGCGCCGACGGACCGAAGACGGACTTTGTGTTGATGAACGCGGCGGCATCGCTGCATGTCGCGGGCAAGTGTTCGGACTTCGCGAGCGGAGTTGAACTGGCGCGCGAAGCGATCGCCTCAGGCCGGGCGCGGGACGTGCTCGATCATTATGTTTCGCTGACACAGGAGGTTGGCGGTGAGTGAGCCGACCATCCTGGACACGATCGTCGCGCAACGACGGAAGGATGTGGCTGCGGCGAAAGCCTTGCGTTCGAGCGCTGAACTGCAGGCGGCGCTCGCGACGGCGCCGGAGCCGGTCGACTTCGCGGAGCGATTGAGGCGGGACCAGCCGATGGCGGTGATCGCCGAGGTGAAGCGCGCTTCGCCGAGCAAGGGCGATATCGCGCCAGGAATGGACGCGGTCGCGCAGGCGATGAAGTACGCGAACGGCGGCGCGGCGGGGATTTCGGTGCTTACAGAACCTACATGGTTCAAGGGAACACTTGAGGACATGGCCTCGGTGCGGTCTGCCGTTGGGTCGCTTGGTGGCGCGCGGCCGGCAGTGCTGCGGAAGGACTTCATTTTCGACGAGTACCAGGTGCTGGAGGCGCGGGTTGCCGGCGCGGACTCGGTGTTGCTGATCGTGGCCTCGCTCACCGACGAGGAACTCGCGCAACTGATGGCGTTTTCGCGAGAGCTGGGCATGGAACCGCTGGTTGAAGTGAACAACGCCGAAGAGATGCAGCGAGCGCTTGTCCGCCGGGGCGAGCGTGATCGGGATTAACAACCGCGATCTGCGGAGCTTCAACGTTGACCTGGGGACGACGGATCGGCTTGCAGGGATGGTGGCCGGCGATGTGCTGCTGGCCGCGTTAAGCGGGATAAGCACTCGTGAAGATGTCGAGCGATTTCAGTCGGCGGGCGCAGGGCGCGGTGCTGGTTGGGGAGGCGTTGATGGTGGCTGAGGATCCGGGTGCGAAGATTGGGGAGTTGCGGGCGGTTGCCTCACCCCCCAGCCCCCTCTCCATTGGCATGGAGAGGGGGAGTGCGAAGGTGGGTGGGCGATGACGCTGGTGAAGATTTGCGGATTGAAGGATGCCGTAACTGCAGTTGAGGCGGCGAAAGCTGGTGCCGACTTTATTGGGATCATGTTCGTCGCGGAATCGAAGCGGCGGGTGAGCCCGCAGCAGTGTCATGACATTGTGGAGGCAGTGAAGGGTGGTCGCGGACAGCAGGGCGAAGCCATCTTCGAAGGGCCGGCGAGGGGCGAGGTCTCGGCGCGGACGTGGTTCGGGGCCTGGGCGGAGGCTATCGACCAATCGGCGGCGCGCTGGCGGCCGTTGCTGGTAGGCGTTTTCGCTGGCATGACGCCGGACGAAGTGAACGATATCGCTGATGCAGCGGGTTTGGACCTGGTGCAGCTTTCGGGCGGCGAAGACGACGACTTCGTCCGGCACGTGCATCGTCCTGTGATGCGAGTTGTGCACGTGCACGAGGGGATGAACTCGGAAGATGTCGAGGACCGGTGCGTTCCTGGGATTTCGGCCGGGCTGCTGTTGGATAAGGGTTCGAGCAGTGCGCTGGGCGGCACGGGAACCTCGTTCGACTGGCAGGTGGCGGCGGACGTCGCGGAACGGAAGCCGTTCCTGCTTGCCGGTGGGCTCACACCTGAGAACGTGGCGGAGGCGGTTGAGCGAGTGAACCCATGGGGAGTCGACGTTTCGAGCGGCGTCGAGACCGATGGTACGAAGGATATCGAGAAGATCCGGGCGTTTATTCGCGCGGCGAAGGGGGCTCCAGTTGGTCGTTGAGACAGTACTTTCGCCACGATTCGGAGAATTCGGGGGGCGTTACATCCCCGAGACACTGGTTGCGGCACACGAGGAACTTGAACGGATTTATATCGAGGCGCAGGCCGACCCCGAGTTCCATCGCGAACTGGACGACCTGATGAAGCACTACGTCGGGCGAGAGACACCGCTCTATTTCGCTGAGCATCTGACGCGGGAATGCGGCGGGGCACGAATCTGGCTGAAGCGCGAAGACCTGGCCCACACCGGCGCACACAAGATCAACAACGCGCTGGGACAGGCGCTGCTGGCGAAGCGAATTGGCAAGCCGCGGATCATTGCGGAGACTGGCGCCGGGCAGCACGGGGTCGCGACCGCTACGGTGTGCGCGATGCTCGACCTCGAGTGCGTGGTCTATATGGGCAGCGAGGACATCAAGCGCCAGTCGCTCAATGCCTTCCGGATGAAGATGCTCGGGGCGGAGCTCGTTTCGGTGGAATCCGGAAGCAAGACGCTGAAGGACGCCATCAACGAGGCGATGCGCGACTGGGTGACGAACGTCGAAACGACGCACTACATCATCGGTTCAGCGATCGGGCCGCACCCGTTCCCGACGATCGTGCGCGATTTCCAATCGGTGATTGGGAAGGAAGCACGAGCGCAGATGCTTGAGCAGGCGGGCAAGCTGCCTGATATCGCGATCGCCTGCGTTGGCGGCGGGAGCAACGCTATCGGACTGTTCCACCCCTTCATCGACGACCCGGTGCGTCTCATCGGTGTCGAGGCGGGCGGAGATGGCGTTGGGACCGGGCAAGCATTCGGCGACGCTGGTGGCCGGCCGGGCGGGTGTACTGCATGGGACGCGGACGTATCTGCTGCAGGATGCGGACGGGCAGATCCTGGAGACGCACAGCATTTCGGCGGGTCTCGACTACCCGGGGGTTGGCCCTGAGCACGCGTGGCTGAAGACAACCGAACGGGCCGAGTACGTCGCCGTCGATGACAAACAGGCACTGGAAGGTTTCAAGTCGCTAACGCGGTCTGAAGGAATCATCCCCGCGCTTGAGCCATCGCACGCGATCTATCACGCGATGCAGGTAGCGAAGCAGTTCGGCCCGGAGACGGACATCCTGATCGGGCTGAGCGGCCGGGGCGACAAGGACATGCATACCGTGGCGGCCGCACTCGGAGTGACGCTCTGAATCAGGCTGAGACACCCGAGGGATCGCGGAGCTACCCCTGGGGGCCGCGCGAGGTGCTGATCGGATTCGGCGCCTTCGTGCTGATGTTCTTCACCCTGAATGCGGTAGTCGTGGCCTGGGCGTTGACTCACGACGACTTCGCGACGGAAGACGTCGGCAATGCCTTCGAGCGGATGCAGGAAGTGACCGGCTATGCGGTGCAGCGGCTGGATGCCGCAGTGAAGCAGGTTGACCTCCCGGATCCGCCAATCATCCTGGCGAAGCAACGTGACCTTCAGTTCACGCTCATCGTGACGCTTGGGTCGCAGCTCGTGCTCGTTGGCATCGTCCTGTACGCGACTCGCCAGAAACTCTCAGAGTTCGCTGCGGCGACCAGATTGAATCGCATCCATCTCGGGCGCTTGTGGATGATTTTCGGGCTGGTATTGCTGGTCTATGGGGCGCTCTTTTTGTATTCGCTGGCCGCGGCCGCGACGGGAATTTCGTGGATAGAACCGAGTTCGACGGTGCCCTCGGGCGTAATTCGCAACGACCTGACTCTCAGCATTACGGGTATCGTCGCCCTGCTTGGCGCTCCGATTTCGGAAGAGTTTTTCTTCCGGGGGCTGGTCTTTAGCGGACTGCTGAAGTGGGGATTCTGGCCCGCGGCGCTGCTTTCGGGCACGGCGTTCAGCATGGTGCACTTCGATCCCGGCAGCCTGTTGCCGTTCATTGGCATCGGTGTCGTACTGGCTTGGATTTATTGGCGGCGCGGATCGCTTTGGGATTCAATCGCGTTCCACTTCATGTTCAACGCGACAAGCTTCGTGCTCCTGGTCGCCTCGCGATGATCGGAGAGCGCAAGTTGCAGGCCATCCCCTGGGGCGAAACCGCGGTCCTCCTGGGCCTCTGGCTGGCGCTCGCGGTGTTCGTTGGGGCACGGCTCCTCATCAGTCCGACGTCCGAAGCACTCGGCTACGGGAGTTCGTTCACCGATATCGGGAATTCATTCGAGAAGGCTGCAGAAGTGGGCCGCTATGCCGACCTCCGGTTGGTTCGGGCGATAGCCGGAAATGAACTGCCGGAGCCCCCGCGAATCGTCGGCGACATTGTTACCGCTCGGATTGCCTGGGCGTACGCCGTCGTCGCGACGTTCTTGTTTGCGGGAGTTGCCATGGTTTCGACCGGCAAGTCGCCGAAGCAGTTTTCGAAAGTGGTCGGGCTCGACCGATTCGACATCGACGGCCTCTGGATTCCGGGACTGGCCGTGGCAATCGTGTACCTCGGAGTGGGGGTCTACTCGCGGGCGGTCGATTCGCTCGGAATTGAGTGGCTACAAACGGAGCCGGGCGGGCTTGAGGTCACGATTCGAGATAGCTGGGCGCTTGGTCTTTATGGCGTGACGACGGTGATCGCGGCGCCTTTCGGCGAGGAACTGTTCTATCGCGGGCTGGTGTTTACCGGCCTCAGCCAGTGGGGATTCCTGCCGGCGGCGCTGGTTTCGAGCTTGCTTTTCGCGCTTTCGCACGTAGATGCGGCGACGATTATCCCGTTCACGGTCGTTGGGCTGACGATGTGCTGGTTATTCTGGCGGAGCGGTTCAATCTGGGACGCCATTGTTTTTCACGTACTTTTCAATTCACTGAGCTTCATTCTGTTGCTGGCGAGGACCTGACCAATGTCGAAACGGATGACCGAACTCTTCGCAACCGCCCGAGCGGAAGGCCGCAAGCTGTTCATTCCCTATGTGACCGCCGGTTATCCCGGCCGCGAGGACACGGTGCCGATCTTGCTGGCTTGCGAAGAGGGCGGAGCCGACATCATTGAGATCGGGATGCCTTTCACGGACCCGCTGGCGGACGGTGCGACGATTCAGCACGCGAACCAGATAGCGCTCGAACACGGCATCACCTACCAGGGGTGCCTCGACATTGTGGCGGAGGCGCGGGCCAAGGGTTTGACGGTGCCGGTCGTGTTCATGGGCTACTACAACCCGCTTCTTTCTCGCGGTGAACAGAAAGCGGTGGCGGATGCGAAAGCCGCCGGGGCGGACGGGTTCATCGTGGTTGACCTGCCAGCGGAAGAGGCTGGCCGATTTATCGAGGCTTGTCGGGCGAACGATATGAGCTTCATCCCTTTGATTGCGCCGACGACGACCGACGAGCGCATCGCGCTGCTGGCGAAGTCGGCAGATTCGTGGCTGTATTGCGTGAGTGTGACCGGAACCACGGGCGGCAAAGCGGTTGATTCGGGAGACCTCGAAACGTTCATCAAGCGGGTTCGAGCGCATACGACGCTGCCATTGACGGTTGGATTTGGAATCAATACACGGGAGCAGGCCGATAAGGTGAGGTTGGTCGCGGATGCGATAGCAGTAGGCTCTGCTATAATCGCGACCATTGACGCCGCGGAGGAAGACCGCCGCGCGCAGCGCGTCAGGGAGTTTGTGGAGGATGTCTCCGGTCGATAGCGAACAGGTGAATGCGGCCCGCACGTGGGTAGACGAGCGCCGATGGGCGTGGCGTTGGCCCCTCGTGGGCCGCGTATATACGTGTTCGCAGACCGGGGTCTTTAGGCTCCCGGTTCGCTAAAGGGCACGAACAAACCCAATCGAACCAACCCTTGAGGAGGCAACTGCGCGTATGCCGGTCCGCGGCAACCGTGGTGTGATTATCTACACCCGGAAACCACCCGACCTGTCCGCCGATATTTCGGCGATTGCTGCGCGTTTAGCGAGCCCGGCTTCGGCCCGGTTCGGCCTCCTTCTCCAGGTGAACACGGAGAAGCCTCAGAGTGACACCCGTCATTTCTATCCCTGCGAGACCTTCAGTCTCAGAACCGATTTCAGTCCGAGAACAGCCTCGGCTGTGTGTTAGTGGAGAACCACCTTTGATTATCGTTGTATCCCCGGAGGCAACTCCGGAAGACCTTGACCACATCGTCGCTCGAGTCGAAGAGACCGGGCACCAGGCGCACCTTTCGGTTGGCACCGAGCGCAGCATCATCGGCGTCATCGGGCACGACGACCCGGCATTGCAGGACATGTTCGAAGCACTGCCGCACGTTGAGTCAGTGCACCGGGTGACGAAGCCGTACAAGCTGGTCAGTCGGGAGTTCCATCCAGCGAACACCATTGTCGACGTCGGCAAAGGCGTGACCGTTGGAGGCACCGAACTGGCGGTGATGGCCGGCCCGTGTTCGATCGAAAACGAAGAGCACATCTTCGATGCGGCGCGTGCGGTGAAGGCTGCCGGCGCCAACATGCTCCGGGGCGGCGCCTACAAGCCGCGAAGTTCGCCCTACGCGTTCCGAGGGCTTGGGCCGCGAAGGTCTCGCATACCTCGCGGCGGCCGGCCAGGAGACGGGGCTGCCGGTCATCACCGAGCTGATGAGCGTTCGCGACATCGATGCGGTCTGCCGCTACACCGACGTTATCCAAATCGGTGCGCGGAACATGCAGAACTTCATGCTGCTCGACGAAGTGGGGCAGGTGAAGAAGCCGGTGATGCTGAAGCGCGCGCTGAGCGGCCAGATCGAAGAATGGCTGCTGGCAGCCGAGTACATCCTGGCGCAGGGAAACCCAAATGTGATCCTGTGCGAACGCGGCATTCGGACGTTCGAAACGGCCTATCGCAACACGTTCGACGTGAACGCGATCCCGCTGGTCAAAGAACTGAGCCATCTGCCTGTCATCGCCGACCCGAGCCATGGGACCGGGAAATTGAGCCTCGTCACCCCGGTGGCGATGGCCGGGATAGCAGCCGGCGCGGACGGGCTGATGATCGAGGTTCACAACAACCCCGACCACGCACTGAGCGACGGCGCGCAATCGTTGACCTATGACAAGTTCGGGGTAATGATGCGTTCGGTCGCCGGTATCGCTGCCGCCGTCGAGAGGACACTCACAGGAGTGAGAGCGCCTGTCGCGGCACGATAACGGAAAGGGTCGGAAGACCGGGATGGGGGTACCCCTGCGGGGGGGTGCTGGCCCGTCGGGAGTCATGGCCGAAATTACCCTGCCCGTTTTCCAGGGTCCGCTGGACCTATTGCTCCACCTCATCGAGCGGGACGACCTTGACATCACGGCCGTCTCGCTCGTTAACGTCACCGACCAGTACCTTCGAACGATCCGCACGGCCGAGGGCTTTGATCCGCAGGCGCTGGCCGAGTTTGTCTCGGTCGGCGCCAAGCTGATCTACCTGAAGTCGAAGGCGCTTTTGCCTCGACCGCCGCAGGAAGAGGGCGCAGAACTCGAAGACGACGACATCGGCCGGGAACTGGTCGACCTGCTGCGGGAATACAAGCGGTTCGCGGAAGTGGCCGACCTGCTGGAAGAACGACAGGAAGAAGGCTCGCGGATCTACACGCGGTTGGCGCCGCCGCCCGAGGTGCCCGAGGGCAACGGGCTCCACGACGTCACGATGGAACGGCTTCGAGCAATCATGCTCGAGGTGCTTAACAAGAAGCCGGTTGAACCTCGGGTTCGGGCGGTCATTGTGCGGGACACGACCATGACGCTTGGCGACCGCCTCTTCGACTTCCGAGAGCGACTACAACGGCGAGGGCGATTCTCGTTCCGGCGGATGATGATGGAATGCAAGACGCGAGTGGATGTGGTGGTTTCGTTTATGGCCGTACTGGAGTTGATCCGTGCGGGCGAATGCGACGCAGAGCAGGATGCGGCGTGGGGCGACATTGTGGTGGTTTCGCTGGTGGTTGCGGGGCGGTAGGTCTTAAGTTGTCGGTCGTTGGTCGTTGGGGTCAATCAAGCTTGATGGCGTGAACCGCGCCCGCGGCCCAATCGCGGTGACCATCAGAATCTTCGACAAAATCCGACCACGTGAACCAGCCATCGACGAGGCGAGCCGTTGCGGCCGTGTTCGGTTCAGCGAGTGACCACTGCCGGTGGTCGATTGCATTGTGAAGGATGGCCCGCGCGCCCGTGCCGTTGCCGGCAGGAACCCAGAGCCATCCGTTCCAGGAGTGAAAGCCGGGACTGGCGGTGCCGGAAAGTTGGGTGAGACTGCCGTCGGAAAGATCGTAGAGCAGCGTCTTCGGTGTGGCGGAGTTGGAACTACCGAGGAGGCGTGTAGATGGTCCACAGGCCAAAAACTCCGTCCCTCGAACTAGCTGACATATCCCGAGTTGCTCGTTCTTGATTGACTTCGTCTCGCGCGTAGCGAGGTTCTTGACAACGGTTAGCGGCAGGGCGGTAGCTCCATCTTGTTCAGTCCACGCGACTCGATCCCCGTCAATCGAAGAAGCGCCGATCGACGCTCCGCCACCTTCGAGTGTGTATTCGCGCTGGACCACGGATTCCCGGTGCTCTGTTGCGATGTCGTAGACCACGACTTCGGACGTCCGGAGAGAACCCTCCCCTGAAAGTCGGACATAGACCACTCGTCCGGCGTCGATCTGTGGCGACAAGGCCCCCTCCAGACCTTTCCGCGCCGGTGATTCCTGATCGATGTCGCGGATTTCGCCAGTCATGGCATTTCGGAGCCGGAGAATCCAGGAACTCTGTGGATTGTTTCGGTAGAGAAGCGAGAGGATCCAATCGCCATCCCCGTCCATCACACTCTCGTTCTTGGTGCTGACGTTTTGCCACAGGTCTCGCAATGCGCCGCTCGCGGGGTTCCAGGCGAGGAACAACTGGTCGTAGGAATTCGGTCCCTGACCAATCATTTCTCCGGGTAGGGGCGTAACTGGCCGCTCGGCCTTAAGCATAATTTCGTCGCCGAGGGCACCTGCTACAGAGAGACTTCGACCGTCGCGGTCCGCGGGGATGGAAGCTGTGACGTCGCTCGATGTGATTTTCGAACCGACGTGCCAATCGCGATCCACCGAAGAAGTGCCTGTCGATTGAACGGGTGATTCGACCGTCGCCGTTTCCGGCCGGTTTGTAGCAGGCGGAGAATTGTCGGTCCCCCGGCAGGCGGACAGCGCGAGCACCGCGAAAACGAAGAGGAATAAAGTGCGCATCTGCCATTTGAAACGATCAGTTTCAGTGGAAAGTTCCCGCTATTTGCCGTTTGTTACGAAGCTGAAATGCGAGCGCACCGATGACGCCGAAACCTGCGCCGAGAGTATCGAAGCCGACGTCGAGCCAGTTTGCATCTCGATTGGGGACAAAAGACTGGTGAAATTCGTCGCTCATGCCGTAGCAGGCGGCCAGCAGCCAGGCAAATGCAGCAAGCACAAAGAGCGAGCGGTCTGGGAAGTAGTGGCTGAGCGCCCGAACCAGGAGCACCGCGAGCACGGCGTACTCAACCGTGTGGGCGAGTTGGGATTTCCATTCGCCGCCCGAGGTCCCCGGTGGGTTCGAGAAACTGGAGGCGGTGAAGATGACAGCCGCCCAGGCGAGGACGGCGAAGAGCGGGAGATGGCGCACAGAGGCAAGTGTAGGCGACGAGGTGGCTCCAGCGGCTGACCGAGTCTGCTCTTGGCGGTGGGGGCGCGCCGGAATCCGCTTACTGCGTGCGCGGTTCGGTCGGCTTCCGAGGCTAGGCTTCGAGGACGAACTGGGTTTGGGTGAGTTCGCTCGAGGCCGTGGGGGCGCGCCGGAATCCGCTTACTGCGTGCGCGGTTCGGTCGGCTTCCGAGGCCAGGCTTCGAGGACGAACTGGCCTTGGGTGAGTTTGCTCTGGGCCGTGGGGGCACGCCGGAATCCGCTTACTGCGTGCGCGGTTCGGTCGGCTTCCGAGGCTAGGCTTCGAGGACGAACTGGGTTTGGGTGATCTGGGCGACGAGTTTGCCATCGGCGCCGCGGATGCTGGTCTGCCAGGTTTGGAGACGACGACCGCGGTTCACCGGGAGGCACTCGGCCGTGAGAGTCGTGTTGCCTTTGCCCGGCGCGAAGAAGTTGGTCTTCGATTCGATGGTCGTGGTGCCGGCGCCTTCGGGAATGTTGAGGACGGTGCCGACCGCGCCGAGCGTATCGGCGAAGGCCATGAGCGCTCCGCCGTGGCAGATGCCGGGGACGGTGCAGAGCTCGTCGCGGACGTCGAGTTCAGCCGTTACACGATCGGGCATGGCTGATGTGATGCGGATGCCGAGCGTCCCCGGAAAGAACTTGTCGAGCCGTTTCTGAATGCTGTTCGCCTGGTCTTCCATGTTTCCTCCAAATGAGCGCCGGAACGAGCCGGGCGCAGATGCATAATGTAGTTACGCAACAATTTCGAGGGTAGAGCCAACTCGGGCTCGAAATGCGCAGTCCACCTTGCGTTGGTAGGCTGTTTCTACACAAATGGCAGTACCTTCGTTCACCGCCGCACAACTCGCCGCCGGGGCACCGGGGCCTGAGACCGCGCTCACTATCGGCGTGCTCGACGGAGTGCATCTCGGGCACCAGGCGCTGCTCAAACGGTTGAGCGCGGAGGCGAAGAAGCGAGCCCTTTCGCCGGGGGTTGTCACCCTGCATCCGCACCCGATTACGGTGCTTCGTCCAGAGATTGCCCCGAGCTATCTGACGGGGCTCGAAGACCGAATGGAACTGATGCGCGACGCGGGCGCCGACTGGGTTATCCCGCTGACGTTCACCAGCGAAGTCTCCGAGGTTGAGTGCGAGGAGCTGGCCGATGGCGTTCGTCGAATCACCTTCGGATGCGGCTGATGGTGCTGGGGCCGGACGCGGCCTTTGGCCGCGGCGCGCCGAAGGACACGGCCGAACGCATGAAGCGGCTCGGCGCCGAGCGCGGCTTCGAAGTCATCCAGATCGAGCCGCTGATGCACGACCACGAGCGGTACAGCTCGACGGCCGTGCGGAACGCGCTGGCCGAGGGCGATATGGCGCGGGTGACGGCGTTGCTGGGACGGGCCTACAGGATTTCGGGGCCAGTGGTGCATGGGTTCGAGCGCGGGCGGACGATTGGGTTCCCGACGGCGAATATTTCTGTCGCGGCTGACCGGGCGCTGCCGGGACTCGGCGTTTATGCGACGCGGGCGAAGGTCGCGGGGCACACGCTCGTGGGCGCGACGAACATCGGGAGGCGACCGACGTTCGATGCCGGGCACATCTCGATCGAGACGTATCTGCTGGACTTCGAAGGGGACATCTACGGCGAGCGGATGGACCTCGAGATCCTGGCGCGGGTGCGGGGCGAGGTGAAGTTCGACGGGGTGGAGGAACTGAAGGCGCAGATTGCGAAGGATGTTGACGTGGCGCGCGGGCTGGTCGGTTGATGGCCCTCACCCCGCCCCTCTCCCGACTTCGCGGGAGAGGGAGCTTCGATGTCGTGGGGTTGGTTTGTGACTGACAACGAGAAGGTGACCGGTCCGGCGAGCTACTTTCCTTCGATAGAGAAGAAGTATGGGCGACCGATCGCGGAGTGGAAGGCGTTGATCCGTGCGAACGGGCTGACGAAGCACATGGACCTGGTGAACTGGTTGAAAGCCGACCACGGAATGGGCCACGGTCACGCCAACGCGCTGGTGCGGACACACTTCGCGAAGATCAGGCGATCAAGTAGGGGCATGGAACGATGACGAGAACTATGGCCGCGGTCGACGAGCAGCTCGCTGTGCTGATGAGCGGCGTGGACTACGGCGATGCCCTGCTTCGACGCGAGATGGAACGCGAGTTGCGGGCGCTGCTGGAGCAGGACCGACCGCTTCGGGTGTACCTCGGGATCGACCCGACGGCGACTTCGCTGACGCTGGGGCACACGGTGCCGCTGCGGAAGCTGCGCCAGTTCCAGTCGTTTGGGCACCACTGCATCTTCCTGATCGGCGACTACACGGCGCTGATCGGCGACCCGAGCGACAAGAACAAGCTGCGGCCGATGCTGACGCAGGAAGACATCCTCCAGAACGAGGCGACGTACTTCGAGCAGGCCGCGCGCATCCTGGACTCGGAGCAGACCGAGCTTCGGCACAACTCCGAGTGGCTTGGGCGCGCTGTCGTTCCCGGACATCATCAGCCTGATGTCGAAGTTCACGGTGGCGGAGATGCTGCGGCGGGACAATTTCCGGAACCGCTTCGATGCGGGCGATGCGGTTTACCTGCACGAATTCCTCTACGCGCTGATGCAGGGCTACGACGCGTACGCACTCGAGTGCGACGTGCAGGTGGGCGGGACGGAGCAGCTCTTCAACCTGATGGCTGGTCGGAAAATCCAGGAGGATGCGGGGCAGAAGCCGCACGTGCCGGTGACTCTGCCGATCCTCGTTGGACTCGACGGCAAAGAGCGGATGTCGAAGTCGAAGGGCAACCACATCGGCGTGAGCGACTCTCCGGAGGAGCAGTTCGGCAAGGCGATGTCCATCCCGGACGAGGCGGTGGAGAGCTTTTTCACGCTGGCGACGAACCTGCATCCGGATGAGGTTCGCCAGGTCATGAACGCGGTACGGAGTGGCGAGCGAAGCCCGATCGAAACGAAGAAGCTGCTTGGCTGGACAATCGTGAGCGAGTTCTGGGGCAAAGAGGCGGCGGATGGCGCACAGGGGCACTTCGAGCGGACCGTACAGCGGAAGGAAACGCCGGATGAGATGCCGGAATACGCGATTTCGGCCGGTGAATTGCTGCTCGAGGTGGTAGTGGCCGCGGGTGCGGCGCCTTCGAAGCGCGAGGCGAGGAGGTTGTTCGAGCAGCGCGCGGTGACGATGGATGGAAACGTGGTGGAGCCAACGACTCCGGGGCGGAAGGGGACTGTGGTGCAGGTTGGCAAGCGGCGGTGGATTCGGCTGGTGTGGCCCTCACCCGGTCGGTAGGCGACATCGCGGATCTGCTCCCTCACCCCCTGCCCCCTCTCCCGCGACGGGAGAGGGGATCAATCTCGTTTTGACTGTGTGGCGGGTTGCGGCGCCGGGGCTCTGCCTCCAGGTTGCGAGAACGGGTCGTGTGGTTGGGTAAATCCGAGGCCGGGGCACAGGCCCGCTTCCTACCGGTCGCGGCTCATGGGGCCGGGGTGGTGACTCGGGGCGTCGGGTGTTAGGGAGAGGTTCAGGTTGATTCTTTGAGGCGGCGGGTTAGGAAGCGTTGTTCGGCGGGGCTGGTGGCGAGGGATAGGGCGCGCTGGTAGGCGTGGCGGGCTTCGGCGGGTTTGCCGAGGCGGCGGAGGAGGTCGGCGCGGGCGGCGTGGTAGAGGTGGTAGTCGTCGAGTCCTTCGATTGCATCGATCTTTTTGAGACCGAGTTCCGGGCCATCTGACATTGCGACGGCTACTGCGTGGTTCAACTGGACGACGGGAGACGGATTGAGTAGCTTCGAGGCGGGCGTAGAGTTCGGCGATTTCGTCCCAGCGGGTCTGTTCCGGCGACGGTGACTCGGCGTGGACAGCGGCGATGGCGGCCTGGAGTGCGTATGGACCAGCTGGCCCCATGCGCAGGGCGCGTTCGACGAGGTGGATGCCCTCTTCTATCTGCGGCCTCGACCACTTCGAACGGTCCTGGTCCTCGAGGAGGACCAGTTCGCCGGCGGCGTCGAGGCGGGTGTGGCGGCGGGAATCCTGGAGGAGCATGAGGGCAAGGAGGCCGAGCGCTTCGGATTCATCGGGCATGAGCGAGGCTACGACGCGTGCGAGGCGAATGGACTCGGCGCAGAGGTCCTGGCGAATCAGGTCATCGCCCGAGGTTGAGGAGTACCCCTCGTTGAAGACGAGGTAGAGGACTGCGAGGACGCCGGGCAGACGTTCGGGCAGTTCGTGGTCTTCGGGGATGCGGTAAGGGATGCCGGCGTCGCGAATCTTTCGCTTCGCGCGGACAATTCGCTGGGCGATGGCGGACTCATCGGAAAGGAAGGCTCGGGCGATTTCGGAGGTGGTGAGACCGCCGAGGGTCCGCAAAGTGAGCGCGACGCGGGCTTCCATGGTCAGGGCGGGGTGGCAGGACGTGAAGATAAGCCGCAGGCGGTCATCGCGGAGGGTTTGGGGGTCGAGATCGAATTCGTCTTCGGCGAAGGCAGGCATCGTTCGGGCGACCTCCGCTAACTTGCGACTGCCCGTGGCGTTGCGGCGAAGCTGGTCGATGGCCTTGCGGCGGGCAGAAGTCACGAGCCAGGCGACGGGGTTGGCGGGCACGCCATCGGACCAGGCTTTCGCGGCGGAGATCCAGGTCTCCTGAAGGGCATCCTCGGCGAGAGTGAAGTCGCCGAGGATGCGAATCAATGAGGCGAGCGCCACGGAGTTGTGCTCGCGGAAGAGGTTCTCAAGGTCGCGGGAGGCATCACGATCTCCCTGCGGCGTCCCGCTCGACGAAGGTGGGGTTTCGCGACGCGCTTCCACGTTCGGTCAGACTTCCTGAAGGGGCCGGATTTCGAAGCATTCGTGACCCGCAGCAGGTAGCTGCGAAGTGAGGGCGATGGCGCGATCGAGGTCATCGCAGTTGAAGATGTAGAAACCGCCGAGCTGCTCCTTCGTTTCAGCGAAGGGGCCGTCGGTGTGGATGGCCTTGCCGTCGCGGACGCGGACTGTGACGGCGTCTTTCGTCATGCCGAGGCCGTCGCCAGTGACGAATTCGCCGGACTCAATCGCCCGTTCTGTCAGCGATTGATGCTGGCGGATGCCCTCGACGACTTCGGTTTCGGTCCGCGGCAGGTATAGCGACTCCTGACCGTAGATGAGCGAGATGTAGTGCTTTCGCTTCGGCGGGTCGAGGACGCGTTTCTCGTGGCCGGCCATCGGTCGGACTTCGATGGAGCCGTGTTTTGCGGAAGGAATCATGGCCGCGAGTTCGAGCGCTTCGGAGTGATCGCGGCACTCGAGGATGTAGTAGCCGCCCAGCTGCTCTTTCGTTTCTGCGAAAGGTCCGTCCAGCATGACGAGCTTACCGCCCTGGGGACGGAGGGTCGTTGATGTCTCGGTAGATTGAAGCGGGTCGCCGGCGATGACGGCGTTGCGTCGGCGGGCCTCCTCGCCGAAGGCCCGGTACTCGACCATCAGCCGATCCCATTCGGGTGTGCCGATAGGGGATGTCCTGGGATTCGTCTGAGTAGATGAGCATCATGTAGCGCACGAGTGGGCCTACATTTCCCAGATTGGGCGGACTTCGATGGAGCCGTCTTTGGCACCCGGGATCATCGCGGCAAGTTCGAGTGCTTCGGCCTCGGTGTCACATTCGAGCACGTAGAAGCCACCGAGTTGTTCCTTCGTCTCGGCGAAGGGTCCGTCGACGGTGACGGTTTTGCCGTCGCGAACGCGAACTGTGCGGGCATCGGCGACGGGGCGAAGACGCTCGCCGCCGCGGATCACGCCACGGCGTTCAGCTTCCTGACCGAAGGCCATGTAGCCTGCCATTCGTTGGTCCGCCTCGGGCGTACCCATTTTGGCGTCGGTTGCTTCGTTGGTGTAAATGAGCGTGAGATATCGCATGGGTTCAAACCTCAAGAGGCCAGTATGGTAGCGCCTCTACCCAACAGACGAAGCTGCGGCCACCGGATCGACATGTCGTTCCGAAAAGATTTTCGGAATTGCGGCCGGGCCGAAAAGACGGTTATCCTTCGGCAGAACTTACCGATCGGAAAGCAGGAGATTCTGACGATGGCTGAACTTAGCGAGACTTTGAAGCGGCACGCGAGCGATGTGGTCAGCGGCAATGTTGCTGGCCTGATGGGCGACTTCACGCCCGAGGCGATGGGCAAGGTGATGGCGTTGGCGGCGAACCCAATTACGGCGACCTCGTTCGAGGTGAAGGAACTGGGGAACAACGAAGCCGAGATCAGCTATATCGGCAGCACCACGCGGAAGGTCTGGAGCAAGTGGTCGGATACCGGCGGGAAGTTCCAAATCACCGACGTGAAAGAACTTTAGTAAGTGACGCAACCGGCATCAGCGCGAGAGGCAGCCGAACGGAATGCCGAGGCGATCATGGCTGGGAACCTTTCGCAGCTGATGGCCGATATCACACCGGATGTACTGGCACAGGTGATGGCGATGGGCGCGCAGGCGGGGGGGCTTTCGCCGGCCCAGATGCCGAACATCCAGGGGTACGACATCAAGGACTTCGGGCCGGATGGTGACGTGGAGGTTTTCCACGTGACCTTCCGGTCCGACCTTGGCACTGCGACGATCGCAGAGTCGTGGAAGCAACTGATGGGGCAGTGGAAGATTACTTCCGTGAGCCTCATCTCGGCCGAGTTAGCAACGCCACCCGAATAAACGATGCAACTCTGCCTGGTCCGCCACGCGATCGCGGTTGAGCGCGATGAACACAACGGCCCCGACGCGACACGCGCGCTGACTTCGGTCGGCCGATCACGCATGCGGGAGGCCGCAGGTGGATTACGGACGCTGTTCCAGCCCCAGTTGATCCTGACTTCTCCGCTGCTTCGGGCGCAGCAAACGGCGGAGATCGTCGCGAAGGCCTGCGAGGCGCCGATACGGGTGCTCGATGCGCTGGGAACCGGTGAGCACCGCGAGGTACTGGCGGAGTGTGCCTCGCTGGTGGAATCGCGGGTTGTGCTCGTAGGCCATGAACCCTGGATGGGAGAACTGCTTTCGCTCATGCTGACGGGCAGCGACAGTGGCTTGCTGGTGGTGTTCAAGAAGGGCGCGGCTGCACTCGTGGACGTGGAGCAGCCGGGCCGAGAGTTGGGAAAGCTTGAATGGATGCTGCAGCCCAGTGCATTGCGGGCGCTCAACCCCTAATGGCTAACTCCTCGACTTCGGGGTCCGGACATCGAGTGGCAGTTTGAGAACGGATTCGAGGCGCCGTTGCTGGCGTTCGAGGTCGTAAACCTCGGCATCGATTTCGCTGCGGGCGTGGAGGTCGATTCGGAGCGCTCCCTTGGCGAGGCGGACTTCGAAATCAAGCACGGGCGACGGGACACGGCGGCGCATCGCACGGGCGAGGCCGAGGAGCGTGGCGAGAACCGCCGCGTTCCGGGCGTCATCGGGCTCGACGATGGATTTGTAGGCTGAGAGATCAGGTGTGCCGCTGTCGGCCCAGCGGACGAGGGCGGCGAGGATGACGATTTCGCGATGCGAGAAGCCATGAAGGTCGCCGCTGTGGACAAGGTACTCGGCGTGTCGATCCCGGTTGTAGAAGTCGACGTGCATGCCGATGCCTGCGAGACGGGATGCATGGAGAAGCAAGTCCAGGTCGGCAGCCCCGAGCCCATGAATTTGTTGCGTCGCGTTGAAGAGCGCGGCAGCGGCAAGCACAACGGGCTCGGCCGTGATTTCATCGAGACCGTTGGCGAGGGCGAGACCAGAGACGGAGGCGCGTCGGACGTCGGGGAGCATCGGGCCTTCGTCGCGCATCTCCTGCCAGAGGAGGCCCTCCCGGAGACCCTGGCCGGCGACGGTTAGCGTTTCGGCGCTGAGCATCGTCATCACTTCATCGATGACGACGGCGGCCGAGTGGATGATGTCCGCGCGGTTCGAACTGACGCCGGAGATACGACGGCGGTCTTCGTTCGAAACTTTCGCGAGCCTGTTGGCGAGCCTGGCGACTTCGCGGCGGGTGATTACGAAGCCGTGTAGGCGACGGAGTGGGTAGGAGCGCTGCATGCGGACGATCCGGGCGAGGTTTCGAACGGCGCCGCCGGTGCCGAAGAGGACCGGATGGGTCTCCTCGACTTGAAGGCTCGCTCTGACGGTTTTCCGAAGCGACCGGATTTCGCGGGAGGTTGGAGGATCTGTGCGGAGGTAGCGCTCGGTCGAGTAGATCGCGCCGAGCGGCACCGACTGGGCGAGTGCGAGACGCCGATCGATAACGCGCATGAGTTCGAGTGAGCCACCCCCGATGTCGAGCAGGTAGCCGTCGCGAAGTGAGGTGCTATTGATAACGCCAAGGAAACCGCAAAACGCTTCCTCCTGGCCGGAGAGGACGCGGATCGACAGGCCGGTGAGCTCGTAAGCTCGTTCGATGAATTCGTCGGCGTTCGACGCGCGCCGGAGGGCTTCGGTCCCGGCAACGACAATGCTGGCTGGCTGATGGGAGCGAGCGACCTGGGCCATGATGGCGAGCGCGCGTAGTCCGCGGGCCATGCCCTCGGGGCTGATCGCTCCGGACGCCTGACCTTCGCCGATGCGCGCATCGAATCGCTCTTCGTCGACAACCTCGAATGCCTGTTGAGAGAGGGATCGTGCGACCAACAGCCGAACCGAGTTCGAACCGACATCGATGATTGCTGTAGTGCGTCCGCGTTCTGAGGTCACTTCGTGGATCATTATGATCGTTTCGTTAACGGGCGTTAACCGCCCACCCGAAAGTGCCTTCCGGCATAGCCAGAATGCGGAGGTTGAAAGCGTGGTGTAGAATGGTGGCAACGCGGAAGGGGGTACCCCCGAAACATGCGAAGAAAACTACTTGGCGCGCTACTTTTGCCGCTGCCGTTTGCGGCGCTGCCCGTGGTCGTCGTGCTCATCGGTGCGATGTCTGGTTCGAACGGCCAGGATGAACTGGTAACGCGAGAAGATCCGACCGCCGTCATCACCGAGTTCGTATCTACTCAGGCCCAGGACGGCGGCGATGTGACGCTTGCGCGGTCTTCCTCTGCGAGCACTTCGCCCGACATCGGTTGCGACGATTTAGAGCTGCGCGCGGAATCCTAATTAGCCAATCTGGTTGTGCTAAAATCGGTGGCAGAGTCGCTCGGCGCTCTGCCATTTTGCATGGCGCGGGCTACCCGAAAGGTTGAGCGATGGCAACTCGAGCCACGCGGCCACCGCGTTCCAAGGAAACGATCGACGAGTATCTGCTGAGCGAGCAGCAACTCGAAGACATGTACTACCACATGCTACTGGCACGGAAACTGAACGAGCGGATGCTCGCATTGAACCGTCAGGGCCGTGCCCCGTTTGTGATTGCTGGAGTGGGGCAGGAAGCGGCTCAGGTTGGAGCGGCAATGGCACTCCGCCAGGGCACAGACTACCTGGCTCCCTATTACCGCGACCTCGGAATGAACCTGGTGTTCGGAATGACCGCCCGCGAGGCGATGTTGAATCTGCTGGCGAAGCGAGATGACGTGAACAGTTACGGGCGGCAGATGCCTTCGCACTGGGCGAACACGCCGCGCAAGATTGTCACGCAATCGAGCGTGGTGACGACGCAATTCCTTCACGCCGCTGGAATCGCCCTCGGGGCGAAGCTGCGCAAGGACCCAATTGTCGTGATGGCCACCTGCGGCGAGGGCAGCACGAGCCGTGGCGACTTTCACGAGGCCCTAAACTTCGCTGCGATTCACAAGTTGCCCGTGATTTTCTTTGTCGAGAACAACGGGTATGCCATCTCCGAGACCACCGAGAAATCGATGCCCGTGGATCACGTCGCTGACCGCAAGCGCGGGTACAACATGCAGGGCGCAGTGGTCGACGGGATGGACGGCATCGCGGTTTACCAGACCGTGCGGCCGGCGGTGGACCAGGCGCGCAATGGTGGTGGCCCTTATCTGATCGAGGCGAAGTGCTACCGGCTGTGGCCGCATTCGAGCGACGACGACGATTCGCGGTACCGGCCTAAGAAGGAGCTGGAAGAATGGGCGAAGAAGGACCCGATCAAGCTGTTCAGAGAGCGCGTGGAATCTGAGGGGGTATTCCCACCCGAAGACCTCGACGAGATTGAAGCGCGGGTCGAAGAAGAGGTTCGCGAGGCGGCGCAATGGGCGTTGATGCAGCCGGACCCGGAGCCAGAAGACGCCCTCGGATTCGTCTACAAGGAGCTGTGAGATGGCGGTGGTAACGGTCATCGAGGCGGTGCGCTCGGCGATGGACGAGGCGATGGCTGCCGACGATCGGATCTTCCTGATCGGCGAAGACGTAGAGGCGGGGGGTGTGTTTCGGGCCACTGAGGGACTTCATCAGAAGTATGGCGAACGGGTTATCGATTCTCCGTTGGCCGAGTCTTCGATCATTGGCCTGAGCATCGGCGCGGCGCACTACGGAATGCGGCCGATCGCAGAAATCCAGTTCGCCGACTTCATTCATGCGGGCTTCGATCAGCTTTGTAGCGAGGCTTCGCGGTGGAGTTACCGCACACGTGGGGACGCGTACCTGCCCATGGTGGTGCGAACGCCGTGGGGAGGCGGTGTTCATGGTGGCCAGCACCACTCGCAAAGCATCGAGGCGTACTACGCCCATATGCCGGGCATCAAGGTGGTCGCGCCGTCGTTCCCTGCTGACTATCGGAGCCTACTGCTCGCGGCCATCGCCGATCCAAACCCGGTGCTCTTTCTCGAGCACAAGCGAACGTACCGTTTGATTCGGCAGGAATTGGACGGCGCACCGGCGGAGACGCGGCTGGGCCGGGCACGGGTGACACGGAAAGGCACCGACCTGACGATATTCGCCTATGGGCTGATGCTGCATGAGTCGTTGGCAGCGGCCGAGACGCTGGCCGGCGAAGGTACGGACTGCATGGTGGTGGACCTGCTCACACTCAACCCAATCGACCGCGAGACCATCCTGGAATCGGCGAAAGCCACGGGGAAGGTACTCATCGTCCACGAGGATGTGCTGACCGGTGGGCTGGGCGGAGAGATCTCAGCGATCATCGCCGAGCACGCGTTTGAGTACCTCGATGCGCCGATTCGACGGGTGGCGGGGCCGGATATCCCGTCGATGCCATTCCATCACGCGATGGAAGACTTCTTCATGCCAAACCGGGAGAAGATCGCGGCCGCGGCACGGGAACTGGCGGCATATTGATGATTTCGGATTTCGGATTTCGGATTTCGGATTGGGGAGTTACCTCCATCGTTTCTGCTTTCCGGTGGGGCGGTGCTTCGTGACGATTGTGAAGATGCCGCAGCTTGGCGAGAGCGTGACCGAGGGGACGATCATCCAGTGGTTCAAGCAGCCCGGGGATGCAGTGAAGTTCGATGAACCGCTGTGTGAGATTGAGACCGAGAAGGTGACGGCCGAGCTGCCATCTGAGTTCGAAGGGACCATGGGCAAGCTGCTTGTGCCGCAGGGCGAGACGGTGGATGTGGGCACTCCGTTGTGCGAGATCGTTGAAGTCGGCGCGGCGGCACCTACCGGCGTAGCCAACAGCTCGACGAGCAACGGCAATGGCGGTTGGAGCGGCGGGCCAATGGCGATTCCTCCGGATGAGAAGCCAGTCGTGCTGGCCGCACGTGGAAGCCGACCCGTGGAATCACCGGTCGATGTGGCGAAGGTGGCAGAGAAAGTTAGCGTTCGGACCAACCCAGAAGACCGCTCGCGGTATTACTCCCCTGCGGTAATGCGCCTGGCCAGCGAGCATGGCATCGACCTTGCGGAAGTTTCGGGGAGCGGCATCGGTGGGCGGATAACTCGGAAAGATGTGGAGGCGTTTATCGCGTCGCCTCCCTCGGAACAGCCGATTGCTACGAGCACCTGCGGTCGAGGTCGGGGAACCTGGGGCGCCGTACGACGTTGTGCGGCTTTCGCCCACACGGAAGACGATCGCGGAACACCTGACCCGTTCGAACCTCGAGGCGCCCCAGGCGTGGACGATGGTGGAGTGCGATGTCACAGGGCTGGTGGCTCGCAGAACACGGGAGAAGGACCAGTTCAAACGCGTGGAAGGGGTCGACCTGACCTTGTTGCCCTACTTCACCGCAGCCGTTTGCGAGGCGCTGCGAGAGTACCCAATGCTCAATGCGCGCTGGGAAGGCGACGAGTTGCGGCGCTACCGGGCGTTGAATGTGGCGATCGCCGTGGCGACGGAGCACGGGCTGGTCACACCAGTGATTCAGAACGCGGGTGACCTGAGCGCGGCTGGGCTGGCGAAGCGAATAGCCGACCTCTCGCAGCGGGCACACGCACGGAAGCTCCGGGTCGAGGACATCCAGCTAGGGACGTTCACGGTAAACAACACCGGCTCGTTCGGGTCCGTCGCATCGAAGCCGATTGTGAACGTGCCTCAGGTCGCGATTGTTACGATGGAGCGAGTGGTGAAGCGTGCCCGTGGTGCTGGCGGATGACGCGATTGCAGTGCGGTCGATGGTCAACGTTTGCCTGAGCTTCGACCACCGGGCACTGGACGGGTATGAAGCCGGCGGGTTCCTGGCTTCGCTGAAGCGGAAGCTCGAAGCAATTGACTGAGTCCGAGTCCTAACCGCGGAGGATCGCGCAGGTACTGTTCGCGATGGCGTAGACCTTGCCTGCCGCGTCCATCAGCCGGGCTTCGACGACCGCCTGGGACTTGCCTTCGTGGATAACGACACCTTCGGCGTAGACCTCGCCAGTGGACGGAAACACCGGGCGGAGGAAGTTCACCTTGTATTCGAGCGTCGTAAAGCTGACACCCTGATCGAGGGTGCTCAGGACAGCCATGCCCATCGCCGAATCAAGGAGGGTGCCGATTGCACCGCCATGGAGCGTGCCCATGGGGTTTTGCCAGAGTTCCGAAGGCGTGAATGCGAAGGTCACGCGGCCGCGTTCGGCGTGGGGAATCGATAGACCCATGACCTGTGCGAACGGCGTGGGAGAGACGGCGCCGGACTGAATCGCGCGAATGGATTCAAGCCCAGCGAGAGAGCTAAGGAATTCGCGGTTGGGCTGCGGATCGGTCCAGGTGAAAGAGAGTGAACGAGCGGGGGGAGCCGATGTTAGTTGCGTCATGCAACTAACGTAGCCGGTCGAAGAATGCGCCCGCAACCGGCGAACGTGAAGCACATCACCTTAGCCCTCGGTGGGGACGATCAGGCAGGCCTTCGAGCTCGATTTTCGGGTAGGCTCCAACGATGGATTCGAAACTGGCCGAACTGACCACAGAAGATCTTCCGGAGGTCGATGCCCTGCGGGTTTCGATCGGATGGGGAGCGGGAAGCTGGTTCCTGAATCCGCTGCTCGAAACGGGCGGCGCGGTGTTAGGACGGCGCGACGCGAGCGGCGCGATCGATGCGATGGGAGCAACCGCGCGGTTTGGGGACCTCGGGTTCATTTGCAACATGGTGGTCCGGCCGGATCTGAAACGTCAGGGCGCGGGCACTGCGGTATTCAGCGGCCTGATCGACTGGCTTGCGAACCAAGGCGTGAAGCAGGTCCAACTCGAAGCGACGGACGAGGGAAAGGGCCTCTACGAGAAGTTCGGGTTCAGGGCCCGGTGGGAGTCGGTAATGGGGCATGCCAGCGAGCCGGTGGAGCGAGGAGACGAGACTGGCATCGGGCCGGTTGCCAGCGAGGCGGAATGGCGGGAGGTCGTCGCCCTCGACCGACTAGCGACCGGGTGCGAGCGCGGACCGTTTCTGAGGGCGCTGGCGCGGGCGCCATACGAGAAGCACGTGCTTCGGCTCATCGAGGACGACCGGGTGACGGCGTTTGGGATCCGCTGGGAGGCCAGGATTGGACCGTTGATCGCGACCTCGCCCGCTGCCGCGGAGAAGATGGCACGGGCACTGGCGAGCTGTCGCGAAGGCTGGGTGATGGCTGCCATCGGCCATCAAGCGCACGCGCCCATGTGGGAGCGACTGGGATTCGCAATCGAACCACTTGATGTGCGGATGGCACTCGGGCCCGACCTTGAAGATCAAGCCTTCGATGGTGATCGCGATGCTCAACGGGGCGGTGGGCTAGGGCCACCGCCGCTCTTCCTACGGGGACGGATTCGTGGCGAGGCACGTCCGCTTACTGTCGTGCGCGGTTCAGGTACCGTCGACGGGCCGCCGAAACACTTCGCAATCGCGTGACGGCCTTCGGGACGCGATGGCCCCTCCAAAACTGTTCGCTTGGATATGAGTTGCGGCTGCTGTCTGGCAGAGCGAAGGTTAGCCCATGAGCGACGCTTTGGAGGCAGCTGCGCGGGCCGAGGCGGCCAACACGGCGGTTCGACCGGTCCGGATCTCAGACGATCTCGTGACGCGCCCGGCCGGTATGGCGTCCGCGACGGTCCAGCACTTTCTGCGCTTTTTGCGTTCCCAGGGTTTGGATTGCGTTCCCGAACCGGTCGCTTTGGACGAGGGCGTCGAGACCCTGCGATACATCCCGGGCGCGAGCGGCGGCGAAGCCTGGTATCACCAGCACAGCGACAACGGATTGGCGTCGGCTGCGCGACTGTTACGTAGGATCCACGACGCCGGTAAATCCTGGGAACCGCCGGCGGGCGCTGTTTGGGGAGCGGGAGCGATCGCTGCCGATGACATCGTGTACTGCCACGGAGATCCAGGCCCGTGGAACTTCGTTTGGACCGACAAGACCGCCGTCGGCCTAATCGACTGGGACTATCTCCACCCCGGTCCGCGCCTGGACGACATCGCCTATGCCCTTTTCTGGTTCGTCCCGCTCCGGTCCGACGAGTTCGCCCTGAAGTGGCACCACTTCCCGGAGATGCCCGACCGACGCCACCGCATCAGAGTTTTCCTCGAGGCGTACGGCGAGATCCCGACCTTCGATGTTGTCGACGCAGTCACCCTCCGGATGGAGGCGATGTGTGAGCTCGTGAGCCAACTCGCGGAGAGCGGGCAAGAGCCGCAACGCACGTGGGTCCTCGACGGCGCGCTCGACCGGGACCGAGAAGAGATCGACTGGGTACGCCAGCACCGTGACTTGCTATCCCCCGGTTAGCCCGGAAAGGATTCGCAGATGCGGCTTAAGTCAGGGAAGGATCCGCTCCCTTGGCCGCTCGTCCGTACGGGCCGGGGTGCGGCGAGGCACGTCCGCTTACTGTCGTGCGCGGTTCAGGTATGCGGGACGAAGCGGATCAGGATTTCTTCGGTTGCGCCTCGAGGGCGCGGCCGATGACCATGCGCTGAATCTGGTTCGTGCCTTCGAAGATCTGGAAGATCTTGGCGTCGCGTACCCATTTTTCGACCGGGTGGTCGCGCATGTAGCCCTGACCGCCGAGCACCTGAAGCGCATCGACGGTGACCTTCATGGCCATGTCGCTGGCGAAGCATTTCGCCATCGAGCCTTCAGCACTGAGATACGGCACGTTCGCGCCGGACATCCAGGCGGCGCGCCAGACCATCATGCGGGCCGAGTCCACGGCCATCGCCATGTCGGCGAGCATGAAGCTGACGCCCTGGTTCTTGATGATGCTGCGGCCGAACTGGACGCGGTCTTTGGCGTAGTCGAGTGAGTACTCATAGGCAGCGCGGCCGATGCCAAGGGCGTAGGCACCGACAACCGGCCGGGTGCGCTCAAGGGTCATCAGGGCGCCCAGCGCGCCGGGGCCGGTCGAACCGCCGGGTTTCGCAGCGGCGCCGAGCTTGTTTTCGGCGGGAATGCGGCATTCGTTGAAGACGACGTTGGCGGTGTGACTGGCACGGATGCCCATCTTCTTCCAGGTCGTGCCTTCTTCGAGGCCGGGGGTGCCGCGCGGGACCACATAGGCGCCGATACCGCCCCAACCCTTGGACCTGTCGTCAGTCGCGAAAACGACGTGGAGATCGGCGATGTTGCCGTTGGTGATGAACTGCTTTTCGCCGTTGAGTATGTAGTCGTCACCGTCGCGGGTAGCGGTGGTCTGGATGTTCGCCACGTCGGAGCCGGCGTCGGGCTCAGTGAGACACATCGCGCCAAGATGGACTTCGTCAGCATCGGAAGAGATCGCGGCCATCCACTTCTCGCGCTGTTCGGGGCTACCGGTGGCCATAATCGCGGCTCCGGCAAGGCCAGAACTGTTGATCGCCAGGGCAATGCCGGCGCAACCCCAGGAGAGTTCTTCACTAAGGATGCAGGGAATCAGCGAGGACGAGGCACCACCATCGAGAATGCCGCCCGAACGGGAAACGCCGAAACCAACGGCGGCGGCCTTCTTGATCACGTCGTACGGGACCTCTTCGTGTTCGTCGTAGTAGGAGGCGACGGGCCGAATTTCCTTCTTTGCGAAGTCATGTGCGACCTGTTGGACCAGTCGTTCCTCTTCCGTCAGTTCGAACGAAACCATGGCATGTCTCCCTTTCGCGGATGCGAGAGAGCTTACCATCCGGTAAGTCGCCGCGGTGGGCCGGTCGGAGCCGGAGAGTCGCCCGGACGGCCCTAGTTCGGTGGAAATGGCGGGGAAGAATGGGCCGTATGGCAGCACAACCAACGCTTGAACGCGCGCTCGGGCCGATACAGGTCACGGCCGGTGGCGTGGGCATCATTGTCGGCGCAGGGATCTACGTCCTCATTGGGGAGGCTGCCGGCGAATCTGGGTCCGCAGTGTGGGCGTCGTTCCTGCTGGCGGCCGTGCTGTGTGGGCTGACGGGCCTGAGCTACGCAGAACTCGCGAGCATGTTCCCCTCGTCGGCGGCCGAGTTCGAGTACACCCGGCAGGCTTTCCCTGAATGGGTGGCATTCCTTGTCGGTTGGATGATGGTCGCGGGCCTCATTGTGGCGGCGGCGACGGTTTCACTCGGGTTTGGTCAGTACGCAGGACAGTTTTTCGATATCGAGCCACGGACGGCCGCCCTCGGGCTGCTTGTCTTCCTGCTGATTGTTGGGGCCGCCGGGATTCGGCAGGCCGGGCTGCTGATTGTGGGCCTGAGCGTGATCCAGGTGCTGGGACTGGTGGCCGTGATAGCGATCGGATTGCCGTCGTTCGGAGACCACTCGCTTTCGCTTTCTGGGCATAGCGCCGGGCTGGTGAGTGGAGCGGCGCTGGTGTTCTTCGCGTTCATCGGGTTCGACGAGGTGATCACCCTGGGAGAGGAAACGCGAGACCCGACACGAACGGTGCCGCGGGCTTTGCTTGCGGCGCTGGCCATCTCCACGGCGCTCTACGTGGCCGTTGCTGTGGCCGCGGTCAGCGCGATTGGGGCGGAGGCGCTCGCAACATCTGAGCGACCGCTGGGAGATGTTGTCGCGACCATCGCGGGAAGCCGGAGCGGTGATGCGATTGCGATTGCGGCACTGATATCAACGACGAACACCACGCTGCTTGCACTGACGGCGGCCTCACGGCTGACCTATGGGATGGCGCAGCAACGTGCGATTCCGCGGTGGTTTGGCCACGTGACGGCGCGGACGCATGTGCCACTGCGCAGCCTACTCACGGTAACGGCCATTTCCGTCGGGTGCCTGTTCCTGGGGGACCTCAGCCTGTTGGCACGCGTTACGGACTTCGCTGTCTACCTCGTTTTCATTGCGGTGAATGCGACCGTCATCGTCCTGCGGTACACCCGGCCTGGTGAAGTGCGGGCATTCGCGACCCCGTTTTCGCTGCGGCGGTTGCCGTTGCTGCCAGTTGCGGGCATCGGTGCAGTCCTTGTTGCTGATGAGCGGGCTCGACCGGGACACGGCGCTGGTAGGGCTCAGCGTCTGTGCGGTCGGGCTGGTGGTCGGGTTCCTGACGGACGCTCGGTCGCCGATTGGCCGGCGGCGGGCAGGGGCTGGCGGATGAGATTCATGAAGTGTAGCATTGCGTTATGACACGTATAGTCGTGGGACAGTCGGGTGTGTGAAATATTGATTTGTTGTTTTGTTAGCGTCTTGTTTCAGGCGCTGGATCTTCACAAAGAAAGCTCTGTTTTGCCATGGACAGGGCTAGAGCCGGGTGCCTATTATGGCGCCGCCCCAGCAACCCACGACCGTTAAGCACCGAGGTAAAGCGACGTTATGGACGAGCGCATAGGACAGTTTTTGAATTTTTTGGCGGTGGAAAAGAACGCCTCCAACAACACCATCGCGGCGTATAGGAACGATCTCTCGCAGTTCCTGGCGTTTGTGGAAACACAATCGCCTGGACGTGCGATCGAAGCGATCCGACATGATCTGATCGTGAGTTACGTCGAACACCTCCGAAACGAAGCGCACTACAAGGACGCGACCGTGGCGCGAAAGGTCGCCGCAGTGAAGTCGTTCTACGGATTCCTCTCCGCCGAGGGGATGGTGGACGGAGACCCCACCGAGCAGCTGAAGTCACCGCAGGTTGGCAAGACGCTTCCACGTTCACTCACCGTTCAGGAAGTGGACGAATTGCTCGAGCAGCCGGCGCGGCGCAACACGCCCGAGGCGCGACGAGACAAGGCAATGCTCGAACTTCTGTATGCCACCGGACTTCGAGTGACCGAACTTGTCTCGCTGGACGTCAGTGACATTGCCCTCGAAAGCGACCCGGTGACGGTTCGCTGCGTAGGCAAGGGTGAACGCGAACGTATCCTCCCGCTGCACCAGCGGCCGGTGGACGAACTACGCCAATACATCTTCCATGTGCGGCCACGATTGGTCCGAAATCGGCGGGAGACGGCACTGTTTGTGAACCGCCGCGGCGAGCGCCTCACGCGCCAGGGATTCTGGCTGATCCTGAAAAACTACGCACGCGAGGCAAAGTTAGACAAGACAATTACGCCGCATACGCTTCGCCATACTTACGCCACGCATATGCTCTCCGGGGGTATGCCGCTGCGTAATGTGCAGGACGCACTAGGCCACGCGAGCATCTCGACCACACAGATCTACACACACCTCACAGGCGACCAGAAACGACGCGAGTACGACAAAGCCCACCCTCGCGCCTGAGCCGTCTTTCGGAAGATTTCCACAGGCACGCCAAACGGCGTGCCTGTAGTCTTTCTGAATGCCGCCCCCACCGGACCTGATGGACGCGCTTTCGGCGCCAAAGTGTGCGACGGCGCTTCGTGAACTGGACGAAGCGGGCCGGCTCACCGAACTGATCCCGGAGCTTGAGGCTGGCCGGGGATTCACACAGCCGGAATTACATTTCTACGACGTGCTGGACCACAACATGGCGGCGGTAGCCGCACTTGATGCGGCACTGGGACACGGCGCCGACAACCGGGAACTGCGTGAGGCGCTGGCGTGGATAGATCTCGATGAGAGTCTCGACCGCGACATCGAAGGCCACTCGTTGATTTCGCTTATCCGGCTCTCGGCGCTTCTCCACGATGTTGGGAAACCATCGACGGCGATCTTCGAGGATGGCCGCCTGCGGTTTCCACGGCACGGGCCACACGGCGCCGAACTGATGGCGGAGCGGTTGCCGACCATCGGATTCGGTCCAGAGGCGACGGCGTTTGTGGCGAAGATGATTCGCTACCACCTGCGGCCGGGAGTACTCATCCGGAACTGGCCGGTTTCCGACCGAGCAGTGCGGAAGTTCGTTGCGGACCTGGGTGGCGAAGTCCTGCCGCTGCTGCTGGTGAACCTGGTGGATGGCATGGCGACCAAGGGGCCGGGATACACTCGCGAAAACTATCGGCGCCACTGCACGTTCGTGAACTACGTGACGGCGCGGGCGTGGGCAGCGAACGAGGAAGGCGAACCACCGCTTGTGACCGGCGACGACCTTATTCGCGAGCTTGACCTGCCCGGTGGACGCTTGTTGGGGGCTGTCCTAACATCGGTTCGCCGAGCCCAACTTGAAGGGGCCGTTTCAACGAAGCCAGAAGGGCTCGCGCTGGCACACTCGGTACTCGAAACCCTGAAGTCCGCAGAAGACTCCGGCCAGGGCGCCCGAGCAGGAGTTTCCCGCCCATGACTGCAATGTGGAGCGTCATCGCCTACACCGGATTCACGGTTGTGGCTTTCTATTTCTTCTTGCTTCGTCCGGTGCTCCAGAATCAGAAGGAGCAGCGGAAGGCGGTTCGCCAGCTGCAGGTTGGGGACGAAGTGGTCACAACGGGCGGAATCATCGGCGAAGTGAAAGATGTGGTAGTTCCGGTGGACGGGCCGACAGAGCTCATCATTGAAATTGCTCCGGGGGTGCGGGTTCGGGCAGTGACCGACGCCGTGCTTCGGCGGCTGAGTACCTTGGAACCCGCGGACGAGTCATTATCAACAACTGCCGAGCCAACAGCCGGCGAGGTTTCTCACACAAGTGCGTAGTACTTCAACGGTCCTGATCTTCCTGTTCGTCATCGCCCTCTCAACCTTCAGCTTCATCGCTGTTTGGCCGAGCCAGCCCGACCGGTATCTTGCCCGGGCGAGTTCTGGCCGCAAGGCAAAGGCATCAAGATCGGAAGCTGGGAGCGGGAGACGATGCGCCTTGGCCTCGACCTCCGCGGCGGCGCGTACCTGATCCTGCAGGCCGATCCGCCGGCGGACTACGAAGGCGACCTCGGGAAGGCGCTCGACGGCGCAAAGGATGTGGTCGAACGCCGGGTAAACGAATTCGGTGTGAGCGAAGCGGAAATCAACAAGACCAGCGGCAACAGGATCAGTGTCCAGGTCCCGGGCCTCTCGCTGGAAGAAGCACAGAACCTTATCGGTAAGACGGCCGCACTGGAGTTCAAGGTCTACAACGACAACCAGGAACTCGTGCCGGCTACCGGCGTAATCGACGGCCAAACCTACACGATGACCGGCTCGGATCTGAAGAACAACACGTACGCGACGCGAATCGGGACAACCTTCGCGGTCGTGTTCGAAACCACTTCGCGTGGTTCGAAGCTGATGGAGCAAATCACGTCGCGGGCGTTGCAGTATTCGAGTTCGGACCTGCGTAACTACCTGATCGTTTCGCTGGACGACGTGGTCCTTTCTCAGGCTTCTGTGAACGGCGTGATTTCGGATTCCGGGCAAATCACCGGTCAGCCGACGTTCAGCGACGCGAACAACCTCTCGAAGCAGCTCAATGCCGGCGCACTGCCGATCCCGCTGAAGATCATTCAGGCGGAAGAAGTGAGTGCGACGCTGGGTGAGGACTCGGTGCTGTCTTCGGTACGGGCGGGCCAGGTCGGCCTGATCGCGGTCATGCTCTTCATGATCCTGTACTACCGCTTGCCGGGCGTTCTCGCCTCGCTGGCGCTGCTCGTCTATACGGCGATCACACTGATGGTGTTCAAGCTCCTGCCGGTGACCCTAACACTTTCGGGTATCGCGGCATTCGTGCTTTCCATCGGCATCGCCGTGGACGCAAACATCCTGATATTCGAGCGCATGAAAGAGGAGTTACGCAAAGGGCGAACACTCAACGCGGCGATCGACATCGGCTTCCGGCGGGCCTGGACTTCGATTCGTGACTCGAACGTTTCGACGCTGATTACATGCGGCATCCTGTATTACTTCGGGGCGCAGTTCGGTGCATCGGTGGTGCAGGGATTCGCCTTCACACTGGCGATCGGCGTCGCAGTCAGCATGTTCTCGGCCATCACGGTGACAAGGACGTTCTTGAAGATGATCCTGGGGACGCCGCTCGCGAAGAGCCACTGGTTGTTCAACGCGGAAGAAGTGAAACGAACGACGCCAACAAGCCGCCGAGGCGGGCAGCCCACAGAGGAGCAGGGAAATGCTTGATTTTGCGGGTAAGCGCTGGTGGTACCTTTCTGTCTCGTTTGTGATCTTCTTGATCGCCGCGATTTCGCTCGCAGTGCTTCCAGCTTCGGCCAGGAATCGAATTCACTTCGGGTTCGACTTTCACGATTGAATTTACCGAAAAGACGGTTTCGCAGGGCGACATTCGAACGGCGATGGGCGAACTCGGCCATCCCGAGGCGCGTGTACAGGGGGCGGGTTCGAACAAGTACCTGATTCGAACATCGGAATTGGCCAATGCGCCGACGCTTGATTCGACCCAGGGGCCGGATGTGCCGGGCGAGATCAACCAGATTGAAAACGGCCTGCGCGAGCGTTTCGGCGAGCTCACGCGCACGAACTTCTCGACGGTTTCGGAGACGGTTTCCACTGAGATCGCTCGAAATGCAACACTCGCTGTGATTGCGGCGTCGGTCGCGATCTTGATTTATATCTGGCTGGTGTTCCGTTCGTTGCATCGGCCGTTCCGGTACGGGGCCGCGGCGATCATCGCGGTGCTTCACGACGCGTTCATCATTCTCGGGCTGTTCGCGCTGCTCGGTGAGATCCGTGGGACCGAAGTCGACCTTGCCTTTATCACGGCCATCCTGACGGTCATCGGTTTCTCTGTTCACGACACGATCGTGGTGTTCGACCGTATTCGCGAGACGCTCCACAACGACCCGTACATTCCGTTTGAAGAAGCCGTGAACGCGAGTATGACCGAAACGCTGGCGCGCTCGATAAACACGTCGCTGGTGGTGGTCCTGACCGTCGTCTCGATGTTGCTCATCGGCGGCGAAACGATCCGCTACTTCTTGCTGGTGCTCCTGGTTGGCATTGTGGCCGGGACGTATTCGAGCATCTGCGTCGCATCGCAGCTGCTGGTGGCCTGGGAGAACGGCGACTTCGGCAAGTTCTTCAGGCGAATCCGGGGCAAAGCCGACGAGGTTGTGGCAGCCGAGCCGGCCTGACCTCACCCCCGACCCCTCTCCATGTCATGGAGAGGGGAGATTAGTCGCCGGTGACGCGTGCCCACACCCCCGACCTTCCTATCCCGACTCCGTCGTCGCAGGCGAGGGGGAGCTTGCTCCACTCAGCTAGCGAAGCGTTCGAGTATCGCCATTTCTGCGGGTGATCTGGAGAGCGTCGAGGTGTTCGAGGAATGCCTGGGCGTATTTTCGGCTGGTGCCGAAGAGGTCGCGCGTTTCGGCGAGGGAGATACTGCCGGATGAGGCGACGAAGTCGCGGGTGCGCTGAACCATCTCATCGAACACAGGCTTCGCGAAGACCACTCCCGCCGGTGTGACCTCGATGCGCGCTGCTTCCGACAGGTAGGAGAGCAAGCCCCTGGGCGGGCAGGTTCTCAGTCGGCGGACTGAACGGGTCGGCGGTCAGCCGGGCGAGGAATTCGGTGACCTGAGATTCCTGCTGGGGACTGAGGACCGGGTGGTACTCCGGTCGCGCCAGACCGGATCCGCGTGTCTCCACCATTCGGGCGGCAGTGGCGTGGGCGACGACCAGTTCGAAATTCGCTGGCGAGAGGCGGGACGCGGCACGCAGATGCTCCCTTGGGGCAGCGCTTCGCAAGGGGTTCGCCGCGACGAATTCGTCGAAGGCGCGGAGGACCGCCTCCGTCTGCTGATCGAGCCAGCGGGCGCCGACCAGAGTGCCAGCCTGTTCGATAGCTTCGCCACTTGCGAGGAGTTCGGAAGTGGACTCGGCCACCTCATTGGGCGGGATGTTGAGGGCGGCCGCCAGGCTGGCGGGGGTAGACGGCCCGACCGCAAGTTGGTCTCGGATCCGATTGAGCGGGCCACCGGAGCGAAGGCGCTCGAGCATTTCCAGGGTGGGCTGGTGGTTGCGGCGAAGGCGCCGGGAATTGATTTGCACGACAGGGCCACCCGCGACGGTTTCGTTTGGCGAGCGGACGACCACGTGATCACCGAAGGCGATTGCGACGGGGTCGACGAAGACGACCTGTGCCCAGGATTCCTCGCCACGACTCAGAACGTCCGAATCGAGAAGGCGAACTTTCGCCTGGGTTTCGGCGGTGGCACAGAGGACGGTCATCTCGGCTTCGTGAGCGAGGGGGTGGGCAAGAATCCGGCTCGCCTGCAAGCAAACTACGACCGATTGCGCGACGGTAACCGCGCCCGGACGGGAGACTACCATGCCGCGGCTTATTTCCTCGGTACGGACCCCGCTGAGGTTGACGGCGACCCTTGTACCGGGCTCGGCGCGTTCCACCTTCGTCTTGTGCCGCTGGAGCCCCCGGATACGTGCTTTCGTGCCATTGGGGAGGAGTTCCACTTCCTGGCCGACCTCCAGTGAGCCATCGACGAGTGTGCCGGTGACGACGGCCCCGAATCCCTGGATCGTGAAGGCTCGGTCGATCGGCAGGCGGCCCCGGCCGAGGTCGCGTTTTGCAGGGGATTCCGCGAGGACGCGATCGATCATCGTCTTCAGTTCATCGAGTCCCTGGCCGTTCCGGGCTGAAACCCGAAGGATTGGCGCGGCTTCCAAACAGGAGCCTTCGAGGACTTCGGAGAGTTCCGCCTCAACGAGGTCGAGGTAGTCGCTTTCGGCGAGGTCGCACTTCGTGATGACGACGATGCCGGCGGGGACCTCGAGGAGGTCGAGGATTGCGAGATGCTCGCGCGTTTGGGGGCGCGGGCCTTCATCAGCGGCGACAACGAGGAGGGCGAGGTCGACTCCCCCGGCGCCGGCGAGCATGTTCTTGATAAATCGCTCGTGCCCAGGAACATCGACGATGCCGACCTCAAGGCCTGAAGGGAGTTCGAGCCAGGCGAAGCCGAGGTCGATGGTGAGCCCGCGCTCTTTCTCTTCGCGGAGGCGGTCTGGATCGATGCCGGTCAGTGCCTGGACGAGGGCGCTCTTGCCGTGGTCGACGTGGCCGGCGGTGCCGATGACTGGCATATCAGGCGGCCTTTTGGAGGGCGGCGATGATGCAGGCGACTACTTCGCCGTGCAGCAGGCGACCGCTCGAGGTCAGGCGAATGCTCGGAGCCATGTCGACAACTCCTGCCTTGCTCATGTCGTGAAGAACGCCAGCGATTGGCGGCGGGATTTCGACGCCGAACCGGTCTGCGAATTCCGACGGCTCAAAGCCGACAATGAGGCGAAGGCGAAGGGCGAGCCAGTCGCTCATCGCCATGGATTCATCGGGGACATAGCTCTCCTTGAGAGCCGGAAGTTCCGAGCCGGTGGAGGCGTTCACGGCGGCGATGTATTCGCGGGGATGGGCGACGTTTTCGTAGCGCATGCGATTGAGGTAGCCGTGCGCGCCAGCGCCGATGCCGATGTAATCGCCATCGGTCCAATACGTGCGATTGTGGCGAGACTGATGACCGGGGCGTGCCCAGTTCGAAAGTTCGTACTGCTCGTAGCCGGCGGCGCTGAGCATTTCCGTTGCGAGCTCGTACTGGTCCGCAACCTCATCGTCGTCGAGGGGGAGTGACTTCGCCGCGTTCGACACGGCGAGCGAGCGGGGTGCCGGGCTCTACGGTGAGGGCGTACGTGGAAATGTGGTCCGGTTTCAACTCGACGGCGTTTTGCAATGAGCTTTGCCATTGCTCCATAGCCTGGCCCGGGAGGCCGTAGATGAGGTCGAGTCCGACGCTGGGGATGCCGGCCTCTCTCGCGAGCCTCAGGCTGCTTGAGGTGGCGTCGGGAGAGTGGATGCGGTCGAGAAATTTGAGTTCGGATGCGTGGAAGCTTTGCGCTCCCAGTGAGAGGCGATTGATTCCCGCCCGAGCCAGCTCGCGGAGAATGCTATCTGTGACCGTGCCGGGATTTGCTTCGAGCGATATTTCCGCGTCGCGCCGGAGTGTGGCGAGATTGCGAACAGCTTCGATGACGTTTGCGATGTCGCGGGCGGGGACTTCGCCGGGGGTGCCACCGCCAAAGCCGATTGAGGAGACTTCGCGGCCCTCGAGGATGCTCGCCGACTGCTTGACCTCGCTAACAAGCGCAGCGCCATAGTCGCCCTTGAGGGCATCCATGCCGGAGTAGGCGTTGAAATCGCAGTAACCGCACTTCACCGTGCAGAAAGGGATGTGGACGTACACCGCGAGGGGACTGGTCACTGCACGAACTCGGACCGCATCTGCTCGACGTTGTGCGTGGTCAGGCCATCGACGCCCCACGAGACGAGTTCGCGGGCACGCTCGACGTCGTCGACGGTCCAGGCGACAACCAGCAGCCCGCGACTATGCAGGTCCCGGACGAGTGCTTCGGAGAGGAGCGAGTGTCGGCAGGAGACGCCGCGTGGCCGGTCGTCACGCTCGGCGACGGACAGAAAGAGGTCGAGCTTTGCGCGGACATCGATGGAGTAGAAAGCGTCGACTTCGGGGGTCATTTCGCTGATGGCGCGAAGAGCCCGCCATTGCTGCGAGGAGGCAACGATGCGATTCGGATGGGGGCTGTTCGTGAGGATTCTGCGCAGGAGGGCGGCGGATGCTGCCCCGCCATTCTTCAGGTCCAGGAAGATTCCTATGCCTTCGCTCGCCGTTTCTGCGAACAGTTCGTCCAGCCCGTAGCGGCCCCGGGGTGGGCGGCTCACATACCACTGTTCGTAAGAGAAACGGCAGCCACCGTACACGCCGCTCGTGGCGGGCCTCGAAGTCGTCCGTTGCGGAGCCAGATATCGACTTCGAGGTAGTCGGCCCGGGCGAGGAGGTGCTGGTTCGCGACATCGAGGGTATTGCCGCCGCCATGAGCGATGATGGCCGGCCCGTTTCGCCCTGGAACGAGATCGAGTCGAGCGGTCTGCGATCGGGACATCAGGGGGTCATGGTACTCGGCTGCGCGGTGACCGGATGGCGAGGTGACACGGAAAGGTCGCCGTGGGCGATGTCGTCGAGGATGTCTTCATCGAGAATGCGATAGCCATCGCGAATGAGGAGCGATGGCGCCGAGGGTGGTGAACCGGCTGAGCAGAGCCGTGACCGTCTCGCGGCTGGTGCCGATGGTCTGGGCGAGTTCCTGGTGGGTCAGGCCGAGATGGACGACGCCATCCTCCTGACGATTCAGGAGCGTATCGGCGAGACGAGCCGATACCGGCTTCGAAACGATGTTCATGAACGTGCGCTGCATGCCCGCGAGACGATGCGCCATGAGTTCCATCATGGCGAAACCGAGCTTGGGAGACTGCTGCAGGACGTGGGAGAAGTCCTCCCATGAGATGCTCACGGCGACGGTTTCATCGATAGCGGAGGCACAGGCGATTCGTTCGCCGTCTTCGACGATGGCCATATCGCCGACGACGCCGCCTTTGCCGACGACATCGAGGATGATTTCTTTGCCGTTTTCGGCGACCTGGTAAATCTTCACGCGGCCCTTGAGCAGCAGGTAGACGCGCTCCGGGCGGATCGCCGGCCTGGAAAAGGACCTGGCGGGGGCGGAAGCTGCGTTCGGTGAGCATCGGAATGAGGCGTTCGAGTTCCTCGTCGGTGAGCACGTTGAAGACTTTGCTCAACTGACGCAAATACCAGGCGATTGAACGCTGCAGTGCCTGTTTACCGCGCGCGGGCACATCGCGGACGGGTGTAAATGCGGTCATCGGGACTCCCCCATGCCTCCGTGACGAAGGCGAAGTTGATCCAGGAGCCGAATCGCTCCCGGGTTCATTTCAGGTCGATCGGTGGCGGCGGACGTACGCCTCAAGGTCGTTCATGGCGTCGTCCAAGTGGCCCAACCGGTAGTGAAGCATACCTCGTTCGCCAAGGAGAACGGCATTCCATGGCTCTAACCGATGCTGGAGTTCCACTACCCCCAGCCAGCGACTGAGGTCGCGGCGTTCGCGATAGCCTATGTGGAGGTTGTTGAGCATGCGCTGGAGGATCTGCCGGCGCGTGACTGATGTCAGAAGCGACTCGGGGCGGACAGAACCGAAATTCAGACTGCGGAGGCGGGCAAGGAGTTCTTCGCGGTCGAGGCGGGCGCCCTGCTGGAACGGATCGACGTAGGTCCCGGACTCGGCGCCACCGTAGCGGACGATGAAATGCCCCGGGAAGCCGATGCCATCGCATTCGAGGCCGACTCGCTGTGCGATCTCCATGTAGACAAGCGAGAGGGTGATCGGGATGCCGACGCGGCGCTGAACGACCTCATCGAGGAAGCTGTTGCGCGGGTCGGAGTAGTCTTCGGTGTTTCCCCGGAAGTTACAGACGCTGAACATCTGGTATTCGATGGCGTGTGCGAGCGCGTGCGTATCGGCGCGCTCGCCCGCATAGCTGCGGACTTCCTCGGCGATCACATCGAGCCGCGAAGCAACCGCATGGACGTCGGCATCGGGGTCGCCGAGGCGGGCGATGAGCATCGCGCCGCCGAACAAATCGACCTCGTGGTCGGCTCCGGCAATGGCCCGCGAGAAAGCGGCGTAGTCTTCGGCTCTCACTACCTCAGTATACGTTGGCGAATGTGAAATTCGTCACTCTGGGGAGGGTTCAGTCAAGAAGGGCTCGGGCCTCGGATGGGAGTTCGGCGCGTTCTGCGCCGGGCTTTCCGACATGCATGGCGTTTCGGATGCTGACGAAGACCAAAGTGAGCGCGAACAGCCCTGCGGCCAGCAAGACGATGCTCGCACCAGAGGCAATGTCGAAGTAGTAACTCACGAACATCCCTGAGAAGCCGATGACTGAGCCCGAGCACTGCCGAGAGAACCAGCATCGCGGCGAAACGGTCGGTCAGGAGACGCGCGATAACGGGAGGGATGATGAGCGAGGCAGCGATGAGGGTGACACCCATGATTCGAATCGAAGCGATGATCGTCGCCGCGAGGACGAGGGAGAAGAGGGTGTCGATCAGCGTCGAAGGGACGCCGTAGATCGGGGCGACTTCGGGGTCGAAGGTCAGGAAGAGCAGCTGTTTGTAGAAGAAGAACAGGAAGGCGATTGTGGCGAGGAGGACGCCGGCGATGACGTACAAGTCGTTGGTGTCGACGGCGAGCAGGTTGCCGAACAGTGCGGCATCGAAGTTTCGGGTGACGCTGTTGGCGCGGCTAATCAGGGCGACGCCCAGAGCGAAGCTGGCCGTCGTGATGATCCCGATGGCGGCATCGGCACCGATTCCGCGGCGCCGAGAGGTCTGATTGATCAGCAGGGCGGAGACGAAGCCCCAGGCGCCGGCGGCCAGGTAGAAGTTGAATCCGGCGACGTACCCGACGACCGCTCCGCCGAAGACCGCATGGGACATGCCGTGGCCGATATAGCTCATGCGGCGGAGGACGACATAGACGCCGACCAGGCCGGTAAGGGCACCAACCATCGTCGCGGCGACGAGCGCGTGGCGGAAGAATTCGAACTGGAAGGGTTCGGTGAGATCGATCATCCGACCTGGACCTTTCCGGCGTCGTCGAACAAGTGAGGCATATCGCCTACGAGCGTGAGCCCACCCTGCTTAATGACGACCATGTCGCCACCGTAGGTGCGGCGGAGGTTTTCGGTGGTGAAGATATCGCCAGGGCGACCGTCCGCGACGATGGTCTTGTTGATGCAGACGACGCGAGGAAGGTGGGCGGCAACGGCGTTGAGTTCGTGGGTGGAGAGCACCACGGTGACACCTTCGCGGTTGAGATCCACGAGGAGATGGAGGATATCGTCGCGGGTTTTGATGTCCACGCCGGAAGTCGGTTCATCGAGAACGAGGATACGTGGGCTGCGGATGAGGGCGCGAGCAAGGAAAACGCGCTGTTGCTGACCGCCCGACAGGTTGCGAATGTGCTGCTTGCGGTGTTGGGCGATTCCAAGACGCTCAAGGAGTTGGTTGAGGTCTTCGAGGTCCGCCTTTCGGGGCCAGGGCCAGATCCCGGACCGGGTGGCGCGACCCATGAGGACGACTTCTTCGACCGTGACCGGGAAGTTCCAATCGATGGTTTCGAGTTGTGGGACGTAGCCGATGCTGGGCTTTGAGCCGCGTCCAACCGATTGGCCGTCGACGACGACCTCACCCTCGTAAACTGGAACGAGACCGAGCATCACCCGCAGCAAGGTCGTCTTGCCGGAGCCGCTTGGGCCGACAATCCCAACAAACTCGCCGGGGCGAATCGCGAGGTTCACATCCGTCAGCACAGGGCGACGCTCGTAACCGGCGACCACACCGCTGAGGCGGACGATATCGCCGGACGAACCTGATGCTGGCGTCGATTCCATTCGAACTACCTTACGAAAGAATTCGCAACTTCGATCGCTGCGACGTTATCGGCGTTGCCACCGAGGCGGCTGAACATGATTCGCATGTCCTCGGCGACCATGCCGACGTAGGTGTAGGCGGGGTCGTTCACCTCTCCGGGTGGCTCGTCATCGCGGAGGCGGTCTTCGTAAACGGCACCGGATTCCTTGGCGATCTGGTCAAGGGTCTTACTTGGGAAGACCTCGCTTCCAAAGATTGCGGGCAGTTTCAGTTCCTTGAGTTGGGTTATGAGGTCGGCGAGTTCGCGGGCGCTCGGCTCTTTGAAATCTGACGGCTGAATGGCACCGACTACTTCCCAGCCGTATTCGCGCGCCCAGTAGGCCCAGCTGTCGTGGTACGTAAGCAGACGACGGTTGGCTTCGGGGACGGACGACTGATCCGCGCGAATTGCAGCATCGAGGGCGGTGAGGACTTTGGCGAAGCGGTCGTAGTTTGCCTGGAAGTACTCGGCGTTGGCCGGGTCGTTTTCGGATAGCCAGCCACGAACGAGGTCGGCGTACTTCATCGCGTAGAGAGGATTCATCCAGAGGTGAGGGTTCGGGTGACCGTCGGCGCGCGGGAAGCTGAAGTCGTAAAGAAACCCGTCTGTCGCCGAGTCATCGGAGAGGGTGTTGTCGGCGAGCTTATAGATCTTGGACGGGTCTTTGAGATTGTCGCTGGCGATTTTTTCGGTCGAACCTTCGAGGTCGGCGCCGTTCATGATCAGGAGGTCGGCACGGCTGAGAGTCTTCGCGTCTGAGGGTTTGGGCTCGAAAGTGTGCGAGTCGACGCCGGCAGGAACTATGCCGTGAATGTGAATCCGGTCGCCACCGACATTGAGAACGATGCTCGTGATTGGCGCGACCGTCGTGGCGACGTTGAGCTTCCCATCGTCGGAATTAAAGGCGTCTTCGGTGCCCGAGAGGCCATCGCCGACTTCAGAACCGGGCGAGTTCTTCGAATCTCCGCCGCAGGCAGCAGCGAAAGCAAGGACCAGGCCAAGTGTGAGCAGCGGTATCGACCGGCGAAAGAGTAGGCTCATCGTCGTCTCCGTACGTGGGTCGCCGCAGCATAGCTGCCATTGTAAGGCTCTGCAATCAATTGCAATTACCACGAGTCGCCGTTGGCTGAGATTGCTCCACGGGTCCGACCTTCGTATGTTCCGTCTGTGTACAAACCCGCGCGTTACACCGTTGGAGCGATGGAAATTGCCGTCATTTGCGACGGGTACATCAAGCTCGACGCCGGAGCGGTGATGGGACTGATCCCGCGAGTAATGTGGGAGCCGGTCATCGGTGATAGAGAACATCGACGCCGAGTACCGAATGAAGCTCTCGCTGAATTGCATGGTCGTGCGGAGCGGCGAGGACGTGTTGCTGGTTGATACCGGGAATCGGCAACAAGCTCGAAGGCGCACTCCGCGATCGCGCGTTCCCGGGCGAGAACGGGCTTGCTCATGGAAGGGCTTGACTCGATCGGACTGACGCCAGAGGACATCACGGTCGTGGCGAACACGCACCTTCACGCGGACCACTGCGGATGGAATACCGTGCGAGATGAAGCGGGAACGCTGAAACCGACTTTCCCGAACGCCCGCTACTTCATCCAGAAGGGCGAGTTCGAGGCGGCATCACACCCGAACGAACGCACGCGGGGAACGTACTTTGCGGAGAACTTCGAGCCACTGGTGAAATCGGGACAACTCGAACTGGTTGAGGGCGAAGTCGAAATGATGGGCGGCGCGCGATTCTGGGCGACGCCCGGGCATACGCAGGATCATGCTTCAATTGCGCTGACTTCGCAGGGGGAGACGGCGCTCTACACGGGCGACCTTGTGCATCACGCGGTGCAGGTGGAGCGTCCGGCGTGGATCGCTGCCTTCGATATCCTGCCGCTGATGTCGCTGGAATCGAAGAAGAAGCTCGCTGAGCGGGCGCTGAAGGACAACGCGTTGCTCATCTGCGTCCACAACCCGTTTCCGGGAGTGGGAAGGCTGACGGAGAGCGGCGGCCGCCGGAAGTTCATCGAAGAATGACAGTGCCGCAGCCGGTTTTTCATCTCGCACTGCGTGACTTTCATGCGGGCGCTGGAGCGGCATTCGGGCAGCAGGCCGGCTGGTCCATGCCGACGGCGTACAGCGGCCCGGTGGCGGAATGCGAGAGCTCTGCGAACCGGCGCGGTGGCGTTCGATCGTTCGAATCGAAGCAGGATCCTCCTCAGCGGGACCGACGCACTGGACGTGCTGCGGGCGACGTTCGCCGGGCATGTCGAGGACCTGGACGAGGGCCGGGCGATGCGGACAGTTTCGCTAGACGAAGACGGGAACATTGCCGACCTCGTGCTTGTCGCACGAACTGGCGGCATTTCGTACATGGTCAGCGGCGAGCCGGGCCAACGAACCTCGACGCTGGATCGCCTCCAGCGCTGAGGTGCAGCCGGACTTCGACGTGCGGATTGACGACCGGACTGAGACGACGTGCCTGGTGGGACTGGCTGGGCCGAAGGCTGCCCAGACCGCGCAGGATCATCTCGCCGATGCGCTGCCTGCGCGGTTGCAGTCGCTCCACTGCGTGACGTTCGAGTTCCATGGATTTCGGGCGTTCGCGATCCGAGAACGAGCGACACGGGCGAGGACGGCTTCGAGTTCATGGTCGCGCCGGCGGTTGCCCTCCACATGTTCGAGACGCTCGTTGCGGCCGAGGTACCGATGGCGGGGCTGCAGGCGCTGGAGATCGCGCGCATCGAATCGTGCATCCCGGCGTTCGACCCGGACCTAGCGATGGGGCTTTCTCCGGCCGAGGCCGACCTGGATGCTCTCCTGGACGTGCCGGGAGGCGCGAGAGGGAAGAATCCTCGCGGGGATGCTGCTCGATGGCGACCCGGTGAGCCCGGGACGAGGATCAGAGGTGGAGGGCGGGCGGACATTGGCGAAATGCGGTCCTCAGTGCGATCGCCTGGGCTCAACGCATCGATTGGGCTCGGCGTGATTGATGTGCGGTACTCTTTCCCGGGGCAAACGGTGCGGGTTGGGCCTCAGACGGCGACAATCGTTGCCAAACCCTTCTACAGACGGAGAACTTAAACACGATGGTCGACATGAACGCAGTTGCGGCCTACGAACCCCGATGGCCGGGCGTGAAAGAGCTGAACATCGAAGATCAGTGGCGGGCACGATGGGTCGCGGAGAATACGCTGCCCGACGGCGCGCCGGTGCATTTCCTGTATTCGCTTGCTGGTGCTGGGCGACAAGGGTTACGCACTTCGCGAAACTGGCGCGAATGTCTGGGGAGTGATCGAGGGATTCGTCGGAGATACCCCGGCAGACACTTACCTGAAGAAGGCGGCAAAAGAACGAGCCGGAGCGACGCTCGCCACGACGGAACTTATCGGCTTCTACGAGTGCCGTGCGACGCGCCACAACAAGGAATTCGAACAGGGATCGACAACGGTACGGCCGTTCTATGTGTCAGTGGCAAAGACGATAACGGACGTCGCGCCGAATTCAGGTTTCGAACGGCGCAGGTTCCCTCTGAATGAGTACGCGGTGGCACTGCGCGCGCGCTACCCGGAACTTCTCGACCACCTGCCTGCGGCGTTCAACTGGTTCGCGGTTTACAAGGCGAAACAGTAAGCCCAGACCTCAACTTTTCGGGCGGGTGAGTGAGTGGCGCCCGCCTCCAGCCTGGCTGGCTTCATTCGCCGTAGATGGTTTGAAGCAGTTTGAAGATTTGCGGGTCGTATCGCTCCAGCCAATCGCGATCGCGATCGTGGGCGAGGTCGGCGCTTAGGAAGTACGCCTGCGTCGCTTCGGCGAAGTACTCGTTCGCGTTGGTGTTGGCGTAGTCGTTGCGGTATCTACCGGCGCTGATGGAGTCCTGGTAGTACTGGCGGATATCGAAGTAGTCGGCCGGGTTGAGCGTCCATCCCTGCACCAGGTGGCCGAGTTCGTGGTAGAGGATGTTCAGGCCTTCACAGGGGCCGTCGCGGTCTCCCAGAAGGTCGAGTTCGTTGACGGTCACGACGGGGTAGTCGGCGCGATCGGCGACGCCACAAACGTGGCTGAAGAAGGACTGATTCGAGGACGAATCGAGGCAGCGGAACTCGGGAAGGTCGAGCACACCCTGGTCCCGGTCGGCGACGATCACATAGGCGCCATCGGCGGCGAGTGCATCCTCAAGATCGTTGTCGCGAAAGACCCGCTCCACCGTTGTGACGGCTTCATCGAGGGCCGCCGGATCGACGTTCGCATTGGCAACGATTGAGAGCCCGGCCGCCTGACGAATCTGGGTGTATTCGGTGGCAAAGATGCGCGGGCTCCCGGGATCGGGAACATGCAGTATTCCCTGGCAGACATTGCTTTCCGGGGCGAGACGGGGGCTGCTCTTTGGAGTTTCAACTGCTACAGCCGCCGCGGGTCCGTCGTTCGAGTCGCTGTCCTGGAAGAAGACAACAGCTGACGACTGCCCCAACGATGAGCAACGCCGACAGCGGAAGGAGGCCGGCGAGGAGCAGCGGTTTCATGCGGTTAGCTTCCGTTGGCGAATAGCCCGCCGTAAAGGCGCTGGCTTAACCAGCGTTTAGCGATCGATGGCGTAGCGAACAGTAACCGTGAAACCGTAGTGGCGCTCTGGCCCGGCTCGATCGGAGTCGAGCGGCGAAATCAGCGGCCGCCAGCGAACGGAAATACACGGGGTCGGTAGGCGGTGGTCTCGGTTATCGCGAGGACATCTCCGACCTTGACTCCAGCGCCATCTGCGAAGGCCGTCGCTCGAGCCTTTGCGTTTTCCATCGCCTTCTGGCGGGCTTCGGCGAGAAGTGGCTCGCGGTCCGAGAAGCCGAACTGGATGCCGTTTAGGCGTCCCGCGTCGCCGGCGGACGAAGGGCGGCATCGATGGTCTTTCCGGAAGATTCCAGGTCCCTGAGGGTCACCTGCAACGAGTTCGAGGAGGTGTAGCCAACAATTTTCGGCGTCCCGCCGTTGGAGTTGTACTCGTAGCGAGGGTTCAGGGCCACGCCGGTCGTCTGGATATCCTTGGCATCGACGCCGCTGCCCTTAATCGAATGCGATGAGGTTAGCGGCGGCGGTGGCTCCGTTTTCGTTCGTTTCGGCGACGGTTGTCCCCGAAACTTCGACCCCAATGGTGACAATTGCCAGGTCGGGCGTTCCCTTGACCTCGCCGACCCCGTTCACGGTGATTCCTTGTGCCAATGCTTCTTCTCCGCTGGTGGTGAGATTTACGTCAGTGTTCCCCTTGCAAGCCGAGAGCAACAGGCCGGCAACAAGCGAGACTACGAACCGCGGATACGAGTCTGGTCTTAGGCATTGCGGACCCTCCTTGCGGTTTCGAGACCTGCGAGCAGCAACACAAATCCGGCAGCGATTGCTCCGGTGATCAGCAGCGCGCGTCGGGATACCGCCGTCGTCGTCGTCTTTGGCCTGGATCGCAGGGTTGTAGCCAATTGTGGAAAGCGCCGACGCATCGTCGCCTGCGGCCGTACGAGTTTCAGGGTGGCGGCGCCAGCTGGTGCAGCCCCATCGTCCCTCACGACCGGCTGAACTGGTTCGACTGAGTCTGCAGGAGGAGTGATGAGGGCACTGCCAGAGACGCCGCCGTCCGGAGGCTGCCGGCGCGAGCTGCGGCGTGGATTCGGGAGCGGCTGACTTCGCGGAGGAGCGACTGCTCAGGAACTGCGTTGAAATCGTCCGCGGGCGCTCCGCGGCGAGCATCGCGCGAGGCGCCGACTGGTCGGCTCGACGAGTTCGAGTCCGACAGCGTTCCGCAACGAAGACCACAGCGAAGGCGGCAACCGAAAGCGCGGCACCGGCTCGCGCGAATCCCATGTAATCGGGTGCGGACGTCTGGCGCGGGCCTTCCGAGGCGCTTCGGCCACCATCTGGGGCGTAAGACGGAACGAGCGAGGGATTTCAACTTCGGGGAGCCGTGTCATGGCCACACGGATTTCGCGCGCGGCAGCAACATCGAACGTGCACCGGTCGCACGCGGAAAGATGCGATTCGAAACGGCTGGTTTCGGTGGGCGAGAGCTCACTATCCGCATAGGCATTCGGCCCGGCCGGAGTACCAGGAGTGACGATTGAGGAACGAAAGAATCTACATGGTGAGTTGTTCTCAATCCTCCAAACGCCGGGAAGGAGCCAAAAAGTTCCGGCTGTTCGCGAAGGATCACCCGAAGACGCTCACGACCGCGATGGATGCGTGATTTCACGGTGCCAACGTTGGAGTTGGTCATGGCGGCGATCTCGTCGTAGTGGTAGCCGTGAAGGTCCGAAAGGAGGACCGCCTGGCGCTGTTCGAACTGCAGAGTTAGGAGCGCGGCCTGAAGGGCCTCGCCAACGGCCAGGCGCTCCACGTATTCGGAGGCAGATTCGCCGCTATCGGGGATTTCCGGTTGGAAGTCGTCGTCTGGGTCGGAGGAGTGAAACGATTCGACTGGACGGCGACCGCGACGACGGAGTTCGTCTTTGCACTGGTTGGCGGCGATCCGGAAGAGCCAGCTACGGAAACTCCCGCCGTTGAACTGGGAGATGGAGCGATACGCGGAGAGGAACGCCTCCTGCGTGGCGTCCTCTGCAGCACCTCGATCGCCAATCAAACGCAAACAAAGATTGAAGACAGATCGCTGAAACCGGTCAACGAGACTGTTGAATGCGTCGAGACTGCCGTCCTTTGATAAAGAGACCAGGTGCTCGTCCGCGGGTTCGAGCGCATCGGTCATGACGGCCGAGCGTAGGTCAATCGGCTGTAAAGTGCGACCGATTCGAATTCCGCGACCGGCCGGGGAGGCATGGTACCCTGATGACGATGGACGATGGCGAAGGCCGCCCACTCGATGAGATTGAAGCTGGCGAGGGAGATCCTCAGGGATGGTATTTCGACCTGCCCGGAGGGGCCTGGGAGCGGCAAGAGGAAAAGAATCGCACGCTGCGACAGCGCGTGCTCGGCAATATTCGAGGAAGACGCAGAGCAGGCGAAGAGCGATCCGTTCGGCAAGAAATTTGAACTGAAACCGGACGGAGAGTTCGAAATTCGAACTCAAGCGACCAGAACCTGAGGCAAAAAAGAGCCGAGGGCGTTTTCGGGTTTGGGAAGAAGAAGCAGGAATCGGAGCCGGATTCGGAAGCGTGAAGAACGTTCACCAGCCTGCGTTCGAACAGGGTCGCGGAAGGCATCGACGAGGATGAAGACGATTGGTCGACTGAGCCCCCACTGAAGCTTTCTCCGTTCCCACGGGCGGCGCGACCGGAGGGCGAGCAAGCCTGGGGCGAAGCCGACGGCGGGCTGGGACCTCCAAGCGCTCGAAAGGCCGAGGCAAAGCAGGTCGAAGAAACTGCCCGGCCAGCGTTCAGAGAGCTGAGTTCGAGGACGAAGCGGAGCAGACCGAAGGCGACATTCTCCAGGGCATGCGGTCGTGGGCGACGAGCGCCCCGGCTGGCGAGACGCCGGCTGAGCAGACATTTGAGCTGGCACCAAGCGTCGAAGACGTTGAGGTGACGCGAAGGACAACGGTTTCGAGTGGGCAATCGAACAACTTCGAGGAAGGCGAGGCTCCTTCAAGCCTAATCCAGCAGGGCGAACTGGAATCCAAGGATTCAGACACGGCATGGGAACTTTCCGAGCCCATGGCTTTGCTGAGGAGGCCGAAGAAGAGCCGGCATTCTACGAAGCGCCTGATGATGGAAGAAGTGGCGGACTTCGAGGAACCAGCAGAGCCTGAGCCGCTGAAGCTGCGGCCGCGGGTGCAGGCCGAAGATGAGAAACAGCCTCGACTGGAATTTCGGGCCAGCGGCATGGGGCGACAAGCCAAGAGGAAGAGCCGGAAGTAGACGGGTCAGTCGCGGAAGAACTCAGTGACCTTTCACCGGAAGAAGCTGCCACATTCGAATCGATGCGGAAGTGGGCTGAGCAAGGACACGACGAGGACCATCCGCATTTCACCAAGGTGTCGACGACACCGAAGTGGAGGAAGAAGAAGAAGAACCAACACTTCCCGCCCCGATTCCTCTGCGGCCACGGCACCACGAAGAGAACGAGCCGGTCTCGAAGTTCAGCCCCGACACCGGCGACAATGGCGAAGATTCGCCGGGCTGCCACCTTCACTGCCGATCATGCTGCGTTCCCGCACTGAACCTCAGCCAGAGCCGCCGAACCGAGACTGCCTCGGACGGGCCCAGCAAATGGGATGAGTTCTTCAACCTGACGCCGGACGAGGGACAGGGGAAGCCGGCGACGAGGAGGACGGCGGCCAGGCGAAGGCATCGCGGCCATGCGGGACTGGGCGAACAAACCAGCGCTCCCGCGGAACCCAAGTCATCCCCGAAGAGTTTTTGAAGCCGTTCGACTGGGAACTGCAGGAAGACGCGGACGCGCCGACCGAAGCGGGCGAAATCCCGGCCGAGATGCTGAAACCGTTCGACTGGGAGTCGAACGACATCGCTACTTCCGCGGACTCAGAAAACGGCCAGGCTGCCACGCCCTGGGAAGAAGCCCTGGCGGAACAAGTCTTCGAAGCGGCCAAGGTTGAGACGATTCCCTCGGAAGAGTTGAAGACTGAATCCCCTTATGCGTGGGCGAGGACTGAGGTTGCCGTCGAGGCCGAGAGCGAAGAACAAGAAAAAGAAGAAGACTGAAGCGACCCGCTCGAAGGCATCTTCGAACAGCACATCGCTGTCCCGGAGGAGAAGCCGAAGAAGCGGGGGATGTTCGGTCGCATGTTCGGGCGCAAGAAGGACGAACCCGCAGCAGAGCCAGTGGGCGAAGTCGAAGACGACGAGGCGAACGCGTGGGTGCTTCCGGGCGAAGAATCCAATGCGGAAGACGTCCGCGTGGCCGAGGTGCCAAGCGACGACTGGGCACCCGTCGAGGACGACGAGCCATTCGAGGCCACGGTTGACGTTGCGATGCACGATGAGGCGCCGGCACCAGTCATGGCGCAGACCGAGGAAGCGTGGAGCTTCGTCGATAACGACGTTCACGACGAAGAGCCCATTGATGACACTAGTGACGAATGGGCGCCTGAAGCTTTCGAACCGGCCGTTGCGTCGTTGGCAGTTGAGGAAGCGGACGCGGATGACGACGAAGTGGACGCGATTTCGGCGAACGTGACGCCGACCGACGAAGAAGTCGAGGTTGTGTTCGACGCCGATGGGCCGATCGGGGCGGTCGCTTCGGTTGAGGCTCCGGTAGAGGAAGTCGCGGCTGAGAAGCCGTGGTGGGAGAACGCTGAGCCGGACAACTCCGCTGAGGAAGACGCTGCCATTGAGGCTGTCGCTTCAGTTGAGGTTCCGGTGGAGGACGTCGCGGCTGAGAAGCCCTGGTGGGAGAACGCTGAGCCGGACAACTCCGCTGAGGAAGATGCTCCAATTGAGGCTGTTGCTTCAGTTGAAGCCCCCATCGAGGAAGCTATCGCAGGGACACCCTGGTCGGAGAACGCCGAGACTGAGGATTCCGCTGAAGACCAACCGCCGGTTGAGGCTGTTGCTTCCGTTGAGACTCCGGTGGAGGAAGTCGCGGCTGAGAAGCCCTGGTGGGAGAACGCTGAGACCGAGGAATCCGCTGAGGACGACGATGCCGGTTGAGGCTGTCGCTTCCGTCGAGGCTCCGGTCGAGGAAGTCGCGGCTGAGAAGCCCTGGTGGGAGAACGCTGAGCCGGACGACTCCGCTGAGGAAGAGCTGCCAGTTGAGGCTGTTGCTTCGGTCGAGGCTCCGATTGAGGAAGTATCGCTGAGAAGCCCTGGTGGGAGAACGCCGAGACTGAGGAATCCGCTGAAGACCAGACGCCGGTTGAGGCTGTTGCTTCCGTTGAGACTCCGGTCGAGGAAGTCGCGGCTGAGAAGCCTGGTGGGAGAACGCTGAGCCGGACGACTCCGCTGAGGACAGATGCCGCGTTGAGGCTGTTGCTTCGTTGAGGCTCCGGTCGAGGAAGTCGCGGCTGAGAAGCCCTGGTGGGAGAACGCTGAGACTGAGGAATCCGCTGAAGACAGATGCCGGTTGAGGCTGTTGCTTCGGTGGAGGCTCCGGTTGAGGAAGTCGCGGCTGAGAAGCCGTGGTGGGAGAACGCTGAGACCGAGGACTCCGCTGAGGACGACGAAGCCGGTTGAGGCTGTTGCTTCCGTTGAGGCTCCGGAAGAGGAAGTCGCGGCCGAGAAACCCTGGTGGGAGAACACTGAGCCCGACGACTCCGCTGAAGACAAGACGCGCAGTTGAGGCTGTCGCTTCCGTTGAGGCTCCGGTTGAGGAAGTCCCTGCTGAGAAGCCGTGGTGGGAGAACACTGAGTCCGAGAGAATCCACTGAAGACGACGCCACGTTGAGGCTGTCGCTTCGGTTGAGGCTCCGGTCGAGGAAGTCGCGGCTGAGAAGCCGTGGTGGGAGAACGCCGAGCCGACGATTCCGCTGAAGCCGAGATGCCGGTTGAGGCTGTTGCTTCCGTCGAGGCTCCGGTCGAGGAAGTTGCGGCTGAGAAGCCCTGGTGGGAGAACAGCCGAGACCGAGAAGAATCCGCCGACGGACGATGATGCCGGTTGAGGCTGTCGCTTCGGTCGAGGCTCCGGTTGAGGAAGTTGCGGCTGAGAAGCCCTGGTGGGAACACGCTGCGAGACGATGTCACCGAAGAAGATCTGCGAGACTTGCGTCGGATAGGTGCCAGTTGAGGCTGTTGCTTCCGTAGAGGCTCCGGTTGAGGAAGTTTCGGCTGAAAAGCCGTGGTGGGAGCGCGCTGCGACCGCGAGAATCTGCGGACGAGGACGAGCCAGTTGAGGCTGTCGCTTCGGTTGAGGCCCCAGTCGAGGACGCTGTGGATACAGTGGCGGAAGTGCCCGACTCCTCACAGGAGGACGATGATGACCCGTGGGCCGATTTCGTCAGCAGCGCGGAAGAGGTAGAGCCACAAGCGCCCCGGATCGCTGCGTCGTTTGCGAAGACATGGGAGTCTTCAGACGATTCGGCTAACCGCGACCAGGACATGTGGGGTGACATTGCGGCGTCGGCCGAGCAGTCATTGCACGACGACGACGACCACCGCCTCGACATCGCGGCGAGCCTCGAAAGCCAGATGCAGGAAACTCCGCCGAGCACGTATTCCTGGCCCTCCGCTGAAGAAAGCACGTGGGAGTCGGAATCAGATGCTCATTCCGCAGAGCGACGGTTACGACGCCGGTGGATTCGTAGAGGCGGAAGAAGAGGATGTGATCCTTGCGGCCTTCGAACGCCATGCGGCCACACCGGACAGCGTTGCCGACAGGCATGCAAACGACGAGGTCTTCGCCGAACTCCTTGGCGCACAAGGGGCGGACATTGTGGCCGAAGCATCCGACGAGGACTCGGAGGAGCGGTCATTCCTGAAAATGAGCGCCTGGGCGCCGCAGCATGCAGCGCAGCAGTTCGACGGCGGGTGGGCACCTGAGCCAGAAGCAGCCGGAGTTTGGAGCGGGTTCGGCGTTTGGCGGGAATGATGGCGCCGGGTTCAGTCCGCCTTCCTGGGCCATCGACGAGATCGAGGCCGATGAGTCCGCGCAACAGAAACCGGGCCACCGCACGAAGACGTGGATCCGGGAAATCGTAGAGACGGTGATGCTGGCGCTCCTCGTGTTCCTTTCGGTGCGTGCGAGCTTCCAGAACTTCCGCGTCGAAGGTTCTTCGATGTACCCGACGCTCGAAGACGGCCAGTTCTTGATCGTGAACAAGCTCGTCTACTCCGAAGTCGACATGGAGAAGCTGAGCAACTTCGTTCCGTTTATTAACGCCGGCGAAGACTCCAAGCGGAACGTCTTCCACGGCCCGGAGCGCGGCGACATCGTCGTCCTCGTAGACCCACGGAATCCGGATGTCGACTTGATCAAGCGCGTCATCGGACTACCTGGTGAATCGCTCGAAATCGTCGACGGCAAGGTCTACATCAACGATATGCTGCTTGAAGAGCCGTACATCACGCAGACGTGGCATGACACCAAGCCGAAGATCACGCTCCCGCCGGGCGAGTACTTCGTGATGGGCGACAACCGCGAAAACAGCCTCGATAGCCGCAGTTCCCAGGTTGGCCTGGTGCGGGAAGACCTCATCATCGGCAAGGCGATGCTTTCGTACTGGCCGAAATCCAAGTTCGGATTCGCTCCAAACGAAGAGGGCACACTGACCGATGCCGGTCCGGTCCTGACGACCAAGCGAATCGGCGAAGACTAGAACTCACGCGTAACCAAACCGAAAAGCCCCTCTTTCGAGGGGCTTTTCGTTGCCCGGAGATCGCGCGGTGGGTACCGTGGGATTCGATGACCACAGAGCTCGACGCCCTCCTTGAAGAACGCGGAGCAGTGCTTCGCGGCCACTTTCAGTTCGCCAGCGGACGACATGGCGACACCTACATCGAGAAGTTCCGGATTCTGCAGTGGCCGGATGTGACCGAGCGTATGTGCGCGATGATCGCCGACCACTTTCGGGGCGGTCCGAACCTGGTGGCAGGCCCGACCACGGGCGGCATCCTGCTTGCCTACGAGACAGCGCGCCATCTCGGGCTCGCGAGTTTCATTGCGGAACGAAAGGAAGACGGTCCGGGGCGAGAGTTTCGGCGCGGCTTCGAAATCGGCCCGGGGCATAAAGTTCTCGTGGTGGACGACGTTTTGACCACTGGCGGAAGCGTCCGCGAAGTGATTGACGCGGTCCGGGAGCGGGGTGCGGAGGTCGCTGGCGTGGGGATGCTCGTGGACCGGACGGGCGGAAAAGTCGACTTCGGAGTCCCCTTCTTCGCCTGCATCTCGTTGGACGTGGTTTCGTGGACGCCCGAGGAATGCCCGCTCTGCAAGCAGGGCATCGAACTGAAGATTACCTGAACCGAAAGAACGCCACTTTGGGCTAGATGCGTGGCGTACACTGGCTGGCATGCGATACGTGCGCCAGGCCGGTAGCGACCCCTCCTTCCTGCTGAAGGCACTGGGAGAGGCGTCTGGAGAGCTCCAGCGCGGCTTCTACGGCATTCACGAGCGCGCACTGCAACAGGAAGCCGAGCATCCCGACGATGGTTGGTGTCTGCTCGGGATTCCGTTCCACGTGCGAGGAACCGAGCGCGGCGCCCAGCAGCAACTCGAGGCGATCCTCTCCTCGCGCCGGGCTGAAATCGCCAATGTGGACTTCGACGACATCCCGTTCCGCGAAGACTTCATCGAGGAGGACGTGGAAGAGCTGCTGGAGGAGTTCCATTACCTTCGACGGCGGACGACGTACTTGCTCTGGGATATCGACGAGCGCGATTGGGAACGAGTTGGCGAACACCCCTACCGCGGGCCGCTGAGCGTGCTGCAAATCGTTCGCGAGCTCTACCAACACGACCTCGAACATCTGTGGCAATCGCGACGCATGATGGAGCGCCTGACGGCGAGCACGGCGCGTTGATTCCGAGTTTCCGCGTTGCGCCGCCCGGGCCAGCTCAACTTTCCAGCGACCCTGAGGCCACCTACACCGCATGGTTCGAGGGCGACCGCGAGCGGCTGCAGGTGGCAACCAGCATGGTCGGGCTGGGCATCGACCTGCGCGGAGACGAATCTCGGAGTTGTCGCGAGCCGCGCCGAACTACAACAGCTTCGCGACTCACTTCGAGCACTCGGTTCACCATTGGCCGGACCGCTGGGCCAGTTCCTTGAGCCGATCCGCGGCTGGAAGCTGCGTTCGCACACGATTCAGACCGACAAACCGCTGATCATGGGAATCCTCAATCTCACCGAAGATTCGTTCTCGGGGGATGGAGTCGGGACGGCAACGGCCGCTGCCGTTCGCAGGGCAGCCGAACTGCGTGAATCGGGTGCGGACATCATCGACGTTGGTGCGGAGAGTGCGCGGGCGGACCGGCCGACGCTGGACGAAGAAGCCGAGGCGAAGCTGGTCGGCACCACGATCGCGGCGCTGGTTGCCGAAGGGCTGCTGGTCTCGAGTGACACGTACAAGCCCGCGGTTGCCCGGGCCGCGCTTGTAGCTGGCGCGGAACTCGTGAACGACATCAGCGGACTGACACTCGGGATTGGGGCGGCGGCAGCAGCAGCCGAGGCCGGCGCCGGTTATGTGTTGAACTTCAGCTACTCCGTACCGAAGAAGCGGCCACCAGCGCCACCGGTTTACGACGATGTCGTGGTCTACACGGTCGGGTGGATGGAGCGGCGGCTGGCGGAACTCGAGGCGGCGGGACTCGGCGCGCGACGCAATCGTTATCGACCCGGGAATCGCGTTCGGAAAGAGCCACGACGAAGACGTGCAGATGCTTCGCCGAATCGGAGAGCTGCAGACGTTTGGACAGCCGCTACTGCTGGCACACTCCCGGAAGAACTTTATCGGCAGTGTGAACGGCAACGCGCCCGCGGATCGAGACCTGGAGACGCACGTCGCGAGTGCGCTGGCGTATGCCCAGGGTGTTCGAATCTTTCGAGTGCATGACCCCGCAGGGGCGCGTCGGGCGCTGAGAATCGCAGCAGCGATAGTGGATGGCGAGGCTGGTTCGCTCGCTCCAGACGAGAACTCGTGGCCGTGGCGTGCCGGGGCGAGTGCGGCTCACATGACCAACTCGGCCCCGGACAAGCCAGCGCCGGACGGACAGCGCTGGTAATTACTTGGGCAGCTGGGGTTCGACCTGGTCGCCGATTCGCCATGCGAAGCCGCTGTACGACGCGTCCTTGATGAGCGTGCCTTTGATTGAGCCGTCGCGGCTCACGATCCAGAGTTCCGGGCCGTTGGCGCGCCGAGGGTAGTAACGGAGCAGAATCCATTGAGAGTCCGGCGACCAGAGGACCACCTGCGGCTGGCTGTACTGGTTGGTATCGAAATCGGTGATGAGGGTGCGGACGCCATCGACCAGGAAGAACAGCTTCCCGTTGTCGTCGGTGTAGGCGTAGGTTCCGTCTGGTGCGTATGCCCCAGGGAAGAGTCCCGGGTATTCCTGCCCATCCGTGGGTGAGACAACTTGCTTGGTGTTGGTCGTTGCTCCGGTGGCGAGGTCGATGGTCCAGACCGTTGCGCCTGTGACATCCGGTCGAATGTATGCCGCTTTCCCCGGCTCGGGCCAGTAGAGCTGGGTGCCGCCGATGAACTGTGGAACACACGCCAGCAACTCCGCAGACGCGCCGGACGCCTGAGCGCGGACGAAACACGTGTCGGAGTTGACGTAGAGGATCTCTCCCGGGATTTCGAGGCGAGGATTGTTTTGCAGCGAGGGCGGCGATGGGTTGCTTCGACCAACTGCGAAGACAACAACCGCCACGACCACAAGCAGGCCCAGGCCACCGAGTACGCCGGCTACGTAGAGTCGCGCTCTCATGCGGCCGCCCGGTTGCGGGTTTCGCTTCGGTAGAGGGCGAGCAGGAGGACGGCGGCTACGAGAATGCCGCCCGGACACCATCAGCGCCGTCGGGGCGCCGATTTGGTCCGAGAAGTGCTCAAACACGAATGTGACGAGCACGACGAAGGCTCCGCCTACACCGGCGAGGACAATGCCAAACGAGGCCCTGGCAACGCCGAGAGCGATGACGCCGCAGGCGGCAACCGCCGCGAGGAATTCAAACCCGATGTGGCCGTCGCCGACGCCGGCTTCGTACGGCCCGGCGATGGTCAGGAGGCTGAAGAAGAGGCCGACGGATATCTTTGGCGTAAGCCATCCAGCTGCACCAAGCGCAAGGCCTGCAAGGCCAATCGCGAACACGGTCATACCGGCGGCTTCCTGGCTGAAATCGTCGGCCCAGGCGCCAACGGCCTGACCGAGAAAGAGACCGGCGAAGGCAAGACCGATTACCTGAGCGTGGGACGGGCTGAGCACCCATAGCACAAGAGCGAGGAGGAACGTTCCCGCGGCGACAAGCAGGACGGCATCGCTTGAGTCGTCGTGACCGAAGCCGATATCGAATTCATCGAGGAAGACAGCAATGAATCCCGCGAAGAGCCCGAGGGTGACGAACCACGCAGCCTGGCTCCCTCGCTGCATTTCGGGCTCGGCGCTCAGGCGAAGGTAGGCGCCAATCCGAAAACGAGCAGCGCGGGCGTGCCGATGGCGGCAATCCGGGCCGACGTCTCGAGGTCCTGCCACTGTTGGGCAATGAGCGCGAAGACGCCAACTCCGAGGACGACGAGACCGAGATAAAGGACCGCCTCAAGCGCGCCTGGCCGGGAATCAGTTGAGGCGTGTCTGAGCGGCGGACTCTGCCGTTCCCCGCTCAAATTCAAGAATTCGGTCCGCGATCTCATCGGAGATCAGGTTTGCGTTCGTCCACTTTCGCAGCAGGTCTTCGAGGCTCGCCATGGCGCTTAGCGTAACTGGTGGCAGGCCGGCCCCAATGGCCAACCGGGTCTGAGGTTCGGCCCGGTTGGGATGGGGCAGGAGCGCCAAACGTCGACGGCAAGACATCCCGCGCATCAGTCGCTCTACCCTGTGCGGCACTGGGACGGTGAGGTTGACCATGTCATTACGAGGAAAAGCAGCAATCGCAGGGATTGGCGAATTCCGACCGAGCAGGTACACAGAAGGCGCAACAACGCTCGGCATGCTGGCGGATGTCGGCATGCAGGCGGTGGCGGATGCAGGGCTCGAGATGAAGGACATCGACGGGCTGGTGACGGAGAGTTTTGCCGAATCTCCGATGTTCGCTCCCGCCACAGTGGTGGAATACCTGGGCATTGATGCCAAGTTCGCTGAGGTTGTCGACCATGGCGGGGCGACCGGCGCGGCGATGGTGCTGCGGGCGGCTATGGCGATAAGTGCTGGCCTTTGCGACCGGGTGCTGTGCGTGACGGCGGCACGGCGCGAGAAGCGAAGCAACGACGGCCCGAAGCGGTCGGCGAACACGGGCTGGGCCGGGCGCAGGTCCGACCGGACGCCGTATTCGGAGTTCGAAGTGCCGTTTGGGGCCATCGGAGCGAATTACGGCTACGCGATGATCGCCCAGCGCTACATGTACGAGTACGGCGTAAAACCAGAGCAGCTCGCGAAGATCGCGGTGGCCCAGCGGTACAACGCATGTCACAACCCGCGAGGCGATCTTCTTCGGCCAGCCAATCACCGTCGATGACGTGCTGAATTCGCCGGTGGTGGTGGATCCGCTGCACATGCTGGAGATCGTGATGCCGGTTGCAGGGGCTGCCGCACTTGTAGTCACCAGCGCAAAGACGGCAAAGAAGCTGAAGCACGATCCGGTCTATGTCCTGGGCGCGGGCGAGCACACCACGCACCGCAGCATCACCTACGCGCCGAGCCTGACACACAGCCCGATCAAGGTCGCGGCGGATACAGCGTTCAAAATGGCCGGCGTCCGGCGACAGGACATCGACATCGCGAGCATCTACGACTGCTACACGATCACGGTGTTGATTTCGCTGGAGGACGCGGGCTTCGTAAAGAAGGGCCGAGGCGGCAAGTTCGTGGACGAGCACAACCTGCAGTTTGATGGAGACTTTCCGTTGAACCCGCACGGAGGACAGCTTTCCTTCGGGCAGGCGGGACTGGCCGGCGGTATGTCACACGTGACGGAGGCGGCGAGGCAGCTCATGGGGCGGGCAAAGGGGAGGCAGGTGAAGAAGCCGAAGTTTGCCTTCGTGAACGGCAACGGCGGCATCATGAGCGAACAGGTTTCGCTGATCCTGGGGAACGACCGATGAGCGAGAACGCCACCGCCTACACCAAGCCTCTTCCAAGCCCGACGCCGGCGACACAGCCGTTCTGGGACGCGCTTGAGCAGCATAAGATGATGCTTCAACGGTCGAAGAAGACCGGTAAGACGGTCTTATTACCCGCGCTCGGTTTCGCCGTACGGGCCGAAGGACGAGCTAACGTGGGTCGAGTGCTCGGGGAAGGGCAAGGTCTACTCGTTTACGGTTGCCCGGCGACCTACGGCGCCACAATGGGCCGAAGACGGGCCATACGTGCTCGCGATGGTCGAACTCGAGGAAGGGGCAGTTGTGACAGCGAACATCCTCAACTGTTCGCCAGAGGATGTGAGGGTCGGGATGAAGGTTCGAGCGGTGTTCCAGGATGTGACGCCGGAGGTCACGCTGCTGCAGTTCGAGCCAGCGTAAGTGTCTGGTGGGCGGCCGTTTTCCCTCATCCCCTGCCCCTTCTCCCGCTACGGGAGAAGGGGGTGACGTTGTTTGGGGCGGAGTTGCTGGCGGGTAGGTGAGGAGAGTGTTTGGAGTCAGGCGGCCTTGGCGGGGGCGGACTTGAGTGGGTTCGCGGAGGGCGATGAGTTCCGCGCGGATGCGGAGGAGGATGGGCGAGGCTAGGCCCGAAGTGGTTGGGCCGCGCATGGCATCCACGAGACGGATGGCTTCATCGAGGGCGGAGTTGAATCCAGTGGTCCATTCTTCGGATTGGCTCGTTTGATCCATCGAGACGGTCTCCCCGTGTGCTGCTACCAGAATCTATCGACGTAGGCGTCCGGCCGCGCAGGCCCAGAGTGAGATTCCTGAACGATTCAACCAAAGTGCCACTCAATCGTCCCCAAGTTGTTGCCGTCAATTTGGGAGAAGACCGGTTGAAAGTCAGGGTCCACGCAATGGATTGGTTGAAGCAATTCTCACCTCAGAAGAACGGCGGTACGGACATCGAACCGCTGCGCTTGCCGGTCGCAGGGTTCCAGCCCTCCGAACCACAACTGGTTCAGCGGGCGATGGCGACGGGGATGGCGTACGAGCTTGCGATGGATTCGTTTTTCGGCGCCGCGCACGCGATCCGGCCGAGCGGGGAACGCCACACGCATTCGTTCCGCGTTCAGGCCACATTCGTCACTGACAGCGTCGACGACAACGGAATGATCTGCGGCTTCCGCGAGGTTTCGGACCTGGTGGAATTCGAAGCCAAGCGTTACGTCAACCAATTCATCAACGACATTCCACCGTTCACCGTGGTTCAACCGACCGGCGAGAACCTGGCGACGGTCATCTTCCGGAATCTCGTAACGGCGTTGGCGACGGAAATGCCAGGCGGGCCGCAACTGGTTGGCGTCACGTTGTGGGAAAACCCGACGAGCTCGGTGCGGGTCGGTATGTGGAGGGCCGCATGAAGCTCTTCGTGAGAACGGTTTTCGCACTGACGGTGGTTGCGCCTGGGGATGCGCGCTGCTTCCAGTCTCGAACTCGAAGGCGGCAGAAGGCCCCGCACGAATTACGTTCCTCGCGGCGTCGTGTTCGTCATCGAGTTCGATGTATACGCGAGTGGTCGCGGGCCAGGACCCAACTTCAAATGAAAATGGGACGCCAGCCGTGCCCAGCGACATCGCCGCGTACGGGTGTACCGCGACGAGCGGCCTTGGCTTTTTCATGCTCTCGAGTGCCACCGTAAACAGCGTCTTCCTCGATGAAGCATTGAGCGTCCCGGCCAAGCGAGCGGATTCGGACAACGGTGCGACGGGAGCACCAACAATTTTCCAGACCGGGGACACCGTGTTCGCTGCCGGGACGGCATCGCAGTCCCGCCGATTTTCGGTGAGCACTTACTCAACGACGATCGTTACTCGGGCGGCGATGCCATTCCTGGACTTGCAGTGTGCGACCGACGGTGGCAACAGCGACAACGCCGATGGCGCCGGTTGGGACAACCAGTCACTTGGCTGCGGTTCTCAAAACTATTGCATCGCCTACATGTGGGACGGGCTGGGGCCGAGCACGCCATCGACATCAGCGACCGAGCGTCGCGACCGCAACTCAACGGCCCTCGCCGCGGCAGCACAAACACACCGACGACGGCTCCAACCACAAGCAGCCCGAACGCTACTGTGACGCGTGAATTTCCCCGGGCTCTCGAGCGTACATGTCTATTTACACGCGAACGACGGAGCAGCAGGAACGGCGAACGGGAGCGCAGATTGGCATCAGCAACATGGAAGACCGACAGCGCCAGCCTGACCGTTCCGAAGGGCACCTATGACGTCCGAATCGTGTACGGACCGGCGGTGACCGTCATCGACGCGGTGAATTGCTCGGCTGACTGCACGGTGAACGTGCCACTGGCGACGCTCTCGGTTGCTTTCCCGGGGCTCACGAGCGCCCACATTTATGCACACATGACTGACGGAGCGACCGGCACCTACGGCGCGCAGGCCGGGAGTTCAACGTGGAAGGACAATTCCACCTCACTGGTATTGCTTCGCGGGGTTTACGACGTACGGGTTGTGCACGGGCCGACGAACGTGGTGCTCGACAACATCGACTGCACCTCGGCGACCTGTTCGGCGACGGTACCGCTGGCGACACTGACGGTGAACTTCCCGGGACTTACGAGCGTGCATTCGTACGCCCACCAAAGTGACGGCGTGGCGGGGACGTACGGGGCGCAGGATTCGAGCTCCACATGGAAAGACAACTCGACCAGCATGGTCTTGCTGCAGGCGACCTACGACGTCCGCGTGGTACACGGCCCGATGCAAACAGTCTTCGACGCTGTTGATTGCCGAAGTGCGACCTGTTCGGTGACGGTGCCGGTGGCCACACTGACCGTGAACTTCCCAGGCCTCACGAGTGCGCATACCTACGCACACAAGACCGACGGCGCGGCTGGGACTTACGGAGCGGAGGACTCGAGCTCGCACATGGAAGGACAACACCACCTCGATGACCTGCTCCAGGGCGTGTACGACGTGCGCGTGGTCCATGGCCCGATGACGCTCGTGTTCGACGACGTCGATTGCCAGGGAACGACGTGCGTGGTGGATGTGCCGCTCGCGAAGCTGACGGTGAACTTCCCGGGCCTCACAAGCGCGCACACCTATGCGCATAAGAGCGACGGCGCAGCCGGAACTTTCGGGCCACAGGATTCGAGTTCGACGTGGAAGGACGACTTGACTTCGATGATCCTGCTCCAGGGCGTCTACGACGTGCGAGTGGTGCACGGGCCGATGACGACCGTACTGGACGACATCGACTGTCGAGCGGCGACGTGTGTCGGTGACGTGCCGCTCGCGGCACTTTCGGTCAGCTTCCCCGGACATAGCAGCGTGCATACGTACGTAAAGGCTGACGACAACACGGTTGGGACTGCCTCAGGCGCGCAGGACTCCAGCGCGACATGGAAGTCGAACGGGGCGAACTTCGTGCTGCTGCGAGGCATCTACGACGTGCTGATGGTCGAAGGAAGCAGCCAGTACATCGTCGACGCGGTGGACTGCCGATCGGCGACATGCAGCGCTGTCATGCCAAGCCAGTCAGCGGCTCCGGTGCCAACGGCGACGCCTTCGCCAACGCCTGCACCGGCGGCGACCAAGCCTGCGGCGACCGTTTCGAAACGTTCGTTTCGGCTGAGGACGGCTATGTGACGTGGCGGCTGGCGCCATCGGAACCGGCAAGCCTGATGGTCTGGGATCTTTCGGCGGTTAAGTGCGAAGCGTTCGGCGGCGCCAACTGCGGAGACATCGCAGTCGAGCGGATCGGGTATCGTTCACCGTATCAACCCGTCCAGCAAGGAGCAGTATTTGCTCGTCTATCAGCCGTACGAAGTCATTGGCGAGGCCTGCAAGGTCGTCAACATGGCGGAATGGGCGGCGAGCCCGACGGAGAAGCGCGACTCCGATTACTGCGAGCTACGAGTGCTCTGGCGCGCCAACGATGGGATGGGCGCTGTTCGGACTCTTTGCGGCGGGCGCGGTCGAGCATGGCCTGGGTAGTGCAGCGGAAGTTCGCATGGTCGCACTAGCCTGGCTGACGCCCACGGCGATCGCCTGGGGGTTCTCGGTTCGATTCTTCTGGAAGGCGGGCGCGTGGCTGCCGTACTTCGTGCTCGGGTCAGCGGGCGCCGCCTTCCTGCTGATTGTCGGGATGAGAGAGGTTGTGCCTGGCGAGGACATGTTGCGCGCCGCGACGGCATTCATGGTCGACCGGACCGCATGGGTGGCGGGCGTTCACACGACGGTGACGGATGCTTCCTCAGGTGACCTTCTGGTGGTTGGCGTGCCCCACCACAACGAGTGGACACTGTTGACGATCGGAATCGAGTGCTCAGGGCTGTTGGAACTGGCGACACTGTTCGGGCTCGTGGCGTTCTTTCCGGCACTTAACCGCGCAAGCGCTTGGGCGTGCTTGGCGTGGCGCTGCTCCTGACGTTTCTGGCGAACGTGGTGCGGATGCTCGTGATCGTGCTGGCACTGGCGTACGGGGGCCAGGCGATGCTCGATATCGCGCACGTCGTGCTGGGACGGCTGGTGTTCTTCGTGCTGGCGATCGGGATCTACTGGTTCGCCATAACGCGACCGACGATTAAGGCCGTTGCGACGCGGCTTAAGGCGGCGCAGTGATGGCGAGTGAACACTGGTACACAGCTCTCGGGTTCTGGGGCGTGTGGCTGTTCGTGCCGATCCTGGTGGACGGCTTCCAGGCGTTTCGGTATCTGCTGGCGACTGTGATGGGGCGGGCAAAGCGAGTTGCCGATTCGGCCTGTCACGAAGGCGCCGCAGGGAAAGTGGCCGCGGGTGACAATCCTCATCCCGGTTTACAACAGCGAAGAGATCCTTGCGGCGTGCATCGATTCGATCCGGCGGCAGAGTTACCCGAACGAACTGATCGAAATCCTGGCGATCGATAACGGCAGCAAGGACGAATCGTTCAAGGTGTTCTGCGAGAAGCAGCAGGAGAACTTCGCAGGCTCGATCCACTGGCTTTCGACGTTCCACCAGGGGAAGCCGTGGGCGCTCAACGTTGGCATCCACTACGCCCACGGAGAGTACGTGATCAACCTGGATAGCGACGTGATCCTTCATGAGGACGCGATCGTGAACATGGTCGCGGCATTCGAGAACGACCCTGAACTCATTGCCGGGACAGGGGCGGTGGAGATTCGACCCGATGCGATGGACTCCGGATTCATGCGGCTTCGTCCACGAATGCGAGTTCCAGGAGTACTACTTCGGGTTCAACGTGGGGCGGCGTTTCGAATCCCAGGCGAAGTCGCTGTTCACGCTGGCGGGGGCGTTCAGCGGTTTCCGGCGGGAAGTGTTGTTGCACACCTTTCTTTACGACACGAGCACCGTCGGCGAAGACACGTTCATGACGTTCGAGCTGCAGGAGATGTTCCCGGGGAAGAAGGTCAGCGTGATCACGGCCTCGGTTTGTTACACGGACCCGATTCCGAGCCTGCGGGCGCTGTACGCACAGCGCGTGCGCTGGCAGCGTGGAGAGATCGAAGTGATCGCGGCACATCCGAAGCTGGCGAAGCGCGGGTTGTTCTATCGCGGGTTCGCGCCGGTGCGGACGCTGCTGGTGGACCACACGCTTGCGTTCCCGCGGGTGACGTGGACGTTCCTGATGCCTGCGCTGGTGTTCTTCGGGTATGAGACGTCGACAGTTCTTGAGGCAACGGTGGCACTCTACGCGGCGTATATGTTCATCGAGGCGGCGACCTGGACTACCAGTGCCCTGTTAGTGGTCCCGCCTTCATCAACACGGCTGTGGCGCGGCTGGTGGACGATTCCGATCATGCCCGCCTACCGATACTTCGTGTTCTGGTTGCGTTTCGCGGGAGTTTTAACCGTGCTCACGGAAGCGCATCAGTGGCGGACGACTGACCCGGTGACGGCTTCGAGAGACCACCTCAAAGAGGTGATCCACGCGGTGGACCATTCCGTCGAGTCGAAAGCAGCGTAGTTCCCTCGTAGAGTGGCGGCACCGCCGAAACTGGAGCCGCCGATGTCCCGACCGCTGGAAGATATTCGAGTCCTCGACCTTACCTGGGTGCTTGCAGGGCCATTCGCCTCGATGATCCTGGCCGATATGGGCGCTGAGGTGGTTAAGGTGGAGCGGCCGCCGAACGGGGACATTTCGCGGACGACCGGGCCGTACCAGAACGGCTGGAGCGGGTACTTCTTCAGCATCAACCGGGGCAAGCAGAGCATCTCGATCGACCTGCGATTCGAACGGAGGGGAAGGAGCTGTTCCTGAAGCTGGTGGAGAAGGCGGACGTCGTCATCGAGAACTTCACGCCGGGGACGATGGCGCGGCTGGGGCTAGGGTACGAAGCGCTCTCGGCGCGGAACCCGCGGGTGATCATGGCGAGCGTTTCCGGGTTCGGGCAGACGGGTCCGTACAGCGACCGACCGGCGCTCGACATTGTGGTGCAGGCGATGGGCGGGATGATGTCGATAACCGGGGAAGCGGGCGGGGGGCCGGTGCGCCCGGGGGCTTCGTATGGGGACCTGACGGCGGGATTGTTCGCGGCGGTGGGAGTGCTGACGGCGCTGCACGAGCGCGAACGGAGCGGCAAGGGCCAGGCGATCGATATCTCGATGCTGGACTGCCAATTGGCGGTGATGGAGAACTCGATCATGCGCTACTTCGTGACCGGGCAGGTGCCCGGGCCGCTGGGAACACGCCATCCAAGCGCGACGCCGTTCCAGGCGTTCCCGACGAAGGACGGCCACATCGTGGTAGCGCTGGCGTTCGGCGAAGAGAACCAGTGGGGGCTGCTCTGCGCGATGCTCGGCGTGCCGGAACTCATCGACGATGAGCGGTTCGAGACGGGGCCGAAGCGGACGCGGAATCACGCCGAGCTGGAGCCGACGCTGAATGAGGCATTCCGGAAGCGGACGACGGCAGAGTGGTACGCGGACTTCCTGGAGGCGGGCATCCCGTGCGGGCCGGTGAACACGGTGCAGGACATCGTGAACGACGAGCAGGTGAAGGCTCGCCAAAGCATCAAAGAGGTGACGCATCCGGTCGCGGGGACGATTCCCATCGCCGACACGCCGATTCGGCTCTCGCGGAGCGAGACGGGTATCCAGGGGCCGCCTCCGAGCATGGGTGAGGACACCGAAGACGTGCTGACCGGGTGGCTCGGGCTTGGAGTGAGGAGGTCGAAAAGCTGGTGGCGGATGGGGTGGTGGCGACCAGCGGGGGGCCGGATATCTCGCGGATCGCGTGAGCCTCACCCCCCGACCCCCTCTCCATTGGCATGGAGAGGGGGAGCCTTCCCCTCCTCCCTTCTCCCGATACGGGAGAAGGGGAGATTCTTGTCAGGGGAGCGTGAGGGTGAAGGTTGGGAGTGGTTGGTTCGCGAAGGACTCTTGCATTTTCGTCGTTGCTGCTTCGATTCGCGCGGCTGCTGCTTCGTCGATACCTGGAATGGTCGTCGTCGCCGCTGTCGCCGGCGGCGGCGGGGTCGCGTATCGGACGACACCGCTGGAGAGTCTCGTAACCTGCAATGTCACCGGGCCACTCTGGCGACTGAACTGCAGTTCGACGAATTCATCGCCCTCCTCTCCGCTACGAATGGTGGCGAGACTATGTGTCTCATGCCCTGCGTCATCAACCAGTACGGTGACGGGAGCGAAGACGAGTCCGTCAGGGTCATCGAGGCCGCGAATGCGGAGCGTGAGGATTGTTCGCGTGGCAGTTTGGCGAGCGCTGACCACCTCAAGTGAACCCAGCCCGAACGGTTGTGCTGGGAGGTCGAGGAGCGACGAACGAAGTCGCGGGGCGGGCGATGTCGTCGACTTCGGCGGTCCAGGCGAGGGTTGGCGCGACTCGCGCCGCCGGGTCCGATCCACGGGATCCAGAGGCAAGGAAGTCGAGTGAGCGGACTTCGACGTGGAGTTGTCCAACGCCGGGGCCGGGCGGCTCGGCCGTAATGGTCATCGACCGCGAGTTCTCGCCATTTCGCGTGACCGCAACGGTTGGGTAGATGTTGCCTTGCGCGTCGGACACCACGACATCCTCGGGCGCGGGGGCCACGAGTTCGCCGCGTTCGGGTTCGCCGTAGACCCAGATCGAAATCGTCAATGCGGCGGCATCTATCTGTGCTCCCTGGACCACGAGCCGAAGCGGGTCGGGTTCGGAATGAACTTCGGCCACGGGCGCCTGCTTTCCGACAAGAGGTGGCTCATCGGTTGCGGACAACGTCCAGGCGATACCGATGCCGGCGGCCGCTCCGAGACCGGCCACAGAAAGCCCTCCCGCCCAGCGAAGTGCCGAGCTCGTCCAGAGGGCTCCCGCCCAATTTCTGACTCGATTGCCGGGCGAGCGGTCGGCACGCCATGCATCGACGGCGGCTTCGCGCGAATCGACGCCGAACTTGCCGAGGATTTCGCGGACATGCCATTTCACGCCATCGAGGGTGAGATCCAGGCGTTCCGCGATTTCGCCGTTGGTGTTGCCCTTCGCGATCAGGCGAATGACGTCTTGCTGCCGCGGGGTCAGCTCAATGCGTTGTGTCGGGTCGGAGGTATTGCTCCTGCTCATGGCGACATGAAACCACGACGGCCGGGGCGCTGCCCTACCTGTTGCTTGTTCTCTTTTTCAATGGTGGTCAACTTCTCCTCCTGTCTTCGGCGGTCCGCCCTCATCCCCCGGCCCCTTCTCCCGCGACGGGAGAAGAGGAGATTCGTGCCTAGGGGAGGGTCAACGTGAATGTGGCGGGTGGTTGGTTGGCGAACGCGGCGAGTATTTCGGAGATGCGGACTCGACGAGCTTCGGAAGTCCGGATTTCGGATTCCCTTCCTGACGCTAACGACACGGCCCGGCGCAACTCGTCCGGCGAGCGCAGCGCCAGTTGTGGAAGATGCATTCGTACGGTGATTTGCCCCTTTAGTGGTGGGAACCACCATTCGACGAGGCCTGGACCGACGACTCGGTTGCCACCAATGGGAAACACAAGGTCGCCGTTCGAATCGAGAATTGTGGGGCCAGGTTTGGCGTCCTCTGCGAACTCCTCTGGCCAATCTTCGATAAGAAAACTGACAACCGTCGTGCTTTCAGCCTGGACAACAGATTCGATGGCAACTTCACCGGGACCAAGGGGTTGCATCGCCGAACCAATGCTCAGAATTTTGGAGGGTGTGACGTGGACGTCGTCGAGAGTGGTGGCCCATGGGCCGGCGACACTGGCGGGGTATGGCGGAACAGGCTGTCCCGCCGCGACCAGACCTGCCGGGTTCACGAACTTCGCTCCGCTAGCAACAATTCGGACGCTCCGCGCGTCTGCTGGCAGCGGTGGGAAGGTGAAAGTGATGCTTCTCCCATCCAAGTCACCGACGTTTTCGAATCCTGATGGCGAGTAGATAGTGCCCTGTTCGTCGGTCAGTACAAGCGAACCCGGCGGGACCCCGAGCCCCGCAGTCATGATCGGCCCTAATTCGGGGCGACCCGCGAGCGTTAGCGTGACACGGGTTTGGATTGTGTCCGTTTCAAGCGCCGATGCGCTGAGAGTGAGCCCGTCCTTTGTGGCCGGATCTGAAGTGGGGATGGCCGCCGCAACGGGTGATTCGGGCTGTGGATCATCGGACTGGAGGGCTCCGGCGATTATCGCTACGCCACCGACGGCAGCAACCGCGAGTCCGCCCGCCCAGCGGACTGCTGAGCTCGCCCAGAGGGCTCCTGCCCAGTTTCGGACTCGATTGGCGGGGCCACGGTCGGCACGCCATGCATCGACGGCGGCTTCACGGGAATCGACGCCGAACTTGCCAAGGATTTCGCGGACGTGCCATTTCACGCCATCGAGGGTGAGATCCAGGCGTTCCGCGATTTCGCCGTTTGTGTGGCCCTTGGCGATCAGGCGAATGACGTCTTGCTGCCGCGGGGTCAGCTCAATGCGTTGTGTCGGGTCGGAGGTATTGCTCCTGCTCATGGCGACATGAAAGCACGACAGCCGGGGCGCTGCCCTACCCCATACTGAATATATAGTTTTGGAATTACTGACCTCGAACTTGCTCGCGGAGGGAGTCAGCCGAGGTTCGCTTCAGGCGCGTTCGGCATTTCAATGTCATCGCCATTTGCCGGTAAAGAGTAAGAAATACGTAAATGCGGGCATTAATTAGGGTCTACCCATCTGCGTTACCTATGGATAGATAGCCGATAGTGTAGGCATGAGGGGTTCGTTGGGATGAGTGGAATTTTTTACGACCCGAGGTCGCGTCAATTGCACGCGGTCTCGAGTAGCCCGGAACCGGGCTGGACTTTGGTGACTCATAACGTGGATGCGAAGCCGCATCAGTGCCGCCGCATCATGCGCGAGTGGCTGGGCCAAGACGAGATTTTTGGTATCGAATGGACGATTAATCGAGAGCGCCTCTCGGCCTGAGACCGTAGGATCGAGCACGTGAGCAGCGACATCGGCGCCCGCCTTGCCGCCCTGGATCGACGTGAGACGCCTTGGGCGGTCCGATTCGAAGATGGGCCTGTTTTCTCGGACGATCTGGTGGTTCTCCCTTCTGCGTTTAATCCTCCGACGCTGGCGCATCAGCATTTGCTTGAGCGCGCGGCCCTCACCCCCGACCCCTCTCCCAAGTCTGGGAGAGGGGAGGTCGCGGAACGCAATCCGAAGCCGGTCGCGCTGCTCACTACGCGGAATGTCGATAAGGGGTTGCATGGAGCTACCCTGCTGCAGCGCGTCGAGATGTTGCTCGGCATGCAGGCGGATTGGCCTGAACTGGCCGTGGCAGTTTCGAACCAGGCGCGGATTATCGACCAGGCTGAATCGCTTCGAGCTGCGTTTGGCACCGGATTGAGGCTCAACTTCGTCGTCGGATTCGACACGCTCGAGCGGCTGTTCGCACCCCGGTACTACACGGACATGGAGTCGGAACTGGCTCCGTTTTTTGAACACTCGCGCGTAATAGCCGCGAATCGAGCGCACGTTGGCGCCGAGGCGGTTCAGGAGTGGATTGCGGGCAATGCCGGACCGTTCGCGAGCGGCATCGATGTGATCGAGATCGACGACGAGCCGGCTTCGATGTCTTCGACGGCAGCGAGAGAGCGGGTTTCCGCCGGCGGTGGGGAGATGCTGCCGGAGGCGGTGCACCGCTACATCGAGCGGCATGGGCTGTATCGGTAGGCCTCACCCCCAGCCCCTCTCCATGCCATGGAGAGGGGGAGTCAACGAGTCCGAGGGGAAGGGCGTCCACTTGCGAGCGGACTGCGGCTGGGCAACGCTTAGAGGACTCGCCCAGGAGAGAGCCATGCCACTCACGGAATCAGAAATCGACACGTTTCTTTCGGAGCCCCACATCGCCATCGTTTCGACGACGGGGCCGACCGGGAAACCGCATGCCATGCCTATCTGGTACGCGTGGCGCGATGGGAAGGTGCTGTTCCACACGGGTGGCGACTCCAAGAAGATGCGAAACCTGCGAAAGAACGACCGGGTCAGCATCGTCGTCGACACGAAGACCGCGCCATACAAGGTGGTTGTCATCGAGGGTAAGGCAAGGGAGATCCCGGGAGACAAGGATCTCGGGCGGGAAGTCGCGATTCATTATCTTGGGCCGAAGATGGGCGAGCAGTACGCAGCGAACTCCGGCGAACCGGGTGCGCTGGTTGAAGTGACGCCCACGAAGATCATTTCCTGGGATTACGCACGCGAGTCGAATCCCTGAGCGATAAGGCGATCTCTGGCGGCCGACTGAAGCGTTCGGCGAAACCAGCACGGCTGGTGGGGAGCGCGGCGGCGCGCTGGGCCGGAGCGAATCTCGCGTTCGGGGATTCGCGCGAGGCGAAGAAGAAGCAGGCAATGCTTCGGACGGCAGAAGACGTGACCCGGACGATGGGCGAGATGAAGGGCGCCGTGATGAAGGTGGGTCAGGTGCTCTCGCTGATGGCGGGGGTGCTGCCTGACGAAATGGCCGCCGAACTGGCTTCGCTGCAATCGAATGCGCCGCCGATGAGCTTCGAACTCGTACGGCAGGTGTTTGAAGCGGAGTACGGCCACGGGCCGGAATCGATGTTCCGGAGCTTCGAGGAGACGCCCTTCGCTGCGGCGTCCATCGGGCAGGTGCACCGGGCGGAACTGGCGATGGGACGCGAGTGGCAGTGAAGGTCCAGTACCCGGGCGTGCGGGAGGCGATCCAGCACGACCTCGCGAACGTGGGAATCATGATCAAGATGGGCGGCCTGATCGCCCGAGGGCTCGACGCCGGGCCGATTGTGAAGGACCTGGAAGAAGGCATTCGGGCCGAACTCGACTACAAGCGAGAGGCGGCGTGGCAGCAGCAGTTCTTCGACCTCTTCGAAGGTCACGCGTTCGTGCGGGTGCCCCGGGTCTACCACGACCTTTCGAGCGGCACCGTGCTCGTACAGGAGTATCTCGACGGGCGACCGTTCGCCGCTGCGCTGGAGATGCCCCAGGCAGAGCGAAACCGCATCGGCGAGATGATCTACCGGTTCTGTTTCGGGAGCATCTACCGCCACGGCCTGTTCAACGGCGACCCCCACCCCGGGAACTTCCTGATCCTGGACGACGGGACGATCGGGTTTATCGACTATGGCTGCGTGGCAGAGTTCGCGGAGCCCACGATCGAGGGATTCAAACGGCTGATCCGGGCGCTGAACGCGGGTGACCGGGAGGAGTGGCGCAAAGCGACGGAAGCAGTCGGAATCCTCCTGCCCGGGGCACCGTTCACGACTGATGAGATCTACGAGCACATGCACTGGTACTGGGCGCCGATTCTTGGGGATGAAGTTGAGTTCACCCCAGAACTGGCGACGGAGATGGTGCGGAGAAACACGATGACTACCGGGATCGGCGGCCGTATCAATCGGCAATGCAACGTTCCCGCGGGCATGGTGTTTCTCACGCGGATCAACTTCGGGCTTGCGGGGCTGTTTGCAGGACTCCGAGCTACGGGGCCGTGGAAAGCAATCGTGAAGGAGTACGTGGACGGGGACGAACCGTGTACTGAGCTTGGACGCCTCTCCGCAGCTTCCACGAGGGCCGGCAACCCGATCTAGGGCGCCCCTTATCGGCACAAACGACGGCGTTCCCGACTGGCCAATGACGAACGTCACCCAGAATCAACTTTTCGGTTGCAGAAACGTGTCGAACTTCTATCCAGAAGGTGGAGGAGCGATGACGTTGGGGAGCCCTCGCGCTCAATCGGCGATGCCGAATTCGGACCAGCTCAAACTCGAGCGACAGGTGCTCATCCTGCAGAGCACTATCGCCGGGTTTTTTGTGGTTGGCGTGCTGCTGGGCTGGTTCGGGACGCATTCCACAGCGAGCCGAATTGGCGCCGCATGGATCGCCGCGTATCACGTCGTGCACGCGGTCTACATCCTCCGTTACCGCATTCCCGGGCGGCCGGTGCGCTGGGCGGAGTGGCTGACGCCGCTGTTGGATGTTTCATGCATCACGACGGCGTGGGTGGTTTTGAACCAGGCGCACTCCCCGTTTTGGGCGGTCTATCTGTATGCGCTCGTGGGCTTCGGAAGGCGTTACCACGGCCGCAGATACTTCGTCCTGGCCAGCTTCATCGTGATGAATGTGGTCCTGGGCCGCCTCATGATCACGGCTAACCGCGGCGAGGCGGTGATGGTTAACGCCGACCTGCTGACGATGGTCGTTATCACGGCGGCGATGGCGTCGCTTTCGCACGCAGTGGGGTCGGCCTGGCGTAAGGCTGAGCAAGAGGCGCGAAGACTGGCGGAAACCGACCCTCTGACCGGAATCGCGAACCGGCGTGTCTTCCTTGAGCGACTGGAGGCGGCCGCTCGGGACGAGTCCGCGACCTTTGCACTGCTGATGCTGGACCTCGACGACTTCAAACGAATCAACGACGAATACGGCCACCTGCGCGGCGACGATGTGCTTGCGCAGGTCGCATTCCTCTTGAGCCAGAACGTCCGCGGCAACGATGAGGTCGCCCGGTACGGAGGCGAGGAGTTCGTCATTGCGATGCCGGAAGCAAGCATGGCGGAGGCGACGGCGATAGCGGACCGGCTTCGGAGCCTGGTATTCGCAGCCACGCCGGCATCGATTTCCATTGGCTGCGCCGTGCGCGAGTCCGGCGAACCGTTTGAAACGGTGCTGAAGCGCGCCGACGACCTTTTGCTCTCAGCGAAGCGGACCGGGAAAAATCGGGTCCGCTCCTCGACGCTGCGGCGGTCTGCCTAGTTTCTTCTTCGCACGCGGGCGACTGCGGAAAGATCCGGGGAAGTGGCTATCGCGGCGCGAATGGCACTCTCGTGGTCGGCATCGTGAACCGCCCACTGTTCGAGGTAGCGGAACAACGACACCGGGACGTGGCTGCCCCCACGGAGAACGCTCGTCAACAAAGATGATTTCGCGTTCGAGATCGGGCTGGGCGAGTGCACCGAGATTGATCAAGACGCGGCGACGGGCGTCCACGCTGAGTTCAGTGAGCGCCGCAAGTTCAAGATGTACGACCGACTCGATCAGGTTCTCGCGCTCCTCGTGCAGTTCGCCAACATGTAACCGCGTTGGATTTGTGGCTGCAAACGCCGGGATCATCGCCGCAACGCCATCGTCGGCGGTGAGCGCGTGCGCGAGATGGCGGTACGCATTCCACTGCTCGTGCATGGACCGGCGGCTCCACGAATCGTCCGGCACTACTGAAACAAGCTCGAGAAGCGACAGGCGGCGGGACTGGGCCCGTTCAACGAAGACGCGGACGACCTGATTCATCCGGGCACCGGGCCGAGACGTGATTCGATCGCTTCGGCGGACCCTGGATAGACCTCGGCGTAGGCTCGGAGGAGGCCGAAACAGCCGCCGATCATCATGTCGCCGAACGGTGCGGCGAAGTAAGGCTGAAGCGCAGTTCCGGCGATTTTTGACCTCTGCGGGCCGGTGGCCGCGACGAGCGCGGGAACTTGGTCACACACGAGGCTCCTGTCGGCGTGGTAAGCGCCGTGCCCCTTTGAGTTGAAAATCGCGGCGTCCTGCAGCGTGCCATCGGCGAGGGCTTCGGCGAACGCGGCGATCTGATCGGTGGTGACCTCGCCCGTATGGTGTTCGAACAGGCTGGCGATGCGCCGGCCATAGAGGTGGAAAGCGAGCAGGTGCATGTTGCCGAGGTTGATCGTCATCGATTCACCAGCGGCTGCGACGCGTGGGTCATGGAGCGCTCCGAGCGCGGCGGCCGGACCGGTGTCCATGAAGGCAACCGGCGCTTCGGCGCCTGCAGAAGCGCAGAGCGCCCGGGCACGGGTCAGGTAGTCCGGCAGGTCGGCATCGCGACTTGCGAAGGCCAGGAGGTCATTTCGGGCGGCTACGGTTCGGCGGAGATGATCGAAACGGAAGATCCGGTCGGACATGTCGGGCGGGGCTGCCCCGTGGTCGAGGCAGCCTAGAGCGAAGCCGTCGAAGCGCGGCGAGGTTTCGAAGGCAATGAGGGCAGTACGAATCGCATCCAGATCAAGATCGCGGAGTTCGACTCGATCAGCGTCCAAATTGCGAGTCTCGTCCTCCGAAACGAGGGTGACTCCGAGTGCTGAGACCCGTTCCAGATCGTCGTCGATGGTCTGGGCGGCTTCGGGAGTGGCGTATGCGTGGCCACCGTCGCGAAGAAAATCTTCGAGGGCCCACGCGCAGGGACCGCCACCGGCGACGGTCCCGGTCAACAGCAGTGGGCGGCCCGCTTTCCCGGCGCGCCGGATGCGACGGGCCGCGATTTCCGTGGCCGATGGCATGACCAGTTTCACGGAGTTTTCGACGTGTTGGTCGGAGTCGAACAGGAGTATGTCCTGGGTTCCGGTGCCCATATCGATCGCGAGGATTCGCATCGCCTAAGTGTAGAGGGTGGCAAGTCCGAGGTGGATGATGGCGGATCATTGCCGCTTGGTTACGTCTTGCTAGACTTCGCGCAAATGCTGAGGCGGATTGGACTCCGACGAGTGGGAATGATGGAGCCAATGGCTGCTCAAACCTCCACGTTGGAATCGGGCGTGGAAGAGTCCGAAGATGCCGAGGAACCGGCCGAGCAGCAGCCTCGCAGGTTCCTCCGAATCGGGTGGAAACGAGCAATCCTGGTCTGCTTTCCTGTCGTGGGGCGTATCTGGCGCGGCAGCCTATTCCCAGAAAGACCAGATAGCACCGACAGTGGCCGACTTCAGTCGCAAGGTAATCGGCGACGAGAATACGGCGCGAGTCGAAGGGTTCATGTTCCGGGTCGAGGACCGGGTTGCCAAGGTGAAGTACAAGCTCCTCGGCGGCAAAGAGGACCCGTTCGCGCGAAAAGAACTGCAGGTCCAGTTCCTGCCCAAGCGCCCGGGACGGGAACTGATTTTCTATGCGGGATTCGGCGGAAGTGAAGCCGGCGAACAAGTCTTCCAAACGGAGGATCTGTTTGTGCCTTCGTTGGAGTTCCCAGCGACGACGATCATTCAGAACGAAGCACTGCCAGGCGAAGGGAAATGGGCGACCGCAGGACTGCCGAGGAACACTCCCGGTGAATCCATCATGGCGAAGACGTTCATTCGGCCGGACAAGTCGCGACCGTATGCGTCGGTAGGCGTCCTGCTCGTCGACAGCAAACAAACACACCTGAGCATGGTTGGCGGCACGGCGGAACCGGGCGGCGACCGTGGCGTAAAAGGGCCGGGAGTGATCCCGAAAGAAGACCTGGCCGAGTTACTCGTCGCGTTTAATGGCGGCTTCAAAGGCCCGCACGGGGGCTTCGGCATGGTGGCGAACGGCAAGACCTACTGGCCCATGCGCGATGGGCTGGCCACCGTCTGCACATCGAGCGATGGAACGATTTTGTTGGGCCAGTACGGACGTGATTTCGGCTGGAAGGATTCGTTCGAAGCGTGCCGCCAAAACGCAGTCCTACTGGTGGACGGCGGCGAAGTCAGCCGGCGCACGACCGAAGGAAACGACACGTGGGGATACGTGAACGTGAACTCTGCCGAGTTCATCACGTGGCGGTCGGCGGTTGGTATTACGCGCGACGGCGACCTGCTGATTGCGGCCGGGAATTCGCTGAGTGCGGACACGCTGGCGAAGGCGCTATGGGCCTCGGGCGCGTACATGGCGATGCAACTCGACATCAACGGGCCGTATATCTCGACCGGCCTCTTCTATCCGCAGCCCGATGGCACGCTAAAGGCGGAGAAGTTCATGGACGGGATGGCGCCTTCGGCTTCGAACTTCCTGGGAACGCGCGAACGGGACTTCTTCTACATCACGATGGACGACGGCATCTCGCACTAGCCCGCCACCCCGGCGCCGTCGCGCCTCCTGCGTCGCGGGCGAAGGGAGTTACCCGGTCTCGAAGACCTGGGCGCAGTTGGAATTGGCTTTCACCCAGTACGAGCGAGACGCATCGATCGTCGTGATCTGTTGGAGGCCTTGCGGTAGGTCGCGGATCCAGGCGATCCACTCGTTGTTTTCGAACGTGTAGATAGCGTCGAGACAGGTAAGGCCGTTTGCGGTGGACTGAGCGCTGCCGGCAGGAAGAATCACAAGGTTCCAGCCGCGCTCAAGGACGACTGGAAGGGCTGGCGCCGGAGTCGGCGTGGGCGTGGCGCCCGGCGGTGGCGGGGTGACCGTGGCCGGTGGAGCCTCTGGGTATATGGCCGCGATGCCGGCTTCGTCATCCGGGGCAAGTTTGCGGAGGATGCCGCGGTACTGGAAGAACATGACTGCGTCGATCTCGGCTTCGGTGCAGGGGCCGAAGGGCACGGGGCAGGAATGCTCGAGGCCAGCCATGTGGCCTAATTCGTGAAGGATGACCGTTCGCCAATCGAGGCGGTCGCCAACGCCGAGTTGTTCGGCTGCGGCGGGGTTGCTGTTCAAGAGCATGTCGACTTCGTGGGCGCTTTCTTTCGAGGTGACGCCGAGGACGCACCCGTGATCGCAGGGCAGGGATGCCCAACTGATGACATTTTCGCCATCAGGTCCGAAGTCGAGGATGGTGGCGGTGTTTTCGGTCACGCCGGCGTACTGATAGCGAAACGATGAGTTCGGAACCGAAGACCAGGCCTGAAGGCCGGCGATGATCGCTGAGGGGCCGACGGCCGCGGGGGCACCTGTGGGGTTGTAAGCGACAGGAACGGGCAACTCTGAGGCGGACCACTGCCACGACCAGGGAAGCCATGCCGCTGATACCGATGTCGGGTCGTTCTGAAGAGATGTCGCGCCGGGAACGAGGAACTGACTGACTTCCAGCGCCAGCGAGCGAGCAGCATCGGGCGAGTCGGCGACAACTTCGATGCGAAGGAGGAGTTGCGAACCATCAGGCCGTCGAAAGGGGGCTTCAATCGAGTAGGTTCGGAGTCCCTGCTCGGTTTGGTGGGCGAACGCGGGAAGGGCCGCAAAAAGAACGAAGACGACGAGACCAACCGCGGCGAGGGTTCCGGATCGAACGGACAAGACGCCTCCCTACGCGGCGACAGTGACGTTTGCCACTCTTCGCCATTCCGATCGTGAGAGGCCGCGGTTACGGGCGCAACCACGGCCTCTCACTGGTTCTTAAGGCTGGAAGGGCACCAGTGCGGAACCGGTGGCAATGAACCAGTAGGCGCCACCCTTTTTGAGAGACAGGATATTGTTCACGTATGCGGGCGCGCCGGGGATGTAGCGCGACCAGTTCCCGCTTGCCGGGTCGTACGAGTACACAATCTTCAGGTTCGGGACGCCGGCGAGGGCGACGGCCGGCGGAAGGTCGCTGCCTGGCCAGGCCATGAAGTTCGCACCCGGGACGAGTGGCAGCGACGGCGAGTTCGGGACCGTCGTCGGTGTCGCGGACGGCCTGGGTGTACTGGTTGGAGTGAACGTCGCGGTTGGGCTCACCGATGGGTTAGCGCCAGGCGTCGAGGACTGAGTCGGAGAGCTGGTCGGCAACGGGGGCGGGGTCGGAACCGGAGTGCCCCCGCCACCGCCTGAGGGTGGAGTCGGTGTGGGCGTGCTAGTTGGGAGCGGCTGCGTCGGGCTACCACCCGGAGTGGAAGTCTTTGTGGGAGTGCTGGTGGCCCCCGGAGTGGTGCTGCCACTCGGGGTCGCGGTGCCGGACGGCGTCGAAGTAGGGTTTGGCGTGTTCGTGGGGCTGGGCGTGTTTGTGGGAGTGTTGGTTGGCCCTCCGCCGGTCGCGCCGTAGATGGCGAGGATGCCATTCACGTCGTCGGAGGTCGGCGTGCGTTTGTCGGTCCCGTTTGAGTAGCTGGCGAACATGACGGCGCTACCGCTGCCGGAGTGGTTGAGACCCAGGGCATGGCCGAATTCATGGAGGGCGACGCTCTGGAGGTCTATCTGAATGGAGGAACCGGTGGTCCAGTTCCACTCGGGGTCAATTTGCATGTCGAACTCGACAGCAGGTTTAAACGGGTTCCCGGTCGAACCAAACCAGGAACAGGTGACGGCGAGGACGGAGCCGCTCTGGGGCGCCCAGCCAACGGTGTTGGAGCCATCGGTGCCGCCGCCGCAGGCGCCGGTTCCGTTTGAAGTCGTACCGCCGCCAGAGAAGCTGAAGGCGGCGCCTTGCTGGCCCCAGGTGCTCGCAGCGGCCTGAAGTGCACCATTGGCGGTGCCGGATACGCTTGCTGCGGCACCGGTGCCGTTGTACGACCAACTGGCGGAGCCAGAGTTCCACTTGAAGCCACTCGTGACGTAGGCGGCGCTGACCGACCCGGGTTCGAGGGCGATGGCACCGGGGAAACGACTGATCATCTCTGCCTGTGCGTCGGCCACGTCAGCGGCGAACGTCCCGTTGCCGCGATCGAACATGAAGAATTCGACTTTGACGTAGTACAGCTGACCATCCTGGGGGACCATGAAGACGGTTTCCATATCTCGGAAGCCATCCTGAGATTCGGCGTGCACCTGGGTGGTGTTCGCATAGGCGTAGGCGGCCACGCCCCAGGCGAGTACGCCCAGGGACACCAGTGCGAAAACCATTCGCATGGCCTTCGATTTCGAGCGAGATGTTCCGTCCGTCACAGCAAGTCCTTCCCCCGGCGCACGCAGGAGCGCAAACCTAAGCTGTTATTAGGGTCGACAAGAGGGCGGCGGAAGAGCACCGAAAAGGCCGAGGGCTTTCCCTAAACTCCGGTGGACAGTGCGTGGACACGTGTACGATTGACGGGGACCGGGGGAACAAGAAATGCGTATTGGAACGGTGCGAGAACGCAAGGACGGCGAAGCGCGCGTTGGGTTAACCCCAGAGGGTGCCTTCGCACTTGTGAACGACGGGCACTCGGTGTACTTCGAAGCGGGCTGCGGACTCGGGTCTGGTCATTCGGACGCGGCGTACACGGCATCGGGCGCTCAACGGCTAGATACTGCCGACGAAGTCTGGGCGACAAGCGACCTGCTTGTGAAGGTCAAGGAGCCGGTCGCGAGCGAATACGACTTCCTGCGCGAGGGATTGAGCTCTCTTCACTTATCTGCACCTGGCCGCCGAGAGGGAGCTGACCGAGCGACTTCTCGCCTCGGGTTGCACCTCTCTGGCGTACGAACTGGTGCGCTCTTCGAACGGCTACCTGCCGCTGCTCGCACCGATGTCGCAAGTGGCGGGCCGGATGGCCGCGGAGATTGGCGCACAACTGCTGAAGCACCCGGGTCCGGGCCGAGGGAAGCTCCTCGGAGGAGTGGCTGGTGTGCCGCCGGGCAAAGTTGTGATTATCGGTTCGGGAACCGTGGCGACAGCGGCGGCAAGGGTACTGATGGGGCTCGACGCACGAGTGATAGTGATGTCACGGGACCTCGCCCGGCTGACCTATCTGCAGGAGAACTTCGGCGGACGGATTGGAACGCGCGTTTCATCGCCGCAGGGGGTGGCAGAAGAGCTGGTGGGGGCTGATCTGGCGATCCTCTCGGTGCTCGTGCCCGGCGCAGCCGCGCCGAAAGTAGTAACGAGAGCGATGGTACGTTCGATGGGGCCTGGGGCGGTCATCGTTGATGTTTCGATCGACCAGGGGGGCGCCGCGGAAACGAGCCGCCCGACAAGCCATAGCGATCCGACCTACATCGAAGAGGGCGTGGTGCATTACTGCGTGACCAACATGCCGGGCGCCGTACCGGCGACCAGCACCCAGGCGCTGACCAGCGCCACGCTCCCGTATGTGGAGGCGCTTGCGAACCGCGGAATCGAAGGGGCGATGGCCAGCGACCGATCACTTGCGGAGGCCCTGAGCACTTACAAAGGACAACTGGTTCGGGGGCCGGTGGCGGAGACGTTTGGGATGCCGGCAGCGCCGAACCCGTTCCTTTAAGGACTCTCGTTAAAGGGGAACGTTGAGCGGCATTTCCCCTCATCCCCTACCCCTTCTCCCGCGACGGGAGAAGGGATCGCCTCTGGTGTGGAGTGAGTGGCCGGTATGGATGCACCCGTGTGCTGTTGGGCGGCGCGTCTTCGGAGTCGCTCGGGATGGGGCCAATCGCAGGGAGCCCCACGGCGGGAAGTGGTTGTTGTGAATCCAGCTGGCGAGGTGCAGGCTGGATGCATTCATTTTCCCGAGGAACAGCTCATGGCGGATTGGTTCGAAGACATCAACGACGACCGAAAGGCGTACATCGAGAAGCAGCACATGTTTTTCGTGGCGACGGCGGACTCTGACCCGGACGGACTGGTAAACCTTTCTCCTAAGGGCCGTACGTTGCTGCGCGTACTTGGGCCAAACCTCGTGGGGTACCTGGACTACCCGGGTAGCGGGAACGAGACGGCGACGCATTTGGTCGACAACGACCGGATCACGCTAATGCTGTGCAGCTTCGATGGCCCGACCGGAATTCTGCGGCTGTATGGTCGCGGGCGCCGGGTCGACCTCGACGCGCCGGAGCTTCGCCAGTACCGGGATGCATTCATGGACGATTTCCACCCGTTTGTAAGGCAGGCGTTCTTCGTAGATGTGGAGAAGGTGCAAACCTCTTGCGGGTATGCGGTGCCGAAGATGGAGTTCGTAAGCGATCGGGACACGCTCGACCGGTATTGCGAGAACAAGATGGAGCCACGCGAAATGGTGGAGGGCATGCCGCAGGCTGGACCACTGACGAAGAAAGACGGGAGCCTCGTCGCCGCGCGATAGGGCTATTTCAGGGATTCGACGGTGAGGCGGACGCCTTCTTCGAACGATGTCTGCGGCGCCCAACCGAGTTCGCGTCCTGCGCGCGAATAATCGAGCCAAAAGTTCCTGACATCGCCAGGGCGCGGGGGGCCGTAGTTCGCGGGCATGGCGTTGCCCGTGGCTTCGCTGAGCGCGGAGAAGATGCGATTTACCGTTATGCCCTCGCCTGTGCCGAGGTTGGCGACCAATCCGCTGCCCTGGGTCAGTGCGGCTACGTTTGCACGGGCAATGTCGCCAACGTAGAGATAGTCCTTTTTCTGTTCGCCGTCGCCATCGATCGTGCAGGGCTGCCCGGCGAGCATGAGGCCGGTGAAGATGGCAATCACGCCGGCTTCGCCATGCGGGTCCTGCCGCGGGCCGAAGGCGTTGCCGTAGCGGAAGATGGTGAAATCGATGCCCGCAGTCCGGGCGGCGAGCTGCACATAGAGTTCGCCGACATACTTGGAAGTCCCGTAGTTGGACCTGGGGGCTATCGGGTGGTCTTCGGTCACCGGGAGCGACTGTGGCTCGCCGTAGACGGTGCCTCCGGACGAGGAGTAGATGACCTTGCGAACGCCGTTGGCGACCGCCAATTGGAGGAGCCGGGCGGTCCCTCCACCGTTCACCTCGAGATCATGGACCGGGTCGGCGTTGCCGATTTTGACGCTGGCCTGGGCGGCATGGTGGTTCACGACTTCCGGTTTGAAGTCCGCGAAGATGGATTCGAGTTCGCGGGCGTGAAGGTCGACTTCGTGGAGGGTCGCGCCGCGGGGCACATTGGCACGACGGCCGGTGGCGAGGTTGTCGACGACGGCGACCTCATGGCCATCGGCCAGGTATGCCTCGACGATATGTGAACCGATGAAACCGGCGCCGCCGGTGACGAGAATACGCATGAGGTAAGTCTGAGAGCGCGAGCCACAACGGGCGACGCCTCAGGCGGCGCGCGGTTCGCGAAGCTTCGCGAAACCCCAGCCGATCGCCGCACAGCAGACGCCGGCGACGCAGCCACCGATCAACATCGGGGTAATGAACTGACCCATCGGGGCGCCGCTGGACATCTGGGCGTACTTCGCGATGAGGACATTGGCAGTGAAGCCACCGGCGAATCCCCAGGCCGCCCACTGCTTCTCGAGAGTGGAGTGGCCGAGGCCGATTTCATCGAGGACGTCGCGGACGGGGTTGGCGGTGGTGATTGGGCGGCGCGCCGCTTCTGCTTCGAGGGCGGCGACGAGCTCGTTAATCAGTGCATCCGGGATTGCGTCGAGGTACTCGTCGTCCTCGGGCATCTGACGTTCGGGGGGCCGATTGCGGGCATTGCGCCGGTGGATGCGCGGGCCTCGCACAAATTCCGTGGAGGGTGCGGAGCGGGACTTTGCACAAGCGAGGCAGGATTCGCCACCCGCGGAGAAGTCTTCGAAGCGAAGGACGTTGCCGCAACCTGAGCAGCGGGTCCGCACGAAGGTATCGGGCATGCAGTGCTACTCCGTTGGGGGGTTGCCACTGCCGGGAGAGCCTTCGCTCGGTGGGGCAGGGATCGGTGTCGAGGTTGGGACAGGCGAGGGCGTAGGGGTAGACGTTGGGGTTGCAGTGGCGGTCGGGGAGGGAGTCGGCGACGGCGTGGTGTTGTCTTCGGGAGTCTGCGTTGAGGTGCGGGTTGGGGTTGGAGTCCGCGTGGGAGTTGTGGCGCGGGTCGGGGTGCCCGGGACGGGTGTGGACGTTGCACGCTGGGTGGATTCGCCGGCAACCGTGGAGGTCGCGTCGGGCGATTCCTTGCCTTGTTGATCCTGGGCGGCGAGCACCTGGCTCTGTGAGCCATCCAGGAGCTCGATATTGGCGCCGGAGCTCTGCAGCTGGCTCAGCAGCTGGGGGAGCCGGGAAGAGGCCGAATCACCGGGAGGCGCCGGGGTGACCACCGAGCCATCGGCGGCGTACTGCATACAGCCGGTGCTGAACATCGCAACGACGCTCAGACTCGCGGTCGCGAGGAGAATCGTCCGTCGTGCTCGTAGTCGCATTGCCATGAGGACAGGCTATCGGCTGGAGGTGGTGGTGGAGTATCGGGCGGATGCTGATTCAGGGGGTTCGTAACCCTGTAAGGGAAGGCCCTAGCCAGTTCCGAGGGCCGAGGCGGGAGGCCCTGGGCCCCGGGCGCGCGTGGTGCTCACGAACGAGGGAAGGGCCCATTAGCGAATGGTGAGTTCGGGGATCGTCGAGTTCACGTAGACGGTGGTGCCGACCGTGGCGCGGAATTCCAGGGTGACGATGGTTTCCGCGAAGCCGCGGCGGTCCTCACCGGTGACGCCGAGCGTCCAGGTGGCGCCTGAACCGTGCGTTGCTACGTTGAGGACGAGGTCTGACTGCCATTTGGACTCTGGAGGCGTTCCAGTACATGCCATCGGCTTTGCGCTTCACGATGAAGGACACAGCGGTGGCGGTGAGGCTCCCCGTGGAGGACTCGAACGAGAGCCTTGAGCGGGGGATGGGCAGGTTGGTTGGATTCGAGACGGTGAGCTGGGTTGAAGCGGTCGGGGGCGCGGCCGAGACGTCGAAGGTGGCACTTGTGGCGGAAGTGAGGCTCGTTGCGCTGGCAGTGATGGTGAAGTCGGTACCGGCGGCGCTGACTGCACAACCGGAGAAGGAGGCGACGCCGGCCGCTGCGGTCTTCGAGAGGCCACCAGTGCAGGTGAGGATGCCTGTGCCGTTAAGGGCGAGAGTCACGACGGTGGTGCTGTCGCTGGTGACGGTGGCGTTGGCGGCCGTCTGGACCGCGACGACCGGCTGGGCATCGAGCGCGCTTCCGGCGACGCCTGCGCCGGGCTGGGTGGTGAAGGCGAGCTTGGTCGCGCCAGCGGTGATGGTGAACACCTGCGGTGTCACGGCGGCGCCACCGCCCGGCGACGGGTTGAAGACGAGCACGTTGGCCGCGCCGGCGGAGGCTACGTTCAGGGACGGAACGGTGGCCGTCAGGCTCGTAGGGGAGCTAAAGGATGTCGCCAGATCAACACCGTTCCAGCGAACGACGGAGCCAGCAACGAAGTTCGTGCCGGTTACGGTCATGAGGAACCCGGCCGAACCGGAGCCGATGGTATTCGGCGAAAGGCCGGAGACCGTGGGTACGGGATTCGGCGCTGCGCTGATTGTGAAGGTCAGACCGCTTGACGTTCCGCCACCTGGGGTAGCGGTGAAAACGGTGACGCTGGCTGACCCGACGGAGAGTACGTTCGCGGCGGGGACGGAGGCTTCGAGGGTGGTGGAGTCGATGAAGGTGGTGGTGAGCGCAACCGCATTCCAGCGGACGACCGAAGAACCGCTGACGAATCCGGTGCCAGTGACGGTGAGCGTGAAGGCGCTGCTGCCGGCGCTCGCGGATGAGGGCGAGAGCAAACTCGCGGTCGGAACCGGGTTGTTTGCCGGGGCCCCGCCAACGGTGAGGGAAAGAACGTTGGTGCCGCCGACGTTGTAGTTGGCGGTGATGGTGTACGCGCCGGATGCAGAGGGAGTGAAGTTCACACCGCTCTGATTCGCACCGCAGCCCGAGGCCGCAGAGATGGCGCCCACACCTGGCCCTGTGACCTGGAAATCGCCATTGGCGAGCAGCGGGTTCTGGGATGGAGAGCCGACGACTGCGTTAGTACCAGTTTGCGCCTGCCCGGCAGCAGCGTCATTGGCAACATCCGCAGGGACGACACCCGTGCAAACGTTGATTGGCGTTCCCACGGCGAGTGTGCTGCCAGTGAAATCCAGGCCGAGTTCATCGACGGTGACACCCGTTCCAGACTGGGAGATCCCAAGGGCTGGAGCACTAATCTGCGCTGTAACATCCGCGCCAGTCGCGGTGTTCGCGGCGATCGCGGTGGCCGTGATGCTGAGTGTTTCGCCGACCAGGATATTTGGTGTGTTGCAGGCGGCATTCGCGCCACCGAGGCCACCCGCACTCCCGTGGGAGCAGATGATGTTGGTGACGGTTGCGTTCGTAAAGAGGACGGCAGCGCCGCTCGCGAGAGTTCCGGTCGCGACACCAGAGTTGTTCTGGAGCGTCGCGGTGTAGGTGAATGACTTTCCTTCGAAAACCGTCGCGAGGTCCGGAGAGCCGGCGGCCGTAATCGTCGAAGTGCCGAAGACCGTCGATGATCCGAGTCCAGAGGTAGAGTCATCGCCATCGGACGCCGGGTCGGTGACGACATCTAACGGATGCGAGCGCACCACAAAGTCGGCGCCCGTGGTTGTGAAGTTTCCAGACACGGAAAACGTCAGCGTAAGCGGAGCGAGCGTTGTGGCAGGCACCGTATTCGGGGGAGTTGTCGCGTAGTCGCAACGCAGGATGCCAGCGCTCGGAGAGTTGTTGGTGCAGACAACGCCGGCCGGATTGGAGACTCCCGAGACGTACGTCAGGACCCCGTTTGGATAGTCGAAGTCAACCAGAAGGCCAGTGGTTGCGGTCGTCGCGGCGTTGACCGTGAACGTTACGTTCGAACCGACTTGAACGATGGCCGGCGCCGCAGGCGATTGGGTGACACTGAAAACGACGGTGCCTTCAGCGATTGCCGATGCCCGTTCGCTTCGAAGGCCAATGCCCAAACCCGCGACCACGAGGAGACCGAGGGCCAGTGCCCAGAGGTGGTACGCCCGGTGACGCTTCCGGGTCAACGCCATCATCGTCATCGGGGACTCCTAGTAGGTGTAGCTGAGGGTGACGCCGTGAAGCTTCGAGGCAGGGCCGCCGGTAAGGTCGACCACCAGGAAGTAGACGTTCGCCCCGTTATCAACGGTGTGGGCGAAAGCGGTGGCAGTCTGTGGGGAACCACCGGCGCTGGAGAGCACTTCAGCGAGCTTGTAGACCGCAGACGAGACATCGCCGTTGGTGAGGGCGGTGTAGTCGAGGCGGATTTTCACGGTGTCGCCGCTGCCTTCGAAGGCCGCGGTCAGCGTGGTGATGGTTGCGCCGTTCGGAATGGTGACTGGAGCGAAGTAGCGTTGAGATGCGACGTCGTTCGCGACCGGCTTAATCTCGTTGAAGTTCTTTTCGTAAATTGCGAGGTCGCTCATTGGCATGAAGGTGCTCGCGGCTATGGAGAGTTTGCCGGAGCCACCAGCGGGGGTGGTGTTTCCTACGTTGCCGGTGTTCAACTCCCCAACGGACTGGTCGTAGTTGACCCAGATTGCATCGCCGGGATTGATTTGGGAGAGCGTGTTCACGTAGGCGGGAACGCCGGGGGCGTAGAGCTGGTAGGTCTGGGAGGTCGAGTCCCAGCGGTAGACGGCTGAGTACTGACCGGTGATGGCGCCCAGGGCTTCGCTCGGAGTGGCAGAACCACCGAGGTAGGAGATGTTGTTCCAACCCCGTAGGAGTTGCGCAGCCTCTGCGTTCTGACCGCCTCCGGCGATCGCGCCGAAGCCGATGACCGCTGTAAGTGCCGTTGTCGCCAGCACGAGTCGAATCCGCATCACGCCTACCTCCGGACACCCAGTGGTGCCTTACTTCGACAAGCGTATGAAGGCGTGCGAAGACCCTTAATGGGCAGATGCCCGATCCCCTGAGGGGACATCTCCTCGATCTCTCGGGCGAAAACCCTGATCCGGGCGCGGAAACGGGCCGACTGAACGCCGGCCCGTTGGGTAGAACAATATGAAGCGCCGAGGCGCTACTGGATGCGCTTGGCTACGATCACATCGCGGGAGATGTACTCCTGGCCGGTGGAATCAAGCTCGCCGCCGCAGGTGATGAGCGTGATCCACTCGTCGTAGTCGGCCTTTTCTTTCGGCCAGATGATTGCGCCCATATCGATGGTGTCGCGGTGGTAACGCTTGTTGGAGATGACTTCGTATTTGTATTCGAGGCCGTTTTCCATCTGGACGACGATCGAGTCGCCTTGAGCGCTTTTGGCCAGGCTCATGAACGGTGCGGGGATGCTGTGATAGTAGACGTGGGCAGAGAAGACGGCATTGCCGCTCCAGCCCGGCTTATCGTAGATGTCGTACCAGCCGACGTTCGTGTTTTCGGCTTTCGGCGTATCGAGTTCTCCGAGCGAGTTGATCTGGAGGTACTCGATCGGGGCATCGACGTTGAATCGCGGAATCTTCATGCGCGCAACCTTGCCGTCGAACGGAGTCGGCGTGGCGGTCGGCGTAGGCCTCGGGGTGTTCGTGGCCGTGGCGGTTGAAGTCGGCGTGTCGGCCGGGACGGTCGCAGTGGGGGTGGGTTCAGGGTCGCTGCCGCCGCTGCAGGCGACACCAAGTAGTAGCACCAGGCCACCAACAGCAAATGCGCCAAGCGAGAGGATTCGCACGAACTTCAAGTTTCGTTCTCCGGGAACACAGGTGGATTCACCGTAGCAAAGGGGTTCGGAAGGGGACAGAGAACGCACCTGGTCGGGAAACGGCGCGTTAAGGTTCAGGAGACTCGTTTGGCGATTACTACATCACGGTCGAGGTACTCTCCGAGACCGTTGTCCTGGGTCTGTTGGAAGCGACCGCCGCACGTGATGAGGGTGATCCACTCCTCGTTCTCGGGTCGGGTCGGAGCATCGATGAGTTCGCCCATAGGAATCGAATTCACGTCGTAGCGCTGGTAGAAGATCACTTCGTACTGGTATGCGGGTCCGTCCTGCATCTGAATCGTGATGGCATCGCCGGGCTTGATCTTCGCAAGGTTGGTGAACGGGCCTAGTTTGAAGTTGTAGTTCACGTGGGCGGCGAAGACGGCGTTTAGCCCCCAGCCGGGCTTGGGGTATATGTGGTACCACCCAACCTTGTTCACCCCGTCCTTCGGCGTGTCGAGCTGGTTGTTGGTGATGCCGATCTCCTCGATGGCGTTATCGATACCAACGGAGGGCGCGATCATTCGCGCGATGGAGCCATCGAAGGGCAAGGGAGTCGGCGTAGGGGTCGGAACGTCAGTCGGGACCGCAGTGGGTGTGGCAGTGGACGGAGCCTGGGTGCGAAGGTCGAACGCGATCGCCGGCGGGGCCGGCTCTGGATCGTCGCCGGAGAACGCAAAACCGCCTACGAGCAGTGAGAGGCCCGCGACAAACGTGAAGATGGCGGCGTACGGCAAAACTTTCATGTCTAGAAACGGAAACGCGGCAAAGCGTCTCCTTATGGTATACGACAGGTACCCAAGACTAGATTAAGTCTCGTCGTTTTCAGGGGCGCCGCGAGAGCGTCGGGCGAGGAACAATCCGGCACCTCCTCCAGCCAATGCCAGGAGTCCCAACACGACAACAACGGCCACCAGGAGCGAAGAGTTGCCGTCGCCGGAGGGGTCGTCGCGGTTATCGGGACCACCGGGGACTGTTCCATCGAATCGCACGTCGTCGGTGGGCGGAGTCCCGGTTGGACGCTGTAGCGTGGCACTGGCCGAGGGTTGAATCGTTCCCGCCGCCGCGGAGCCAATGACCGCTCCGATAGTGCCTGTCGGAGAAGGCAGCGGTATGGGCGACGCGGAACCGGTGGAAAGGTCCAGACGGTTGGGGCCGACCTTCCACGGAGCCTTTTGGATGGCCTGCGCGCCATCGATGGTGAACGAGACCACCGCATTCTCTTTGCCGCAGCCCGGACGCTGGGATTCGTGGACAACGTGAAGCACGTATGCCGCGATGGCTCCCTCGCGGATGACCAGGTGCTCGCCGGGCGGCGACTGGCTGCAATCTATCCCGTTGACGAGGGCGCGAATTTCGATTCCAGACGCTGCCGGTTCTCCGGAGACGGTTACTGAGCCGTAATAGGTTGCCGGGAGTTGGGGTTGGGCAACGGCTGCTGCGAACGCGCTAAACCCGAGGAGAAGGCTTACGGAGAGAGTAAAGGCGGTTCGCACCGGGTCCATGCTACCGCTGATTGCGAACGTTGGGCCAGATTCGAAACTGGACTTTGTTGACAGATACCGCATACCTTATGTCCCCACCTTATGGGAGGTGCCGTGGCGGGTATTGGAGAAGCGCTTCGCTCGACTCGAGAACGGCGCGGGCTAAGCATCGATCAGGTCGCTCAGGACACGCGCATATCGCCGCGATTCCTGGAGGCGCTTGAAGCCGAGCAATTCGACGAATTGCCCGCGCCTGTCTATGTCCGTGGGTTCCTTCGATCCTATGCCAGCTATCTTCGCCTTGATGCGCAGCCGCTGCTCGACCGGCTTATCGGCGGCGACCTTGCCGCCCCGGGTGCGAGCGAAGGCTATGTCGGCGTCAACGGCAACGGGCGAAACGGAACTCGCCGCACTGATCCCTTCCAGCGCGGCGGCGTAATTGCGCCTCCACCACCGGTCGCCAGACAGGACCAGCCAGCGCCACCGGCCCCGGAAGAGGGCGAACAAGACGAGGGTTGGGCCCCAGAGCCACTGGCGCCGTTTTCGCCCCCTCCTGCGGACCACGGGTACATTCCCGGCAGCGACCTCATGGAGGCGCCGGAGTACGCCGAGCCGGAGCCTATCTTTCGGCAGCGAAACGCCGGGATACTGACCGAACGGGCTGTTCAACCGGGTGAGCCCGGCATTCCACGGAAGGTAATCGTATTTGGCGGAGCGGTCGTCGCATTGCTCGGTTTCCTATTGCTGGCCGTCTTCCTCACGCGCGGTGGTGGCGACGATTCGAACAAAGCCGGAGTTGGCGCCGTCGAAACGCCGGGCCTTACGCCCGGGACCGTGATCCCGTATGGGACTCGGTCTCCAACTGCCGGCGCTGCTACTTCTCCGACTGTGGTGGGCACCCTGGCTCCGGGCGGCGATGCGACGGCGGCAGCATCGGCGACCGCGGCTTCGACGACCCCGGCGGGGACTGCGACATCCAGGGCAACGACGGCCGCAACGGTGGCTACCCGTCACGCCAACTCTTGCAACCACTCCCACTGCAGTGCCGACAGCTACGCCAAGCCCGTTGCCGACAGCAACGCCGACACGAATCCCAACAATCCAGCCGGAGAATCAAGCGTTCGGCGAATGCACGCCGACGAACGGTTCTTACGATTGCGGCGCGCCACCCTACCGCGTGATTTGCTACGCCCCGCTGGGCTTCCCCCAGAACTCCAACTGGTGGGTGGACGCCAACCGCAGTTTCGGGGCGCTCCCAGACGGTTGGAAAGAATACGATGGGCTACAGAGCAACGGCCAGATCATCAATGCCGGCCAGTCGCTTTGCGCGACTCCGTAGCCCGTTCCTGATCGGTTCACGGCTCGTTCTGACCAATACTTGTCGCATGCTCGGGCCTTTGTAGGGCTGATGCTCGGCTGATGGCCGGCTGAATCCTCATACGAATATCTCACGTTGTTGTCCCCTTGCGTCCACCCTTACGACACCCCTAAGGGAGCATCGAAACCCTTAGGGAACAGGCAGGTGACAGCGTTCCGTAGCTGTCACCATCCCGTACTCCTGGTGTCCATGTAGGCACCAAGCATGACCGCCGAACCCCCATTTGTGACCCGGGTGGAAACCACCACCCAACTCGCGGGTCGCTGTGGGGATGGACATGGCAGGATTCGAAACGGCACGCGGGATCCCGGTCGGGGAAGCTGTTCGCGAATGGCGGCCGGGCCGGTTCGGGCCGCTCTATGCGGCAGGGATTCTTTCTGGCATCGCCATTGGAGTAGGCATCGCGCTGTGGCCGGCTGGCAATCCAGCGGTTCAAAATCATGTTGCCATCCAGGCGCCAATTCATAGCGAGGCCCCGGCGTTCGTCGAGCGACCGGCAGACGCTTACTCGCCAATTGACGCAGACGTTGACCTGCCAGGGCTGCGCCCGGGCTCGGTGGCCTTCGAAATTTCGCCAGACCTGCTGCCGCTGGCGGAGATCCTCCCCGCCGTTGTGGTTGAGCCCACTGAACCGATAGCAGCAGCGCCGATTACTCCGGCGCTGGCGCCTGTCGCTGTCCCCGTGGCCCCGGCAGCTGCCGCGCCAGCAGCGCCCGCTCCGGCGGTCGCACCCGCAGTTCCTGCACCGGCCCCGGCAGTGGTTCCGGTGGCCGACTCCAAGCCGAACTTCTACGTTCCGGCTGTTTCCTCAGGGTCGGCTACAACGATGGAAATACAGCTTCTCGACCTCATCAACGCGGAGCGGACGAACGCAGGTCTCGCTCCATACGTGCTGGAGTCGGGGCTGACGAAGATCGCTCGTACGCGGTCCCAGCAACTGATCGACCAAAACTACTTCGCGCATCGCGACCCCTATGGGTATTCGATGTACGTCGAACTCCTCGCGCACTTCGGGTACACGACCTATGCCTGGGCAGGTGAAAACCTGGCCATGAACAACTGGCCCGCGGACACGGCAGCGAACGAAGCGATCCACGGCCTGATGAACAGTCCGACCCACCGAGCCAACATCCTCGCGACTGATTTCTCGCGAATCGGCGTCGGCGAAATCACGGCCGCGAACGGCAAGCACTACTTCACGATGATCTTCCTGTCCTGAGAAGAGGAAGGCTCGCAGCGACCCGGACGAAACCTAGTCCGGGTCGTCAGTGAAGTTGTCGTCGGCCGTTGCCCTGCGTCCCCGGGCCATGAAATACCCAACTCCACCGCCAACAGCCCCGAGCACGCTGAGCACCAGCAGGGCGTAAATCCACACAGGTGTACCGCCATCTCCGCCCGTCGAAGCGGCAGACTGCTGGCCCGGCGTCGCGCTGGTGATGCCGCCACGGGGTGACGTGGGTACGGGCGAACCGGCACCAGGGCTGCCGGCAGGAATCGTCTGAGGTGGAGCAGTGGTGCTGCTGGAACTGGGGCTGGCGTTGGGGGCTGGAGTGTTGGCCGCGCCGGGTTCGGGCGTCCGAGTGGGGACTGGCGAGGCCGTCGGAATTGGCACAGGAGTTGCGTTCCCGAAGGCGACGTTCAAGATGACCTGCCCCGGAGTCCAACGTACGGTCTTATCGACGAAGCGGTCGCCGATTTTAATTCGAACCTCTTTGTTATCGGCGCCGCAACCGGCGCGCTGAGACTCAGAGATGACATCGACGACGTAGACGGTGATGCGGTCGGCGCCATCGCCGTAGAAGAGAGTCTTTCCTCCGAGCCCACACTGGACGTTGCCGATGTAGGCCTCGACGGGAACACCTTCAGGGAAGGGTCCGGCGGGGTCGGAAATCGATCCGACAACCGTGGATGGAGGGTTGAACTGGGCATGGGCTGCTCCAACAACGGAGAATGCCAGTACAAGGACGATAAGGGACACGACAGAACGCCGTCCCGCGGCGAAAAACAATATCAAAGCAACTACACCAGACTCAGGTTTGGGCCTCCTCCGAGGTTACGGAGGAGGCCTGCTAGGCGCACTACTTCGGTAGCGTTAGCGTAAATGGCTGCTTGACCAACACCCACATGAACATGTGTCCACCGATCGTGTCGAGGGTGTTCACGCCAGCTGGAGCGCCAGGAATGTAGTGACTCCATTCCTCAAGTACCGGGTCCCAGACGTAGACTGCCTCTACCTTGTCTTTCGCATCAGAGAACGCGGCGTCCAGGGAAATTTCGCCGTCGCCCGTAGACACGAGATTCCAACCGATTACCAGCGGCACTTCGGTCTCGTTACCGAACGGGATGATGATGTCGAGTTTGATCTCGCCCTCACCATCGAGCGGGAACGTGACGAGCGGGGAGTTATCGATGCGATCGCCAGCGCAATTCATCGTCGTAAGCGGGTAGTCTTCCCAGACGAGGCTTATGTAGTCGTTCGGACCACTGAGGATGTACTTGTCCGCGTCAAGCCATCCTTTTTCGGCCGCCGCCGGCCCCCCGAAGAACGTCTTACTGGCACCAGGCTGGAGGACCCCGATCAAGTCCAACTCCTCGGCGTTGCCAATATCCGAGGCCTTGGAGCTCTTGAGAGCAAACCCGCCAAGGTTAACTTCCTTCGTTCCGTAGTTCGTGACGGTGAAGGATTCTGCTTCGGTGCACTGAATCGACGAAAGTCGGATGTCGCCCGGCACGGGAGAAGGGGGAGCTGGGAACGTCACCGTGACGTTGGTGATAGTTAGAAGGCTGTTTGTGACCTTGATCCAGGCCTGACATTCGTCGGGCTGATCCGGCAAGAGCGGCGCCTTCGCGATGTCGGTGTTGATAGGCACGCCGAGCAAGTTCGTGGTATCGAACGTCGTTGCCGTCGCAAACCTGCGCCCGCCGTTGATGACGTAGGGACGATCCGCGGCTTCGATGATGACTCCGTCGCCGGCGTCGATTTCGAACGTCACCGGAACACCGAGGGTGTTGTTGTAGTTCACTGCGTCACAGAACCCATCGCGGTCGCGAAGGTGGGCAACAACGTATTTAATCTGTGGTGAGTCTGTATTGACGATGGTTACTTCTTTGAAGCCCGCCCAGCGCCAAACCGTCTCGCCGACGTTGCTCGCAATCGCGGGCCACTTGCCGCGATTGCCGGCTTCCGGATACTCCACAACCGCGAAGTATCGAGTGGTGCCGGCTACCTCTTCAGGCTTGCAATGCGGATTTTGCGTGATCACGTTCGCCGCACAGCCTTCGTAGCTGAGGTTTCGATCGCCGAACGTGTCGACCGAGGCCTGGCCGCCTCCATCGGTGATACTGCTCATCATGCGCGGCTTGATGATGGTCCCCAGTAGGGCGGAGACCTTCGTGTGTGGATTCACGTTGAACGAGAAGTCGTCGATGCTATCTGGAATAAAGAATCCCGCAGCACCGGACTTCACTTTCGCCTTGTAATTGTTGAGCGTGCCTTCGTTCTCCATGAAGAACGTCACAATGGAGGCGGGCATTGTGAGCGAGCCCCAGGCATCGCGCAGGTCCGACTCGCCCTTCAGGAGCTCCCAGTCGTCCGGGAGAATCCAGCGATCCTTCGGGACGACTCGCCCATCGGCCTTGGTCTCGGCGGGGCGGCCGGATGGATTCGTGCTCTGGAAGTAACCGCGAACGTTCGCAGTTACGTCGCCGAACGTCGATACAAACTGGTCGGGCGTCGCGCTGAGGCTGAGATCTTCAAAGACCATGAAGATGATGGGAACGGAGATCTTCGAGTAGGGATTGTTCGCGATGAACATTTCCACATCGATGAAGCCTGGAACTTCGCTTTCATAGAGCACGGAAGCAGAGCACGTGTCCGGGTCGAGCAAAACAGACGCATGGTCAGGACCATTGAGAGCGACGCCGTTGTCGGCGATGAATGCCCCAGGCTGGTCTTTCGGACGAAGCATTTGAATCGTCGTATTGGAGCAGTCCTCGGCAGAAATTGCGTAGGAAAGCGTTACGTACTGGCCGGCCCAGGCCACTCGAGGAACCTTTTGCGCCGGTGTGAAGGAATATTCAAGGTTAACGGTCTCTTCGACCTCAGCCGGGACATTCGGATCGTTCGGGTAGTAGACGTTGACCTTTATCGTGGCTTTGGCATTGCCGCCACATCCACCCGCGTTGAGGGTCGTAATGTGGAGGTCGTCGGGATCTGCGTCGGTATCGCCGTGGAATCCCGAAAATGGGTCGTCGTTGAAATTGTTTAGCTCGAGCCGGCCACCGACGCTAATTCCGGTGATGGTCGTGACTTTGGTCTTATCTGGTACTTCGAAATACCCGCAGTTACCGACCACCTTTGCAACGATCAGCACTCCATCGAGCAACTGGTCTGTCTTCTGCTTTCCTCCGGCTGTGTGCTCTCCGAGAACCCACTCGGTCACACCGATCCCGCCGAGAAATGTCCCGTCGCTGAGGTTGAAACTCAGGGGGACATTGAGGGTTTTGAACGTCACGACTCCGGAACTGATCGAGCCGGTAGAAAGGACTGTGCGGTCGATGACATTCCACGCAGTCGTGAGCGAACCGGCGGGGAAGTCGGATACGCCGTTTCCGTCGTTATTGGTGTCGAATGTGGACTGAGCGGGAAGACCACTGACGCCATCGGTGTAGTCGACGTAGATGATCTGCTCGCCAGGGGCTGTGCTCGTGTACGTGAAACAGAGTGTGTCGTCCTCTACGGCACCAAGCCGCGGGTTATCGGAGGCCGACTTGGTGAACACGGCAAGTCCGGACACGTTGGCGAACTGAGGCGGGCCGAAGGGCTGAATGTGAACGCCGGAAGCGGCTAGAGCGTCGTTCACGCCGGCATTGCTGCCAATCAAGCAGACATAGTGCGGGGCATAGATCACCTTCGCATCGGATACCTGACTCTGGGAAATCTGGCCGTCCATGGTGATGTGCCGGAGCTCGACCGACTTCACGATGTCGATCGACTGATCGGCAGGCAAATTAATGGTCACCGGCTGGTCATCGACGTTCCGGCTGCGCAATCCAATGTCGACGCGGTTGTAGATTGCGTCGATGTTGAGGCTCAACCCTAAGCCTGTCTCGGACACGCTAGAACCGATCCCGGCACACCACTCAGGCCCATTCTGACGAACGTACTTGACTACTGGCGGGCCGTTGTTGGTGCCGCCAACGATGACGAAATCGGAAGGATCGGGTCCATCGGGAGCCCGGAGGTCATCGACGGGGTCGGGGGAAGGGTCGAAGGAATTGGAGACGTTGCCCGTGATGAATTCGCGGTCCCAGCCCACTGTGCAAACTTCTGCGGGGCCGCCGACGAGGCCATCGCCGATCTTCTTCAAACTGACATTGATGATTGGAATCACGGGAAGGGCGATGACGTTGTCAGAACTAACGCCATCGTCGTAATGCCACTCGACGTGCAGCTGCTGATAGCCAGCAGGAGCCCTGACGACGACGCAGTAGATGTCATCCGAAGTTGAGCCGAATCCGGTGTTGAAGGTGGCTACCGACGTGGTGTCGAGAGGTGGTATCAGATAGGTACCCGCAGACGGAGACGGGGCATTGATTTTCTTGACCGGGTTTGCCGGATCTGTGGGATCCGTGGCGTAGACCCGGAAACCCGACGGGTAATTGTCGATCTCAGGATCGACGGGCGTGATGCCGTCGAGGTTCACATCCAGGCAGTACCCGTTTCGACCTGCAGTGGCCGCGGGGAGTGAATGCGAGTTTGTATTCGCGAGGAGGCGCGGGGGGCGCGGGACGGACACCGGGAAATCCGTGATGTCGAACGGCGTGAGTGCGTCGAAAGCGGGGGTCGACGGGTCGAAGGCGGCCTCAACCTGCGTTGGCGCGGCCAACCTGTCGGCCGAAATCAGCATTACGAAGAGCACCAGGGCGGCGGGCAAAAAATACCGCCGAGTGGAAAGCGACATGAAGTCCCCCTGGGACTCAGAACGCACCCCGCCGGCGTGACGAAAAGGCACAACAACTGCGTCTCGACCCGCAATTGCCCACCGTAAGCTCAGCCAGTTATGGCCGACGGAACCCACTAACGTCAAGTTCCGGTTTGTAAAAACAACGTTCGAGGAGCAAAAGAGTTAACCCCGGTGCGCGGGCCAGCGCGCACCGGGGTCTGCCTCCTGACCAACAGCTAGAGAGGTAGAACTAGCGTTTGTCTCGTCCTCGCACCGCAACGGCCGACCAGGCAGCGACGGGGAGGAGGGTCGCCGTGAGTCCGGCGAGGATGAAGAGCAGGAAGATCGTGTTCGAATTGCCGTTCGAAAGCGGCGCGGAATTGCCGACGCTTGGTGGGAGCGGGTTGCCCGGGCCAGCTTCGCGTGCGCCCCGAACTTCACTCACCGGCGTTTCGCCCGGGAGAACATTCGGTTCGCCGACGACGCCTGCCGAAGGCGCGATCGTGTCGATGGGAATTTGGACTTCAAGGCTCGGGATGCCCGGGCAGGGTGCGATTTCGAAGTTCACTGCGGCTGTGCCGGAATCGAGCTGGAGTGTGGTTTGTGCGCTGGTGGGGGCGAGTACCCGGTAGAAGGCGCCGGAATCGCACGTGGTAGCCGTATCGCCGCCGAGCACCTGGCGGACCGTGTAGAAACCGAGGGGAAGGTTGGCAGCGCGAACCACGTCGCGAGGGGAATCGCCACTGGTGTTGGCGGAAAGGCTAGTGACGACCTGGCCGGACGAGGAAACCACTTCGAATCGCCAGGTTCGGGCGGCGGCATCGATGTCGGCGTTGAGATTTACGGAGATGTTGAGGTCGCCGACGCGGGCGAACCGCGCCTGTCCCGAGGCCAATACTTCACCTGCGAAGGAAACATTCAGGCGGACGGTGCCTTCGGATTCGCGGGCCACGAATACGGTGCCCTCGGCGACGTTTGCGGCAGTGGGGTCGATCGAGGCGACTCCGGCGAGCGTGCCGCCTTCGACATCGAAGTTAAAGCTGGGAAGAACGGCCGTTTGGCCCTCGACGCGGACGCGGAAGGCGGCGAGTTCACCGACGGGCACGGTATCGGAGGTCGGGGCAACCGAAACGGAGTAGCCCGCCATTGCACGGGCAGAACCAGCGGCCGAGGTGACAAGCACCAGCAGGACCGCGGAAACAAGTGAGACGAAGGCAAAGCGGGCAAATCGAGTCATGTCAGCCATGCGGGCCGGCAGTGCTTACGTCAGGCTGCTCCTTCCCCACGGGAGCGACCGAATCAGCGCTGCGACCTCTAGATTGTGGCTATTCACTACTCGACCAAATCAGTGAACGCCCAGTGACTGTACCGCAGGAAGTCAACTGGATGCCATAAGAGCCGCATTAGAACGTCACCGGGCAGCAACTGGAGGAAACCCGTTCGTCCACCCGACCGACTAGGCGATACCCCGAGTTTCGGCCGGAACAGAGCGTGCTAGATTCGATCGGTGATTCGATTGCGTGCCGACGAGCACCGTTATCTCGTGTCCGCGCAAGGGCGGGACGAGGCGTTGGTGCGACAGATCCCGGGATGCCGGTTCGTAGCGAGCGCGCAAGCGCTGCAACTGCCGCGACAGCCGGGCGTAATCGACGCCCTGGATCGGACGTTCGGGGAACACGGTTGGGAGCATCCTGCGGACCTCGACCAGGAGGTCGTGGAGATCCGATCTCGGCAGGTGCCCGTTGCTCAGCAGCAGGCCGTGGTCTCGCTGGTTGGCAATGAGTTCGCTGTGGAATGCGCATTCGGCGACAAGGAACTTGTGAAGCTCGTCCCCGGTTACCGATGGTCGGCGCCGCAGCGAAAGTGGTTCCTGCCTGCATGCCCAATGGCGCTGGATCTTCTACGGGAGCACTTCGGCGCGCTTGTAGAGCCGGATGAGGCCGTCCTCAAGCTAGTCGAACTGAAGCGCATTGATGAGGCGGAGGCGCTCAGCAGGGCAAGCCTTGTAGTCGACAGGGCGGAGCACCCGGTTTCGGACCTGCCAACTCCTGTCGAAGCCATGCGGCCAGCGGAGATTCCGGCGGAAGAGACGCCGAGTCCGCTGCTCGACCGACTGGACCGGCTCGCATCGGCCGTTGAAGAGCTGGTCGACTTGCTACGGGCCGGGGGACAGATTTCCGCAGCCGTTGAGACAAGCAATCACTCCGATGAGTCGTCCCTTGCAATCGAGGTAACGGAGAATCGCACCCAGGCTGCTATTGGCGCGTGGCGCGACATCCTTGTTGAGGCGGACCTAAACCCAACTGAAGCGCTCCAGCGCATCAACTCGGGGTTGCAACTGGCGAGAGCCGAGGACCTGCCGGTCATGCGAGCAACTGCTGGCATTGCTTCGACAATGGCAGGTGACCACCAGGGAGCACTGTCGTACTTCAGGAAGGCGCAAGAACACGCCGGAATCGCGTTCGAAGGCGACCTGGACCAGCGAATTGGGGAATCGTACGTCGAATCGGTGCTGGCGCTGATTTCTGGTGCTACGGCGCCTGAGCGGCCCGTCGCCTCGCTCGATGGGCTGGAGGAACTGGTACTGGCGGAACTCGTCCACAACTCCGGATTCAATGATGCCGGTCTGGGGTCGAAGGAGGCGCGGGACGTCCTCAGCCTGCTCATGGATGACCAGTACCTCCGGCGACGGGAACCAGTGCTTGCCGATTACTGTCGGGTTCTGCACCTGGTGTGCGTGGCGCGGGGCGGACGTTGGATGGCGGCCGAGCGGGTGGTGGACATGCTTCGCCATGGCGACCTGACCGACGATGGTTTCGCACTTGGGACAATCGTGCTGGCCAATACCGTTTTTGAGCAGCCTTGCCTTGATGAATGGCTCCTGCGCTGGCCGCCGGAAACGAGCGAAGTTGGTTTCGACGACTTGCGGAAAATCGCGCAGGACGCGGGTCTGCGCCTGGCGCGAGTCGATGCGACGCTGGGCGCACAGGCGTCGCTGGCAGTGCTGGCACTGATCTCCGCGGCATCGATCGAGGTAGCTTCCCTCGATGAGCGCCGGGCACTCGTCCGCCTGATTCCGCCGCGCGCGGGCGAACGGCGATTCGCGGAGTTCCTCGCGGCATTTCAGCTGGCGCAGTCCGGGACTCGCAAGGTGACGCAGAACTTCCCCGGATATCTACAGGTGCTTGGAAATGTGGCGCTCGCGCAGTCGGCGCCGCACCTGCTCACCGTGTTCGTGAACGACAGCGGAGGGCCAGACAGCACGACCCGAAGGATCGCGGAGGATGTCTATCTCGACACGCTCCGTACCCGAGGCGTCCAGGACCCGAATGCGGAAGTCATCGAACTGATCGACATGCTCGCGGAGAGCCCGAAGGTCGACAACCTGCTCAACGAAATCTGCCGGGGAATCGAGGAACTCGACTTCCCCGGTGCGAAGTCGTTCACTCGCGAACAACGGGCAGACATCTTCGAGCGCGCATTCAACCTGGCCGTGAAGGCCGGCCATGATCACGACGCCGTTACTGCATTCGACCGGTACTCGCGGGAGATGCTCAAGCACGGGGACTTCGAGCGACTGAGAACGCTCTGCATGAGCGTGCCCCCTGGATTCAAGCCATTGCAGCTGCCAGTCGGCCAGGCGCTGCTTTCGCTGCAGTTGGAGCGAGATGAAGATTTCGAAGCAACTGCCGAACTCGTCTTGCGGAATTGCAACCTGAAAGATCCCGGCGACGAAGGCACTCACGAACTCAAAGGTCTTGGCCTCGCGTTCCCGAAATTCAAAGAGTTTCTCGACGGGCGGCTCGAGGACGAGCTCGGCGAGGATCAAACTGAGCCTTCGTTCGAGGGCATTCGTCTTGTTGTCGTCGGTGGGCACCAATGGTTGAAGAAGCACGCGATGCCGCAGTTCGATACGTGGGGACTCAAAACTACGTGGCTCGACCCGGATGAGGCCAAGAACGGATCCCAGGCGACGAGTCTGGCCAGCGGCGAGAGTGACCTGATCGTGATCAATACCGCGTGCATCAGTCATGCAGCGAGCGGCCGCGTTGGGGCGGAAGCGAACAAGGCGACTTCGAAGACGAAAGTCGCGTACCACAACTCGCGGGGGCTGGGCGCGCTGCTTTCGATCACCCGCGAGGCGCTGGCAGATTCGGCGCCGCTGGTGGAGGCTCCCCGGCCTACGAAGGCCGCAGGACGGCGCAAGCTCCTACGGTAGAGCCGACGACGGCTCCGTCTGGTACGATCGGGGTTCGCAATTTACTTCTCCAGCACCCCGGAGCCAGCCTTTTATGAGCCAACCGCGCACGGTCATCCAGAAGATCTGGGACAACCACGTAGTCCATAGCGAAGCCGGAAAGCCCGACCTTCTCTACATCGATCTCCATCTCGTCCATGAAGTCACATCACCGCAGGCATTCGAGGGCCTTCGGCTCGCAGGCAGGAAGGTCCGCCGCCCGGACCTGACGCTTGCAACCGTCGACCACAACGTGCCGACACGGGACCGCGATAAGCCTTGGACCGACCCACTATCGGTTCAGCAAGTCGAAGCGCTCCGCAAGAACTGCGAAGAATTCGAGGTGCCCCTCTTTGGCGTGGGCGATCTGCGCCAGGGCATCGTGCATGTGATTGGGCCGGAGCAGGGGCTAACCCAGCCGGGCATGACGATCGTGTGCGGCGACAGCCACACCGCGACCCATGGCGCTTTCGGCGCCCTCGCCTTCGGAATTGGCACGAGCGAAGTCGAGCATGTGCTCGCGACGCAGACACTCCCACAGGGGAAGCCGAAGACGATGTCGGTTGAGGTGAACGGGGAACTGCACCCTGGCGTGACTGCCAAGGACGTGATCCTCGCGGTTATTAACAAGATCGGCGTGGCCGGCGGCGTGGGCCACGTCATTGAGTACCGCGGCGAAGTGATTCGGAACCTTTCGATGGAAGGCCGGATGACTATCTGCAACATGTCGATCGAGGGCGGAGCGAGAGCAGGCCTTGTTGCCCCCGACGAGACAACCTTCGCCTACGTTGAAGGACGGAAGCACGCACCGAAGGGCGCCGATTGGGAAGCGGCACTCGATGCCTGGCGGGCACTGCCGACGGACGAAGGGGCCGAGTTCGACACCTACGTGACCCTCGACGGAGCGGAAATCGAACCCTGCGTGACCTGGGGAACTACACCCGCACAAAGCGTGCCGGTCACGGGCCGGGTACCTTCGCCGGATGAAGCGAGCAGCCCGCAGGCCAAAGAACTGGCCGAGCGTTCGCTGGTATACATGGGACTTAAAGCAGGAACCGCTATCCAGGACATCCAGCTAGACCGGGTTTTCCTGGGCTCGTGCACGAATTCACGCATCGAAGACCTGCGAGTTGCCGCAGAAATCGTGAAGGGCCGAAAGGTCGCGAGCACGCTCACCGCGATGGTCGTGCCCGGGTCGGGGCTGGTGAAGGTGCAAGCAGAGCAGGAAGGCTTGGACAAGGTCTTCCTGGACGCGGGTTTCGAGTGGAGAGAAGCCGGGTGCTCGATGTGCCTCGGCATGAACCCGGACATCCTGCTTCCTGGCGAACGATGCGCGAGCACCTCGAACCGCAATTTCGAAGGGCGGCAGGGCAAGGGCGGCCGGACTCACCTGGTAAGCCCGCAGATGGCCGCGGCGGCAGCGATTGCCGGACATTTCGTCGACATCCGGGAGTGGAAATAGACGCCCGCGCTACTTCCAGTTGGAACTCGGCAATAGCAACATCATCGTAATTTCAAGGGATTCCGGTGATATCAAAGTCCTGCTAGTATCCGGTTCATTGCCGAACGGCAATGAACAGCATCGGGGGACAAAACTGTTGCGAGCTCTTTTCTATGGACTACTCGCGGGGGGCGTGTTGTCGCTCTTCGCCTTCGCGTTGCCGATTGCGCACGCGGACGACCTGGCGTTCACCGATCCGGCGGACGACGCCGTCCACATCGGGGACGACGTACTCGCATTCGATCCTGAAATCAATCCCGGCGGCCCCGTGGTGCCTGGTCACCCGGCCGACATTACGTCAATCACCGTTTCCGTTCAGTCAACAATAAAGGTCTGTGTGTTGCGGCCGAACAAGACAGCGGCCGGCCCGATTACGCACGTCGAAATCATCCTCCACGGCGCGAATCGTGAGGCTCGATGGAAGTCGGACAACGGCGTGATTTCGACATACGTGGAAGACCTGGACGGCAACCCTATCGGAGCAACCGGAATTGCAATCGCCAGCAGCGACGGTGGGAAGACGGTGTGCCTGGATGCCCCGCTAACAATGGCTTCAGCCATCACCGGCATTCAGGCGGTCACGTACGATCGGCCATCTGCGAATGAAGAACGCGGCTGGGATCGGACCGCGGTATTCCCGGTTCAGCTTGAGGTGCCCACAGCAACTCCCACCAACACAGCGGCAGCTACTGCAACCGCTACAAGCAGCGCCTCGGCAACGGCAACGGCAACGAACACGCCAACCGCAACAGCCACCTCAACAGCTACGCCGACTAACGGCCCGACCCAGGCGCCTGCAACCGCCACGTCGGTCCCGCCGACTGTCGCCGCTACCGCCACCGCGACCGCGCCGGCGAAGACTGTGGTGCCTGGCCCTCCGGCAACTGGCACCGGACTCTCGGCGCCTGGTAGCTCAAATGCCTTGCTGATCGCAGCCGTCGGACTCGGCATCGCAGGAGCCATCGGGATGGCCGTAAGTAGTATTGCTCGACGCAGGCGATGAGCTAAGCCTCTGCTTGTACGGCCGGAGCAAGCGGTCTGACTCTGTCGATCTGGAGGGGCGTTCGCCCATGGCGAACGCCCTGACCGCCAATTGGCGTACACTCGAGACCGAGTCTAACGGAGTGAGCCATGAAGAAGTTTGAACCCGTGAAGGGCCGATCCATCCCCCTGAATCGGGCCGATGTCGACACAGATCAGATTATTTCCAAGGAATTCCTGAAGCGGATCGAACGGACCGGTTTCGGGCCGTTCGCATTCGACGACTGGAAGAGCGATCCGGACTTCGTCCTGAACAACCCGAACTTTGACGGCGCGCCGCTGATGGTTACTGGCCCGAACTTCGGGTGCGGGTCGTCGCGCGAGCACGCGCCGTGGGCGCTGGAGGACCTCGGGCTGAAGGCGATCATTTCGCCTTCGTTTGCCGATATCTTCCGGAATAACTGCGCCAAGATTGGCCTGCTCACGGTTGTCCTGCCTCAGGCAGATTGCGATTACCTGATCGCTCGCTCCGAAGAACTGAACTCTTCGGAATTGGTCGTCGATCTGAAGACGCAAACAGTTTCGACCGCTGACGGCACATGGACGCGGACTTTCGAAATCGACCCGTTCGTGAAGAATTGCCTGCTGAACGGACTCGACGAAGTCGGGTTGACGATGCAGCAGGGCGACGAGATCTCGGCGTTCGAGACGACGCGAGCGCCGATCTACCCCTCAACGGCGGCACTGGCATGAGTTCGGGCCCGAGCTTCGGCAACGTCGTTACCAACTGGCGCGAGTACGACGCGCCGTTTGGGACCAAGCTGAAGCTACTGCTACGGAACAACTGGAAGAAGGCGCGGACGCGCAGCAACTGCTGTGGAAATGACGGCGAGCCCGGTTGCTGACAGGTCGCTGAGGAGCCCGGTTCGGGCTCGTGAGGCGGGCAGATTTCCCTCATCCCGCGACCCCTTCTCCCGCCACGGGAGAAGGGGAGTTTCGAACCTACTTGTGGTTCGTGCCGCGACTAGCGCGGCGGTGGGGTTTGGCGGGCGAGGCGGGTTTCTAGTTCGGTGATAGCCGAGTCGACTGCGGGGCTTCTTGGGGCAAGGCGAAGGGCCTGGAGTGCGGAGTTCAGGCGCTTTTGGGACATTTCGGTCGGGAGTGATTCCAGGACGAGTTCGACGAGGTCCATGCGGCGGCTGGCGACTATTGATGACACGAGGAATTCGTAGACCTCGCCACGAGAGGGCGAATCGAGGAGCTTCGTCACGATTGGGCCGAGACCGGGCGACGGCGGAAGTTCGACGAGTACGTCACAGACGGCGACGAGCAATCCGTCGTCCTCGCGATTGGCGAGGTCGACGAGGATCGGTTCGAGGGTCTGGAAATCGAGAGATGCGAGGCCGCGGAGCGTTTCGCCTACGACGTCCGACGTTGGCTGACTGCCCGACAGGAGATACAGCAGGAGCGCGTTGGTCTCCTGTTGTGACGCGAGGAGGCGAACCGCCGTGAGGGCGGGTTCGCCCGTCATCCGGCTGGATTCAGTGGCCGAATTCGAATCGTCGCGACCAAGGACGAGGACGGCTTCGAGGCAGCCGCGCTGCGGGTCCAGGGCTCCGAGCAGCGCGAGGCCGGCGGCGCGGATCATCTCGCCGTTGGCCTGGAGCGTGCGTTCGCTGGTGTTCCTTGCCCGGAGGGCGAGTGCCATATCGTCGCCGCTGCGGAGGTGCCAGAGAGCCTTCAGCACCTCGACGCGGACGTTGCCGCCGGGGTCCTTCTTCACACCGTCGACATCGAAGTCGCTATAGAGCTGGCGCAAGACGGGACCGTCGCCGGGGCGGATTTCTTCACCGAGTGATTCCAGCGCGAGCTTCACGAGCTCGGGGCTACCTTCATCTACGAGGATTTCCATGGCGAAGTCGTGGAGGACTTGCGGGCTCGCGCGCAACGCGCGGAGGCGGTCGACCCTTCGTCGCGCGTCGGTCGCAGAACTCATTCTTCTTTTCGCCACGACCTAGAGATTAGCGGAGGAAGCGACAGATGGCGTCGCCCGTTGCGCGGCACACTTCCGGCCTTCAAGGTTTCGCTGTGGAAACGTCGTTGCGGGACTCGTCCGGTCGCGAAACGCCGATAGACATCGTTATCGCGACTGTCTCGGCGCCGATCGAGCCACCCGCGTGCCCCTGGCAGTTTCCCGATCCGCGCCGTGCCGACGACCACGGACTGATCGGTGAGGGCGCCGACTTCGCACCGGCGACGATTCTTGCGGCGTATCGGAGTGGCATCTTCCCCTGGCCTCACGGCACGACCGAGTACCTCTGGTTCTCTCCGAATCCACGGGCGGTCATCCCGCTCGATTCTCTCGCGATCTCGAGCAGGCTCGGGCGCACCGTTCGTTCGGGAAAGTTTCGCGTGTCGATCGACCGGGCGTTCGAAGAAGTGATGGTCGCCTGCTCGGCAGGGCGGGACGATGGCACGTGGATCACGCCAGCACTGATCGAGGGGTATTGCGAGCTACACAAGCTCGGATGGGCGCACAGCGTTGAGGTTTGGAACGGGGATTCGGACCTGGTTGGCGGCCTGTACGGCATAGGCATCGGCGCGATGTTTGGGGCGGAATCGATGTTTTCGCGCGAGCGGGACGCCTCGAAGGTCGCGATGGTCGGGTTGCTGCAACACGCACGGCGGATTGGCCTCCAACTCATCGACATCCAGGTGCTGACGGAGCACACGGCGCGGATGGGTGGCGTCGAGATTTCGCGCGATGAGTACCTGGAGCGGTTGGGGGTTGCTGTTGGGAAGCAGTGCGACTGGCGGTAACCCTCACCCCCGACCCCTCTCCCAAGCTTGGGAGAGGGGAGTCGATCCGTTCCGAATGCGGCGAACCGTTAACAGCGGCTTCATTGGTCATGAGCCGATTGCAGTGGGCATCCGGATGAGAATCGACGAGATAGCCAGCGGTTCTTGGACTGGGGCTGCCTTCCGGCCTACGATCCGCCGCACTATGGCAACTTTTCGCATTCTGCTCACACCCGGCGACGGCATCGGCCCAGAGGTCCTCGAGGAATCACTGAAGGTCCTCGGTCGGATCGAGAAACGCTTCAAGCACGAATTCCAGTACGACGAAGAGACGATCGGCGGGGCGGGCATCGACAAGCATGGCGTCGCCTTGCGACCAGAAGCCGTAGCAAAGGCGAAGGCCTCGCGGGCGGTGTTGTTCGGAGCGGTGGGTGGCCCGAAGTGGGATGACCCCAAGGCCACGGCACGTCCCGAAGACGCGATCCTGGGGATGCGCAAGCAGCTCGGGCTGTTTGCAAACCTTCGGCCGGTGCGGATTCACCCGGAAATGATTGGCGAAAGCACACTGAAGCCTGAGGTCCTGGACGGCGTCGATATGGTCGTCATCCGAGAGCTCACCGGCGGGCTGTACTTCGGGCGGCCGCAGAAGCGATGGGAGAACTCCCGCGGGCGGCAAGGCGTCGACACGCTTCGCTATAGCGAGAAGGAAGTCGAACGTGTTTGCCACGTGGCATTCAAGCTCGCACGGCAGCGTCGCAAGAAGGTGACGAGCGTGGACAAGGCAAATGTGCTGCGGACGGGTCAGCTTTGGCGGGAGATCGCCACGGAAGTTGGCAAGCAGTATCCAGACGTTGAACTGGAGCACATTCTCGTGGACGCGTGCGCGATGTACCTGGTGCGGCGGCCGGCGAGCTTCGATGTCATCGTGACGGAGAACATGTTCGGCGACATATTGACCGACGAGGCGGCGATGCTCTCCGGCTCGATGGGCATGATGCCCTCGGCAAGCCTCGGCAAGCGAAACAAGGACGGGACTGGCATTGGGCTCTACGAGCCGATTCACGGGAGTGCGCCGGACATCACCGGTCAGAAGAAGGCCAACCCGCTCGCGATGATCCTCAGCGCGGCGATGATGCTGCGGCTATCGCTCGGGCTCGAAGACGAGGCCGTGGCGATCGAAGAAGCCGTGGATGCGGTGATCAAGGACGGCTACCGAACACCCGACATCGCGGGCGGATCGGCCAATGTGGTCGATACTGCGAAGATGGGAACCCTGGTGGCGGAACGGGTCTAGCCCGGCCTATTCAACCGTAATCGTTCCAACCATGATCTCCGGGTGGATGTCACAGCGGAATTTGTAGGTGCCGGGTTGGGTCGGCACTTCCCAGGCCAGCGAGCCCGACCGGCCCGGATTGATCGTCTCTGGAATGGAAACCCAGGTGCTGTTGCGGTAGACACCTGCGGCGGTGGCAATGCGCATGTTGTGGGGCAACTGACCGATATTCGGAAGATCGAAGGTCACCGTGGAACCGGCCACAACCTTGATATCAGCCGGTTTGAACGAACTGTCGTACATCTTGACGACGACCGTTCCGGGGTCCGCGGGGCCACTGTCATCGGCGTCGGCATCGTCATCTGCGCCGCTGCCGCAGGAAACGGTACCCAACATCAAAGACGACACTACGAGTGCTCCCATGAGCCTCCAGAAAGTCTTGTGCGAAATCAACGTACATTCACCTCAAAGGTTGTCTGGCGGGCACGAGCCGCCCGGTGTGTGAACTTAGTGGACGCTGTTCAAGGCGGCGGGGCTATGGCCGGTCGTCCGGGTATTCGTGCCTAAGCGGACAGAGCAACCTCGATGCGCCGCGCGTACCATCGAAGTACGAAAAGGCGACATTCAGTCGCGCAGGCGGGCCGACCAGGTGGTAACATTGGGCGGCTGTATACAATCTCGCAGGAGTAATGCGTGTGAACACTGAAACTGTTTCCAGGGGCCTTGAAGGCGTCAATGTAGCTGCGACGAAGCTCTGTCGAATCGACGGCCAAAAAGGCGAGCTCATCTATTCGGGCTACGACATTTACGACCTCGCCAAGAACTCGTCGTTCGAAGAGGTCGCGTTCCTGCTGTGGAACCTACGACTCCCGAGCCAGACCGAGCTCGCCACTCTGCAGCAGACGCTTCGTGACGAGCGCCCGCTTTCGGAACTGAACTCGCGAATGCTGAGCGAAATCGTTGGGCAGATTCGACCGATGCGGTCGCTTGAGATGGCAGTCATCATTGCCGGCGCACTCGACCCGCTTTCGAGCGACCTCACGAACTCACAACTGAAGGTGACCGCTGCGCGCCTGACCGCGCGGATGCCTACGGTCCTTGCAACCTACCATCGGCTGCGCCAGGGCCTTGAGCCGGTCGAGCCCCGAGACGATCTCGGGCACTCCGCGAACTTCCTTTACATGCTCAACGGCAAGGCGCCGAACGAGCTGGAAACGCGCGTCTTCGATGTGGCGATGATTCTTCATGCCGAGCACGAGATGAACGCATCGACGTTCTCGGCGCTCGTGACGGCTTCCACGTTGAGCGACATGTACAGCGCGATCGCATCGGCGATCGGGACGCTCAAGGGGCCGCTGCACGGCGGCGCCAACGAAGCCGTCTACAAGACGGTCGAAGCGATCGGCACGGAACAGAACATCGCCCCACATGTCGAGGCAATGCTTGGCCGTGGCGAGCGCGTGATGGGCATCGGGCACCGCGTCTACAAGACGACCGACCCGCGAGCGAACATCCTCGAGAAGCTCGGCTACGAGCTGGCCGAGGTTTCGCCGGATCGGAAGTACTTCGACCTGAGCCTGAAGCTCCGCGACTACCTCGGCCGAAAGCTCGAGGGCAAGCCGCTCTACCCGAACGTCGACTTCTTCAGCGCGTCGGTCTACAAGATGCTCGGCATTCCGAGCGACCTGTACACGCCGATCTTCGCGATGTCCCGCATTACCGGTTGGACGGCGCACTTGCTGGAGCAGTATGCGGACAACCGCCTCGTGCGGCCTAACGCCCTCTACGAAGGCGCGAGCAACCGCGAGTACGTGGAAATCGGCAAGCGGTAGGGAACGACGTCACCCCCAGCCCCCTCTCCACGCTGTGGAGAGGGGAGCGAATACAAATAGCGAAAGGCCGGCACTTATGTGCCGGCCTTTTGTTTGGGGATCAACCGGAGGCGTGCGCCTAGAAGACGCTGCGGTGGTCTTGCTCTTCCGAGTGTTTCTTTTGGACGAGGCCTTCGGCGCCTTCAAGTTTTTCCTGCTCGCGGGCGGTGGCGTCGAGTTCTTCCTGGCGTTCGCGTTCTTCGGGGGTTTCGAGGATGAGCCCGCCGTTGATATCAACTTCCACAACGGCCTCGAGCGGGTCCCCGATGACGGCGTAGCGTTTGCCACCGATGTACGTGAGCGGGCTGTGCTCACGGTCCTTCAGCAGCCATTGCTGGGCGTAGGCTTCGTCGTCGGCCTGGACTTTGACCACGCTTCCGATGAAGAGGCTGTGGTCGCCCGTGCGAACAACGTCCTGCAGCGTGCATTCGATCCAGGCGAGGCAGCCTTCGATCAGAGGGGCATCGATTTTCATTGGACTGAAGAGCTGGAGGCCGGAGGCTTCGAGTTTGTTGTTATCAACTCCGGACTGTGTCCCGAGGAAGGCCGTCTGCTTGAGGAGGTTGGGGCCGGGGATGTTGATGGCGAAGCCGTCAGAGAAGCGGATCATGTCCGAGGTATGGCGATGGGGATGGACGACGATGCCGACGAGCGGGGGTTCCATCGAGAGCGCGACACACCAGGCGATCGGGGCGGCGTTGGGGATGCCACGCCATTCGGTGGTGACGATGGCTACGGGACCGGGATTGAGCATCCGGCGGGCATCAGTTGGGTCGCAGAGCCGGCGCATGGGTGATAGTCCTTGCAGCGCGAAGGCCGGGATAATCCCGGCCTTCGTACGTGTTCTGCAGTGAGTGTAGCAGTCCTAGTGGCGGCCGTTGCCGTTCGAGGACATGCGGCGCCAGCGCAGGAAGTTCCAGTAGGCGAGAAGCTCCGGGAGGTCTTCCGGGTGCTTCTCGAGCTCGCCGATGAGTTGAGCGATATCGCTGTCCTTCACGTAGAGCATGTCGCCGTCGTCACCGAGGAAATAGTGCAACGGACGGTTGAGGATGCGGGCAACGCTCAGGAGCATATCGATGCCAACAGAACGCTGTCCGGCTTCGTAGAGGCTGATGGCGCTCTGGGTTGTGTTGAGGTTCTGGGCCAGTTGGCCCTGGCTCATTCCGGCGTCCCGCCGGGCAGTTCGGATGCGGTTTCCAAGGCTCGCTGAAACAGGCGCCTTTCCGCTTTCGGACGTGGCTTTAATCATGTTTGCTTTCGACTCCGAGATGGGGCGTTTTTGGCTTCCCTGATATTCCGCTGGCAGGGGTGGACAATGCCAACTCAAGTTAAGCAGCCATTTAGTTGGGGTCAATCTAAATCGCGGTTCGGTACACTTTCGTAACAGATGAATTTACCGAGCGGTATCAATAGCCCAGTTCGGGACGTGCCAGGTTATGCAATGTATCACCGGCAAGATACCGCTGAAGGTTTTCGATGAACAGTGCTGCGGCGACCCCGTCGCGATTGTCGGACGCCCATGACGCGTGGGGCGTGATGAAGACGTTCGGCAGGGCCCAGAGCGGGTCATCGGAGGGCAGCGGCTCCGGCGTGGTGACGTCGAGGGCGGCAGAGGCGATAGTCGCGTCCTTGAGAGCGGTGGTCAGCGCAACCTGATCGATGACATCGCCGCGGGCGATGTTGAGGATGGAGGCAGTGGGCTTCATCGCCGAGAGTGCAGCCGCGTCGATGAGGTGGTGAGTCTCCCGCGTCAGGGGCACGCAGATGACCACAAAATCCGACTCTGCCAGGAGGGCGTGCAAGGCCGAATAAGGCATGACGGCATCGCAATCCGGGTCCGGACCATCAACTGTTCGCCGCGTGGCGATGACGCGCATGCCCATCGCTCGTGCACGCGTCGCCACTTCGCGGCCGATGGAACCGAGACCGACGATGCCGCACGTTTTGCCGGCGATGGATACGCCGCCTCGGATGTGTTCCCAGCGGGACTCGGACTGATTGCGGACGTAGCCGGGGAACTGCTTGGCCAGCGCGAACATCGCGGCCATGCACCACTCGCCGATTGCCGGCGAGGAGAGTCCAGAGCCGTTGGTGACCGCGAAACCGCGCTGGAGGATGCCTGCGCGGTCGAGACGTTCGAGGCCTGCGTTCATCGCCTGGAACCAGCGCAGGTTCGGGGCGGCGTCGAAGTACTCCACGCCGAGGCGGTTCGTGCCGACCATGATTTCGACGTCGGCGAGACTGCGGAGGAGTTCCTCTTTCTCAGCGCCTTCGGGGGCCGTCCCGCGGAGCACGTTGCCGTAGTCGAGGACTGAAATCCTCGAGTCGAGTTGGTGGATAGCGGCGATGCTCTCCTCATCGAATCGAAGCATGAGCGCAATCCGTAGGGGGTCTGACAAATGGAATCTCCGTGAAGGTTTCGTTCCATCGTACGTGGGTGGCGTTTCCCGCGTGTGGCATAACAAAAGGCGTGCATATACTGGCCTCAATGGCAGAGATCCACGACTTCGAACTGTCCTCATCGGGCGAAGAAGACACCCGAAGTGTCGGCGAACGCCTCGGCCGCGAACTCCGGAAGGGCGACATCGTCCTCCTCAACGGGGAGCTTGGCGCAGGAAAGACGTGTCTCACCCAGGGCATCGGCCGCGGGCTCGCGTGCGATGGCCAGGTGAACAGCCCTTCGTTCGTACTGATGAACGAATATGCTGGCCGCGAAACGCTTTACCACGTCGACCTCTACCGAATCGAAGATGTCGAAGAGCTCGACGACCTGGGTTTGTGGGACTATGCCGAAAAGGGCGTCCTCGTCATTGAGTGGCCTGAGCGCGGAGCAGAACTGCTCCCCGGCGACGGGCTGGTGGTTGAACTCACGCCGGGTGGCATGGGACCGCGCAGCCGACGGCTACGCTTCATTCCTCGCGGCCCGCGCGGCGAGGCACTCGTGGCCTCCCTCGGCGCTGCGTGAAGACCATCCTGTGCATCGACACGGCCTCGGAGAGGTTTGCCCTTGCGGTTGACCGCGAGGGAGTTATCGATTCGATGGAAGCGGACGCGAACCAGGACCATTCCCGACTATTGCTGCCCGCTATCGCAGCATTGCTCGGCGATGACAAGCCAGATGCGATCCTCGTGACCATCGGCCCGGGGGCGTACGCCGGAGTCCGCGTGGGGATCGCGACGGCGCAGGGCATGGCACTGGCGGGCGAGACGCAAGTGTTTGGGATTGGCACGCTGGAGGCCGCAGTACTTGCGGCGGGACTCAAGGACGGGGCCGCCATTCATCCCGCTGGCCGGGGACACTTTGCCGTGCAGCATTGGGAAAATGGCGAAGCTCTCGAACGTCCTGTAGTGGCAGATGTGGCATCCCTCGGAGTGAGCGTTATCGGTGAGGGCGCCGGCGCGTTCGGGGGAATCCGAAATCGGGCCACGGCAGCGAGTTGAGGCGGCTATCCGAGCGCGTGGGCCACAGATTCGGGCCGGGGAACTGGAACCGAGCGCCGAAGCCTTCTACCTTCGAGAGCCGAACATCACGGTTTCGCGGCGGCAATCAGCCGCTGCTTCCTGACTCATTCAAAGAATTACCTACGGAGAACTTTCTGATATGGAACGCGAACGAACCCTGTTCCTGGTGAAACCGGACGCTGTGCAGCGCGGACTCGCGGGCGAAATCATCAAGCGGTTGGAAAACCGCGGACTCAAGATCGTCGGGCTGAAGTTGATGCAGGTGCCGCGCGCCACGGCCGAGAAGCACTATGGCGAGCACAAGGGCAAGCCTTTCTACAACGGTCTGGTGGATTTCATCACCAGCGCGCCTGTGGTGGCGGCAGTGTTCGAGGGAACGAACGCAATCGATATCGTTCGGGCGACGAACGGCCTTACGAATCCTGCGGCGGCGGCTCCTGGAACGATCCGGGCGGACTTCGGCGTGGAGATGGGACGCAACCTCGTGCATGCGAGTGATAGTGCGAAGAGCGCAGCGCGTGAAATCAAGCTGTTCTTCAAACCATCGGAACTGGTCGAGTGGACGCGCGATTCGGACAAGTGGATTTACGAGTAAGGCTTGGCCAGTCCCGCTAGAATGCCGCCCGATGGAGGGACAGGCACATGGTGGGAAGACTCGAAGGAAAAGTCGCGATTGTTACCGGTGGGGCGAGCGGGATAGGGCGGGCCAGTGCGCTGCGCTTCGCGGAAGAAGGCGCTCGCATCGTTATCGGCGACCTCGATGAGGCGCGGGGCGCCGAAGTGGTTGCCGAGCTGAAGGCGTTGGGTACGCAAGCATCGTTCCTGCGTACCGATACGAGCGTCGAAGCCGATTGCGACGCGCTGGCGGATGAGGCGGTCCGACTGTACGGAAAACTCGATGTGTTGCTTGCGGCCGCAGGCATCTCTCATGCCCTGTACGTGAGCGGGAGTGAGCCTCAAGAGGCGCGCGGCGGCCCGACCGGGATCCTGGGGAAACCGACCGAGTACTGGGAGAAAGTACTCAATGTGAACCTGACCGGCGTGATGATGACCGACCGCGCAGCTGCTCGGAAGATGATCGAGAACGGCGGCGGCTCAATCATCAACATCGCGAGCGGCGCCGCCAAAATCCCGATCTCTGGGGCCGCCGAATACAGCGTCTCGAAGGCGGGCGTGTGGATGCTGACCAAAGTGCTTGCTCTGGAGGTCGCGCAACACCAGATTCGAGTGAACGCCATCGGCCCGGGGTTCATCGAAACGCCGATGACGGCCTCGTTGAGGGCGGATGAACAGCGCAGGCAGGCGATCATCAACAGCGTGCCGCTGCGACGCCTCGGCCAACCGGAGGACATCGCGAACACCGCACTCTTCCTGGCCAGCGACGAGAGCAGCTACTTCACAGGCGAGATCTTGTTCCCGGACGGGGGGCTATTCACGGGGTGATTCGGCCTACGCCAGCTGGCCCTCGATGAGGCGGGTGCCGAATTCGACGCCCAGCATCAGGGCATCCTCGTCGATGACGAAGGCGGGGTCGTGGTGGCGGCCGGCGATGCCGCGGGATTCGTTCCTCGCGCCAAGCCAGAAGTAGCAACCGGGCCGATTCTCGAGGAAGACGCCCATGTCTTCGGCGCCCATGCTGGCCGCCGCGAGGATGTTCTTGGGACCGAAGTAAGCCTCCGCCTGCTCCCGTACGTAGCGGGCAACTTCGGAGTCGTTAACGAGTGGCGGGCAGCTGGTCTGGTGTTCGAAATCGAAGGTGGCGCCAAATGCGGCGCAAACACCGGCGAGGACCTCTTCGGTTCGGCGGATCATGGTTTCGCGGACCGGGTCGGTGTAGCTGCGAATGGTGCCGGACATCGTCGCTGATTCGGCAATGACATTGCCGCGGAAACCGCCAGCGACCTTGCCGACAGTGAGAACAGCGGCATCGGACGGGGCCATCGAGCGGCTTACTACGGTTTGCAGGGCTGTGATGACATGGGCCGCGACGACGACGGCATCGACGGATTGTTGGGGTGCCGCAGCGTGCCCGCCCCGGCCCGTAATCGTTATGCGGAAGGCAGTCGGGGCGGCGAAGAACGGTCCCGGGGCCACATTAATCGAGCCAATCGGGATATCGGCGCTGATGTGGAGGCCAAGGGCGACATCAACGTTAGGGGCGTCGAGGACACCATCGGCGATACAGGCCTGAGCGCCGCCAGCTGCTTCCTCGGCGGGCTGGAAAACGAATCGGACGCTTCCGGACAGATCGTCGCGCTTCGCAACGAGCGTTTCGGCGATGCCGAGGGCGATGGCCATGTGCGCATCGTGGCCGCAGGCATGCATGACGTTCTCGGTCTTGGATGCGAACTGCAGCGAGCTCTTTTCGGGCACCGGCAGGGCGTCCATATCGGCTCGCCAGAGGACGCAGCGACCGGGCTTCGCGCCTTCGACGAGGGCGGTGGCGCCGGTACGGGCGATCGCTCGCACGTCGGTCAGGCCAAGTTGATTTAGGCGTTCAATGACCTTGGATTGCGTGCGCTCTTCGTGCCAGGAAAGCTCAGGGTGTTCGTGGAAGTCACGCCGCGTTGAGACGACGCGCTCACGAATGGCGAAGACTTCAGGGCGGATAGGCAATCGGGGACCACGGGCCATGCACGAATCGTAGCAGAGCACCCGCCGAGAGAATGATGAAAGTTAATCGCCGATTGCAGGAATTGGTGCTGGGATCGTCGGAGTTCGACGGCGGATGCGGCGGACGTTCGTTCCCTGGACGAGCGCGACTCCCGCGAGGATGAATCCAAGCGCGGCAACGAGGTTCCAGCCGATCGGTTCGTCGAGAAAGATCCAGCCGAGAATGACGCCTATGGGCGGCACAATGTACGTCACCACCGAGGCACGAACCGGGCCGACCGTCTGGATGAGGTACATGTAGCCCACGACGGCAAGACCGGAGCCAAAGGCGCCAAGCGCGGCTGCGTTCGCGACGACCTTGGGTGAGATATCAGCATCGGCGTAGGCGCCCGTGAGCAGCGCCGCGGGAACGAGCAGAACCGCTGCGGTGGTGACCTGGGCGGTGGCGAGCGGAATCGCGGGGACGTGGAGGAGCCAACGGCGAATACTCACCGCTGAGATGCCGTAGCAGAGTGTCGCCACGAGGATCAGCAGGATGCTGCCGGCTTCGCTGCCGGAGAGGTCCTTGAGGTCGCCACCCATGAGTACTACTACTCCCAGGAACCCGAGACCGAGCCCAGCGATTCGCTGCGGCCCAAGCCGGTCGGCGCGGAGCAGGATTGTCGCGAGGAGGGCAGACCAGAGCGGCATGGAGGCATTGGCTACGGCTGCGGCGCCGCTCGGCACGTGGGTTTCGGCGATGCCGAAAATGGTCCAGGGAATCGCGAAGTTGAGCACCCCGAGTCCAAGGAGGGCCAACCAGGTGGCGCGTGGTTGGCGGAAGCCTGCGCGAGCGGCCCATGCAAAGGGAAGGAGCGTTGCCGCGCCGAGGGAGGTGCGGACGGCGGACATACCGATTGGCTCGACGCCCGCATCGACGATCACCTTGATGAAGAGGAACGAGCAGCCCCAGACAAGCGACAGCGCGATGAGGATGATTCCCTGTTTTGCTGTCATGGCTGGTTAACGCGGTCCATCTTCCAAGCGTAACGGCGAAACGTCGATGGCAAAGGTGCCAATCTCACAGTTCGGCGTACTGAAGTTGGTAAGTCCGGCGGAAGAGGTCATACCATTCAGCAGGTTCAAGCGGCGCCCCAGTGAATCCGGGACATTCCGAGTGTCCGAGGAGCATGGGGATCAGACCGTACGTGTTGCCGAGGGAAGCTGCCTCGAACGCGGCGGCGGCGCGACGGGAAGGGGTGCTCCGGGCGCGTTCGGCCTCAGGATCCCAGAAGACGACGAAGTGTGGGTAAAGACGGCAGGCGTTTGGGCGGCCATCGTAGGTAGTGCAGCCAAGGTGCTCGCCGAGCATCTTGCAGTGGCCATCGGCGCGTGCGAGCAGGTAAGGCTGGGCCATGGGCAGCTTGATCGGCTCGCCGTCTTCATCGACCTCCAGGAAATCGATGAGTTCCATCGATTCGAAGCGACGGAAGCGTTCGACTTCTTCATCGCCCAGATTCACGCTGTACGCGTGGCAACAGAAGGCGGTGCAGACATCGGGTTGGCACACGAATCGGGCGCTGCCGGGAAGGAGCAGGTTGTACGCTTCGAAGCGCGGACGGACCGCCGCCCAGGCTTCACGCATCGAATCGAAGAGTTCATCCTGTGCCATCATTTGGATACTAGTGTGCCGCGCCGATACGCAGCATCGAGAGATTCGTTGGGAAGGCGGCTGTTCCTTCGTTGTGCGGGGCAATCCGCTGCCTTATCCTTTCGGCTCCGTTGAAGGGTAGTGCCGAGGATTCATGAGTAACGAACCCGTACTGAATACGATGTCGCTCGAAGAGCGAGCGCGTTTGAAGAAGCAGTTGAGCGATCAGGCGGTGAAGCTCGCCGTAAACAGCCGCTGGCAAGAGGCGGCAAACGTAAATCGCGAATATCTGAACCGGTTTGGTGACGAAGCCGAAGCCTTGAACCGGCTCGGGAAGTCTCTAACCGAGATTGGGCAAATCACCGAGGCGCGCGAGTGCTACCGCAAGAGCCTAGAAGCTGACCCGTCGAACACGATCGCGCGGCGAAACCTCGACCGCCTCGCCGGGATGGCGGATTCCGCTGGCGCCGCACCAAGCCAACTCGATACGCGGCTGTTCGTAGAAGAGACCGGGACGGCGACCGTTGCCAAACTCCAGGCGACCGATTCGAAGGCGACGGCGGACCTGGACGCCGGCGACATCGTAGGGCTGCAAGTCCAGGGGAACGCCGTGAACGTACTCACCGTTTCGGGTCAGTACGTTGGGATGGTTGAGCCCCGAATTGGTTTGCGGCTTTCGAAGATGATGGAAGCAGGGAACCACTACGCGGCAGCGATGGTTACAACCTCCGGCGAGCCGAAAGTCATTCTCCGCGAGACTTTCCGTCACCCGACGATGATCGACAAGGTCAGTTTCCCGCAGAGCCGCTCCTCGGATGTCCGCGCGTATACCCGCAAGGGTCTGTTGCGGCGCGACGATGACGACAACTACGGCGAGTACGGTGACGACGAGGTCGTTGAGGAAGAGAACGACGAAGGTTGGAGCGAGACCGAGGGCGAGCTCGATTCCGGGACACCGGATATCAACGTCGACCAGGACGACGAGAGCTTCGACTAGCCCCTCTGCGAGCGAATCCAGCAAAAGCGGCCTATTGACCCGACCAAAAGGTACGGGTGGGCGGATGCGCGGTTGCGTTTGGGCATAGACTCCGGTTGCCACAAATTCGCATAACGGAGAATCGCATGCAGATTGCACCGGTCCCGACGCTGGACCCAGACATCAACGCCACCCGCGAAGCGACGGCGAACATCGTCAATCGCTACATCATCCCGAACGAAGATCGGTTGGGTGACTACCGGAATCCCGATACACAGCAGTTGCGCCGGGAGATTCAGGAGAACGTGAAGAAGGCGAACCTCTGGGCGCCGCACCTGCCGAAGGAGTACGGCGGGATGGGCATCGGCTTCATGAAGCACGCCTACATGAACGAGGTGCTGGCGTGGAGTCCATTCTCGAACCCGCTGTTTGGCGTGGTGGCGCCGGACTCGGGCAACCAGACCATCCTGATCAAGTACGGGACCGATGAGCAGAAGAAGAAGTGGCTCGACCCGCTGATCGCGGGGGACATCCGCTCGTGCTTCTCCATGACCGAGCCGGACGCGCCGGGTTCAAACCCGTACGCCATCCAGACCCGGGCCATACGTGACGGTGATGACTGGGTTATCAACGGCCGGAAGTGGTTCACCTCGGGCGCAGTTGGCGCCGCGTTCGCAATCGTGATGTGCCGCACCGAGGAGACTGACGGCGAGGGCGGAGTGCGGGAGAAGATGACCCAGATCATCGTCCCGACGGACACCCCTGGCTTCAACATCGTCCGACGCATCCCGGTGTGGGGGCACGACTCCAACCACTGCGAGATCGAGTACTCGAACGTCCGCGTACCCGTCACGAACCAGCTCGGGCGTACCGGAACGGGCCACCAGGCCGCACAGGATCGGCTCGGGGCGGGCCGCGTGTTTCACTGCATGAACAGCGTTGGCCAGATGTGGCGGGCATTCGACCTGATGTGCAGGCGCGCGATGGACCGCGAAGTACATGGTGGCCGGCTGGAAACGAAGCAGTTCATCCAGGGGTTCATCGCGGACTCGTACATCGACATCATGACGGCTCGGCTGATGACGATTCATACCGCCGAGATCATCGACAGCGGAATGGATCCGCGGACGATCATCTCGGGCTTGAAGGTGTACGTCCCAGCTGCGCTCGAACGAGTTGTCGACCGGGCGATCCAGGTGCATGGAGCGATGGGTGTCTCGGGAGACACGCCGCTTGCAGGGATGTACACCGGAGCGCGAACACTACGAATCGCGGATGGACCGGACGAAGTTCACCGAATTCTGATCGCGAAGAACGTCCTGAAGCAGTACCACGAGGGCGCAAGCTGGGACTTCGGGGTGTAGGAAGGGGCGGCGCCAGGCACTCGCGAATCGACTAAGTGGTTTCACGCAACTCACTCGATTGGTTCGTGTTCTTGGGGCCGCTTCTCGCCTAAGATTTCCCGGTGGCAGCGCCTGACTCGACCATCGAGCCGAAACCGTCGCGGTTCTCTGTGCCCCAGGCGGCGCAGAGAGCCGGAGTTCATTACGGCTGGGTAATGGTCGCGATCACGTTCCTGCTGGTGACGGTGACCGCGGGAATTCGTTCGGCACCGGGCGTGATGATCACTCCGTTCAAAGATGACTTCGGATGGTCAACGGCCCAGATTTCCTGGGCGATTTCGCTTTCGATCCTCACGCTCGGCTTCGCTGGTCCGATTTCTGGACGGCTGATTGACCGGCATGGCATTCGGCCCGTGATCATCGGATTTCTGGCGTTGGGCGTCGCAGGGGTGGGCGCGACCTTCGTCATGCAGTCGCTCTGGCAGATGTACGTTTTCTGGGGTGTGCTGGTTGGTTTCGGCGCCGGCGGCACATCGATTGTGTTGAGTGCCACGGTCGCGAACACCTGGTTCCAGGAACGCCGCGGGACTGGTAACCGGCGTACTTGGCGGTGCAGCAAGCGCCGGACAACTTGTGTTCATCCTGTTGCTCGCGTTCGTTGTTGATGCATGGGGATGGCGAGCTGCCGTCGGCCTGATGGCCGTGCTCGCGGGAGCGGTGGTGTTCCCACTCGCGGTGCTGCTGCTACGGAGCCGCCCGCAGGACGTGGGATTGACCGCATACGGGGCCCGACCGGGACAGATCCCGCTCGCCTCGGACGAGCGGCTGGTCCCAATGAAGGAAGCCTTGCGAACCGGAGACTTCTGGCTGCTGGCTGTGACCTTCGGCGTCTGTGGATTCACCACGATCGGACTGATCGGGACACATTTCATTCCGCATGCGACCGAGCACGGCTTCAGCGAGAAGCAGGCCGCAGGGATGCTCAGCCTGATCGGCGGGTTCAATGTGGTCGGAACTATCGCTTCTGGTTGGCTGACCGATCGGTACTCACCGCGGAAACTGCTTGCCCTGTACTACTTCCTGCGTGGGTGCTCGTTACTGACCCTGCCCGCGATTTCGAGTGCGGGAATCCCGATGATGTCGCTGTTCGCGGTGGTCTTCGGGCTCGATTACATCGCGACTGTGCCGCCTACAGTGATGCTGACGGCGAACCGGTTCGGGCGACGTTCGGTTGGCACGATCTACGGTTGGATCACGTTCAGCCATATGGCGGGCGGAGCGGTGGCGGCGGCAATGGCCGGCGTGATCCATGACGCGGCAGGCGACTACGGGCCGGCGATGTACATGGGCGGCGTGCTGGCAGTGTTTGCGGCAGCGTTCGCCTTCCGGATTGGGACACGGCCTTCGCAGCCAACAGGAGCGCTTGCCAGCGGCCTCGTACTAGCGCTTTCGTGCGGGTTTCGTCGTGACCAATTCGTAACTTCGGCGAATCCAGGTGAAGGTCATGTCGCACTCGGCCTCGTTGGAGATGACGGACATCACCCAGTGGTTTCGGGCCAGATAGGGCGCCGGGCGAACGAACGGTAGGGTCAGCGCTTCGGAACACTCCTCGGGCGTGAGCTTGAGCGAGACGTGGGTGCCGTCTTCGTGTTCGGAAGCGATGGCGAACATCTTCCCGTTTGGGGCTTTGAAAACGGGGTGTTCTGGCCCGAAGGAGAACTCCTCGCGGCTACCTTCGAACGAGAGTGCGAAGTTACGAATTTCGTCTGCGAAGGATTCGGACATGGATCCAGTTTACGGGGACGCCTTCCGAGGGGGCATCGGCACGAATGAACTGGTGCGCGCGATGTACTCGGCGTAGCCCTCTCGCCGTCGTTTGAGCGAGGCTTCGAGCAGCGGCACCCCGGAAACCCTGGTGAGCAAAACGGTCATCACGACCGGAGCAAAGATGACCAGCGCATTCTCCGGGCGGGCAAGGGCGATGAGGAACAATCCCCACCAGAGGACGGCATTGCCGAAGTAGTTCGGATGGCGGGTGTATTTCCAGAGGCCACGATTCATGACCTTGCCAGCGTTGGCAGGGTCAGCTTTGAAGCGAGCAAGTTGGAAGTCGCCGATGGCTTCGAAAAGGAAGCCGACGACCCAGACAGCGGCGCCAATGAAATCCAGGGCGTTCAAGGAATCCGGCATGCCGGAAAGTTGTGCGACCTGGGTTGGCATCGAGACGATCCACATGAGGACGCCCTGGAGACCAAAGACAGTAAACAGAGAGATCAGGGGGAAGCGTGGCCCCCAGTGTTTCCGCATCGCGCGGTAGCGGTAATCCTCGCCTTTGCCGGCATTTCGCCAGAACAAGTAGGCCGTGAGTCTCAGACCCCAGGCGGAGGTGAGGATGGCCACGAGCCATTTGCGGCCTTCGTACCCGTCGCCGACGGCAAAGGCGACCCAGGCCACCACCACGAATCCGAAGCCCCAGCCGATATCGACGATGCTGGCGTCCTTCAGAACGAGGCTGAGCAGCCAGGTGAGGACCATGAGGGTGGCAATCGCGGCGGCGGTGGCGCCGAGCATCTGGAGAAGTTCATCGGGCATTGGTTGCACTCACCTGTGACTTGTTGGCCTCTACCCAGCGATCGACGGCGGCCCACTGGTCGAAGAGCCAGGCGATCCGGGATTCATTGGTCGAAGGGATTTGCGATGACGGAACACGCCACATCTTGACGCGAACGGTCCGCCCGACGAGGCCGCCACGAAGGATGCTGTGGTACTCCGTGGCGCCCTCGAGGCCCGTATGGGCGAGGAAGACTGCATCGACATCCCTGGCGGCCGCGAGGAGAGCCATCGACCCTCCGAGGCGGGGCGGGAGGACGTTCTGCATTGACCGGGCGCGCTCGAGGAGTGGCGAGCCCTGCGATTCCAGGCGCCGGAGCACCCGCTCGCGTTTGGACGGAGTGAATAGCCCGCCTTCAGGAAAGATGAGCACGCCATCGCGGGGGCCGAGGTTGCGCCCGAGCGCGTCGACTCGACGAATCTCGGCTTCGCTGTCGCCGCTGCTGTTTGCGACAAAACAGTTGGGCAGGCGATTTCCGACGATATCGATGCACGGGTCCCGCAACAGCGACCGGTTGATCACCCACCGCAACTGAATCTGGCGGAAGTCGGAGATGAGTGCGACAGGGAGCAAGTTGTCGATGGGGCTGACGTGTCGAGAGAAGACCATCATCGGGCCGGGTTCGGTGACCTCTTCGCCCTCAATTTCGAGCTTGAGCGAGAAGAGCCAGACCCCGGCGCGGTAGAGCGAAGAAGCCCACCAACATTCGAGGGCGAAGTTGGCATCGAGGAAACGCTGGCGGTCGCGATGCCGAATCCAGAGCCAGAACGAAGACACTGTCCCGGCGACCTCGCAGAAAAGGAACACATCGACCATGGCGAACGAACGCACGGTGGCCAAACGACGGCGGAGCGGGATATCGATCAGGAGTCCCGCAAGCAAAAGGACAGGACTCACGGCCAGGAAGGCAACAAACGCGATGAAGTACGCCGGGACGGTAAGCGTCCTACGGGCAATGACCCGGATCGTGGACTCCTGTCCCGGCAGAGTGAGGAGTGTGGCGCCCTGGACGCCGACGACCGAATTACTCATGACCGAAGCTTACGCGCATGAGAAAGCGAATATGACATCGCAAGTACTACGCCGAAAGTGAACTCGCCGATCACTGACGGCGCAAGCGCCACGGTTGCTGACTTAATGGACGGTCGCGATACTCCGGCGCATGACTGAACAGACGGCCCTGCTCGGAGGGACTCCCGCAGTTTCGAAAGCGCCACCGGTGTGGCCGCTCGTGGACGCGGAAACGCTCGCCGAGATCACGCGCGTGATCACCGAAGAGACGCTTTGCCCCGTCGGTGCGGAAGGCACGCAGGGGGAGTTCGAGCGCTCGTTCGCAGAAATGCACGGCCGAAAATATGGTCTTGCCGTGAACGGCGGCACGGCCGCGCTCATGCTGGCTCTCCATGGCGCGGGCGTTCAGCCCGGGGACGAGGTCATTGCCTCGCCGTTTACCTGGGGAGCCTCGGTGAGCTGCATCCTGCAGAACCTGGCGATCCCGATCTTCGCGGACATCGATCGCAACACGTTCACGCTGGACCCCGACTCCATCGAGAGGAAGATCACGCCTCGGACAAAGGCGATCGTGGTGGTGCACATCTTTGGGTTCCCGGCGGACATGACCCGAATCATGGCGGTGGCCGAGAAGCACGGGCTGGCGGTGATCGAGGACTGCGCGCAGGCTCACGGTGGGAAGCACGCTGGGCGGCCACTGGGTTCATGGGGGACGGTGGGAGCGTTTTCGCTGCAGGCTTCGAAGAACCTCACCGGAGGCGAAGGCGGCATCCTGGTTTGCGACGACCGCGAGGTTTATGAGCGGGCGATGAGCATGGGGACGCATCCGCAGCGGCTCTACGCCGAACTTGAGTTGCCGGAGTTCCGCGAGAAGATCGACAGCCTCGCGTTCAACTACCGGATGCATAGCATGTCGGCGGCCATGGCCAACAGCCAGCTGAAGTACCTCGAGGGTTGGACGCAGGCGCGAGGTAGAAACGCACAATCGCTGTACGAACAGGTCGCCGACCTGCCGTACATCCGGATCCCTGACCCGCTTTTGGAGACTGAACGGCACGCCTACTACAACGTGCCGTTCACCTATCAGCCGGGCGTGATCCCCCTCTCGCGGGATGAATTCGTCGAGGCGCTGAAAGCCGAAGGCGTGCCGGCAGGCGTGTACGTCCGGGTGCCGCTGTACCTGCGGCCGAGGTTCCAGAACCACGACTACTTCGGGCGCGGCTACCCGTGGGCAATCGCCGATGAACCGGTTGAGTACCGGAAAGGTGACTGCCCCATCGCGGAAGAAATGGCCGAGGTGGAGTTCCAGCTGAACGGCAACTTCTACGAAGACGTACCGGAGCTGATGTCGCAGGTAGCAGAAGCGATGCGGAAAGTGGGCGAGAACGCGGAAAGCCTTCAGGAGTACTTCGATACCAGGGTCAGCTGACGGCAGGTCGTTTACCAGTCGTAGCATGAACGAATGAACACCAGCCGAGAGGCCGTACTCGATCTCGTGCGGGCCGAGGGCTTTGAGCTCGCTGGTATCGCCCGTGCGCTTGAAGTGCCTGAGGCGCGAGAGGCGGCGCAGGACGCGCTTGCGTCCGGGCGGCTGGCAGAGATGACGTGGATGACCGACGAGTGGATCGAGCGCTCAGACGGAGCCGGAGCGATTCCTGGCTGGCGCGCGGTCACTCATTGTGGTCGGGCTGCCGAACCACTCGGAAGACCCGGCCCGGCCCGCAGACGGCGTTGCACGGGGAAAGGTCGCGCGATACGCACGGGGCCGCGACTACCACCGCGTGTTCGAATCGAAACTTCGGCGAGTAGCGCGCCGGATACGCGAGGAATTCGGCGCCAACGCCCGGGCGACCGTCGACTACGGGCCATTGCTAGAGCGTCCGTACGCATCGATGGCGGGTCTGGCATGGCTGGGCAAGTCCTCGATGGCACTCGTTCCCGGGTTCGGTCCATGGGTGATGCTCGGAGTGGTAGCAACGACGCTCGAGATCGAGCCGGACGTGCCTTTGAAGAAGTCGTGCGGTTCGTGTTCGCGGTGCATCGTGGCGTGCCCGACGGGAGCGATCGCCGCGGACGGCCAGGTGGTCGATTCACGGCTCTGCATTAGCTATCACACGATCGAAAACCGCGGGGTGATTCCGAGGGAGTTACGGGAGAAATTCGGAGATTGGGTGTTCGGCTGCGATGCCTGCCTGGATTCCTGTCCCGTCGGCGCGCAGCGATTCGAGAGCTACGACGATTTCGTGCCGGCAGGGGTCGACGATGCCTTTCCGAACCTGGGCGAACTTCTTGAACTCGATGAAGCCACCTTCAAAGAGCGCTTCCGGGGCCGGGCCGTGACGCGAGCCAAGAGAGACGGCCTCGCCAGGAATGCGTGCATTGCGCTCGGGAACGTCGGTGGGCCGGAAGACATGGCCATCGTGTTGAAGGCGCTGAACGACTCCGCACCGCTCGTGCGAGGGCATGCCGCGTGGGCAGTGGCGCGGCTGGCCGGGCGGCATGGCCACCAAACCGAGGGTCGGGCGGTGCTTGAAAATGCTCTCGCCGCCGAACAGGATAAATACGTCCGCGGGGAGATCTCGCTGGCGATCCAGGACATTGCCGGAGGATTCGATGGCCGAACTGACACTACTTGAACGACGACGCCTCGAAGCCGGCGTGCTGGTCCCGGTTATTCGCGCGATGCAGGCCGAATTCGGCGCAGAACGAGTCAACGAGGTCGTCGGGAAGACGATTCGAGACCTGGCGCGCGAACAAGGAGAGACGGCGCGCCGGGAAAACAAGATCGACACGATGGAGGCGCTGGCCAACCGATTCGAGAACGGAGTGTTGCGCGAGGGTTCGCTCATCGTGGACATCGTTGAGAACGACGAAGCAAAGTTCGGCTTTAACGTGACCCGCTGCAAGTTCATGGAGATGTACGAGGAGATGGGCGCGCGCGACCTCGGGTTTTTGTTGAGCTGCAACCGCGACTTCGCGATGTTCGAAGGGATGGCGCCAGACCTCGATTTCAGCCGGACGCAAACGCGGATGGAAGGCGCGCCGCATTGTGACTTTCGGTACGCCGTGAAGCCCTAGCCGCTCGCAGGCACTCTCCGTTCGTGGCGATGGCTACCAATGATGGTGTAGGGCAAGTAGAGTCGCGGCATGGCGGATGCACTGGTGTTCGGCGGATCGAACGGTCTGGTTTCGAAGCTGGCCGATGGACTGGCGGACATCCTTGGGGTGCCGGTGCGGTATCAACACGTCCCGGATGACGATGGGCCGGGGGTCGGGATTTGCACCAATTCCGCGGCGTTTACCGCGGCGGCACCGCTGGTCGTGTATGCCGACGACGAACGCGGCAAGCCGAGCAAGGCCGACCCGGACAGGGTCGCGGCTCTCGGAACGCTTGCGGAAGCGATACGCGGCGGGGCGAGGCGTGGTGGTTGTTTCTTCGAAGGGCGAGGCCAATCGCTGGCTGAAACACATCGCCGAGGACGGCTTGCCTGAAGCGCGCCCACTGAACCGGATGAACATTGTTGGTGAATCGGGTTCTGGCAAGACCACCCTGGCGAATCGGTTGGGTCCGTTGCTGGATCTGCCCGTGTTCTCGGTCGACGAGCTCTTTTGGGAGGACGAAGAGACGCGAAAGGGTGGAGCGAAGGCGCGGGACCGACATGTGGATCAGATCCTTTCCGGCGAACGATGGCTGGCCGACGGAGTTTATTGGCGGCCAGCGGTCCGGTTCTCGACGGTTGCGGATGTGACGTTGCACCTGGACTTCCCCTCCGGCCGGGCAAAACGCCAGCGCGAGGCTCGCGGTGATTCAGACCGTGCGCTACGCGAAAAGATGGTGGTTTCGACGCTCTTGCGTGCTTATCCGATTGTGTACGAACGTCTCTTGCGGCGTTCGCTCTCTGAGATTGCGCATCTCGCTCCAATCTTGGAGATTCGAAACGATGCGGAGTTGGAAGCTGTAGCTGAGGGTTTCCGGCGTGGGGCGGAGCATTCAACGGCCCGGCAATCGCCCGAGGCTGACGCGCCGGTGGGTTCGGCGTAGGCTACGCCGCGCATCACTTTCGGCCCGCTTCGGCCAGCACAGGAGAAAAGACTTGGGAGAGATAGTCACTTTCGCATCGAACGGCGGCACCGCGAGCGGTTACCTGGCGAAGCCAGCCAGCGGCAGCGGGAAAGGCGTCATCGTGATCCAGGAATGGTGGGGCCTGAACGGCAACATCAAGGGCATCGCCGACCGCTTCGCGGCCGAAGGCTTCGTGGCGCTGGCGCCCGACATGTACCACGGCACGGTAACGACAGAGCCGGACGAGGCAGGAAAGCTGCTGATGGCGTTGAACTTCCCGCAGGCCGAAAAGGACCTCAAGGGGGCAGTCGCCTACCTCAAAGAGATGACCGGTGGGCCGGTAGGGACCGTCGGGTTCTGCATGGGCGGCGCACTCTCCCTGTTCGGGGCATGTAACAGCAACGGCGATGTCGGCGCGTGCATCGATTTCTACGGTGGGCACCCGATGGTGAAGTACAACTTCGCAGGGCTGACGGCGCCGGTGCTTGCGTTCTGGGCTGAGAAGGACGATTTCGTGTCGCCGATGATCCCGGGCATTGAAGCTGGCTTGAAGGAAGCCGGCGTTGAATACGAGTCGATCACGTACCCGGGCACGCATCACGCATTCTTCAACGACGAGCACGCTGAGCCCGAGTACAACCCGGCCGCGGCGAAGAAGGCGTGGGAAAAGACGCTGGAGTTCTACCGCAAACACCTGTAGGCCGTCACCCCCAGCCCCCTCTCCCGACTTCGCGGGCGAGGGGGAGCTTCAGGTGGATTGGGCGCCTGCCGGAGGGCGCGAAATCTGCCATTTATGCGGAAGGCAGGGTCGATGGGAAGGCTTGATGGCAAAGTCGCGATTGTTACAGGCGGGGCCTCCGGCATAGGGAAGGCCTGCGTCGAGAAGTTCGTCGAAGAGGGCGCGCGAGTCATAGTTGGCGACCTCGACTCCGAAGGCATCGGGCGACTCATCGGCGAGCTGGGACACAACTACGTGGATGGCGCGAACGTCGATGTCCGCGATGAGGCCGCCGTCGAGCGAATGGTTGCGCAGGCGCGGCGACGTTTCGGCAGGCTCGATGTCGCGGTGAACAACGCCGGCGTCGGCGGTTTTTCGCCGATCCAGAACTATGGGCTGGAAGACTGGGACCGGGTCATTGGAATCTCGCTCACCGGGACGTTCCTGTGCATCAAGCACGAGTCGAAGGCGTTGATTGAGCAGGGGAGCGGCGGGAGCATCATCAACATCGCCAGCCTCAATGCAATGCAGGCGACGGAAGGCTTCGCCGCCTATTGTTCGGCAAAGGCGGGCGTCGCAATGCTCACGAAGGTGGCTGCACTCGAATTGGGGCGGCACAAGATCCGAGTAAATGCCGTGGGTCCCGGCCTGATTCACACCCCAGCTACGGCAGGGATGCTTGCGATCCCGGGCCTTGAAGACGCGTTCGTGCATGAAGCACCGATTGGCCGAGCCGGAGAACCGAACGACATCGCGAACCTGCTGGTGTACCTCGGGTCCGATGAGTCCTCGCTCATGACCGCGCAAACCCTGTACATCGATGGCGGCGCGAGCGTGAACAAGTACCCGGAACTGTTCAAGTTCTTCGGAGCGAGCTGAAAACCTCGACAAACAGGCAGGCAGACGGGAGCGGCACCGGTTGGTAGCTTCTGTCGATGTCGCAACAACGCCCGTTCCGCTTCGGAGTTTCCATCGCCAACGCCGGGTCCGCTGCTGAGTGGCGGGAGATAGCCCGCAAGGCTGAGGACCTTGGATACGACACGCTGTCCTCAGCGGACCACCTTCGAGGAACGTTCGCGCCGATGGTGGGGCTGGCAGCCGCAGCCGAATCCACGACTCGAATCCGCGTGGGCACACTGGTCATCAACAACGACTTTCGGCATCCGGTGCTGCTCGCTCGCGAAGCGGCGACCCTGGACTTACTCAGCGACGGGCGCTTCGAACTTGGCATCGGTGCGGGCCACTCGGGCGACGAGTATCGCGAGGCCGGGATGCCGTTCGACGGACCGAGACAGCGCGTTAAACGACTTGAAGAATCGGTCCAAATCATCAAGCGACTGTGGGCCGAAGACTCGGTGAGTTTTGAAGGGCAGCACTACACAGTCACGGGGCATACGTCGCATCCGAAAACGCTGCAATCGCCCATTCCAATCCTCATCGGCGGAAACGGACGCGAGTTGCTCGAACTCGCGGCACGCGAAGCCGATATTGTCGGGTTCACGGGGATCTTCCTGGCCGAAGACGGACGAGGCGTGCGGTTCCCGCACTTCACGGCGGAACGCCTTCGTGACCGAGTAGAACTGGTGCGGGCGGCTGCTGGGGCGCGATTCGATGCACTGGAGTTAAACGTCCTCGTGCAGGGCGTGGAAACGGCAAAGCCGATGGAGCGGGCAGAGCAGTGGGCAAAAGAACTCGGCCTGCCCGCCGAAGATCTGATGGCCAGCCCGTTCACGATGTTCGGAACGGTGGATGCTCTGGTTGAGAAGATCGAGCGCCTCCGAGATGAACTCGGAATCACGTACTTCAGCACGCATGGACACGGAATGGATGCGTTCGCACCCGTGGTTAAACGCCTCGCGGGGCGCTGAATTTCTGCCAGCGGCACAATCGCCGCTGGCGATGTAGTCGGAGCGGGCACAAGCGTTTACATTTGTTAAGAGCGGTTGGATGTGGGGAGGTTGCGGCATGCTGCAGTCGTTAGGGCTGAAGCTGGAACGGGTTGGCGATGGGTGGGAAATCCACACTACCGGTGAGCGTGGAATCATATTCCCGACGTTTCACGATGCGGTGGAAGCGGTAGCGCAGCTCTCGGGGGCCAGTCCCGATTCGGTCATCATTCGGCGAGACGGAACTGTAATTGTTGAGCGCCCCGATTCCGACGAAAAATCAACGGGCTGACGAGTCGCGGTCTACTTCTGGGCCTTGTCCTCTTCGCCCTTCGGTGGACCGAAGACTTTAGCGATGAGGTCGGTCCACTCCTGGTGCTGCACTTCCCACGGTAGATCGGGATCGTCGGTGTGCGGGTAGTCGTAGCGAACCTCGCCCCAGAGTTCGAGATTCTCGTTGTTGCGAGCCGACAACTGACGCGCTTCGTAGCTGATTTCGACGCTATCCGGAGCAGCCGGGGGTGCGACGAGCGCCGCCCCAAGCCCGGGATGATAGTCCCGGGCAACTGGCAACTGGTAGGCAGCGATTGCCATTACCGCGCTGATCGGTCGCGTATCCAACGACTTGACCCTCTTGTTCGGCCCGGGACTGAGCCCGAAGTGCCGGGATTTCATAGAGATGTTCGGTCGTAAGGGTTTACCCGTAGGGGTTCAAGCCCGTGGCCAACAAGTAACCGATGGGTGATGGCCGAGTTTGCTCCGACCGGGCCTCGACTAGCGGACTTAGGTGGCTACACTGCGCCGGACACACAGAGGAGCAAACACATGGTCACGGGAGCACCTGAGGGCTGGCACAGCGTCACGCCGCGGCTTGTCGTCCACGACGTGGAGGGGCAGGTCGCGTTCATGCGTGAAGCGTTTGGCGCAACAGGCAGCTATACGGAAGGGCGACCCGCAGAACTAAAGATCGGCGATTCGATGGTCATGATTAGCGGAGTTGGTGTGCGGGCGGCGATGCCGGCTTCGATTTATCTCTACGTTGAAGACGCGGACGCCACGTTCGCGAAGGCAGTTGCGGCGGGCGCGAGCGTGATCGAAGAGCCGCTGGATACGCCCTACGGGGATAGACGGGGGATGGTCCAGGACGAGGGCGGAAATATGTGGCAGATAGCCACGCGGAGATAGGACCCGGTAATTCTTCCTCACCTCTGCCGCCCCTCTCCCACGACGGGAGATGGGTTCTTCTCGCTTTGAAGCAGGTCAGCGAGTGGTTGATTAGGCGCGAGTTCTAGACGTATTCGAGGAGTTGCATTCCGGTGCCGCCGAGTTCGCCGGCGGGGATGCTGGCGCGGCGGGTGCCGGGGATTACGCCGACCTCCGGGTCGCTGACCGTGAAGCCGCGGCTGCGGGCAAGGGCAACAGCGTCATCAAGCAGGCCGGAGACTTCCCACGCAGCCATGCTGGCGAGCGAAGCTGGCCGGCTGGCCATTGGGCTATCGGGGGATGCAGGCCCGAGGAGTTCGAAAATTGCGTCGCCGATCTTGAGCTGGCGAATGATGAGGGCCGGTGTGGTTATTTCGCCTGATACGGGCACACCGAGTACGTCGCCCCAGAACCTTGTGGCTGCCTCAAGGTCGGGCGCAACGGCGGCAAGGTGGTCAAGGCGTTTCAGCGGAAAGTCGTGTGCGAACCGGCCCGCTGCTTCGGAGCGCTCGTACCGAGCTGCCCAGGATTCCGGGTAGTTTGCCACCGAGACGCGAAACGGGACCGAGCCCCTGGTGTCGACGGTGGCGATGTCCACCAGTGGTGAACCATCGGGGCGTTTGAGTGATTCAATCGGAGCGTCGAAGCCCTTCCTTCCAAGGCCGGCCGATGCATCGCTTGCTGATTCGACGCCAAAGATGAGGCCGACCATCGAACCGCCTGCTTCGGCGCTTTCGACGTAGGCCTTGCGGCCGGTAGCGCTCGCGGAAGCGGCGTTGGTAACGGTCAGCAGTTCCAGGTAAGCGAAGTTCGAGGCATTTGTGCCAACGAAGCACGCCTGGTTCGCGATACCCGTCGACGGCACCTCGGAGCGAGGCGTGAGGGTGAGGCCGAGGCGTTGGTAGGCACTGGAAGCGGCTTCGAGGTCGGGGACAACGCAGACCATGTGATCAATTCGTTCGAGCATGAGCGGAGTCTACGCACTCCAAAGCGATGTCTGTGTACACTTTCGAGCGCTATGAAGACTGATTTCTACGAAGCGGACGCTTTCTCGGGTTCGAAGGGCGACCACTGGGTGACGATCGATTCGGATTACCGATGGGAGAAGGGTGACGAGGTTTGGCTGGAGGCCGACGGCAAACGAGCCAAGTTCCGGGTGACCTGGGTGAATGTGACGGTGAAGGATGGAATAGTCACGCGGGAGTTGTTGGGGCTGAAGCTCTAGGGATTGTTCGCCCGGACCGGAACCGAGGCGACTAGCCGAACAGCCTCCGAGGTTCCCATTCTGAATGCGGGAGGCGAACGAATATGTCCCCGCGGATGACCTTCGAATCTCCGGACATTCGTTTCAGTTCGTCCTTGGAGGCGAGCATGTCTGCACCGATGCGCTTGACGAGTTCGCCCGGACTTACGCGAGGAAGCCGCTCGCGATACCAATCACAATCCTGATGGCCGACAAGGCTAATTTCCGAGATTCCAGGCGAAGTCAGCATCGCTGAAACCGCTTCGACTGCTGCAATGCGGCCGGCGACAAAACGCTTGAGTCGCCCGCCTGTGGAACTCGCCGCTTCAGCGAGCCACCAACAACCGCCAGGAAGCAGGATCCGTTCGACCGCGGAGGCGCCGAACTGATCCCTCTCAAGGGCTTCTAGCGCTTCGCGAATCGAGGGCTCGCCGCAGGCCACAAGGAGCACTCGAGGCCGGGCCACCTATGCCGGCCCGGCCGGTGGTGGCGTCGGAGGCGAAGTCCGAGGGGCCGATGATGGGGCGGAAGACGCCGCTGCATCAACCTCCTGGGCAAGCTCTTCGAGAGCCGTCATGCCGTGTTCGCCATCGCCCGGTCGACCGGGGGTCAGAATGGCCGGCAAGTCGAATCCAACCGCCCTGAGCGTTTCGATGGCCTGGGCGAGAAGCATTGGCACCGTGCTGCCGTACTTCGCCATTGGGCTGCCTCCGGGGCCGCTGCCGTTTCCACCGTCGATCATCACGATGCGGTCGACCGACGCGAATGGGGCAGCGAGCGAGGCGGCGATCTCAGGAAGCTTGGCAATCAGCTCCGGGTAAACCGAAAGCTGAAGAGCGGCCTGGTTGTAGGCGTTGAGCGACTCGGCGAGTTGTCGCTTACCTTCGGCTTCACCGAGGAGGATTGCCTTTTGGCCGGCGCCTTCAGCTTCGAGCTCCGCTCGATGCGCCTCAGCGTTCAGCGTCCGAGCGCGGGACTCACCTTCGCCCTCTGCTTCAAGTTCCTTCTGGTGCGCTTCGGCGATCGCGATTCGGCGCTTGGATTCGCCGTCGCCTTCGAGGGCCTTCGCCTGTGCCTGACCCTCTGCGCGTTCGACGAGCGCACGCCGTTCGCCTTCCGCGCGCACCACGGCAGCCTGCCGTTCGGCTTCCGCAGGCTTGATGATGTTGGCTTCGAGCGCCTGCTGTTGGCGGAGCACTTCCTGTTGTTCGACGGCGATGTTGGAACGAACACGCTCCTCTTCGACGGCGACTTCCGCCTTCACGACCTGTTTGCGGGCTTCGGCGTCGGCCAGCGGACCGGCCTGCTGTGCTCGCGCGCGCTCCGCTTCAACATCGGCCTTGGCTTTGGCCACGCGAAGGTCGCGGTCGCGCTGAGCTTCCGCGATCGCTGCATCTGCGATGGCCTGGGCGGTCTGGCCCTCTCGCTTTGCCTCGGCGGAACGCATCATGGCGTCGCGCGCGGCCTCTGCTTCGCCAATCTCGGCATCGCGACGGACTTCAGCGACTCGTTTGCGCCCAAGGCTATCCAGGTATCCCTGATCGTCGCTGATGTGCTGGATCGTGAGCACATCGAGGTTCATGCCGAGGCCGGCGAAGTCTGAGCCCGCCTCATTGGTCACAGCGGTCACCAATGCCTCTCGGCTGCTGTTGATTTCCTCGACGGTCATTTTGGCGCAGATACTTCGCAGATGGCCTGAGAGGATCTCCTGCACGGTCGCGTGGAGTTGCTCACGCTCCGCATTGAGGAAGCGTTCCGCCGCCGTACGGATCGCGGCGTCTTCGGAATCGAATCGCACCAGGGCGACGGCATCGACGTTTACCTGGACGCCCTCTTTCGAGTAGGCGCCTTTGATGACGAGGGTCGTCTCAAATGGGGCGAGCGTCATGTAGTCGACTCGTTCGATGACGGGGACCCGGAAGCTGGCGCCGCCGCGGACGAGGCGGAACCCGCCGCGGCCGGTGAAGACGGCCACCTGGTCGGGTGGGACTTTGATGTAGAAACGGGCATAGAGCGCGGCGACGAGAATGACGGCCAGGACTATGCCGCCGACGACGAATGGGATTGCAGTGACGGTCACGAGGGACTCCTCATTGGGCTTCGTTGGTTGGTTTGGAAACGGCGACGACTGTTGCCGGACCGGGACCGGGCATTTCGATTCTGACGGTGGCCCCGAACGCTATCCGCTTGCCATCGGCGGACCGTGCTGGAAGAGCGACCCGGGCGCCGCCGGCGGGTGCGATGACCGTAACCCGGCCGAGGCCACCCTCCGGGATTTCCGATGTGACCTGGGCTTGAAGCCCGGCGAAGTCGGAGCCGTGAACATCGGTGGATGCCTGTTGTTTCGACATGGGCAAGACGACGAGGAAGAACGTGCCACCGGCAACGCCCAGGCCGCCGATCACCGCGAACATTGCCGAGATCCAGGTCTCCCAATCGAGAGCAGTCCCGATAAACCCGAAGCCGCCGAAGGCTACCGCGAAGACGAAAATCACCCTGGAGCTGAACGGTCCGGGGGTGTCTCCGCCAAGTTCGTGTCCGGAGTCGCCGAAATCGCCAAAGTCGAAGAGCTCGCCGAGCACGAAAGTGATCGCGAGCATCGCGAGACCTATGCCGAAAATAACAAGGAATGCGACTTGCATCTGCCCTCCACTCGACCGCAGGGTGCGGCAGGCGCCGCTGCCGGCAGGACCTGCAGAAGCATAATGCGCGGCGTGACGGTCTGTAAGTAGAGTCGTCAGTTGGAACTGTTGTCGGCAGGCTATTTGAGCCGCACGTCATCGACCTGGTCGCGGTAGTCGGACCAGCTTTCCGATGAATCTCGCGCATGGTCTTCCGAGAACAACCCGGTGGGACTGCCCGGATCAAGAGCTGAAACGTCGAGTGCACGGAGAATCGAAACCACAACCTGGATCACGTCTTCTCCGCCACGAACACGGAGGCTCACCGAGTCGCAGAGTTCCGCACTTCGAAGTGCGCCGGAGCACTCCAACCTGCTACCGTTTTCCGCATGGCAATTGAAGTTGGTCAGCCCGCTCCTGCATTCACCGTTCGGAACAAGAAGCGCGAAGAGGTAACGATCGATTCGTACCCGGGGAAGCACCTGGTACTTGCGTTTTATCCGCTCGCGTTCACCGGTGGCTGAACGAGCGAGATGACGGCCTACCGAACCCATACCGATCGGTTCGATGAGGCCAATGCCCAGGTCCTGGGCATTTCCGTTGATTCCTTCGCCGCAGCAGGAGAGTTCGAAGAGAAGCTGGGCCTCGAATTTCCGTTGCTCAGCGACTTCCCGAAGAACGAGATGGGCCGCGCCTTTGGCGTGTTCAACGAGGCGGCGGGCATCCACAACAGGACGACGATTGTCGTCGACAAGGACGGGATCGTCCGCGGGATTTACGCGGAGGCGCGGGACTTCGAATCGCACCCCGTGAAGGCGCTCGAAATACTGGCGGAGCTATAGGCCGGCTTTCGCCGAAAGTGTGAAGTTGGTCACAGAAGGATTGCCGGTTCCAAGTCCGACTGAGTATGCTCGCGGCACGATGTCCTCGACCGCCAACCTTTCGCACGTAGCCGCTGCCAGCAACCTTGCCGGCGCGATTGGCTGCAGCCGAAATACAGAGGCCTCGAGGGACACGTAGGAACCTACCCGCTGAAACCGCCGAGGCCCACCCAAACGGTGGGCTTTTCGGTTTTGCAGCCAGGAGTAATGGAGCATGCCTCGACCGCTTGAGGGAGTACTCGTCCGACTACGCGCGCGAGAAGAATCCGACGCTGAAAACATGTATCGCTGGGTCAATGATTGGGAGACAGTGAAGTACCTCAGCTCGAGCTATCCGAAGACAATGCAGTTCGAGCGCGAGTGGGTCACGAAGGGGGACCCGGCCTACGGCAACGCCCAGTTCATCATTGAAACGCTCGCAGAATCGAAGCCGATCGGCTGGATCGGGCTGCACGATGCGACCCCGGAGGATCGCGCTGCTGACCTGGGAATCGCGATTGGCGACCACGCCTACCTGGGTGGCGGCTACGGCACTGATGCCATGCGGACGGCGTGTCGCTATGGCTTCGAGATGATGAACCTCAATCGCATCGCGTTGACGGTTTACGACTGGAATCCGAGAGCAATCCGCGTCTACGAAAAAGTCGGCTTCAGGCACGAAGGCACTATGCGTGAGGCAATTTTTCGGACTGGACGCTGGCACAATCTCGTTTGCATGGCGCTGTTGAAAGGGGAGCTGAAGTGAGCGATTCACCCTTCGAGGGCCGACTGATCCGGCTGCGCGGGCGCGAGCCAGAAGACGAGCCGTTGCTCCACCGTTGGATCAATGACCCGGAAGTCAACGAGCACCTCTCGATCCGATTTCCCATCTCGCACAGAGGCGAGCTTGAGTTCGTGGAAAGTGCCTCGAACGTGGATTACAACCACCTGAACCTGACCGTCGAGACCCTCGACGGGCGTCGAATGATCGGCGGCTGCAATCTGGACGCTTTCAGGCCGGAGAACCGCAGTGCCGTACTTGGGATCGCGATCGGTGACAAGGAGTTCTGGAACGGGGGATATGGAACCGACACGATGCGGACCCTTTGCCGCTTCGGTTTCGAGATGATGAACCTTCACCGGATCCAGTTGGACGTGTTTGATGGAAACGACCGCGCGCGGCACGTGTACGAGAAGATCGGCTTCAGGACTGAGGTTACGAAACGGCAGGCGGTCTACAAGTTTGGGCGCTACCTGGACGTATACGTTATGGGTCTGCTTGAAGGTGAACTGCTCGAGGAGGACTAGCGCTATCGCGGGATTTTCCCGAGTACGGCATTAACCCGGTGGGCACTACGATCTCGCGAGAGGAGATCAACAAACGTGCCAATCGAACTTGTCGGGTGGGTTGCGGTAGTTCTAACCCAGGTGTTTTGGATCCCAAACATCCTTCGGCTCGTGCGGACGCGTGAAGTCGAGGGCTATTCAATACTCGCCTGGGGCCTGATGCTCGTGGGGCTGAGCTGCTGGCTCTTCTACTTCCTGGCCAAGGGAGACCTTGTTGGAATTGTCGCGAATACCTCGGGCGTGACTGGTGCGGCGATCACATTGGGTTGCATCTGGCTTTGGCGACACGGAACAAGTCGGATAGGGGATAACCCCAATAACGACTCGGATTCTGTCAACCAACCGGTAAATTTGTGATAGAATTCTCAATCGAGGGGTTGACACCCTACGCGCTAGATTGGTAGGTTCCGCAAGTAAGCGGTTTTTCCCGCCGTTTACACTAGCGCTCGGTTAACACTCAAGCACCTGCCTAGCGCGCTGTTAAAGGCGCGACGGGGGACCCAGTTACTGGGGCGAATTTGGTTGTACCGCTGTTCAGCCAATAGGGCGCCTTCCGCCCGAGCCCGTCAGCTAACCCCGGAGGCAGTCTCGGAAGGCCTTGCGAGCAGGTCGCTCGCATCGAGGTCTCTTTTTTCTGCCCTCGACCCACTTTTGCTCTCGTTATGAGGAGGACATACCTATGCCAGCTCTGCAAGAAGCCCCGCCCAAGTCTTGCCCAAAATGCCGCGGTTCGATGATCGTTGAACGCGACTGGCATGGCACCTACGGCAGCTGCATCATGTGCGGCTACGTACACGAAGTACTAACCAGCCCGCCGGTGGACCTGGCTGCTGAAGAAGCGGCCCTGCCGCAGCGCCAGCGCCGCCGCCAGCCATCGCACGGCAAACTGCGACTCTGATTCTTACTTTCGCAGAATTGACGAGGCCCTCGGCGACTGCCGGGGGCTTCTCTTTTCTCGGAAGCTCAGATTGCCTATGATTCCGGGCCTCAGGAGATACCATGCCTTACATCCGAATTAGTGTTTCGAAGCCTCGCCGTGGCGAGGAAGCCCGCCTGGAAGAGCTCATGCGCAAGCTCGCCGACCTTGCCTCGCAACAGGAAGGATGCATGGAGAGCTACCTGCTGCGCCCACACGACGATTCAGGGGACCTCGCTCGAGTTGCGATTTACAAGGACGAGGCTTCGGCCGAATCCGTAGCGAACAATCAGTCGTTCATGGCCTTGCGCTCGGAGATCCACCTCATCGTGGAGCCGGGCCACATGGAGCGGGCCTTCTTCAGCATCTAACTCGCACGCTGGATTCTTTTCACACGCACCGCAGGGCACTCGCTCTGCGGTGTTGTCGTTTCACCCACTGGCTATGCGGAAGTTGCCTTCGGCGCGACAAATGGGCGACTAACGGGAACCACCGGCCACGTCCACGGGATAGTCCGAATCCTTATTGGGGTTTCTCCCAATACGCCTGTGAATTGGCGTCCCTAGACTTCAGGGAGTCCTAAGGGTTTTCATTTCAGTCCTTAGGAATCAGGGGAGGCAGCGCGAAGGCCGTCATCTTCGCTGCGCTGTACTACGAGAATTCCAGAGGAGCATCAATGAATACGAACCGCACAGTCGCGCGACCGGTTGGACTCAGGACAACCACGAATAACGCCAACTCACAGACTTCACGTGGCCAGAACCCGATCCGGATTCTCCTTGTGGACGACCACGCGGTGATCCGCCAGGCGCTCCGAATGCTGCTCGAGAGCCAGGCCGAACTCGAAGTTGTGGCCGACGTTGAGAACGGCCGAGAAGCTGTAACTGCGGTTGAGAAGCTCCAGCCCGACGTCGTCCTCATGGATGTGGTCATGCCTGGCCTGAACGGACTCGAGGCGACGCGCCAGATTCGCCGTTCGTGCCCGTCAACCCGAGTGGTGATGCTCAGTGGATTTGTCGACGAGGACCAACTCCTCGACTCGATTCGCTCTGGCGCATCCGGCTACATCATCAAGAAATCCGACGTCTCGGAACTTGTCCTCGCGATCCAGACCGTGCATCGCGGCAACAGCTACTTCTCGAGCGCGCTGAGCGAAGGTTTCGACCTCGCGGAGGTGCTGTACCAGGCGAAGCGGGGCGACCAGCGCAACGGTGTCGATACGCTCACCAGCCGCGAACGCGAAGTGCTGCAACTCATTGCCGAGGGGTACACCAACCAGGGCATCGCAAACGAACTCTTTATCAGCGTGAAGACCGTTGAGGCTCACAAGGCCCATATCATGTCGAAGCTCCATGCGCGCAACCGGACGGACCTGATTCGATACGCGATCCGTAAGGGCATCGTCTGCCTCGAAAGCGTGGAAGATGCCACTGCAGCCCTCGGCGAGGACGCTGGCGCCCTGGCCGGCTAAACCGCCTCTCGTTCAAGAAACGTAGCTCCTCGGAATATACGAAAGGCCCGGCGATTGCCGGGCCTTTTGTGTTTTAGGTCGTTGCAAGCAAAGAAGTCACTGTGGGACGCGCGACTCAGAATACCCGTACACTGCACGCCGTCCCGTTACCATTCCCAAGTGGCCGAGGAGCATTTGATGAAGAATGCCGAACCAGTGGGCCTGTTTCTCCCTCCGGGCACAAAGGTGAGGTTAGACGGGAGCGACGAATTCGGTCCCGAGTATGGAATCGTCGTTCACTGCTGGCTAGACGAGGAGCTGGAGGGCTACGACTGCCACGTCGCCTTTTACGGCGACTCATTTCCCGATGGCCCGCCGACGCAGCTGCCGTACGTCTTGCACTACTTTTCGACCTCACTGAGGGTCGTTCCGTAGCGTTTCTACCAAGCCACCGATTATGCGTGCCGCCCAAGGGCACGCAGGGCAAAAAGCGAAGCTGGTCTCGTTTCCCGGATCGCAACAGGCCCCGGTTCTCGACTACCGGGGCCCTGTTTCGTGTCCTGGGTTAGGCGCCTGTCACACCGCCATCCGAAGCGTTGCCGCTTCGCTCCGCAAGACCATTGCGAAGGCGCAGTCGCGGCAAATCACCGTCGCGTAGGTGTTGGGGCGAAGACCGTTGGATTCCATATCGGCGACTTCGAGCCGCGAATGCGCTCGAGTCACCCTTCCGCAGAGCGGACAAGGCAAATGACTAACCTGTTTCATGCTTCGAGACATCTCCCTACCTCAAAGCGCCACCGCAGCTAGCGTCCCACAGCGGTGACTCGGGCGTAATCGGGAATGCACCCTACGGGAAACCCTTAGACAGTTGTGAGTGACGAGTTGCGAGGAACGTATACTTGTCGCACGGAGGCGCAATGAGGACAGTCCGCATCGGGCTTGCCCAACTGAACACGACTGTTGGCGATCTGGTAGGCAATACGCGGAAGATTTCCGACGGCATCGCCGCTGCGCGCTCTGCTGAGTGCCAGGTCGTCGCGTTCCCTGAGCTGGCAGTGACGGGATATCCGCCGGAGGATTTGGTCCTGCGGCGATCGTTCTGCGAAGCTTCGCGCGAGGCCGCTGAGGGACTCGCAGGGGAAACATCAGGGCTGGTGGCAATCGTTGGATTCGTCGATTGGAGCGACGGCGATGCCTACAACGCCGCCGCTGTGTTCATCGATGGCAAATGGGTAGACACCTACCACAAACAGCGGCTCCCCAACTATGGCGTATTCGATGAAGAGCGATACTTCGCGGCCGGCCGGCGCGTCCCAATTTATCGGGTCGGGGAACTCGTTTTCGGTGTGAGCATCTGCGAAGACATCTGGTATCCCGGGGCGCCGCTAGACGACATGGCGCTGGGCGGCGCGGAACTGTGCATCAACATCAACGCTTCGCCGTACCACCGGGGCAAGGCGCTGGCCCGGGAACGGATGATCTCGACGCGAGCAAGCGACAACATCATCGCGCTCGCTTACCTGAATGCTGTCGCGGGACAAGACGAGCTCGTATTCGACGGCACGTCCATGGTTTTCGACGCGGAGGGCGTGCTGCAAGCGCGGGCACCGCAATTTGAGGAAGCGCTGCTGGTGGCCGAAGTCGACCTCGACTATGTCTCGCAGCGGCGCCTACACGACCCGCGAAGGCGCGTGGAACTGCGAGACCGCGAAGAGTACCTCGACGTCGACATCGTCGACGTCGCTGATCCGAACGGCCGGTTCAAGCTCGGAGAGCGCCAACCCAAGTTCGGCCCTATCGCCCCACTCCTCGATGACTACTCGGAGGTATGGGGAGCGCTGGTATTGGGCACGCGCGACTACCTGGCGAAGACGGGCTTCAAGCAAGTGCTCATCGGGTTGTCCGGCGGAATTGATTCGGCGCTCGTGGCCGCGATCGCGGTCGATGCCCTCGGGCCGGAGAACGTGATCGGTGTTTCGATGCCGAGTCGCTACTCCAGCGACCACTCACAGACCGATGCGAACGAACTGGCCGCGAACCTCGGCATTCGCTACATGACCATCCCGATCGAGCCGGCTCACAAGGCGATGCTCGAAATGATGGCAGACGCGTTCGAAGGAACTGAAGCCGGGACGGCAGAAGAGAACCTGCAATCGCGTCAGCGCGGCAATGTATCTGATGACGCTCTCCAACAAGATCGCGAGTTCGATCGTGCTTACGACGGGCAACAAGAGCGAAATGGCCTGTGGCTACGCGACGCTCTACGGCGATATGGCGGGCGGGTACGCCGTGATCAAGGACGTACCGAAGACGCTGGTGTTCGAGCTGGCCCGCTGGCGAAACACCCAGGGTGACGGACCGTGCATTCCGGAGAACATCATCACCAAGCCGCCGAGCGCCGAGCTGAAGCCGAACCAGTTCGACCAGGATTCGCTCCCGCCTTACGAGATCCTCGACCCGATCATCGAGGCGTATGTTGAGGACGACCGGACGGTGGCCGAGATTGTGGCCATGGGATTCGAAGAAGCGGTGGTCCGGCGAACGGTGCAGATGATCGACCGGAACGAGTACAAACGACGTCAGACGGCTCCCGGCGTGAAGATCACGCCGCGGGCGTTCGGGCGCGACCGGCGACTGCCGCTGGCCGCTCGCCTAAACCAATAATCGGGAGACGAACTCGATGGACGAACGTGAAAAGTACCTGGTAACGACCGAATGGCTCGCCGACCACCTGAACGAGCCGAACTTACGTATCCTCGACTGCACCGTTTATCTCCGCCCACGGAGCGACGGCGGAACCGGTTATGCGGTAGTAACCGGAAAGGATGACTGGGCAAAGTCTCATATCCCCGGCGCCTGGTTCGCAGACCTGCCCAACGACCTGAGCGACCCAACCAGCTATCTGCGGTTCATGATGCCGACGGCGGAGCAGTTCGGCGCGGCGATGGGACGCTATGGCATCGGGGACGATTCACATGTCGTTCTGTACGACAGCGCCGGGAACATGTGGGCGGCGCGAATCTGGTGGATGCTGCGCACGTTCGGGTTCGATAACGCCCGGATTTTGGACGGGGGCTGGACAAAGTGGTCCGCGGAGGGCCGGCCGACGTCCTCCGAGGCCGCGACGCCGCCGACACGGGAATTCACACCGAGGCGAAGGCCCGAACTTATCGCCAACAAGGACGATGTCCTCGCGGCCATTGAATCCGGGCAAGCATGCATCGTGAACGCTCTCAATGGAGCTCAGCATCGCGGGGACGTGGCACCGTACGGACGGGCAGGGCACATCAGCGGGAGCGTGAATGTCCCGGCGATGGGTGCAGCCGGATTGGTGCATCCGGAAACTCAAACCTATTACCCGATCGAGGAGATCCGCCGCCGCTTCGAGGCTGCCGGCGCTCGCCAAAACGAACGCATGATTACCTATTGCGGCGGGGGCATTGCCGCGAGCAGCGCCGCCTTTGCCGCGACAATGGCGGGCTTCACGGATATCGCGTTGTACGATGCTTCACTTTCGGAGTGGGCAGCGGACCCATCGCTACCGATGGAGACGGCTCCGGCTAAGTGAGCGACCGAGCGTCCAACGATGAAACGCCCTCGACCTTCTGGTAGTTGTCTGGATTGATGTCCGTCCCGTAGCGTTCGATCCGATGACAGCCGACTCAGCGCATAACCATCCCGAGGTCGACCGGGGAATGCTCCGTCGAAGGCTGGAGGGTGAACACAGCCGCGTCGGATTCTTCGAGCTCTTCTTCGACCTCGTTTTCGTGTTCGCGGTGACCCAGCTCTCGCATTCACTGGCCGGACACCTCGACGTTCATGGCGCGCTCCAAACGCTGCTGCTGCTGCTGGCAGTGTGGTGGGCGTGGATGTACACGACGTGGGCCACCAACTGGCTGAACCCGGAACACGCTTCGGTTCGCCTCATGCTCGCGGGACTCATGATGGCCGGACTGATCATGTCGGCGGCGATTCCGGAGGCGTTTGGCGGACGAGGCTTCGCCTTCGCGATCCCGTACGTGGCTATCCAAATCGGCCGAACTATCTTCGTCGCCTATGCCACGCGACACGACGCGCCGCGACGGTTGAACTTCATCCGAATTGCCGTGTGGTTCGCTGTTTCGGGCGTGGGATGGATGGTGGGGGCGGCGGCCAGCGGCGACACGCGGCTTTTGATCTGGGCGATCACACTCGGGTTTGAGTACCTGGGGCCTCCGACGACATTCTGGCTACCGGTGCTGGGCAGGGGAGACATCGGGGACTGGAACGTCGAAGGAGCCCACCTGGCCGAACGCTGCGGGCTCTTCATCATCATCGCGTTAGGAGAATCGTTACTCGTCACGGGAGCAACATTTTCGGGACTGGATTGGACGAACGCAGTCGTCATAGCGATGGTCTCTTCGTTCGTAGCCGCCGTTGCGATGTGGTGGATCTACTTCGACCTGTCGGCCGAGGCCGGTGCGAACCTGATTGCACATTCGAGCGATGCCGGGCGGATGGCCCGACTCGCGTACACGTACATTCATCTTCCGATGATCGCGGGAATCATCCTGGCAGCTGTCGGAGACGAAAAGATCCTGGCGCATCCAACGGGTCACGCAGAGTTCGCCGTTGCGCTGGTGATCCTTGGCGGGCCGGTGTTGTTCTTGTTCGGACATTGGCTGTTCAAGTGGACAATTATCGGGCGGCTGGTTCCCGCTCACCTGGTCGCGATCGCAGTGCTTGGATTGCTTCTGCTCACGTACGACAGGCTCAATCCAGCAGCGCTCAGCGCCCTGGGAGCCACCGTGCTGGTATTGCTGGCGATCTACGGCAGTTGGAGCCAGCGCAACGGTATCGAGACTTAGGGGACTTGTGTGGGCCGCAGGTCTCGAAACGAGGCTTCGGCGGCTTCGAAGGCTGGAAAGCGAACCGTCATCGTGCGGTGGATGGAACCCGGTTCACCGGGGTTCGTCCGCCATTGGACCAAGACATACGCAACCCACCAGAGAAGCGATGCGCGGACCAGCGCAGGCAGCAGGTCCCACTCCTGGTCCGAAAGCGGGCGGACTGCCTGGTAGCCATCGAGGAGGGCGCGCGCCAACGGGAGTTCGAGGGGCATATGGGGCATGAGCAGGGGTGCAATATCAGCGACGTGCGCGTCGCGGCGGCTCTGATCGAAGTCGAGGAGGCCCGAAAGCTGGCCTTCGTGCCAGAGCAGGTTGAAGCGTTGGAAATCGCCGTGGATGGGCAGGTCGGTGAGGTCAGGGTATTTGAGGCGGGAGAGTTCGCGCAGATTGCGGTAGCGCTGACGACGGACAAGTTGGGCCAGGTCCGGATACTGGCGCTCAAAGTCGCGTAGGAGTTCATTGAACGAACCGAACCCGGCCGGGCCGACCCAGGCATCGAGCTCCCAGAGCTTGCCAAAGTCCGGGCGTTGGCCCTCTTCCGGGAAGCTGACAAGGTCCCGGTGAAGGCGGCCCAGCAAGCGGCCGAGGATGTTGAACTGGGCCGGCGAGTCGTAGGTGGCGAATTCCCCGGGGAGGAATGGCGCAACAGACCAGAGCCTTCCTTCGTGCTCGAAGACGCGAGCACCGTCGAGTGCCGGGAGTGCCTTCGCCACGGGCCAGCTACGAGAGGCGGCGTGGTCAATGAGGCTCTGCTCCCAGGCTATCGCAGGACGGGTTCGATTGATGTCGTAACGGCGGATGACGACAACGGACCCTTCGTTTTCAACTCGCCAGTGACGATTGACGAGCCCGCGCTCGAACATTTTCGAAGTGGCGCACCGGCGAAGCCGAAGGCCGAGAGTACCTCCTCGGGAACGAGTTCGGAGCGGTCGTCTTCCACAGGATCACCTTGAGACGGTGTGGGGTTAGGTGGAAGTCCTGCGGTGTTCCCATCAGAGGCGAGACCGGGAGGTCTCGCCCGTTGGGCGAACGCATATGCCAATGAAACGACGGGCGATCGTCCTTCCCGGCGATCGGACCGAGCGAGTGCTTCCGCACTCGCCTCTGACGGTGTCGTGGTGACGGGTTCGCGCGGCCTCGGAAAGACAACAGGGGCGCCCTTTCGGACGCCCCTGCCTGCTTGACGACGATGCTCGACTGCTACTTCTGCAGGATGTTCAGGGTGCAGGCAGAGCAGAGCCCGATAACGTGCGCCATGCCGATTTTCGAGCCTTCAACCTGGCGTGCGCCCGCTTGACCGCGAAGGTGGAAGACGATTTCGGCGATGTTGGCGACGCCGGTTGCGCCGAGCGGGTGGCCCTTCGAGAGGAGTCCGCCGCTGGCGTTGACGACCGCCTTGGTCTTCGGCTGATAGGTCTTGTCCTGGAAGGGCGCGATGTCTTCCTGGTACTTGGTTGGGATCTTGTTGCCGATCCACGGGGCGCCACTGGCGACGTGCTTGCCAGCCATGCCTTCTTCGCAGAGGCCCAGGTTCTCGTAGTGGAGAAGCTCGGCGGTGGCGAAGCAGTCGTGGAGTTCGACCTGGTCGAGATCTTCGGGGCCGATGCCTGCCGTTTCGTAGGCGATCTTGGCCGCGTTGCGGGTAAGGGTGTTGATGTCCGGGAGCGTCTGGTCACGGTCGGTGTATGGGTCGCTGGTGAGGACGCTAGCCGCGACTTTGATCGGCTGGGTGGTGAACTGGCGGGCCTTGTCCATCGAGCAGAGGATGGCCGCGGCGGCGCCGTCACCGGTCGGGCAGCACATGAGGAGCGTGTTCGGATAGGCGATGACGCGAGCGTTCATCACTTCATCGAGCGGCGATTCCTTCTGGTACTGGGCGAGCGGGTTGCCGGTGCTGTGATAGTGGTTCTTCACGCTGGCCATGGCGAAGTGCTCTTGCTGGGTGCCATAGGCGCGAGCGTGCTCCATGCCTGCCATGCCGAAGACGGCTGGCATCATGTACGAACCGACGCGTCCTTCGAGGCTGGTGGCGGGGTCGCCGCGCGAGCCGAGGAGGCCCTGCTTGCCCATCTGCTCAGAGCCGACGGCCATTACGACGTCATAGGCGCCGCTAGCGATGGCGAAATAGGCTTCGCGGAAGGCGGTGGAGCCGGTGGCGCAGGCGTTGGCCACGTTGACTACCGGGATACCGGTCTGGCCCATCTGCTGAAGGATGCGCTGGCCGGAACCTGAAGTGGCGTAAAGGTTGCCACTGTAGAGCGCCTCGATGTTCTTCATCGTCATGCCGGCGTCTTTGAGTGCTTCGAGGCCGGACTGGGCTGCGAGCTGGGCGAAATCGCGGTCTGGATAGCGCCCGAACTTGATCATCGATACGCCGACGACTGCTACTTCTTGCATGTGTTCCTCTTTCTCAGGCGGGGGTGAAGCGATAGGCGACGTAGCTGTTGCCTTCTTTGTCTTCGGAGACTTTCTCGGTGAACATCTTGACCTTCATGCCGAACTTGATGTTTTCGGGCTTGGGTTCGATGCCCACGATGTTGGTATTCACGCTGCCGCCGCCATCGAGGTCGATGATGGCCGCGATGTAGGGCGCCTGAACGTATGGGGTGGCCTGGTGGATGATTGTGAAAACGTGGACTTCGCCGGTTGAAGCGAGCTTCACGCTTTCGAAGGGGCCATCGCTGCTGCACTTCCCGCAGAAGAGCCGTGGGCCAACGTACTTGGTGCTGCAGTTCTTGCAGACCGATCCGTTGAGGTAGTCCTGTTCGCGTGTTTCACCGAGGGTGAGATGTGGGACGAGTGGGCGCAGTTCAGGCGCCGCGGCTGTGGCTTCGGCCAAGCGGATCCCCCTTTCAGGCTGGCAGCCCCTGGGCCCGCGAATGGTTGCTGTCCCCGGGCCGGGGCGATGCGCGGGTATTGTTCGCCTGTGGCGAAAGACTGTCAACGGACGAGGTGACGTGCGCTTGACCATCTGCAGCAGCGAGTACGGCGCTCGTCAGCCTGATACGAACGACGGCCTCACACCTGGTTGTCGTCGCGAAGGAACGAGTAGGGAGCAGCCAGTAGAAGGAGCGGCCAGATCACGAAGCTGAAGCTGATGAGCGCGATTGAGCCGCCAACCATGGCAACCCACCCCAGCACTCTGAAAATGCGGCCGCGCTCACCCGACGGTTTTGCGAGTCCGACGCAATACAGGCAGGCTGCAAGCAGCGGGACCGCGATAACAAGTAGGCTCACAAGCACGTCGCCATCGCCTTCAGCTGTCACGCCAGCCAGCACGGCAATTGCGAGGGCGACATAGCTAAACACGACCGCCTTCGCCACCCACCGCATGTATCGCATAGGGGCCATCCTAGCGAGGAGTAGACCGCAGCAGTCAAGGAGACTTCCTCGCAAGCACGTCCGTTCGTGATGCACGCGAATTCTCGGGCATGGGCCGCCGAGGCAGGTCGCGATTCCAGCGCTCCTTGTCAGTCGCGCCTGTTGTTTTCGGTGTTGTTGGTTAGGGCGTTGAGCAGTTCGGCTTTGGTGGCGGCGAGGGCGGTGAAGAACATGGGGTTGAGTTCGCCCGATTGGATGATGCCGTAGGCAAGGGTGAGGGTGTCGATTTCGCCGCCGCCGGCCTGGCCGACGAGGCGGGCGGTGAAGTTGATGGCTTCGCGGGCGGCGGAGCCGAACATGACGTTCTGGGTGAGGGTTTCTTCGCTCATGCCCTGGGCCATGAGGAGGGCGGATTCGAGTTGTTCATCGGTTGGGAGGCCGGGGTGGCCGGAGGCGTTGAGGACCTTGAGGCAGCCGGCGAGGAGGTGTTCGGGCGCGACGATGCCGACGTTGGCGCGCCAGCAGAAGTTCTCGGCTTCTTGCATCGCGCGGGAGGCGGATTCGGCGAGGGTGATTTCGTTGGGCACGGACTAAGTAGAAAGAGAAAAGAGCAAAGAGGAAAGAGGGAGAACCAGTAATGAGCAACGAGCATGAGCGCGTTCTGATTATGCTTTGGGGAAGACCCACTTCGGCTGCAACTGGAGCGCGTTGCGGGGCGGCTGCGGCGGCGAGCGGGAGCCTGTGCCGATGCCAGGCGACGGTATTTCCAAGTTCGAGGAGGGCTCCTTTAATGGAAGCACGTCAATCCGGGGGGTTCTGGTCGCGTCATCTGCGACAATCCCTCTGGCGGTGCGGGCGCCGAGGTAGTTGAGCCAAAGGGATCGAAGTCCTTCGGAGTCGCGAAGATGGCGGACAATGCGTCCTCGTGGCGTAGCTGAGATTGCCTTGAGGTGTGAGGCGCGTTCGCTTTCGTCGATCTAGCCGTCGGCGCCGGCGACGGCGCGAGATCCGAGCGGGGCGAGTTTGAGTTCATGCCAGTCGGATCGGGAAACGGTGGTCGGTCATCTTAGGGTCGGAGCTAGGAGATGTGTGGCGGGGCGGTGGGTTCGGCACGGGTGAAGTCGGCCATTCGGTAAGAAGAATGCGGAAGGGGCAGCTACCGACGCTGACGGCCAATAGCCAACGGCTAACGGCCGATCTCCAAGGGGCGGGATTCGAAGGCGGGGGCGATGTCGAGGACTTCGAGTTCCACGCCGTCGCCGCGGAAGTCGCGCTGGAGCGAGAAGACGATGTCGACCTGGCCGTCGAGTTCGGCTTCGGCCTGGCGGAAGGCGATGCCGCGCCAGGTGATGGGGCCGTCTTTCACCGTCAGGCGCAGGTGGGACTGGTCGGCGCCGACCGGTTTGGCATCGCGGAGCTGGACGCCGCGGGCGAGGAGGACGGGCTTGCGGTTGCCCTGGCCGCAGGGTTCGAAGCGCATCAGTCCTTTGACTTCGATGCCGGTGAGGTCGGCGAGGCGGACTTCGGCGTCAACATCGATGAGGCGGCCGGTTGGCTCCCAGCCGAGTTGCTCGGCGGCGGTGTTCACCAGGCGGTCGCGGAGCAGTTCGAGGTTTTCGTTGCGGACCGTGAAGCCGGCAGCGGCGCGGTGCCCGCCATGGCGGACGAGGAGGTCCTTCTCCTTGCGGATGGCGGAGACGATGTCGAAGTTGGGGACGCTGCGGCAGCTTGCGCGGCTCTCTTCGGGGCCACGCGAAAGGACGATGGCGGGCCGGTTGCGGCGGTCGGCGAGACGGGACGCGACAAGCCCGACGATGCCGGGGCTGAGGCCTTCGGCCCAGACCATGACCAGCGGGTCATCCGATGTGCCGAGCTTTTCTTCGGCGAGGGCGAAGGCTTCTTCGGTCTGCGACTGGCGCTGGCGGTTCAGGTGGTCGAGCTGTTCGGCGAGGTCGCGGGCGGTGAGCGGATCTTTCGCCAGCATGAGGTCGAGAGCGATGTCGGCGTGAGCGAGGCGGCCGGCTGCGTTCATCCGAGGGCCGATGGCGAAGCCGAGGGTTTCAGCGGTGAAGCGTTCAGGGGCGGTGCCGGAGACGTTGGCGAGCGCCTTGAGGCCGGGGCGCAGGTGCTTCTGCATCTGGGCAATGCCCTGTGTGACGATGCGACGGTTTTCGTCGAAGAGCGGGGCGACATCGACGACGGTGCCCAGCGCGGCGAGATCGACGAAGGCGGCGGTCTCGAGCGTGCGGCCCATGGCTTCGTAGAGCACTTCGAGGAAGCGGTAAGCGACGCCGACGGCTGCGAGTTCATCGAAGGGGTACGGCGAATCAAGGCGCTTGGGGTTCACGGCGGCGATGGCGGCCGGCAGTTCATCGGGGACGGTGTGGTGGTCGAGGATGATGACTTCGAGGCCGAGTTCGTTGGCGTAGGCGACTTCGGCGACCGAGCTGATGCCGCAGTCGGCAGTGATGAGCAGGTGGGCGCCCTGGTCGCGAAGCTTTTTCACGGCGCCGAAGTTGAGGCCATAACCCTCCGCGAAGCGATCCGGGATGTAGTTGATGCAGCTTGCGCCGAGGGGCGTGAGACCTTCGTAGAGGACTGCGATGGAGGTGACGCCGTCGACATCGAAGTCGCCGAAGAGGGCGATGGTTTCTTTGTCGGCGATTGCTTTGCGGACGCGGGCGATGGCCTCATGCATGCCCGGCAGTTCGAGAGGGTCGTAGTCCGGCGCGAGGTGGGGCTTATAGAAGAGGTCGGCCTGGGCGCGGGTGGTGATACCCCGGGCGGCGAGAACAGTGGCAACGATGGGAGGGAAGTTGGCGATGCCCTTCTGGTGGGCGTAGGCATCGCGGAGGCGCCAACGCGGCTTCGGCATTCCCACCAATTGCGTCATGCGCGCGGCCGGTATTTGCGGAAAATGAGGCTGGCGTTGTGGCCGCCAAAACCGAGCGAGTTCGTCATGACAGCTTCGAGCGAAGCCGAGCGGGCGACGTTGGGGACGTAGTCGAGGTCACAGTCGGGATCGGGCGTTTCGAAGTTGGCCGTCGGCGGGATGATGCCGTGCTTGAGCGCCATGATGCAGGCGGCAGCTTCGACGGCCCCCGCGGCACCGAGCAGGTGGCCTGTCATGGACTTGGTCGAACTGATCGGAAGCTCGTAGGCGTATTCGCCGAAGACTTTTTTGAGAGCAACCGTTTCCAGCTTGTCGTTCATTGGCGTGGAGGTGCCGTGCGCATTCACGTAGTCGATGTCGTCTGAGGCAAGGCCAGCCTGGGCGAGGGCTTTGCGCATGGCGCGGGCAGCGCCTTCGCCGTTCTCGTCGGGCTGGGTGATGTGGAAGGCATCGCTGGTGGCACCGTACCCGGCGAGTTCGCCAAGTATCGTCGCGCCGCGGGCGATCGCGTGCTCTTCTGACTCGAGGACGAGAACGCCAGCACCTTCGCCCATGACGAAACCGTCGCGGTTTACGTCGAATGGCTTCGAGGCGCGTTCCGGAGGCTCGTTCGCTGTGGTCAGTGCCTTGGCAGCAGAGAAGCCCGCCATGCTGATAGGTGTGATTGCGGCTTCGGTACCGCCTGCGATTGCGATTTCGGCGTCGCCGCGACGAATGATGTTCGCGGCCTCGCCGATGCTGTCGGCGCCGCTGGCACAGGCGCTGACGAGGGCATAGTTCACGCCCTTGGCGCCTAGACGGATGCTGAGCTGACCGCTGGTCATATCGGCGAGCATCATCGGCATCAAGAACGGGCTGACGCGGCCCGGTCCCTTCGCGAGCAAGGTGTCGTATTCGGCCATGAGCGTGGTGATTCCGCCGATAGCGGTGCCGATGACGACCGCGAAATCGGCGCCGTTCGCGGGGTCCACCTGGTAGTTGGCCTGCTTCAGGGCTTCTTCGGCGGCGACGATGGCGAATTGGGTAGTGCGATCGGCGCGACGAGCTTCCTTGCGGTCCATGTAGGCCGAGGGGTCGAAGTCGGGGACTTCGCCAGCCACCTGGGAATCGTAGGCCGAGGGATCAAAGAGTGTGATGCGTCGGATTCCGGACTTTCCGGCGATCAGGTGTTTCCAGTTATCGGCGGCGTTATGTCCGAGTGCGCTGACCATGCCGATTCCGGTGACGACGATGCGGCGGACCGGGGAAGCGGGACTACTCACTGTTGAGGTGAGTGTACATCAGGGCGCTACTACGTCTTTCACGACCCCGGGCAAACGGGCAGCAATTTCGCTGGCGAGGAGACCGGAAGTGCCGTATTCCTCGCGCATGACCTCGCCGACGGCGGCGTGAAGGTAGACGCCCAGGCAGGCGGCTTCGAAGGGTGGTGCACCTTGCGCGAGATAGCCGGCGATGATCCCGGAGAGCACGTCTCCGCTGCCAGCGGTAGCGAGAAGCGGGTTCGCGAAGGGACTCAGACTCGTGCGGCCATCGGGCGAGGCGATGACGCTGTGGGCACCCTTGAGGATGACCGTGCAGCCGTATTTCTGCGCGGCTTCGCCAGCGATGGCGAGCCGGCGCGAGAGGACGTCTGGGACGGTTGTGTTCATGAGTCGGGCGAGTTCGCCCGGGTGCGGCGTGAGGACCGCGTTCGCCGGGAACTCGATCTGGCCCGTCGGACATCGTAGCGAGTGCGTTCAGGGCGTCAGCGTCGATTACGCAGCCGCTTTCGAGTTGGGCAAGATCCGGCAGGGCCGCCCAGACGAACGCTCGGGTCTCGGAGTTGTCCCCGAGGCCGGGGCCTACGACGGCTGCACGATAGCTTCGCCATTCGTTGCGCAGGGCGATCGCGGATTCGCCGGAAAGGCCTCCTTCGTCGGATTCCGGTTGGGGTAAGCCAGGTGACTTCGGCAGCGGCGGAGGCGACGACATTCGTCACCCGCTCGGTGGTGGCCACCGTCACGAGCCCAGCGCCGGCGCGGTAGGCTGCGGTCGCGGCGAGTTGCACGGCCCCGATGTAGCGGCGGCTCCCGCCGACGACGAGCACTTTGCCGAACGTACCCTTGTTGGCGTCGTCAGGACGCGCGGGAATGTTCGATCGCACCCAACGTGCGGTGAGGAGTTCGAGCTGGACGTCGTCCTGGGCCGATTTCGGAATGCCGATATCGATGACCTGGACCTTGCCGAGCATGCCGCTCGCCGGGGCCTGGTACATGCCGACCTTGGGCAGTCCGAAGGTGACGGTCATATCCGGCTCGACCGTTCGCGGGTCGACGGCGCCTGAATCGGCATTCACGCCGGTCGGGAGGTCGATTGCGACGAGCTTCGGCGGCTGATAGCTGGCGCGGGCCGCGGCAAGCTTCTCGAGGGCCAGCGCGATGGGTTCGCCATCCTCCAGCGGCCGAGCCTGGCCGATGCCAAGGAGCCCATCGATGACCATGTCGCTGCCAATGAGGGCGGAGTCCAAGGCTGCCTGGCCGGGATCTTCGCGACCATCGATAAGCGTGATTTCGTATGCCCTGACAGCGTCGAGGCGCTCTTCGACGCGGTGCCCCTTGGGCATGTAGACGGTGAGGTCGGCGCCCCATTCGGAGAGGTGGCGAGCCGCGACGAGACCATCACCGCCGTTATTGCCGGGGCCTGCAAGGACGACGATGCGCCGTCCCTCCAAGGTACCGAGCATCATCCAGGCTTCCTGGGCGACGGCGAGGCCGGCTTCTTCCATGAGTTGCGCCTCGGTGCTGCCGGCGGCAACCGCGGCGGCTTCAAGGTCACGCATCTGGGCGGCGGTTACGAGCTTCATCGGAGTCCCTTTTCGCGTATGAGCGCCAGTGCATTCTCGCCACGGCGCGGGGTGTCTTCGAGTTCGGTCATGGCCCGTTCGCCGACTACTGACGCCATCGCAAGTTCGTTGGAGTGGGTGAGCGAAATTTCGAGACCGCGAAGCTCGATGTCCTCCGCGCGTTTTGCGCCGCGGCCATAAAGGAAGACGAGGGGCTTGCCGCGACGATTGGGGAGAACTTCGATATCACGCCAGCCGACGCCGCGGACGCCGGTCCCGAGGGCTTTCATCACAGCCTCTTTCGCGGCGAAGCGAGCGGCAAGTTCGGGGATACGCCCCCGGCAGTGCGTGATTTCGTCCGGTGTGTAGATGCGATTCAGGAAGCGCTCGCCATGGCGAGCCACGACGTCGGCGATGCGGTCGATTTCGATGATGTCGATGCCGTGAGCAAACTTGGTGGGCATAGGCGGCGATCGTACGCGAGGGAGCGGGTTCGTGCGCTCCGAGCCGTCCGAATGGAACAAATCGCGACAAGACCTGTCGAGAACTTCAGAAAGTGTGAATCGTCTCGATAATCAGGGTGGATGCCCGGTAACGGGAGAGTTGGTAAGGGAAGAGGCGATGAGCAGCAGCGACCGGCGAGGGCACCCTCGCTACCCGGCGTGGTTCCCTATTAATGTCCGGATCGATGACGAGCCGACTATGCGTCCGGCAATGCTCTGTGACGTATCGGTGGGTGGCGCACTGGTCTGGGGTTTCTGGGAAGACCCACGCGGAGAAGCCGCTCTGCTCGAAGTCACCTTCCGCTCTGCGAGTTTCGAGCTCCCGGCGAAGGTCGTATCTGTCGAGCGCCAGTGGGACACGGTGATCCTGCACCTTCAATTCCCTGCGGGACTGATCGAGGGCACGCCCCGGCTGGTGGAACTGATAAGCGAGTTGCGCACCCACTTCGAGGCCTACCAGGTGTACCTCGCCCACCGGGCGGACGATGACCCGTCGCTCGGGCGGACCGCGACTCAATATCCGGGAGACCGGGCAAGCGCCTGAGTCTCTCTGCGCAACGCCACGTACTGGAGTATCTTCCGCCGCATACAACGGAGGATGCCCAGATGACCTCGGCCGAACTCATTGCCACCCGCCCCGAAGACCTTGGAATCGACAGCGAACGCCTCGAGGCACTGTTCGCACGCGCCAAGCGAGACGTCGATGACGGAACCTTGAAGAGCGCCCAGATTGCGATTGCGCGTCATGGAAAGTTGGCCGGCGTTCGGACGTACGGAACCGTGCGGCATGAGGGAGGGGAATCAGAGTTCCCTGCGACAGACCAGACGCTCTACACAATCTTCAGCTCAACGAAAGCGATCGTTGGGGCCGCTACGTGGACGGTCTGCGAAGACGGACTTCTCAAGATTGACGAGAAGGTCGGCGACATCATTCCGGAGTTCGCCACCAACGGAAAAGAGACCATCACCGTTGAACAAGTGATGCTGCACATCTCAGGTTTCCCGCTGGCGCCGTTCGCCGCACAGGATTTCGACAACCGTGAGCGACGACTCTCGCGGTTCGCCCAGTGGCGGCTGAACTGGGAACCGGGCACGAAGTTCGAATACCACGCCACGAGCGCGCACTGGGTGCTCGCCGAACTGATCGAGCGCCGCACTGGGAAAGACTACCGCGCATACATACGCGAACGGATTCTCGACCCGATGGGCCTTTCGAACTTCTACATTGGGTTGCCTGCAGAGGAGAACAAGCGGGTCGCCGACGTACGGCACATCGTGCCGCCGACGCCCCCACCGGGAGGCTGGGGGGAGGTTACTCCCGACGCGATAAAGAACTTCAACCGCCCAGAGGTTCGCGCGGTTGGCGTGCCCGGCGGCGGTGGAGTCGCCGGCGCGGCACAGCTCGCCATGTTCTATCAACCGCTTGTGAATGGCGGCGTGACCGCCGACGGAACGCGCATCATGAAAGCGGAGACCATCGAATGGGCGACAACCGCGCGGACGAAGGAGTTCCACCGTGATCCGCTTTTGGGACACCCCATCAACCGGGCACTGACCGTTGTGGTCGCCGGGGACGATGGGTTGGCATTTCAGCGGGGATTCGGACGGAGCACGTCGGCGCGGGCGTTCGGTCACGGCGGGGCAGGCGGACAAATCGGCTGGGGCGATCCGGAGACGGGCATTTCGGTTGGCTACTGCACTGACAGTTTCATCGACCCGTTGGACCAGGGACGTCGCGGCGTGGCGATCAGCAGCCTGGCGGCGCAGGTGCTGGGGTAGTTACGCCCACGAGATCGTCAGCATTGTTCGCGTTCGATGACTCGATGTCCCCGCCGTCGCGATGAATGCGCGGACGGCGGGTATCAGATCTTCCGGTCGCAGTACGTGACGGCGGGCTAGCGCTACCACGAGCGTGGCCTCGAATAGAGTGAGCGCGAAGTTCGACGGACTTTCGCCTTAATCAGGCCGAATTGGCCTTGGCTGAATGACCTTCGGGTTTCGCCCACTCACGATGTTCTCAGTCCGCTCCGTGATCCGTGCCAACGGGACGTCACGGGTCAGGATGTAGAGCTGGTCGTCGCGAATTGACTGAAGTACCTGATCAGCCACTTCGTCGGGCGAAAGCCCGTTATTTCCCCAATAGGTGTCTGCCTCTGCCGCCTGTTCCTGCAGATCTGCGCCGATGGGATGATCTCCCTCAAAGAGGGTGCCGGGACGGTTACGCCCGGAGCTGTAAATCCTCGTCTTGATAATCCCGGGGCAGAGAACCGATGCGCCTATCGGCGAGTTGTCGAGCTTCAGCTGGTGGTAGAGCGCTTCAGTGATCCGCACAACCGCGTGCTTCGTGGCGCCATAGATGTCCGCGGTTGGGCCGCTCAGGAGGCCGGCCATGGAGGCCGTGTTCACGATATGGCCCTCTCCACCCTGGCTGAGCATGATCGGCACGAACGTGCGGAGCCCATGAACGACACCCCAGAAGTTGATGTCGAACGTCCACTGCCAGTCTTTCATCGAATGTTCCCAGACTCGCTCGCCTCGCTTGCTGAGGAAATCAAGGTCGCCCGCGACGCCGGCGTTGTTGCAGAGGATGTGGACTCCTCCGAACAGTTCCACAGTCTTGTTCGCAAGCGCCTCTATTGCCGCCGGATCGGAGACGTCCGTCCGAACGCCAGCAACCTCGAGGCCCAACTTCGTAAACTCGTCCACTGTCTGAAAGAGTGACTCCTGGTCGACGTCGGCCAGCACGACCTTCATTCCTTCTTCGGCAAACCGCCTGCCCAGTGACCGCCCGATGCCGCTTGCGCCGCCGGTGACGACGGCGACCCGGCCTTCAAATTCCTGCATCTGTGCACACCTCCCGGTAATGTGCCGAGTCTACACGTGGCGCGAGGAGCCAATTGGTGGCGGACGAAAATCACTGAAGTGGTCGGAGAATTGGCCGAGACGCTCTCGGCGACGTACGGCGCGAGGCCAGCGGCGGCAGCTTGCTTAGAAGTCGGGGTCGCGCTTTTCGAGGAGGGCTTTGACGCCCTCGCGGTATTCGGCGCCGCGCATTAGCTGGTTCAGGAGTTGTTCGCTCTCGGCGACTGATGAGCCGACGTCGCGATGAAGGTCCGTGTAGACCTGGTGCCGGGTCACGCGCATCGAACTCGGGGAAACCCGGGAAGCGAGGTTCGCCGCGTACGCGCGCACAGCGGGCATGAGTTCTTCGGGCGGAAGCACCTTGTGGACAAGACCGATGGCGGCGGCTTCTTCGGTGAGAAACACGCGGCTGGAAACCAGAAGCTCCTGTGCGCGAGAGAGACCGATCAGGCGCGGAAGCAGCCATGAGAGGCCGAATTCGGCGGGCAGGCCGAGGCGACCGTGTACCGTAGTGAGCTTCGCGCCGGCGGCTGCGAAACGAATGTCGGCGAAGCATGCGAGCACCAGGCCGACGCCGGCGGCGGGGCCGTTGATGGCCGCGATGACCGGCTTGGTCAGCCCGAAATGGAAGGCGAAGTTCGTATCGAATTCGGGGCGCACACCGTAGCCGGGATTGGCGAGGGCTTCGCGAATTCCGGAATCGTAGCCGCCTTTTTCGATGTGCCCTTCAAGGGCCTGTGAATCGGCACCGGCACAGAACCCGCGACCCTCGCCGGTGACAATGATGACGCGAACTTCGCTGTTCTCTTCTGCCTGTTCGATGCACCAGCGGTATTCGGTGTGCATCCGGCCGGTCCACGCGTTGAGGCGGTGCGGCCGGTTCAGAGTGATGGTCGCGATCCGATCTTCGACCTCGTAGCGGGTGGCTTTTAGCTCCATGCGCGGTTAATTGTACGGCAGACGCTCGGAAAGACCCTCAGCCGTAGGATAGGCGCCATGAGGCAGAGAATCAGCGGAGCCATCCAGTACTACGGGTGGCGGACGGCATCGGCGATCCTCAGCCGGACGCCGATCCGAGTGAGCTACGCGCTCGCCTTCGTAATCGGGAGCCTGACGTACTACTGCTGGCCGAGAGCGCGGCGCTCGATGGACGCGAATTACCGGCGGGTGCTTCCCGACGCTTCCAAGAAACGCCGCCGCACCATTGCCCGCCGCTCGCTCGTGAACTACTGCAAGTACCTGACGGACTTCATGCGCTTCCCATCGCTGACCTCGGAAGAAGTGGTGGCGCATGTTGAAGGAGACGAACCATTCGCGCTCCTCGACGGAGCGCTCGCGCGCGGGAAGGGCACCATCATCGTTTGCATGCACTTTGGGAACTGGGACCTCGGCGCCGGTGCGACAGCCGGACGAGGCTATCCCGTGACGGTTGTCGCGCAGACGTTTTCCGACCCCCGGCTGGACGAGATGGTGGTTGGCGCCCGACAGCGGCTGGGGATGAAGGTCGTGAAGATGGAACGCCTGGGGCCTTCGCTGCTCAGGGTGCTGAAGAGCAACGAACTTCTTGCGTTGCTCATCGACCGCTCGGTGCCGGGCGAGGGCGTGGAGGTCGAGTTCTTCGGTGAAAGGGTCGAGGTGCCCGCGGGACCAGCAAGACTTGCGCTTAGGACGGGCGCGGCAGTGGTGCCGACCGCATTCCCACGGAAAAGCCCCCACGGTGCGGCTGTCGTCACGCTCTGCGACTTCACGATCGATACGAATCCGTCGGGCGACCTCGAAGCTGACGTCAAACGAGTGACGCAGGAGATCATGAACTCACACGAGCGGTTCATCCGGCGGCGGCCGGACCAGTGGTACATGTTCCGTCCAATGTGGGAACGGTCGACAAACGGCGAGGGCGTGTGAGTCCCAGGCTCAGCATCCTGCGAGCGATTCAGCCGGTGGTGGCGCGGTGGCCGGCGCTTTTCTATCCATTGGCGCATGGCGCGGGCTGGCTCTGGTTTTACCTCCAGCCGAGCGTGGGGAGAAACACCACGAACAACATGCTTCCGCTCGTCAGGAACGATCGACGGGCGGCGAAGCGAGCGGGTCGGAGAGCACTGCAGCGCGTCGCGCAATATTATGTCGATATGTGTACGGTGCCGAAACGCCGCATGGAACGATTCGAAGGAGAACATCTACGCGTGGTCCATGGAGAGCGGCTCGATCTACTTCGGGAAGATGGGCCGGTGATTGTTGTGAGTGCCCATTCAGGGAATGCCGAATTGGCAATCCAGGCGTTGACCTACCGGGGTCGGCCGTTCGCCGCGCTGGTTGAAGCGCAGAGTCCGCCGGAATGGTCCGCGTTCCTCTTAAAGTTGCGTTCGAGTGCCGGTGGTACGTTCTACCAGACGGACTTCGCCGGATTGCGAGCCTGCGTGGCGACGCTCAAACGTGGAGGACTGGTGGGCTTCATGGGGGACAGGGACATCCAGGGCAACGGCGTATGCACGGAACTCGCGGGGCGCCGCGTGCGACTTCCGACTGGTCCATGGGAGCTCGCACGCCGGACCGACGCGCTGGTGTTTCCGATGTTCTCCTCGCGGATTCGCCGGGACCACTTCCGCGTGGACGTTGAAGAGCCGTTCCGAGTGGGGCACACGGAAGACGAGCAAGCAGACATTGCCGCCGCGATCCGGCGTTTTGCCGCACTGCTTGAAGCGCAGTTACTACGCGAACCTGGCCAGTGGGTGCCAACAGAAGATTTCTGGAACGTACACGCCTGTGGGTAAGGCGGACCTCCACATCCACACGCGCGTGAGCGACGGCATGGCAACCGTCTCGCAAGTGCTCGAATACATCGAGCACCGGACGGATCTCGACGTGGTGGCGATTACAGACCATGAGGACGTGGGCGGAGGGCTGCTGGCTCGCGACCTCGCGGCAAAGCGCGGCTATCGGTTCGAAGTGATTGCGGGCGCGGAAGTCACCACCTTGCAGGGACACGTATTGGCACTGTTGATCGAACACACCCCGCCAAGCTTCCGGCGGGTAGAATCCACGCTTGAGATGATTCATTCGCAGGGCGGCATTGCCATTGCCGCGCATCCACTCAGCTGGCTCACGCGCTCGATCAGCGCGAGGACGTTGAACCGCCTTTCCGAAGGGGGTGGTGGCCGATTCGATGCGATCGAGCTGGGCAATCCGAGCCCGGCAGGGCTAAAGACGGCCGCGCGAGCCCGGCAGATGAACTCTGCCGTCTGGCAGCTGCCCGAGACCGGCGGCTCGGACGCGCACCATCTGCCGCATGTTGGCACCGGGTGGACCGAATTCGACGGCTCAACGGCGAATGACCTGTTCGAGGGGATTCGGTCTGGCAAAACGGCTGCTCGAACGACCGCGTATCCGACGATGCGGGAGGTCGGCTACGGCCAACTTGCGGCGGGACTCGCCTGGGGCTACAGCGCAACACCAAGGAAAATGCTCGGGCGACGCGCATGAAGATCGCCCTGGTTTCGCCCTACGACTGGTGCGTTGCGAGCGGCGTAAACACGCACATCACGCACCTTGCCGAGTACTTCCGGGATTGGGGCCACGAGGTCTCGATCTTTGCTCCGGCTTCGGACCGGGAAGCCGCGGCGCGCGAAGTCACCGTGATGGGCAAGCCGCGTTCGATGCGGGTCAGCGGATCGGTTGCGCGCATTACCTTCTCCTGGAAGTCTCCCGAAGTGCGGAAGGTGCTGGCCGAGGGCCGGTTTGACGTTGTGCACCTTCACGAACCGCTGATGCCCCTCCTGCCGTACCACTTCCTGCGCTATTCGAATTCGGCGACCGTTGGAACGTTCCATGCAGCGAAGGACCATGGCAACCGCTTCTACGGGTACACGACGAGGTTGACGCGGCGCTGGTTCCGAAAGCTCGAGGGCAAGATCGCGGTCTCGCCAGCCGCGGTATCGCTGGTGAGCCGCTATTTCACGGGGTACTTCAATATCATCCCGAACGGCATCGACTACGAGCACTTCGCAAGTCCGGTGCTCCCGATCGAGGAGTTCGACGACGGCAAGAAGAACATCCTGTTCGTGGGACGCCCGGAGAAGCGGAAGGGTCTGAAATTCCTGCTCCGTGCTTACATACAGATCCGGAGCCAGGTGAGCGACACGCGCCTGATCGTCGTGGGGGCTGGAGATTTCAGCCGGTACGAGCGAATCATGGCGGCATTCCCGGACGTCGTGTTCCGTCCGGACGTGCCGTACGCCGACCTGCCCAGGTACTACCGCAGCGCGACCGTGTTTTGCTGCCCGAATACGGGCAATGAAAGCCAGGGGTACGTCTTGCTGGAGGCGCTCGCCTCCGGGCGGGCAGTGGTTGCCAGCAACATTGAAGGGTTCGCTGGCGTGATGACTGACGAAGTCGAAGGTCTGCTGGTCCGCCCCAAGGATGCAGAGGCAACGGCTGCAGCGATCATCCGGTTGCTGAACGACGCGAAGCTTCGGGCGATCTTCGGAGAGCGGGGGCAGGAACTTGCCCGTCATTACAGCTGGGACAACGTCGCCCATCGAGTGATGTCGTACTACGAGCGGATCCTCTACGAGCGCAGGCAGGTCGCCGAGACGAAGGCTGCAGGCATCGCCGTGGGCGCGGGAGAAGGTAGCTGAGGGTGCCACCGACAATTCTGCCAACCCGGCTGCCCAAAGGAATCCAGGACAACATCGGCCGCAGCGTGGGCGCGTTGGGAATCACCCCGAATGCGATATCGCTGTTTGGTTTCGTCGGCAACCTGGTCGCCGCGTGGCTGATCACTCGTGAGGAACTGCTCGCCGCCGGACTGGTGTACCTGTTCTTCTCAGCTCTGGACCTTGTTGACGGCGCGGTGGCGCGGGCAACGGGCCTCGCGAGCCCGTTCGGTGCAGTCTTCGATGCCATCCTCGACCGGGCGAGTGAAGCTATCGTGCTGGCGGCGTGCGCCTGGTACTTCGCCGACCGAGGCGAGAACATTCAGGTTGGGTTCGCCTACGGGGCCATATTCGGCAGCATCGCCGTCAGTTACATGCGAGCCCGCGCGGAAGTCGTTGGACTTTCGATGCGGGAAGGTTTGTTTCGACGCCAGGAGCGAGTTGCGCTGCTGACGCTCGGACTGCTGTTCAACGGCCTTACGGTAGTTGTTGTGCTCCTCGCGATTCTCGCGAACTTCACCGCGCTGCAGCGGTTCTGGATGCTACGAACCGGCCTACGAGACTAGGGGGCATCATCCCCCGACCCTTCCTTGCAGGATTGGATCGAGGGGAGGAATTACTCGTTCGCAGGGCCGGAAGGCGGCCGCCAATCGTCCGGGTTCGAAGGTTGTGACGATTGCGTCCGCGCTGAGTTTCGACGGTTGTTCGTCATCATCATCGAGATGAGAAGAGATAAGAGTGCGGCGAGAACGAAGAGAACCGCGACGCCGCCGATGATGATCGTACCCTTGCCGATGCTGTTGTCGTCTTTGTTGGACGAAGCCGCTGCGGTTGATCCGCGCGGAGTGGCGGTGGCGGCTGCCCTGGTCGAGGTTGCGGCAGCGGTAGGCCGCGCAGTGGGAGTTGCCTGCTGGGTTACGCCGATCGCCTGATTGAAGCCGGCTTCGAAAGCATCGAGGTTTGCGAATCCGTAGACGTCATTCAGCGCCTGATCGAACCGGCGGCCGCTTTTGATGGTCTTCATGAATTCAGCGAATTTAGCCGGGCCTTCCTTGTCGACGAGGTAGGACACCATCGCCCAACTCTCACCGTAAAACACGTCGACCTGGCGGGCAGTGGTGGGGGCGACGGACATCTGGCTGAACGGGATGAGACGGTTCTGTTTGGCTGCCTGGAGGAATGCCTGCTGGTAGTCACCTGGACTGGACTGGGCGTAAACCGCTGCGCCTTCATCGAGCCACGACGGGAGTTTGCCAAGGGCACCCTCGCCAGCGGTTTCGTTGAGGATGTGGCCAAACTCGTGACGGAGCGTGTCGGTGCGGTCGGCGGAGCCACAGGCGACCGGAATGAGGAGGATTATGTCGCTGGTGACCTTCGTCCCGCAGGTGGTTACGGCTGCATCGAAGGCGCCGCCGTTGCCCGGCCGCGAAAGGTCGCTCTCTTTCTCATCGGCGAACATGATGACCTTCACCGGGGTGACCTTCAGGGTGACGCCGTAGAGCTGCTTGCCGATCTTGTCGTAGGTCTCTTCGCCTGCCTTGAGGTACGCGTTCGCGATCGACTCACGGTCGCCGTGGTAATACACCGTCATGAAGTCGTTGGAGACGTTTTTCCAATCCTGGCCGGTGGGCAGGTAGAAGAATTCTTGCTCTTCGCTCGAAGTCGTATTCCCGTCCGCGGTGGTGATATCCCAGTGGTAGGTGAAGTCGGAACCCACGGGGATGTAGACCGAACTGGAGTTCACCTGGAGCACGACCTCGGCGCTGAGGTTCGTGCCCGGAGTGAAATCCTTGGGCTTGGCGAGCGCGCTCGATCCGGTACCGGTTATCGCATAGCGCAGGGACACATCGGTGATCGACTGGTCGGACTTCGCCGTGAGTTTGAAGGTGATGGTGGAGGGGTAGCCGTTTACGACGGCCTGCGATTCGACGACTGTGTCGGCGGCGGCTGAAGAGATCACGGCAAACGAAGTTAGGCCTGCCAAGAGCACGCCGAAGAGGGTGAGGGCAACCCTTGGCATTACGACTCCTCGCCAACGCGTGACTTGAGGTACGCCTCGATGAAGTCATCGATTTCGCCATCGAGGACCGCGGTCGTGTCGCTGGTCTCGTAGTCGGTACGGACGTCCTTGACCATCTTATAGGGATGCAGGACGTAGTTTCGGATTTGGGAGCCGAAGCTGACGTCCATATGCTGGCCCTTTAACCGAGCCTTTTCCTCTTCCAGGCGGGTGAGTTCGATTTCGAGGAGTCGCGCCTCGAGCACCTTCATTGCGCTCTCGCGGTTGCGCCCCTGCGAGCGCTCGTTCTGGCAGGTCACAACGATCCCCGTTGGGATGTGGGTGAGGCGGACTGCGGTCGAGTTCTTCTGGACGTTCTGGCCACCGGCGCCACTGGAGCGGTAGACGTCGATTCGGATGTCATCGTCGGAAATCTGAATTTCTCCGACTTCCTCGACTTCGGGCATGACCTCGACCTTGGCGAAGCTGGTCTGCCGGGCACTGGCTGAATTGAACGGCGAGAGGCGGACGAGGCGATGCACCCCGCGTTCGCTCTGAAGGTAGCCGAAGGCGTATTTGCCCTTGATTTCGATGGTAGCGCTCTTGATGCCGGCTTCTTCGCCTTCGGTGAGGTCAAGGATCTCGGTGCCGTACCCGCGGCGTTCGGACCAGCGGAGGTACATGCGCAGGAGCATTTCGGCCCAATCCTGCGAGTCGGTGCCACCGGCACCGGCATGGACGGCGAGGATGGCCGTCCTGGAGTCGTAAGGGCCGGAGAGCTGAAGTTGAAACTCGAGCTTTTCGAGCTGCTTCGTGACCGAATTCAGCTCGGCCTCGGCGGAGGCAGTGACGGAGTCGTCTTCTTCCGCCTGCGCGAGTTCAACAAGATCGATGACATCGCCGACTGTACGTTCAAGCGTGCGCCAGGTCTCGACGCGCCCGCGGGCAGCCGCGAGTTCCTGCATGAGGTCGCGGGCGGCATCGGCGTCGTCCCAGAATCCCGGGGCGGCTGACTGTTCTTCGAGTTCGGCTACGCGTGCTTCATCATTAGCGAGGTCAAAGTCGCACCTGGATATCCGAGATACGCTGGGCCAATTCGCGAGCACGCGAGAGAAGTTCGTTCATGGGGAGATGTTCGCATGGGGCGGGGCAAGGTGCATGGTGACATGCATATGCATGCATGCATGATGGAACTATGAGAACGACGGTTGAGATTAACGACGAAAAAGTTAAGCAAACTCTGCGGCTGCGCCAAGGAGCGCGGCCTTCGGGGTTACTCGCAAATCGTTGACGAGGCCCTGAACATATACCTCGCCGATGAAGAGCGCGCAGCGCATGCCCAGCGCAAGACAAAAGCTGACATGAATCCCTGACGATCTAACTGGCCGCCGCTTCGGCGGCGCGGACAGTGTTCACGAGCAGCATGGCGATGGTCATGGGGCCGACACCTCCGGGGACGGGGGTTATCCAGGAAGCTTTTTCCTTGAGGGCCGGGAAGTCAGAGTCGCCTACGAGACGCCAACCGCGCTTGCGGGATGGGTCGTCGATGCGGTTGGTGCCGACGTCGATGACGACGGCCCCTTCGCGGACCATGTCGGCAGTAAGCGTGTTGGGGCGTCCGGCGGCGATGACGACGATGTCGGCTTCGCGCGTGTGGCGACCGATATCCGGGGTGCCGGTGTGGCAGATGGTCACGGTCGCGTTGGCGCCCTTCGCCTTATTCGAAAGCAGGACCGCGAGCGGACGACCAACGAGTGTCGAGCGGCCGACGACGACAACATGCTTCCCGGCCGGGTCGTTGCCCGTGCGGGCAAGGAGTTCGAGGACACCGTGGGGCGTGCAAGGGATAGCGCCGGAGAGTTCGCCGCGGAGCAGGCGCCCGAGATTCACCGGATGGAGGCCATCCGCATCTTTCGGCGCGGAAATGCCGTCGATATAGGCGAGTTCGTCGATGTGCGGCGGAACCGGCAGTTGCGGAAGGATGACGTGGAAACGGGGATCGACGTTGAGCTGCCGGACGAGTGCGAAGAGTTCATCCTGTGAGACGGTTTCTGGGAGGCGAAAAGTCTCCGAGAAAATGCCGGCTTCTTCGCAGGCCTTGGCTTTGCCAGCGACATAGCTGACGGAGCCCGGGTCTTCGCCGACGAGGATGACCGCCAGGCCAGGGGTGACGCCGCGTGCGACGAGCGCGGCCGTGCGCTGGGCCACTTCGGCGCGGATGTCGGAGGCGATCTGGGTTCCGTCGATGATCTGGGCGGTCATTGGAACAAGGGTAGCTTTGGTGATGGAAACGGGCGACGGGTTCGAGACGGTCAGCGTTTAAGGCGTCCGGAAGGATCAGTCGGTTGCGAGGCCGGGCACGATCAGATTGTTCGCGGAATTGGACGTGTCTGAGTCTGCCGAATACCAGTGCCAGTATTCGCGGTCGGCCCAAACGAGGGCAGCCAGGATGACCAGGACGGCGATCTGCGTGACGAGCCAGGCAGGGGGCTTTCTGGAACCTTCGGAACCCAACGCATTTCTCCTCGGTCACCGCCGCGATGCGCGGTCCGGTGCCTATGGGCGCACCCTATCACCGTCGTGACGATGGCGCAGAGCGTTCGGAGCGAAAGCACGTCATCGGTACAATGGGGCAACGCCCTCGTAGCTCAGGGGATAGAGCAGGCGCCTTCTAAGCGTCTGGCCGCAGGTTCGAATCCTGCCGGGGGCGCCAAACACATTTTGGATTGGTGATTTCGGATTTCGGATTGGGGCGGCGCTTTGCGAGGGGCACAGTCGAGTGCGGCGCCGAACTTTAACGCAGTGTGAGAGACCACACAGAGCCTCCTCCTTAAGTCCATAGCAAAATGCAACTCACTTCGCCACGTTGGTTGTATGGAACAACTGACTGCCGCCCCGAACCTACTGACTCTGCCTCAGACAGACGCCCGCTGGCGTATAGACAAGAAGTGGATTGTTCTTCTGGCCACTTCCCTCGGAATCTTCATGGGTTCCCTGGACGCCACAATTGCGAACGTCGCCTTCCCGGCGATTGGTCGCACCTTTCCCGATGCGAGCCAGGCAAGCCTCTCGTGGGTGCTCAACGGTTACACGATCGCATTCGCCGCGCTGTTGATCGTTGCCGGGCGAGTCGCGGATCGTGTCGGGCGGCGGCGCGTCTTCTTCGCGGGTCTGGCCGTGTTCACGGTGGCGTCCGCGGCGTGCGGCCTTGCTCCGTCTGAACACTTGTTGATTGGCGCGAGAGTGGTGCAGGGCGCGGGGGCCGCGCTGATGATTCCATCGTCACTCGGCCTGCTTCTTGGCGCGTGGCCCGCGAGCGAGCGGGCGACGGCGGTCGGCCTCTGGGGCGCTGTTTCGGCCCTGGCGGCGGCGACTGGACCGTCACTCGGCGCACTTATCGTCGATGGCCCGGGCTGGCGCTGGGCGTTCCTGCTCAATATCCCCGTTGGTCTCGGGGCGCTCGCCCTCGGACGTGCCGTCCTCAAGGAATCGAAGAATCCCGAGGCGGACACGCGGTTCGATATTCCCGGTGTGGTCCTGATCACCGTCGCGATGGGGGCGATTGCGCTGGGAATCGTTGAGGGTCGCGAGTGGGGCTGGGACAGCGCGCAAATTATGGGATCCTTTGCCGTCGCGGTTGTGTCGGCGGGGCTCTTCCTCCTGCAAGAGCGTCGACATCCCGCTCCGGTCGTGGACCTGAACCTGTTCCGGGTGCCGTCGTTCTCTATCGCGAACATTTCGATGCTCGCCTACGCGACGGGGTTCTTCGCCATTCTTCTCGGGAACATCCTCTTCCTGACCAGCATCTGGGAATATTCGACGCTGCGGGCCGGGCTTGCGATCACGCCAGCGCCGATCCTGGCGGCCGTCATCGCGGCGCCCTCGGGGCGATACGCCGCCACGCATGGGTATCGGAGGGTTATCTTCCCCGGCGCAGTGCTCATGGTGATAGCGATGCTCTGGCTGGGCATTCGCGTGGATGAATCGCCAAATTACCTGGCCGACTGGCTCCCGGCGGCGCTTATCCTGGGGATCGGCATCGGATTGAGCTTCGCGCATCTGAGCGGGGCCGCGGTTGCCAGTCTTCCGCCGCAGCAATTTGGGGTCGGCAGTGCAATCAGTCAGACGTCGCGCAACACGGGAGGAATGATCGGCGTGGCTGCGCTGGTCGCCATCCTGGGGACTCCGGCGACAAAGGAGGCGGCGATGGACAGCTTCCACCACGCCTACTTCTTCGCGGCGGCGATGTTCGCTATCTGTGGGCTCGGGGCGCTGGCGCTCCGCCCGGGGAAGCGAGCGGAATAGCCCATCTCATTCCGGCGAGGGGCAAGCCCGTTCGACAACTGAGCGGGCCTCGCCCCACAATCCCGCCATGCAAATTTCGAAGTCCGTCCGCGCGGCCCTGGTGCCCGATGAAAACCCGATGCATCCCGACTACACCTGTGTGTACCTGGTCGGGGACAAGGGCCAACAATCGCTCACGATCGATTCGGGTGAGGCGATCGACCGCTACCAGTGGTTCTTGAAGGGCTACCTCGCAGCGGTTGAGCGGGCGGAAGTTGGGATTGCGACGATCACGCACCACCATTCGGACCACTCGGGGAACTTGAAGTGGGCGAAGGAATTCCTCAAGGCGGATGTCTCGATCCCGGCAAACGGGCGGAGCCTGCTGAAGGGCCGCATCCCGGCACAGGTTGGGATGCTCAAAGACGGCGACATGATCGACCTCGATGGCGGGGTGCGCGTGCAGGTGATGGCGACACCAGGACACAGCATCGATTCGCTCTGTTTCTATATCGAAGAGGAAGGCGTGCTCTTCACGGGCGACACGCTTCTCGGAAGCTCCACAACGACGGTGTGGGAATTGGCGAGCTATCGGAAATCGCTCGAACGGCTGTTGGCACTGCCGAACCTTAAGGTCATCTGCCCCGGGCACGGGAAGATTGTGAACGACCCGCGCGAGCGGCTTCAGATGTACGTGAACCACCGCAATATGCGCGAAAACCAGATCCTCGGCGTGCTCGATGGTGGCGGCGCCGTGAGCAGCTGGGACATCATGCTTCAGCTCTACCCGGACATCGACAAGCGCCTGCGGCGGGCGGCCGACAACAACGTGCGATCGCATTTGAAGCAGCTTTCAGATGAGGGCCGAATCAAGACATACGCAGGCAAGCCGAGACGTGCGAAGGCAGCTTCCGCCGTGACGAAAGATGTCGAGCACGCGCGCCAGCGAGACCTGGTCATCAAGCAGGCGAAGAAATACGAGACTGAACGGCGCCGGAACGAGATTCGGATGCAGGAGAACCCACCATCCGCGGAGTGGAAAGAACCGCCACGCTACGAACTGGTCGGCACGGCGGCAGACGCATCACGGTGAATGGTTAGACCCAGAGTCCGAACGTTGCGAAGCCGAATGACCTGGCGGGCGTGCCCAGTTTGAGGTCAACTTTGGCCCGTTCGGACGATTTCAAGGTTCCTTTCTGGCTCTAGTATCCAGACCGATGTGGTTCGCACTGGCTTTAAATGCTGACACGTTCAGTTCGCCCTGGGCGAAGCTGCTCGGAGTAATCGCGGGCGCGCTGCTCATTGCGTTTGTCACGCGAATCTTTCAAACGGTCGGCGGAAACCGGGTCGCCGACAGCGACCGTCGGTACCTGCTCCGGAAGTCCTTGGGGTTTCTCGGCTATGCGGCCACCGTCGTGATGCTGGTTGCGGTGTTCCGGAACGACCTTGGCGGGCTTTCGGTGACGATCGGCGTTGCCGGGGCCGGCGTGGCGTTTGCACTGCAGGAGGTCATCGCGAGCTTTGCCGGTTGGTTCGCCATCTCGCTTGCTTCGTTCTACCGTCCTGGCGATCGTGTGCAGCTTGGAGGGATCAAGGGCGACGTGATCGATATCGGAATTCTCCGGACGACGATCATGGAGATCGGCGAGTGGGTAGACGGTGACCTGTACACCGGCCGAATCGTCCGAATCGCGAACAGCTTCGTGTTCAAAGAACCCGTCTTCAACTATTCGGGAGACTTCCCGTTTCTCTGGGACGAAATCACTGTCCCGGTGCGGAATGGGTCCGACTGGAAAGAGGCCAGGGCCATTATTGAGACCGCGCTCGCTGACACCGTCGGGAAATACGTACCAGAGGCCGAAACCTGGTGGCCAAGGCTGGTCATAGCGTTCAAATTGGAAGAGGCCTCGCTGGTGCCGACGGTATTCATGCGGGTGACGGACAACTGGATCGAGTTCACGGGGCGCTACGTCGTCGACTACCGCAAACGGCGAACCACGAGAGATGAGATCTTCACGAGGGTGCTGAACGATTTCGACGCCACGGGTGGGCGCGTCAGGTTCGGGTCTCAGACGGTAGAGATGATCAGGTCGCCTGAACCTCAACGGTGATTGGGTCAAACCAATATCCGCTGATAACTGCTCTGGCAGAACTCCGAAGCGCTAGGGCGAGTTGCCCACCGGCGGCGGGATAGCGGTTGGCGTGGCGGTTGGCACGACAGTCGGCGTGGGAGAAGGCGTAGCCGTCGGCGTTGGTGTGGGCGTATTGGTTGGCGCGAGAGTTGGCGTTGGCGAAACGCTCGGCGGCGGTGTGGGGATAGCGATACGAACATTTTTCTCGGGCGGTTTCAGCGGGTCGAGGACAACAACTGGCACGCTCACGAGGACCAAGGCGACGGACGTTTGCATATCCTGGGCTATGAGCGCCTGCAGTGCGGTCGCATCATCGACTGATGGCTCGCGGGGCGTTCGGGCGGTAAGGCGCACTTCGAGCCCGCCGCCATCGGCCTTCGAACGCGTTAGGTCCACGATTTCCGAGCCCGGAACCACCTGTTCGAGGGCGGATTCCGTTGCCTGACGCAGGTTGTTCGCTTCGTTGGCTTCTTGAAGCGCCCGTGCGGTAAGCGCCGCAAGCGCAATCCCAAGTAAACCGACCGCGATAGCGCCGAAGACAAGGCTCGACATCGCGCGATGGCCGCTTCGAGGCCTCAGCCCCAGCGCCAAGAACACCGCCGACGAACTGAAGACGATAGCCATCAAATTCGTCGAAAAGAGCAAGAGCGCGCCGCCCCAGATCCCACGGTCCCCAAGCGTGAGCCCGATGCCGATAGTACAGAGCGGAGGCATCAGCGCGGTGGCAATCGCGACGCCGGGGAGGGCAGCGGAATCGCGCATGCGCACCACCGCGTAGGCGCCGATCGTGCCACCGGCGAGGGCGATGCCGAGGTCAAGCGGGTTCGGGCGAGTTCGGGCGGTCACTTCTCCCGGTATCGTCGAAAGGATGTCTATCGAGATGTGTCGCAGCAGTGCGGAGATGATCCAGGAAAGCACCACAGCGGTGAGGGCGCCCTCGGCGAGAGCCGCGAGGCTGGACCGGAACGCCTTGTTTCGGCCTCCTAGCGATGAACTGCCAAGGGCGAGGATTGGGCCGAGCAGCGGCGCTACGAGCATCGCGCCAATAACTACAGCGGCGGAATCCGCGATGAGGCCGAGTGTCGCGATGGCGCAACTGAACCAAATGAGGAGACGAAATCGCAGGTGCGCTTTGCCGTTGCGGAATATCTCCGCGCGCAGGCGGCCGGGCGGGAGGGTTGTGGGTCGCACCGAGGGAATGATACAGGGGCACAGCTTTAACCCGGTTCGAATCAAAAAAGTTTCAGGCTGTAGGAGCGCCCGGAATGGGTCGATGGTAAGAAGAGAGTTGGAGGACCTGGATGCTGAAGGGTGAGAAGGTAATTCTGCGGCCGATGAGGCGGGAATACCTCGAGAAGTACGGCGAGTATCTCAACGAGGTGGAACTACTGCTGCTTTCGAGCGCAGAACCGGCGATGCCGATGGAATATGAGCGCCTGGTGAAGCAGTTTGAGCACCACATCGAGCAGCCACGCGGCGACATGATGTGGTTCGGAATCGAAGTCCAGGGCGGACGGTTCGTCGGCCAGTGCCTCTTGCACCACATTGACCAGACGGCGCGAACTTGCGAACTCGGCATCACCATCGGCGACCGCGACTACATGAACCAGAAGTACGGACGCGACGCAGTAATGCTCCTGACGCGCTATGCGTTCCGGCTGCTCAACATGCGCAAGGTGTGGTTGACCACAAACGGCACCAATGTCCGCGCGCAAAAGTCGTTCGCGGCCTCTGGATTTGTCGAAGAAGGTCGGCTGCGCGACCACATCTGGATTGGCGGGCGTTACGACGACCTGGTCTACATGGCAGCTTTCCGAGAGGACTCACTGCCGGGCGAACGGGTCGAAGGAAGCGAAGAAGACGAACCTGCGCCTGACGGTGTCTCCGACGACTCGACCATTTCTGAAAGCTAAGCCCGGGCGCCTAAGCGCGGCGGCGTCGAACACTGCAGCGGTCGCGGCACGTGCTGCGTTCCACTCGGCGATGGTTTCGGCGACGACGTCACGAACGGACATGATGCGGGTGACGCCGGAAACCGAGTGCCCGGCGCTACCCGGACCACCTTTGATGGAACTGGCGGCCACGCCATTTGGCGCCATGCCAAGTTCGATCTCGTCGAGTGAGATCTCTGTGAGCCTCTGCCTGTAGATTTCGTTGGCTGCGCTTTCGTGGGTGGCGATGAACTTGGTCCCCATATAAGCGAGGTCGCAGCCGAGGACGATGGCGGCCCAGAGCGCGGTGCCATCGCTGATCCCGCCAGCCAGCACGACTGGTCCTGAGTACTCGGCGCGAACCGCACGAGTGAAGGCGAAGCCGTTCGCCCAGCCAGTGTGGCCACCGGCACCGGCCGAGAGGAGCACAAGCCCGTCCACGCCGGCCTCAAGGGCGCGATGCGCGTGGTGCATCGATGCGATATCGGCGAAGACCGAAATACCGGCATCGTGCAGCGGCGCGACAAATTCCTTGGGCGAGCCGACGCTGGTGATAACGAAGTCCACCCCGTGGCGAATGATGGCCTGGATGTCCTCGGCGAGGCGGTTGTTTCCGCGAATCACGAGGTTCGCAGAAAGCAGCCCAGACGGCTGACCATCGGCCTCCGCCCGGCGCCGAGCCGACTGGATGCTCGACAGCCATGCATCGAGTTCCTCGATCGTTCGGCAGTTACGTGTCGGGAACGAACCGACAATGCCTGAGAGGCATGATTCGGTGACCAGTTCCGCGGTGGATACACCGGACATCGGCGCTGCGATCAACGGAAGGGCAAGCTTCGAACGAAAATCGGGAACTATTGCCAAGAGTGACGCTCCTCGGAGTGGTGGCGGACGTGGATTGCGGCCGACTTTGCGGCAGCGCTTCGACTTTGGGGACGCTAGCCCAGCGGGGGCTCGACGCCCTCGGGCAGGTCAACTTCGAAGACGTTCAACGTCATCGAGACGAGGCCGTAATAGCCGACGACACCGATGATGTCGACGACTCCGCGCTCACCGAACGTTTCGATTGCGCGTTGATACGTTCCATCGGAGACCCGATGGGTCTGGAGGTATTCGTCGACGAACTCGTACAGCACGCGCTCGGTGTCGCGACTGAAGGTCGGCGGAGCGCCAATTCGTACAGCTTCGACGATCGCCGGATCGAGTCCCGCGTCGAGGGCAAGACGAGCGTGTGCCCAGAATTCAAACTGCGCTTTCCAGAATTTGCCGGTCATGATGATGGCCAGCTCGTTCAGGTCGGATGGGATGCTGGAGTTGTAGCGGCAGTAAGCGCCGACTCGTTGGGCAGGATCTGCGAGGCCCGGAGACCGTAGCCAGGCTTCGAATGGACCGCGGAGGCCGCCGCGCGGCCCGCTACGAATCGAATCGGCAACTGGCTGTTGTTCAGGGGTCAGGTTGTTGAGATCGAGTGGGGCAAGACGGGCCATCGTTTCCTCCGAAGTGAGTGGCTATTGTGCGCCGGAACCGGGTTTCGTTGACATCCCCCGGTGCTCGGCTACGATCGCGAGTACTTTCAGCACAAGGACATTACGCGATTCGGTGGCCCTGGCGTCACCTGTCGCGAGAACATCGTATGACTCACGAAGTAGCCCGCCGCCTAGCGATCAGCGTTCAGCCCGTGCCCAAGCAGGATGCAGAGGCGCGAAAGCGCAACTTTGACGAAACCTACATTGGTTTCGACCTCAACGCCGCCCGAATCGAAGCCTCCCGTTGTATCCAGTGCCCGTCGGCACCGTGTCAGGAAGCCTGCCCCGTATCGAATGACATCCCGGGGGCGTTCGCCTTCCTCGAAGAAGGCGACATCCTGGGGGCCGCGGACAAGTTCCGCGAAACCAGCAATCTGCCGGAGATGTGCGGGCGGCTGTGCCCGCAGGAGAAGCTCTGCGAGGGCGCATGCGTGGTTGGGTTCGCGATCCGGGCGGATGGCAAGAGCGAACCTCCGGTGACCATCGGGAAACTGGAAGCCTTCTGCACGGACCAGCAGCGACTGCAACTCAACGGATATCCGCTTCCCCGCTACATGCCGAAACCCACGGGTCGGAACATCGGAGTGATCGGTTCTGGCCCGGCGGGACTGGCGGTAGGCGAGCAGTTGGCGCTCCTGGGTCACGGCGTAACTATCTACGAGTTCTGGCCGGAGCCGGGCGGAGTCCTGGTCTACGGAATCCCGAACTTCAAAATGCGCAAGAACATCGTCGATGAGTACATCGCCTATCTCGAGGCGCTCGGCGTGAAGTTCGTCTGCAATACCTACGTGGGCAGGGACATCACCATTGATTCGATGCTCGCTGGCGAGTTCGACGCGGTGTTCGTCGGGACGGGGGCCGGGGTCGGCAACCAAATGGAGATCGAAGGCGAAAACCTGCAGGGCGTGTACAGCGCCACCGACTTCCTCGTTCGCGGGAACCTGACACCGGACCAGTTGCCCGAACAGTACCAGGAGTCGCTGCCGAAACTGACGAACGTAGTCGTCATCGGCGGTGGTGACACTTCAATGGACTGCGTTCGGACTGCGGTTCGCCTGGGCGCGGAGAATGTGAGCTGCGTGTACCGCCGAACCGAAGCAGAGATGCTCGGCCGCGGCGAAGAGCGCAAGAATGCCCGCGAGGAGGGCGTGAAGTTCGAAATGCTGACGCTCCCCACGCGAATCATCGGTGATGATTCCGGCAAGGTGACCTCCGTTGAGTGCCAGCGAATGGAACTCGGCGAGCCGGACGACTCGGGACGACGGCGACCAATCCCGGTGGCCGGCAGCGAATTCATCATCCCCGCCGATGTGGTGGCCATTGCCATTGGCTATGGAGCAGACCCGCTGGTTCCACAGACGACGTCGGGCCTGCGTTCGGACCGCAAGGCGCTAATCCAGGTGGACAAGTCCGGCCGGACGAGCCGCCCAGGCGTGTTCGCTGGAGGCGACAATGTGAATGGCGCCGACCTGGTGGTAACTGCGCTCGCCGATGGTCGGGTTGCCGCCGAGGCAATCGTGGAATACCTCGCCACGCTACCTCCCGTGAAGGTTTAGCAGACTTCGAGAGGCACCTTCACAGCGTGGTGAGGGCCCCCTTCGGGAGAGATTACATACGGTTTACAAACTGGCACTGTCGTGACGACCTCAAACGTTCGACCTTCTTTATAGAACGCCCGAGGACAATTCATGAACAAGCCGCCAGTGCTGAATGCCTTCCTGTTCCCATCGGCCGAACAAACCGAACTGGGATCAGTCGAATCATCGCTTTTGCTGCGTATGCTGCGGCCAGCGAGCCTGGCGCTTTGGGTGGTCATCTTCGCGTTTGAAGCGCAGACCGTGATTTCCCATGGTGGCGGCGGGAACCTCCTGGTGATCGTTCTGTCCACGGCTTTGTTCGCCGGGATTCATGCGCAGTTCTGGTATGAACAGTCCGAGCAGGGCCGTCGGTTCCATCGCGCCCTTGATCGGATGCGAGGCCGAATCTACGAGGACGAATCGACAGGCCTTCCAAACAGCCGCCACTTTGTCTTTGAACTTCGACGCCAGATGATGCGCTCGGTAAGGAACGGTCGGGGTTTCTCGCTCTTATTGACTGATTTCGGCGGTTTCGAGCGAATGAAGGCGAACGACGATCGCTTCTTCCCGGCGGTTTCCCGCGCGTTGAGGCACTCTGTTGGCGAAGGCGACTTCGTCGCTCACCTCCAGGGCCCGATCTTTGCGGCCATCATTTCCGACGACCAGGACCAGACCTCGGCAGAGAAGGCCGATGGCCTACTCCCGGCTCTTGGTTCGGCGATCCCCAATGAATACGCGTCTCAACTCTTCCCAATCGTTTCTCTCTCCGGCTACGAAGGCGAGCTCGAAGTTCGCGACTTCCTTCGACGGGCCCAGCGGGATCTCGCGGGCGCCCGGGCAAACGGCCCCGTCGTGACGCCAGAGACTGTCCGGAGTGCGGCACGCCGCTCGCAAACCGCCGTCGCATAGTTCTCTTCCTGCCAATCCTGGTCGGAAAAACAAAGCCCGCCGGTCCGGCCATCGGCGGGCTTTTTGCTTGTTGAAATTAACGGGACTGCACGTGGCGCCGAATCTTCCTCGCGTTGGCAGTAACCGACGAAATCACTGACGCGAAATGGAAAACTTGGAGCGGGCGAAGGGAATCGAACCCTCGTCTCAACCTTGGGAAGGTCGCGTTCTGCCATTGAACCACACCCGCCCGGGTGCCGGTGAATCATCGTATCATCCCGCCACACTCAATTCGAGGAGACGACCATGCCCATTCCCGTGGAACTTTCACTGACCCCAGAGGAACTAGACGAGCTCATGCTCAACTCCTGGAACATGCGCGTCGCGAGCATCGGACCAGGCACGCGCATCAACGTGACGCCGCTCTGGTTCGGCTGGGAGCAGGGCAAGATTTTCTTCTATTGCCGCGGCCAAAAGGTAGTGAACCTGCGGCGAAACTCGACCTGTACCGTCCTTGTGGACAAGAACGAGCGATTTCCTGAACTCCAGGGCGCGATGTTCCAGGGTGAGGCGAAAGTGCTGGAAGACCCGGAAGTCGAGGCGGCCGAGCCCGGCATGGAGGAAGTCCGCTGGCAGATGGGCACCAAGTACGCCGGTGGTCACGGCGAATCCGCCGAACCGCGGAAGAACGAGTCGACCGCCCGCGGGCGACACTGGCGCTGGGTGGTATTTACGCCGACGAAAACGGTGACCTGGGACAACCACAAAATTAAACCGCGCTAGACAGGCGTCAGCCGCTTCGCTTCGCGGGCTTCGAATCACGACAAGGATTGTTGGAAATCCCGAACACTTTCCTGACGGTGATCAGGCTTCTCGCTGTCACGTTCCATACGCGCTTCACGCCACGATTCCCGGATGACTACCCATCTTGAGTACGTTTCTGAGCGGTACCGAACGGCGAACGATTGCCTGGCAGGAATACAGAGCAGGCTCGCCCGCGGATGGTGGCTTTCGTCGATCGAAGGTACTCAGCGCGGCCCCTTCTTCGTCGTTTTCGGGTGCGAGCTGGATGCCACCCGAGCCAGCAGAGACCTTTGACTTCGAGCCACGGTTCCGGCCACGAACGGATTCCTCTTGCGGACCGAACTGGCCAGGTCACGAGGTACCGGGTGGAGTTCCCGCGCGCGGCGATTGTCGAAACAGAGGAAGGCAACTTCGAAGCGACCGAGCACGCTGAGCAGCGCGCAGGATGGCACGGCCGCTATCTCGACCTCCGTGACCGAGTTCTCGGGCGGACGCTAGCCAACCACAAACTCGATGGAGAACGCCTTTCCAATGTGAAAGCATTGGCGGTCTTTTCGTCCGACCCGATCTCGTCGGTCGCCTATGCGACCCAGGAAATCCTGTTCATCCTCGTGCTCGCCGGAAGCTCGGCGACGCACCTTGTCCTGCCGATGACAACCGTCCCGAGGAGGAACACGATTGCCATCGCGATCGGCGGCGATTAGTCCCGGCGGGTCACTCCCATTCGGCTGGCCCTGAGCAAGGCAGCCAAGAATGGCGGTCAACCGGCGCCGCCGATCTGAGGGTCGAGGCGATAGCCAACGCCCGGGTCGTTGACGATCATCGCACCAGCGTTCGGTGCGGCAGCGGATAGCTTGGTCCGAAGCTGATGAATGAAGGTCCGAAGGATGTGGCTATCGTCCTGATAGGACGGTCCCCAGACGGCGGCGAGCAGATGGCGCTGAGTGAACACCCGCCCTGGGTGGGCCATGAGCAAACGGAGCAGTTCGAACTCGGTCGGGGTCAGGCGAATCGGCGATTGGCCCACGAGTACTTGCCTGGTCAGCAAATCGAGATTTATCGGTCCGGCTTCCAACAACGTGGTCGATACGCCCGAAGAGCGGCGGATGGCCGCGCGAATTCGCGCCTGCAACTCGGCCATGCTGAACGGTTTTACCACGTAGTCATCGGCACCGTTATCGAGGGCGGCCACCTTTCGGCCATCATCGCTGAGGGCGGAAAGCACAATGATTGGCAACTGTGTGGAGGAAGTGCGTACCCGGCGACACACCTCGGTCCCATCCGCGTCCGGCAGGACAAGGTCGAGTAGGAGCACGCCGGGGCGCCAGCGATCGATTCTCCCTTGGATTCGCAGTTCTTAGCGCGGCTGACCGGGTTTGCCGCTCGGTCTGTGATCTCGATCTGTAAAAGGAAGCGGGACGCGCTTGACACCTTCCTATACTGAAAAGAGAGCCATGACACGGAGGTGTGCCACATGTTTGGATTGGTGAGCAGCGTCCTCGCGGAAAAAGGGCGTCACGTATACACGGTTGAGCGAGCGGCAACGGTTGCCCAGGCCGTTCGGGAGATGAACGAAAAAGGGGTCGGAGCGCTCCTTGTGATCGATGGCCGCAAGCCTGTCGGCATATTCACCGAGCGCGACGTGCTTCGACGGATTGTCGATGCGGACAAAGACCCGGCGCTGGTGCACGTTGGCGAGGTCATGACTCGCGAACTGGTGACGATCGCGCCCGATACGCGGTTGGAAGAAGCCATGGGAGTGATGACCGAGCGCCGGCACCGACACCTCCCTGTTATGGACGGGGACGAGGTCGTAGGGATGCTGTCCATCGGCGACCTGATGCGTTGGATAACACTCAACCAGGAGGAGTACATCCGGCAGATGCAGGTGTACATCACCGGGGCGGCAGTTCTGGATACCTAGGGCGACGGAAGTCGAAACCTTAGAGCTGGCCCTGGAGGTTGAGCGCTGCTCGGGCTGTGATGAGATGCAACGCGACCCTTCGCTCGAGCGGTTGGTCGGTCTGGCCCATTTCAACGAGTACCGGCGTCAGGCCGGGCACGTGACCGCCCGCAGAGAGTGAACTCCGGCCCCTGGTGGAAGACGTTTGGCCGGCGGGTGGCGTTGCCGTTGCGCGGCCAAACTGATTGCCGTCCCGAACGATGAACTGTTCTCTGCTGGAAGCCTGTGGATTTGCAAGGGCAGCCATTCGCTGCGCGAAATCAGCCTGCTTTGGGCCTGGTCCGGCGGTGATCGTCTGGCCGAGGGCGCCCGTGCCGCTGTTCGGTGGGTATTCGGCGTAGAAGGCCCAGGATTCGTGCATGTCCAGGAGGAGTGCGACATCGAACTCCCGGCAGACGGCGAGGATAGCGCCAGCCATCTGTTCCATCAGCAGCGCGCTTTCGGCATTGCCGGGATAGAGGCGGTTCAGGTCGCCGATGTCATCGAAGGTCCGAACGAACGACGCAATTGCCTGGACGTTGGCCCGAGGGATCGTGAGCAGCGAGCCGATGGCAGGAGCCCAGGTTGCGACTTCGTCGGCGGCGAGCCAGCCGCCGGGTTCGTTGCCGTGGACTCCGCCGAGGACCATCGTGGCGGGGCCGACGATGCCGCTGTGGCGAATGATCAGCCGGGTTTCGGATGGCGTCCCTTCGAGGAGGATGCGTTCCTCTGCACCGGCGGGCCGGGGTGTTGGTGTTGGAACCGGGGTGGACGTCGGGAGGGGAGAAGGCGCCGAGGTGATGGTGGGCGAAGGAACCGTTTCGGCGTCCCCAAGCGGGGCAAGGACGGCCTGCTGTCTGCCGGAACCACCGGAAGAACATGCGGCAACCAGAGCCGCAGCCCCGGAAGACGCCAAGAATGTCCGACGGGACATTTTTCCCACGGACGAACTATATCCGCGCTAGCGATCGTTCGAGGTAAGAACCGGCTGGCGATAGAGCGCATTCAACGCTTCGCGAACGCTTCGCACGTGAATCAATTCAATTCCTTCGACCGCGTTGGTGCCGGGTGGAACCAGGCATGTTCGGAAACCGCAGCGGGCAAGTTCGCCAAGGCGCCGCTGGGCCTGGTGGACCGGGCGAACGGAACCTGAGAGCGCGACCTCACCGAGGCATGCGGTCCCGCGCGGCAGAGGCTGGTCGGAGGCAGCCGACGCAAGTGCGGCGATAACCGCTAGATCCGCGCCGGGATCACGCAGGCGCATGCCGCCGGAGACGCTGGCGACGACATCCATCGAGCCCGTGTTTACGCCGCCCCGACGCGCCAGCACGGCCAGCAGCAGATGGAGTCGGGACGTCTCAAGCCCGGACGCGATACGCCGAGGCGTGGAGAGATTCGTCTGGACTGCGAGGGCCTGTACTTCGAGTGCGAGGGGGCGGGACCCCTCGATGACAGCAGTGACTGCGCAGCCAGATGCATCGGCGTCGTGGCTTTCGAGGAGGGCTGAGCTCGGGTTTTCAACACTCTGGAGCCCCTCACCGGTCATTTCGAAGACGCCGACCTCGTCGGTCGCTCCAAATCGGTTCTTAATCGCGCGGAGGATGCGAACAGAGCCGCCTTCGGCGTTTTCGAAATAAAGGACGGCATCGACCAGGTGTTCGAGCAGTCGAGGTCCGGCGATTTCGCCGCCCTTGGTGACGTGGCCGGTGACGATGGTCGTGATCTCGTTGCCCTTGGAAAAAGCAACGAGGCGGGCACCTGCTTCGGAGAGCTGGGCAGGTCCACCTGTCCGGGATTCGAGGCCTTCGATGTAGACGGACTGGATGGAGTCGATGATTACGACTTCGGCACCGATGCCCTGGGCCGCGGCAAGCGCCGCGTCGAGGCTCGCCTCGGGGATGAGGGTCACAGGGGCTTCACCGACGCCGAGGCGACCGGCGCGCATTCGAACCTGACGCGGTGATTCTTCGCCGCAGACGTAGGCAACAACGGTACCGCGTTCGGCGAGGCGCGCGGCGGCCTGCAGCATGAGAGTCGACTTGCCGATGCCGGGGTCGCCGCCGACCAGGACGAGCGAACCGGGGACGAGGCCGCCGCCAAGCACCCGGTCGAATTCTGGGATGTCGGTCGAAAAACGCCGGCCAGGCTCGTCGGGGACGTCAGCGAGACGCAACGTTTTACCGGCCACGACCGGGGTGGACGATTTGGTCGCGCCGGGACGCTGAGTCTCGGCGAACTGTTCGAGGGAGTTCCAGGCCTGGCACTGGGCGCAGCGCCCGACGTAGCCCGGCGTTGTCCATCCGCACTCGTTGCACTTGTATCCGCGGGCAGCACGCGCCATGGACGGCAGTCTACAGGGCGAGACGGCTACGCCTTAGGAGGGTGACACTCTTAGTTGGCTTCGGTCGCCTTATCGAGGAATGGCTTGGCGGCGGCGGCCAGCGGATGGTTCTCGGGGAGCTGCAGCTTCGGATCGCGGGCCAATACCTTTTCGGCAATGGAACGAGCCTTCATCAGAATCTCGCGGTCGGTGAGGCGGGCGACGCGGAGCATCGTGTTCGTGCCACTCTGGAGTTTTCCCCAGGTCTCGCCTTCGCCACGCATCTTGAGGTCGATTTCGGCGAGTTCGAAGCCATCAGTCGTCTGGCACATGGCTTCGAGGCGTTCGCGGGCGTCTGGGCCGGGATCCTCCTCGCTGCTGAACAAGAGGCAGTAGCTCTGGGTTGAGGATCGGCCGACGCGGCCACGGAACTGGTGGAGCTGGCTGAGGCCGAAGCGCTCGGCGCCCTCGATGACAATGACCGTTGCGTTGGGCACGTCGATCCCGACTTCAATGACGCTGGTTGAAACCAGAGCTTGCGCTTCGCCGCGTGCGAACCGGCCCATGATTTCGTCTTTGGCCTTGCCCGCCATGCGACCGTGCAGGAGTTCGAGGTTGTATCCGTGCAGTGGGCCGTTGCTGAGGTGTTCGAATTCCTGTTCGGCCGAACGGACATCGAGAGTCTCGGATTCCTCGACGAGCGGGCAAATGATGAAGGCCTGCTCGCCGGCGTCGAGGTGTTTGCGGATGAACGTGTAGGCATCGTCGCGCTCGCCGGGCTGGTACCAGCGGGTCTTGATTGGTTGCCGGCCCGGAGGCATCTCATCAATGGTCGAGACTTCAAGGTCGCCGTACACGGTAAGTGCGAGCGTCCGTGGGATAGGCGTGGCGGTCATCACGAGCAGGTGGGGGTTCAGGCCCTTCTGACGGAGCTTCGCGCGTTGTAGCACACCGAAGCGATGTTGCTCGTCCACGACGGCAAGCCCGAGGCGCGGCATCTCCATGCCGTCTTCGAGCAGCGCATGTGTGCCAATGATGATGTCGGCGCCGCCATGGGCCGCGTCTCCACGGATTTGTTGCTTCTGACCGGCCGTAAGGGAACCCGTGAGAAGCAGGACACGAAGCGGACGTTCGAGCCAGTCGGGCGCGAACATTCCCGCCAGCGGGCTGACTTCGTCGCCGCCGAGGAGGCGCGAGAGCGACCGGTAATGTTGCTCGGCGAGGATTTCGGTCGGCGCCATGAGCGCCGTCTGGTAGCCGGCGCGTACGGCGGCAAGCATCGCGGCGAACGCGACGACCGTCTTCCCGGAGCCAACGTCGCCCTGGAGGAGGCGAAGCATGGGGTGAGGTCCGCGAAGATCCCCGTCGATTTCGTCGATGCACTGGCCCTGGGCGCCGGTGAGACCGAACGGGAGCGAGCGCAGGAAGCCGTCCCGTTCGGCATCAATCGAAAGCGGCGGCGCGTCGTTGTCTTCTTGCCATTCCGCGCGGCGCATGAGAACGGCCGCCTGGACGGCCACGAATTCGCCCAAGGCGAGCCGTTGACGCGCTTCCTCGGCCTGGCGTTCGTGTTCAGGGTAGTGATAGGCGCGAATGGCTTCGGCAATCGGCGGGAGTTCGGCAGACTTCCGGGCAGGCTCAGGAATCGGGTCGTTCACCTGATCGGCAAGCGCATCGACGGCAGCCTTTACAGCCCGGCGAATGGTCCGCTGGCCGAGGCCGCTGGTGGCCGGGTAGACCGGGATCATGCGGCCGGCATTCATGGTCTCGTCGTCGAAGACTTCGTACTCGGGGTTCTCCATCTGGAGGCGGCCGCGGTATTCGCGAACCTTGCCGGAGAGTACGACCTGAGCGCCTTCCGGGAGCCCTCGCGCGACGTAGGGCATGTTCCACCACATCGCCTTCATCAGGCCGGACCCGTCGGTGATGACTGCCTGGGAGCCACGGGCACGGCGGCCGAACCGCACCTCGCCAACAGAGAAGACGGTGCCAACGACGGTCTGCGGCTGTGAGCCGGGGCGAATCTCGGAGATCTTCCGGACATCGGTGAAGTCGTTGAAACGACGTGGGAAGAGGAAGACGGCATCCGCGGCGGTCGTGACGCCGAGGCGTTCGAATCGCTCGATGGCGACCTTTCCAATTCCGGGGAGGCGGGTGACGGGAGAGTCAGGGCGGAGGGACGTGCCCTCACCCCCTGCCCCTCTCCCAGGCTTGGGAGAGGGGAGTTCGTCTTCTTCAATGACAGGACGGGTCTGTCGGCGCACAGACGGCGACGCGGAGCGTCTTCGGCCGTCGTTCCCTGCCGCTCTCCCGACTCCTCCGTCGCGGGGGCGGGGAGATGTGGACGTTGATTGTGGGGAGAGGGCACTGATGGTGGCGTCCACCCAGGCCGTTCGCTCGTCCTCGGGCAGTGAGCGATAGCCGGATTGAGGGAGCGTTTTGAAGCGCTGACCAAGCGGGCTGCCCGGGGTCATGATCCCGTCTTCGGCCATCTGGATGAGCATGCGGTCGAGGCCACCCATGACGGCTTTGTTATCGCAGCCGCGCTCGCGTTCAAGTTCGAAGACGCGGCGAAGTCGCGTTGCATCGCTCGGGGTCACGGCGGTCACTCTCGCTCCAGGGCCGCAATCCCGAGTGCTCCGGGCCCGGTATAGGCACCTACGGCGGGACCAAGCTGGCCAACGATGAGGTCCGTATGGGTAAGGATGGGCCGGAGGCGCGCGATGAGTTCGCGGGCCGGTGCGTCGTCGCCGCCTGTGGCGACGAACATCTCTTTCGCGCGGCCCATGGAGGCTGCAATTTCGAAGAGCCGTTCGGTCGCCTTGGCCCGGGTGCGGACACGTTCGAACGGGGCGACCTCGCCATCCTCGACGCGAAGGATGGGCTTGATGCTGAGAACCGAGCCCAGAAACGAACTCGCCCGACCGATTCGCCCACCCTTCTTGAGGTACTCGAGCGTGTCGACGCAGACGTGAACGGAAACGCGATCCATGACGCGTCGGGTGGTCGCGACGACTTCGGCGAGGCTGGCGCCCGCCTGAGCGGCACGGGCAGCTTCGAGGACGATGAGTCCGAGGCCCAGGCTGACGTTGTAGGAGTCGATGAGGTCGACGTGAACTTCCGGGGCAACTTCCTCGCGCGCCACCGAGGCTGCGTTAAGGGTGCCTGACAGCTTCGACGAGAGATGGATGGAGACGATTTCTTCGCCGTTTTCGGCCGCTTCGAGGTACGCCCTGCGGAAGAGCTCGACGGAGGGCTGGCTGGTGCGCGGAAGGACCTTGGTGGAGGTCATCCGCTCGTAGAAATCGGTCGCCGAAATATCGACGGAATCGAGAAAGGCTTCTTCGCCGAAAAAGACGGTGAGCGGGACGACCGTTATCCCATGTGCCTCCACAAGGGCCGCTGGGAGGTCGCAGGTGGAGTCAGTGACGATGCGAACGGGCATAAATGATCACGCGCCTATGCGGGATAGTATAACGAGTAGGGCTCAAGCCGGTAGAATAACGGCATGTCGACTATCAAGATCGCGCCGTCCATCCTTACCGCGGATTTCGGGCGGCTCGCCGAAGAAGTCCGAGCAGCGGAGCTCGGTGGGGCGGACATGCTCCATCTCGATGTGATGGACGGCCGATTCGTGCCGAACATCACCTTCGGTGCGGTGGTTGTTGATGCGTTGCGTAAGGTGACGCGGCTGCCGTTCGACATACACCTGATGTGCATTGAGCCAGAGCGGCTTATCGAGCAGTACGCGGAGACGGCCGACACGATCAACGTCCACATCGAAGTTTCGCCGCACATCAATCGGACTCTCGACACGATCCGCAAGATGGGTAAGCGGGCCGGCGTGTGTATCAACCCGGGGACCGCGCTGAGCGCAATCGAAGAATCGCTGCCCGACGCAGACCAGGTGATGGTGATGACCATCAACCCAGGATGGGGCGGTCAACAGATGTTGCCTGCGCAGCTCGAGAAGGTCGCGCGGGTCCGCCGACTGCTGGACCAGTTCGGGAACCCCGCCGAAATCGAAATCGACGGCGGCGTGAAAACCTCGAACATCGCGGATTGCGTCCGTGCGGGTGCGAACACGGTTGTTTGCGGGAGCTCGGTGTTCAACGAGCAGAAATCAGTGGCGGAGAACATCGCGGAGTTGCGGCGAGCAGCCGTCACCTCCTGATTCGAACTCCCAAGCCTCGGGGAAGCGGAACCGAGTTCTCTATCGAAAACGACGAAGGCCGGGATTGCTCCCGGCCTTCGTACGTGTTGGCGTGATCGTTCTCGCTAGCTGATGAAGAGCGGGGCGAGTACGAGGGTGATGGTGCTGAGGAGCTTCACGAGTACGTGGAGCGCCGGGCCAGCGGTGTCCTTGAACGGGTCTCCGACGGTGTCGCCGACGACTGCCGCGGCGTGGGTATCGGAACCCTTGCCGATGACTTCGCCGTTCTCGTCCTTGAGTCCGCCGGATTCAATGAACTTCTTGGCGTTGTCCCAGGCCCCACCCGTGTTGTTCAGGTAGGTAGCGAGGAGGACGCCGCCGATGGTGCCGACCATGAGCATGCCGGCGACGGAGAGCCAACCTTCGTTGCCATCGCCACCAAAGGCGTAGCGGAAGATGACGCCAGTCGCGATTGGCAAACCAACGGCGAGGATGCCGGGCAAGATCATTTCGTGGAGAGCCGCCCGGGTCGTAATGTCCACGGCCCGGGTGTAGTCCGGGCGAACTTCGCCGGTCATGATGCCGGGGTTTTCGCGGAACTGGCGGCGAACCTCTTCGATGATCGAGCCGGCCGTCTTTCCAACGGCACGAATGGCCAACGAGCTGAAGAGGAAGGCGAGCATCACGCCGAGCATTGCGCCGACGAAGACTTCGACCTTACCCAGGTTGATGGGCATGACTCGAGGCAACGGCAGCGGACTCGCCGTGATGGCGGCGCCCTGTGCTTCAGTCAGGTCGCCATCGGCGACCTTCTTTCCGACGATGGCGTCGCGCTCCTGACGGTCGGCAACCGCGAGGGTATTGAGCGTGATTTCGCTGAACTTGCCCTTGTCGTCGACTTCATCGAAGACGGCCTTGAGGTTCTTGGTGTGGTCGGCAATCTCGTTCGCGGCGGCGGCCCGAAGATCGGCGCCGGCGGGAATGAGGTTGAGGTCCTGGTAGTTCTGGGCGTAGCGCTCTGGGCTGTCGCCCGCGATCTTCCCGAACTCGTTGCGAACCTCATCGAGGTAAGCGGTGAAGAGCAAGAAGGCGGCGAGGGCGGCGGAACCGACCGCGTAACCCTTGGTGAGGGCCTTGGTGGTGTTCCCGACAGTGTCGAGGCGGTCGGTAATTTCGCGGGCTTCGGGCTTGGAGTCCGTGGCCATTTCGGTGATGCCACCGGCGTTGTCGGTGATTGGGCCGAAGGTATCCATGGCGAGGACGTAGGCCGCCGACATGAGCATGCCCATGGTCGCGCAGGCTGTTCCGAAGACGCCGAGCGAGATGCTGCTTACGTTTGCGAGTTCGGCCTGGCTACCGAGGACGTAGGACCCGACGAGGGCGAGGCCGACGGTGACAGCGGTAACTGCAGTGGTTTCGAAACCGACGGCAGTACCGATGATGATGTTGGTGGCCGCGCCCGTGCGGCTGGCGCGGGCGATTTCCTGGACAGGTCGCCAGGAACCAGCGGTGTAGTACTGGGTTATGTAGACGAACGCGATACCGGTCGCTATACCGACCAGTCCGCAGAAGAAGAACCAGTACCAGACGTCATCGAGCATGGCCTTGGTACAAATGCCGAGGCCGATGACGCTGAGGAGGGTGATGGTCCAGTAGCCGCCGTTGAGGGCGCCCATTGGGTCACTGATGCGCTTCGCCCAGAAGGGCACCGTCATCATGCCGATGATGGTGGCGAAGACGCCGAAGGAACGAAGGACGAGCGGGAAGAGAATCCACTCGACGCGGTTGGTCGCCGTGAAGATGGCGACACCGAGAATCATGGCGCCGATGTTTTCGGCGGACATGGATTCGAAAAGGTCGGCGCCGCGGCCGGCACAGTCGCCGACGTTGTCGCCCACGAGGTCCGCGACGACGGCGGCATTGCGCGGGTCGTCTTCGGGGATGCCCGCTTCGACCTTACCAACAAGGTCGGCGCCGACGTCGGCGGCCTTGGTATAGATACCACCGCCGAGCTGAGCGAAGAGGGCGACGAAGCTGGCGCCAAAACCGAAGCCGACGATGAGGAACGGGGTCTCATCGATAGGGTGGCCGAGCACGCGGCTGTAGATGGCGAACATGCTCGAGACGCCGATGAGGCTCAGAGCAACGACGAGGAAGCCTGAAACGGCGCCGCCCCGGAGGGAGGTGTTAATGGCTTCAGCGAGGCTGTTCTGTGCGGCTGCGGCTGTGCGGCCGTTGGCGCGAACAGCGATCGACATGCCGATGTAGCCGGACACGCCAGACGCGAGCGCGCCAACAATGAAGGCAACGCCTGTGAGTGCTCCGACTTCGACGGAATCCTTGAAGATGCCGACGACGACGGAAACAACTATCGATGTGACAACGGCGAGAATGCCGATTGTCCGGTACTGGCGGCTGAGGAAGGCGTTTGCCCCCTCAAGGATGGTACCTGCGACTTCCTGCATCGATGCGGTGCCTTTGTCCCGTTTAAGGACATCGAAGGCGAGCCAGATCGCGAACAGGACTGCCGCGGCACTTGCAGCGGGAATCATGATCTGGGCCAAGAGCATTTGGGTTAGTTCCTCCAACTATGCTTGCAGCCCCGAAAGACCCAACACGGGGCTACCGGCCGCCCGGATTGACGCGCCGAAAGCGTGGCAACATTAGGCAGTTGAAGTACTACGGGAAAGTTTCGGGAAGGTTTCGGGGGCACTTGCCCCCGAAACGATGGTCTACCCGACGAAGAGCGGGCCGAACACAACCGCGACGATCGACATCAGCTTGAGCAAGATGTTGAGCGCAGGGCCCGAGGTGTCCTTGAACGGATCGCCGACGGTATCGCCGACGACGGCGGCCTTGTGGGCGTCCGAACCCTTGCCGCCGAGGTTGCCGGCTTCGATGTATTTCTTGGCGTTGTCCCAGGCGCCACCGGCGTTTGCCATCATCAATGCGAGGACGGCGCCGCTGGCGATGGAACCGATGAGCAAACCGCCGAGCGCCTCGGCGCCGATGATCGAGCCAACGAGGATGGGGACGGCAACGGCGAGGATGCCGGGGATGATCATTTCGCGGATCGCGCCATCGGTGGAGATGGCGACCGCGCGGGCGTAGTCCGGCTTCCCAGAGCCATCCATGATCCCGGGGATTTCGCGGAACTGACGGCGAACCTCGTTCACCATGGCAATGGCGGCGCGGCCGACGGCTTCCATGGTCATGGCGGCGAAGACAAATGGCATCAAGCCGCCGATGAGCAGGCCGAGCATGGTGTGAACATCGAGGATGTCGATGCTGTCGATGCCAACGACCTGGGAATACGTGACCATCAGGGCGAGGGATGTGAGCACGGCAGAGCCGATCGCGAAGCCCTTGCCAGTCGCGGCGGTGGTGTTACCAAGGCTGTCGAGTGCGTCTGTGCGTTCGCGGACTTCAGGTTCGAGTCCGGCCTGTTCCGCGATACCACCGGCGTTGTCAGCAACCGGACCATAGGCATCGGTAGCAAGCGTGATGCCGAGCGGTGCGAGCATGCCGACGGCGGCGAGGGCGATGCCGTAGAGGCCGGCGAGTTCGAACGTGATCCAGATGGCGGCCACGATCGTGAGGATCGGGACGGCTGTGGACATCATGCCCAGGCCGAGTCCACCGATGATCAGCGTTGCCGGGCCTGTCTCGGCGGTTCGGGCGAGGTTCTGGGTGGGCTTGTATTCGTAGGCGGTGTAGTACTCGGTCACGGTGCCGATCACCTGTCCGGCGACAAGGCCAACCAAAACCACCCAGAAGAGTTCGAACGGGAGGTCGAGTATCAGAAGCGAGACCGCCGTTGCGCCAAGGACGAGCCCGCTGGCGGCGAAGATTCCGGTGCGGAGCGCCCAGAGCAGGCGGCCCATGTTGGCGTTCTCACTCGTGCGAACGAGGAAGGTGCCAATGATGGCAGCGAAGATGCCGAGGCCCATGATGAGCAACGGCAGCATGAACGCCTTGGAATCCCAGTTCGTGGCGTCGGATGAGTTAAATACGCCGTTTTCGCTGGCGCCGGCGACGCCAATGGCAGTCAGTGCCATGGCTGCGACGATCGAGCCTGTGTAGGACTCGAAGAGGTCAGCACCCATGCCGGCTACGTCGCCAACGTTGTCGCCGACGTTGTCCGCAATTGTCGCGGGATTGCGAGCGTCGTCTTCGGGGATACCGGCTTCGACCTTGCCGACGAGGTCGGCGCCGACGTCAGCGGCCTTGGTGTAAATGCCGCCGCCGACGCGCGCAAAGAGCGCGATGGAGGAGGCGCCGAATGCGTAGCCGGTAAGCGGCTGAACGTTTTCGGTGAGCAGATAGACGATGGCAACGCCGAGGACGCTAATGCCTGTGACGGTGATGCCCATCACGGTTCCGGAGGAAAACGCGACACGAAGGGCAGGATTGAGGCCCACTCGCGCCTTGGCCGCCGTGCGGACGTTCGCCCGGACAGCAATGTACATGCCGATGTAGCCGGCGAGAGCAGAGGAAACCGCGCCGAAGACGTAGGCGGCTCCAGTCCGCGGGAAGTCTGTTCCGCGCCCGGTCTGCTCGCCGAATCGGTCGAGTATGTCGTAGTCGACGAACAAGACGAGCGCGACCGTCGCGATGACGACGAACCCGGCGAGGAAGGTGTACTCGCGCTTGAGGAAGGCGTTGGCGCCCTCCTGGATCGCTTTCGCGATCTCCTTCATGAGTTCGGTGCCCTCGTCTTCCGCGAGGACGCGCCGGGCGGTGATAGCCGCGAAGATGAGGGCGACTACTCCAGCAGCCAGCGCAATCAGTATCATTCCCATTGTCTACCCCCTGGACGGTCTCTCGAGCGAGAGATTCGGAGCACGCAGGTGCGGTAACGGCGAAACCGCACCGCCCGCAAAATCGCGCCAAAGATCGTTGAATTGGCGTGATGCTAGTCGCAGGAGCGCTTGCGGGCCAGACTTGGCCGGTGTTACGACTTTGTTTCTAGAGCGGGCGGCCAGTGAGGAAGAGCAGTCCCTTTGCCAAAACTTCACCACAAAAGACCGCGCCCATCGCGATGTAAAGGAGACCGGTGGCGCTCTGCATCGCCTTCATCTGGGTGGTCTTGAACGAGAGGATCCCGAGGATGATTGGGAAGACGAGCCCGACTCCGATGCGGAGGTAAAGGGCGGGGTTGGCGAAGATCCCGACATCGACGGGGCTCGATGGAGTTGGGGTTTCGCGAACCGGGATAAAGAGGTTCAGGGCAAGGACCAGCGTCTGCAGACCTAGCGCCGCCAGGAGCGTGATGTCGAGGTCTCGGAGCGGCCACGACGGCAAGGCGCCTTCGGTCAGATACCAGTGTCCCCAGACCATCGACACGGAGACCGCTCCAAGCGCGAGGGTGCCGGCGAACAAAGCAAGCACGGAGGCCGGGAAACCCCACGTGGGCGGGGCAAGCATTATCGCGAGGAGAACCACGGCCAGGGTGCCGGCAATTGAACCCGCGATACCGAACAGCCGGCCGATCGGGTCCCACCCCATAAACACGCAGAACATGTAGATGCTGCTGGTGACGATGACGACCATCATCGCTCGCTTGAAGTCGTCGAATGGACCAGCGTCGATGCGATAGCCATCGATTTCCGTGCCGATCGTTATGCCGGCTGCGGTCCAGTAGGTCAGAGCACCGGCGACGGCCACGCAGAGGGCCATGGTCATCACAAAGCCGCGCGTCACACCACCGCGAAGATCACTGCCCAGGGTGATCCAGAGGCTGCCGATGCTCAGTTCGGCCATGATCAGGAGCAGTGTGTAGGGAAGGGCTTCGGCGTTCACGCATCCCCGAGTGTCCAGTGTGCGAGCCGAAGGCGAAAGCGGGCGGTTTAGAAGGCGGGCTTCCAGGCTTTCCAGGGCGAGTCTGGTTGCATCGTGAGCCAACGCCCATGTGGGTTCGCGACGGAGGAAATGCGGTACTCACCAGCGCCATTGTGAATGCGCAGGATCCAGACCTGTTCCTCCCCGTCGAGTTGGGCACCCCGCTCTATGAAATCCGGACAACCGATTTGGACCAGGTAGATGTCGCGGGAGAATGAGAGCGCCTTCAGCATCCGCGCCAGGGTTTCGCGCATCTGCGGCGTGAACTGATGAAGCACAAACGTCGCGAAAAAGCAGAGGGCCGCGCTCCCGGACGCCAAACCGGAATGGCGACCATCGAGGTACTCGAAGAGATCTCCCTTGATGAGTTCGGGAGGCCCGTGCCTCGCTACTTCGATGGCGGCATCCAAAAGGGCGAGGCGATCGGTGTGCTCGGGCCAAATCAGGGCTCGAAGCCAGGCGACATCGTCCGCGTTGGAAACAGCAAGCGGGTTGATGTCGATGCCGATTCGAGACGCGACTTCGGGAATTTGGACCCGAGGAGTGGTGCCGCGCGGTTCGGAAACCAGCGTTACCGAGGAGGACGGATCGCCAACTTCATAGTCGCCATAGCGGTAGTGGTACCGATTGAACAGCAGGTTGAGGCCAGCACTGGGGCCGATTTCGATCAGCGCGAGTGGCTGGCCGGAGCGTTCAGCGACCTCGGCGAACGGCGGGCAGGAGCAGGGCCGAGCGGCGTACCTCGTTGGTTTGCACCAGCCGGGTGCGAATCACGGGAAGGAGTTCTTCGCGATGAGCCTCGCAAAACTCCGTGAAGAGTGTCCGCACTTCAGGCGAGGCAGGAAGCGTTCCTCCCAGGGTCGCGTAGTAGGCGGCAAGCGGTTCGCTCGGCCGCTTCGCGAGCAGGGCATGGACTGCGCCGAAGAGAATGTTTGGCGGCGGTTGTCCGGGCAGCGCTTCGTTGGCAAGCGCGAGGAGACTGGGATCGTCGGCGACGACGTGCCCGAGGAAGCCGTAGAGGGGGGACAGGTTGGAAATCGCCTCGATATCGCTCCAGCGACGGAAGAGCGTGATAAGGCGATCCTGATCCACGTCACGGATTGTATACAACTCTCCTGACAGAAGCGAGATCGGCGTGCGCCCTTGGTCTTTCTTCGCCCCAACTGGGTAGTATTCCCGCGCATTTAGCGCTTCGAGGAGGGCACCAATGCACCGGGAGAAGGCATGGGACATCCTCGTCGAGTACTCGCAGGAGGAGCGGACGCGCAGGCACGGGATCGCAGTGGAGGCGGTAATGCAGTCGTATGCGCGGCTGCTTCACGAAGACGAGGAAAAGTGGGGCATCACCGGGTTGCTGCACGACTTCGACTGGGAGATTCATCCCACTGAGGACCTTCACCCGAAGGAAGGTTCCAAACTGCTGGAAGCGCGGGGCGTGCCAGATGACATCCGCTATGCGATTCTTTGCCACGCACCGTTCCTCGGGATGGAATACACCTCGAAGATGGACCGGGCGATTTACGCTTCCGACGAACTTTCCGGGTTTGTCATCGCGTGCACCCTGGTGAAGCCAGATAAATCCCTCTCCTCAATCGAACCGCAATCGGTGCGAAAGAAGATGAAAGACAAAGCCTTCGCGCGAACCGTTCGACGCGAAGACCTGATAAACGGCGCCGCTGACCTCGGCGTGGAATTCGACGAACACATACGGTTCGTGGCGGAAGCGCTGAAGCCGGTAGCAAGCCAATTGGGAGTGAATCCGTGAGAAACGAACGCGTACCAGACCGCAACATCGCGATGGAGATTGTGCGCGTCACCGAGGCGGCTGCTGTCGCCGCGGCACGCTGGATGGGTCGCGGAGACAAGATTGGCGCGGACGCCGCTGCGGTCGACGCGATGCGAATGATGCTCGATACGGTGGACATGGACGGCGTCATCGTCATCGGCGAGGGCGAGAAAGACGAAGCCCCAATGCTGTTCAACGGCGAGCGGGTTGGGAATGGCCACGGCCCGCAAGTCGACGTTGCCGTTGACCCGCTTGAAGGCACTCGTCTGACGGCGCAGGGCCGACCTGGTGCGGTCAGCGTGATCGCTTGCGCACCGCGGGGAACGCTCTACAACCCACATGAAATGTTCTACATGGAGAAGATCGCGGTCGGCAGCTTCGCCCGCGGCAAGATCGACCTGGCAGCTCCTGTGGAGTGGAACATTCAGCAAGTTGCCAAGGCGAAAGGCGTTCCGGTTGAGGAAGTGACCGTCGTGATCCTCGACCGCGACCGGAACACCGAGATTGCCGACCAGGTGCGGGCGGCCGGGGCAAGAATCAAGTTCATCACCGATGGCGACGCTCCTGGCGCGGTCTCGGCTGGCATCCCTGAAGCCGCGGTTGACGTGATGCTCGGAATCGGAGGTTCGCCTGAGGGCGTCATCGCCGCGTGTGCATCGAAATGCCTCGAGGGCGACTTCCAGGGTCGGCTTTGGCCACGAAACGACGACGACCGGCGCACGGCCGAGGAACGCGGCATCGACCTTGGAAGTCGCCCTCGAGGCATTTCAATGCACACGCGGCGATGACGCCCTCAGGCGAACCTCCGATTCCGAGCATCACGTCAACCGCGGCTTCAGGGATGCCAGCCGAGACCGCGCCAGGAGCGTCGCCATCGGTGATGACTTGATTCTTGCCCCGGCCGCCCGCACCTGGTCGGCAATCTCGGTGTTCCGGTCGCGGTCGAGGATCACGACGGTCACTTCCTCAACCGGAACGCCTTTCGCCTTGGCAACTTGCTGAATGTTCCACTCCACGGGAGCTGCCAGGTCGATTTTGCCGCGGGCGAAGCTGCCGACCGCGATCTTCTCCATGTAGAACATTTCATGTGGGTTGTAGAGCGTTCCCCGCGGTGCGCAAGCGATCACGCTGACCGCACCAGGTCGGCCCTGCGCCGTCAGACGAGTGCCTTCAAGCGGGTCAACGGCAACGTCGACTTGCGGGCCATGGCCATTTCCCACTCGTTCGCCGTTGAACAGCATTGGGGCTTCGTCTTTTTCGCCCTCGCCGATGACGATGACGCCGTCCATGTCCACCGTATCGAGCATCATTCGCATCGCGTCGACCGCAGCGGCGTCCGCGCCAATCTTGTCTCCGCGACCCATCCAGCGTGCCGCGGCGACGCAGCCGCCTCGGTGACCCGCACAATCTCCATCGCGATGTTGCGGTCTGGTACGCGTTCGTTTCTCACGGATTCACTCCCAATTGGCTTGCTACCGGCTTCAGCGCTTCCGCCACGAACCGTATGTGTTCGTCGAATTCCACGCCGAGGTCAGCGGCGCCGTTTATCAGGTCTTCGCGTCGAACGGTTCGCGCGAAGGCTTTGTCTTTCATCTTCTTTCGCACCGATTGCGGTTCGATTGAGGAGAGGGATTTATCTGGCTTCACCAGGGTGCACGCGATGACAAACCCGGAAAGTTCGTCGGAAGCGTAAATCGCCCGGTCCATCTTCGAGGTGTATTCCATCCCGAGGAACGGTGCGTGGCAAAGAATCGCATAGCGGATGTCATCTGGCACGCCCCGCGCTTCCAGCAGTTTGGAACCTTCCTTCGGGTGAAGGTCCTCAGTGGGATGAATCTCCCAGTCGAAGTCGTGCAGCAACCCGGTGATGCCCCACTTTTCCTCGTCTTCGTGAAGCAGCCGCGCATACGACTGCATTACCGCCTCCACTGCGATCCCGTGCCTGCGCGTCCGCTCCTCCTGCGAGTACTCGACGAGGATTTCCCATGCCTTCTCCCGGTGCATTGGTGCCCTCCTCGAAGCGCTAAATGCGCGGGAATACTACCCAGTTGGGGCGAAGAAGACCACGGGGGCACGCCCATTTCGCTTCTTCAGGAGAGTTGTATACAATCCGTGACGTGGATCAGGTTCGCCTTATCACGCTCTTCCGTCGCTGGAGCGATATCGAGGCGATTTCCAACTTGTCCCCCCTCTACGGCTTCCTCGGGCACGTCGTCGCCGACGATCCCAGACTCCTCGCGCTTGCCAACGAAGCGCTGCCCGGACAACCGCCGCCAAACATTCTCTTCGGCGCAGTCCATGCCCTGCTCGCGAAGCGGCCGAGCGAACCGCTTGCCGCCTACTACGCGACCCTGGGAGGAACGCTTCCTGCCTCGCCTGAAGTGCGGACACTCTTCACGGAGTTTTGCGAGGCTCATCGCGAAGAACTCCTTCCCGTGATTCGCACCCGGCTGGTGCAAACCAACGAGGTACGCCGCTCGGCACTGCTCCTCCCGGCGTTCGCCGAGGTCGCGGAAAGCTCCGGCCAGCCACTCGCGCTGATCGAAATCGGCCCCAGTGCCGGGCTCAACCTGCTGTTCGATCGGTACCACTACCGCTATGGCGACTATGAAGTTGGCGATCCGTCCTCCCGGTAACGCTGGTTTCCGAGCCGCGCGGCACCACTCCTCGGGTCCAAATTCCCGAAGTCGTGTCTCGAATCGGCATCGACATCAACCCGCTTGCTGTTTCCAACGCGGACGACGTCGCCTGGCTTCGAGCCCTGATTTGGCCCGAGCACACCGATCGCCTCGCCCTTTTGGATGCCGCCATCGAAGTAGCGAGGCACGGGCCTCCCGAACTCATCAAGGGAAATCTCTTCGAGTACCTCGATGGTCGCCATTCCGGTTTGGCGTCCGGGAGCGCGGCCCTCTGCTTTTTCGCGACGTTTGTGCTTCATCAGTTCACGCCGCAGATGCGCGAAACCCTGGCGCGGATGCTGAAGGCGCTCTCATTCTCCCGCGACATCTACCTGGTCCAAATCGGTTGTCCGGATTTCATAGAGCGGGGTGCCCAACTCGACGGGGAGGAACAGGTCTGGATCCTGCGCATTCACAATGGCGCTGGTGAGTACCGCATTTCCTCCGTCGCGAACCCACATGGGCGTTGGCTCACGATGCAACCAGACTCGCCCTGGAAAGCCTGGAAGCCCGCCTTCTAAACCGACCGCTTTCGCCTTCGGCTCGCACACTGGACACTCGGGGATGCGTGAACGCCGAAGCCCTTCCCTACACACTGCTCCTGATCATGGCCGAACTGAGCATCGGCAGCCTCTGGATCACCCTGGGCAGTGATCTTCGCGGTGGTGTGACGCGCGGCTTTGTGATGACCATGGCCCTCTGCGTGGCCGTCGCCGGTGCTCTGACCTACTGGACCGCAGCCGGCATAACGATCGGCACGGAAATCGATGGCTATCGCATCGACGCCGGTCCATTCGACGACTTCAAGCGAGCGATGATGGTCGTCATCGTCACCAGCAGCATCTACATGTTCTGCGTGTTTATGGGGTGGGACCCGATCGGCCGGCTGTTCGGTATCGCGGGTTCAATTGCCGGCACCCTGGCCGTGGTTCTCCTCGCAATAATGCTTGCCCCGCCCACGTGGGGTTTCCCGGCCTCCGTGCTTGCTTTGTTCGCCGGCACCCTCGCGCTTGGAGCGGTCTCCGTGTCGATGGTCTGGGGACACTGGTATCTGACCGAAGGCGCCTTGCCGTCGTGGCCGCTCCGAGACCTCGACATCACGCTCCTGGCGGCGCTAGGTCTGCAGACGCTGGTCCTTGCCCTGAACCTCTTTATCCCGGTTCGCGAAACCCCAACTCCATCGAGCCCCGTCGATGTCGGGATCTTCGCCAACCCCGCCCTTTACCTCCGCATCGGAGTCGGGCTCGTCTTCCCAATCATCCTCGGAATCCTCTCGTTCAAGACCACCCAGATGAAGGCGATGCAGAGCGCCACCGGTCTCCTTTACATCGCGATGGGCGCGGTCTTTTGTGGTGAAGTTTTGGCAAAGGGACTGCTCTTCCTCACTGGCCGCCCGCTCTAGAAACAAAGTCGTAACACCGGCCAAGTCTGGCCCGCAAGCGCTCCTGCGACTAGCATCACGCCAATTCAACGATCTTTGGCGCGATTTTGCGGGCGGTGCGGTTTCGCCGTTACCGCACCTGCGTGCTCCGAATCTCTCGCTCGAGAGACCGTCCAGGGGGTAGACAATGGGAATGATACTGATTGCGCTGGCTGCTGGAGTAGTCGCCCTCATCTTCGCGGCGATCACCGCCCGGCGCGTCCTCGCGGAAGACGAGGGCACCGAACTCATGAAGGAGATCGCGAAAGCGATCCAGGAGGGCGCCAACGCCTTCCTCAAGCGCGAGTACACCTTCCTCGCCGGGTTCGTCGTCATCGCGACGGTCGCGCTCGTCTTGTTCGTCGACTACGACATACTCGACCGATTCGGCGAGCAGACCGGGCGCGGAACAGACTTCCCGCGGACTGGAGCCGCCTACGTCTTCGGCGCGGTTTCCTCTGCTCTCGCCGGCTACATCGGTATGTACATTGCCGTCCGGGCGAACGTCCGCACGGCGGCCAAAGCGCGAGTGGGCCTCAATCCTGCCCTTCGTGTCGCGTTTTCCTCCGGAACCGTGATGGGCATCACCGTCACAGGCATTAGCGTGCTCGGTGTCGCCATCGTCTACCTGCTTACCGAAAACGTTCAGCCGCTTACCGGCTACGCATTCGGCGCCTCCTCCATCGCGCTCTTTGCGCGCGTCGGCGGCGGCATTTACACCAAGGCCGCTGACGTTGGCGCAGACCTCGTCGGCAAGGTCGAAGCCGGTATCCCCGAAGACGACGCTCGCAATCCCGCGACAATTGCGGACAACGTCGGCGACAACGTTGGCGACGTAGCCGGCATGGGTGCTGACCTCTTCGAGTCCTACACAGGCTCGATCGTCGCAGCCATGGCACTGACTGCCATTGGCGTCGCCGGCGCCAGCGAAAACGGCGTATTTAACTCATCCGACGCCACGAACTGGGATTCCAAGGCGTTCATGCTGCCGTTGCTCATCATGGGCCTCGGCATCTTCGCTGCCATCATTGGCACCTTCCTCGTTCGCACGAGTGAGAACGCCAACATGGGCCGCCTGCTCTGGGCGCTCCGCACCGGAATCTTCGCCGCCAGCGGGCTCGTCCTTGGCGCAACGGCGGTCTCGCTTCTGATACTCGACCTCCCGTTCGAACTCTTCTGGGTGGTTTTGGTTGGCCTTGTCGCCGGACAGGTGATCGGCACCGTGACCGAGTACTACACCGCCTACGAATACAAGCCCACCCAGAACCTCGCCCGAACCGCCGAGACAGGCCCGGCAACGCTGATCATCGGTGGACTCGGCCTGGGCATGATGTCCACAGCCGTCCCGATCCTCACGATCGTGGCCGCCATCTGGATCACGTTCGAACTCGCCGGCCTCTACGGCATCGCCCTCGCCGCCGTCGGCATGCTCGCACCGCTCGGCATCACGCTTGCTACCGATGCCTATGGTCCGGTTGCTGACAACGCCGGTGGTATCGCGGAACAGGCCGGACTCGAACCTGAAGTCCGCGAACGCACAGACGCACTCGACAGCCTTGGTAACACCACCGCCGCGACTGGCAAGGGCTTCGCGATCGGCTCTGCCGTGCTCACATCCCTCGCCCTGATGGTCACGTATTCCCAGGTCGTTGGCATCGACAGCATCGACATCCTCGATGTTCACACCATGCTCGGCCTGCTCATCGGCGGCTTGATGCCATTTGTCTTCGCCGCCATGACCATGGAAGCCGTCGGCCGCGCCGCCATTGCCATGGTGAACGAGGTTCGCCGTCAGTTCCGCGAAATCCCCGGGATCATGGATGGCTCTGGGAAGCCGGACTACGCCCGCGCGGTCGCCATCTCCACCGATGGCGCGATCCGCGAAATGATCATCCCCGGCATCCTCGCCGTTGCCGTCCCCATCCTCGTTGGCTCGATCATCGGCGCCGAGGCGCTCGGCGGTTTGCTCATCGGTTCCATCGCCAGCGGCGCCGTCCTCGCATTGATGATGGCAAACGCCGGTGGCGCCTGGGACAACGCCAAGAAATACATCGAAGCCGGCAACCTCGGCGGCAAGGGTTCGGACGCCCACAAGGCCGCCGTCGTCGGCGATACCGTCGGCGATCCATTCAAGGACACCTCGGGCCCTGCGCTCAACATCTTGCTCAAGCTGATGTCGATCGTCGCGGTTGTGTTCGGCCCGCTCTTCGTCGGGTAGACCATCGTTTCGGGGGCAAGTGCCCCCGAAACCTTCCCGAAACTTTCCCGTAGTACTTCAACTGCCTAATGTTGCCACGCTTTCGGCGCGTCAATCCGGGCGGCCGGTAGCCCCGTGTTGGGTCTTTCGGGGCTGCAAGCATAGTTGGAGGAACTAACCCAAATGCTCTTGGCCCAGATCATGATTCCCGCTGCAAGTGCCGCGGCAGTCCTGTTCGCGATCTGGCTCGCCTTCGATGTCCTTAAACGGGACAAAGGCACCGCATCGATGCAGGAAGTCGCAGGTACCATCCTTGAGGGGGCAAACGCCTTCCTCAGCCGCCAGTACCGGACAATCGGCATTCTCGCCGTTGTCACATCGATAGTTGTTTCCGTCGTCGTCGGCATCTTCAAGGATTCCGTCGAAGTCGGAGCACTCACAGGCGTTGCCTTCATTGTTGGCGCGCTCGCGTCTGGCGTGTCCGGCTACATCGGCATGTCGATCGCTGTTCGCGCCAACGGCCGCACAGCCGCAGCCGCACAGAACAGCCTCGCTGAAGCCATTAACACCTCCCTCCGGGGCGGCGCCGTTTCAGGCTTCCTCGTCGTTGCTCTGAGCCTCATCGGCGTCTCGAGCATGTTCGCCATCTACAGCCGCGTGCTCGGCCACCCTATCGATGAGACCCCGTTCCTCATCGTCGGCTTCGGATTCGGCGCCAGCTTCGTCGCCCTCTTCGCTCAGCTCGGCGGTGGTATCTATACCAAGGCCGCCGACGTCGGCGCCGACCTTGTTGGTAAGGTCGAAGCGGGCATCCCCGAAGACGACCCGCGCAATGCCGCCGTCGTCGCGGACCTCGTAGGCGACAACGTCGGCGACTGTGCCGGCCGCGGCGCCGACCTTTTCGAATCCATGTCCGCCGAAAACATCGGCGCCATGATTCTCGGTGTCGCCATCTTCACGGCGACCAACCGCGTCGAGTGGATTCTGTTCCCGCTCGTCCTTCGTTCCTTCGGCGTCTTCGCCACCATCATCGGCATGATGACGGTGCCCTTCTGGGCGAAGCGCATCAGTGACCCAATGGGCGCCCTCAACGGCGGCTACTGGACCATCACCCTCCTCAGCGTCATCGGCCTGGGCATTTGTACCAAGGCCATGCTCGATGACGTCTGGTACTGGTTCTTCTTCTGCGGACTGGTCGGTATAGCGACCGGTATCGCGTTCGTCTACATAACCCAGTACTACACCGCTGGTTCCTGGCGACCTGTCCAGGAAATCGCCCGCGCCAGCCGCACGGGCGCGGCCACCAACATCATCATCGGTACTGCCGTCGGTTTCGAAACCACTGCAGTTACCGCTGTCACCGTCGGCCTCGCCCTCGTCGGGTCCTACGTCCTCGGTAGCCAGGCCGAACTCGCAAACGTAAGCAGCATCTCGCTCGGCGTCTTCGGAACAGCCTGCGCGACCATGGGCATGCTCATGTCGGCGGCCTACGTCCTCGCCATGGATACCTTCGGCCCAATCACCGACAACGCCGGTGGCATCACCGAAATGGCCACGGACTCCAAGCCCGAAGCTCGCGAAATTACCGACCGCCTCGACACTGTCGGGAACACCACCAAGGCCCTCACCAAGGGTTACGCGGTCGGTTCCGCCGCCCTCGCCGCCTTCTTGCTCTTCACCGCTTACCTCGATGAGGTTCGCAACGAGTTCGGGAAGATCGCGGGCGACAGCCCAGAGCGCTACGCCCAGAACTACCAGGACCTCAACCTCATTCCCGCCGGCGCCGATCTTCGGGCCGCCGCCGCGAACGAGATTGCCGACCACACCAAGAACCTCAAGGCCGTCTTCGATGAAGTCGACGACAAGGGCAAGTTCAGCGAAATCACGCTCAATACCCTCGCCGTTGCCGACCGTCAGGAGCGCGACGCCATCGTCGGAAAGAAGGTCGCCGATGGCGACCTGACTGAAGCACAGGGCGCCGCCATCACGGCAAGTCCGCTGCCGTTGCCTCGAGTCATGCCCATCAACCTGGGTAAGGTCGAAGTCTTCGTCGGCGCAATGCTCGGCGTGATGCTCGCCTTCCTCTTCAGCTCGTTGGCCATTCGTGCCGTTGGAAAGACGGCCGGCTCAATCATCGAAGAGGTTCGCCGCCAGTTCCGCGAAAACCCCGGCATCATGACCGGCGAAGTTCGCCCGGACTACACCCGAGCCGTGGACATTACGACCCGGGCGGCTCTCCACGAAATGATCTTGCCCGGCATCCTCGCCGTTGGTTTGCCAATCGCGACTGGCGTCATCTTCCGCTACGCCTTCGGTGGCGATGGCAACGAAGGTTGGCTCTCCGTCGCCGGCATGCTCATGGTCGGCACCATCGGCGGCGTCCTCCTCGCTACCTACCTGAACAACACGGGTGGGGCCTGGGACAACGCCAAGAAGTTCATTGAATCCGGCGGACTCAAGGACGAGAACGGCGAAGTCATCGGCAAGGGTTCCGATACCCACGCCGCGGCAGTCGTCGGCGACACCGTCGGAGACCCGTTCAAGGACACCGCTGGCCCGGCGCTCCACGTACTCGTGAAGCTCCTCAGCACCATCACCCTCGTACTCGCCCCGCTCTTCATCAGCTAGCGAGAACGATCACGCCAACACGTACGAAGGCCGGGAGCAATCCCGGCCTTCGTCGTTTTTCTAGCCGTTTCGCCGGCGCTGGAGGAGCAACTCGAGCGCGCCTTCGGGCACCAGCGTCGTTTCGTCGGATTTTAGCTCGGCCAACGTCGCCCACCGCAGTGGAACATTTTCGGTTGCCTCGACAGCCACGTTCTCATCGGCCGCGTAGATCGCCTCGTTCGTTGCCCGTGCAGCGAACAAGAAGACGATTTCATGCCCGGAAAAACCCTTCATGCCAAAAATGTTCTCGAGCACGCCGAGCAACCGGAGTCCCTCGAGTTCGGTATTCAGTTCCTCCCGCATCTCCCGGCGAACTGCATCGAACGAATTCTCGCCATGCTCGATGCCCCCGCCCGGGAAGCGAACAAGCCTTCGCCGGGTCAGTGGGTCATAGATATCGAACGCCAAATAGGCGCCCTGGCGTTCGATCGCACACAGCGCCGTGGCGCGGATCGATTGCGCGAGGTGGCCCAAAAGGATTGGCCAGATGCCTTCGGGGTACATCAAGTCGCCGCTGCCGAGGATGGCTCCGGGATCGACCCAGCGCAGGTCCAACGTTTTCCCGCTCGCCTCTATCCCATCGACTCGCTCCGATTCCGCGAGCCTGCCCCACGCCTTCGGCCGGCCCTCGAAGAGGAACACAACCTCGTGCTCGTCCTCGTTGCGCCAGTGAATGAAGCCCTCAACGGCGCCCCGAGACTTGAGGATGTCGAGTTCTATTCCCAGCTCCTCGCGAATCTCGCGCCGCACCGCCGTCTCGGAGGTCTCGCCAAGTTCGACGCCTCCGCCAGGCGCGCGCCACCCAACTCGCCCGGTACCAGGTTCTTCAAATCGAATCAGCAGCACCCGTTCGTCCCGCCGAAGCACGCAATGCGCGACTACGCGCGGCCCTGAATTCGCCTTCGCCATGAATGTACAAAGCAACCGCCCAACAAAAGTTAACCGGGATGAATGGCATTCCGAGCCGCGTGGGGCTGCCCGCCAACTTCGGTGCTAACGCCCGGCGACATCAATCACTGCGCCAGGGCCGCTCGCCGCAACTCCGCGATGTTCTCCGCCACTGATTTCTGCTCGTTGAACACCGAGCTCCCGCAAACAACCGTGTTCGCACCCGCACGGACGCAATCCGCGATGTTCGAGGTTTTCACGCCGCCGTCGATTTCGATTTCGGCGGGGTTCCCGAACTGGTCCAGGAGTCGGCGGACCCGCGCGACCTTCTCGAGCTGCGCAGGCAACATCTGTTGACCGCCCCATCCCGGGTTGATGGTCATCACCATCACCTGGTCTGCGTCGGGCAGCGATTCTTCGATTGCGCTCAGCGCGGTCCCCGGGTTGATACACACGCCGGCCCGCTTACCCATCTTGCGGATCGTGTCGAGGTCCGATTGATGTGCGGCGAAACTTCGATGTGGACGTTGATCGTGTCGGCCGTCTCCGCGAACTGCTCGATAAGCCGCTCTGGCTCAATGCACATCAGGTGTATGTCGAACGGCAGCCGCGTCACCTTACGCAACGCATCAACAACCACCGCACCGAAGGTGATGTTCGGCACGAATCGGCCGTCCATCACATCGAGATGGAGCATATCCGCCCCACCGAGCTCCGCTGCTCGGACTTCTTCGGCGAGCCGCCCGAAATCCGCGGTAAGCAATACATC